>NZ_MIHA01000021.1 GCF_001722335.1 Mycolicibacterium flavescens
CGGAAAACGCAAAGACGGCCGCACCGAATGGCGACCCCCACCGCAGTTGGACACCGGCCAGGCCCGGGTCAACAACTACCACCACCCCGAGCGTTACCTGATCCCCGACGACGGCGCCCACGACGCCAGCGACGACGACCGCGCCGAAAGACCCGACCCCACCGACACCGACCGCGACGCCAACTGACACCGCGGAACCCCACACGCGCGTTTGACGCAAGCTGCGCCGGGTAGCCCGCGAACATGGCACAGGCACGACCGCTCGCACTAGTCACCGGCGCTTCCAGCGGAATCGGATTCGAGCTCGCGAAGCTGTTCGCCGACGACGGCTACGACCTGGTTGTCGCCGCCGACGACGACGCAATCCACGCCTGCGCCGAGAAACTCCGGGCCAGCGGCGGGGAAGTGCGTGCAGAGCAAGTCGACCTTCGTAAACCCGACGACGTGGATCGGCTCTACCGCAGCGTCACCGAGAACGGCCGTCGTCTCGACGCCGCCGCGCTCAACGCCGGCACCGGCGGCGGCGGGCGCTTCGTCGACCGCGGGCTCGAAGAGGACCTCAACACCATCGACCTCAACATAAGAGGCACAACGCATCTGGCCAAGTTCGTACTGCAGGACATGGTGAGCGCGAACTCCGGCAAGGTGCTGTTCACCTCATCCCTGGTGGCGACCATGCCCGGTTCACATCAGACGGTCTACAACGCATCCAAGTCGTTCGTTCAGTCCTTCGCTGAAGCCCTGCAGGACGAACTCCGCGACACCGACGTCACCATCACCGTGCTCATGCCGGGAGCGACGGAAACCAACTTCTTCCGACGCGTCGGCATGCCCGACACGCTCGTGGGTCGGATACCCAAGGACGATCCCGGCAAGGTCGCCAAACAGGGCTACGACGCGTTGATGCGCGGCGAGAAGAAAGTCGTTGCGTCGTCACCACTTTCCAAGGGAATGGGACTGATGAACAAGTTCTTGCCCGATTCGGTCAAAGCCGCGTCCAATCGGCTGATCTCGAGGTGAGTATCCCGACCACCGCCGACGCCGTGGTGATCGGAGCCGGTCACAACGGTCTGGTGGCCGCCGCCATGCTCGCCGACGAGGGCTGGGACGTGGTGGTGCTCGAAGCCCAGGACCAACCCGGCGGCGCGGTCAAGAGCGCCGAACTGTTCCCCGGCTACACCAGCGACCTGTACAGCGCGTTCTATCCGCTCTCGGTGATGTCGCCCGCGCTCAAGGCCCTGCACCTGGAGGACCACGGCCTGCGCTGGTCCCACTCACCCGCCGTCGTCGGGCACGCCCGCAACGCCGAGGACGACGACGCACCGGTCCTCTGGCGTGAACTCGACCGCACCGTCGCCGATCTCAACCGCCGCACCCCCGGCGACGGGGACCGCTGGCGCGACCTGTTCACCCAGTGGCGCCGCATCAGGGAACCGCTGCTCGAGACCTTGTTCTCACCGTTCCCGCCGGTGCGCGGAGCGGTCGGGCTACTGAAGGAACTCGGCACCGCCGAAGCGTTGCGCCTCGCGCACCTGCTCCTGCTGCCGGCGGGGATCATGGCCGAACGACTCTTCGAGGGCGAGGACGCCCGACTCCTGTTGCTGGGCAACGCAATGCACGCCGACGTGCCGATCGACGCCCCCGGCAGCGGCGTCATGGGCTATATGCTGATCATGATGGGCCAGGACGGCGGATTCCCGGTCCCCGTCGGCGGCGCCGGACAACTCACCGCCGCACTGGTCAACCGCGCCACCTCCGCGGGCGCCCGCATCGAATGCGGCCACGAAGTCGAGGCCATCGATGTTCGCGGCCGTCGCGCAGTCTCCGTCAGAACCACCGGCGGCAACACCGTACGCGTACGCCGCGCGGTCATCGCCGACACGTCCGCCCCCGCGCTGTACCGAAACCTGCTGCCCGCCGACGCGCTACCCGCCTCGGTCCTGCAGGACTTCGACCGATTCGTCTGGGACACACCGGTGCTGAAAATCAACTACGCGCTCGACGCGCCGATTCCGTGGCGCTCGAAAAGCCTCAGCGACGCCGGCACCGTCCACCTCGGCGCCGACCACGACGGCCTGATCCGCTGGATGGCCGACCTCAACACCGGCACCGTACCGCTGCACCCGTTCCTGCTGTTCGGCCAGATGACCACCGCCGACCCGACCCGCTCACCGGAGGGCACCGAAAGCGCCTGGGCCTACACGCATCTGCCCCGCGGTGTCGACGACGACGCATCGGCGGACCAGCTGTCGGCCGCCGTTGACGTCGTCTTGGAGAAGCACGCACCCGGATTCAGCGACCACATCGTCGGCAAAACCATCCAGCGGCCGTCCGACCTGCAGGCCAGCGACGCGAATCTGCACGCCGGTGCCGTCAACGGCGGAACATCACAGCTGTTCCAGCAGTTGATCTTTCGACCCATCCCCGGATTCGGCGGCGCCGACACCCCGATCGAGAACGTGTTCCTCGGCAGCGCCGGCGCCTCGCCCGGCGGGGGAGTGCACGGCGTCTGTGGCCGCAACGCCGCCCGCGCCGCGCTCGGCGGCGACGGGAAATTGGGCTGGCCGCGCCGCCAGTTCAACCGCGCAGTCCTGGCTCTGACGACGAAGTGAGCGACAGCGATCGGCTGCACAAAGCACCGCCGATGTTTTCGGCTGGCATGAGCTAGCAACTCGAGGCGATGACGGGCTCGGGAAAGTCGGCGATCTACCAGGTGCCCGCGGTGCTGCTGCCGAAGCCGGTGATCGTCATCTCCCCGCTGATCGCGTTGCAGCACGACCAGATTGCCGCGCTCGAGAAATCCGACGCCGCGGCCGCGGTCGATCGCGGCGACGCCCGCTACGTCTTCCTCGGACCCGAGCAGCTGATGAAGGACGACGTGATGAAGCGCCTCGCCGCGACCGAACCGCACCCGCGTCGAGATGATGCGCTCCTACGCCGAGACCCCTCGAACCGTGCGGCAACTGCGACCGGTGCCGTGACCACACTGCCGCCGACCGCGGCGTCCCGCGCTCGCACCGGGCACGGCGGTCGACCACCGCGAATGGGCGCGGGCACGGTCCTCGGCGGCAACCCGCAACGGCTCACCGTGCGGGCTCCACGCCGAGCAGACGCAAAGTGACCCTCATGCGGCCGAAAACAGGGCACTTTGCGGCTGTTCGCGCGGGATGGGCGGGTGCGCGAAACCGCGGATCAGTAGTCCGGGGTGCTGACGGCCTCGAGCTCCTGCTCCTCCGGCGAGGGCTGAAACGGCTTGGGTGTCGCGGGTGCCGCCGGCTGCGCCGGAGCCGTGCACTCCGCGCCCGAGACGCCGGTCGGGCAGGCGACGTTGCTGGCCCCGGGCGTGTTGGGCACCAGGTAGGGGACGCAGGCGCCGGTGTAGAGGTCGCCTTCCTCCCCGGTGGAGCATCCCGAGTCCTGGGCGACCAGGGGACCCGGCGTGGCCAGGACCGGCGCGATGCTGGACAACGTGGCCGCGACGGTGAACGCGCCGGCGATGATCAGGTTCCGAGCAGACAGCTTTGAGGTTCGCACGCCGACAGTATTGCCTAACCCGTGGCTACATTGGGGAGATGGCTCGGATCCTGATCATCGGCGGCCACGGCAAGGTGGCCATGCACCTGTCCAGAATCCTGCGCGAGCGCGGCGACCAGGTCACGTCGGTGTTCCGCAACCCGGACCACTCCGAGGAGGTCATGGTGACCGGCGCCGAGCCGCTGGTTGCCGACATCGAGCAACTCGACACCGCGGCCCTGGCCGAACTGCTCGACGGGCACGACGCGGTGGTGTTCACCGCAGGCGCCGGTGGCGGCGACCCGGCGCGCACCTACGCGGTGGACCGCGACGCCGCGATCCGCGTGATCGACGCAGCGGGACAGGCCGGCGTTGCCCGGTTCGTGATGGTGTCGTACTTCGGCGCCCGCCCGGATCACGGTGTACCGAAGGACAGCTCGTTCTTCCCCTACGCCGAAGCGAAAGCCGCCGCGGACGCTCACCTGCGCGACAGCGACCTGCGGTGGACGATCCTCGGGCCGGGCCGGCTGACGCTGGAACCCGCGACCGGGCGCATCGCGGTCGGTCCCGACGCCGCCGACGGCGAGGTGTCCCGCGAGGACGTCGCAGCAGTGGCCGCCGCGTGCCTGGCCGACGACTCCACCGTCGGCCGCACCATCGAGTTCAACAACGGCGACGTGCCGATCGCCGAAGCGGTGGCTCAGGGCGCAAAGCGGTAGCCCATCCCGGCCTCGGTCAGCAGATGCACCGGGTGCGACGGGTCGTCCTCGAGCTTGCGCCGCAGCTGCGCCAGGTACACCCGCAGATAGTGGGTCTCTTTGGCGTACGCCGGGCCCCACACCTCTTTGAGTAGCTCCTCGCGACCGACCAGCTTGCCGCGGTTGCGCACCAGCATCTCGAGCATGCCCCATTCGGTGGGCGTCAGATGCACCTCGACACCGTTCTTGGTCACCTTCTTGGCAGCCAGATCGACTGTGAACGAGGAGGTTTCGATCACCGGCTCGTCGGTGTCGACGACCGTGGCCCGTCGCACCGCCGCGCGTAGCCGGGCCAGGAGTTCGTCCATGCCGAACGGTTTGGTCACGTAGTCGTCGGCGCCGGCGTCGAGGGCCTCGACCTTGTCGGTGGAGTCGCCGCGCGCCGACAGCACGATCACCGGCGCGGTCAGCCATCCGCGCAATCCCGCGAGCACATCGATGCCCGACATGTCCGGCAGCCCCAGATCCAGGATGATCACGTCGGGTTTGTGGTCGGCGGCGGTCGTGAGCGCCTCGGCGCCGGTGGCCGCGGTGAACACCTCGTAGCCGCGCACCGACAGGTTGATGCGCAGCGCGCGCACGATCTGCGGTTGGTCGTCGACGACCAGCACCCGCGTCTTGCGTTCGGTCATGGCGCCGCCAGGTCGATCTCGACGGTGAGACCGCCGCCCGGCGTGTCGGTCGCCGAGATCGTGCCGCCCATCGCCTCGACGAACCCGCGCGCGACCGACAGCCCCAGACCCACTCCGCTGGTGTTGTCCTGGTCTCCGAGGCGCTGAAACGGCGCGAACATCTGCTCCTCGGCGCCGCGGGCGATGCCCGGTCCCTCGTCGATCACCGCGATGAGCACCCGGTCGCCGACCCGTCCGGCGGTGACCCGCACCGGTGCGTCGGGGGCGTAGCGCAGCGCGTTGTCGATCAGGTTCGCCAGCACCCGCTCCAGCAGTCCGGCATCGCCGAGCGCCGTCACATCGCCGACGTCGACCTTGACCCGGCGCTTGGATTCGTTGTCCCGCCCGGTGATTTCCAGCAGCGCCCGCTGCACTGTCTCTTCGAGATAGACCTCGCGCAGTTCCGGCTTCACCACCCCGGCGGCCAGGCGCGAGGAGTCGAGCAGGTTGCCGACGAGCGCGGTGAGCTGGTCGACGGACTCCTCGACGGTGGCCAGCAACTCGGCGGTGTCTTCAGGCGAGAAGCCGACGTCGTCGCTGCGCAGGCTCGACACCGCGGCCTTGGCGCCCGCCAGCGGTGTGCGCAGGTCGTGGCTCACCGCAGAAAGCAGTGAGCGCCGCATCTCGTCGGCCTGTGAGATGGCTTCGGCCCTGGCGGCTTCCGCGGTCAGCTCGCGCTGCCTGATGAGGCCGGCGGCCTGCTTGGCGACGGCGGTCAGCACCCGGCGGTCGCGGGCCGCCAACTTGCGGCCGGACAACAGCAGCCAGAACTCGTCGGCGTCGATCGCGGTGTCGGCGGAATCGACATCGACGCACGGGTCCTCGCCGACGCAGGCGACGACACCGCCGGGCGAGCGCAGAATGCTCACCGCGCGTTGGGAATACGTCTCGCGGACGCGTTCGAGCAGCGACTCCAGATCGGCACCATGCAGCACGGAGCCGGCGAACAGCGCGAGCAGCTCGGCCTCCTGCGAGGCGCGTCGGGCCTCGCGCGCACGGTTGGCGGCGCTGTCGACCAACGCCGCCACCGCCACCGCGACCGCGAGCAGCACCACGCTGGTGATCGCGTTGTCGGGCCGCGCGATGTCCAGCGTGTAGCGCGGCTCGATCAGGAAGTAGTTCAGCAGCAGACCGGAGAGCACCGCCGACAATGCCGCAGGCGCAACGCCTCCCAGCAGCGCGACGATGAGCACACCGACGAAGAACAGCGCGCTCTCGCCGCCCACGTCGAGATAGCGGTCGAGGGCAAGCGCCGACAATGCGCACACCGCCGACGGCACGACGAGCGCCGCGCACCAGGACGCGAGGTGTCGTCGCCGTGGGGTGGCGCGGGCCCACAGCGACGGCCTGCGCGCCTCCGGGTGGGTGACCATGTGGACATCGATCGAGCCGGACTGCTGGACCACGGTGGCGCCGATGCCCTCGTCGAAGATCCGCGCCCACCGGGACCGCCGCGAGGTGCCGATCACCAGCTGGGTGGCGTTCTCGTCGCGGGCGAAATCCAGTAGCGCAGTGGGCACGTCGTCGCCGACGACAGTGTGCAGCGTGGCGCCGAGATTGGCGGCCAGCTCACGCACCTTGCCCATCTGCGGTGCGGACACCCCGGACAGGCCGTCTCCGTGGACGACGTGCACCACCATCAGTTCGGCGCTGGACCGTGACGCGATGCGTGATGCGCGCCGCACCAGGGTCTCGGATTCGGGTCCGCCGGTGACCGCGACGACGACGCGCTCGCGGGCCTCCCAGGTGGCGGTGATCGCGTTCTCTTCGCGGTACTTGTCCAGCGCCGCGTCGACCTGATCGGCCAGCCACAGCAGCGCGAGCTCGCGCAGCGCGGTCAGGTTACCGCGGCGGAAGTAGTTCGACAGCGCCGCGTCGATCCGCTCCGGGGAGTAGACATTGCCGTGGGCGAGCCTGCGGCGCAACGCTTCCGGAGTGATGTCGACCAGCTCGACCTGGTCGGCGGCGCGGACCACCTCATCGGGCACCGTCTCCTGCTGTTCGACTCCGGTGATCGTCGCGACGACGTCGTTGAGGCTTTCGAGGTGCTGCACGTTGACCGTCGAGATGACCGTGATGCCCGCGGCGAGCAGTTCCTCGACGTCCTGCCACCGCTTGGGATTGCGGCTGCCGGGGGTGTTGGTGTGGGCGAGTTCGTCGACCAGCACCACCTGGGGGCGACGGCGCAGCACCGCGTCGACGTCGAGTTCGGCCATGCGCTTGCCGCGGTACTCGAGGTAGGTGGGCGGCACGGTCTCGATGCCCGCCAGCAGCTCGGCGGTCTTTGCGCGGCCGTGGGTCTCGACGACTGCGGCGACGACGTCCGTGCCGCGTTCCAGTCGCCGGCGCGCCTCACCGAGCATGGCGTAGGTCTTGCCGACGCCCGGTGCCGCACCGAGGTAGATGCGCAGTTCACCGCGCTTCCTCGACGGCCCGGGCGCGGTGCTCACCTGCCCATCATCCACCCGGATACCGGGCGTCGAGCGCCATGTTCAGTTTCAGCACGTTGACCGTGGGTTCTCCGAGGAAGCCGAGCGTGCGCCCGTCGGTGTGCTCGGCGACGATGCGCCGCACCTCATCGGCGCTGACACCGCGCGCCTTCGCGACCCGGTCGACCTGGATGGCGGCGTAGGCGGGGGAGACGTGCGGGTCGAGGCCGCTGCCGCTGGCGGTGACCGCGTCGGCGGGTACCGCCGGATCGAGGGCCGGGCCGTGGATCGGCACGATCTGGCCGATGCGGTAATCCTCGCCGGGTGCCGCGCATTCGACGCGGACGTTCTCGTAGGTGGCCAGGAACGGGGTCCGGGTCGTCGCGCAGGGTTCGTTGACGCTGACCACCCGCGTCGGCCGGACGACGTTGCCGGCGGCGTCGGGGGGCCCGATCACCGAGAGCACCGCGCCCACACCGTCGCCCGTGCAGAACGGCCGGGCGCCGTCGACGCCGTCGAGTTCGCCGACGGCCTTGCTGCGCTGGCAGACCAGGGTGAGCAGGCTCGGCTTGTCGGGTTGGTCGACGATGCTCTCGGGCCCGAGGTTGCTCGCGCTGGTGGACATCGGGTCGTAGCCGTCGCCGGCGGACGACGGCCGGCTCTGGAAGTATTGCGGCAGCGGGTTGCCATCGGCGTCGGTGAAGGACTGCCCGATCAGGCTGCTGCCCACCGGTTTCCCGTCGACCTCGAGTATCGAGCCGGTGGCGTTGTCGCGCAGGCCGGGCAGCTGGGCGAGCAGCCAGATGAACACGGGGTAGGCGATGCCGAGGATCGCGGTGAGCACGAGCAGCGCGCGCAGCGCAGCCCAGTGCTGGCGGACGAGGGTGGTGAAGGTCATGTCACATTCCCGGGAAGAGTTGGACGATCAGGTCGATCAGTTTGATACCGACGAACGGCGCGATGATCCCGCCGAGGCCGTAGACGTACAGGTTGCGGCTCAACAGTTTCGACGCGCCGCCGGGGGTGTATCGCACACCGCGCAGCGCCAGCGGAATGAGCGCGACGATCACGATCGCGTTGAAGATCACCGCGGACAGGATCGCCGACTGGGGGCTGTGCAGCCGCATGACGTTGAGCAGATCCAGGCCGGGGAACAGGGACACGAACAGCGCGGGGATGATCGCGAAGTATTTGGCGATGTCGTTGGCGATGGAGAACGTCGTGAGCGCGCCACGGGTGATCAGCAACTGCTTGCCGATCTCGACGATCTCGATGAGCTTGGTCGGATCGGAGTCCAGGTCGACCATGTTGCCGGCTTCCTTGGCCGCCGACGTGCCGGTGTTCATCGCGACGCCGACATCGGCCTGCGCGAGCGCCGGGGCGTCGTTGGTGCCGTCGCCGGTCATGGCCACCAACTTGCCGCCGGCCTGTTCCTTGCGGATCAGCGCCATCTTGTCCTCGGGGGTGGCCTCGGCCAGGAAGTCGTCGACGCCGGCCTCGTCGGCGATGGCCTTGGCGGTCAACGGGTTGTCGCCGGTGATCATCACGGTGCGGATGCCCATGCGACGCATCTCGTCGAAGCGTTCCCGCATGCCCTGTTTGACGACGTCCTTGAGGTGGATGACGCCGAGCACCTCGGCGGCCTTCGGGTCGGTGTCGTCGGTGACAACGTGCGCGACGACCAGTGGGGTGCCGCCGGCCGCGGAGATCGAGTCGACGAGATCGCCGAGTTGAGTTGGCACCGTGCCGCCTTCGGAGCGCACCCACTCGACGACGGCTGAGGCGGCGCCCTTGCGTACCCGGTGTTCGCCGATGTCGACGCCGGACATCCGGGTGGTGGCACTGAACTCGACCCAGTGCGCGTCGTCGAGTTCACCGGAGGTGCGCGCCCGCAGCCCGAAGTGCTGTTTGGCGAACACCACGATGGAACGGCCCTCCGGGGTCTCGTCGGCGAGGCTGGCCAATTGTGCTGCGTCGGCGAGGGTTTCGGCGCTCACCCCGGGCAGCGGAACGAACGCCGCCGCCTGCCGGTTGCCCAGCGTGATGGTGCCGGTCTTGTCGAGCAGCAGCGTGTTGACGTCACCGGCCGCCTCGACGGCACGGCCCGACATCGCCAGCACGTTGCGCTGCACCAGGCGGTCCATGCCGGCGATCCCGATGGCCGACAGCAGCGCGCCGATGGTGGTGGGGATGAGGCACACCAGCAGCGCGACCATCGCGATGCCGCTGATCCCGTCGCCGTTGAGCGCCAACGAATCCGGGACACCGGGATTGTTGGCCTTGGAGTAGATCGCCAGGGGTTGCAGCGTGGCGACGGCGAACACGAAGATGATCGTCAGCGACGCGAGCAGGATGTTGAGCGCGATCTCGTTCGGGGTCTTCTGCCGGTTGGCGCCCTCGACGAGCGCGATCATCCGGTCGATGAAACTCTCGCCCTGGCGCTGGGTGATCCGCACGACGAGGCGGTCGGAGAGTACGGTGGTGCCGCCGGTGACGGCGGAGCGGTCGCCGCCGGATTCGCGGATGACCGGGGCGGATTCCCCGGTGATGGCCGATTCGTCGACCGAGGCGATGCCTTCGATCACGTCGCCGTCGCCGGGGATGGTCTGGCCGGCTTCCACCACGACGATGTCGCCCTCGCGCAGCAGCGATGCGGCGACCTCCTCCTCGACGCCCGACTCGATCAGGCGGCGGGCCACGGTGGCGGTGCGGGTGCGACGCAGGCTGTCGGCCTGCGCCTTGCCGCGGCCTTCGGCGACGGCCTCGGCGAGGTTGGCGAACACGACGGTCAGCCACAGCCACACCACGATCAGCCACGCGAACCACGACGGGTTCAGGGCAGTGAGGATGGTGCTCCAGACGGCGCCCAGTTCGACGATGAACATTACGGGGTTACGCCACAGTGTGCGCGGATCGAGTTTGCGTAGAGCGTCGGGGAGGGCCTGCCACAACATCTTCGGGTCGAGCAGCCCGCCCTGCACCCGCTTGGGTGCGTGACGCTGGGCGTGGATGCGATGTTCGATTGCGGTGACGGTCATGGTCAGTGGATTCCTTCGGCGAGGGGACCGAGCGCGAGCATCGGCAGGAAGGTGAGTGTCACCAGGATCAACGTGACGCCGGTGAGCATGCCGACGAACTGCGGACGGTGGGTGGGAAGTGTGCCGACTGACTCGGGCGTCTTGCCCTGCCGGGCCAGCGAACCGGCGAGCGCGAGAACGATGATGATCGGCAGGAAGCGGCCGAAGACCATCGCGAGGCCGAGTGCGGTGTTGTACCACTCGGTGTTGACCGAGATGCCGGCGAACGCCGAACCGTTGTTGTTGCCCGCGGAAGTGAACGCGTAGAGCACTTCGGACAGGCCGTGTGGCCCGGTGTTGAGCATGCCGGCGCGTTGACCGGGCATCGCCATCGCGACAGCGGTGCCGGTGAGCACGATCAGCGGGGTGATCAGGAAGTATGTTGCGGCCAGCTTGATCTCGCGGGGGGTGATCTTCTTGCCGAGGTACTCGGGGGTCCGGCCGACCATCAGACCGGCGACGAAGACGGTGATGATCGCCAGGATCAGCATGCCGTAGAGCCCCGAACCGACACCGCCGGGCGCGATTTCGCCGAGCTGCATGTTGAACAGCGTCATCATGCCGCCGAGGCTGGTGTAGGAGTCGTGGAACGAGTTCACCGCGCCGGTCGACGTCAGCGTCGTCACGTCGGCGAAGACGGCGGAGTTGGCGACGCCGAAGCGTTGTTCGACGCCCTCGGTGGCGGCGCCGACGGCGGTGGGAACGGTTCCGTGGTGCTGCAGTTGGAAGGTCAGGATCAGCGTGACGCTGGTCAGCGCGATGGCGGACATGGCGGCGACGATCGCGTAACCCTGCCTGCGGGATTCGACCATCCGGCCGAAGGTGCGGGGCAGTGAGAACGCGATGCAGGCCATCAGGAAGATCTCGACCCAGTTGGTCCAGGCGGTGGGGTTCTCGAACGGGTGGGCGGAGTTGACGTTGAAGAAGCCGCCGCCGTTGGTGCCGAGTTCTTTGATCACTTCCTGGCTGGCGACGGGTCCGCCGGGGATGGTCTGCTGGGCGCCGTTCAGTGCGGTGACGACCTGGTCGTGCACGGCGAAGTTCTGGATGACGCCGCCGGCAACGAGGATCGTCGCGCCGATTACGGCTATCGGCAACAGGATTCGCAACGTGCCGCGGGTGAGGTCGACCCAGAAGTTGCCGAGGTCGCCGGTGTTGCGGCGGGCCAGGCCGCGGATGAAGGCCATCGCGACGGCCATGCCGACGGCGGCCGAGACGAAGTTCTGCACGGCCAGGCCGGCCATCTGGACGAGGTGGCTCTGGGTGGACTCGCCGGAGTAGGCCTGCCAGTTGGTGTTGGTGACGAAGCTGACCGCGGTGTTCCAGGCGAGGGCCGGCGTCATCGGGGTGGCCGGATCGTCGAGGTGCAGCGGGAGGCGGCCCTGGACGAGTTGCAGAACGAAGAGGAACAGGATGCCGACGGCGGAGAAGGCCAGCACGCTGCGGGCGTAGGAACCCCAGGACTGTTCGGCGCGGGGGTCGGCGCCGATGAGGCGATAGACGAATCGTTCAGCGCGCAGGTGCTTTTCGGTGCTGTAGACGCGGTACATGTAGTCGCCGAGCGGGACGTGGACGGCGGCGAGCGCGACGATCAGCGAGAGCAGGAACAGGATGCCCGCGGTGGTGGTGGACATCAGAACCGCTCCGGGAACAGCAGCGCGGCGAACAGGAAGATCGCGACGAGGACCGCCAGCACGAGGCCGACGGTGTTGGCGTAGCTCACAGGCGCTCCACCAACCGTTGCACCAGGCCGAGGACGGCGAAGACGCCGACGGTCAGCACGGTGTAGACCACTACGGACATGTCACTCCGAGACGTTTACGACCCGCCGGATCTCGGCGGCCTGGTTCAAGGAAACGCCCAGTTCAGAGGGGCTGCGAGCGCCTTGACGGTTTCTTGACGCCTTCCCCCGGCGTCTTAACGCTTCTTGTCGGCCGAACGTGGGTTACCCGCACGCTTTGAGCGGCCGAAGCGGTCATTGATCCCACACTCGGCGGGGTGGGTCCGATTTGGCGCAACGCTGGCACCGATGTGCGTCGTAGTCTGGAATGGCTAAGTGGGGATAGATGGTGGCAAAAGACTTGGACGTGGATGCGAGCGGGTTGATGTCTGCGGCCGCTGACAGCGTCGCTGTCGCCGGTGATGTGCTCGCCGGTGGCTTTGACGGTCCGGTGACTGCTCGCCCGAGTGGTGCGGGAATCGCCGCATTTGAAGCGGCAAGTGCCACCGCACGTACGCGTGTTTCTGTTCGTATCGCAGGTCAGGCCGGTGCTGTCGCTGCGGCAAGCGATCACTATGACGCCACGGACGGGGGCAGTGCCGACGCTATCTCGGTGACCATGTGAGCCCGGCGGCCGCACCAATGGGTCCACCCAGCAGGTCGGGCGTCGAGGCCTGGGACAGTTCAGAGCTCGATGCTTCCGCTACCCGCTGGCGGACATTGGCAGGCGTACTGGAATCAGCGTTCGAGCAGCACAGGCAGAACATCCTGACCCCCGGCGGCACCTCATGGGAAGGTGACGCCAAAGATGCCGCTGTGAACCGAGTAACCGCGGATACCTCGGTCGTGCGTCGGCAGGGCGATGTGCATCGCGAAGCTGCCGATACCGCCACGCGTGGCAGTGAGGACATCCGGGGTGCTCGCAGTCGCGTGCTCGAAGCGATCGCTGACGCCGAGCAGGACGACTTCACCGTGGGTGAGGACCTCTCGGTAACCGACAACCGTGCCTACGACGAGGAGATGCCGCCGCCCGCATGAGGGCTGCGACCGAGCACGCGGAATTCATCCGATGGCGGGCTGAGCAGCTCGTCGCCACCGACGCCCTGATCGGGCAGCAGCTTAAAGCGAAGGCTGCTGACCTGGAAGGAGTTCGGTTCGAAGGTGATCGCGGTGGAAATGAGACCGATCCGACGATCCGGCTCGTGGACAACAAGACTGAGGACACCGGCTCTAGCGCCGAGTCGTCAGAGAACACGGACGCGGGATCGTTACCGAAGGAATCTGCGGGCAGCTGGCAGGGCATGTTGGTACCCGAGGGGTCCTCTGAAAGAGCTGAAGGCGCCGAAGCAGGTGAGTCGCCGTTGGAGGCGATGCTCGGTGAAGGAAAGACCGCAGAGGGGCAACAGCCGTCGAACCTGGACGAGGCGTTGACGGAAGTCGCGGGGAAACCGGTCGAAACACCGCCTACGGCGGTGGAGCGCATCCTCAATCCGCACGCTGGAACTGGCAGGGAAGAGGATCGCCGGTACACGCGACACCCCTTGGAGGCGCCCATCGTTGGCGCCGATCCGTCAGTGATTAGTGATCAGCAGGCCAGGGTGGACGCTGCGCGTGAGAGCGTGGCGTCGGCTCAAGGCGCGCTCGACGATGCGCTGGCTCAGTCGACTGTCGCTGTTGCGGGTGCCGGCCCGACCCGCGACCAACTCGACGCTTTGGGACAGGCCTTGTTTGATGTACGCGGTGAGGTAACCACTCAGACCGAGGTTCTGGAGAATCTCAACGCGGCGGCCGGTGAAGTCGGTCAGGGGCGCGTGCCGATCCCGGCGCTTCCAGAGAATGCCGATGTACAAGCGTTTCCTGCGGAGCCTTCCGCGTTCGCCGAGGGAAGCCGTGCACTGAGCGAGGGCAGTTTCGGTTTGATTCCCGATGTCGCCCACGACATCGATGTCTTTCGAAATTGGAGCGAAGCCTCACTCGAGGATCGGATTGGTGCTGTGCTCGACGTGGCCGGGGTGGCACCCATCCCTGGCGGCAAGTTCGTCACAGAGGGTCTCGAACACGCTGTTGACGCCTTCAACGCCGGGCGCCACGTCGACGACGCCCTGGACGCCGGCAGTGCGGGCGCACATCACCTACCCGACACGCCATCGGCTCCCCATATCGACCACACCCCGGATGCGGGCGGACCGCCCGGTGGAGGCGGTGCCGACGCAGGGCCTGTCGGTAACTTCGGGTTTGAGGATGCCACCGCGATCTTGCAGAGCAGTGAAGCGAATGGGGGACACCTCATCGAGCGTCATGTTGGAATGACCCCTGACGATTTAGCGGCACGGATGGAGTCGTCTGGCCTACAGACGGTCTCCACTTTCGCAACATCTGATGAAGCGGCATCGGCGGTCAGCGCCGCCATCCGAGAGAATCAGGACCTGTTGAACAGTTGGGTCGCGGAGGGGGCACCTCGCAAACTTGAGTTGGATGCACCGTTCGATGGCGGTTCCGTACTGGTGCAAGGAGCGACCGAGGCCGTGACAGGTAGCACCGTTAGAGTTGTTCTGAAAGGTGATGGAAATGGCGGGTGGTACGTGCTAACAGGGTTCCCTAAACCATGAATGACGGGTCGATCTCTCGCGAGCTGTACCAGTTTCTGGCTACCAATTTTCACCAGGACTGGGACCTTGAAGCGGACGACTGGCAGGGAATCGTTGACAACTATGTCGACGCAGATCCGACGCCTGCGCCACTGCAGCTGTTGGCTGAGCAGATTGACGAGCTGCGTGGATCTCGTCAGGAGCCGGAGCTAAAGGAATTTCTCGTCCGTCAAGTCGGGGTGGACTACGGCCCAGCGCCGTTGACGTATGGCGAATGGTTGAAAGAGATCGCTAACCGACTCCGGCTGCGTAGCACCCAGACTGGCCCTGGGACTACACCTCCGCAGGTTTGACAACGAATTGGTAGGAGTGATGCGGAAACGGCCGTGAACGACGATTCGATGTCGGAGGAGTTACGCCATTTCTTCGGCGCCTACTTCCACGAGGATTGGGGCCTGGAAGCCGCAGACTGGCAAGAGGTTGTCGACAGTTACGTGCAGGATGAAGAGCCCTCTGTGGACCTGCTCCGATCGTTGGTCCATGAGATCGATGATGTGAGTGCTAGGTCCGCCGAGTCCGATATGAGGCGACTCGTGACGCGCACGTTAGAGGCCAACTATTACCCACTGCCGGAATTCACCTACACAGAGTGGGTCAGGCAGGTCGCTGCACGGCTGCGCAAGCATGCCAACGAGATTGACGGTCGTACTGCGTCGTCTGATGAATAGCCTCGGCGTCTGAAAGTGCGGAGGGTGCGTCAGGTGTCCGAATACACATCACTCGCGAAAAAGTGGGTCGACGTGACCAGAAGTATCGCCGCAGGTTCGTGGGATGGCGTCGTATGCCCCAAGAATGCTGACGCGGATGTGTTGATCGAGGTCCGTGAACAGGGCAGTGGCGCCGACGATGCTCGGTTTGAGTACTGGGTCCACTGCCCGGGATGCAGCGCTGAGATCTACTTTCACAGCAAGGATCGGTACGGTCCGGTGACTCCTTCGGCCAGCTAGATTTCGCCAGGTCGTAGCCGCTATCCGACCGCAGATTGCGGCGGGCAGCTTCCGTGATGGCCACCTATAAGGCGGATGACTATCACGGATTACTGCGGAATGTTCAGGCCGTGACGACCCGGAACGAGCGAGCGGGGATCGACGACCGTTGGCACAAGCGCGTCAAGGATCCGGACGGCACGATGCGCACCGAGAGATCTGCGGTATGCGGCAAGGTCTCCCGCTGGCGTGTCAGGTGGGTCGACGCCACCGGAGCCGAGCGGACGAAGAGTTTCCAGCGCAAGCCGGATGCGCAGGCTTATCTGAACGGACTCACTGCGGATGTCCAGCGCGGGGAGTATGTCGACCCCCGTAAGAGCGCGGAGACGTTTGGCTCGGTCGCCGAACGGTGGTTCGCCACCAAGCAGCACCGCAAGCCGAAAACCGTTGCAGGATATCGCTCTTTGCTCGACACGGTGGTACTGCCTAAGTGGGAGAACGTACCGCTGAAACGGCTTGACTATGAGTCATATTCACGTGGCTGGGAGCGCTTTCGGTTGACGGTGGGCAGCGCCGTGCGGGCTTATCTGCAAGTCGGATCACCCAGGCTCACCAACTGGTCGGCGCTGTCCGCAAGTACGTGCAACGGATCGGCAAGGTCGCCAAGAACGTCGCCCATGAGATCAAGCGGGACCAAGATTTTCCGGAACAGGCCGAGCGGGAGCGGCGCTACCTGAGCCACGCCGAGCTTCTGATGCTGGCCAAGGCCGCTGATCGTTTCGAGACCCTGACACTGGTCCTGGGCTACAGAGGGCCGAGGTCGGCGAACCGGTCGCGTTGCGGCGCCGGCATGTGGGGGATCGGGTGCTGACGGTGCGCTCGTCCGCGACCGCGGTCACCGGTAAGGTCATCGTGGAGTCGACGACAAAGACCAGGCGTGATCGCCACGTGCCAGTCCCTGAACCTGTCTGGAAGAAACTCACGGTCGAGTTGCCCGCCGACCCGAATGCGGTGGTGTTCCCGAGTCGCAAGGGCGCTACCTGCCACTCGGTGAATACCGCTGGGCTTTCGACAAGGCGTGCGCAGAAGTCGGTATCGACGGGCTGGTACCGCACGGTCTGAGACACACCACCGCGTCGCTGGCGACCAGCGCAGTCGCCAACGTCAAGGTCGTGCAGAGACTGCTCGGACACGCGACCGCCGCGATGACCCTCGACCGCTACGGCCATCTCCTCATCGGCGATTTAAGCGGTGTGGCCGACGCGCTGGGCAAGGCGATCCACAGTACTGCGGTATCGCTGCGTTAGTCAGGACGAGGAAACGAGGCTGAAACAGCCTGAAGTACCCTCTGAGCTGCGACGCCCCCATAGCCCAATTGGCAGAGGCAGCGGACTTAAAATCCGCCCAGTGTCGGTTCGAGTCCGACTGGGGGCACGGGTGTCGACGCAGGTAGGGGCCATTTCTCGGCCGTCGTACCATGGGGTCGGCTATGCCGGAAGTGATATGTTCGGCTTCCGAGACGGTCATGCCGGGAGCGCCCATTGCCGACGATTCTGCAGATGAGGACACTTGTCGCGGTCGCGGAACACGGCGGTTTCACCGCGGCGGGTTATGAATTGGGCATATCCCAGCCTGCGGTCAGCCGAGCGATCGCCGCCCTGGAGAAGGAGCTCGGTACGCCCTTGCTGCACCGGGGGCGCGACGGTATCGCGCTGACCCAAGCCGGATCTGTGGCGCTGGCTCATGCACGAGAAGCGCTGCGCCACATCAGGTTGATGCGTGACGAAGCCGCCGCGTCGACAGGGCAGTTGGTCGGCACGCTGAGCCTGGCGAGCCTCCCGAGCGTCACCGCCTCACTCATCGCACCGCACATCAAGACCTTCACTCAGCGCTATCCCGCCGTCGAGTTCCGACTCCTCGAGGGCAGCGAGGAGGAAGTGCGCGACTGGTTGGACGGAGGCGCGGCAGAGGTGGGTGTGGTCAGCCTCCCCATCCACGGGCTGGACTCCGTCGTCCTCGGAGAGCAGGACATGGTCGCGGTGGTTCCGGCCGACCACCGCCTCGCCGGCCTCAGCGCCCTGCGCTACACCGACCTGGCCACCGAGCCCTTCATCTGGTCGACCGGCGGATGTGCATCGGCGTTCGCGCCGGTGGCGCAGACCGAGGGCGTCGAATTCGACGTGGCGTTCGAAGCGCGGTCAATGTCGGCGGTGCTGGAAATCGCCCGCGCCGGGCTCGGCGTCAGCATCATGCCAAGCGCCGGACTGCCCGAACTCCCCGACGGTGTCGTCGTGCGCACACTGGTGCCCAGAACGGTCCGGAAACTCGGTGTAGCTGCCTCGGCCAGCGCATCAGCGCCCGCGCGGGCCTTTCTCGAACACGTCTCGCAGCACTGAACCGCTCAGCCACCAGAGGTCGTCGGCACCGAGGTGGGAACCGGATCCCACTCGGCCCTACCGTCCGCGGTGGTGACCACGCGCCCGAACGACCGATCGCCGAAGTGGATGCCGAACCCGATGGTGTGCGGTACCGACAACTCCGCGAGCAGCCGCTGCCGCGCCGAGAAGACGCCAGCCGCATCCGAGTCAGCGGCTGACAACAACTCGGGATGGGTTATCTGCACCGGATTGTGGAAGGCGTCCCCGAACGCCACCAGTCGGTTACCTGCCGGCGACGTGACGACATAAGCCGTGTGTCCCGGGGTGTGCCCACCGGTCACGACAGCGCGCACACCGTAAGCGACCGCTGCACCGTCGGCGATGAACTCGGCATCGCCGTGGGCCGCCAACTGTTCGACGATCTGCCCGGCGACGGCGCCATCGTCGCCGGACTCCTGGTGGCTGTGCGGGGCCCATTCCTGGGCGGACAGCACATAGCGCGCAATCGGGAATGTCTTCAGCCCGTTGATGTACGCCCATCCAGCGTGGTCGAAGTGCAGATGCGTGAACGCCACCACATCGATGTCGCCGACCCCGACATCGAGGGCGTCGAGCACGTCGAGCAGCGTGCCGCAGTCCGCGTGGCCGAAAACGAAATCTCCTCGCATCACGCCGACGCCCGCGTCGATCAGGATGGTGTCGTCCGGCGTTTGCACCAGGAGGCCACCCACTCCCACGGCGAGCTCACCCGTCGCTGTCAGTGAATCCTCGAAGTACTCGGCAGGCGCCGTGGGAAAGAAGATCTCCGGACGCGTAATCAGCACACCATCGACAACGAAAGTAGCTCTTATACCGTCGAATTCGACCGACTGTGCTACTGCTGAACCCCCGCGCCGACCGATCGACAGATCCGGTGTGTCGCTCATGAGCCGATGCTTCCGCCGCCGTCGACCCGGATCACCTGGCCGGTGATGTAACCGGCGTCCTCGTCGAGCAGGCTGCAGATCGCATGAGCGATCTCTTGAGGTGTGCCCACCCGGTGCATCGCGATGGTCTCCAGAAAGCGCGCCTCACGTTCTGACCCGATCGGGCTTCTCTCGCGGTACATCTCGGTCTCGGTGGGCCCGGGCGCGACTGCGTTGACCGTGATACCCGTCAACGCCAATTCGTTCGCCCAGATCCGCGTACATGCCTCCAGCGCAGCCTTCGCCGCGGCGTACGGGGTGCGTTCCGGGGTACCCAGTGTGGTCAGGCTCGTGACATTGACGATCCGTCCCCACCGCGCGGCAAGCATGCCCGGCAACGCTGCCTGCACCACTTGGATGGCCGTCCGCACGTTCAGGTCGTAGGTGTCGGACAGATGATCGAGATCGATGTCGCCGATGCGACCGAACCGCGCGAACCCGAAGTTGTTGACCACGGCGTCGACGGGTGCGCTCGCCACGATGGTCTCCAGCACCTCCGCGGTGGCGTTCCGGTCGGCGAGGTCCACCCGATGAAACTCGCCCGGGAAGTCGGACGGTTCGGTGCGCGCGAGGCCGATCGGGATGGCGCCACCCGCGGCAACCTTTCTCGCGGTCGCCATTCCGATGCCCTTGGAGGCGCCCGTGATGAGTACTCGGCGCGTTGACATGAGTTCCTCCTCTGTTGCTCCAGCAGTCATGTCAACGCCGCAACCGCCGCAGATCTATAAGCCTCGTGTTATGGGGACATGCCACGGACCGGATCGACCTCCTGCGGCTCGACTGGCCGAAGATGGCCACGACATTGCCCAGACGGACTACGCCGCAGCGAGAAAGACCCCGGTATCGGACGACGACGTGCTCGGCTGCTTGAGCTCGGCGATGATCGTCTCGTAGTCGTCGGTCTGCCACGCCTTCGTGAAGGCATTCAGCGGATCCTTCGTCGGCTGATTGTGTCTGTTCAGACGCCACGAGGGCAGTGGGCCGCGAGCGCGATGAGCTGCAATTCCGTCGCGAGGGTGCTCATGGCGTCCGCATCGCGGGGATGCAGGCGTTCCAGGGCGCAGAAGGTCAGGTGGTCGGCGATCATCATGCGGCGCACGTGCGATTGGGGCAGTTCGCCGGTCAGCGGTCCGGCCGGCAGGACTTCGGTCAACGCGAACGCGGTACCCACCATGAGCGGGCCGACCGCGGGCGGCATCGAGCACGGATCGCCGGTGGCGGGGAGGTCGGCCGCGCCCGCTACGGCAGCAACGCGATGGTCGGGCGACGCGTCGAGCAGATGGTGGATCGCTGCATCGACGGAACAGCGCAGTCGCTTCAGCATGGCCGTCCAGCGACCGGTGGAGACGGCGGCCACCACCGCTGCAGCCCGTCGCGCCGGCCGCGGGTAGGGTGCGGGCGCCCCGAAGGCCGCGCACAGGGACTCGGTCGTCGTGATCGCGATATAAGCGATTGCGGCCCGGGCGCCGCGGCTGCGGATGCACGGGCCGAGCCGGGCCAGCAGGGCGAAGCTCCCCAGCGCGGAGACCAGCATGCGCTGCAGTACCGCCTGTGTCCGGTCGCCGCCGTGCAGCACCAGTTCGCCGACCTCCCAGTCGTCGGCCAACTCGACTGCGGCGCCTACGCATCCGGCCAACTCGCCCAAGTCGGCCTCGGCGCAGACCCCCTCAGTGACCAGCTCGCATACGTAGAGCACCGCCGGCCCGAGCGCTCCCACGCCGTGAGCGCGACCGACATCGACCAACAACCGGCCGACCCGCTCCTGTCCCTCGAAAGGCAGTTCCGACAGCAACACTCGCACATCGCGCAGGCGCTCGGTCAGCACGGGGCCCACCGCCGGCTGCGGCAATGCATCGGTGTCACCGTTCAGGTAACCGACGACGCGGTGGTTGCTGTAGGTGTTCAGTATCCGGCAGGCCAGCAGGGCTGTGGTGGCCTCGGCCCGTAGGTTCGCGGGAAGGAAACGCACCGCGACGTCGAGGCTGCGGGCCGCCCTCACCGGGACACCACCCGAACGGCGAGTTGACGCAACCGTTCATGTGCGGGGGAGGGTGGGAGCGCGTTGATCGCGCGGCAGGCATTGCGCGCAGCGCGGGCGGCGACGGCACGGGCAGCGCGCGTGGCGCCGCTGCTCACCAGGTCGGCCTGCAGGTCGACACTCTCCGTCACCCTGGAAAGCCACATCTCATGGGCGCCGGGCCGCATACCCAGCCATTCGATCACCGGCCAGGTCGGCACCCGGCGGTCGAGGTCGCCGCCAGCCTCCTTGCCCAGCGAGGGGCCGCCCTCGATGTCGCGGACGTCGTCCATGATCTGAAAGGCGAGCGCGAGTTGGTCCGCGTACCGCATCAGCGCGCACAACTGGTTGCGGTCGAGGCCGCCGGCCGTACCGCCGTACGAGCAGGCCAGCCGGAACAGCGTGCCGGTCTTTGCCCCGGCCACCAGCTCGTAATGCCGGCGCATGGCGACGTCGTCCACCGCGGGCGGCATGGTCTCGATGAGCTGCCCGAAGGACAGATCCGAGATGCGGTCGAAGTAGGTGACACCGGATTCCTCACCGAGCCGTGCGAACACCTCTGGATGGTCGGCCAGTACCTGCGCGAGCGTCTCCAAAGCCTTGCCGAGCAGATGGAATCCCGCCTGGGCGGCGGTGCGGACGCCGAACACGGCTGGTACTGACGGCGCATCGCGCCTCGACAGCGATCCGTCGCAGATGTCGTCGTGAACCAGCGATGCCTCGTGGATCATCTCGATCGCACACGCCACATCGACGCAACCGCGCAGCGGCACCGCGGAAGCCGAGGGCAGCAGACTGGCGCAGGACAAGACCATCGTGGCTCGGAGCCGTTTACCCGGGGCAGCCAGGATGTGCCGATAGATGGCGTCGAAACCACAGCCGCTGATCAGGATTTCGCGTAACCGATCCGCGACCAGGGGCAACTGTTCGCATGGGTCGGTCGGCGTCATCGTTGCTGTTGCGATGCCATTGCTTCCCACAACGACATCGTCGTCGCTCTGTGACCCAAGCAGCACAGTGGTCTGCTACTGCTTTCTCGTCCGATCTCCGGCCGGTACCACTGAGAACAGCCCACGCCGGGTGACTCAGTAGCGCGCGTCGAAACGCGCGCCGATTGCGGTAGGCCGCTACTGAGGTCCTCGTCGTGACTCCGAGTGAGGATTCCTGTTGCAGTGGTTGTTGCGTCGAGAGAGCCCAGACGAGCGGAGGCGGCAACGATGAAGCTACTCACACCGATGGCGCCGCGGGTGATTGCGGGACGCACGATCGACATCAGCCGAGGCATGTCGCACGGGTTGGTGCGTGTCAATCTCAGCGATCCCGTCTTCTTCGATCATCCGCTCGACCACGTGCCCGGCATGCTGCCGGCGACGGCTGTTCTCGAACTGGCAGAACATGATTCGATGCTCATGCAGGACAGCGTGACCTACCGTCTCACCTTCACCAGGTTCTGTGAACTCGACGCTCCGATACAGGTGGCGGCCATCCGGGAAGCCGGCGGAACATACCGGATCGAGGTCACCCAGTCCGGGCGCGATGTCGCGACGGGGTCACTGAGGTCACGTGAAAGGCAGCTGTGCACAGAGCATGTCGCCGTGCCCGCGCTCGAGGCCGGGCCCATCTCCAGTGAACTGGTGCATCGCGCCGACACCCGCAACGTCGCGATCGGGCCGCTGACGGTCGACGGCGGGCGGGTCTGGGCTCGGATACGCGAGCAGGACGCCATCGATGGATTACCGCCGCGGGTCGGCGCTGTCGCGTCCCTTCTGGAGGCGGCCCGCCAGCTCGCCACTGTGATTCTGCACAGGTGGGGTGAGCACCCGTTCGGGACGAAGATGATCTTCGTCGGGTTCACCGCGGAGGTAGCCACGGCAGTGCCGCGAAGTGGTGAGGCGCGGGCGGTGTCGTGGCAGAGCACGCCGCCCGAACAGACGTGCAAGCTACGCATCGACGTGCACTCGGTGGGTGATCACGCGATCGAGGTCGGTTCGATTCTCATCGCGACCCGGTGTGTCGACGGAGATGAGTATGCGCGGCTACGGGCCGGCTGATCGGCTTACCACCCGCTTGCTCCGCGCGCTGTTGGTGTCGACAGCGGGTGCTCTCGTCGGTGCCCTGGCGGTCCATGCGATCGGCGGGCGCTTCGCCGCGGCGGCGTTCGTCGGCGCCTATCTCGGATGGCTGCTGTCAGAGGCACGAATCACGGCCGGCACACCGCGCGAGTCTGCCGCAGAGAACCGCACCCTCGTCCCGTATGCGGCGGCGCGCATCGCGACGGCTCTTGCGGCCGCATACGCTTCGCCGGCCGTCTCCGGGAGGGCCGGTGTCGTGCTGGCCGGCGTATTCCTCGCGGGTGTGGCACTGCGCGCGTGGGCGATCCACGAACTCGGCGCCGCGTATTCACACCGGGTCACCCCGATCTCCGAAGGCGGCGTCGTCGGCTCCGGCCCGTACCGTGTGCTGCGCCATCCCGCCTATGCCGGGATGCTGCTGGCCAACATCGGCTTCGTCGGTTACTTCGCCAGCCCGGCGAGCGTTGCGGCATTGGCGCTGCTCGCAGCGGCGGTTCTCTGGCGCATCAGGGTCGAGGAAGGGCTCCTCCGCCGGTCATCCGAATACCGCGAATTCGCAAGCGTCCGAAGCCGGATCGTACCGGGAGTGTGGTGATGATCAAGATTGTCGATGCGCCGGCCGAACTGGCCGACGCCAGCCTGGTGGGCCACAAGTTCGCGCGTCAGCAACGGTTACGTGATGCCGGGGTCCGGGTTCCGCCGTTCTTCTGTGTCGTCGTCGAGTCACCATGGGCTGCCATCGCCGACGTGGTGCCCCCGTTTCCGGGGGTCGGCGCCGGTATCGAGCGATTGACCGCATGGGCCGAGGCTGCCCGCAGCGCTGCCGAACTCGTGCCTCTGGCGCCGGAAACCCAAACCGCGATCCTGATGAAGGGCATCGACCTCGGCCTGCGTGACGTCGCGGTCCGCGCCTGCGTCGTCGGACGCGACGGGCACCTGGGTGAAGACGACGCCGCCGACGCCTTCGCGGGGCTGACCGACAGCTACCTCTACGTCAGCGCCAACGCGGTGATCAACCGGATCGCGGCCTGCGCCGCGTCAGTCTTCAGCGTCGAATCGGTGCTCTACCGCGCGCGACGCGGGATCGACCCAAGCGTTCTCGGCGTGTGCGTGGGCATCCAACAGATGGTCGATGGGCGAAGCTCATTCGTTGCGTTCACCCATGACCCGGTGACCGGGCTGCGGGGGACGAACGTCGCGGCGGTTCACGGTATCGGAGAAGGCGTGGTGGCCGAGCGCGCCGACATCGACCACTTCTTCGTGCGCTCGGGTGGAATCGAGAAGCGAATCACGCACAAACAACGCATGCTGTGCCGGGCACCCACCGGAGGCGTGGCCGAGTATCGGGTGCCCGATCGCCTCGCCGACGAACCCGTGCTCTCCGATGCTCAGATCGAGCAGATCGTGACTCTGGCGGACACCGCGGAACGACTCTTCGGCGGTCCCCAGGACCTCGAAGGCGTCATCACCGCCGACTCGGCGGTCCATTTGGTGCAGGCGCGACCTGCGGTGCGAAGCCGGGAGGCCGGCCGGCCCGTCGAGTGGACGAACCACAATCTGACCGAGAGCTTTCCGGGTGTGACGACAGCCATGACCTACTCCCACGCACGAGCGTTCTACCGCATGAGCTTTCGCGACTTCTACCGCATCGTCGGCGTTCCGGATTGCCAACTGCGCAGTCGTGAGCACCAGCTTCGTCGCATGGTGGGATACCTCGACGGTCGCCTCTACTACCGCCTCGACGCGTGGTATGCGCTGCACAGCCAGATGCCCGGTTGGGACGTCGTGCGCCCGTTGTGGGAGCGGTCGCTCGGGTTGCAGACAGACGGTGCTGACCTTCATTCGGCGCTCGACCGTGGTGCCGGGCTACGACTCCTCGCGCTGTTGCCGAGGCTGGCGTGGGTGGCCGTCCGGTTCCCCCGGCAGCTACGAAACTTCCTGGCCTGGTGGGATGGCCGGCATCTGGCCGGCACGAACTTCGAGCATCTGGCGGCCGACGATATCGTCGCCGTCTATCGAAAAGTGTGGGCGGAGGCCGAGTGCCGTTGGGGCGTCACGATTCTGGCCAGCTATCTGGGTCTTGCCGTTTACGCCGCATCGATAGTGCTGGCCCGGCGCTGGACCCATACAGCCGATGTCAACCCCGCTGCGCTGTTGCCTGGAGGGCCGCCGAACCGGACATTGGAGTCGGTGCACTCCACGGTGGCGCTCGCCGAGCAGATCAACGCCATACCAGGTCTGTCCGAGCGCGTGCTGACCGGCGACGCAGGGGACACGTGGCGGCAGCTCGAGGGTGGTCGCTACGGCAGCAAGTTGGCCGCCGATGTCACCACGCACCTTCGGAGATTCGGCGATCGTGCGATGAGCGACCTCAAGATCGAGGAACCGACACCGCGTCAAAGACCCGAGATGCTCATCGAGTCGTTACGGCCGTTCGTGGCGGCGGGAACGACGATGCAGCAGATCGCTTCCCAAGAGCGGTCCGCGGAGCGAGGAGCGCTCGACGAGCTACGACGGATCTGCCCGTCCAGATCCCGGCGTGCCGTCTTGAAGGTCGCGCTGCGCGCCGCACGGTTTCTTGCCAGGGCCCGCGAGGACACCCGGTTCTGCCGAACCCAGCTGTACGGCCTCTCGCGGGAGGCCATGAGCCGCCTGGGGGCGGATCTGGCCGCTGCCGGAGGGCTCGACTCACCCGACGACTACGTTCACCTGGAAGCCGAGGAGCTGCTCGGCGCCTTCGACGGAACGTGCACGGTCGGCGATCTCCGCGGCTTGGCACGAGCACGGAAGGAAGCCTTCCTGCAATCATGCAGTCGCCCCGCGCTGGCGCCCCGCTTCGTGACCGCGACGCAGCCCATCGGTGTCGGCGACCTTCGTCGCGGCGCGGCGAATACACCGTCGACCGGCGGTTCCAGCACCGTGCTGTCGGGCCTGCCGTCGAGCGCCGGGATCGCCCGTGCACAAGCGAAATTGGTGCTGCACCCTGATGTGCGGGCCGACGATTGCGCGGGACGCGTTCTCGTCGCCCTCGAGACGGACCCCGGCTGGCTGCCGCTGATGCTCAACGCCGCGGGACTCGTCGCCGAGCGGGGCAGCATGTTGTCCCACACCGCGATAACCGGTCGCATGCTCGGGGTTCCCACCGTAGTGGCGGTTTCCGGGGCGACGAGCACCATTGCCGACGGCGACGAGATCGAAATCGACGGCCGTTGCGGCACCGTCCGCATCTTTCACGGGCACCGATGATGTGTCCACTTCCCGAACCCGGACCGGGTACGTCACTGCCCCGAGAGTACGTCGACATGTTTCGCGCGTGCCCGACGGTTGACGTCGACTTGCCGGACGGCACGGCCGCCGTCGCCGTAGCGCGCCAATCCGATGTCCGCACCGTATTGAGCGATGACCGGTTCAGCCGCGCGCAGTTCCGAATGCGCACGCCGAGCGCCGGTTCGGACTTCGGGTTGGTCAACGTGGATCCGCCGCTGCACACGGTTCGGCGCCGTCTCCTCCGCGGCTGGCTGACGATGCGAAGCGCGCAACAAGCGCGCCCGCGCATCGAACTTGTCGCCAACGGACTCGTCGACGATCTGCTGGAAAAAGGGCCGCCCGCAGACATCTACGCGCAGTTCTGCCACCCCTTCCCGACCCTTGTCCACATGGACCTGCTCGGCCTGGACGTCGCTGATCTGCCGTATCTCGCACCCCGGCTGGCGGTTGCCTGGTCGTCTGACCGGTACCACGGCGACGAAGCTGCTAATCAACTGCGCGAGTATCTCGCAAGCCAGATAGCTCGTGCGCGGCGCGCGGGCGCCGCCGGCGGGCTGATCGCTGCACTGGCGCGGCAGGATCCCGCGAGCGGGCTCACAGACCCGGAAATCGTGGCGCTCAGCATGGGTCTGCTGATGGCCGGCGCTGAGACGACGGGAAGCCACCTCGCGCTGAGCCTTGTCGAGATACTCGAACGGCCCGGGCTGGCAGACGAGCTTCGCCATAATCCCGGCGCCATCCCATCCGCCGTCGAAGAACTGCTCCGCTGGGTGTGGTTCGACGGCAGGGCTGGCGGTCCGGGAAAGCCGCACGTCGCTACCGCGGACGTCGAACTGCACGACCGCCTGATTTCGAAGGGTCAGGTCGTCATCCCCCTGGTCGATGTCGCCAATCGCGACCCCGACGTCTTCGCCGACCCCGACGACTTCTGTCCGCACCGATACCCGAATCCGCATCTCGGGTTCGGCCACGGCCGGCACCAGTGCATCGGAATGGCTTTCGCGCGGGTCGAACTCCAAGTTGCACTGCAGGTCGTGCTGTCTCGACTGGACGGGATGGCGCTGGTTCCTGGCGCTCGAATCAACTGGCGCACAGGTATCTTCACGCGCGGCGTGTCGGATCTACCGGTAACGTGGCGAAGAGGCGGGCAATGATCACCGCGGAGCGCATGTCACGTTTCGTGGCCGACCGATATCCGCCGGTCTCCGCGAGCGCGTATGCCGTTGCGTTCGGTATCGGAGGAATCGGCCTGTTCGCGGCTCTGGGCGGGGAGCGGATTCCGGCCGGCGCGATACCCATGTTGGGGGTCGTCGCCGTGACCGTATTCGCCGACCTGCTGATCCTGCGTGTCCTCGACGACGTCCGCGACAGCGACTACGACCGGATTGCCAACCCACACCGCTGCGTGGCGTCCGGGGCCGTCACACATCGCGACTTGTCCACCCTGTGCGCGCTGTGCGTCACAGTGCTCGTCGTCGCGAATCTGTGCCTTCTCGAGGGGTTGTTTGTCCTCGTTGTCCAACTTCTCTATGCCGGTGCACTGTTGGCTGCCGCGCAGCGGTTCCCGGTCACCCGCGGCGATAACCTGGTCGTCAACTTGGCTCTGGGTATTCCGGTTCAACTACTGCTGTACATATACCTGCTCGTGGCGTTCGCCGACATCCGGGGCCAGTCGCCGACCGTAGTCGTCGGGGGGCTCGGAGTTCTGATCATCACGCTGTGCGCGGGCCAGGTCGAGTTCGGCAAGAAGCTTGTCCGGCAGCCCGAGCCGGGCGAACGGAGTTACGTCAAGTCGATTGGTTACCACGCGACGGCGTTGATGACCTTCGGCACTGGGCCGCTCGCCGCCGCACTGTTCGCGATCGCTGCCCCCGTTTCTCCGCTCGCCAAGGTGGTTGTCGCATTGCCTGCGGTCGGTGTAGCCGGCATGGGTATCAAGTACATCGGTAACAACGACAACAGATGGCCGGCAGCGGTGTCAGCGCTCGGCCTGATGGGCACGCTGGTCGCCTTCGCCGTCGTCGGAACGGTCGGCTAGTCGGAACTCCGGATAGAGCGAAACCGTCTCGTCGATGAGTTCGGCGAGATCAGTGACACATCGCGAGTCACCACCGAACGACGCGAGCGATTCGTGAGCGGTACGGACCATAGGCCGGATCGCCTCTGCGTAGCCCGAAACCATGTCCGGCGCCACCATCGCTTGTTTCAGTTCAGCCCGCGCCGCCTCCGACGTGCGCGCTTGCCGATGAAGGCCGATCAATTCCGCGCGCCGGGCAGGCGACACCGTGCGAAGGAGGTGAACGAGCAGATAGGTCGCGGTGCCGTTTCGCAGATCCTCGTCGCGCCCGGTGATCAGGTCCCGCTGGTCGTTGACCAGTTGACGAAGCACTCCGAACTTTCTCCCGAACGAGCGCCAGGCGTCGACTCGGTCGGCGTCGCACTCCGCGAGGTGGGCACCGAGCGCGGCGGCCATCCCGTAGGGCCCACCGGTCTTGCCCTCGTAGCTGCGCAGTACATCGTCGAGAGTAGCGGTCTCCGCATCCAGCACCAGGTCGGTCAACTGCCCGCTCAATGCGGCGACAGAGCCGCTCCCGTACTCGGTGATGAGTCGAAACCGAACGCTGTCCGACACAATCAGGTCGCCGAATATGATCTGCGGCAGACGATTACCCACCGCGATCGCGGTCATCAACCCGCAGTTGAGTTCCGTGGGATCGGCCTGAGTGAGTTGCGCAGTATCGATCACGTCGTCCACATACCGCGCCGCCGCCCACCACAGTGTGTGCACGAGCGCCAAGGGTGTCGCGCACATCGGCGCCGCGGTCTCGACGCCGAACACGAGCACCGGCAGCATGGCGATGCCGTTGATGCTGGGCGTGCTGCCGTCCAACGGAATCCTGGTCCGGAACTTGCTGACGAACGCCCCCATCGCGCATTCGCCCGGTGAACTGCTGGCCGACAACCGTTCGGTCATCACCGAGGCTTGTGCTGCGACTTCGGCCAGCACGCGTTGCCGTGGTTGCAGTCTGTATGTCTGGGTTTCCACAGTCCCTCCTCATGCGGTGGCGTTCCACCGCTCAGCCGGCCGCCAACCGCGCCCTCAGTTGACGCACGGTCAATTGAGAGGGGCGACGTGCCCCGCCCACGAGAAGGTGGGCGGGTCGCCGTCGCCAACGAGGCGCCCACCAATTCGCGCTACCCAACAGCGTCATCGCGGCGGGCATGAGTACCGCACGGATAAGTGTGGCGTCGAACAGGATCGCCAGCGTCACCCCCACACCGAGCAACTTCACGAAAGAAACCGCAGACGTGGCCATCGCGATGAACACGACCGACATGATCAATGCGGCTGCAGTGACCACGGGCCCGACGCGCTGCAGCCCGAACATGACCGCGCGGTTGGTGTCGCCGTGCGTGCGGTACTCCTCGGTGATGCGCGACAGCAGGAAGACCTCGTAGTCCATGGACAGTCCGAATGCGAGGCAGATGATGAGGATCGGCACCGGAGTGGCCAGTGCCCCGGTGACAGCGAACTCTCCGACCAGCCACCTGAGGTGACCCTCCTGGAAGATGAACACCATCGCGCCGAGAGTCGCACACAAGCTGACCACGTTGAGTAGCAATGCTTTCACCGGCAGGACGACGCTTCTGGTGAACGCGAACAGGACCCCGAACATCGCCACCACCATCAGCGCCGCGGCCAAGGGAACCCGGTCGAACAAGGCGTTCTTGGCGTCGAGGTTCTCTGCGGTGAGTCCGCCGACGTACACGGCGCCGGGGGCGGGGGTCTGGCGTACCTGACCGAGCAGCAGGTGGGCCGCGTCGCTGTAAGGGTCGACGTCTGGCAGCAACCGTAGATAGGCGTGCTCGGTGTCGAGTACGGGACCTCCGCCGATCCGTTGTCCGTCGACATAGCTCGTAAGACCCAGCTTCACAGCCACGACGTGCGGCAACTGCGACAGCGTCGCGGCGTACCTGTCCAATTGACCCTCGCCCGCGAAACCTTCGACGACCACATCCATCGCCGCAGTCGCTTGTGCCGGAAACTGGGAGCGGACAACGTCGCCGACACTTCGGCTTTCGATCGTCGCCGGCAGCGACCGGTCATCCGAGAAGCTCAAGCGGATGCTACTGAAAGGTGCCGCGAGCAAGAGCGCCAGAAGCAGCACCGCGGACCCCATCAGGATCGGCCTGCGCATGACCAGTCGTGAACTGCGGAACCAGAATCCGTCTTCCTCGGTCCGATCGGCCGGTACGCGACGCCTGAACCGCTTCGGGACCACCCGACGCACGTCGATCGAGTCGATCCGTGGGCCCAGAAGTCGCAGCAAGGCGGGCAGGACAACCAGCGCGCACATGGTCGCGAGCAGTATCACCCCGATACACGCGTAAGCGATCGAACGCAGAAACATCATCGGGAAGACAAGCAGCGCGAGCACCGACAGCGCCACCGCAGCGGCGGAGAACACGACCGTGCGGCCCGCGGTTCGAACCGATGCGGTGATCGCATCATCGAGAGATTGAGTCCGAGTGCGCTCCTCGCGGAACCTGGTCAGCACCAGAAGGGTGTAGTCGATCGCCAGAGCCAGACCGAGGATCGTTGTCACGTTCAGCGCATAGTTCGAGACCGGGGTGAGCGCCGACAGCAAGGCCAGGAGGCCGAGCGAACCCACGATCGACAGCACCCCGATCACGAGCGGCAGGCTGGCCGCGACGAGACTGCCGAACACCAGCGTCATCAGCACCAGGATCACCGGCAGCGCAATCGCTTCGCTGACCGCCAGGTCGTGGTTGAGCTGATCGGTCACATCGTCGTAGCTGACTGCCTCACCGCCGAGCTCGAGTTTCAGCGGACCGCGCTCGGTGTCACGATAGGTTGCGATGAGATGTCTGGCCGTCGCCGCGAATTCGCGCTCATCGCCTTCGACGTGCGCCACGATCAGCGCCCTCGTACCGTCGTTGCTGCGGAGCAATTCGGAGCGGTCTGGCCCCCAGTACGAGCTGACTGTCGTGATTGCGGGCGCGGCGGCCAGCTCGCGCGTGAGCGCCTCGCCGGCGGCCACCGCAACGGGGTCGTCGACAGACCGACCGCGGGTGTCGGTCGCCAGAATTACCAGGTTGGGTTTGCCGACGTGAAAACGCTGCTCAAGCGCAGCGGCGGCGCGCTGCGCTTCGGAGGAACCGCTGTAGAAGCCGCCGCCTGCCAGCCGCTCTGTGATCCCCGCGCCGAATCCGAGCGCGGCGATCATGAGTACCAAGGTCGCAGCGAGAACCGTCTTCGGCCGAGTTACGGCCAGCCGCGCGAGCCGCTCCAGCATCACCACCGCAGCCGTCCTTCCCGCCGTAGCCGGGATGAAGAAGCCTGACAGTTGAATCCTCAGGCGCGGTCGGTGCGGCGAACGCAGTGCCGCGCTACTGCATTTGTGGTCCCGTCCGGGCGCGGCACTACTTAGTCTCCGACGCACGCGATCTTCGCTGTGCAAATGTGGCTACCCCAACGCCGGGCGCAGAGCCGGCCGATCAGCCTCGACCACCGGCTCGTCGAGGATCTGTTCGACCCTCACGGTCGGCAGATCACGGATGGGCCCGATCGGAGTGGACGGTGACCCCGCACTCTCGGCCGGCGGAGCGACGCAGACATCTGACGCCGCGGACCACAGGCCGCCGCTTTTGAAGCAGCACCATTTCTGGTTCTCTTCCTCCTGGGCGATCGGTTCGCTCTCACTCCCGTCGATGCCGTGAAGCATTCGTGTGCACGAGTCGTACTCCTCGATATCCCAAACCTGCTCGGCAGCCGCCACGGAGGGGAAGGTGACCGCGGCGGCCGCGACAGCGGCGAGAATCCACCCGGTGCGGGCCAGGTCGTAGCGCTTTGTACTCATATCGTGTCCTCCAATCGACGGCTTCGATCGTGCGCTGTCGCCCGGCGATTCGTAATGCCGTCCGGGGCTAGATTCCGGCCCGCAGAACGGCAGAGTTTCCTGTCCGTCCGGCAACCCGACCAGCGATGGTTGAGCCGACCCAGGCTCAAAGGGAATGATGTGGGGATGGGAATACTGGGACGCAAGACCGGGGACCTGCGCGTCTACCTCGGCGCGGCGCCCGGTGTCGGCAAAACCTACTCGATGCTCGCCGAGGCGCACCGCCGTCTCGAGCGCGGCACCGACGTGGTCGCCGCGGTCGTCGACACGCACGGACGCCGCAAGGTCGGCCAGCAGCTGATGGGCATCGAGGTCATCCCGCCCCGCACCACGGTTCAGGATCGCACGCAATACCAGGAGATCGACGTACCCGCGATCATGCAGCGCCGCCCCAAGGTCGTGCTCGTCGACGACTTCGCGCACACCAACGCCCCGGGCAGCAAGAACAAGAAGCGCTGGCAGGACGTCGAGGAACTCCTCAACGCCGGCATCACCGTGATCACCACGGTCAACATCCAGAACCTGGAGAGCGTTTCCGAACTGGCCTTCCAGATCACCGGCGTCGAAGAACCCGATCGCATCCCCGACGAAGTGGTACGCGCGGCCGACCAGATCGAGCTGGTCGACATCACCCCGGAAGCGTTGCGGCGCAGACTCGCTCACGGCAACGTCTACCCGCCCGAACGCATCGACGCCGCGCTGTCCAACTACTTCCGCGCCGAAAACCTCACCGCGCTGAGGCAATTGACGCTGCTGTGGTTGGCCGACCAGGTCGACGCCGCGCTGGCCAAGTACCGCTCCGACAAGAAGATCAGCGAACGGTGGGGCCCGCGCGAACGCGTCGTCGTCGGCGTCACCGGCGGCCCCGAATCCGAAGTGCTGGTGCGACGGGCGTCGCGGATCGCCTCCCGCACCGGTGCCGACCTGCGTGTCGTCTACGTCGTCGACGGCGGTGGTCTCACCGCGATCTCCGACCAGCAGAAGAAGACGCTGCGCGATCTGGCGGCCAGCCTGGGCGCCACCATGCACACCGTCGTCGGCGACGACGTCGCCTCGTCGCTGATCGCCTACGCCCGCGACGTGAACGCCACGCAGTTGGTCGTCGGAACCTCACGGCGATCGCGGCTGTCGCGGATGTTCGAGGAGGGCATCAGCGAAGCCGTGGTGCAGCAGTCCGGCGGTCTCGACGTCCACATGGTCACCCACGACCAGGCCGCCGGTGGTTTCTCGTGGTCCCTGCGCTCGCCCCGTCAGCGTCGAATCACGTCATGGCTTGCCGCGGTTGCGATTCCGGCCGCTGCGGGTGGGCTGTCCCTGCTGCTGCCGGATGACTTCTTGCGCGTCGGCGGCTCGGGTGCGCTGTTCTTCGTCGGGGTGCTGTGCACCGCAGTCCTCGGTGGGCTCGGGCCCGCGCTGCTGGCCGCGGTGCTGTCCGCCGCGCTGATCACCTACTTCCTGGTGGCGCCGACGAACGCGTTCGCGATCCACGACACCGCCAGCGCCGTCGGGTCGGCGGTGCTGCTGCTCGTCGCCCTCGGCTTCGCCGCGCTCGTCGACCGCGCCTCCTACCGGGTCCGCGAAGCGCGCCAGGCCACCGGGGAAGCGGCGCTGCTGGCGATGTTCGCCGACGGTGTCCTGCAGGACGGCGACCTCGACCAGCTGCTGGAACGGGTCCGCGAAACCTACAACCAGCGCGCGGTGAGCCTGGTCCGCAGCCAGACCGGCGACATCGTCGCCTACGCCGGCTCGGACCCCTGCGCGGAGGTCGGTGACGCCGACACCCCGGTGGAGATCGGCGACGACGAGTACTGGCTGCTGCTGTCCGGGCCGCCGCTGACCACACGCGACCGCCGCGTCCTCAGCGGCGTCGGACGCCAGGCCGTCAACCTGGTCAAGCAGCGCGAGTTGGTCGAAGCCGGCAGGGCCAAGGTCGCCGGGCAGTCGGAGAAGCTGCGGCAGGAGCTGCTCACGGCGGTCAGCCACGACCTGCGCTCACCGCTGGCGGCCGCCAAGGTGGCGATGTCGCGCATCCGCAACAGCGACGTCGACGCCTCCGCGGAACTGCTGGCCACGGTCGAGGAGTCGGTCGATCAGCTGACCTCGCTGGTGGCCAACCTGCTGGACTCCGCACGCCTGGCCGCCGGGGCGGTCCGCGCGGAGATGTGTCGTGTCGAGCTCGAACCCGTCGTCCAGCGCGCGCTGCTCGGAATCGGCGGCGAGTCAGACGAATTCGCCCGACCGGGCAGCGAGCGGGTCAAGGTCGAGATCGACTGCGACGCGGTGCTGGCCGACAGCGAACTGCTCGAGCGCGTGATGGCCAACCTGATCGACAACTCACTGCGCTACGCCGAGGGAAGCCTGGTGCGGGTGACCGCGGGGCAGGTCGGTCAGCGGGTGCTCATCGCGGTCGTCGACGAGGGGCCGGGCATCCCGCGGGGCAGCGAGCAGCAGGTGTTCGCCGCGTTCCAGCGGCTCAGCGACGACGACACGATCGGACTCGGTCTCGGACTGTCGGTCGCCTCGGGTTTCGTCGAGGCGATGGGCGGCACGATCTCGGCCTCCGACACCCCGGGCGGCGGGCTGACCGTCGAGATCGACCTGCAGGCACCGCCCACCTGAGCCGAATTGACGGCGCCGTGAAAACCCGGGTGGGCGCGGGGGCGGTCGGGCAAACTGACCGGATGAGCATCGCGACCGTCGTGACCACCACCCTGGTGCCGTTCGCCTCGGTGGTGTCCACGGCGACCGTCGCGATCTGGACCAAGCGCCTGGACACCAGAAGCAAACGCGAAGAACGCATGCACGCTTTGGTCCTCGACTACGAGAGACGAGCGGGCGAGGACAAGAAGGCCGCGTTGAAGACGTTGATCTCCGCGACCCTGCACGTCAAGCGCGGCGCAGAACTGCGCGCCGGGGCCGAAGTCACCGAGGAAACCACCGCCCAACGACGGATCGACGCCCTGCGAGAGTTGTACGAATTCCGCGCGCGGCTCGGCCTGGACGACGGCATCGCCGAGCTGATGATCTACGCCTCAGCACCCGTGCGTGAGCTCACCGACCTGGTGCTCGACGAGTGGGACCGCCAGTTCCGCGAGCACGGCTACTCGATGACCCAGCTGGACGCCTGCAAACGGCAACTCCTCAAGACCGCCGCCGAGACCCCGGCCGACGATTCGGCGATCCTCAGCGGCGAGGAGAAGTGGTGCGCGCTCAAAGAGGAAGAACACCTGTGGCTCAAGCGACTTGGTGACGGGTCGGACCTCGACGTCGATGCACTGCTGGACCTGTGCAACCGGGTCCTGAAGGCCGCCCACATGGACCTGCGCGGCGGCTACGGGATCGCGACCGAGTAGTCAGCGGTACTCCGGCGGCGCGGGCTCGGGCAGATCCCACGTGGAGTAGGTGTAGCGCTGTTCGGGCCGGTCGGCCGCGCCGAGCATGAACGCCCGGTGGTAGCGGCCGGCACGCGCTATCGAGGCCAGCCAGGTGACGACGGTGCTGATGCGGTTGCTCACCCCGGTCAGGAACGCGATGTGGATCAGCCCCCACGCCGCCCACCCCAGATACCCAGACAGCCGGATCGGGCCGACCTGCAGCAGCGCGTTGCCGTGGGATATGTAGGCCGCCGAGCCGAGATCGCGGTAGCGGTACGGCCGTCGCGGCTGCCCGGCCAGATCGCGGCGGATACAGGCGGCCGCGTGCAGGCCGCCCTGCATGGCGTTCTCGGCGACACCCGGGAGCCGGTCCCGCCCGACCAGGTCGCCGATGACGAAGATCTCGGGGTGCCCGGGGACGGTGAGGTCCGGCTCGACCTGGATGCGCCCGCCGCGGTCGGTCGACGCGCCCAGCACCTCGGCCACGTGACGCGCGAACGGGACGGCTTCCACGCCGGCCGTCCACAGCACCGTCCGGGTCTCGAACTGCTGTTGGGCCCCGCCCTGCTTGGCGGTGACCGTGACGCCGTCGCGGCGCACATCGGTGACGTGCACACCGAAATGCATCTCGACACCCAGTTCGGTCAACTTCTCGCCGGCCTTCGCCGAGAGGTCGGGCGCGAAGCTCTTCAGCACCCGGTCGCCGCCGTCGAACAACAGCACCCGCGCCTCTTCCGGCTGGATGCTGTGGAACTCATTGTTCAGCGTGAGGGTGGCGACTTCGCGGATCTGCCCGGCCAATTCGACCCCGGTGGGCCCGCCGCCGGCGACCGCGAAGGTCAGCCAGCTCGTGCGTTCCGGACCCGGCGGCAGGGTCTCGGCGATCTCGAACGCGGTGAAGATGCGCTGCCGGATCTCGAGCGCGTCGTCGAGCGTCTTCATCCCCGGCGCCCAGTGCGCGAACTCCTCGTGACCCAGATACGACTGCCGCATGCCCGCCGCCAGTACCAGGACGTCGTAGTCAACGACGAACGTGGTCTCGTCGGGGCGCAGCACGGTGACGGTCCGGGCGTCCGGGTCCAGTTCGTTCGCCTCTCCGAGCAGCGTTCTGATGTTGGAGTGGCGGGCGAACTCTTCGCGCAACGGACGGCTGATGTGTCCGATGCTGAGCTTGCCGGTCGCGCACTGGTAGAGCAGCGGCTGGAACAGGTGCTCTGCGGACCGGTCGAGCAGCGTGACGTCGACGTCGACCTTCGCCAGTCGGCGCGCGCAGAACAGGCCGCCGAATCCTCCGCCGATGATCAGTACTTTGCGTCGTTGCGAGCTCATCACCTCACCGTATTACCCGCTGCGCTGTTCGCGAAGCATGGCTGAGGGTGGCTACGAAGCGGTCCGCACCATGTAGACCCGCGCGTCTGCGCGGGTCTACACGGTGACCTCAATTACTCCTCGCCGCTTGGCGTTCCGGGATCGTCCTTCGGCGAATCGCCGAGGTTGCCGTTCTGCGTGGCGCCTTCACCGCCGTCCGGCGCAGCGATGTTCTCGGTCGAAGGCGTCTGCGGACCGACTCCACCGCCGGAGTTGGCATCGGGCGATCCGGTGCCCTTCTGATTCTTCGACGGTGTGAAGTTGGGCGATGACCGCACGACGTTCTGCGTCGGCGCCGGACCTGTCTGTTCGCCGGAATTCGCCTGTGCCGCAGGGGGTGTCAGATTCTTCGACGGTTCCTGGCCCGAGGCGGTCGGCGTCGTCGCCGGCGCGGAATCAAGCTGCCCCTGGTCGTCGTCGCGCACCGTCACGGTGAGCGTCCGCCCGTTCGGGATGGAAGTGATCGAGTTCTCCGCGGATGTGTCGTTCCCGAGGTTCTCGCCGCCCGTTGTCTGGAACGTCTCAGCTTCCTGAGGTTGCACAGCGCCACGGATCACGGCATTGATCTGTTGGGTGACCGCCCACGCGCTGTTGCGCAGGTTCTCCACGAGCGCATCCGCTCCACCGAATGGCGCGGGCAGCGCATCGCGCAACCCGTACAGCGCCGGGTCGGCCACCCACAGCGGGCCGTCGACGATGTTCTCGATGATGTCCAGCGCCTGGTCGGTGTCGCCTTGCGCGACCGCGGCCGCCAACTGGAGGACACCGATGGGTGTCAGCACAGCCGACTGCGCCAACCGCAGCCCCGTCGCGACGACACCCTGGGCGATGCGGGCGAATCCGTCGATCGGCCCACCCACCGGGGCGTAGGGAACCGGGCCCGGCTGCTGCGCGGCCAACAGTGTGCCGTCGATGAAGTTCTGCAGCACCCCAGCCGGATCCGCGATCGCGGCGTTGATCTCCTCGGTGGCCAGCCAGATCTGGTTGCGGAAGTTCTCGATCGCGCCGCCCGGGCCGCCCAACGGTGCGGGCAGGGCGTCGCGCAGTCCGTAGAACGCGGGGTCGACCGCCCACAGCGGGCCGTCGACGATGTTCTCGATCGCGGCGAGCATCCTGGCGGTGTCGCCCTCGATGAACGCGCTGGCCACCTCGAAGAAGCCCAACGGTGTCAGGATGAATGCGGAGCCCACGCGTAGGCCGGTGGCGGTGAATCCCTGGCCGATTCGTGACAGACCGTCGAGCGGTCCGTCCGTCGGTGTGTAGGGCACCGGACTGGAGGCCGAGAAGGCCGCCAACGTGCCCTCGATGAATTCGCGCAGTGCGTCGACAGGGTCCGCGCCTTGCAGCAATGCAAAGGCCTGGGCGCTGTCGATCGGAACACTGGTGGACCCCACGTCCGCGCGCAGGCTCACCTCCGGTGAGCGACTCGCCTCGTAGGAGTCCTCTGGTAGCGGTGCGATTCCGCTTGCGCCGATCACTCCGGCCCCGATGAGGGCAACCCCCGCGGTCACGCACGACTTGGTAGTGGCTTTCATGTACATCCTCCCCGAAAGTTTTCCTAGCCAGCCAGCAATCTACGCCTATGACAAAAAGATTGAAAGAGGTAAGACTCAGCATCTTTATGGCGAAGAGCCCCGCAAGGCTTGCGGTGGACTCCACGTCGGTAGCGAGCCGACTGGGCGGCCCTGAACTCGGCGCCTTCGCGGTGAATCCGACAGACGGTTGAAAACACCTCTGAAATGCGATTTGGACGCGGGCCACGGTCGTCATGTCGGCTGTGGCGGCGCTGAAACGCAGCGGACCGGTCGGCTCCGACTCTTGCCAAGGCCTGTCGAAACCGCGGCCGCAGTGCTTGATGTGCAAACTGGACCCGACGAGCTGCGACGACACACCTCCTAGGTCCGGCAAACTGTTGTCATGATCTTGATCTACCTGCTGTGACCCGCGCGTTTGCATCAGTGGTAAACGGGTGACGAGCGTCCTCCGCCTGCCGCCCGGGCGGAGTGCTCCTCGGCCGAGTTGTTAGCTGGATCGCCGCCCCAGGCGGCCCGGAAGCACCGCAGACCGGGGCCGACGCAGGTGTCGGCGCCGGCTTCGTAAACCTCACCGCAACATCGGCGCAACACCGCGTCGGTAGCTTCGGCCGGACCGAACTACCGGAGGTCATGTGATGAGTGAGTCGTTCGCGCGCGACGCCGCCGAGACGATCAGCAGAGGAATCGGCCGACGCGACTTCGTCCGGGCCGTTGCCGCGGTCGGCGCGGGGGCCGGCATCGCCACCACCCTCGGCGCCTGCACAACCAAGGACACCCCGCAGGCCGCCGGAGCGACAACGGATTTCGACGTTCTGCAGCCCGGTCAGGGGGAGATCACCGGGGACCACTATCTGCAGTCGGATCCCGACCAGGTGCTGTGGGGCTACGTGCCCACCGTGCACGCCGCGGCGGTGATGCGGATGAAATCCGGGCAGACGGTCACCATCGACACGGTCTCGCACGAGGGGATCCTCGAAGACCAGGGACGCAACCCCGTCGAGTACTTCGCCGCCGAGGGCGTCGACGAGGGCGACGTGCTACAGGACGCGATCGCCGTGGCCGCCGATTACCGTCGCACGCACCGCAACTTCGACAAGGACGGTCCGCACGTGGTGACCGGGCCGGTCTTCGTCGAAGGCGCCCAGCCCGGAGATGTCCTGAAAATTGAGACACTGCAGGCGATCCCGCGCGTCCCGTACGGTGTGGTCTCGAGCCGCCACGGCAAAGGAGCGCTGGGGTGCAAGGCCGACGGCACCCCGCCCGCGGGTATCACGCTCGACGAGGTCATGCCGCCCGTCGCCACCGACGGCAGACCCAGCGCGAACCCGACGCAGTACGGCAACGTCTCCACGTTCACCGCCGTCGAGGACGGCCACGGCGTGATGTCCTACGGCGACGCGCGGGTGCGGTTCCCGCTCGCGCCGTTCATGGGCATGATGGGCGTCGCGTACTCGCAGGACCGCGAAATGACTGCGGCGTCGGCGAACTCGATCCCGCCGACACTCGGCGGGGGCAACATCGACATCCGCCTACTCGGCGAGGGCTCGACGCTGTATCTGCCGGTCTTCGCCGAAGGCGCGCTGTTCTACGTCGGCGATCCGCACATGGCGATGGGCGACGGCGAGGCCGCACTGACCGCGATGGAGGGGTCGCTGCGCGGCACGTACCGGCTGACCGTGTGCAAGCCGGGATCCGGGGACGCGCCGTCGGTGGCCTACGCCTACCCGTTCGCCGAGACCGGTGACGCCTGGGTGCCGATCGGGCTGTCGGATCCGGACGGTTCGATCGGGGAACAGGGCAGCGATCTGGGGATCGCGATGCGACGGGCCGTCGTCAACGCGCTGGACTTCCTCGAGACCGATCAGGGCATGGACCGGGCGACCGCCTACGCGTATCTGTCGGCCACCTCGAACTTCACGATCTCGCAGGTCGTCGACCGCACGGTCGGGGTGCACGGCCAGATCTTCAAGTCTCACTTCGCGGCCTGAGCTATCCGAGGGCCAGCACGGCGCGCAGGAACTCGCGGGTGCGTTCGTGCTCGGGCGCGGTGAAGATCTTCTCGGGCGGGCCGTGCTCGATTACCGTGCCCGCGTTGAGCATCATGACGCGGTCGGAGACGTCGCGGGCGAAGCTCATCTCGTGGGTGACGCACAGGAACGTGATGTCGGTGGTGCTCGCGATGTCCTTCAGCAGCGCGAGCACATCGGCCACCAGTTCGGGGTCCAGCGCCGAAGTCACCTCGTCGAGCAGCAGCACGTCGGGTTGCATCGCCAGGGCGCGCGCGATCGCGACCCGCTGCTGCTGGCCACCCGACAACTGCGACGGGTGGCTGTCGGCCCTGTCGGCCAGACCCACCAGCGCCAGCAGGTCGTCGGCCCGGCTTTCGGCTTCCCCGCGGGACAGCCCCAGCGAATGGATCGGCGCCTCGGTGATGTTGCGTCGCACCCGCATGTTGGGAAACAGGTTGAACTGCTGGAACACCATCCCGACCCGCTTACGCAGCCGCCGCTGGTGTTTCTCGTCGGCGGGCACCTCGCGGCCGCGGCGCGTCATGTGGCTCAGGCACTCCCCGCCGATGTAGATGCGGCCCGCGCTGACCTGCTCGAGCGTCATCAGCAGCCGCAGGATCGTCGTCTTGCCGCAGCCGCTGGGCCCGATGAGCGTGACGAATTCCCCTGGTGCGACGCTGAAGTCAAGGCAGTCGAGCACCACGTCGTCACCGAAGCGCTTGACCACCTGGTCGAACCGGATCATCTCAGTGGGCGTATCGGACACGTCGCTCCATCCATCGGACGAGTAGGGAAGCCGCATAGCTGAGCACGAGGAACAGCACACCGGCGATGGTGATCGGCTCGACGTAGCGGAACGCCCGCGAGCCGAGTTGGTTCGCCACGCCGACGATGTCGAGGACCCCGATCATCAACAGCAGCGGGGTCTCCTTGAGCATGGAGATCGTGTAGTTGCCGAGCGCGGGCAGCACCCGCGGCACGGCCTGGGGGAGGATCACCGCCGTCCAGGTCCGCACCCGCGGCAGGCTCAGCGCGACGGCGGCGTCCCACTGCCCCCGCGGGACCGCCTCGATGCCGGCGCGGTACACCTCGGCGGTGTAGGTGGCGTAGTGCAGACCCAGGGCGATCACCCCGGTGGTCAGCGGATCGAACTGCACGCCGAAGTCGGGCAGCACGAAAAAGAAGAAGAAGATCTGAACCAGAAGCGGTGTGCTGCGGACGAACTCGACGAACCCCCAGGTCGCCGTGCGCACCAGCGTGAACCGCGAGCGGCGGAGCAGCGCGAGCACCAGGCCCAGCGCGTACGCCACCAGCGAACCGAGCACGGTGGCCACCAACGTGATACGCAGCCCGTTGATCGCGATGTCCGGGAACACGTCCCAGGCGTACTGCCAGTCCCAGACCACGGTCAGCGCACCCCGCGGCCCAGCATCGACATCAGCCCGCGGCGCGGCTGCGGGGTACGCCCCACCATCGCGGCGGCGCGGCGCTCCAGCCACCGCATGGCGGCGGTGATGCACACCGCCAACGCCAGGTAGAACAGCAGCACGATGGTCCAGATGGTGGCGGCCTCGGAGATGAACCGGTCGATGAGGACTTCACGCGCCTGATAGGTCATCTCGTGCACGGTGATGATCGTCAGAAGCGAACTGCCCTTGAGTAGCTGGATGAACAGGTTGTTGAACGGCGGCACCATCTCCACCATCGCCTGCGGCAGGATCACCCGCATCATCCGCTGTCGCGGACTCAGGCTCAGCGCGATGGCACCTTCGTACTGCGCCCGCGGCACCGACTGCACCGCGCCGCGCACGATCTCCGCTCCGTAGGCGCCGAAGTTCAGCCCCAGCACCGCGATACCGGCGGCCAACGGCACGATCTGGTAGCCGACGAGGACCGGCAGCACGAAGTAGATCCACATCAGCTGGACGACTTCCGATGTCCCGCGCCAGATCTCGACGTAAACCCGGGCCAGTGCACGCACCAGCCGCCACCGCGACAGCATCGCCAGCCCGGCCACGAACGACAGCACGGTGGCCAGCAGGATGCCGCCGACGGTCGCCTGGACCGTCAGAAGCAGTCCTTCGGAGATGGTCTCGACGAACAGCCCGACATTGTCGAACATCGGCTCGACCTAGCTGGGCTCCGCCTCGCACAGTTGCTGGGTGGTCACGTCTTCGGGCGGCACGTTGTCCTCGGTGAAGCCGAACGGTTCGACAATGCGCAACCAGTCGCCGCTGGTGTGCAGATCCTTGAGTTTGGCGTTGAACTCCTCGACCAGTTCGTCGTCGCCCTTGCGGAACACGAAGCCGCCGGCCTGGATCTGTTCCTTGCCGTCGACGACGGGCACGAAGCCCTCGGTCACCTGAAGCGGCACCCCGGGATTGTCGGCGAGCATGCGGCGCAACGAGATATCGGTCAGGGCGCCGGCGTAGGCGCGGCCGTCCAGAAGTGCCTGCAGCATCTCCGGCTGCCCCTGGTACGGCTGGATGAGGTTGGCCGGGATGCCCAGTGACTGTGCGACGGCTTCCTCGACGGTGCCCGACAGCACGGCCAGCGGCAGGCCCTTGGCCTTGATGTCGTCGAAGGTGTTGACGTTCTGCGGATTGCCTTGCGGCACGAGCATCGCGGTCGGGGTGACGTAGTCGACGGCCGAGAACTGGGCGTTGGCACAGCGGTTCGGCAGGATCGCCATCCCGGCGGCCACCATGTCGTACTGGCCGGCGTTCAGTGCGGGGATGAGCTGGCTGAACTCGACCTGGGTGGCGTCGACGTTGTCGATGCCCATCGCGGCGAACACGGCCTTGGCGACCTCGGGCGCCTCGCCGGTGACCTCGCCGTTCTCGGTGTACCCGTAGGGCACCTCACCGGCGATTCCGATTTTCACGGTGCCGGCGTCGCGTAACCGTTGCAGCGTGCCGCCTTCGCCCGCCTCCGGCACTTGCGAACATCCCGCGAGTGTCGCCGCCCCGAGGGCGAGCGCCGCGGTCGTCGCACCGAACCTGATGAGTTTCCGTCGTATCCAGCTGGCCATGACCAATCCCTTTTCGTATCCACGTGTTCGCACAGATGACAGCGTCGGTGTACTGAACGTATGTGTAATGCGCGATCGGGTCAAAGGTCCGGCAGCAACTGGCACGTCGCGGACGCCGTTTTGTGACAGGGTGATACGCGCCAGTCGAGAGGGAACCGTCAACAGTGAGGCCGCAGCCGCCGTCCGAGCCCATGCAGGGCGCGGTGCTGGTCTGCGTGACCGCGATGGCCGCCGGCGTCGTCATCGGTTTCGTCGGCGGCGCGTTCCGCTGGTGCCTGCAGAAGGCGGAGGTGCTGCGGATCGACTTCGTCGACTGGACTCACCGTCTGGCGGGCCCGGGTTGGCTGCTTCCCATCGCCGCGGCCGCTGCAGGCGCGACGCTCGCCGCGCTGGTCGTGCGCTGGATGCCGCTCGCGGCGGGCAGCGGTATCCAGCATGTGGAGGCGGTGTTCAAGGGTCACGCGCGTTCACCGCAATTTCGGTTGTTGCCCGCCAAGTTCGTCGGGGGAGTACTGGCGATCGGCTCCGGGTTGGTGCTGGGCCGCGAGGGGCCGACCGTGCACATGGGCGCGGCGATCGGCGCGGAGGCCGCGCGCCGGGCCCGCGTCCCGGACTCCGATGCGAGGATGCTCCAGTCGGCGCTCGGCGGTGCCGGGCTCGCGGTCGCGTTCAACGCGCCGATCGGCGGCGCCCTGTTCACGCTGGAGGAGGTCGCCAAGTCATTCCGGCTGTTGACCGTGCTGGCGACGATCCTGGCGACCGCCACCGCTGTCGGGTGCTCGCGGCTCGTCATCGGTGACCAACCGGACTTCGATGTCGCGGCCCTCGAGTCGCCCTCGCTGTCCTGGCTTCCGTTGTTCATCGTGTTCGGTCTGCTGACCGGCGTGCTCGGGGTGCTCTACAACCGCGTCGTCCTCGGGTTCCTGGACCGCGTCGGCGCAGTGCGCCGCGTGCCGACCATCGTGAAGGCCGCCGTGATCGGCGCGATCATCGGGTTCGTGGCCTTCGTCGACCCGCTCGCCGTGGGTGGCGGTGACACCCTGACCCAGATGCTGCTCGGCGGGGACAGCCTGGTGCTTCCGGTGGTGGCGGGGTTGCTTGTGCTGCGGTTCTTCGCCGGGCCGCTGTCGTATGCCGCCGCGGTGCCGGGCGGCCTGTTCGCGCCGCTGCTGGCGCTGGGCACGCTGTGGGGGGTGTTGTTCGTCGGCGGGTTCGACGCGGTGTGGCCGGGCAGCGCATCGTCTCTGGCGCTGCCGATGGCGATCGTAGGGATGGCGGCGTTCTTCGCGGCGACGGTCCGCGCGCCGCTCACCGCGCTGGTGTTGGTGATCGAGATGACCGCGACGACGACGGTGGCCGTGCCGATGCTCGGCGGTGTCGCCGCCGCGGTCCTGGTCGCCGAACTGCTGAGGGCCCCGCCGATCTACGACAGCCTGCGCGAACGCATGGCCACCGACCGCGACGGTGCGGCGTGAGCGCGTGTCACCGTGCCGACAGGAGCTTTTCGAGCTTGTCCAGCGAGGCCTTGTAACCCCACTTCATGCCGAACGCGGCCATCTTCGCCTTCGCGCCGATGTTGGTGATCGTGATCTGCAACTGCACGACGGTCTTGCCGTCGCGCTCGGTCAGCGTGATGTCGTTGACATGCTCGATCGTCGAACCGTCCTCCTCGCCCTCGGTCCACGATCGGGCGTCGTAGGTCAACCGCACACCGTTCTCGATGTGGGTGAACGTGCCGGCCATCGGCCAGCGGGTGCCCTGGTACTTGCCCATCTCCTGGCCGGCCTCCATGACGAGGTAGATCCGGCCGCCGACCGTGAGGTCGACCTCGCATTCGGGGATGAACGTCTTTTCCGGACCCCACCACTGGCGCAACATCTCCGGGTCTGTCCACGCCTGCCACACCGTCGCAATCGGGGCGGGGTACGCGCGTTCGAAGTTCAGGGTCTTGGTCTTCTTGAACAGCTGCAAGATCATGGTGTCCTCGGTTTCGGTTGTGGACGTGTGATTGCGTTGTGCGACAGAGCGTTCAGGGTTTGTCACGCTCGGTCATCGACTCCAGGAAGTCGCCGAGCGAGTCGAGCCGCGACTCCCACAGCTGGGCGAACGACTCGGCCCATCGACCGATCTCCTCGAACGGCGCCGCCTCGAGACGGTAGATCCGCTGCCTGGCCAAGGCCTCACCGGTGACGATGCCCGAATCACCCAACACGCGAAGGTGTTTGCTGACCTGTGGCTGGCGGATCTCGAGTCTCTCGGCGATCTCACCCACGGAAAGCGGTCCTGCGCGCAGCAATTCGACGATCTTGAGACGACTTGGCTCGGCCAGCGCGCCGAAGGTCGTCGACTGCATGACACGAAGCTAACCGCCACGACATATTCCTGTCAAGGAATACGTCGTGCAGTGCTCAGTCGTTGGATCGCGACCTGCCCAGACGCCACTTGGTCTTCTTCGGCGTCTGGTATGCGTCGTGCTTCCAGGCGTCCCACATCACTTCGTTCTCCGCCTGCACCGGGCTGTTCGTCACGTTCCATCCCAGGCGTTCGGCTTCGCCTGTGCACCAACGGATCAGCGAACCGTCGGCGCCGATCTCCTCGGCCAGCGCGACCCGCTCCTCGGTGCCGAGGCCGTCGCTGAACGCCTGCATCGCGTTCTTGAGGCGCCAGTAGGGGACCGCGCCGTCGAACTGGCGGCACAGCTCGAGCAGCTCCCGGCGGGCGCGATCGAGGAAAGCCGCCCCCTCCCCGTCTGCTTGTGCCTCGATCTCCGCGGTGACGCGGGGCTGGGGGACGTCGTCGGCGGCGACCTCCGGTTCACGGCGCGAAGCGCGCAGCTCCTCGAGCTCGGCCACCGCGGACAACGCGGTCTCCCGCCACCACGCGACGTGATATTCGAGCAGCATGGCCTCGCAGTCGGGGCATACCCTGTCCGGTGAGCGGCCGGAATCGAGGCGCGTCGGGCGCTGCAGCGCCCGCCCGCACAGCGCGTGATCGTCGCGCCGGTTCAGGTAGTCCCCGTGGTGCACCACCGAAGCGGAAGCTTCCTGCAGGTAGCTGTGGGGCGGTTCCACACCAGCAAAAGTAGTCCAACCGCTTTGACTGAGCTGTCAGTTTTTGCAAACGGCCGGAGTCTCAAGTTATTTCGCCGCCCCGCAACGGGGCCGGATCGGCGACGGGCCCCGCGGGGTTTGTCCCCGTCGGGGTAGGGGTAGGAGCACGGCATGAACAGGCATGCCATCGTCGCCATCGCCGCCCTCGCAACACCGGCCGTCGTCCTGAGCGGATGCGCCAACGAGTCGTCGGACACCGAAGCGACCACCACGACAAGCGCCGAGTCCGGCGCGCAAGCGCTGACCACCGAGCTCAAGACCGCCGACGGCACCTCCGTCGCCAATGCGACCATCGACTTCACCGACGGCTATGCGACCGTGACCGTCGAGACCACGGGGCCCGGCGCCCTGTCTCCGGGCTTCCACGGTCTGCACCTGCACACGTTCGGCCGGTGTGAGCCGAACTCGACCGCTCCCGATGGCGGACCCGCCGGCGACTTCAACTCGGCGGGCGGGCATCTGCAGGCCCCCGGGCAGACCGGTATGCCCGCCAGCGGAGACCTTCCCCGCTGCTGGTGCGCTCCGACGGTGCCGGCCGGCTCGTCGCGACCAGCGACGCGTTCACCGAGGACCAACTCACCGGCCCGGACGGATCGTCGATCATCCTGCACGAGGGCGCCGACCTGCCCGGCGCCACCAAGGGGGCCGACGTCAAGCTGGCCTGCGGTGTGATCAGCCCCGCCAGTGCGACTGCCTCGGTTTCGACCGTCACCTCCACATCGGTGGTCACGACGACCGCCGTCGCGCCCCCGCCGCCCGCCACCGTGACCGAAACACCGCCGCCGACATCGCCGTCGCCGACGACAACGACGGTCAGCCCGCCGACCGAGACCAGCACCGTCACCGAGACGACGGTGACCACCACTGCGGTGCCGAGCCCGACTTCGGAGAACCCGCCTACGCCGTGACGGCTCAGGTCACCGGCTCGAAGGTGAAGTGCCGCCACTCCAGCTCGTAGTTCTGCAGGCCGTGGCGTTCGAGGCCGTCCTCGAGTAGCAGCCGGTTCCTGCGCTGCTCGCCCTGGACCCGGGGATCGAGGGAGACCGTCCCGCTGTGCGTACGACACCGACCCCGACAACGCTGAGTGCGAGTCGTCTCGGCATTTCGGTATTCAACCCGCAGCGCACAGGAGCACCGCAATACGGGCGCATCCCCGCCGACATTCTGCGTTCATTTACCGATCGGCCGCGGCGTGACAAATATGTCAAAACCCGGGCCTCGGTCCGATTTATGCGCACGTCGGAATATGGCCGTCGCAATGGCGTATAGGGCGCTCGGCCAAGTTTGCTCAGCGGTTCCGACTTCAGGCTCCGGATCTGTCCCAGCAACCGCCGTCAAGTCGGAATTCCCCCGGTGCAAGTCCAGAGGCGATACCCCTGGCGAGTCGGTCTCAAACCCACCTCAGGGGAACTTGTTCGCCACATCGGAAGCCGGCCGGGTGCGCATTTCGGCGGACACCGAATCACGCACGCAGCGATGACCGGGCCGCCGGAGCGCTTCTCTGGGCGAAGCGCTCGGAACCGCCGCGCCGACGACGTGCGAGCGGCCGTGTCCCGGTACGTCGACAGGGCCGATCCCACGCTCTACCAGCGAATTCCGGGTGGCCCCTCGCTGGGGCGGGATCGCGGCGTTATCGCACCGCAATGGGCTCGTGACCAGACGACCTCCGTCGTCCGTCACTTTCAGCGAACCCGCCCGAGGGAATGGAGGTAGGAAATTCAGCACGGTCGAAGTTTGGGCTGAAATGGTCATACAACGGCGCGTATGTATCTGTCTCAGCAAAGCCGGATGGTTTGCGTTCCCGGAGGCCGAGTCCCGATTGTCTGATGCGTCCGGAAGCCGATCTTGTGCCGGCGTTGTCACCCATTCTGCACCGCGCCGGCCGTCTCAGCTAACTTCGCCGCGCGGCGTTGCCGAAAGCGGGCGTCTTACGCGCTAGACAATTTGCGATGCATCAGTGGCAATGCATTTCTTCCTTTGCCTTGGCGTGGTAATTTCTTTGCTGTCTCAACAGCCCTATGAGGGGGATCACATGAAACTCGCAATTCGTCCATATGTGACCACCGGTGTAGCGATCGTTGGAGCCAGCGTGATCACGGTGGCTCCGGTGAACGTGGTCCCTACCGCGTCGCCCCAACAGAATGTCGCGCCGAGATCGGTCAGTAACCAACCGCTGGAGCTCACCAGCCTCAGCAGTGCGCTCAACTACTACGCCGGCCAACTCGGCCAGCTCACTCAGTTCGCGATCGGCGGCGCCGGTGATCTGACCCGGTTCGCGATCGGGGGTACCGGCGATCTCGTGCAGTTCGGCATCGGTAGCGCCGGCGACCTGACGGAGTTCGGCCTCGGCGCCGTCGGTGACGCGGTCCAGGGTGCCCTCGGCAACTTCACCGGCAACGTGAACCGCACGGCCGCATCGGCCAGCCTGGTTGGCCCGCAGGCGGTGAGTGCGGGTGATGCCGGTGATCTGATTCAGTTCCTGTTGGGTGAGTTGGGTCAGGCGGTGCAGTTCGGTATCGGTGGTGCCGGTCAGTTCACCCAGTTCTTGTTGGGTGGTCTGGGTGATCTGACGGAGTTCGGGATCGGTGAGCTCGGTAACGGTGCGGAGTTCCTGCTCGGTGAGACCGGTCAGCTGGTGCAGGCGCTGCTCAATCTGATTGTCGGGTTCCTTCCGGCGGCTCCGGAGCCTGAGGCGCCGGAACTGTTGGCGGCCAGCTTGGTTGGCCCGCAGGCGGTCAGTGCGGGTGATGCCGGTGACCTGGTTCAGTTCCTGTTGGGTGAGTTGGGTCAGGCGGTGCAGTTCGGTATCGGTGGTGCCGGTCAGTTCACCCAGTTCTTGTTGGGTGGTTTGGGTGATCTGACGGAGTTCGGGATCGGTGAGCTCGGTAACGGCGCGGAGTTCCTGCTCGGTGAGACCGGTCAGCTGGTGCAGGCGCTGCTCAATCTGATTGTCGGGTTCCTTCCGGCGGCTCCGGAGCCTGAGGCGCCGGAACTGTTGGCGGCCAGCTTGGTTGGCCCGCAGGCGGTCAGTGCGGGTGATGCCGGTGACCTGGTTCAGTTCCTGTTGGGTGAGTTGGGTCAGGCGGTGCAGTTCGGCATCGATGGTGCCGGCCAGTTCACCGAGTTCGTCGTGGGCGGGCTCGGCGATCTGACGCAGTTCGGGCTCGGTGAGCTCGGTAACGGCGCGGAGTTCCTGCTCGGTGAGACCGGTCAACTGGTGCAGGCGCTGCTCAACGTGATCGTCGGGTTCCTCCCGGCGGTTTCACCGCCCGAAGAGGTGGAACCGTTGGCCGCCAGGGCGATAACCGCGCAGGCCGAACCCGGTGACGCCATCCAGTTCGCGCTCGGCTCGCTCGGCGAGATCGGGGAGTGGGCCATCGGCGGCACCGGCGACCTGGTGCAGTTCGGTATCGACGGTACGGGGCGCCTGGTGCAGTTCGGTATCGGCGGCACCGGTGATCTGGTCCAGTTCGGCTTGAAGGGCGTCGGCGACGCGACCGAAGCCGTGCTCGGCGCGATCGGCAAGGCCATCCAGAACGCGCTCACCCCGCCGGGAGCCGGCGCAGTCGGCACCCTGGATGTGTCGGTCGACGAGGCCTCGGAGATCCCGAACTCGGTGCGCACCTCGCTCGCGGCGGGTGGGGCCGAGGCGCAGCCCGCCGCCGGTGCCAGGTCGGCCGCTGTCACCAACACGGCTGTCACCAACAGGGCAGTCACCAACACGGCAGCCGGCGACAGCGCGGCGGGCACCGGAACGTCGAACACCGGCGGAACGGGCGTTGACAACGCGGCCGACGATTCGGGGGATACCGGCGACACCAAGCCGGCCAAGAAGCCGACCAACAAGAAGAAGGTCAACGACAAGAAGGTCACCACCGACACGTCTGCCTCCGACGACACCGACAGCGACGACTCCTCGAGTTCGTCGACCGGCGGCTCGTCGACCGGTGGTTCGTCGACCGGCGGTTCCGCGGGCGGCAGCTCGGCGGGCGGTGGCTCTGACTCCGGCGGCGGCTCCGGCTCCGGCGGCGGCTCCGGATCCGGCGGAGGTTCCGGGTCCGGCGGTGGCTCCGACTCCGGCGGCGGTGACTCGGAGTAACTGATCGCATACCGCGAATCGGCCCCTTCCACTCGTTGGAAGGGGCCGATTCTGCGTCGGCGTCAGAACGGGTACATTCGTGAATGGCCGTTCACATCCGAGGGGCCGGAGACCACCGACATCCCGCTCCACCGGAGGTGAGCCAGTTGCGTTCAGTGCTCAGCACGCTGACCGCCGCGGTGATCGCGGCGTTGACATTCGCCGCCCCCGCGGCAGCCGACGAGGCCGAATTCCTGCGGAAGCTGCAGGACCAGTACGTCTACCTGACGCCCGACCAACTCCTCGCGGCGGGCCACCAGGTCTGCGCGGCGGCGCGCCAGGGCGTCCCGGCGTCGGAGTCGGTGATGATGGTGCGCGACCTGCTCGGCACCTCGGTACCGGCGGCGGGCGACATCGTCAGCACCGCCGTCGTCGAACTCGGGTGCTGAACGCTCGCGACAAGCTTTGGTAACGAGCCGATCAAGCGGCGCGCGCCACCCGTGAACCGCCCGCTGTCGCTGCTAACTTGCCCCGCATAGGTGACCGTGCGACAGATGGGTGTGGCTGCGATCGTGAGGCGTTCGCTCGGCAAGTTCTGCAGTGTGCTGTTGACGGCGCTGCTGCTGGCTTCGGTGGTTCAGATACCAACGGCCGCAGCGTATTCGCGTGACGGACTGCCCGTCGAGGTGCTGGAGGTGCCGTCGCCGTCGATGGGCCGCAACATCCGCGTGCAATTTCAGGGCGGCGGACCGCATGCGGTCTATCTGCTCGACGGACTTCGCGCGCAGGAGGACGCGAACGGGTGGGACATCAACACCGGCGCGTTCGAGTGGTTCTACCAGTCCGGCGTCTCGGTGGTCATGCCCGTCGGCGGACAGTCCAGCTTTTACACCGACTGGTACCAGCCGGCGACCGGCAGCGCGGGCACCGTCACCTACAAGTGGGAGACGTTCTTGACCCAGGAACTCCCGGGGTGGCTCGCCGCCAACCGGGGACAGTCGCCCACCGGCAACGCGGTCGTGGGGCTGTCGATGTCGGGCAGCGCGGCGCTGAACCTGGCCACCTGGCATCCGCTGCAGTTCATCTTCGCGGCGTCGCTGTCGGGCTACCTGAACCCGTCAACGGGGTTGTGGCCCACGCTGATCGGGTTCTCGATGAAGGATGCGGGCGGCTACAGCGCGACCAACATGTGGGGCCCGACGTCGGACCCGGCGTGGCGGCGCAACGACCCGATGGTCAACATCCCCACGCTGGTTGCCAACAACACCGCGCTGTGGGTCTACTGCGGCAACGGCGCGGTCTCGGACCTCGACGCCGGCGCGAACTTCGGCGCCCAGTACAGCGCGCAGTTCCTGGAGAACATCACGCTGTCGACGAACAAGGAGTTCCAGCGCAAGTACCTGGCGGCCGGCGGACGCAACGCGGTCTTCAACTTCCCGACCGACGGCACCCACAGCTGGGGGTACTGGGGCGCGCAGCTGCAGGCGATGAAGCCCGACCTGCTGCGCATCCTCGGCGCCGCACAGCCCTGACCCGGAAGCCGCCAAGCAAACCGGGCCTCGACGCCCGAGAATGATCATTAGCAAATCGCAATCAGCGATTTATGATTCCGTCACCAAACCCTGACAGGGTTCGGCTGTGCGCTCGATCATGATCAATCGTGCCCGTCAGCGGGCCTCGGCCTGCATGGCGGTGGCCGTCGCGCTGACCGTGCTGTCGGCGACACCGGCCGCTCAGGCTGAACCGAGATCGGTCACGGTTAACACCGGATCCGGCGAGCTCAATGTTCGAGCGGCGCCGTCGGCAAACAGCAAGAAGATCGGCTCGGTCGCCGACGGCAGCCGGGTCGTGATCGTCTGTCACGCCCGCGGGGCCGAGTTCGCGGGCGGCCCCTACCGGCTGACGACGAATCTCTGGAACCGCCTCGACACCGGCGGCTACGTGACCGACGCGATGCTCGTCACCGGGTCCAACGACGCGGTGGTGCCGCGCTGCGAGGATGGGCCGACACCGCGCGCAACGACCGGCGAGACGGCCGCGGCGAACACCGAGAAACCCGGCACACCCGGCTGGGCAGCGCTGGAGAAGTGGCATCAGGTCTCGAACAGAAAGCACTACCCGGCGCTGCGCGGGCCGCTGCGGGACTGGGCGGCGTCGGCGCGCGCCGCGGGTTGGACGGTGGTCACGACGCCTGAGCCGCGCGCGATCGTCGTGTTCGCGCCCGGCGCCGACGGGGTGCCCGCCTCGGGCCACGTCGCCTGGGTGGACACCACGGACGTGCGCGGCCGCGACCGGTACCTCGGAATCACCGAAGCGCACAAGACCGGCGACGGGTTGGTCGTCTGGTCGGCCAGGGAGGTGAGGCATGCCGCCGGGATGTCGTACATTTTGCTCCCCTGACCGGCGCGTTCGTATCCCCGCCGGTGCGTCGGGTCAGCACAGTCAGCTACCCTGTTGCGCGGGTTCAGACTGCAGCCTCTCGTTACCGGCCATGACCGCTACGGTGGTTGCCAAACAAGAGGTGAAGCTTGGACGGACAACTTTGCACCGAGTCCTGGGTGGACCAGGTGGCGGTCGTCACCGCCTCCGGCGATCTGGACATGCTGACGGCTCCCCAGTTGCGGGAGGCCATCGCGGCGGCGCTGGCGAAGAACCCGACGGGCCTGGTCGTCGACCTGACTCCGGTCGAGTTCCTCGGGTCGGCCGGCATGCAGGTACTGATGGAGACGCACAACCAGACCGACGGCACCGAGACCCGCTTCGCGGTGGTAGCCGAGGGACCCGCCACCAGTCGACCGTTGAAGATCACCGGGATTGCCGACGTGATCGGGTTATTCTCGTCACTCGACGCGGCGCTCGAGAATCTTTCTGCGTGAGCGCGCGACCGAAGGGGTAACCAGACGGCATCATGAACGCTCCTACGGAACTCGGGTTTTCTTCCAACGGCCGCGCCGACGCGCAGACGGTGGCCGAGTTCCGCAATGCCTTCGCCCAGTGGCTGCGGGAGAACTTCGCGCTCGACGCCGAGCGATTCAACGATGTCCTGCTGGCGGTCAACGAGGCGCTGACGAACTCCGCGGAGTTCGCCTACGTCGACCGTCCCGAGGGCGGCACGATGTCGGTGACCGCCCACTACAACGCCGCCGACCGCCGCCTCGTCGCCGTCGTGGCCGACCAGGGCGCCTGGCTTCACAAAGAGCCTGACGGCACCCCGAACACCCGCGGGCGCGGTATCGAGCTGATGGAAGCGCTGTCCGATCGCGCCACCATCGACCGCACCCCGACCGGCACTCAGGTGCGCCTCGAATTCAACGGCTGCCCGCTTTCCTCGGAAGAGCCGTTCGCCACGTCGGCGTAACCGGCATCTCTTTGTTTGCTTCGCCCGCGGCGTGGGTACAGGCGGCTAACTGAGTCGATCCGCAGGAAGCGAGCGCTCATGTCTGTTGCGGCGATCCCCCGCCCGGTGTCAGGGCCGGGGCGACGGCTGACGGTGACCTGCGGCGCGTGGGCGGGCCCGGGTGCGGCGAACGTGACCATCTTCGCGACCGGTGAGGTCGACGCCGCCAACGCCAAGGAGTTCTCGCTCGCGGTGTGCGAGGCCGTCGGCGACGCCGAACGAGTCCTGCTCGACCTGTCCGCGCTCGAGTTCATCGCGATCGACGCCGTCGCGGCCCTGCACGCCGTCAACGCCCACCTGACCCGCGCGGGAGTGCCGTGGTCGGTGCTGCCCGGTGCGGCGGTCGCCCGGGTCCTTGCGATCTGCGACCGCGAGCACGTCATCCCGCTCCTCGATGCGGGCCCGACAGCGCGCCGCGGCGAGACCGTGCTGCGTCTGGTACAGCCGGCCTGACACCGATGTGACCGACGAGGCTGCTGTTGTCTCTTTGCTGGCGTGTCGGTATGTGATCTACCGCTCACTTTGTCCGGCAAGGCTAAGAGTTTGTGATTCCGCGTGCGCTGTCGGCCTGTGTGAAGAGCGTTGCGGGACAGGCATTGTCACTGATCAAAGCGCCAATCCCGGTTGCTCCCTAGAGATAACGAACAGGTAACGGGAAGTTTTCTAAGTAGTGTCTGAGAGGTTCCCGCGGACAACGGCGGAACCGGGTTCGCGGCACGGCGGCTTGTCGTATTTCGTCGCTAGACTCGAACAAGAACCGCGCCGCCTTGGCGCGAATTGACTTGAACTCGAAGGCCGGTGCACGTCATGCCGGCGGAGGTACCGAAAACTATGGCTGATCTTTTTTCGCGCGCAAGTGCTGACAAGCCCGGCACCAAACGCACGGATCCGAACGCCACCACGTTGGGCGCCACCGATGTGCGCCGCGGCGCCGTCGGCGACATCGCGGTCACCACGACCGGCCGCATCCTGACCACCCATCCCGGCGACGACAGCGTCGCTGTCCTGAACGCCCGCACCTTGGCGGTCGAGTCGATCATGGCCGTGCACGGGGAACCGTTCGCCGTGGCCGTACACGACGACCGCGCCTACGTGAGCACGTCGTCGTGGACCCACAAGGACGAGGTGACGATCATCGACACCACCTCCAAGGCGGTGCTCGCGTCGTACCCGCTGACCGAGAACGTGACCGCCCTGGCGGTCAGCCCGGACGGCAAGCGCGTCTACGCCGGGCGCACCGGTGACGGCCACATCGACGTCGCGGTCATCGACGTCACCGCCGAGCGGGTGGGCACCATCGACGTCGCCACCGGCGCCGGCATCGGCATCGACGCGCTGGCCGTCGACCCGGCCGGAACCCGTCTCTACATCGCAACCACCGACGCCCGCGGCAGCGCGGTCGTGATCGTCGACGTCGAGACGGCCCGCGTCGAGCACGCCGTGCGCATCGGCGCGCCGATCCGCGACATCGCGATCAGCGGCGACACCGGATATGTCCTGAGCTCGGACCGCGCCCGCGGCGGCGTGCTCCACGTCGTCGAGCTGGCGACCGGCCGCATCACCGGGATCGTCGACCTCGGCGGCGCCCCGACCCAGCTGGCCGTCGGCGCCGACAAGTCCAGGGCCTACGTCGTCGACTACGACCGTGTGGTCGTGGTGTGCACGCTGACCCTGCAGGTCATCGACGCCCTCACCGTCGGCGCGCGGCCGTCCTGCGTGACGGTCGACTCGCACAGCGGCCCGCTCTACGTCGCCGACTACGACGGCCACGTCACCGCGTTCGCCGTGGAGATGACGATGCCGCTGCTGTACTCGGAGTTCATGGCGACCGACCCGATCGTCGCCGACCACCGCGAACTGGAGCCCGTGCACGCCTGACGGTCAGCGCCACTGATAGCGGGTCTTGGGCCGGCCGGCCTTGCCGTAATCGGTGTGCCGGGTCAGGACGCCGTCGTCGGCGAGCCGTTCGAGGTAGCGCCACGCCGTCACCCGCGACACCCCCACCAGTCGTGCGACGTCGTCGGCGGTGACCCCGTCCGCGGAATCCCGTACCGCGCGCGCGATCTCGTCGTTGGTGCCCGGCGCCGTGCCCTTGGGTGTCGAACCCTTCGCCGGGCTGACGCGCAGTTCGGCCAGCGCGCGGTCCACCTCGGCCTGGCTGGCGGCCTGGGTGCCGGCGGGCAGCGCCCGCCGGTAACGCCGGTAGCCCTCCAGCCGGTCGCGGAACGCGGCGAATGTGAACGGTTTGAGCAGATACGCAAGCGCCCCGTGGCCCACCGCCGCCCGCACCATCTCCAGGTCACGCTCGGAGGTGATCGCGATGATGTCGGGCGCAGGCACCAGCCCGGACAGTGCCTTGGCCAGCGCGATTCCGTTCGCATCGGGCAGCCCGATGTCCAGCAGCACCAGATCGACCGGGGCGTCGGTGGCGGCCGCGGCCGACGCGTGCCGCATCGCGTCGCGGGCGGTGTGGGCGACCGCGCTCACCGAAAAGCCGGACAGCCGAGCGAGATACGTCTGATGGGCCTCGGCGATCAGCGGCTCGTCCTCGACGATCAGCACGTTGATCACGACGCCTCCGGCACGGTCACCGTCACCACCGAACCGTAGGTGACGTCGGTGGTCAGGGTGCCGTGGTGGCGGGTGACCACCTGCGCGACGAGCGCCAGCCCGAGACCGTGATGGTCGGGGTCGCTCTTCGTGGAGTATCCGCGCTGCGTCGCCCTGGCGAAGGTGTCGAGGTCCATGCCCGGCCCGCTGTCGGCCACCCGCAGGATCAGCGTGCCGTCGACCATCTGCACGGTGACCTCGACCCACGGGTCGTCGCGGTCGCAGGCGTCCATCGCGTTGTCGATCAGGTTGCCCAGCACCGTGACCATCTCCGAACCGGTCAGCGGGACGCGGTCGCTGTCGGACGGCAGCCGGGTGTCCTCGGTGACGGTCAGCTCGATGCCGCGTTCGTCGGCCTGCGCGGTCTTGCCCAGCAGCAGCGCGACCAGAGCGGGTTCGCCCACCGCGGCCGACAGCCGGTCGACAAGCCGCTGGGTCAGTTCCAGTTCGTCGGTGGCGAACCGCACCGCCTCCTCCTGGCGGCCCATCTCCACCATCGTGACAACGGTGTGCAGCTTGTTGGCGGCCTCGTGCGCCTGCGAGCGCAGCGTGTCGGTCAGCACCTTCAGCGAGTTGAGTTCACCTAGGGCGCCTTGTAATTCGGTTCGATCGCGGATCGTGACGACCTCGGAGTCCGGGACGGCGGTCGCGACCTGCGAGCGGTTGACCACCAGCACCCGGTCGGCGGTGACATGCACCTCGTCGCGGACACCGGGGTCGGCGCTGCGCAGGAAGTCGGGCAGATCGGCGCGGTCGACGGGTCCGGGCGGCAGCGCCAGCAGCCGTCGCGCCTCGTCGTTGACCAGGGCCACGCCGCTGCGGTCCAGCACGAGCAGGCCCTCGGAGACCGAGTGCAGGATCGCGTCGTGGTGTTCGTACATCACCCGCAGCTCGTCGGGTCGCAACCCGTGCGTCTGACGCAGCAGCCGCCGCCGGATGAGCCAGACCCCGGCCAGTGAAATCGCCAGCGCGGCAACGGTTACAGTGACGATGACCGGGACCTGCGAGCGCCAGCGATCGGCCAGGCTGGTCTGCAGGATGCCCGCCGAGACCAGCCCGACGATCCGGCCCGCGTCGTCGCGCACCGGCGCCACCGCGCGGATCGACGGTCCCAGGGTCCCGGTGTAGGTCTCGGAGAACGTCTCACCCCGCAGCGCGGGTTCGACGGTGCCGATGTACTTGGCGCCGATCTGCTCCGGGTCGGTGTGGGTGAACCGGGTGCGGTCGGGCGCCATGATCGTGATGAACGCGATGTCGGTCTGTCTGCGCACCGCCTCGGTCACCGGCTGCAGAACCGCAGTGGCCCTTCCGGATTCGATGGCCGCCGCGGTCGACGGTGAATCCGCCAGCGCGGTGGCGATCCCGAGCACCTGCTCGCGGGCCGCTGCGTCGCCGTCCCGGCGGGCGTCGAGCAGCGCCAGCGCGCTACCGGCGAGCACGATCACCGCGATCACCAGGATCTGCAGTGCGATCGCCTGGGTCGCCAGCGATCTGGGCCGCCACCGGTTCACCGACACCTCCTGCGCTGAACGAAATGAACTAAAGCGTGACCTGGCTCACGCCGGGGTCGACCCTACTTGCAGACCGCGTTCCGTGACTGGAGGTACAAATGACCGTCCTCGACCGCCCGACCGCGCCCGAGCCGGAACAACCGGCCCGCCGCCGCGACCGCACCCACTGGCTCTACATCGCGGTGCTGATCGCGGTGTTCGCCGGCGTCGCGGTCGGTATCCTCGCCCCGGACGTCGGCACGAGCGTCGGCGTGCTCGGCACCATGTTCGTCGACCTGATCAAGATGATGATCGCGCCGGTCATCTTCTGCACGATCGTGCTGGGCATCGGCTCGGTGCGCAAAGCCGCCACCGTCGGCAAGGTCGGCGGCCTGGCGTTCGTGTACTTCCTGCTGATGTCGACGTTCGCGCTGGCGATCGGGCTCGTCGTCGGCAACATCCTGCACCCGGGTTCCGGGATGAACCTCACCGAGAGCGCCGCGGGCAAGGGCGCCGAGCTCGCCGAGAAGGCGCACGAGGCAGGCGGTCTGATGGACTTCGTCGCCGGCATCATCCCCGAGACCCTGTTCTCGTCGCTGACCGCGGGCAGCGTCCTGCAGGCGCTGTTCGTCGCGCTGCTCGTCGGGTTCGCGCTGCAGGCCATGGGGTCAGCCGGCGAGCCGATCCTGCGCGGCATCGAGCACCTGCAGAAGCTGGTGTTCAAGGTCCTGGTGATGATCCTGTGGCTGGCCCCGATCGGCGCGTTCGGCGCGATCGCCAACGTCGTCGGCCAGACCGGCTGGACCGCGGTGACCCAGCTGCTCGGGCTGATGCTGGGCTTCTACGTGACGTGCGTGCTGTTCGTGTTCGGCGTGCTGGGCGTGATCCTGCGGACGGTGTCCGGGGTGTCGATCTTCAAGCTGGTCCGCTACCTGGCCCGCGAGTACCTGTTGATCGTGTCGACCTCGTCGTCGGAGTCCGCGCTGCCGCGGCTGATCGCCAAGATGGAGCACCTCGGTGTGGACCGCAGCACCGTCGGCGTCGTGGTGCCCACCGGATACTCGTTCGACCTGGACGGCACCGCGATCTACCTGACGATGGCGTCGCTGTTCATCGCCGGCGCGCTGGGCGACCCGCTGTCGCTGCCAGAACAGATCGGGCTGCTGGTGTTCATGATCGTCGCCTCCAAGGGCGCCGCGGGTGTCACCGGCGCCGGGCTGGCCACGCTGGCGGGTGGACTGCAGAGCCACCGGCCGGATCTGCTCGACGGTGTCGGGCTGATCGTCGGGATCGACCGGTTCATGTCCGAGGCACGCGCGCTGACCAACTTCTCCGGCAACGCGGTCGCCACCATCCTCGTCGGCTCCTGGACCAAGACCATCGACCGCGAACGTGTCGACACCGTGCTGCGCGGCGACGATCCGTTCGACGAGTTGACCATGGTCGACACCGGCCACGACGCGCCTGCGGCGCAGCGCGAACCCGCCACCGCCTAGCCGCGCATCGAGACTGCGGGCAGGTCGGCATCCGCGATCTGCCCGCAGTTTCGGTGTTTTCACCACCGCGTTGAACCCTTCCGGCGACTTGCTCGTCGTACCGCGTGACGGCCACCGGGGCCGCGAGAACATGAAGGGAGCGCGTCATGCGCGCAACGCTGTTACTGATGACGGGATTCGCGGCGGCGGCCTGCGGGCTGATGCTCGGGCCCACGGCGACGGCGTCGGCGGCCGAGTCCGCGCAGCTGACCATCGCCACGCTCGAGGCGCAGGGTTTCGATGTGCGGGTCAACAAGATCGGCAGCGCCTCGCTCGACGAGTGCGTCATCACCGACATCCGGAATCCGCGTGAGCGAACGGAATTGGTGCGTCGCGGTAACGACCTCATCCAGGTCGTCGCGCAGCGGTCCATCACCGTCACCGCCGACTGCTCGCGGCGGTGAGCTACGAGAAAGCCCGGCCGAATGATCCTCGGCCGGGCTTTTTCGTTTGCAGGTCAGCGTTCGTAGGTCAGCGCGAGCAGTCCAGCGACACCGACACCGGTTGGCTGGTCACCTGCGGCACCAGGAACCGCTGGCCGCGGGCGCCGGGCCCGATGTAGGGCACCAACTGCCCGAACTGCTGCGGGTTGCGAACATTGGTGACCACGCAGTCCTCGATCGGGCCGGTGCCGATGCGGTCGATGGTCACCGTGTAGCCCTCGGACTGCAGCTTGCTGATCACCTCGGTCGCCGACTGTTGCTGTGCCGAGGCCACCGCCGTCGTCGCCGCCAGCAGCCCGGCCACGCCGGCCGCGGCGGCGAGCACCCGTATCGTCCGCATTGGACCATTGTGCGCCATCAGCGTCCGGACGCCGCCTTTTCCCCTGGCGAGCAGACGCAGAATCGCATCACTTCGGGGCTGTTTACGCGATTCTGTGTCTGCTCGCGGGGAGAAGTGGTGTAGACCTGCAAGTAGAACGTGTTCTAGTTTCGCGGGAGGAGCGACCATGGTTCTGCGAGTGGTGCAGTGGGCGACCGGCGGGGTCGGCGTCGCCGCCATCAAGGGCGTGCTCGACCACCCCGACCTCGAACTCGCCGGCTGCTGGGTGCATTCACCGGACAAGGCGGGCCGCGACGTCGGCGAGCTCATCGGCACCGAACCGCTCGGCGTGATCGCGACCAACAGCGTCGAGGAGATCCTGGCCCTCGACGCCGACGCGGTGATCTACTCGCCGCTGCTGCCCGACCCCGACCAGGTGGCCGCGCTGCTGCGGTCCGGCAAGAACGTCGTCACACCGGTCGGCTGGGTGTACCCCAGCGACCGGCAGGGCGCCCCGCTTCGCGAGGCGGCGCTGGCGGGCAACGCGACGTTACACGGCACCGGGATCGCGCCCGGCGGGATCAGCGAGAAGTTCCCGCTGCTGTTCTCGGCGTTCTCGACCGGCGTGACTTTTGTTCGCGCCGAAGAGTTCTCCGACCTGCGCACCTATGAAGCCCCCGATGTCGTGCGGCACGTGATGGGGTTCGGCGAGGTGCCCGACAAGGCCCTCTCGGGCCCCATACAGAAGCTGCTCGACGGCGGCTTCATCCAGGCGGTGCGGATGATCGTCGACAAGGTCGGGTTCGCCGCCGACCCGAAAGTGCGTTCGTCGCAGGAGATCGCGGTGGCCACCGCGCCGATCGAGTCGCCGATCGGCGTGATCGAGCCGGGTCAGGTCGCGGGCCGAAAGTTCCACTGGGAGGCGACGGTCGGCGACGAGCCCGTCGTGCGGGTCACGGTGAACTGGCTGATGGGTGAGGAAAACCTGGACCCCGCATGGGATTTCGGTCCCGAAGGGCAACGGTACGAGATGGAGGTGCGCGGCAATCCGGACGTCTCGATCGTGGTCAAGGGCTTCCAGTCGGTCGTCGGGGGCGAGGGCCCCGAGTACGGGATCGTCGGAACCGCCGCGCACTGCGTGAACTCGGTGCCCGCGGTCTGCGCCGCCGAGCCGGGGATCGCGACGTATCTCGACCTGCCGCTGCTCAGTGGGCGCGCGGCGCCGGACCTGGCCTGACCGCGCGGGCCGTCGCCTGGCACACTCACGGGCTGTGACGAGACGAGCACTGGTGCTCGCCGGTGGCGGGCTGGCGGGAATCGCGTGGGAGACGGGCGTGCTGACCGGGATCGCCGACGAATCGCCGGCCGCCGCCACGGCGCTGCTGGCCGCCGATGTGCTGGTCGGTACGTCGGCGGGGTCGGCGGTGGCCGCCCAACTCGGCAGCGGACTGGACATGCCCGCGCTGTTCGACCGGCAGATGTCGGCGGAGTCGGCGGAGATCAACCCCGGTACCGGGATCGAGGAGATCACCGAGCTGTTCCTGTCGGCGATGACCGCGCCCGGTTCGAAGGCCGAGAAGCTGCAGCGGATCGGCGCGATCGCGCTGACCGCCGACACCGTCACCGAAGCCGTCCGCCGCGAGGTGATCGAGCACCGGTTGCCGTCGCACCAATGGCCGGACCGCGAGCTGCGGATCACCGCGATCGACACCGCCACCGGTGAACTGGTCGCGTTCGACCGGTCCTCGGGTGTTTCGCTGGTCGACGCGGTCGCCGCCAGCTGCGCGGTGCCCGGCGTGTGGCCGCCGGTCACGATCGGCGCCCGCCGGTTCATGGACGGCGGCGTCGGCAGCACGGTCAACATGGCCGTCGCCGACGACTGCGACGCGGCAGTCGCGCTGATCCCGCAGGGTGAGGCGTCACCGTCGCCGTGGGGTGCCGGCGCCGTCGAGGAGGTCGCCGCCCGCAACGCGTTCGCGGTGTTCGCCGACGACGCGTCGCTGGCCGCGTTCGGTGTCAACCCGCTCGATCCGGCGTGCCGGGCGCCGTCGGCTCGGGCCGGCCGCGTGCAGGGCCGCACGGTCGCCGCGCGGGTCGCCGACTTCCTCGGTGTCTAGTGTCCTGAGTCGAAAGTTCAGACACAGCAGTGCGCGGGATTCGGACCGGCCACATGGTGTCGACGTTCTTCTCGCGGCCCAGATGACCCATGACGATGTACTGCACCCGATTCAACGACTCACGACACTAGCGGCCGGTGTCTAGTCCTCGCCGACGACGCCCGCGGGCCGGTTCTCGAGCACGTCGAGCGCGGCGGCCGCAAGCTCCACGCCGATCTCGATGACCTCCGCGGCGCGGTGGAAATCCAAACTGCGGCAAGCGGATCGGGGCACCTCGATCAGCAGGTCCGGAGGATAGCCGGCCAGCTGGTGGCGGGCCAGGGCCGCCTGGGCGATATCGATCGTGCGGTTCATCACCTCGAAACTGCCGAGCTTGGGCACCGTGGCGTCCCGGGTGGACTCGGCCTCCTTGGTGGCGTCGACGAGTTCTACGGTGCTGTCGCCCTCGCCGGCGCCACGGTCGGCGGTCTGGTCGGTACCGAAGCGGCCGAGCACCGCGTTGGACTCGAACAGCGCCGTCGTGCTGCGCCAGACCCGCGACAACCATTCGGTCCTGGCGCGCGAGCCCGGTTCGGCCGGCTCCTCGGCGCCGGCGGCCTCGCTGCCCGCCAGCGACACCGCGATCGTGAGGTCGGCGTTGACCGCGGCGATCGGGGCCATCGGCAGCGGTTCGAGGATGCCGCCGTCGGCGAGCAGCCGACCGTCGAGCAGATGCGGGGCGATCACGCCGGGGATCGCGATCGACGCGCGGATCGCGGCGTCGACCGGGCCGCGCTGCAGCCACACCGACTTGCCGGCGATCAGATCCGTCGTCACCGCGGTGTAGGGGATCGACAGGTCCTCGATGCGGACTTCGCCGAGGATGTCGCGCACGGCGTCGAGGATCTTCGTCGCGCGCAGCACCCCGGCCGCGGTGATCGACGGGTCGAGCAGGCGCAGCACCGCCCCCTGGGTCAACGACCGCGCCCATTCGGAGAAATCGTCGAGCTTGCCCGCCGCGTGCAGCCCGCCGACGAGCGCGCCCATCGAGGACCCGGCGACACCGACGATCTCGTAGCCGCGGTCCTGCAGTTCCTCGATGACGCCGATGTGGGCGTATCCCCGGGCGCCGCCGCTGCCCAGCGCCAGCGCTACCCGCTTGCCAGCCATGCCGTCATTGTGCGCCGGTTCAGCCGCACAGGGCCTCGGCGGCGGCCTGCACCGCGACGATGACCGCCGCCTGCCGCGGCGGTGGCAGCTGTGACCACGGGGTGTCGTAGGTCCCGGGACCGGCCGCGTCGGTGGACTGCAGCATGCCGAGGTACGGCTCGATCTGGGTCTTCGGGTCGCCGCCGCGCTCGTCCATCCACTGCTTGGCCGCGGTGCAGGCCTTGGAGTACTCCTCCTCGGTGGACTGGGCGGGCGCGCCGACCGCCGTCGTGACCCCGCCGGGGGAGACCGCGACGGATCCGGGCGCCGCGGTCGGGGTCTCCTCGCCCGCCGGGGCGGTGGTCGCCGGGGACGACGTGGGCGCCGCGGTGTCCGTGCCGCCGCCGGTGTCCGACGAGCACCCGGCGATGACGAGGGTGAGGGCCGCCGCGACGGCGAATGCGAACTGCCTGCTCATGTCGGTCAATCTAAGCTGATCGCTCCCGGCGCACGGGGCCGCGGTCGACTTGCGCTCACGGTGAATGTTTGTCGCGCGACCGGGACCGGCGCGTTGGCCTGCGCCGATGCCGCAGCGGGCGGCGCGGTGAGCAGCAGGCGCTGGCGACGTGCAAGGTGTTGGTCCACACTGGCGGCCGTGACCAGTGGACGCCGGGAGTGTTGTCGGGCTTAGCGCCCCGTCCCTTCCGTTCGCACTCCCTGGAGCCCCCCATGGCCACGCCTGCCTTGTCCCTCCCCTTCTCGTCCACCATTCCCGCGGTTTCCGCGCCGACCCGGTTGCGGCTGCCCGATCTGCTGCTGGCCACCGACCGCGCCGCCGACGACGTGCTCAGCGGCCGCTACGACCACCTGGTGCCCGACGGCGGCCCACCCCGCGACGAGCGGTGGTTCACCCGGCTGCACGGCGACGACGAACTCGACGTCTGGCTGATCAGCTGGGTGCCGGACCGCTCGACCGAACTGCACGACCACGGCGGCTCGCTCGGCGCGCTGACCGTGATCTCGGGTGCGCTGCGCGAAACCCGCTGGGACGGTGAGGCGTTGCGTCGCCGCCGGCTCCACGCCGGGGATCAGGCCGCGTTCCCGCTCGGGTGGGTGCACGACGTGGTGTGGGCTCCCGACCGGTCCGAGCCGATCCAACTGGCTCCCGCCGCACCGTCGGAGCCGACGTTGAGCGTGCACGCCTACTCGCCACCGCTGACCGCAATGTCGTACTACGAGGTCACCGAGCGCAACACGTTGCGCCGCAACCGGACCGAGCTGACCGACACGCCGGAAGGATGACCATGGCAAGTCGGATCGACACGGTCCTGGCGGACGCCCGCGCGCGGCTGCGCCGGCTGACGGCGGCGGAGGTGCCCGCGGCGCTGGAACGCGGCGCGCTGCTGGTCGACATCCGGCCGCAGGCCCAACGGGACCGGGAAGGCTCGGTCGAGGGTGCGCTGGTGATCGAGCGCAACGTGCTGGAGTGGCGCTGCGACCCGACCAGCGACGCGCGGCTGCCGCAGGCCGTCGACGACGACGTCGAGTGGGTGGTGCTGTGCTCGGAGGGCTACACGTCGAGCCTGGCCGCGGCGTCGCTGCTGGACCTCGGACTGCACCGCGCGACCGACGTCATCGGTGGGTACCACGCACTCAAAGAGGTTGTCGGCTAGGCGCTTTCGTCGTTGGACAGCAGCGGCCGCAGGCGCTGGGTCTTCTCCGGTGTCCACCCCGGCGGCTGCAGTACCGCGGCCCAGCCGTCGGCGACGTCCTTGACGTAGACGTGACCGTGTCCGTCGGGCACGTCGACGGCCACCGCCATGTCGGCCGACACCTGCAGGAACGTCACCACCGGAATCCACTGCACGCGCCCCAGGACGTCGTAACCGCGGGGTTCTTTGAGCCAGTCCGGTTCGGAGAACAACAGATCCGGACTCCACCAGGCGATCGGGTCGGACGCGTGCTGCAGGTAGACCACCCGCGGCTCGTACCACGGGTCGTCGGGGCGCCCGAGATCGTCTGCGCGGGCCGCGAAGCGGACGCTCTCGCCTTTGTCGTAGATGGGCAGCCACATCGGCGAACCCGGGTCGCGGTCGCGGGTCAGCTGGTTCCAGATCGTGTTGTTGAACGTGGGGCCGCTGAACAACGCGCCGTCGGTGCGGGCCACCAGGTTGTTCAGCGCCAGGAACGGGGCTTCCCCGCCGAACGATCCGAGGCTCTCGCCGAACACCACCAGCCGTGGGCGGTCACCCTCGGGCATCGCGCGGACGAGTTCGTCGACGGCTTCGAACAGCGCCTGCCCGGCCTGGCGGGCGTTCTCCTTGTCGACCAGGAACGACAGCCAACTCGGCAGGAACGAGTACTGCATCGACACGATCGCGGTGTCGCCGTTGAACATGTACTCCAGCGTCGCGGCCTCGGCCTCGTTGATCCAGCCGGTGCCGGTGGTGGTGGCGACCGCGATCACCGCGCGGTCCAGTCCGCCGGTGCGCTGCAGTTCTTGGGCGGCCAGCGCCGCGGTCTCGCGGATGCCGTCGGCCGAATGCAGACCGGCGTAGGCGCGGATCGGCTCGATCGCCGGTCGTCCGTTGAACTCCGACAGCTCCTCCACCGTCGGCCCCGCCGAGACGAACACCCGGCCCTGGTGGCCCAGCGACTCCCACGTCACCAGCGATTCCGGGCCGCCCGAACGCAGCGGCGACGCCGGCGCCGCGAAATCCGGGTCGGCCTCGTCGTTGACCGCCGCGAACGTCTTGTTGATGGTGTCCATTGCAAAGCGCACCACGATGCCGTTGAGCAGCGCGATCGACAATGCCAGCAGCAGCACCACCACGACCACGGCCGAGACCCGCGGCGGCGCAACACGTTCGAGCTGCCGCACCAGGAACCGCACCAGCCTGCCGATCAACTGTCCGACCTCCACAAGCACGAACAGCGTGACGATCGACAGCACCGCGGTCAGCGGATGGCCCCAAAAGCTCATCCGCGCAACGCCGATGAGGTCGCGTACCTCGTCCTGCCAGGTGTGGAAGTAGACGATCATCAGGATCTGGCCGACGACGCCGATCACCACCAGCGCGATCCACGCGACGCGCGGGGCGGGCGGGCTGGTGTCGCGCGAGAGCATGTAGCGCATCAGCCACACCAGGAAGACGCCGAGCCCGTACCCGAAAGCCCCGGCGCCGCCGCTGACCAGACCTTGGAACAGCGGGCCGCGCGGGAGCAGCGATGGTGTCAGCGAGAACCAGATGAACACCAGCCCGAGCGCCGTGCCGGTGAACGTGTAGTGCCGAACCCACCACGGCTTGCCGGACTTGTCGGCCTGCTGCGGCGGTGCCTGCACCGCCGGGGCGGTGTCGTCGCGGGTGTCGGTCACCCCCGCAGATTAACGGTGGCGGAAGTTCGCCGGGCGCTTCTCGGTGAACGCGGTCATGCCCTCGGTCTGGTCCTCGGTCGCGAATGCCGAATGGAACAGCCTGCGTTCGTAGAGCAGTCCTTCGGCCAGGGTGGTCTCGAACGCGCGGTCGACGGCCTCCTTGGCCATCCGCGCCGCCGACAGCGACATCCCGGCGATGGTCTTGGCGACCGCGTTGGCCTCGTCGAGCAGCGCGTCGGCGGCCACCACCCGGGACACCAGGCCGGCCCGTTCGGCCTCCTCGGCGTCCATGTTGCGGCCGGTCAGGATCAGGTCCATCGCCTTGGCCTTGCCGATCGCCCGGGTGAGGCGCTGCGAACCCCCCATACCCGGCAGTACGCCGAGTTTGATCTCCGGCTGACCGAATTTCGCGGTGTCAGCGGCGATCAGCAGATCGCACATCATCGCCAGCTCGCAGCCACCGCCGAGCGCGTAGCCGGCGACCGCGGCGATGGTGGGAGTGCGGGTGGCCGCGAATTTCCCCCAGGCGGCGAAGAAGTCGCTGCTGTAGACATCGGCGAACGTCAGGCTCGCCATCTCCTTGATGTCCGCGCCTGCGGCGAACGCCTTCTCGTTGCCGGTCACGATGATCGCGCCGACGCCCGGATCGCTGTCCAATTCGGCTGCGGCGGTGGTGACTTCAACCATCACCTGGCTGTTGAGCGCGTTGAGCGCCTTCGGCCGGTTCAGCGTGATGGTGGCCACCCGGTCGTCGCGGGTGACGAGGATGGTCTCGTAGTCGGTCATCAGAACTCCAGTTCGCGGTCAGCCGGCGCGAAGTAGGCCTCGACGTCGGCGGGGGTGACGGCCGCCAACGAGGCAGGCGACCACTTCGGGTTACGGTCCTTGTCGACGACCTGGGCGCGGATGCCCTCGACGAAATCGTGCGAGCGCAGCGAGGCGCACGAGGTGCGGTACTCCTGGCGCAGCACGTCTTCGAGTGTGTCGAGTTTCGCGGCGCGGCGCAGGGCTTCCAACGTGACCGAGACCGAGACCGGTGAGCGGGTCTCGATCAGGTTGGCCGCTTCTTCGGCGTCGCCGCCGTGCTCGCGCAGGGCGGCGACGATAGCGACGGGCGTCTCGGCGGCGTAGCACCGGTCGATCCAGTCCCGTTGTGCGGCAAGCTTGCTGGCCGGCGGTTCGACGGCGAAGGCGCTCAGCGCGGCGTCGACCCCGTCGGCCAGGATCGCCTCCTTGAAGTCGGCGAGCTTCTCATGCGGCACGTAGTGGTCGGCGAAGCCGAGCGCAATCGCGTCGGCGCCGTCGAAGTTCGCGCCGGTGAGCGCGGCGTGAAAGCCCAGCAGGCCCGGGGCGTGCGACAGGATCCGGGTGCCGCCGACGTCGGGGATGAAGCCGATGCCGACCTCGGGCATCGCCATCCGGGTGGTGTCGGTGGCCACCCGCACGCTGCCGTGGGCGCTGACCCCGACTCCACCGCCCATCACGATGCCGTCCATCAACGCCACATACGGCTTGGGGAACCGGCCGATCGCGGCGTTGAGCAGGTACTCGTCGTACCAGAATTCGCGCGCCTCGCGGCCCTGCTCGGCGCCCTCGGCGCGGGCGCTGTGGTAAAGCGCAACGATGTCGCCACCTGCGCACAGGCCGCGCTCACCTGCGCCGTCGATCACCACGGCGGAGACGTCGTCGTTGGTCGCCCAGTCGGCGAGCGCCTGCGCCATCGCGGTCACCATCGCGTGGTTCAGCGAATTGATGGCCTTCGGCCGGTTGAGGGTGATCAGCCCGACGCCGCGGTCAACAGTTACTAGGACATCCTCGTTTTCGCCCACGAGTATGCAATCTAGAACGTCTCCCGTCCGGAGGGGCCTCCGGGTAGGGTTTCCTGTGAAGTCGCTGGAAAAGTTGTCGGCCGGGCCGGGAACCGACCAGGACCCCTAGACGTTGACGGTGTGTTCGCCGCTTGACGAATGACATCACGGAGAGGAACGACGGTGCGGGAATCCAGCAACCCCGTATTCCGATCCCTGCCTAAAACGCAGGGCGGATATGCGCAGTTCGGTACCGGGGCAGCCGCCTACGGTACGCAGGCGGTACACGCCGACCCCTATGTGACGCAGTACCCGGACCAGCAGCAGGCCGGTGTCGCGCGCCCGATGACCATCGACGACGTCGTCACCAAGACGGGGATGACGCTGGCGGTGCTGACGGCCGTCGCGGTCGTGTCGTACTACCTGGTCTCGCAGAACCTCGGCCTGGCCATGCCGTTCACCTTGGTGGGCGCGCTCGGCGGCCTGGCGCTCGTGCTGATCGCGACGTTCGGTCGCAAGCAGGACAATCCGGCGATCGTGCTGAGCTACGCGGGCCTGGAAGGCCTGTTCCTCGGCGCGATCTCGTTCGTCCTGGCGAACGTGATCTCGGTGGGCGGCGTCGGCATGATCGCGCAGGCGATCGTCGGCACACTCGGTGTCTTCTTCGGCATGCTCGTGGTCTACAAGACCGGCGCGATCCGCGTGACCCCGAAGTTCACCCGCTTCATCGTCGCCGGCCTGTTCGGTGTCGTCGCGCTGATGCTGCTCAACCTGGTGCTGGCGGTCTTCGGTGTCGGCGGCGGTGCGGGCCTCGGCCTGCGCGACGGCGGCATGCTGGCGATCGGCTTCTCGCTGCTGTGCATCGGCCTGGCGGCGTTCAGCTTCCTGATCGACTTCGACTCGGCCGACCAGATGGTCCGCGCGGGTGCTCCGGAGAAGGCGGCATGGGGCGTCGCGCTCGGCCTGACCGTCACGCTGGTCTGGCTGTACATCGAGATCCTGCGCCTGCTGTCCTACTTCAACAGCGAATAGCAGTCCTGACGACGAGGCCCGGCACGAAATGTGCCGGGCCTTTTCGTTTCTCCGGCGTTGACTCTGCGCACAAGTCGCGATTCATCCACAGATCGGGGTCGTAGCCGCAGAGTCAACGTCCTGCGGCGGCAGTCTGAGTTCATTGGGGGGGACGACCGCACCGTTCATCGGCTCCGAGGCGCTCGCGTCCGGTGTGTTGAGCCGATACGACCTGCACACCAACTACCGCACGATCATGCCGAACGTGTACCTGCACAGGGGGATCGAGCCGTCGCTTCGGCAGCGCACCGTCGCGGCATGGCTGTGGTCGCGGCGGCGGGCCGTGATAGCCGGTCTCGCGGCACCGTCATACCCGGGGGCTGCGCCAACTCGCCGAGGCGCTGGACCTGATGGACGCCGGCGCCGAGTCACCGAAGGAAACCTGGTTGCGGCTGCTGCTGATGCGCGCCGGTTCCCGCGGCCCCGCACGTAGATCCCGGTATGGAGTCCCAGACGGCAGCCGGCGCTACTTCCTCGACATGGGTTGATTCTGCGCACAGGCAGCGATTTCACGCATTTTTGCGACCTGAACGCAGAGTCAACGCGAAGTCAGGACAGCCGCTCGATCACCATCGCCATGCCCTGCCCGCCGCCGACGCACATGGTCTCCAGACCGAACGTCTTGTCGTGGGTGGTCAGGTTGTTCAGCAGCGTCGCGGTGATCCGCGCACCGGTCATGCCGAACGGGTGGCCCAGCGCGATCGCACCGCCGGACACGTTGAGCTTGTCCTCGTCCATGCCCAGCGCCCGCGCCGAACCGAGCACCTGCACCGCGAACGCCTCGTTGATCTCGTAGAGGTCGATGTCGCCGATCGACATGCCGGCGTTGGCGAGCGCCTTCTTCGTGGCCTCGATCGGGCCCAGGCCCATGATCTCCGGCGACAGCCCGCTCACACCGGTCGACACGATGCGCGCCAGCGGGGTCAGCCCCAGTTCCTTGGCCCGCACATCGCTCATCACCACCACCGCGGCGGCGCCGTCGTTGAGCGGGCAGGCGTTGCCCGCGGTCACGGTGCCGTTCGGCCGGAACACCGGCTTGAGTTGGCTGATCTTCTCGTACGTGGTGCCCGCGCGCGGACCGTCGTCGGTGGAGACGATGGTGCCGTCGGGCAGCGTCACCGGCACGATCTCGCGCTCGAAGAAGCCGCTCTTGATGGCCTCCTCGGCGCGGTTCTGCGACCGCACACCCCAGTGGTCCTGGTCCTCGCGGCTGATCCCGGTGTGCAGCGCGACGTTCTCGGCGGTCTGGCCCATCGCGATGTAGACGTCGGGCAGCGCACCGTCCTCGCGGGGGTCGTGCCACTCCTCGGCGCCCGCGGCGGACTGCTCCGAGCGGCTCATCGCGTCGGCGAAGATCGGGTTCTTGCTGTCGGGCCAGCCGTCGGCCGTGCCCTTGGGGAACCGCGAAACCGTCTCCACGCCAGCGGAAATGAACGCATGTCCCTCGCCGGCCTTGATCGCGTGGAACGCCATGCGGGTGGTCTGCAGCGACGACGAGCAGTACCGGTTGACCGTGGTGCCCGGCAGGAAGTCGTAGCCGAGCTGCACGGCGACCGCCCGGCCGACGTTGAAGCCGGCCTCGCCGGCGGGCTGACCGCAGCCCATGATCAGGTCGTCGATGTCGCGGGGATCGAGTGCGGGCACCTTGTCCAGCACCGCGCGCACCATCTGAGCGGCCAGGTCGTCGGGGCGCATGTCGACAAGCGATCCCTTGGCGGCACGGCCGATCGGCGACCGCGCGGTCGCGACAATCACGGCTTCAGGCATGGCGTCTCCTCGCATCCATCGGTACAGCAGTGAACCTAGCTGGCCGGCAGCGCCGCCGGCGTGGGCACCCCACCCAGCACCGGCGCCGGCACCCCAGTCGACCGACGCCAGAGCCTGCTCAGCCCTCCGACACGGCCCAGCAGCGCGAAACCCTCACCGGAGCGCGACTGCCACGGCAACTCCGGTGCCGCCCCGCCGAGCCAGTCGCTCAGCGCGGTACACAGCGCAGGCAGCAGCTGCCTGGCGGCCAACTCGTAGCCGGCGCCCGACGGGTGGAACATGTCCGGCGAGAACAACACGTCGGGCGTCTTGCGGAAGTGCGGCGCCAGCAGATCGGCCAGCGGGACCGGGATCCCGCCCGCCGAGCGCACCGCCGCGGCCTGGGCCCGGGCCAGGTGCAGCCCGCGGCTGCGGGCATAGGCACGCAACGGTTGGGGGATCGCGGTGATGACCCCGAAGTCCGGGCAGGTACCGACCACGACGACGGCTCCGGCGTCGCGCAACCGGCGCACCCCCTTGCCGAGCCGGCGCGCCGACGGCCCGATCCCGTTGGGCCGGGTGATGTCGTTGGCGCCGATCATGATCACCGCGGCGTCCGGCGGCGGGCCCGCGACGAACATCGCGTCGATCTGACCGGACAGGCCCTTCGACGTCGCCCCGACGATGGCCTTGGTGGACAGCCGGATTCGCCTGCCGGAGATCTCGGCCAGGCCGCGCGCCAGCAGCACGCCCGGCACCTCCTCGGCGGTGGCGGCGCCGTACCCGGTGGCCGTCGAGTCGCCGAAGACCATCAGGTGCAGATCGGCGGGCACGTCGCGGTGCCACCGCTCGACCGGTCCGCCGCCGGGCGCGTACACACCGTCCGCGCGCGGCGGGATGTCCCACGCCTTGGGGATCGTCTGGCGGGCCTGGTCGGCCTGGCCGATCAGCAGGTTGCGCGCCCCGAGGTACGCCGAACCCGTCGCCGCGGCGGCAACCGCGACGGTGGTCGCAAGGCGGGTGGTGCCCACGGCCGCAAGTTTAGGTCGGTTTTCCAGGGTTATCCGCGTGGCGGCCGGTACGGGCGATCACATTGCGGTATCAAGTCCGGTATCGAAATTGACTCGTTGATTGTTTATATAGAACAAAAGGTGTCAAGCTAAGATACGGATCTCGCTTCAGAAAATTAGGCGTGCTTCGCACTATCAGGGCTTGAGCGTCCCGAGGAAGTGGTTGTCATGACCGCACCAAGTAAGGCCGGCAAAACTCACCGGCCAGGAGTATCCCCTGTACAGGCGCGTAAGCCGCGCAAGTTTCCGGTCAGCGACGGCGCGCCGGTCGAGGTCGTCGAAGACGGGCCGAGCATCGCGGGCCGGCTCACCTCGCTTGTGGCCGCGCTAACTATCCGGCCCACCCTAGCTATCGGCAGCTACGCTCCGCGGCTGCCGTGGCCGTGGGGACTGGTGGACTTCGCGGCCCGGATCGCCCGGCCCGCACCCGGCACCATCCGCGCGACCATTTCTTTGCCGAACTGCACCGCGCAACTGGTCCGGGCCCCGGGGGTGCTGCCCGCCGACGGCAAACGCGGCGTCATCCTCTACATGCACGGCGGCGCGTTCCTGACGTGCGGCGTCAACTCGCACGGCCGGCTGGTGCAGGCGCTGTCGGGCTACGCCGACTGCCCGGTGCTGGTGGTCAACTACCGGATGATCCCCAAGCACTCGGTGGGGATGGCTGTCGACGACTGCTACGACGCCTACAAGTGGCTGCGGCTCAAGGGCTACGAACCCGATCAGATCGTGCTGGCCGGCGATTCGGCAGGCGGCTACCTGGCGCTGGCGCTGGCCGAGCGGTTGCAGCGCGAGGGCCTCGAGGGCGAGGTGCCCGCGGCGATGGTGACCATGTCGCCGCTGTTCGAGATCGACAACGAAACCAGGGCCAACCACCCGAACATCCACAGCGACGCGATGTTCCCGCCGCGGGCGTTCTACGCGCTGGTCGATCTGGTCAAGGAGGCCGCGGGCAGGCACTTCACCGACGGCAAGCCCGAAGAGGTCTACGAACCGCTCGACCACATCGAACCCGGCCTGCCGCGCACGCTGATCCACGTGTCCGGCTCGGAGGTGCTCGTCAGCGACGCGCGCAAGGCGGCACGACGGCTGGCCGCGGCCGGTGTCCCGGTCGAGGTCCGGGTCTGGCCAGGCCAGATGCACGTGTTCCAGCTCGCCGCCCCGGCCGTTCCCGAGGCCACCAGGTCGCTGCGGCAGATCGGCGACTACATCCGAGAGGCGACCTGGTAGCCCGGCTTCCGAGCCCGCACGCCGCCTGACACGATGGAGTCATGCGGATCGCCCAGCACATCAGTGAGCTCATCGGCAACACCCCTCTGGTGCAGCTGAACTCCGTGGTCCCCGAGGGCGCCGGTCGGGTCGTCGCGAAGGTCGAGTACCTCAGCCCCGGCGGCAGCTCCAAGGACCGCATCGCGATCAAGATGATCGACGCCGCGGAGGCCAGCGGTGAGCTCAAACCGGGCGGCACCATCGTCGAGCCGACGTCCGGCAACACCGGCGTCGGCCTGGCCCTGGTGGCCCAGCAGCGCGGGTACAAGTGCATCTTCGTGTGCCCGGACAAGGTCAGCGAGGACAAGCGCAACGTGCTGCGCGCGTACGGCGCCGACGTGGTGGTGTGCCCGACGGCGGTGCCGCCCGACCACGCCGACAGCTACTACAGCGTCTCCGACCGGCTGGTCTCCGAGATCGACGGTGCCTGGAAACCTGACCAGTACTCCAACCAGATGGGCCCCGAGTCGCACTACGAGTCGACCGGACCGGAAATCTGGTCGGACACCGACGGCGCGATCACCCACTTCGTGGCCGGCGTCGGCACCGGCGGCACCATCACCGGCGCGGGCCGCTACCTCAAGGAGGTGTCCGACGGGAAGGTCAAGGTGATCGGCGCCGACCCGGAGGGTTCGGTGTACTCGGGCGGCAGCGGCCGGCCCTACCTGGTCGAAGGGGTCGGCGAGGATTTCTGGCCCGCCGCCTACGACCCCGCGGTGCCCGACGAGATCATCGCGGTCTCCGACGCGGACTCGTTCGACATGACGCGGCGCCTGGCCCGCGAAGAGGCGCTGCTGGTCGGCGGTTCGTGCGGGATGGCGGTCGTCGCGGCGATCAAGGTGGCCGAGCGGGCCGGCCCCGACTCGCTGGTCGTGGTGCTGCTGCCCGACGGCGGAAGAGGTTATCTGTCAAAGATTTTCAACGACGACTGGATGTCGTCGTACGGCTTCCTGCGCACCCCGCTCGACGGCAGCGTCGAGGAGCCGACCGTCGGCGACGTGCTGCGCGGGAAGTCCGGGGCGCTGCCGGACCTGGTGCACACCCACCCGTCGGAGACGGTGCGCGACGCGATCGGGATCCTGCACGAGTACGGGGTCTCGCAGATGCCCGTGGTCGGCGCCGAACCGCCGGTGATGGCCGGCGAGGTCGCGGGCAGCGTGTCCGAGCGCGCACTGCTGTCGGCAGTGTTCGAGGGGCGGGCCAAGCTGGCCGACGCGGTCGCCGAGCACATGAGCCCGCCGCTGCCGCTGATCGGCGCGGGTGAACTGGTCACCGAAGCGGCCACGGCGCTGCGTGAGAGCGACGCAGTGATGGTGGTCGAGGAGGGCAAGCCGGTCGGTGTGCTGACCCGCCACGACCTCCTCGGATTCCTGTCCGAAGGCAACAAGCGCCGCGTGCGCTGACTTCGAGTAGCTCCGGCGTTCCATACCGTCGGGAACGGTCGACTTCCGCGCTGAAATCCCAGCACACAGCCACCTTTCAGGTAGATTAAGCACGCTCGACCTCAGCTCAGCTCAGACTGGAAGGCGTCATGACCGACCCACCGCCACCAGGAAGCTATCCGCCGCCGCCCAGCGGCTATCCACCACCCCCGCCCCCCGGCGACGCCTATCCACCTCCGGCTGGCGGTTATCCGCCACCGCCACAAGGACTTCAGGCGTTACCGACCGACGCCTACACATCCTGGTTCACCCGCCTGCTGGCCTGGCTGATCGACTACATCCCGGTGTTCCTGCTGCAGGGCATCGGCTACGCACTCCTGCTCGGCACCCGCGAAACCGTCTGTATCACCGACGTTTCCGAGTTCGAACTGGGCGAGTTCTGCGCGACGGGCGCCTCGACAACCGGACAGCTGGCGGTGTTCGTCAGCTCGATCCTGGTTCTGGTGTATGCCATCTGGAACTTCGGCTACCGGCAGGGCACCACCGGCTCGAGTGTCGGCAAGTCGATCCTCAAGTTCCAGGTTGTCAGCGAAAACACCGGTCGACCAATTGGTTTCGGCATGTCGGTGGTTCGTCAGCTGGCCCACATCCTCGACGCGCTCATCTGCTACATCGGGTACCTGTTCCCGCTGTGGGACGCCAAACGCCAGACCATCGCCGATAAGCTCATCAAAACCGTCTGTCTGCCCAACTGAATCAGTAGCCGCCAACCTGGAAGGTCTCATGTCTGATCAGCCGCCCCCTCCGCCCGGGAACTATCCGCCGCCGCCTCCGGGTGGCAATTACCCCCCGCCCCCGGGTGGAGGCGGTTATCCGCCCCCTCCCCCGCCGGGTGGTTATCCACCGCCGCCCCCGCCGGGCGGCTACCCGCCGCCGCCACCCCCGGGGGGTTACCCGCCGCCGCCGGGGGCCGGCTACCCGCCTCCGCAGTCCGGCTACCCGCCTCCTCCGCAGGGCGGCTATCCGGGCGGGTATCCACCTGCCGGTCCGGGATTCGGCGGGCCGGCGCCGTACAGCGTCGGTGACGCGTTCTCCTGGGCGTGGGGCAAGTTCACCGCCAACGCCGCAGCGCTGATCGTCCCGACGCTGGTCTACGCGATCGTCGTCGTCGCGCTGCAGGCGCTGTTCGGCATCCTGTCGGCGGCCGTCGCGCCGGAGGCCACCAGCTACACCGCCGACGAGAACGGATTCGCGTTCTCCTACAACGTGTCCGGGCCGGCCAGCGTGGCCGTCACGATCCTGGGCTACATCGTCGCGCTGGTGGTCGGAGGAGCCATCCAGTCCGCCTACTACGGCGGCATGCTCGACGTCGCCAACGGCCGACCGGTGAGCATCGGGACGTTCTTCCGTCCGCGCAACGTCGCCAACGTGATCATCGCGGGCGTCATCGTCGGGATCCTGACGTCGATCGGCTTCGTCTTGTGCGTGCTGCCCGGTATCGCGGTGGCCATCTTCACGATGTTCACGGTGATTGCGCTGCTGGACCGCAACCTGTCGCCGATCGACGCGATCAAAACCAGCTTCGACATCGCCAAGAACAACTTCGGGCAGGTCCTGCTGACGTTCCTGGTGGTGATCGTGGTGGTCGCGGTCGGCGCGCTGCTGTGCGGTGTCGGCCTGCTGGTGGCCGGGCCGCTGGCAGCGCTGATCGAGGTGTACGCCTACCGCAAGCTCAGCGGCGGGCAGGTGGCCGAACTCAACCCGCAGCCGCTGCCGCCGGGACCGCCGCCGCAGACCTCGCCGCAGCAGTGACGGATCATCGGAAGGCGCTGACCCCGGTCAGCGCCTCTCCGATGAGCATCTGGTGCACCTCGGAGGTGCCTTCGTAGGTCAGCACCGACTCGAGGTTGTTGGCGTGCCGGATCACCGGGTATTCCAGGGTGATCCCGTTGGCGCCCAACAGGGTTCGGCACTGCCGGGCGATCTTGATGGCTTCGCGGACGTTGTTGAGCTTGCCGAAGCTGACCTGCTCGGGCTTGATGCGACCGTCGTCCTTGAGCCGGCCCAGGTGCAGCGCGAGCAGCTGCGCCTTGCCCAGTTCGACGGCCATGTCGGCGATCTTGGCCTGGGTCAGCTGGTAGGCCGCCAGCGGCTTGTCGAACACCTCGCGGGTACCGACGTAGTCCAGCGTCGTCTCCAGGCAGTCGCGGGCCGCGCCGACGCTGCCGAAGACGATGCCGAACCGCGCCTCCGACAGGCAGCTCAACGGGCCCTTCAGGCCGCGCGCCTCCGGCAGCATGGCGTCGGCGGGCAGCCGCACGTCGTCGAGGTGCAGCTCCGAGGTGACCGAGGCGCGCAGCGACAGCTTGCGCGTCATGTCGGTCGCGGTGAACCCCGGCGTGCCGGCGGGCACGACGAACCCGACGACGCCCTCGTCCTGGCTGCGCGCCCACACGATCGCGACGTCGGCGACCGAGCCGTTGGTGATCCACATCTTGGTGCCGTTGAGAATCCAGTCCGACCCGTCGCGTTTGGCGGTGGTGCGCATCCCGCCCGGGTTGGACCCGAAATCGGGTTCGGTCAGCCCGAAGCAGCCGATCGCCTCGCCGGCGGCCATCGCGGGCAGCCAGGTTGTGCGTTGCTCCTCGCTGCCCCAGCGGTGGATCGCGAACATCGCCAGCGAGCCCTGCACCGACACCAGGCTGCGCAGTCCGCTGTCGACGGCCTCGAGTTCCTGGCACACCAGCCCGTAGGCCGTCGCGGTGGAACCGCCGCAGCCGTAGCCGTTCAGGTGCATACCGAGCAGGCCGAGCTTGCCGAAGTCGGCGGCCAGTTCGCGCACCGGCACCTGGCCGGTCTCGAACCACTCCGCGATCGACGGGCGCAGCCGCTGCTCACCGAATCGGCGGACGGTCTGGCGCAGTTCGAGGTCCTCGGCGGACAGCATTGAATCCAACTCGAGCAGGTCGTCGAGGCGGGCGGTCGGGCTCATGGTCCCTGTCTACACCGGTCCGGGCGTCGACCCGGCATGGCTAGGCTGATCGGTGATGACCGAACACAGCAGCCACGGCTTGTCCACGAAGGCGATCCACGCCGTGCGGCCCGACCTGACCACCGGAGCCGTCAACGCCCCCATCTACGCGAGTTCGACGTTCGCCCAGGACGGCGTCGGCGGACTGCGCGACGGCTACGAGTACGCCAGGACCGGCAACCCCACCCGGCGCGCGCTGGAGACCTCGCTGGCCGCGGTCGAAGCCGCGACGTACGGGCGGGCGTTCTCCTCGGGAATGGGCGCCACCGACTGTGCGCTGCGCGCGCTCCTGCGGCCCGGTGACCACGTGGTGATGCCCGACGACGCGTACGGGGGCACGTTCCGGCTGATCGACAAGGTGTTCACCCAGTGGGGCATCAGCTACACCGCGGTCTCGCTGTCCGATCTCGACGCGGTGCGCGCGGCGGTCACCGCCGACACCCGGCTGATCCTGGTGGAGACGCCGACCAACCCGCTGCTGTCGATCGCCGACATCGCCGGCATCTCCCAGATCGGCCGGGACACCAACGCGAAGGTGTTGGTGGACAACACGTTCGCCTCACCCGCGCTGCAGCAGCCGCTGCTGCTGGGCGCCGACATCGTGCTCCACTCGACCACCAAGTACATCGGCGGGCACTCCGACGTCGTGGGCGGCGCGCTGCTGACCAACGACGAGGAACTCGACACGAAGTTCGCGTTCCTGCAGAACGGGGCGGGCGCGGTGCCCGGGCCGTTCGACGCCTACCTCACGCTGCGCGGACTCAAGACGCTGGTGCTGCGCATGCAGCGGCACAGCGAGAACGCCGCGGTGATCGCGGAGTTCCTCGACGGCCACCCCGCGGTCGAGACCGTGCTCTATCCGGGCCTGCCGGGGCATCCCGGTCACGAGGTCGCGGCCAGACAGATGTCGGGTTTCGGCGGCATGATTTCGCTGCGCCTGCGCGGCGGCGCCGATGCGGCCCGCAAGTTGTGTTCGCGCACAGAGATTTTCATCCTCGCCGAGTCGCTGGGCGGCGTCGAGTCGCTGATCGAGCATCCCGGGGCGATGACGCACGCGTCGACGGCGGGCTCGCAACTGGAGGTACCCGAGGATCTGGTCCGGTTGTCGGTCGGCATCGAGGACGTCGCCGACCTGCTCGCCGACATCGAACAGGCGCTCGGCTAGCGCAGGGTCACGGCAGGGCCTGGCGCACCGCCGACGTGGTGACCGCCAGGTTGACCTCCGGCAGCGCGGTCGGATACTCGTCGACCCAACTGCCCAGGGCGATCTCGCCGGCCCGCGCGTGCACCCAGCGCCACCCACGGTCGTTGAGGCTCAGCAGCGCGCCCAGGCCGTCGACCGCGTGCAGCAGCGAAATGATCGCCGCGGTCGCCGGCGGGGGAGGGGTGCGGTCGAACAGTGAGGCCATCAGCGCCGCCCTGGCCTGCCCGACGCGGTGGCGGTTGGTCAGTGGCCAGGCGAACTGTTGACCGAAGCGCTTCTCCGGCAACGGAACCTGACGGATCTGGCCGGTGTGTTCGAGGTGCGCGACGATGTGGTCCTCGGTGTGTTTGGCCAGCTTCTTGACCGCCGTGGCCGGGGCCAGCGGCCGGCGCTGCAGCAGCTGGAACGCCGGCTCGGTCACCGGATCGGGCGCTGCGGGTCCCGCCAACGCCACCAGCCGGCCGGGTTCGACGGCTTCACCGTCGACGGCGGGCCGGATCCGGCAGGCGTACGCCAGATCCAGCAGAACCGCGGCGGAGAGCACCCGCGAGCGGCGGGCGCGCTCCAAACGCGGCTGCGCTGAAGCGTTGTCGAGCAACAGCAGATAGAGATCCTCGGCGATCCTCGCCATGCCCGGATGCTAAACCGTGGGCGCCGGGCGCGCGGGGTCAGGCTTGCGCGGATCAGGCTTGCGCGGATCAGGCGTGGTAGGGCTCGGCCTCGAGCAGCTTGACCTTGACCGTGCTGCCGTTGGGGACCGTGTAGGTGCGCACATCGCCGACCTTGGCGTCGATCAGCGCCTCGCCCAGCGGCGACTTCGGCGAGTACACCTCGAGCTTGCCGTCGCTGATGCCCTCCTGGCGGGTGGCGATCAGGAACGTCTCGGTGTCGCTCTCGTCGTCGCCGTACTGCACCTTGACCACCGAACCGGGCAGTGCCACACCGGACTGCTTGGGCGCCTCGCCGACCTTGGCGTTGTTGAGCAACTCCTGCAACTGACGGATGCGGGCTTCCTGCTGACCCTGCTCCTCGCGCGCGGCGTGGTAGCCGCCGTTCTCGCGCAGGTCGCCTTCTTCGCGACGGTCGTTGATCTCCGCGGCGATGACCGGGCGGTTGGCGATCAGCTGGTCCAGTTCGGCCTTGAGCCGGTCGTGCGCCTCCTGCGTCAGCCAGGTGACCTGTGTGTCGGTCATGTCGTCGCGCTCCTGTCTATCTAGGTTGCGGTGTTCTCGCGCTTTGCTCGCGTAAGAAGTCTCGTGGTGCGGCGCCCGGGCTGGACGTGTACCGCCGCTTCTGGCCACGCCTGACCAAGGACATCCCCCGCAGAGCGCCAAATGCAGCAATACACGGCCCCAGCGGGAACCGTGTACCGGTCAAGCATAGCACCGCGCCGTCGACTCGATTTCGCAAATTCGCTGTTCGCCGTTTGTTGCGGCCGCGGAATCAGCGTGATTTCTACGAGCTCACCAGGTACGGCGGGACGTCGACGCCGCAGCCGTAGATGTCGCCGAGCGCGGGCTGGCGGGTAGCGGTCACCTCGGTGGTGACCAGCACCGTCTTCTCGGTCGACGGCGGGACCAGCACCTCGCGCCGGCCGGTCTCGCTGCCGTCCACCGACCGGGCCCGCACGATGCAGGTGACCGGGCGCGACGGGTCCTTACGGGTGACGGTGATGGTCACCGAGACGGTGTCGTCGCCGAGCAGTTCATAGGCCCCGACCTCGCCGGTGACGTCGCTGCTGCCGAACCGCGCGGACGCCACCAGCGCGACGACCACACCGGCCACCAGAGCCAGGGCGGTCAGCGCGATAGCCGCCCAGCGGCGGCGCCGCCCGGACAGCCGTTGGCGGCCGTAGCGCGCGGCGGGACGTTCGATCATCTGGTTTTCTGAGCCCGTCGGTCGGATAGATCTACAGAACTGGAACTATAGGACTAGCGATTCGGGTTGATATCCGTCGAGACAACCCCACGTACAAGACAGGTAAAGGCAGAGCAGGTTGAGCGAACTGCGGTTGATGGCCGTGCACGCCCACCCGGACGACGAGTCCAGCAAGGGCGCCGCGACGATGGCCCGCTACGTCGACGAGGGCGTGCGCGTGCTCGTGGTGACGCTCACCGGCGGCGAGCGCGGCGACATCCTCAACCCCGCGATGGATCTACCCGAGGTGCACGGTCGGATGGCCGAGATCCGGCGCGACGAGATGGCGCGCGCAGCCGAGATCCTCGGCGTCGAGCACCGCTGGCTGGGTTTCGTCGACTCCGGGCTGCCCGAGGGTGACCCGCCGCCGCCGCTGCCCGAGGGCTGCCTCGGCATGGTGCCGCTCGAGCAGCCGACCGAGGCCTTGGTCAAGGTGATCCGGGAGTTCCGTCCGCACGTGATGACGACGTACGACGAGAACGGCGGCTACCCGCATCCCGACCACATCCGCTGCCACCAGGTGTCGATGGCCGCCTACGACGCCGCGGCCGACTACCGGCTGTACCCGCAGGCCGGTGAGCCGTGGAGCGTGTCCAAGCTGTACTACACGCACGGCTTCCTGCGGCAGCGCATGCAGCTGCTGCAGGACGAGTTCGCCAAACACGGTGAGGTCGGTCCGTTCGAGAAGTGGCTCAAGCATTGGGATCCCGACGCCGACGTGTTCGCCAAGCGGGTCACCACCCGCGTCGAGTGCGCCAAGTACTTCGCTCAGCGCGACGACGCGCTGCGCGCTCACGCCACCCAGATCGACCCCAACGGTGACTTCTTCCGCGCGCCGATCGAATGGCAGCAGCGGCTCTGGCCGACCGAGGAATACGAGCTGGCCAGGTCGCGGGTGCCGGTGACGCTGCCCGAAACAGACCTGTTCGCCGGGATTGAGGACCGATGATCACCGCCCCGATGCTGACCCTGCTGGCGCAGAACGCGCCGCGCGACACCGGTCCGGAGTTCGGCAAGGCCAGCCCGTTCGGCCTGCTGGTCATCGTGCTGCTGCTGATCAGCATCTTCCTGCTGGTCCGGTCGATGAACCGGCACCTGCGCAAGCTGCCCGAGTCGTTCGACAAGCCCGAGCAGCCGGTCGTCGAGGCGGAGCCGGAGCCCGGCACAGCCGACAGTGCCGCCGAGATTGCCTCACCGGAGCCCGGGACCAGGCGTGAGCCCGGCGGCTAACCAGCTCGCCCGGGCTACCAGCCCGTACCTGCGCCAGCACGCCGACAACCCGGTGCACTGGCAGATGTGGACGCCCGAAGCGCTCGCCGAGGCCGCCGCCCGCGATGTGCCGATCCTGCTGTCGATCGGCTACGCGGCCTGCCACTGGTGCCATGTGATGGCCCACGAGTCGTTCGCCGACGAGCAGGTCGCCGCGGCGATGAACGACGGCTTCGTGTGCATCAAGGTCGACCGCGAGGAGCGGCCCGACCTCGACGCGGTGTACATGAACGCCACCGTCGCGCTGACCGGGCAGGGCGGCTGGCCGATGACGTGCTTCCTCACCCCCGACGGCCGGCCGTTCTTCTGCGGCACGTACTACCCGAAACCGACGTTCCTGCAACTGCTGGCCGCGGTGACCGAGACGTGGCGCACCCGCCGCGCCGAGGTCGAGGAGGCCTCTGACCGGATCGCCGGAGAGCTGCGGTCGATGGCCGAGGGGCTGCCCGGCGGCGGCCCGCCGGTACAGCCTGCGCTGTGCTGCGACCACGCGGTCGCCGCGGTGCTGCAGGACGAAGACGTGGCCCGCGGCGGTTTCGTCTCCAATCAGGCTGCGGCGCCGAAGTTCCCGCCGTCAGCACTGCTGGAGGCGTTGTTGCGCAACCACGAGCGCACCGGTGACATCATGCCTCTGGAGGCGGTCGAGCGGACGGCCACCGCGATGGCCCGCGGCGGCATCTACGACCAGCTGGCCGGCGGGTTCGCGCGCTACAGCGTCGACGCGTCGTGGGTGGTACCGCACTTCGAGAAGATGCTCTACGACAACGCGCTGCTGCTGCGCGCCTACGCCCACTGGGCGCGGGTGACCGGCAACCCGTTGGCGCGCCGGGTGACAGCGGAGACCGCGGCGTTCCTCGTCGACGACCTCGGAGCCGGCGGGATGTTCGCCTCGTCGCTGGACGCCGACGCCGACGGCGTGGAGGGCCTGACGTACGTGTTCACCCCGGCACAGCTGCGCGAGGTGCTCGGCGAGGACGACGGTCGCTGGGCGGCAGACGTTTTCGGTGTCACCGAGGAAGGGACGTTCGAGCACGGCGCCTCGGTGCTGCAGCTGCCGCGCGACCCCGACGACGCGCACCGGTTCACCAAGGTGCGGACGGCGCTGCTGGCGGCGCGGCTCACCCGGCCGCAGCCGGCCCGCGACGACAAGGTGGTCACCGCGTGGAACGGGTTGGCGATCACCGCGCTGGCGGAGGCCGGCGTCGCGCTCGAACGTCCCGAACTGCTCGACGCCGCAACGCAATGCGCGCGCACCCTGTGGGATCTGCACGTCGTCGACGGCAGGCTGCGCCGGGCCAGCCTCGGCGGCGCGGTCGGCGACAGCGCGGCGATCCTCGAGGACCACGCCGCGCTCGCCACCGGCCTGCTCACCCTGTACCAGCTGACCGGCCAGTGGCTCGACGAGGCGACCGCGCTGCTGGACATCGCGCTGGAGCACTTCGCCGATCCCGACCGCGACGGGCGTTGGTTCGACACCGCCGACGACGCCGAGACGTTGATGGTGCGCCCGGCCGATCCGCTCGACGGCGCGACCCCGTCGGGTGCCTCGCTGCTCGCCGAGGCGCTGCTGCTGGCCGGGCATCTGACCGACGGTGCCCGCGCCGACCGGTACGCGGCGGCCGCCGACGCGACGCTGGCGGCGGCCACCCCGATCCTGGCCCGGCTTGCGCGTTCGGGCGGGCACTGGCTCGCGGTCGCCGAGGCGGCGGTGCGCGGACCGCTGCAGATCGCGGTGGCCTGCGACCCGCGTGACTCCGAACTGCTCGCCGCCGCGCGGCGGTACGCGCCCGGTGGTGCGGTCGTCGTCGGCGGGGCTGTGGACTCCTCGCCGTTGCTTTCCGGGCGCGATCGGGTCGGCGGCGCCGACGCCGCGTACGTGTGCCGCGGCCGCACCTGCGACCTGCCCGTCACCACGGTCGACGATCTCGTCGCTGCGCTGCGCGCGCCCGTGTAGCCTTCCGCGCATGCCGTCTCCGGAAGACAACGCCAAGACTGTCGCCCGCTATCTCGAGCTCGTCGCGCAGGGCAAGGCCGACGACATCACCGAGCTGTACGCCGACGACGCCACCGTCGAGGATCCCGTCGGCGGCGGCGAGGTGCACATCGGCCGCGAGGCGATCCGTCGCTTCTACGGCAACCTGCCGACCGACGGCGCCCAGGCCGACGTCGTGACGCTGCGCGCGCTCGGCCACGAGGTCGCGTTTTTCTGGGCGCTGACCGTCGACCTCGGCGGCAGCAAGATGCGCATCGAGATCATCAGCGTGATGACGTTCCACGACGACGGCAAGATCGGCTCGATGAAGGCCTACTGGGGCCCGGAGAACGCCACCCAACTCTGAGTGGTTTCGGTGCGCTACCCGTCGCGCAGCGACTGGAAGCGCACCGAAACCGCCTCGGATCAGAAGACGGCGAACCACATCGCGATGTAGTGGCAGATCGCCGCGACCGCGGTGCACGCGTGGAAGAACTCGTGGTGTCCGAACGTCGTCGGCCACGGATTGGGCCACTTCAGGGCGTAGAGCACGCCGCCGATCGAGTACAGCGCGCCGCCGACGATCAGCAGCACCAGCGCCGCGACTCCGGCGCCCTGCATGATCGGGCCGACGAACCAGGCCGCCACCCAGCCGAGCAGGATGTAGAGCGGCACGCCCACCCACCGCGGCGCCGAGGGCCAGAAGCATTTGAGCAGCACCCCGGCGATCGCGCCGCCCCACACGATCCAGAACAGCACCATGCCGTCGTTCTGCGGCAGCGCCAGCAACGCGAACGGCGTGTAGCTGCCCGCGATGAACACGAAGATCATCGAGTGGTCCAGGCGCTTCATCCACTTGCGCGCGGTGGGGGACTCCCAGTCCACCCGGTGGTAGGCGCCGCTGACGGTGAACATCGCGACGATGGTCACGGTGTAGATCAAGGTCGCGACGCCCGCCCGCGTTGAATCCAGCGACCAGGACACCGACACCAGCGTCGCCCCGCAGATCGCCGCGATCACCGCGGCGTACACGTGGATCCAGCCGCGCAGCCGCGGCTTGCGGATGAAGTTGGTGGCCGCGTCGACGACCGCTTCCGGGAAGTCCTCAGCCTGCTCGCGCGGTGCGCGGGATCGATCGGAGTCGGCGGCGCCGACGGACTGCGTCATGTCACCTCCGGAAATTCCAAGCCGTTTTCTGGTGGTCTGCGAAGCTCGTGCGCCCGCCAGGAGCATCACGCCCACAGTAGTCTGGACCGTCGTGGAGCTTATTCCCCCGCGCCTCAAGGAGCCGGCCTACCGGCTCTACGAATTGCGGTTGCGTCAGGAGCTGGCGCGGTCGAAATCCCAACTGCCGCGCCATATTGCCGTGCTGTGCGACGGCAACCGCAGATGGGCACGTGATCTCGGACACGACGACGTCAGCTACGGCTACCGGATGGGTGCGCGCAAGATCGCCGAGATGCTGCGCTGGTGCGCCGACGCCGGTATCGAGATGGCCACCGTCTACCTGCTGTCCACCGAAAACCTGCAGCGTGACCCCGACGAGCTCGAACCGCTGATCGGGATCATCACCGACGTCGTCGAGGAGATCTGTGCGCCGGCCAACCACTGGAGCGTGCGCACGGTCGGTGACCTCGAGTTGATCGGGGAGGAACCCGCGCGCCGGCTGCGCGACGCGGTCGAGTCGACCGACGCCGGGCCGGGGTCTTTCCACGTCAACCTCGCCGTCGGCTACGGCGGGCGCCAGGAGATCGTCGACGCCGTACGCCAACTGCTGAGCAAGGAACTGGCCAACGGCCGCAGCGGCGAGCAGCTGATCGAGGCCGTCACCGTCGACGCGATCTCGGAGAACCTGTACACCTCCGGACAACCCGACCCCGACCTGGTGATCCGCACGTCGGGGGAGCAGCGGCTGTCGGGGTTCCTGCTGTGGCAGAGCGCGTATTCGGAGATGTGGTTCACCGAGGCGTACTGGCCGGCGTTCCGGCGGGTCGATTTCCTGCGCGCGCTACGCGACTACACCGCGCGGCACCGCAGGTTCGGCGCCTGATGCGAGACTGAGTCCATGGCTGCGCTGTCGGCTCTGGTCTTCGCGCTCAGCTGGTGGTTGGGGCTCTATCTGCTGGCCCGCGACCCGCGCAAACCGGTGCTGGTGCTGGCCGCGGTCGGGTTGACCAGTTTCGCGGTGGTGGTCGCGTTGGACGCGGTGCGCGCCACCAGCGGCGCCGACATCCTCGGCCGCGTCGAGGTCTACCTGGTCGTGGTGCCCGGTATCGCGTGGTTCGCGGTGCTGCTCGAGCTGTCCCGGCCCCGCGACACGTGGCGCAGCCGGGCCGGTGAACTGGCGCTGGTCGGCGCCGTCGCCGCGGTGGCGTTCGTCGGTGCGGCGATGGCGGGCAGCGTCGAGGGGCCGCTGCGCCTCGGGCACTGGGTGATGTTCGCGGCGATCTCGTCATCGGCGCTGGGGGCGATGGTGTACGCGGTGGTGCGCCGCTCGCAGCCTCGTCCGGTGGTCGGGTTCGTGGTGATCGCGACGCTGTTCTTCGCGCTGGGCAACGCGATCCTGATCATCCCGCTGGGGTTGGTGCCGAGCTGGTTGGCGTTGGCGGGTACCGGGTTCGACGTCGCCCTGCTCGGGTTGGCGGTCGCGATCGGCGACGCGTTCGACGAGGGGCAGGCGCTGCGGGCCGACATGCTGCGCTCGTTCACCGCGACGGCGGTGGTGGCGGTGCTGTTCGGCGGGCAGGCGCTGGTGGTGCTGGCCCTCACCGGGCACGAGACCGCGTTGACCGTGCTGCTGTTCACCAGCCTGGCGGTGGCGATCGCGATCAACGTGCTGGCCGATCCGCTGGCCGGGATCCTGGACCGGTTGGCGTTTTCCCGGTCGCCGGAGTTGCGCGCCGACCGGGCCGCGTTGCGCAGCACCGAGGCGGCGCTGCCGTTGCGCAAGGACAACCCGCTCGACGACGTCGACGAGGACACGTTCGTCCGGCTCACCCGCCGCGCCCTGGGCCACTACGGCGATCTGTCCAAGCTGATCGCCAGCCCGCTGACCCGGCTGCCGGTCATCGACGCGCGGCTGGCCGCCCGCGGCGCGCCGGACCAGCCGCTGGAGCGGGCCACCGAGCTCAAGGCGCTGCTGGCCGAGCGCATCGCCCGGCTCAAACCGCGCGACGCCGGCGACTTCGGCACCACCGAGCAGTGGCGGCACTACAACTCGCTGTACTTCCCCTACGTCGTCGGCGTGCGCGCGTACGCGCAGAGCGCGACGGCCGCCGGGCTCGACCCCGTCGCGCGCCAGGCGTGGCAGTGGTTCGTCACCGAGGTGCCGCAGCGGTCGCTGCACAACTGGCAGAACGCCGCCGCGCGGCTGATCGCCGCCGATCTGCGCGACAGCCTGGTCACCGCTCAGGACTGACAACCGCCGCTGACCTGCGGCTGGCAGTAGCTGGCAGCGTTCGGTGTCGATCTGGCAGTGGCATCTGCGCAGTGTCGGTGCCATGACCACCGCCACCACCGGCCACGGGCTCGAAAGCGTCCCGACCGACTCTCTACTGCGGTTCGCCCTGCGCACCGACGCCACGTTGTGCGCGGCGCTGGGACTGGTGATCGCGACCGCCGCCGACCCGCTCAGCCGGCTCTCCGGGTTGTCGGCCACCAGCGAGTGGATCGCTGGCGCCGCACTCGTCGGCTATGGCACGGCGCTGTATCTGGCCGCCGGGGTGCCGCAGGTGCGACGCGTCGGCGTCGGGGTGCTCGCAGGCAACGTTGCGTTCGCGGCGACTGCCGTCCTCGTCCTGGTCGCGGGCTGGCTGCCGCTGACCGGGTTCGGCGCCGTCTCCGTCCTGACGTTCGCCGCCCTCACCCTCCTGCTGGCGTACGTCCAGTACCGCGGGGTCCGTCGCCTCGACGCGGCCCCTTCATGACTGGTCCGGAGCCGCCGTCGTAAGAGGTTGCGGCGTCGGCTCCGGAACGGTCCCACCCCCACCAGAAAGGAATCCATCATGACCGCACTGACCACCCGACTCAACGAGTCGACCGACTCGCTGCTGCGTTTCGCGATGCGCGCCGACGCGGTGCTGACCGGCCTGGCCGGCGTCGCGGCGCTGCCGCTTGCGGGCTGGCTGGCCGAGACGTCGGGCACGACGGTCGCATTCGAGTACGCGATGGCGGCGTTCTTCATCGCCTACGGCCTGGCGGTGCTGGCCCTGGCCTCGCTGCCGTCGCTGAAGCGGCCCGCCGTCGCGGTGATCGCGGCCAACGTGCTCTACGCCGTTGCCGCGGTGGTGCTCGTGACCTCGGGCGTGTTCCCGCTGACGACGATCGGCGTGGTCCTGACGCTCGCCACCGGTGTGTACACGCTGGCCTTCGCCGAACTGCAGTTCGTCGGGTTGCGCCGCATCACCCGCTAATCCGCCGAGCAGACGTGAAATGCCCCGAAAGCCGCCACTTTGGGGCATTTTGCGTCTGCTCGCCGAACAGGCGGTCAGAGCTTGCGCAGCCGCAACCGGTTGATCGAGTGGTCGGCGTCCTTACGCAGCACCAGCGTCGCGCGCGGGCGGGTCGGCAGGATGTTCTCGATCAGGTTCGGCCGGTTGATCGAATGCCAGATGTCGCGGGCGGCGAACACCGCCTGCTCGTCGGTCAACGTCGCGTAGTGGTGAAAGTGCGACGCCGGATCGGCGAACGCCGTCGAGCGCAGGCCCAGGAACCGGTCGATGTACCACTGCTCGATGTCGTCGATACGGGCGTCGACGTAGACCGAGAAGTCGAACAGGTCCGACACCATCAGCGTCGGGCCGGTCTGCAGCACGTTGAGACCCTCCAGAATGAGGATGTCGGGGTGGCGCACGATCTGCTTCTCGGCGGGCACGATGTCGTAGAGCAGATGCGAGTACACCGGCGCGCACGCCTGATCGGCTCCGGACTTCACCGTCGTGACGAACCGCATCAGCGCCCGGCGGTCGTAACTCTCCGGAAAACCTTTGCGGCCCATGAGGTTTCGCCGCACCAGCTCGGAGTTGGGGTAGAGGAACCCGTCGGTGGTGACCAGGTCGACCCGCGGATGGTGTTCCCAGCGCGCCAGCAGCGCCTGCAGCACGCGCGCGGTGGTGGACTTGCCGACCGCCACGCTGCCGGCCACCCCGATCACGAACGGCACCGGCCGGTCCGGGTTCTGCTGCAGGCTGGCCGAATCGCCGAGGAACTCCGCGGTCGTCGCGAACAACCGCTGCCGCGCGGCTACCTGCAGATGGATCAGCCGGGCCAGCGGCAGGTAGACCTCTTCGACCTCGAGCAGGTCGATCTTCTCGCCGATACCGCGAAGCTTCGTGAGCTCGTCCTCGGTGAGCTTGAGCGGCGTCGACATGCGCAGATTCCGCCACTGACTCCGGTCGAACTCCACGTATGGGCTGGGTTCACTCAGCCGCGCCATGCGCTCAGTCTTGCATTTAACGTTGGAGTCATGGACGCCAGCACCTCAGATTCGTTGGTCCGCGAGTACCTGCTGCTCGGTTTGCGCTTCGACCGCATCGAGGACGGTTACGTCGACTCGTTCACCGGCGACCCGGCCCTGCGCCGCGCGGTGGCCGCCGAACCGCAGCCCGACCCCGCCGACCTGGCGCGGCAGGCCGAGCGGCTGCTGGCCCAGGTCCCGGCGGCCGACGGGCTCGAACCCGAGCGGGCCGACTACCTCGCCGCGCACCTGCGGGCCCTGGCGTGTGCGGGACGCAAATTCGCCGGTGAGGACGTCGGCTTCGTCGACGAGGTCGAGGCGTATTTCGACGTGCGCATCAGCAAGGGCGACCCGGAGCGCTACCGCGACGCGCACCGCCGCCTCGACGAGGTGCTCGACGGGACCGGGCCGCTGACCGAGCGGATGCAGGCCTACCGTGCGGGTGAGGAGATCCCGCCGGCGCGTCTCGAGGAGTGCATCCACGCGTTCTCCAGCGCGCTGCGCGACCGGGTGCGCGCGGAGTACCCGCTGCCCGACGCCGAGACCATCACCTATGAGGTGGTCACCGACAAGCCGTGGTCGGGGTTCAACTACTACCTCGGCGACTACAAGTCGACGGTCGCGGTCAACGCCGACCTCAAACAGCAGATGTCGAACCTGCCGCGGCTGGTGGCCCACGAGTCCTACCCCGGCCACCACACCGAGCATTGCCGCAAGGAGGCCGGGCTGGTGGCCCAGCGCAACCAGGCCGAGCAGACGATCTTCCTGGTCAACACGCCGCAGTGCCTGATGGCCGAGGGCCTGGCCGACCTGGCGCTGTACGCGGCGGTCGGCCCGGACTGGGGGAGCTGGGCGGCCGAGATCTACGCCGACCTCGGGCTGCGGTTCGACAGCGAGCGCGCGCAGGCCGTGGCCGAGGCGACGACCGCGCTGGCCGACGTGCGCCAGGATGCGGCGCTGATGCTGCACGACGAGCACTGCGACGTCGACGACGTCGTCGCGTTCCTCCAGCGCTGGCTGCTGGTCGACGACCGGCGGGCCCGCCAGATGCTGCGGTTCCTGTCCTCGCCGCTGTGGCGGGCCTACACCAGCACCTATGTCGAGGGTTACCGGCTGCTGCGGGGTTGGCTGGACGCCCGGCCCGACGACGTCAGCCTGACCCAGCGGTTCACCACGCTGCTCGACGAGCCGCTGATCCCGTCGTCGCTGCGCGCCGCCTAGGGAAAAAACCCCCGCCGAACGTGGGTTACCGTCACGCCCTCGGACGGTTTGGCGTGCATCGATCCCACACTCGGCGGCCCCGGTGCGGGGATTAGGCTGAACCCCATGACTGCAGACCCCGTGACCTCCCACGCTCCGGGCGCGGAGTACGCCGAGACCGCGAGCGCCGCCTACCGGGCCGCGCTGCAGGTCATCGAGAGCGTGGAACCGCGCATCGCCGCGGCGACCCGCAAAGAGCTTGCCGACCAACGCGACTCGCTCAAGCTGATCGCCAGCGAGAACTACGCCTCGCCCGCGGTGCTGCTGACCATGGGCAGCTGGTTCTCCGACAAGTACGCCGAGGGCACGATCGGGCACCGCTTCTACGCCGGCTGCCAGAACGTCGACACCGTCGAGAGCCTGGCCGCCGAGCACGCCCGCGAGCTGTTCGGCGCGCCCTACGCCTACGTACAGCCGCACTCCGGAATCGACGCCAACCTGGTCGCGTTCTGGGCGATCCTGGCCACCCGCGTCGAGGCGCCCGAACTGGCGAACCTCGGCGCCAAGCACGTCAACGACCTGTCCGAAGCCGACTGGGAGTCGTTGCGCAACAAGCTCGGCAACCAGCGGCTGCTGGGCATGTCGCTGGACGCCGGCGGCCACCTCACCCACGGCTTCCGGCCCAACATCTCCGGCAAGATGTTCCACCAGCGCAGCTACGGCACCGACCCGAACACCGGGTTCCTCGACTACGACGCCGTCGCCAAGGCGGCCCGCGAGTTCAAGCCGCTGATCATCGTCGCCGGCTACTCGGCCTACCCGCGCCGGGTGAACTTCGCGACCATGCGCGAGATCGCCGACGAGGTGGGTGCGACGCTGATGGTCGACATGGCGCACTTCGCCGGCCTGGTGGCCGGCAAGGTGTTCACCGGCGACGAGGACCCGGTGCCGCACGCCCACGTCACCACCACGACGACGCACAAGTCGCTGCGCGGGCCCCGCGGCGGCATGGTGCTGGCCCAGCCCGAGTACTCCGACGCCGTCGACAAGGGCTGCCCGATGGTGCTCGGCGGCCCGCTGTCGCACGTGATGGCCGCCAAGGCCGTCGCGCTCGCCGAGGCCCGCCAACCCGCGTTCCAGGCCTACGCGCGCCGCGTCGCCGACAACGCCCAGGCGCTGGCCGACGGCTTCCTCAAGCGCGACGCCAACCTGGTCACCGGCGGCACCGACAACCACATCGTGCTGCTCGACGTGACGAGCTTCGGGCTCACCGGCCGCCAGGCCGAGTCCGCGCTGCTCGACGCGGGCATCGTGACCAACCGCAACTCGGTGCCGTCCGACCCGAACGGCGCCTGGTACACCAGCGGCATCCGGTTGGGCACACCGGCGCTGACCACCCGCGGGTTCGGTCCCGACGACTTTGACCGGGTGGCCGAGTTGATCGTCGACGTGCTGTCCAACACGACGCCGACGCAGGCCTCCTCGGGCCCGTCGAAGGCTAAGTACACGCTGGCCGCCGGCACCGCCGAGCGGATCCACGCGGCCTCCGCCGAGCTGCTCGAGGCCAACCCGCTCTACCCGGGGCTGACCCTGTAATGAGCTGCGCGACGCGCGCCGGAAGAATTTTACGATTCCCACAGAATTGGGTTACTGTAACCGCATGGCACAGAAACCTGTACCGAATGCGCTGATCCTCGAACTCGAGCCGGTCGTGCAGCAGGAGCTGCGTCGTCACATCGACAGCGAGGACCTCTGGTACGCGCACGACTACGTGCCGTTCGACCAGGGCGAGAACTTCGCATTCCTCGGCGGGCGGGACTGGGACCCGTCGCAGGTGACCCTGCCCAAGGACGTCACCGACGCGCTGGAGATCCTGCAGATCACCAAGGACAACCTGGCCAGCTTCCACCGCGAGTTCGTGTTCAGCTTCATCCTCGAGGAGAAGTGGGGCCGCTGGATCGGCCGCTGGACCGCCGAGGAGCACCTGCACGCGATCGCGCTGCGCAACTACCTCGTCGTCACCCGCGAGGTCGACCCCGCCGCCAACGAGGACGTGCGCGTCGAGCACGTGATGAAGGGCTACCGCGCCGAGAGCTACAGCCAGGTCGAGCGGCTGGTGTTCATGGCGTTCTTCGAGCGCGCCCACGCGGTGTTCTGCCGCAACCTCGAGGCCAGGATCACCGAACCGGTGCTCAAGGGTCTGATCGGGCGCATCGCGCGCGACGAGGAGCGCCATGAGGAGTTCTTCGCCAACCTCGTCGCGCACCTGCTGACGTCGAACCGCGACGAGACCGTCGACGCGATCGCGCGCCGCGCCGCCGAACTCGAGGTCGTCGGCGGCGACATCGACGCCTACGCCGACAAGGTGGCGCACATGGCCGAGGTCGGCATCTTCGGACCCGACCAGCTGCGTGCGGTGATCGCCGATCGGATCGCCGCCTGGGGCGTGGCCGACGAGCCGAAACTCAAGGCGTTCACACCCGCGTAACCGCGTCTTCACCACCGCCGACGCGCGGCGGCAAACACACCGGCGCGCCTGCACGGCGCAAGTGCCGCAACGGGAGTAGCGTCGGTTCCGATGGCTAGCGACGTGCTCTGCTATCCGGGCGGTACCCGATTGCGATCGCGAGAGGGCCGGCCCCGGCCCTGGTGCCGCAGTGTCCGCCGACAGGTTCGCGGGGGACCCGCGGATACCAGGAGCGCTACGTGATCGATTCGCCTCTCCGGACTTATGTGCTCGACACTTCCGTGTTGTTGTCAGATCCCTGGGCCTGCACGCGCTTTGCCGAGCATGAGGTCGTGGTCCCGCTGGTCGTGATCAGTGAACTCGAAGCCAAACGCCACCACCACGAACTCGGGTGGTTCGCACGCCAGGCGTTGAGGATGTTCGACGATCTGCGGCTTGAACACGGTCGGCTCGATCAGCCGATTCCCGTTGGCGCGCAGGGCGGTACGCTGCACGTCGAACTCAACCACAGCGACCCGTCGGTGCTGCCTGCGGGCTTCCGCAACGAGAGCAACGACGCGCGGATCCTCACCGTCGCGGCCAACCTCGCCGCCGAGGGTAAGCACGTCACGCTGGTAAGCAAGGACATCCCGCTGCGGGTCAAGGCCGGAGCGGTCGGGCTGTCCGCCGACGAGTACCACGCCCAGGACGTCATCACCTCCGGGTGGACCGGCATGGCGGAGGTGGAGGTCGGCGCCGACGACATCGACGCGCTGTTCGCCGATGGCGAGATCGATCTGGAGGCCGCGCGGGATCTGCCGTGCCACACCGGAATTCGGCTCCTCGGTGGTAGCTCGCACGCACTCGGCCGGGTGACCGCCGAGAAGCGGGTGCAGTTGGTGCGCGGCGACCGGGAGGCGTTCGGGCTGCGCGGACGTTCGGCCGAACAGCGGGTCGCCCTCGATCTGCTGCTCGACGAGTCCGTCGGCATCGTGTCGCTCGGCGGCAAGGCGGGCACCGGTAAATCGGCGCTGGCGTTGTGCGCGGGCCTGGAGGCGGTGCTCGAACGCCGCACGCAGCGCAAGGTCGTGGTGTTCCGGCCGTTGTACGCGGTCGGCGGACAGGATCTCGGCTATCTGCCCGGTAGCGAGAGTGAGAAGATGGGCCCCTGGGCGCAAGCGGTTTTCGACACTCTCGAGGGTCTGGCCAGCCCCGCGGTGCTCGAGGAGGTGCTCTCGCGCGGCATGCTCGAAGTGCTGCCGCTGACCCACATCCGCGGCCGTTCGCTGCACGACTCGTTCGTCATCGTCGACGAGGCGCAGTCACTGGAACGCAACGTGCTGCTGACCGTGCTGTCGCGGCTGGGCGCGGGTTCGCGGGTGGTGCTCACCCACGACGTCGCCCAGCGTGACAACCTGCGGGTCGGGCGCCACGACGGGGTCGCCGCGGTGATCGAAAAACTCAAGGGCCACCCGCTGTTTGCTCACATCACGCTGCTGCGCAGTGAGCGTTCGCCGATCGCCGCGCTGGTCACCGAGATGCTCGAGGAGATCAGCCCCGGCGCCCTGCCGTGATCCCCGGGTGATTTCGGTGTAGTTGGTTGCGGTCAGCGCAATGTGGTGTCTCGGGACATCGCTGACACTTTTGTCTCGGGACATCGCTGACACCTATGGTGCCGGTTTTGGCTCGCGGATGCGATAGGTCCGGGTGTTGGATTCACAGCGCTGGTGGTAGCGCGTGGGGTCGGCGGTCAGTTCTCGGATGAGAGTCGT
>NZ_MIHA01000022.1 GCF_001722335.1 Mycolicibacterium flavescens
GCTCGCGGTACTCGTCGGCGCAGGTCTGACAACTGGAGCCACGGTCGTCGACGATCACCGCGATCGCCGAGTCGGGTTCGGCGGCGGCAGCCACCTCGGCGACGTGGTCGAGGCAGCCGTCGAGGTCGTTGAGCGCACCGGGCAGGTCCACCCGCATGACGCAGCCCAGCGCGCCGCGGTCGACCGTCACGAGCACGAGTGAGTTCTCCGGTACGAAGCCCAGCACCGCGGGCAGGGCGGCGATCAGGACGCCGGGCCGGTTCAGGTGGAAATCGGGTGAGTGCGATGTCGTCATGGGCCGACCTTCCCCGCCGGGTCGGACTACCGACGGCGCCCGAGGCCCGCCGACGGCGTACCTGTGGACGAATTCGCGGTTGGGGATGAATTCACCTCGTGTTGCTGCGTCCAGCGTGCGAGATCACCGCAACCGGCGTACACCTAGTGGCTATGGGTTCGATGCTGGAGTATGACCTGGTCGTCATCGGTTCGGGCCCGGGCGGCCAGAAAGCCGCCATCGCGGCAGCGAAGCTCGGCAAATCGGTCGCCGTGATCGAACGCGGACGGATGCTCGGCGGCGTCTGCGTGAACACCGGAACCATCCCGTCCAAGACGCTGCGCGAGGCGGTCGTCTACCTCACCGGGATGAGCCAGCGCGAGCTGTACGGCTCCAGCTACCGGGTCAAGGAGAAGATCACCCCCGCCGATCTGCTGGCCCGCACGAGCCATGTCATCGGCAAGGAGCAGGACGTCGTGCGCTCACAGCTGATGCGCAACCGGATCGACCTGGTCCAGGGGCACGGCCGGTTCGTCGACGCGCACACCGTGCTGGTCGAGGAGCCCACCCGCGGGGAGAGCACCACCGTCCGCGGTGAATACATCGTCATCGCCACCGGCACCAAGCCGGCGCGGCCCACCGGGGTGGAGTTCGACGAGGAGCGGGTGCTCGACTCCGACGGCATCCTGGACCTCAAATCGCTGCCGACGACGATGGTCGTGGTGGGCGCCGGTGTGATCGGCATCGAGTACGCGTCGATGTTCGCCGCGCTGGGCACCAAGGTGACCGTCGTCGAGAAGCGCGAGAACATGCTCGAGTTCTGCGATCCCGAGATCATCGAGGCGCTCAAGTTCCACCTGCGCGACCTGGCGGTGACGTTCCGGTTCGGCGAGGAGGTCACCGCCGTCGACGTCGGCGCCGCCGGCACCGTCACCACGCTGGCCAGCGGCAAACAGATCCCCGCCGAAACCGTGATGTACTCGGCGGGCCGGCAGGGCCAGACCGACCACCTCGATCTCGGCAACGCCGGCCTGGAAACCGATGCGCGCGGGCGGATCTCCGTCGACAGCAACTTCCAGACCATGGTCGACCACGTCTACGCCGTCGGCGACGTGATCGGCTTCCCGGCGCTGGCGGCCACCTCGATGGACCAGGGCCGGCTGGCGGCCTACCACGCGTTCGGCGAACCCGCCAAGGGCATGACCGACCTGCAGCCCATCGGCATCTACTCCATCCCCGAGGTGTCCTACGTCGGCGCCACCGAAGTCGAACTCACCCGAAACGCCATCCCCTACGAGGTCGGCGTGTCGCGGTACCGCGAGCTGGCCCGCGGGCAGATCGCCGGCGACTCCTACGGCATGCTCAAGCTGCTGGTCTCCACCGACGACCTGAAGTTGCTGGGCGTGCACATCTTCGGCACCAGCGCCACCGAGATGGTGCACATCGGTCAGGCGGTGATGGGCTGCGGCGGCACCATCGAATACCTCGTCGACGCGGTGTTCAACTACCCCACGTTCTCGGAGGCCTACAAGGTCGCCGCGCTCGACGTGATGAACAAGCTGCGTGCGCTGAGCCAGTTCCGGAGCTGACACCGGCGGCTTCAGCGCCGAGCGGCCACTTACCTGGCGGAGATCACCACACACGGCGTCATAACTGGCCGCTCGCAACACCGGAGGATCTGACATCTCGGCCGGATGGGGTATGGGTTACCCGGCAACGGGAACGCATTGTGCGCGACACTAGTTGTACTGGTACAAGACAACATTGTCCGGTACCACGGCGAGGAGGCGAATCATGGCTGACAACGCTGGCAAGCCTGAGCACCACTACCAGCCCGAGCACTCCGGCATGTACGAGCTGGAGTTCCCGGCACCGCAACTGTCGTCGACCGACGGGCGCGGTCCGGTGCTCATCCATGCGTTGGAGGGGTTCTCCGACGCCGGCCACGCGATCCGGTTGGCCGCCCAGCACCTGAAGAACACGTTGGATACCGAGCTGGTGGCGTCGTTCGCCATCGACGAGCTGCTGGACTACCGCTCCCGCCGGCCGCTGATGACGTTCAAGACCGACCACTTCACCCACTACGAGGAACCCGAGCTCAACCTCTACGCGCTACGCGACAGCGTCGGCACCCCGTTCCTGCTGCTGGCCGGCCTGGAGCCGGACCTGCGCTGGGAACGGTTCATCACCGCGGTACGGCTGCTGGCCGAGCGGCTCGGGGTGCGCCGGGTGGTCGGCCTGGGCACGATCCCGATGGCGGTGCCGCACACCCGGCCGATCACGATGACCGCGCATTCCAACGACAAGGAACTCATCGCCGACCACCAGCCGTGGGTGGGTGAGGTGCAGGTGCCGGGCAGTGCGTCGAACCTGCTCGAGTTCCGCATGTCGCAACACGGCCACGAGGTCGTCGGCTACACGGTGCACGTGCCGCACTACCTGGCCCAGACCGACTACCCCGCCGCCGCCGAGGCGTTGCTGGCCGAGGTCTCCCGCAGCGCCGCGCTGCAGATTCCGCTCGACGCGCTCACGACCGCCGGCGCCGAGGTGCTGGACAAGATCAACGAGCAGGTCGAGGCCAGCCCGGAGGTCGCCCAGGTGGTGACCGCCCTGGAGCGTCAGTACGACGCGTTCGTCGCCGCGCAGGAAAACCGGTCGCTGCTGGCCAGCGACGAGGATCTGCCCAGCGGGGACGAACTCGGCGCCGAGTTCGAGCGGTTCCTGGCGCAGCAGGCGGAGAAGAAGTCCAAGGACCGCCACCAGGACGGCGACGACACCGGTTAGCGGGCCGTCCCGGTCAACGGCCGTCGAATAGCGCGACACCGTGAGGCCAGCTAAGTTGTCGCAATGGCAGCGCGAAAGGCCAATCTGCGGCCGGTCCGGGAACTGACACCCACGCTGCAGTTCCGCACCATCCACGGCTACCGTCGCGCGTTCCGGGTGGCGGGTTCGGGGCCGGCGATCCTGCTGATCCACGGCATCGGCGACAACTCGACGACCTGGGAGACGGTGCAGGCCAAGCTCGCCCAGCGGTTCACCGTGATCGCTCCGGATCTGCTGGGGCACGGCAAATCCGACAAGCCGCGCGCGGACTACTCGGTGGCGGCCTACGCCAACGGGATGCGCGATCTGCTCAGCGTGCTCGACATCGACCGAGTCACCGTCGTCGGGCACTCGCTGGGCGGCGGTGTGGCGATGCAGTTCGCCTACCAGTTCCCGCAGTTGGTCGACCGGCTGATCCTGGTCGGCTCCGGCGGGGTCACCAAGGACGTCAACATCGCGCTGCGGTTCGCGTCGCTGCCGATGGGCAGTGAAGCGCTGGCGTTGCTGCGGCTGCCGCTGGTGCTGCCCGCGCTGCAGGCGATGGGCCGGATCGCCGGTGGTGCACTGGGATCCACCGGGCTGGGCCGCGACCTGCCGCAGGCACTGCGCATCCTGGCTGACCTTCCAGAGCCGACCGCATCCTCGGCGTTCGCCCGGACCCTGCGAGCTGTGGTGGACTGGCGCGGCCAGGTGGTCACCATGCTCGACCGCTGCTATCTGACGCAATCGGTTCCGGTGCAGCTGATCTGGGGTAGCGCGGATTCGGTCATCCCGGTCAGCCACGCTCACATGGCACACGCCGCGATGCCCGGTTCGCGACTGGAGATCTTCGAGGGTTGCGGGCACTTCCCGTTCCACGGCGAGCCCGACCGGTTCGTCGAGGTGGTCGAAAAGTTCATCGACTCCACCGAACCCGCCGAACACGACCAGGAGTACCTGCGAGCGTTGCTACGGGCCGGGGCCAACGAAGGCACGATCAGCGGGCCCGGCGACACCCGTGCCGCCGTCCTCGACGCGATCGACGCCGACGAGCGCAGCGCCACCTAGCTCCGGCGCCGAACGAACCCGGCCACCGCCTCATCGGCAGCACGTAGCATCGGGTCATGCCTATCGACGTGACCGTGCTGAGGGTCTTCACCGATCCGGACGGCAATCACGGGAACCCGCTGGGGGTCGTCGACGCGAGCACCGTCGACCCCGCCGACCGGCAACGCATCGCGACGCAATTGGGTTACAGCGAAACGATTTTCATAGATCTGCCCGCTTCCGGCGCGAACACGGCACAGGCCCGGATCTTCACGCCGGCCGTCGAGCTGCCGTTCGCCGGGCATCCGACCGTCGGCGCTTCGTGGTGGCTGCGGGATCGGGGCGCGCCCGTGCACACGTTGCGGGTCCCGGCGGGCATCGTGCAGGTGACCTACCTCGACGACATGGCCGCGATCAGCGCCCGCGCCGAGTGGGCCCCTGACTTCGCGATCTACGACATCGCCTCGGTCGACGAACTGCTTGCCGCCGATCCCGACGACTACTCCGACGACATCAACCACTACCTGTGGACTTGGGCGGACAAGGAGCGCGACGTCGTCCGTTCCCGCATGTTCGCCGCCGACCTGGGCGTGCCCGAGGACGAAGCGACCGGCGCGGCGGCGGTGCGGATCACCGACTACCTGAGCCGCGACCTGCACATCGTGCAGGGCAAGGGCTCGCACATCCACACCCAGTGGAGCCCCGAAGGCTGGGTCCGGGTGGCCGGGCGCGTGGTCGACGACGGCGTCAAGCAGATCGACTGACGACGCGTGCGCGTCGCCTAGCTCGCGGTCGGTTGCGGCGAATCGCGGTGTGCCCGCAGCGCCTCGATCTCCCGCTCGAAGTCCGCGGCCGACGTGAAACCGCGGTACACCGAGGCGAACCGCAGATACGCCACCTCGTCGAGGTCGCGCAGCGGTCCCAGGATCGCCAGCCCGACCTCGTGACTGGGCACCTCCGGACCCGAGGCCCGCACCGTGTCCTCCACCTGCTGGGCGAGCAGGTTCAGCGCGTCGTCGTCGACTTGACGCCCCTGGCAGGCCCGGCGGACGCCCTTGATGACCTTCTCGCGGCTGAACGGTTCGGTGACGCCACTGCGCTTGACCACCGCCAGCACCGCAGTCTCCACCGTCGTGAACCGTTTACCGCACTCCGGGCATGACCGGCGCCGGCGAATCGCCTGGCCCTCGTCGGTTTCCCGGGAATCCACGACGCGCGAATCGGGATGACGGCAGAACGGACAATGCATTACCGCTCCTTCGTCACGCCAACAAACGACTACGTCAAACGTCTTCGAGCGTACCCGCGCCGTCTCGCGCAAGCCCAGAACCGGGCCGATCGGCGCGTAGTCCGCCCACCTGTCGGTGAACATCTGTGCGTGACAAGGTTTTCGACGTGACCGCGCGGTCAGCCGACCGGCGCGATCAACGTCTGGCCGGCGTCGAGCGCCGCGGTGTCGAGCTGATTGAGCTCGCGGATCCGCTCGACCACCTGGCTCACCGGCGCCTCCGGCGCCACGCGCTGCGCGACCTGGTGCAGGCTCTCACCCATCTGGACCTGCACGACCGCCAGCCGGTCGGGCACCGCCGCCGGGGTTGCGCCGACCACGCCGCCGAACTGCGCCACCAGGCCCAGCCATACCGTGATCCCCGCGGCGACCAGCGCCAGCAGCACCGTGGTGCCGGGAGTGATCGGCCGCCTGCGGTGCGAGGCCCGCGACATCACGACCCCCGGACCGCGGTAGCGCAGCGGCGCACCGCCCGGGCGCTGCGACCGCGGCCGCCGACCCGGTGCGCCGCGCCGGCTCGGTTCGACACGCCTGCGGGGCCGCGCCGCAGGTACTGCCTGGATTTCCCGGGTTTCGAGGATCGTCATCGTGGTTGCCTTCCCGTCCGCTGCTTCGCTCTTGTGTTCGAACAATACTCGCTCACGTGTTCGAGTGATAGAACATGTGATCGAACTGTTGCCAAACGAAAAAGCAGGGCACCGACAAAAAATCTGCGCGCAACCATCGGCCGCTTCCGACGCCCCGACCGACCTCCGCCAATCCCGACACGCCTCGAACAAATGTTTGAAAAATGACTTGCTGCGGGTTACATTCGGCGCCATGGACTCCAGCAGCGACACCCCGGACCGCACCCGCGGCCGCAGCCTCGACACGAGTCTGACCGAGCGTCAGCGCACCATCCTCGAGGTCATCCGCACCTCGGTGACCAGCCGCGGCTATCCGCCGAGCATCCGGGAGATCGGCGACGCGGTCGGCCTGACGTCGACGTCGTCGGTGGCCCACCAACTGCGCACCCTGGAGCGCAAGGGCTATCTGCGCCGGGACCCGAATCGCCCTCGCGCGGTGGATGTCCGCGGCGCCGACGAGGTGGCCGCCACACCGATCGTCGCCACCGACGTCGCCGGTTCCGACGCCCTGCCGGAACCCACGTTCGTGCCGGTGCTGGGACGCATCGCCGCCGGCGGCCCGATCCTGGCCGAGGAGGCCGTCGAGGACGTCTTCCCGCTACCGCGCGAACTGGTCGGCGAGGGCTCGCTGTTCCTGCTCAAGGTGGTCGGCGATTCGATGGTCGACGCGGCGATCTGCGACGGCGACTGGGTGGTGGTACGTCAGCAGAACGTCGCCGACAACGGCGACATCGTCGCCGCGATGATCGATGGCGAGGCGACGGTCAAGACCTTCAAGCGCACCCGCGGACAGGTCTGGCTGATGCCGCACAACCCGGCCTTCGATCCGATCCCCGGTAACGACGCCGCGGTGCTCGGCAAGGTCGTCACTGTCATCCGCAAGATCTAGTCGGCGCGGACGAACCCGTTCGTCACCGCGAAATCCTCGCTGGAGAACCAGATTTCGGCGCGCGCCTCGTCGTAGGCGGCCGACCCCGGCACCCAGTAGCGGCCCGACTGGGTGTCGGCCTTGATCGGGTATCCCTCGGGCGCCTCTGCCGAGTCGCCGACCGGCAGCCGGAATGCCGGCGCCGGGGTCTCCGGCTCGTCGATCTCGATGCGGGCGTGGCGACCGGTGTCGGTCAACGGATCCCGGTCCGGTGTGGTCTGCGCGCCCAGCGAAGGTAGCGGTGTCGGAGCGGTGATGACGTCGTCCGGGTTCTCCTCGGGCTCCTCGTCCCCGGCCTGGTGCTGGTCCTCGAGGTGCTGGTCCTCGAGGTGCTGGTCGGCCTGGGGCGGTTCGAGGTCGCCGAAGTCGCCGTACGGATCGACCGGATCGACCGGATCCTTGACGTCGTCGGGTGCCGGCTCATCGAATTCGCGCGGCGCTTCCCACGGGCTGTTCACCGGATCGTCGGGGCCCACCGGGTTCAGTGCGCCCATGCCTTCGCGGGCATACCGGTCGCCGAACATCGCGGCGGCGTAATCTTCGCTGCTGGACTGTTCGACGTCGGGCTCACGCGCGCCGACGGCGCTGTAGACGCGGTCGACGTCGCTGCCGTAGCCGTCGTCGAACCGCTCCTCGTCGAAGCCCGGATGCCAGTCGTCGCTGCGCCGGTTGCGCATCGTCGCGAACACGACCACACCGATCAGGATCAGCACCGGCACGATCGCCAGCAGCCACCACCAGCTCCAGCCGAACCAGCTCGACCCGTCAGAGTCGCCGGGCGGCGCGGCCGGCGTGTCGGGCACCTGCTCGCCGGGCACCTGTAGATCGGACAACTGGCCGGCCAGGTTGGCCGGTTCGGTGCTGAAGTCGCCGGTGGCGCGGTCCCAGGACACGACGCCGCCGCTGAACCGCTGGGTGAGCACACCGTCGCTCTCGGTGTGGTCGGCCATCGGCGCGCCGAGCGGGCCCTCGGCCCCGTCGAGCTTGTCCCAGGCCGCACGCATCGGGCCGCGAACCAGGACGGCGCCGTAATCGGGGGTCCAGAAGATCACCGGTTTGTCCTCGGCGGCGAACGTCGACATCCGGCTGGCGGCGCCGGCTCCGCCGACTTCCTCACCGGAGGTCGGGAAACCGAGGTCGCCTTGCGGCCCGCCGAGGCTTTCGTACTTGGCGAGCACCTGGCCGGTGACCACCCGCGCGCCGGTCGCCGGGCTGTAGAAGATTTTGCCGCCGGCGAAGTTCTGGCCGAGACCGTCCTCGCCGATCTTGTACGGCGGCCCCTCGGCGGCGCCGAGCGGGCCCAGCGCTCCCCCGGCGGCGCGGCGGGCGGCGTTGATCGCCGACGTCGGATCGGCGGGCACCTCGAGCCCGGTCAGCTGCGCGGCCAGCTCCGGCGGGACGGTGGTGAACGTCTTGTCGCGCGTGTTGTACGTCAGCTCACCGCCGGTGAACTTCTGCGAGACGAGATCCCCGCGGTACGCCTCGTCGCCGGCGGGCACGCCGAGCACTCCGGAGGATCCGCCGAGCTTGTCCCAGGCGGCGTTGATGGGTCCGCGCACCACCCGGGCGCCGGTGTCGGCGGTCCAGAAGATCACCGGTTTGTCGGCGGCGCTGAACGTGGTGTTGAAGCTGCCGGGGGCGCGGCCCGGCCCGTCGTCGATCGTGGGGAAGCCCAGGTCGCTGTCGGCGGGCCCGCCGAGTGACTCGTACTTCTCCAGAATCGCGCCGCGCACGTAGTGGGCGCCGGTCTGCGGGGTGAAGAACATCTTGCCGGCGCTGTAGTTCTGCGCGAAGCCGTCACCGGCGGGGTACAAGTCGCCCTGTTCGGCTCCCAGCGGCCCGCCGGGTCCGCCGCTGGCCTGCCACGCCGCGGTGATCGCGGCGTCGGCGTCGGATTCCGGAGTCGCCGCCGCGACCGGGCTCATCAGCAGGGCCGCCGCACCGGCGAGCAGCCCGATCGCCATCCGCGCCCACGTCGCCGTGCGTCGGCTGTTCTGCCCGCTCATTCGTCCTCCCGCGTCGGCACGAAATTCCTGCAATTTCGCGCCCGTCAACTGCTGTCAGCTGACGTCGATCACCTACGAATACGCCGATCCTGGCAAGGAAAATACCTGTCTGCGGGCCCATCGCTGGGATCAACCCCCGTTTGAGCGAGGGCAATTGCAGCAGCTAGACGCCCAAACCAAAGCCGAGGATCGGGTTCAACGCCGCGGTCTGCAGTTTGCAGGCGGTCGCCGAGAATGGCCTACGCCACCACAAATTGAGATGCGCAGCCGTAGCCACCGTGCATTTGTCTGGGCAAAGTCGAATCAAATACCCGCACAAATTCTCCGCGCCATTGCACGGTCGCCGATCGGTCACCGAAGTCGCGGACGGACCTAAGATCGCGCCATGTCCCGCCCTGCCAGCCTCACGCATTGGGGCGCCTTCACCGCGACGATGGCCGACGGGGACATCGCGGCGGTCACCGCGGCCGAAGGTGACGCCGACCCCTCTCCCCTGCTCGGCAACCTGCCCGGCTCGCTGCGGCACCGGTCGAGGGTGGCGGCCCCCGCCGTGCGTCGCGGCTGGCTGCGCGCGGGCCCGGGTCCGTCGGACCGGCGCGGCGACGACGAGTTCGTCGCGGTGTCGTGGGACGAACTCGAAGAGATCCTCGCCACGGAGTTGCGGCGCGTGGTCGACACCCACGGCAACGAGGCGGTCTTCGGCGGCTCCTACGGCTGGTCCAGCGCCGGCCGCTTCCACCACGCCCAGAGCCAGGTGCACCGCTTCCTGAACCTGCTTGGCGGCTACACGTTTTCGCGGCACTCCTACAGCCTGGGCGCGACCGGGGTGATCATGCCCCGCGTCGTCGGCACGCACGACGACCTGTTCAAACGCTCGACGTCGTGGGAGGTCATCGTCGAGCACACCGATCTGCTGGTCTGCTTCGGCGGGATCGCGTTGAAGAACACCGCGATCAACCACGGCGGCACCACGGCGCATCCGGCCCGCGACGCGCTGCGCAAGTTCCGTGCCCGCGGCGGCCGCATCGTGTCGTTCTCCCCGCTGCGCGACGACGTCGACGGCGACTGCGACTGGCATGCCCTGATCCCGGGCACCGACGTGGCGGTCATGCTGGGCCTGGCCTACGTGCTGGCCACCGAGAACCTGGCCGACCGGGAGTTCCTGGCCACCTACTGCACCGGCTATGACCGCTTCGAGCGCTATCTGCTCGGCCACGACGACGGGGTGCCCAAGTCGCCGCAGTGGGCGTCGACGATCAGCGGTCTTCCCGCCGATGACCTGACCGAACTGGCCCGTCGGATGGCCGGACAGCGCACGATCGTCACCGTCAGCTGGTCTCTGCAGCGCATCCGGCACGGCGAGCAGGCCCCGTGGATGGGGCTGACACTGGCCGCCATGCTCGGCCAGATCGGCCTTCCCGGAGGCGGATTCGGGCACGGCTACGGCTCGATGAACGAGCCGGGCCTGCCGCCGCTGCGTTCGGAGCTGCCGCGCCTGCCGCAGGGCATCAACCCGGTGCAGAGCTTCATCCCCGTCGCCGCGATCAGCGACCTGCTACTGCGCCCGGGCGAGCAGTTCGACTACAACGGGCGCCGCCTGAGGTTCCCCGAGATCAAACTGGTGTACTGGGCCGGCGGAAACCCGTTCCACCACCACCAGAACATCCCGCGGTTACGGCGCGCGCTGAGCCGGGTGGACACGATCGTCGTGCACGATCCGTACTGGACCGCGATGGCCAAGCACGCCGACATCGTGGTGCCCTCGACGACGGCGTTCGAACGCGAGGACTATTCGGGCTCGCGTAACGACCCGGTGCTGATGGCAATGCCCCGACTCGCCGAACCGTTCGCCCGATCCCGGGACGACTATTCGACTTTCGCCGCTCTGGCCCACCGCCTCGGCTTCGGCGAGCAGTTCACCGAGGGCCGTACCGCACGTCAGTGGTTGGCGCACCTGTACGACAAGTGGGCCGCCGCACTCGATTTCGCGGTGCCGACGTTCGACGAGTTCTGGCAGCAGGGTCGGCTGCGGCTAGCCACCGAGGACGGGCTGACACTGCTGGCCGATTACCGCGCCGATCCGGCGGCACACCGACTGGGCACCCCGAGCGGGCGCATCGAGATCTTCTCCGCTGACATCGACGGGTTCGGATACGACGACTGCGCTGGGCACCCCAAATGGTTCGAGCCCTCCGAATGGCTCAAATCGCCTCGCGCCACGCAGTTTCCACTTCACCTGCTCGCCAACCAGCCGGCGTCGCGACTGCACGGGCAACTCGACGGCGGCGCGGTCAGCCAGGCGTCGAAAATTCAAGGGCGTGAACCGATCCGGATGCATCCTTCAGATGCCGCCGCCCGCGGCCTGAGCGACGGTGACATCGTGCGGGTGTTCAACGACCGGGGAGCCTGCCTGGCCGGGCTGGTGGTCGACGACCGGTTGCGGCCCTCAGTGGTGCAACTGGCCACCGGGGCCTGGTTCGATCCCGCGGACCCGTCGGATCCCGATGCGATGTGCGTGCACGGGAATCCGAACGTGCTGACCGACGATTCGGGCACCTCGAAGCTCGCCCACGGTTGCACGGGCGCCCATGTGCTGGTGCAGGTGGAGAAGTTCACGGGCGAGTTGCCGCCGGTACGCGCCCACGAACCGCCGGTGATCCGGCGGCGTGAGTGAACCCACACTTCGTTTAGCGGATGGTCGTTTCGGGAATCTGCATGACCACATCCGAACCGACCGGAAGGAACCCGACGATGTCGTCGAACAACAGTGGGCCCGAAGAAGCCGTCAAAGGCGTCGTCGAAGGCGTGAAGGGCAAGGCCAAGGAGGTGCTCGGCGCGGTCGCGGGCCGTGACGACCTGTACCGCGAGGGCCAGGCCCAGCAGGACAAGGCCGAAGCACAGCGCAACGCCGCCGAGAAAGAGGCGGAGGCTGAAAGCGCCCGCGCGGCGGCCAAGACCGCCGAGAAGCGTCAGCAAGCCGAGCAGCAGTAGAAAACGACCGAGGGCGCGGGGAGGCGAACGCTTCTCCGCGCCTTTTGGCGTCTATTCGAACGTGGCGAATTCGCGCAGACTCGCCTCGAGCGCAACCGGGACCCGCGCCTTGATCCTGGTGCCGTCGCCGGTGTGCTCGACGGCGTCCACCCGACCGTCGGCGTGCACGCGGTTCACCAGATCGCCGCGGTCGTACGGGATCGTCACGTCCACGGTGATGTCGGTGGGCGGGATCAGCTCGGCCATCCTCTGCTGCAGCCGGTCCAGCCCGTCACCGGTGTGCGCGGAGACGAACACCGCGTCGGGCAGGGCGCGTCGCAGCTGGGCCAGCGTCAAACCGTCGGCGGAGTCGGTCTTGTTGACCACCAACAACTCCGGCGCTCGCGACACATCACGCTCGGCTACCACCTCGTTGACGACCTGGCGCACCGCGTTGATCTGCGCCAGCGGATTCGCATCGGATCCGTCGACGACATGCACCAGCAGGTCGGCGTCGACGACCTCCTCCAGCGTCGAGCGGAACGCCTCGACGAGTTGCGTGGGCAGGTGCCGGACGAACCCGACCGTGTCCGTCAGCACGAACGGCCGGCCGTCGGCGAATTCGCCTCGACGCGTGGTGGGTTCGAGGGTGGCGAACAATGCGTTCTCGACGAGTACGCCCGCGCCGGTGAGCGCGTTGAGCAGGCTCGACTTGCCGGCGTTGGTGTAGCCGACGATCGCGATCGACGGCACCTCGCTGCGACGCCGCCCGCCGCGCTGCGTATCGCGGATCTTCTTCATGTCCTTGATGTCGCGGCGCAATTTCGCCATCCGTTCGCGGATGCGACGGCGGTCGGTCTCGATCTTGGTCTCACCAGGCCCGCGGGTGCCCACCCCGCCGCCGGCGCCGCCCGCGCGGCCACCGGCCTGCCGGGACATCGACTCACCCCAGCCGCGCAGCCGCGGCAGCATGTACTCCATCTGCGCCAGGCTCACCTGTGCCTTGCCTTCGCGGCTGGTCGCGTGCTGGGCGAAGATGTCGAGGATCAGCGCGGTGCGGTCGATCACCTTGACCTTGACCGCCTTCTCCAGGGCGTTGAGCTGGGCGGGGCTGAGTTCGCCGTCGCAGATGACGGTGTCGGCGCCGGTCGCCAGCACCACCTCGCGTAGTTCGGCGGCCTTACCGGAACCGATGTAGGTCGACGGGTCGGGCCGGTCGCGGCGCTGGATCAGCCCGTCGAGCACCTCGGAGCCGGCGGTCTCGGCGAGCGCGGCGAGTTCGGCCAGGCTGGCTTCCGCGTCGGCGACGCTGCCTTCGGTCCAAACCCCAACCAGCACAACACGTTCCAGACGCAACTGGCGGTATTCGACCTCGGAGACGTCGGCCAGTTCGGTCGACAGCCCGGCCACGCGGCGCAACGCCGTGCGGTCTTCGAGGGCCAGCTCACCCGTGCTCGGGGTCTCTTGTGCGGGGAATTCGGGAAACGTCATAGGCGAATACAGATTCGCACGGAGATCACTTTTCATGCACCTCGATTAACGTTGGGCCGCGCTCCACCATTCCTCCGATATCGTCCCGTGCGCCACCAGCACCGACGGGCCGCGCAGGTAACTGCTGGCCTCGGTGACCGTGACGGTGACCTCCCCGCCGGGAACCCGCACGTCCAGAGCCCCGGTGGCGGCACCGGCGAACGCCAGCGCGGCGACCGCCGCCGCGACCGTCCCGGTTCCGCAGGATCGCGTCTCGCCGACCCCGCGCTCGTGCACCCGCATCGCGACCGCGCCGTCGGCCGCTGCGGTCAGCACCTCCACGTTGACACCCCGGGGGAACTGCGCGGCGTCGAACGACACCGGCGCCGCCACGTCCAGTGCGGCCAACTCCTCGAGCGTCAGGTCGGGGTCCACGCACGCCAGATGCGGGTTGCCGACGTCGATGGCCAGCCCCGCGAACGGCCGGCCCCCGACGACCGCCTCGCCGACGCCCAACTGGTTGGCCTTACCCATCTCGACCGTGACGAGCGCGTGGGTGGCGTCCCAGTCGTGCAGCACCACCGGGCGCGGACCGGCCAGCGTGCCCACGACGAACTCTTCGCGCCGCTCCAGACCACTGGCCCGCAGGTAGTGCGCGAAAACCCGGACGCCGTTGCCGCACATCTCCGCAATGGACCCGTCGGCGTTGCGGTAGTCCATGTACCAGTCCTCGGCGGCGACGCCCTCGGGCAGCGCCTCGAACAGCCCCGCCTGCTGGGCGGCGCCGGCCGTGGTCACCCGCAGTACACCGTCGGCGCCCAGCCCGCGACGCCGGTCGCACAGCTCCGCCACCGCCGCAGGCGACAGCGCGCGCTCGAAACCGGTGTCGGGCAGCAGCAGAAAGTCGTTCTGCGTGCCGTGCCCCTTGGCGAACTCCACCCGTTCAGGGTACGTCGCGCCACACCCGCAGGGTGTCGTCCACGAGCCGGGCGGGTTCGGCGCCGTCGAGCCAGGTGATGCGGTGGTCACGCCGGAACCAGGACCGCTGCCGGCGCACGTAGCGCCGGGTGCCGATGAACGTGGGCTCGCGGGCGGCCGATCCGTCACCGCCGGCGTCGATGTCGGCCAGCACCTGCGCGTACCCCAGCGCGCGGGAGGCGGTGACCCCGTCGCGCAGCCCCCGGCCCATCAGCGTGCGCACCTCGCCGACGAGGCCGTCGTCGAACATCTTGTCGGTGCGCAATGCCAGCCGCTCGTCCAGTAACGCGGTCTCCCAATCGATTCCGACGATCACGGTGTCCCATTTGGGTGCGCCGATGGCGGGAAACGACGCCGCGAACGGCTGACCCGTCAGTTCGACGACCTCGAGCGCGCGCACGATCCGGCGCCCGTCGGTCGGCAGGATGGAAGCGGCCGCATCCGCGTCGACGCGCGCCAACTCGCCGTGCAGCGCGGCCACCCCGATCTCGGCCAGCCGCTGCTCCCACCGGGCCCGCACCGCGGGGTCGGTCGCCGGGAACGTCCAGTCGTCGAGCAGCGCCTGGATGTACATCATCGATCCGCCCACCAGGATCGGCACCGCCCCGCGCGCGGCGATCGCCTCGACGTCGGCAGCGGCCGCCCGCTGATAGCGCGCGACGCTGGCGGTCTCGGTCACCTCGAGTACGTCGAGTTGGTGGTGCGGGACGCCGCGGCGCTCGCAGACCCGGAGTTTCGCGGTCCCGATGTCCATTCCCCGGTACAGCTGCATCGCGTCGGCGTTGACGATCTCGGCGGCGCCCAGCCGTTCGGCGATGTCGAGCGCCAGCGCCGATTTCCCGGTCCCGGTCGGCCCGACGACCGCGATGGGTCTCGTCACGGCTTCCAGACGCCGACGAAGTACCCAACCCCGTACGGCGCCCCGCGGTAGAGCTCGCCGGCGGACCGCGGGGCCTCGGCCAGCCCGGCCAGCACCTGGTATGCCACCCGGCCGATCACCGCGCCGGGCAGACGGGTCAACGCCGCGGCGTCGCCGGCGGCCAGCGCGTCGTCGAGGTCGGCCTGCACCGGCACGGAGTCCGGCTCGTGGCCGCCGGGCGCCGACGGTGTCAGCGTGTTGAGCCCGTCGCCGACCACCAGCACACCGATCGGGTCGGCCGCCTCGTCGACCAGTGCCCGCAGCTGCCGTCCGTGCCGTACCGCGGCGTCGCTGTCGTGGTCGGCGGCGTAGGCCCGCACCTCGGCCGTCGCAGCCCCGCCTGCCGCGCCGCGCACCCATCCGGCGATCAGCGCGCACAGCGGCAGCCGGGTCGGCGCGGCGTCGACGTCGGGGGCCAGCGTGACCCGCACGTCGAGGCCGTAGCCGGCGAAGGTGCCGGCCGTCTGCGGGTCCACAACGGTGTCGGTGTCGGCCACCCCGACGGCGATCCACCGGGGCGGCAACTCGGCCACAGCGGAGAACACGGCGTCGCGCAGCCCGGTCAGTTCGGCGGCCGCACCGCCGGCCAGCTCGGGCACCAGCACCGGTGCCGACGGGATGATCGCGATGGCGCTCAGCACGCGTCCACGCTAATGCGGTGTGCCCGCGTGCCCGACGCTGGCCGCCTCGCCGCGCGCGAGCGCGACCGTCGACACCACCATCACCGCCACCGCAGCCACCAGCGTCAACCAGCCGGCCTCGCCGGGACGCAGCGTCTCGCCCAGCACGACCACCCCGAGCGCCGAGGCGACCACCGGCTCGGCCACCGTCATCGTCGGCAGCGACGCGGTCAGCGAACCGGCCCGGAACGAGGCCTGCTGCCAGGCGGTGCCCGCGACCGCGACCGCCGCCCACACGTACAGCTCCGGCAACGTCAGCAGCGCCCAGATCCCGTCGCCGAGGCGGTCGACGACGCCCTTGGTCAGCACCGCGAACACGCCCCACAGCGCCCCGGACACCAGCGCCAAAAGCACCGCGCTCACCTGGCCTCTGGCGATCCCGGCGCCGATCACGCACAGCAGCAGCGCCGGGCCGAGCACCACGATGACGCCCATCCAGGCGTCGGTGGAACCGCGCGCGTCGCCCTCGGTCGGGTTGCCGACGGTGACGATCACCGCGACCGACGCGGCCAGCAGCGCCGCCCACGTCCACTGCCAGCCGGTCATTGGGCGCCGGGTCAGTCGCGCGTTGATCGGCAGCGCGAACAGCAGCGAGGTGACCAGCAGCGCCTGCACCAGCAGCACGGACCCGAGGCCCAGCGCAGCGGCCTGCAGCGCGAACCCGACGGCGGCGACCGCGCTGCCCAGCCACCACTGCCGGTCGCGCAGCAGCCGCGTGAACAACTGCAGGTGCCCGACCGGCTCGTCGGTGACCTCGTGGGCCTGGCGCTGGTGGATGACATCGCCGATCGCGATGAACAGGGCCGCCCCGAGCGCGCACAGCACCGCGAGATCCGCCCTGGCCATCCCGCTCCTCCCGTCGGTCCCCGACGAGCCTAGGCAGGTCATCGGGTGAAGCCGTGCGCACGGCCCCCGGCGACCTGTTTCAATATTGCCGACAGCGAGCAGGCGCCGCGGTGCGCGGCAGGTGCGCGGTGACCGCGCGGAGGGCATGAGGATACGGACATGACGACCAGCGAGCCAGGAGGCCAGGCCTCCCCGCCCAAACCCGCTCCCCGGCCCGGACCTGCGCGTCCCGTGCCGCGGCCGGGTCGGCCGGCAGCACCGGCGGTGGCCGCACCGCCGGCAAGCGACCCGCACCGCTTCGGCAGGGTCGACCCCGACGGCACGGTGTGGCTGATCACCGGTTCCGGCGAGCGCGTGATCGGGTCCTGGCAGGCCGGTGACCCGGAAGCCGCCTACGCGCACTTCGGCAGGCGCTTCGACGACATGGCGACCGAGGTGGCGCTGATGGAGAGCCGCCTGGAGTCCGGCACCGGTGACGCCCGCAAGATCCGGGCGGCTGCGCAGGCGCTGGCCGAGACGCTGCCGACCGCGCACGTGCTCGGCGACGTCGACGCGATCGCCGGGCGGTTGACCGCGATCATCACCCAGGCCGACGAGGCCGCGCACGCCGACAAGGCCAAGCGCGAGGAGTTCCGCGCGGCTCAGACCGCGCGCAAGGAGGCGCTCGCCGCCGAGGCCGAGGACCTGGCCGCCAACTCGACCCAGTGGAAGTCCGCCGGCGACCGGCTGCGCGACATCCTCGAGGAGTGGCGCACGATCACCGGACTGGACCGCAAGACCGACGATGCCCTGTGGAAGCGGTACTCGGCGGCCCGCGAACAGTTCAACCGCAGGCGCGGTTCGCATTTCGCCGAGCTCGACCGCGACCGCGCCGGCGCCCGCCAGGCCAAGGAGGCGCTGTGCGAACGCGCCGAGGCGTTGTCGGACTCCACCGACTGGGGCCCGACCGGCGCGGCGTTCCGCGATCTGCTCAGCGAGTGGAAGGCTGCCGGGCGGGCCGCCAAGGATATCGACGACGCCCTGTGGCAGCGGTTCAAGGCCGCGCAGGACAAGTTCTTCGGCGCCCGCAACGCGGCCAACGCCGAACGTGACGCCGAGTTCCGCGCCAACGCCGAGGCCAAGGAAGCGCTGCTGGCCGAAGCCGAGAAGATCGACACCTCGGATCTGGACGCCGCGCGGGCCTCGCTGCGGGTGATCGGCGACAAATGGGACGCCATCGGCAAGGTGCCGCGCGAGCGGGCCGCCGATCTGGAGCGGCGGCTGCGGGCCATCGAGAAGAAAGTCCGCGAGGCGCCCACGCGCGGTGTCGACCCGGAGGCGCAGGCCCGCGCCGACCAGTTCCGGGCCCGCGCCGAACAGTACGAACGGCAGGCGGAGAAGGCCGCCGCGGCCGGACGCGACAAGGACGCCGCTGATGCGCGGGCCAACGCCGAGCAGTGGCGGCAGTGGGCCGACGCGGCCGCCGAGGCGCTCGGCAAGGGCCGCTGAACGCTCAGCAATCGGTGGAGATCTCGAACGGCGCGGTGGTGCGTTCGCCCGGATCGTCGTGGAAGAACCCGACCGCCGTGCCGGTGATCGTGAACTTGCCATCCACCAGGCTGGCTTCGGCCTCACCGGTGGTCTTGTCCCAAAAGCTGCCCGTGAACCCGCCCAGGTTGTTGATCTGCACCGATCGCGCGACGACCGGATCCCCGGTGCGAACCTGGGCGATCAGGCCGGGCGTCTGCTCGAGCGTCTCGAGATTCCACAGCCAGCCCACTTGGGTGCAATCGACGAGGTGCCCGCCGGTGTCCTTCCCGTCGATGCTCACGTGGACGAGGTGCTTGGCCAGCAGTTCCGGGCCCGACGCGCATCCCGTGAGGATCATCAGCACGGCTGCTGTTGCAACGGCAAATCGTTTGTCCATGGTGCCGCCTCGATGACTTTCCGGCTACTCGTCTTCGCCGGGCGTTGACATTCGCGTTCCCCACGGAGATTTGCTGCATACCTCCGGCGTATGGCGGGCAGCCATTGCGGGTATGACTTTGACCCGACTCCGGGAGGTCCGGTTATGGTCGAAGACCTCAGCGTCGCGCGCACCGCGGCAGCGCTGTTGCTGACCGTAGGACTCTCCGGCTGCTCTTCCGCACCGCCGGCTTCACCCGACACCATGGGCGGCACCGCGACGGTGTCCATCAACTCGCACCCCACCGGTGATCGGTACTACGTCAGCTGCGCCAAGGTGAAGTGGCTGCTGACCATCGAAAGCGGGGACGCCGACACGGGTTTCACGGCCATCGTCGATACGGACGACGGCCCCGACGCGCAGGTCGTCAAGATCCGCGACCTCGGCGGGTTCACCGGCTCCGCGTGGACGGGTGGCGTCGGTCAACTGCGGGCAACCCGCGACAATGGCCTGACCACGATCAGCGGCACCGGTTACGGGTACTTCGCCGACGACCCTCACCGCCCAGCGACAGCGGGCTTCGAAGTCACGGCCGGATGCTAGCCCGGCCGCGAGCGTTAGCCCGTGCGCGAACGGATCGTCACGGTTGTTCGCTCACGGTCCCCCCCGGCGCATGAACACCATTGATTGCTCGGACCCCGCCTGCGTCTGGTGCAAGCCACCCAGTGGTCCTCGACGGAATGCACCGGCTTGCCGGCAAAATCGGCGACCGCGGCCAGCGCTGCCGCTCCGACCCGAAGATGCTTGGCTCCCAGAGGGTTACCTCCTGAATTCAGTGCACGGGCCGGCTAGGGGGACCGCTTGGCTCGCTTCCAGCGGGCACCCAGCACGAGCGCGCCGGCGGCAGCGACGACACCGGCTACCGCCAGCGTGATCGTCCATATCCTCCGATCTTCGAGATTCATCTGACACAGCCGCGTGAAGTCGGTGTCGGCGACCACCCCACCGGGAACCGGGATGTTGACTGCGCTGCCGTCGTCGTGCGCGCGGGCGGCGGACAGGTCGGGCGCCACGGCGCTGCCGCACTCGATCGTCAGATTTTCGGGTGATGCCGAAACTGGAGTGAACAAGCCCGCGATGCCGACGATCGCCGCGACGACACCAACGATAAGCACTATCCGAGGCACAATCATGCGCTCATACCCATCGCCGCGGATTCCTCGCGGCAAGATTGCCGCAGCCGCTCCAGCGTCGCGGCGAGCAGCCTCGATACCTGTACCTGCGAAACGCCGACGCGCCGGCCGATTTGGCTCTGCGGCAGGTTCTCAACGAACCGCAGCCGCAGGATCAGCCGTTCACGCTCGGTGAGCGTGCTCACCAGTACGGCGACGGTCAGCGCGTCCTCGACGCTGCTGTAGCGCGGGTCGTCGAGGCCCTGTCGTGCGGCGGCCGGTTCGGATTTCCCATCACCGGGGGCAGCCGCGTCGAGTGACGACGGTCGGTACGCGACGGCCGCGTTGACCGACTGCACCACCTCGTCCCGGTCGACACCGAGTTCGGCGGCCAGTTCGGTGGCCGTCGGCGCCCGGCCGAGACGCTGTGACATCGGACCGATCGCGGCGCGCACGCGCTGGCGGGTGTCCCTGATCCTGCGGGGCACGTACATAACCCACGTGTGGTCGCGGAAGTGGCGGCGAACCTCGCCCATGATCGTCGGTACGGCGTAACCGAGAAACGGCCCCTTACCTGGGTCGTAGCGGTCGATTGCCTTGATCAGGCCCAGGCGGGCCACCTGCCTCAGGTCGTCGGCCGATTCGCCGCGGCCGGCGAAGCGGCCCGCGATATGGTCGGCCAGCGGCAAACATCTGGTGATGATCTGGCAACGAAGCGAGTCCCGTCCCGCCCCCTCAGGCGTGCGGCGCAGCTCGCAACACTGCGGGTGCACGTCGTCGTAGTCGTCTTCGTGAGTCCCCGCCGCGTCCGTGTCCACGGAATCGACGCGATTGTCGGGTTCCAGCAGGGCGGATACCATGACTGCCTCCCCTCTCGGTATTGACGTCGGACCGGCCCGCCCACGTTCGGCTGGGCGCTGACGACCGGCCTGTACGTGCAGACTATCGGCGCACGGATACCGCAACCTGAAAGGAATCTGATAAGAACCCGTGAACCCGGACTCGCAGATCCAGCGAACAGAAGTAGGCGCAATCGGCGCAGTGTGTCGGTCGGCCGCCGAACGTATAGGGACGCCGTTCGCGGGCAACTCGTCACCTCATGCAAGCTCTCACCCTTGACCCGACCAAAGCCCAGTCTCTGCGAGTGGCGGGAAACGCGCCGCAGGCCTTGAGCCTGGTGGGGTTGATCAACACCGCGCGGCAGCCGCACCACCACCTCGGCTGCACCTCAGAACCAGAACCTCAGCCCGGGCATCAGATTCGAGATAGGCAACTCAGATGAAAACACTGACCGATTCACGGCGTCGCGTTGCGGCGGCCGGTTTGGTGACGAGCGTGCTGGTCGCCGGTTGCGGTGACTCTTCGGAAATCGGATCGTCGAACAGGGGCGCGGGTTCGGAGACCGAGACGACGTCGGTCGAGAACGCGTTCATCGTGCCGCGGTTCATACCGGAGTCGTGCGCCATCCAGGTCGGCGATGCGGCGGCGCTAACGTTCACGGTGACGAACAACCGGATCACCGAGCCCGAACGCCTGCTCGGCATCGAGACACCCGCCGCCGAGGCGATTCGCCTGTCTCCCGACGCGACGCTGCGGATTCCGCCCGAGACGTCGATAGCCGCCGGCCAACCGATCGAAGACGTCACCGACGGCACCCCAGACCGACCCTTCACGGCCGTCGTCGAAGGGCTTCGGGAATCGGCCAGGCCCGGCACGTCGGTGGACATGACGTTCCACTTCGATAAGCAGGGCGACCTAGAGATGAAGGTTCCGATCGAGGCCTGTCCCACTCAGAAGTAGGCCATTCGGTGTGGCCGCCCGCGGGGTGGATCAGCCGTCGGTCGAACCGTCGGCCTCGTCGGGATCGTCGAGCAGGCTCTTCTTCTCGCGCTCGGCGGCGGCCCGGCGACGCTCCTCCTCGGCGGCCAATTGCAATGCGGTGCGCGACCACACGGCGCGCGCCCAGTGGAAGGTCACCAGCGCGACGGCCACCCACGCGATGATGAGCCCGACGTGGGGGCCTGGGTACTGCTCGGGAGCGGTCTGGCGCGACCACACCCCCAGCAGACCCAGAAGCGTCGCCACGGTCGACCCGGCCAGCGCCACCCAGGCCAGCGCCCACCGCCGCGTCAGCAGGGCCAGCATCGAGAAGCCGACGCCGAACACCGCAGCCAACCAGGTGAACACCCGCAGCGGCAGCGTGACGCCTTCGCGGATCGCGGCGTCGCTGTAGGTGAGCACGTCCAGCCCGCGCGCGGACCCCGTGTAGGGCAGGATGAACGACACCAGCAACGCGAACACGCCGATCGCAATGACCAAAGCTCTTGCGCCGGGGTCGATTTCGCGCGCGACGCGGCGTTCGGCGTCCTCCAGGTCGCCCTTGAACTGGTCGAAACCGTTGGTCATCGCGAACATCCTGTCGACACGGGGGCTTCGGTGGGCGCACCGATGCCCGGCATACCCAGCCCGACGCCGGTGCGCGGGCGCGTCCCGGCGGCGTGCGCGTCGCCGGCGCGGGTCCGGCGGTGCTGGTGCAGCGCCGAGTCGGCGATCAGATGGTGCGGCGCGGCACCGGTCACCGTCGTGGTCACGACGTCCCCGGGTCTGATGTCGGCGTCGCCCGGGTGGAAATGCACCAGGCGGCCGTCGCGGGCGCGGCCCGACATCCGCGCGGTGCTGGCGTCTTTGCGGCCCTCGCCGGTGGCGACCAGCACCTCGACGGTGCGGCCGATCTGCGCCCGGTTCTCCTCGAGCGAGATCCGCTCCTGCAGCTCGATCAGACGCTGGTAACGCTCGCCGACAACGGCTTTGGGTATCTGGTCGGCGAGCTCGGCGGCCGGTGTGCCCGGCCGTTTGGAGTACTGGAAGGTGAACGCGCTGGCGAAGCGGGCCTGTTCGACGACGTCGAGGGTGGCCTGGAAGTCCTCTTCGGTCTCGCCGGGGAATCCGACGATCAGGTCGGTGGTGATCGCCGCGTCCGGGATCGCGGCGCGCACCCGGTCGATGATGCCCAGGAACCGTTCGGCGCGGTAGGACCGGCGCATCGCCCGCAGGATCCGGTCGGAGCCCGACTGCAGCGGCATGTGCAGCGTCGGGCAGACATTCGGGGTTTCGGCCATGGCCGCGATCACGTCGTCGGTGAACTCGGCGGGGTGCGGTGAGGTGAACCGCAGCCGCTCCAGACCGTCGATGGTTCCGCAGGCGCGCAGCAGTTTGGCGAACGCGCCGCGGTCGCGCGGCTGCGCGGGGTCGGCGAACGAGACGCCGTAGGCGTTGACGTTCTGCCCGAGCAGTGTGATCTCGAGGACACCCTGGTCGACCAGGGACTGGACTTCGGCCAGCACATCGCCGGGCCGGCGGTCGACCTCCTTGCCACGCAGGGCGGGCACGATGCAGAACGTGCAGGTGTTGTTGCAGCCCACCGACACCGACACCCATGCGGCATAGGCGGATTCGCGGGCGGCGGGCAGCGCCGACGGAAATTCCTGCAGGGCCTCGACGATCTCGACCTGCGCGGACCGGTTGTGCCGGGCACGGTCCAGTAGCGCCGGAAGCGAACCGATGTTGTGGGTGCCGAACACCACGTCGACGTACGGCGCGCGGCGCACCACCGCGTCGCGGTCCTTCTGCGCCAGGCACCCGCCGACGGCGATCTGCATATCGGGGTCGGCCGCTTTGCGCGGTGCGAGATGGCTGAGGTTGCCGTAGAGCTTGTTGTCGGCGTTCTCACGCACCGCGCAGGTGTTGAACACGACCACGTCGGCGTCCTCGCTGTCGGCGGCCCGCCGGTATCCCGCGGCCTCCAGCAACCCCGCCAGTCGTTCGGAGTCGTGCACGTTCATCTGGCAGCCGTAGGTGCGGACCTGGTAGGTGCGCGTGGTCGACGGCTCGAGCGAGGACCCGACGGCCGCACCATGGCGAACGGCGTCGTCGGCCGTCGCGGATCGGGTCACCATCGAAGTCACGGACCCATGGTACGGACAGGGTCGCTGGCGGCTGCCGAGCACGTACGGGCTGAGCGCTCGCGGGAATTCGTCGGGGGTGATCGGCACGGATTGACGAGTTCCGGGCGAGGTCGGCCAGTGGTCGGTAAGGTCTCCACCCATGGATGCCAGCGGGTCGGATGGGGTCACCGTCAGTCCGACTCAAACCACCGTGCCCATGATCTCGATGACGGACGTCAACAAGCACTTCGGCGACCTGCATGTGCTCAGGGACATCAACCTCGAAGTCGACCGCGGCCAGGTGATCGTGGTGCTCGGCCCGTCGGGTTCGGGCAAGTCGACGTTGTGCCGCACGATCAACCGGCTCGAGCCGATCGACTCGGGCACCATCACCGTCGACGGCGAGGTGCTGCCCGAGGAGGGACGCAAGCTCGCGCAGTTGCGCTCCGATGTCGGGATGGTGTTCCAGTCGTTCAACCTGTTCGCGCACAAGACAATTCTGGAGAACGTCACCCTGGCGCCGATGAAGGTGCGCAAGGCGTCCAAGGACAAGGCGCGCGAGACGGCGATGTCGTTGCTGGAACGGGTCGGCGTGGCCAACCAGGCCGACAAGTACCCGGCACAGCTGTCGGGCGGTCAGCAGCAGCGCGTGGCGATCGCGCGGTCGCTGGCGATGAACCCGAAGGTGATGCTGTTCGACGAGCCGACCAGCGCGCTGGACCCGGAGATGATCAACGAGGTCCTCAACGTGATGACGTCGTTGGCCAAGGAGGGGATGACGATGTTGGTCGTCACGCACGAAATGGGCTTCGCCCGGGGCGCCGCCGACCGGGTGGTGTTCATGGCGGACGGCGCGATCGTCGAAGCTGCCCCGCCGAGTGAGTTCTTCACGAATCCGAAGTCCGAGCGCGCCAAGGACTTCCTCGGCAAAATTCTTCATCACTAGACGAAAGGAACTGGAAATGCCATCCATTTCGAAGCGCGTCCTGGGAGCCCTCGCGCTTGCCGTCGCGCTACCGCTGTCGGCTGTTGCGTGCGGCGGGGGTGAGAGCGGTGACACGATCGTCATCGGGACCAAGTTCGACCAACCGGGTCTGGGCCTGAAGAACCCCGACGGCACGATGAGCGGATTCGACGTGGACGTGGCCAAGTACGTCGCGGAGCAACTCGGTTACCCCGAGGACAAGATCGAGTGGAAAGAAGCCCCGTCCGGGCAGCGCGAGACCCTGATCCAGAACGGTCAGGTCAAGTTCATCGCGGCCACCTACTCGATCACCGACGCGCGCAAGGAGAAGGTCGACTTCGCCGGGCCGTACCTGATCACCGGTCAGAGCCTGCTGGTGCGCTCGGACAACACCGACATCACCGGCGAGGCGTCGTTGGCGAACAACAAGAAGCTGTGCTCGGTGTCGGGATCCACACCGGCACAGCGCATCAAGGACAAGTTCCCGGGTGTGCAGCTTCAGCAGTACGACACCTATTCGGCGTGCATCGAGGCGCTCAAGAACGGCGCGATCGACGCGGTGACCACCGACGAGGTGATCCTGGCCGGGTACGCCGCGCAGAGCCCCGGCGCGTTCAAGGTCGTCGGCGGCACCTTCTCCGAGGAGAACTACGGGATCGGCCTGAAGAAGGGCGACACCGAACTGCTGACGCAGATCAACGACGCGCTGGTCAAGATGGAGCAGGACGGCGCATGGACGAAGGCCTGGGAAGACAATCTGGGCGCCGCGGGTATCCCGGCACCGCAGCCGCCGCAGATCAACCAGAGCTGACGGACCTTCACCACGACAGGAGGTGATGTGGAGGTCCTCCCCGGATACACCGTCGGCCAGATCGTCGAGGCGTTCTGGACCACGATCCAGCTGACGGTCTACTCCGCCATCGGAGCGTTGGTACTCGGCACGGTGCTGGCCGCGATGCGGCTGGCACCGATGCCGGTGCTCAACTGGCTCGGCACCGCGTACGTCAACGTGGTCCGTAACACGCCGCTGACGCTGATCATCCTGTTCTGCTCGTTCGGGTTGGCGGGCACCATGGGCATCACGCTGGTCGACCCCCAATCGCTGACGTCGATCGAGGACAGCAACTTCCGGTTGGCGGTCGTCGGGCTGGCGCTGTACACGGCGGCTTTCGTGTGCGAGACAGTGCGTTCGGGGGTGAACACCGTGCCGCTCGGCCAGGCCGAGGCGGCCCGGTCGCTGGGGTTGACGTTCAGCCAGAATCTGCGGCTCATCCTGCTGCCGCAGGCGTTTCGGGCGGTGATCATCCCGTTGGGATCGGTGTTGATCGCGTTGACGAAGAACACGACCATCGCCTCGGCGATCGGCGTGGCCGAGGCCGCGTTGCTGATGAAGGAGATGATCGAGAACACCGCCGCGATCCTGGCCGTCGGCACCATCTTCGCCGCCGGCTTCGTGGTTCTCACCCTGCCGACCGGCCTTTTCTTCGGGTGGCTGGGTAAGCGGATGGCGGTCGCCAGATGAGTTCGGCCTCGGTACTTTTTGACGCTCCCGGCCCCCGGGCCCGGATCCGCAACTGGGTGGTGTCGGGGGTCGTCCTCGTACTCACCGTGGTGATCTTCGGCGTCGTGCTGGTGCAGATGGCCGCCAAGGACCAGCTGACCGCCGAAAAGTGGCAGCCGTTCCTGACGGCGGACTTGTGGAAGACCTACGTGCTGCCCGGTCTGCAGGGCACCTTGACGGCGGCGGCGATCTCGATCGTGTTGGCGCTGATACTGGGATTCGTTCTCGGCGTGGGAAGGCTGTCGACGCACGCCCCCATCCGCTGGGTCAGCGCGGTCATCGTCGAGTTCTTCCGCGCGGTGCCCGTGCTGATCATGATGCTGTTCGCGTTCGCGCTTTTCGCGCTGTACGACGTATTCCCGTCCAAGCACCTGGCGCTGGCCGCGGTCGTCACCGGCCTCACGCTGTACAACGGGGCGGTCATCGCCGAGATCGTGCGGGCCGGGGTGCACGCGCTGCCCCGTGGTCAGTCGGAGGCGTCGTTCGCGGTGGGGATGACGTGGGGCCAGACCATGCGGTCAATCCTGTTGCCGCAGGCGGTCACATCGATGCTCCCGGTGCTGATCTCGCAGCTGGTCGTGGTGCTCAAGGACAGCGCGATCGGGTACATCATCACCTTCCTCGAACTGGTGCGCCAGGGCGTACAGATGGGTACGGCCTACAGCAATCTTCTGCCGGCGCTGATTGTGGTCGCCATCCTGATCATCAGCATCAACTTCGCGCTGTCATTGGTGGCCACTATGGTGGAGGCGCGGATGCGACGCTCGCGCCGCGGGCCGGCGCCGCTGGAGTCCGATGCCGTCGAACAAGAAGGCGCACCGGGCGCGAAAGCGGTGTGAGTTCAGCGTAATTGCGCGCAGCGCTGCAGCAGCTCCTCGCTGGGTGGATGGTAGAACGACAGCACGACGTGCTGGCAGCCGAGGTTCGCGTACTCCGCGACGGCGGCCAGTTGCGCCTCGACCTGGTCCGGCTGGTCGGGGTGCAGGAACAGCTGCACGCCGCGCCGGATCGACGTCGGGTCGCGTCCGGCGTCCCGGCACGCGGCGTCGAGATGGTCACGGGCGGCGGCCCATTCGCGCGGATCGGTGCTCGGCATGTTCCACTCGTCGGCGTGGCGTGCGGCGACGGCGAGCATCTTGGGCTGTGAGGCCCCTACGACGATCGGTGGGTGCGGCCGCTGCAGCGGTTTCGGGTCGCAGCGCGCTTCCCGCAGGGTGTAGAAGCGGCCGTCGAAGTCGACCTCGTCCTCGGTCCACAGCCGTCGGATGACGGTCAGCGCCTCGTCGACCATCGCCACCCGTTGACCCGGCGACGGGAAGTCGATGCCGTAGCCGCGATGTTCGTTCTCGTGCCAGCCGGCGCCGATTCCGAAGTCGAGTCGCCCGCCGCTGATGTGGTCGACGGTGACGGCCATCTTCGCCAGCACCGCCGGGTTGCGGTAAGTGACTCCGGAAACCAGACACCCCACCCGCGCGCGGCGGATCACCACCGCCATCGCCGCCAAGCTGGTCCAGCCTTCCAGTGTCGGCGTGGTCGGATTCACCAGACCGTAGAAGTGGTCGTAGTTCCACACCGCGGGGAATCCGAGGTCGTCTGCGCTGCGCCAGAACCGCTCGAGGACCGGATACTCGAAGGTGGGTGCGAGTTTGGCCGAAACTTGCATCGGCGCAATCTACCTCGCGACTGAGCAGAATTCACGGTAGCGGCACACGAACGCAGCGCTCTACGGGACACTGACCGCTGTGCAGGTGAGCCTTTTCGCATTCGAACTCCTTCCCGAATCGACGCTGCGTAGCGGTGTCGATCTGATGGTCCGCCTGGTGGAGGCAGCGGGCGCGCTGGTCATCGTGATCGGTGCATTGATCGCGATCGTCAAGTTCTTCGCCGCGCTGCTGCGCCGCGACCCCGTGGAGTTCTCGTCGGTGCGCCTGACCCTGGGCCGATTTCTGGCCCTCGGCCTGGAATTCCAACTCGCCAGCGACGTCCTGCGCACCGCGATCTCGCCGTCGTTCGAGGAGATCGGGAAGCTGGCGGCGATCGCCGCGATCCGCACGGCGCTGAACTACTTCCTCGCCAAGGAGATCGCCGCCGAGCAACGGGCGATCGAGCAACGCACCGCCGCCCGTACGGACCACGACCCGACCGCACCGTGATCGGATTCACCGACCTGTCCTGGGTCATCGCGGCGGCCGGGATCGCGCTGGCCGCGCTGACGCTGGTGGTGATGCGACGACCGCAACTGGCCCTGCACGTGCTGTTGGACTTCCTGCTGGCGGCCGGACTGCTGCGGCTCAGCGCCGACGCGTCCTGGCGGTCGATCGCCGTCACCGCCATCGTGGTCGCGGTGCGCCACCTGGTCACCCGCGGTCTGACGCCGTCTATACCCGGCGGCGTTCCCGCTCGTTCGCCAACGCCACCTTGACGACGTCGAACGCCATGGTCTGGCTGTAGCCGCGGCGGGCGAGCATCCCGACCAGCCGCCGCGCCAGCTTCGTGTCGTCGTCGGTGAGCTTCTCGCGGCGCAGCTTGTCGGCGACGAGCCGTTCGGCCCGGGCACGTTCGGCCTCGGGGTCGTCGTCGGCGAGGACCGCGTCGATGATCTCGTTGTCGACGCCCTTGGTCCGCAACTCCGCGATCAGGGCCCGTCTGCCCTTGCCGGCGTTGGCCCTCCGCGACTGCACCCATTGCTCGGCGAAGTCGGCGTCATCGATCAGGCCGACTTCGGCGAGCCGGTCGAGTACCCGTTCGCTGACGTCCTCGGGGTAGCCGCGCTTGGCGAGCCGCTCGGCCAGTTCCGCGCGGGTGCGTGCTCTCGCGGTGAGCAGGCGCAGACACACATTCCGCGCCTGCTCCTCGCGAGAGGCCTCAGAAGTCGACGGGGGCGGGCAGGACTTCGTCATCAGTCACCACGGCGCCGATGCCGAGCTTCTCTTTGATCTTCTTCTCGATCTCGTTGGCCACCTCGACGTTCTCGAGCAAGAAGTTACGCGCGTTCTCCTTGCCCTGGCCGAGCTGCTCACCCTCGTAGGTGAACCACGAGCCGGACTTGCGGATGAAGCCCTGCTCGACACCCATGTCGATCAGCGAGCCTTCCTTGCTGATGCCCTTGCCGTAGAGGATGTCGAACTCGGCCTGCTTGAACGGCGGCGAGACCTTGTTCTTGACGACCTTGACCCGGGTGCGGTTACCGACCGCGTCGGTGCCGTCCTTGAGGGTCTCGATCCGTCGAACGTCCATGCGGACCGAGGCGTAGAACTTCAAAGCCTTTCCGCCCGTTGTGGTTTCGGGTGAGTTGTGCACCATGACACCGTCGACGAAGTAGTTGTGGTTGCCTTCGACCTCGATGTCGAAGCGATTCATCGACCGCGTATGCGGCTTGACGTGGACATCGAGGATCCGCGCCGGCACCAACCGCTGCGTGGGCTCCACGAATTGCGGCGTGACCTCCGCCTTGCCGCGGAACCGCGGCAACAGCTTGTACTCCATCGACGAAGCCATGTGCGGCGCCACAATCTCCTGGAACTTCGCGCTGGCCGCGGTGGAGAACACCAGCACGGCTTTCCCGGCCTTACCGGACCGCCGCAGGCGAACGTCGAGGCCGTGGGTGTCGCGCAGATAGTCACGCAACCGGACGCGCGTGCCCTCGGTCATGGCTTCGACGCAGATCTCGATACGGCCGCTGCCGCCGGCGGTGCGCTCCTGCAGGCCTTTCGACCGGAGGGTGAACGAGCCGTCGTCCATGTACCAGATGGCCAGCGCCAGCGGGGTGAGCGCCTTGAGGTATTCCTCGGAGAAGAACTTCTTGCCGTCACCCAGATAGACCGCGCGCTGCAGCTCGGCCAACTCGGGCAGCGGCGTGAAGTCGACAAACGTCGCACCCTTGTCGTTCACTCGGGTCGAGTGCGCGATATTGCCCAGAAGCGCTGTCTTCCACTGCAAGTAGTCCACCTGCTTGGCGCCGTGTCCCATCCGGAACCGCACGCCGTTGCGGTCTTGCCGATTGGGCGACAGGTTGCCGTCACCCATCAGTGAGCCGAGCACGACCTGGAACTGCTGATCGCTGAGTCGATGCGGCTCTGCCGCCATCACCCGGTCGCCGGCGATGAGGTCGCCCGCTTCCGTCCAGCCGCCGGGCGTGCGAATCAGGTGATTCGGGGTGGCCGCAAACTGCGACTTGCCATTGCCGCCCGACTTCTCAACCGTGAACTGCAGGAACTGCTCGGCCGGGCCGTTGTTGAACCAGTTCACGACCTTGCGCGGGACGACCCGATCGGTCTCCGGGTCATACGACAGCACCTCGACGTCCATCTTCTGGTTGACGATCTTGCCGATCTTCTCGGTGGAGCCGTCGGCCAACTGCACGCGGGTGCTGTAATTGAAGCACCCGAACATGACTCCGATTTTTTCGCGGAGCTGGTTGATGAAGATCGCGGTGGTGCCCGAATTACTCAGTGCGCCGGTCATCTTGCGCAGCGCCTGGCTCATCAGCCGGGCCTGCAGACCGACGTGGCTGTCACCCATCTCGCCCTCGATCTCCGCGCGCGGCACCAGCGCGGCAACCGAGTCGATGACCAGGATGTCCAGCGCGCCGGAGCGGATCAGCATGTCGGCGATCTCGAGCGCCTGCTCACCGGTGTCGGGCTGGCTGACCAGAAGCGCGTCGGTGTCCACGCCGAGCTTCTTGGCGTACTCGGGGTCCAACGCGTGCTCGGCGTCGATGAACGCCGCGATCCCGCCGGCGGCCTGCGCGTTGGCGACCGCGTGCAGCGCGACGGTGGTCTTACCCGAGGATTCCGGGCCGTAGATCTCGACGACCCGGCCGCGCGGCAGCCCGCCGATGCCGAGCGCCACGTCCAGCGCGATCGAGCCGGTCGGGATGACCGAGATCGGCTGGCGGACCTCTTCGCCCAGCCGCATCACCGAGCCCTTGCCGAAGTTCTTGTCGATCTGTGCGAGGGCCAGCTCGAGGGCTTTCTCGCGGTCGGGTGCCTGCGCCATGATGGTCTCCGTCCTGGATGTCTAGCTGTTCGGTGATCGGTTTCGATCAGTTGGCCGTGACGCTAGAGGCAGCCACCGACAAGTTCGGGACAAGTCGGCCTGACCAGCATCTAGCCGTCGAACACTGCCCACAGTAGACGAACATCTGTTCGACTCAAGTCTGACACGCCGTGTTCTGGAGCGAACCGTCGAGCGGATCCGGCGTCTGCGCCATGCTCTGCGGCCTATGGTGAAGTCATCCCGCCCGGAACGGGGTCCGGCATGCACGAGATGGCGATAACCCAGAGCGTGGTCGATGCGGTGTGCGAGCACGCCGCGGGCCGCCGGGTGCACTGCGTCACGCTCGAGGTCGGGGCACTCTGCGCCATCGTGCCCGACGCAATGCAGTTCTGCTTCGAGCTCGCCACCGCGGGCACCGTGGCCGACGGGGCACGTCTGGACATCGGCGTCCAGCCCGGGGCCGCGCGCTGCCGCACCTGCGACGAGAGCTTCGAACTGTCCGACCCGATCTTGCTGTGCCCATGCGGCAGTGCGGACGTCGAGGTGACCGCCGGACGGGACCTCAAGATTCTTTCGATGGAGGTGAGTTGACATGTGCGCAACCTGTGGCTGCGGCGAGGACGGGGTGACCGTCACCATTCCCGGACACACCCACCCCCACGAGCACGAGCACGAGCATCACGATCACACCGAGACGGTCACGCTCGAACAGAAGGTGCTTGCGAAGAACGATGAGCTTGCCGACCGGAACCGCGCCTGGTTGGCCGAACGCGACATTCTCGCGCTCAATCTCACCAGTTCGCCCGGGGCGGGTAAGACGACGCTACTCGAGCGCACCATCCGCGAGCTGAGCCCGCGCCGGCCGGTGGCGGTCATCGAGGGCGACCAGGAGACACTGCTCGACGCCGATCGCATCAAGGCCGCGGGTGCACGCGCCGTGCAAGTCAACACCGGTGCGGGCTGCCACCTCGACGCCGCCATGGTGCAGCGTGCCTTGAGGACCCTCGACCCGGAACCGGAGTCACTGCTGTTCATCGAGAACGTCGGGAATCTCGTCTGCCCCGCCCTGTTCGATCTGGGCGAACACGGCAAAGTCGTCATCATCTCGGTGACGGAGGGCGACGACAAGCCGCTGAAGTATCCACACATCTTCGCCGCGGCGGAACTGGTGATCGTGAACAAGATCGACCTGCTGCAACACGTGGTCTTTGATGTCAAAAAATGTTGCGGCCATGTGCGATCACTGAACCGGCGCGCGCAGATACTGACGCTGTCGGCCGCCAGCGGCGATGGTAGCGCTCAGTGGTACGAGTGGATCGACGAATGCGCAAAAACCGCTTCCTCGCGTACACCCGTTGACAAGATATGACCCCCGGAGTAAACCCATGTTCAGCACCGAACTCGGTGCCACGACACCGAGTGACGTTGGGAGTCGCAGCCCGGCTCCCGGTCGTGAGGGCCCCAGCCCGGCCCCCAGAAAGCTGTGACCTATGCCAACGGAGGCAGCAGTCAAAGCAGAAGAGGCGCTGATCCACGTTCTCTGGATCAACGCCGGATTGAGTTGTGACGGTGATTCTGTGGCGCTGACTGCCGCCACCCAACCCAGCATCGAGGAGATCGCCCTGGGCGCTCTTCCCGGGCTGCCGAGGATCGCCGTCCATTGGCCCCTGATCGATTTCGAGTGCGGACCAAACGGGGGCGCCGACGATTTTCTCGAATGGTTCTTCAAAGCCGACCGGGGTGAGCTGGATCCGTTCGTTCTGGTGGTCGAGGGGTCCATCCCGAACGAGAAGATCAAGGCCGAAGGCTACTGGTGCGGATTCGGAAACGACCCGGCCACCGGCCAACCGATGACGACGAGCGAGTGGCTGGATCGGCTGACACCCAAGGCCACTGCGCTCGTCGCGGTGGGCACGTGCGCCACCTACGGCGGTATCCACGCGATGGCGGGCAACCCGACCGGGGCCATGGGAGTACCCGATTACCTCGGCTGGGACTGGAAGAGCAAGGCGGGCATACCGATCGTCTGCGTGCCCGGCTGTCCCATCCAACCGGACAACCTCGCCGAGACACTGACCTACCTGCTCTACATGGCCACAAACCAGGCTCCGATGATTCCGCTCGACGACGCGTTGCGGCCCCAGTGGCTGTTCGGCGCATCCGTGCACGAAGGTTGCGACCGCGCCGGCTATTACGAACAGGGTGACTTCGCCACCGAATACGGCTCTCCCAAATGCATTGTCAAGCTTGGCTGTTGGGGCCCGGTGGTGAAGTGCAACGTGCCCAAGCGCGGTTGGATCAACGGTGTCGGTGGCTGCCCTAACGTCGGCGGCATCTGCATCGGATGCACGATGCCCGGGTTCCCCGACAAGTTCATGCCGTTCATGGACGAACCGCCCGGCGGCAAAGTGTCGACCGCGGCGTCGGGACTGTACGGGTCGGTCATCCGCAGCCTGCGTCACGTCACGGGCCGCACGGTCGACAAAGAACCCAAATGGCGCCATCCCGGCACGCAACTCACAACCGGAGCGACGCGCACCTGGTAGTGCGCTCCCCCGGGGCGCCCAGGCGTGCTTTCGGGTACCGGAACACCCTGTGACGCTTCTCCTTCAGCCGAAAGGGAAAGCTCAATGACCACCATCATCCCCGAGCCCTCACACGTGAAGCGCGATCCCGGTCAACTCGTGGAGATGGCCTGGGATCCCATCACCCGCATCGTCGGCAGCCTCGGCATCTACACCAAGATCGACTTCGACAACCGCGAAGTCGTCGAGTGTCACAGCACCTCGTCGATCTTCCGCGGTTACTCGATCTTCATGAAAGGCAAGGACCCTCGCGACGCCCACTTCATCACCAGCCGCATCTGCGGTATCTGCGGCGACAACCACGCCACCTGCTCGTGCTACTGCCAGAACATGGCTTACGGCGTCAAACCACCGCACCTGGGCGAATGGCTGATCAACCTGGGCGAGGCCGCCGAGTACATGTTCGACCACAACATCTTCCAAGAGAACCTGGTCGGGGTGGACTACTGCGAGAAGATGGTCGCCGAGACGAACCCCAGTGTGCTGGCCAAGGCTGAGAACACGCAGGCCCCGCACGCGGACATGCACGGCCACCGCACGATCGCCGACATCATGCGCGCGCTCAACCCGTTCACCGGTGAGTTCTACCGCGAGGCGCTGCAGGTCAGCCGCTGGACGCGGGAGATGTTCTGCCTCATGGAAGGTCGCCACGTCCACCCGTCCACGCTGTATCCCGGTGGCATCGGCACCACCGCGACGGTCCAGTTGATGACCGACTACATGACCCGATTGATGCGATACGTGGAGTTCATGAAGAAGGTCGTGCCGATGCACGACGACCTCTTCGACTTCTTCTACGAAGCGCTCCCCGGTTACGACCAGGTCGGGTTGCGGCGGACGCTGCTGGGGTGCTGGGGATCCTTCCAGGATCCCGAGGTGTGCAACTTCGAGTACAAGGACATGGAACGCTGGGGCGACGCGATGTTTGTCACCCCGGGCGTGGTGATCGACGGCAAGCTGCACACCCACTCGCTGGTGGACATCAATCTGGGCATCCGAATCCTGCTGGGGCACTCGTACTACGACGATTGGACCGACCAGGAGATGTTCGTCAAGACCGATCCGCTGGGCAATCCGGTGGACCGGCGGCACCCCTGGAACCAGCACACCAATCCCCGCCCGCAGAAGCGCGACTTCGACGGCAACTACAGCTGGGTGATGGCGCCGCGATGGTTCGACGGCACGGATCATCTGGCGCTGGACACCGGCGGCGGACCGTTGGCGCGGTTGTGGTCCACCGCGCTCGCCGGGCTTGTCGACATCGGCTACGTGAAGGCGACCGGACGAAGCGTGCAGATCAACCTGCCCAAGACCGCCCTGAAGGGACCGGTCGAGTTCGAATGGAAGATACCCGAATACGGCAGCAACACCCTCGAGCGCAATCGGGCGCGGACGTACTTCCAGGCCTACGCGGCCGCCTGTGCGCTGCACTTCGCTGAGAAGGCGCTGACCGAGATCCGCGCGGGCCGCACCAAGACCTGGGAGAAGTTCGAGGTACCCGACGAGGGCATCGGGTGCGGGTTCACCGAGGCGGTCCGCGGAGTGCTGAGCCACCACATGGTGATCCGTGACGGCAAGATCGCGAACTATCACCCCTATCCGCCGACCCCGTGGAACGCGAACCCGCGCGACAGTTACGGCACACCGGGCCCCTACGAGGATGCGGTGCAGGGTCAGCCGATCTTCGAGGAGAACGGCCGGGAACACTTCAAGGGCATCGACGTCATGCGCACGGTGCGCAGTTTCGATCCGTGTCTGCCCTGCGGTGTGCACATGTACCTGGGAAAGGGGAAGTCGCTGGACCTGCTGCACTCCCCCACCCAGTCCGTCACCGGGGAATAGGAAATGGTCCCGCCGGAAAGAGACGACGTGCAGTGGCGTACGGCGGGTGACCGGATACAGGGCCTGCTCGACGCGTCCGCCGCGGGCGGCCCCGCGGCCTACGAGCGGGCGGTTCAGCTCGTCGGCGAGGTGACCGATCTCTACGGCGAAGGGCTGGAGCGGATACTGCGGATCGCGGTGGGCGCCGACGCCCGCCTGGCGGAGCGGTTCGCCGGCGACGACCTGGTGGCGAGCCTGCTGCTCGTGCACGGGCTCCACCCCCACAACGTCGAGCAGAGGGTCGCGGATGCCCTGAACAGGGTCCGCCCGTACCTGGGCTCACACGGCGGCGACGTCACCTTGCTCGACATCGCGTCTCACCCCGAAGGATCGGTTGTGCGGCTGCAGTTCACGGGCAGCTGTAAGAGCTGTCCGTCCTCGGCGGTGACGCTCGAACTGACCGTCGAGGACGCCATCCGGGCGGCGGCCCCTGAGGTGAGCTCGATCGAGGTGGTCCCCGCGGATGCCGCCGGCACCGTGATACCCGCGGCGGCACTGCTCAGCCGCGTCCATCAGAGCGGACCGGGCTCGGCGGTGTGGCACGCCGTTCCCGAGCTCGCGGACCTGGCACCCGGCGACGTCGGCGGGTTCTACGTCGCGGGACACACCGTGCTCGCGTGCCGCGTCGGCGACGCGGTGTTCGCCTACCGCAACCGGTGCGGTGTCTGCGGTGAGACGCTGGCCGGTGCTGCCTTGCATCGCCGGATGGGCCGGCCCGCCGACGAGGCCGTACTGCGCTGCCCGGGTTGTCACGCCCACTTCGATGTCGTGCACGCCGGCGCCTGCGTCGACGACGCCGCCCCGCAAGCGCACCTGCAACCGATCCCGCTGCTCACCCGCGACGGAGTGCTCTCGATTGCGATGGCGACCGAACCAACGGGAGCGGGCATGGCATGAGTGACGCCTACGACGTGCTCGCCCGGATCCGGGCCAGCCGGGGCGGACCCGCTCCGGCGGTCGAGCGCTGTGAGATGTGCACCGAGCCGATCACCGAGCGCCATCAGCACGTCGTGAATGTCGATGCACGACAGTTGATGTGCGTGTGCCGCGGTTGTTACCTGCTTTTCACCGACGCCACCGCCGAGCTCCGCTTCCGCGCGGTGCCCGACCGCTGGCTGACCTTTCCGGACTTCGGGCTCGGGCATCGGGAGTGGCAACTCCTTCAGATCCCGGTGGGGTTGGCGTTCTTCTTCCGCAACTCGGCGGTGAACCACGTGGTGGCCTTCTATCCGGGGCCGGCTGGTGCGACGGAGTCCGAACTGGACCTGACCGCGTGGGACGGTGTGCGCGACGCGGACCGGCGCGTCGATCTGCTGGCCGACGACACCGAGGCCCTCCTCGTGCGCGTGCCCGACGACGAGACCCGGCCGCCGGAATGCCATCTGGTGCCCATCGACGCCTGCTACGAGTTCGTCGGCCGGCTCCGCCAACTGTGGCGCGGCTTCGACGGCGGTCAGCAGGTCCGGGAGTACGTCGACGACTTCTTCGACGAGGTTCGCGCCCGCGGCAAGGTGGTGGTGCCGTGCCAGAGTTGACGTTCGCAGTGCTCGACATCTCCGCCGAACCGTACGCGGTGACTCCGGTGCTCACCGCGCGTCTCGGTATCTCCGCCGACGGCGAGGAACCCGTGCACGCGATCGCATTGCGCTGCCAGGTCCGCATCGAGCCGTTGCGGCGCGGTTACACCGACGACGAAGCGCTCGGACTGCTGGACCTGTTCGGGCCCCGCGAGCGCTGGGACGCCACACAGCACAATTTCCTCTGGCAGCACTGCAGTACGGTGGTGCCGGGCTTCTCCGGCACCACACAGGTCGACCTGGCACTCGAGTGCACCTACGACTTCGAGGTCACCGCCGCCAAATACTTCCATGCGCTGCGGGACGGTGCGATTCCCCTGCAATTCCTGTTCAGTGGAACGGTTTTCACCAGGGGCGTCAACAACTTCGCCGTGCAGCAGGTGCCGTGGGACCGCGAAGACCACTACAAACTTCCCGTCTCGACATGGCGTGAACTCATGCGGCTGCACTATCCCAACGCCGGATGGCTGAGGTTGAGCCACGACACCCTGGCGGCTTTGTCCGCGTTCAAATCCGCGCGCGGACTGCTGGGCTACGACGATGCGATCGCCTCACTGCTGACCACCCACGTCGCACAGGAGGTTCGATGACCGCAGACTGGGACCACGCGCGAGCCGTCGCGGATGCAGTGCTCTACGAGGGGTATCTGCTGTACCCGTATCGTGCGACGTCGAGCAAGAACCAGTCCCGTTGGCAATTCGGGGTGTTGAGCCCGATCGGCGCTTCCGAAGCCGGCATCGGCGAAGAGTCCACGCTGTCGGCTCAGGTTCTGATCGCTTCCCGCGGCATCACGATGGTAACCGGTGTGGTCCGGTTTCTTCATCTGCAGCACCGCGGTGTCGAACGCGACCTCGGCGACGGCCGTTTCGAACCCGTCGACGAACTCGTGTCGGATGCGGGCTGTTGGCTTTGCTGGGACGAGGCCGTCGAGTGCGAGGTCCCGATCGACCCGCTCCCGGTGATGAGCCTGCCTGCCACGCTGAACATCTCGGTCGCGCCGACGACCGAGGTGGAGCTCGTCCCCGGCGGCCGGCTGGTGCGGACTCGGCGACCGTTGCGCGGTCGGGTGGACATCTCCGCTGACGACGACGACGGACTTCTGCGGCTCACCATCGATGTGCGCAATACGGCCCCGCCCACCGGGGACAAAGACGAGGCGATCGCCCGTTCGATGATCGGGACCCATCTGTTGCTCGAGGTCGCGGACGGCGAGTTCGTCTCATTGCTCGAACCGCCGGACCGGGCGGCCGATGCCGCGGCGCGTTGCCGCCAGCATCGGTGCTTTCCGGTGCTCGCGGGCCCGTCGCCGCACCGGGACCTCATGCTGGCCTCCCCGATCATCCTCTACGACCACCCGGAGATCGCCGAACAGAGCCAAGGCGCTCTCTACGATTCGACCGAGATCGACGAAATCCTGACCTTGCGGATCATGACGATGACCGACGGCGAGAAGGCGCAGGCTCGGGCCACCGACCCACGCGCCGCGGCGATCATCGACCGCTGCGACTCGTTGTCACCCGAGGCGATGCTCGACCTGCACGGTGTGCTCCGCGATCCGCACGCACCCGCCGGACTGATACCCGAGATTCCCGACGGGGTCGGGTGGTGGGACCCCACGGCCGACGCGGCGGTACGGCCGCACTCCGATGCCGTTCTGGTCAACGAGACCCGAGTGGCCCGCGGCAGCCGCGTGCGATTGCATCCCTCGCGCCGCGCCGACGCCCAGGATGTGTTCTACGCGAACAAGATCGCACGCGTCACGTCGGTGCACGAAGACGTCGACGGCGAACAGCACATCGGCGTTGTGCTCGAGGAGGACCCGGCGGCCGACCTGCACGACTGGTACGGCCGCTACCTGTACTTCGCACCCGACGAAGTCGAACCCGTGGTGGAAGGGAGTTCACAATGGAAGTGATCGGCTGGATCGCTGTCGCACTGGTGGCCGGGATCGCCCTGGCGGCAGCGCTGATCGGCATTCGTTCGGTACCGGATGCGCGCCGCTACGTGAAGATGCGGCGGATGTGACCGCAATCGAGGTGTCCTGATCTCTCGAATCCTGGTCGCCGGGCTCGGCAACATCTTTCTCGGGGACGACGGCTTCGGTCCCGAGGTGATCCGACGCGTGCCCGCCGGACTCGATCGTCCACAGGTTCGGGTCCGGGATTACGGCATCGGAGGCATGCATTTGGCGTACGACCTGCTGGACGGCTGGGATGCCCTCGTGCTCGTCGACGCGATCCCGAGCCGCGGTGTGCCCGGCACAGTCCATGTCTTCGAAGCCGATCTGCAGACTCGGCGCGACATCTCGGGTCTGGATGCGCACGCGATGGATCCGGCCGCGGTGTTCGCCGGCCTGGGCGCACTCGGCGGAAACCCGCCCTACACAGTGGTGGTCGGCTGCGAGGCCGGGTGCGTCGACGAGGGCATCGGCCTCTCCGATGCTGTCGCGCAGGCGGTGCCGGAAGCGGTGCGCACCATTGACGCTGTGGTGGCCGGGCTGCTGGCCCGCTCCCCGGTGGCGGAGGGCTGACCGATGTGTCTCGGGATTCCCGGACAGGTCGTCTCGATGCTGGACGGCTACGGCGGCCAGCTTGCCCTCGTCGACGTCGCCGGAGAGCACCGCAAGGTCAACGTCGGCATGCTGCCCGAGGAGACGTTCTCGGCCGGCGACTGGGTGATCATCCACATGGGATTCGTCATGGAGAAGACCGACAAGGCCGGGGCCGACGCCGCGCTGGCGGGCCTTCAGCTGTTACGCAGAGGCGAACCCGCCCCGGGGCTGGCGGAGTCACCATGACCATGACCACCCGGCGCTGCCTGCGCGTCCACGTACACGGGGTGGTACAGGGCGTCGGTTTCCGGCCATTCGTCTACACGACGGCCGCCGCGCTGGGGTTGAGCGGCAGTGTGCGCAACGACAGCGCTGGGGCGGTCATCGAGATCGAAGGTGACACCGCAGACGTCGGCACCTTCTTGAACCGGCTACGTGACCGTCCGCCGCCGCTTGCGGTGATCGAATCGATCGACATCGAGCGGCTTTCACCGGCAGGCGGGACAGGATTCGTCATCGTCGGCACGTCGCGCGCAGACGGCGGGCGCACATTGGTGTCTCCTGATGTCGCGATGTGCACCGACTGCGCCGCGGAGCAGCGCGACCCCGCCAACCGGCGATACCGGCACGCCTTCGTCAACTGCACCAACTGCGGCCCCCGCTTCACGATCGTCGCCAGCCTGCCCTATGACCGACACACCACGACCATGGCGCCGTTCCCGATGTGCGCGGCCTGCGCCCGCGAGTACCGCGATCCCGCCGACCGCAGGTTTCACGCCCAACCGGTCTGCTGCCCCGACTGCGGACCCACGCTGACGTACCGCGACGGCAACGGTATGACGACTACGGGCGAGGCCGCGCTCCGAGACGCACGGCGCCTGTTACGCGAGGGCGGGATCCTCGCCGTCAAGGGCATCGGTGGCTACCACCTGGCCTGTGACGCGGCCGACGGGCGCGCCGTCACCGAACTGCGGCGGCGAAAGCGCCGCGGCGACAAGCCGTTCGCGGTGATGGCGACCGATCTTCACACGGCCCGAGGGTTGGCCGAGATCGACGCGGCGTCGACGCAACTGCTCACCGGCCCCCAACGTCCCATCGTGCTGGCGCCCCGGCGGGACAACGCCCCGGTCGCCGAATCGGTGGCTCCGCACAACCCGGACCTCGGCATCCTGCTCGCCTACACACCGCTGCACAAGCTGCTGTTCGGCCTGCCGGGCGACGAACCGGGCCCCACCGCGTTGGTGATGACGTCGGGCAACCTTGCCGGTGAGCCGATCTGCATCAGCGAGGAATTTGCCGTCGAGCGGCTCGCGCACCTTGTCGACGGCTGGCTCATGCATGACCGGGAGATCCTGGTGCCCTGCGACGACTCTGTCATGCGGGTGGTTTGTGGTGCGGAGTTACCGATCCGGCGCTCACGGGGTTACGCGCCGCTGCCGGTGGCGTTGCCGGTGCCGGTGCCGCCGTCGCTGGCGGTCGGTGCCGACCTGAAGAACACCATGGCGGTGGCGGATGGCCGGTACGCGTGGTTGAGCCAGCACATCGGTGACATGGACGACCTGGCGACGCTCTCGGCGTTCGATTCCGCGCAGCGGCACCTCACGGCGTTGACGACGGTCGCGCCGGAGGTACTCGTCGCCGACGCGCATCCGCTGTATCGCTCCACCATGTGGGCACAACGCAACGCGGCCGGGCGCCCGGTCAGGATGGTCCAGCATCATCACGCTCACGTGGCGGCCGTGATGGCCGAACACGGACTCGACGGCTCCACCCAGGTTCTCGGGTTCGCGTTCGACGGAACGGGCTACGGATCCGACGGCGCTGTCTGGGGCGGAGAAGTGCTGCTGGCCAATTACAAAGGCTTCCAACGGCTCGCTCACCTGAAATATGTACCGCTACCCGGCGGGGACATCAGCGTGCGGCGCCCGTATCGCATGGCGTTGGCACATCTGCGGTCGGCCGGCATCGCGTGGGGCCGCAATCTGCCGTCGGTTTCGGCGTGCCCGCCCGATGAACGCTCAGCGCTGGCTCGCCAACTCGAGACCGGTCTCGGTTGTGCCCCGACTTCCAGCATGGGCCGATTGTTCGACGCGGTGGCCTCGCTCATCGGGGTGCGCCAGATCGCGACCTACGAAGCCCAGGCAGCCATCGAGCTGGAGGGCATCTCCCGCGACATCGACTGCGGTTCAGGATCCTACGAGTTCGGCCTCGCCGCCCGCGAGGCAGCGGTGCTGATGGATCCGGCTCCTACGCTGCGGGCCGTGGTCCGCGACCTCCGAGCCGGTGTGCCCCCGCCCGTGATCGGAGCACGGTTCCATCGCGCGGTCGCCGATCTGGTCGTTAACCTCGCCTGCGCGCACGCCGACCCTTCTCGACCCGTGGCGCTGTCGGGTGGGGTGTTTCAGAACGCTCTGCTCCTCCAACTGACGCGCAACGGCCTACACGCCCGGGGCCTTCAGGTGCTCACACACCGCACGGTGCCGGCCAACGACGGCGGTATCGCGCTGGGCCAGCTGATGGTGGGGAATGCCGGATGAGTCACAACAGGGCGCCTGAGGGCCATTCGTTGTTCGGCCGGTACGCCTACCCACCGAACGAACTGGGCTATTGCGGGCCGACGACTGATGGGAGCGTTTCCGGGCTGGCCGCGCGGGCAGAGGATTTCGACGGCACTTGGCCGTACCTGTCTGCCATCGCCGAGGCCGTCGGCGCCACCGACGTGCTCGACGAGGAGGTCGTCCGCAATTATTGGGTCGGTGGCCGGGGGTTGGGCAAGGTCGACCCCGCGCAACTTCTCACCCGACTGCGCGCGGCGTTCACCGGCCAGGTCACCGGACTGCTCGACACCGTGCCCGCTACCGCGAAGGTGCTCGCCCACCACAGCTTTCACGTCTTGGTCGTCTATCCGTGGACGAGGTTCCTGAGTCGTGACGCGACGACTGCGGTCGGTGTGATGCAGGACTGCCGCATCCGGTGGGGAACGGTCCTGAACGTCGCCGGTGATCAGACGGAGATCGCGTCGCGTCCCCTGCAATACACGAGCGGCCGACTGCGACTCGGCGATCCGCGCTGTGAGCGAGTCGGATGGAGGAAGGGCGAGCTGACGCTGGCCCCCGCGCCGAAACCGGGCGCAGTCGTCTCCGCGCATTGGGACTGGGTCTGCGCGACGCTGAGCGACGAGGAAGGCGCGGAACTCGAGGCGGCTACTCAGGCAACTCTTGATCTCGTCAATTCGGTTATCGGACAGGAACAGTCGAAATGACCACCGTTGATCGCCCCTACGTCGACGAAGAGCTGTCCGCAGATCTCGCCGCCGCCGCACTGAATCTGGCCTGCAGGTTCCACAAGGGCGCCACGCTGTGGGTGATCTCCCCGCAATGGGAACCACACGCTCACCACATCGCCGTGGAGTTCGTGCATCCGGTCATAATGGGCAAACGGGCCCTGCCGTCGGTTGCCCTCGTCGAACCGGACCCGGTGGCCCAAGCGAGGGTGGCCAGCCGCCCTGGTGATCTGTTGATCGCCGTGGCATCGGCGGACGAGCCGTCGGTCGTCGACGCCATGCGCCGGGCGCAGGCGTGGGGCGTCCTGACGTTGTGGATCGGTTCGGGCCCGCGCCCGCCGGCGGGTGCGGCCAACCACATCCTGTGGATCGACACCGACGATCCGATGGTGCCGGCCACCGGCGCATTCGTGCTGATGTATCACCTGCTGTGGGAGCTGACCCACGTTTGCTTCGAGCATCCTGGTTTGCTGAAACCGGCGGAGTGCGCCGACGAGCCCTGTGTGACGTGCAGTGACGAGGGTCGGCTCGGTGAGGTGCTGGCCGAACCCGCCGACGCCACGAGTTCGGCGCTGGTACGCACCGCCGACGGCGAAGAGTGGGTCGACGTCACGCTGATCGGAGCCGTCGCGCCCAACGACCTCGTCCTGTTACACACCGGAGCCGCCATCACCCGCATCGACCCCGAGGAGGTGCGTCGATGACCGACTCCGACGCCACCGGCTTCCTGTATCCGTTCATCGAGTCCGAGGAGACCGACGCGGCAAGTCTGCTCACCGATCTCGCGGCCTCGGCCCGCGGTAAGGCCGCGGAAAGCTCACGGCTGCAAAGAGAATCGCTCGAAGAGTACGGTGCCTCCCTGACCGTTGCCGGAACGCAGATGGCCGAGCGGTTCCACCGGGGGGGCCGGCTCTACACGTTCGGCAACGGTGGCAGCTCCACCGACGCCGCGACGTTGGCGTCGCTGTTCAGCAGACCGGCACGGGGCCGACCGATCGCCGCCTGGTCGCTGGCCGCCGACAACGCCGTGGTGACCGCACTGGGCAACGATGTCGGGTTCGAACTGATCTTCAAGCGTCAGATCATCGCCCACGCCCGTGACCGCGATGTTGCGATCGCGCTATCCACATCCGGCAACTCCGACGACCTGATGACCGCGATCACCGAGGCCAGAGAACGCGGGCTGCTGACCATCGGCTTCTCCGGCCACGACGGCGGTCGTATGGCAGCCGCCGATGACCTCGACTTCTGCTTCACCGTCCGCTCTCAGTGCATCCACCGCATCCAGGAGAGCCACGCGATGCTCGGCTACCGACTCTGGTCGGTGGTGCAGGTCCACATGCAGTCACTCAGGCGGACGATCACCGCCCGCGCACTGGACGGAGCACACGCGATATGACACAAGCAACAAGCGCGGCCGACCGCGAGGATCGCGTGCTCGAACGCATCGACAAGTTCCGCCGGCGTCGGCCGCGTCTGCTCGACGACGTGGTGACGCTCGCGCACGGGGCCGGGGGCAAGTCATCGGCCGCCCTCGTGGACGCGGTCTTCCTCGAAGCCTTCCGCAACGACGAACTCGAACAACTCGGTGATGCTGCGGCGCTTCGCATCCCGTCGGGGGAACGGTTGGCGTTCTCCACGGATTCGTATGTGGTTTCGCCGCGGCGCTTTCCAGGTGGGTCCATCGGCCACGTCGCCGTGCACGGCACCATCAATGACCTGGCTGTCTCGGGTGCTCGGCCACAGTGGCTGTCAGCGGCGTTCGTGATCGAGGAGGGATTCCCGATCGCCGAACTGCGTGAGATCGTCGCCGACATGAGCGAAGCGGCGCTCAAGGCGGGAGTGCAGATCGTCACCGGTGACACAAAGGTCGTCGGTAAGGGGGCAGCCGATGGGGTGTACATCTGCACCGCGGGGCTAGGGCAGGTACCCGAGGCCAGGCAACTCTCGCGTGACCTCGTCAGAGCCGGTGACAAGGTGCTGCTGTCCGGCACCATCGGCGAGCACGGGATGGCGGTCATGCTGGCCCGCGGCGATTTGGCCATTGACGCCGACATCGCCTCCGACACCGCGCCGGTGCACGAACTCGTCGAAATCCTGTTGGCCGCAGCACCGTCGACACGCTGGATGCGCGATGCGACACGCGGCGGTGTCGGCACGGTGGCCAACGAACTGGTCAAGGACGCCCCATTCGCGCTTATCCTCGACGAGGACAGACTCCCGGTCCAACCCCAGGTGCTGGGCGCGTGCGACATGCTCGGCATCGACCCGCTGTACGTGGCGAACGAGGGCAAGTTCATCGCCGTCGTGCCCGCCGACGAGTCGGGCGCTGCGGTCGCCGCGTTACGCGCGCATCCGCAGGGTATGCAAGCCGCCGTCGTCGGTGAGATCGTTCCGAACCCGCACGGAATCGTCGCGCTCCGAACCTCTTTCGGTGGCAGCCGGATTGTCGACATGCTCGTCGGTGACCCGCTGCCGCGGATCTGTTGAAAGGAATCTGAGGATGTGTCTTGGCATTCCCGGTCAGGTGGTCGACATCGTCGACGCCGAGCAGTCGCTGGCCACAGTCGCCGTCAACGGCGTGCGGCGGACCATCAGTGTGCGACTGCTGGCCGACGACAACCTCCAGGTCGGCGACTGGGTCCTGGTTCACGTCGGGTTCGCCATGGCGAAGATCGACGAACACGAGGCCACGCTGACGCTCGATCAGGTGCAGAAGATGGGCGCCGACTACACCGCCGAGATCGAAGCATTCAACTCGTCTGAAATCGCTTGAGAGGCTTGCCATGAAGTTCGTCGACGAATTCCGTGATCCGGCAGCTGCGCGCGCATTGGTCAGATCAATCACCGACCTGGCGGGCACCGACGAGTTCAAGTTCATGGAGGTGTGCGGCGGCCACACCCACACCATCTACCGGCACGGCATCGAGCACCTGCTACCGGAGACGGTCGAGTTGGTGCACGGCCCCGGCTGCCCGGTGTGCGTCATCCCGATGGGGCGCGTCGACGACGCGATGTGGCTGGCGGAGCAACCGGATGTCATCTTCACGACATTCGGCGACATGATGCGGGTACCCGGATCTCGAGGCAACCTCATCGAGGCCAAGGCGCGCGGTGCCGACGTACGGTTCGTCTACTCGCCGCTCGATGCGCTCAAGATCGCGCTCGACACCCCGGACAAACACGTCGTGTTCTTCGCGGTCGGCTTCGAGACGACGGCGCCGTCCACCGCGGTGACGCTTGTCCGCGCCCGCGCGCTGGGCGTGCAGAACTTCAGCGTGTACTGCAACCATGTGACGATCGTTCCGCCGATCAAGGCGATTCTGGAGTCACCCGACCTTCGGCTGTCCGGCTTCCTCGGACCTGGGCACGTCTCGACGGTAGTGGGCTTGCGGCCCTACCGGTTCGTACCCGACGTATACGGAAAACCGATGGTGGTAGCGGGTTTCGAACCGCTCGACATTCTCGCGTCGGTGCACATGCTGCTGCAGCAGATACGTGACGGACGCTGCGAGGTCGAGAACCAGTACACGCGGGTGGTCCGCCCAGAAGGCAACACCCAGGCACTGAAGCTGATGGCCCAGACGTTCGAACTGCGGCCCCATTTCGAATGGCGGGGATTGGGTTTCATCTCGCAGAGCGCGTTGAGAATCCACTCCGACTACGCGAACTTCGATGCGGAACGCATATTCGCCATGCCCGGCGTGCGAGTGGCCGACCCGAAGGCCTGCCAGTGCGGCGAGGTGCTCAAGGGCGTCATAAAACCCTGGGAGTGCAAGGTGTTCGGGACCGCATGCACACCGGAGACACCGATCGGGACGTGCATGGTGTCACCCGAGGGCGCCTGCGCGGCGTACTACAACTTCGGCCGCTTGCACCGCGAAACAGCATTGGTGCTGGGTCAGCGCGCCTAGTACCGGTCCATCGAGTACGTCGCCGCAGTCGATGCGGCGGCGGGTGAGGAGTATCAGTCATGTCAGAGCCGGAAGAGCGGGGTAAGCGCGGTACCGGATCAGATCAACCATCAGGCGGGCCGGCAGATCGGCCGTCGGGCACATATCGGGGCGACGAGTCCGTTCCCGAACACGGCGACGGAGGCAACCCGGACTTCGAGACCGGTTTCACCGATGAACCGCCGAAGGACGTGAAACCGGCGGTGCCGCCCTATGAAGGGCGCCAAACCGCGGCGAAACCGGCCGGCGGCGCGGACGAGGACGATGCACGAACTGGCGGCGCGGTGAAACCTGTCACGGATGCCGACCCGAAAGCCCCGTCACCGAGTGAGACTACCGGGGGTGCCACGGCCTCTCCGGCCGAGGAACAACCGGCAGCACAAATGCCGGAATCCGATCGCGACGACGACCGGGTGGGCCCCTCCCACACCGCGGGCACCGGGCGCGCCGAGGGCAAGGGCTAGCGATCTACCACTGGTCACGCGGGACGTCGAAGTCGGCGCACAGCGCCCGCCAGACGTCGCGCGGATCGACCCCGTCCTCGATGGCCTGCGCCGCGGTCCGCCCGTCGAGGCCCGTCAGCACGTGATCCATCACCAGCGAAGCACCCCGCACGGGGCCGAACTGTCCGTCCACCAGTTCCCGGAACTCCGTCAACCGCACGAGCCCAAACTACGCCGACGCCGCTTCATGGCACACCCGTACCGGATCCTGAACTTGCGCGATCGACGCCCCCGCGCGGCGCGCGGCGTCGCGGAACCCGGGACCGGACAGCACCTCGCCGACCGCCAGTGCCAGCGCGTCGGCGCTGAGCGGGCGCACCAGTTTCGCACTCCCCTGCCGCACAACGCGATTCGCGATCTCCCACTGATCGCCACCGCCGGGCACCACGACCATCGGCACCCCGGCCAGCAGCGTCTTGGAGACCATGCCGTGCCCGCCGCCGCAGATCACGAGGTCGGCCTGTTTCAGCAGTTCGTCCTGCCGGCCCAGTCCGACCACCGCCCACGGAGGCACCGCGACGTCGGCGCCGTCCAGCCGCGACACCACCACGCGCGAACCTTCCGGCAGCCCCTCTCCGGGCTTCAGCGCCTGCAGCGCCACCTCGGCGAGCCCGCCGGCCCCTGTAGTGGCGGTCGACGGGGCGACGACGATCACCGGCCCTGCACCGGGCGGCACCTCCAGCGTCGTCGCCGTCGGCTCGAAGTGCAGCGGACCCACCACGACCGCCTCGGCCGGCCAGTCCGGGCGCGGCACCTCCAGCGCAGGCAGCGTGGCGATCAGCCGCCGCAGCGGACCCGGATCGTCCGCCGGCAGCCCGATCTCCACCCGCACGTCCGAGCGCTGCCGCATGCCTTCGCGCCACGACCGCGCCGACAGCGCCCGCATCACCGCATCACGCAGCCGGCCGCGAAGCCCTACCCCGGGGGCCAGGCCACTGCCGATCGGCGGCAACCCCTTCGACGGCCGGTACAGCGGGTGCGGGTTGAGCTCTACCCACGGCAGCCCGAGGAGTTCGGCGGCCAGGCCGCCCGCGGTGGTGATCACGTCGGAGATCACCAGGTCCGGCGCCAGCTCGCGCAGCTGTGGTGCGTTGAGCACCGCCATCCGAGCGCCGCGACGGTGGATCTTGGCGCCCGCGTCGGCGTCGTCGTCGGTGTCCGCCGGGTCCAGACCCAGCAGTTCGCGGAACTCGACCCCGGCGTCGCGTGCGGTGTCCCGCCATTGTGTGCCGGTCAGCAGTGTCGGCGAATCCCCGTCGGCGAGAAACCGAAGACACAGCGCAAGCGCGGGAAACGCATGTCCGGGGTCCGGTCCGGCAACGATCGCGACGCGCATTGGGCTACCCTGCCACAGCGTGCGGCCACTAGGCTGACCCCATGACCGACCAGGCTTCCGGTGTACACACCGATGTCGACAATGTCCGGGCGGTGGAGACCTTCCTGTACGCGCTGCAGGACGAGGACTTCGACGTGGCCGACACCCTGCTCGCCGACCACGCCGAGTGGCACAACGTCGGCTACCCCATCATCCGCGGCCGTCAGCGCATCATCGGGCTGATGCGCCGCGGTCAGGGCCGCTTCGGTTTCGAGGTCAAGATTCACCGCATCGCGGCCGACGGTAACTCGGTGCTCACCGAACGCACCGACGCCCTGGTGCTGGGACCGGTGCGTCTGCAGTTCTGGGTGTGCGGAACCTTTGAGGTGCACGCCGGTCGAATCACGTTGTGGCGCGACTACTTCGACACGCTGGACTTCCTCAAGGCCATTGTGCGCGGGCTGGCGGCGACGGTGTTCCCGTCGCTGCGCCCGACCATGTAGTCACGCGCCGCGGACGTGGCCCAGTTCGTCGAAGGCCTGCGCCCAGCCGACGAGCCGGTCGGTGGCGCTGGACAACTCGTCGCGGTAACGCTGCTGCCACATCGGTGAGGTCGACGCCGGCCCGGAGTTGGCGGCCGACACGAGTTGCGCTGCGGCGGTGACCATCTCGTTGTACTGACGGGCGCCGTGCTCGAGTTGCGCGGTGAACGCCCCGATCGTGGGAACCAGATGCGCGCGCGACTGCGGCGCCGACCCGATCGCGCGTTCCATCGAGACCACCTCGTTGGCGGTCGCGGCCATCGTCGCCGCCGTGTGGTTGGCGGCGGCGGTGATCTCACGCAGTTCGGCGGCGGGCAGCATCCGGCCACGCTCCATCACCCCGACCAGTGAATGCAGCCCGCGTTCGGAGGCGGCCAGCGCGGCCATCGGCTGCCGGGCCGCCGATCCCCACGGCGGAAGCCGACGTCCGGCCCGGGATCGCTGCGGCGGCAACGGTTCAGCCTTGAGCCAGCGGTAGCGAAGGAACGTCAGCGTCGCCAGGAACGCCGCTCCGGCGGCGATCGGCGCCGGGATGAACAGCGCCCACCACGGCGTGCTCCACGCCGCCAGCAGCGCGGTCACCCCGATCCACAACACGCACGAGAACGCGAAGAACACCGTCAACCGCAGCGCCCACCGCCGTTTCCGCAGCAGCTTCGCGCGCGGATCGGCGGCGGCGCTGAGTTTCGCGGCCAGCACGTCGGACCATTCGGCGGCGGTGTCCACACCGCGTTGCACCAGCGAACGCCAGGCTTCGGGCCGACTACTCATGACATTCCTCGGAACCTACTGTGACAACGGGTTTTCGGGTGTCGCCTGCGTGGGGTTGGCGGCCGGGGTGGCCGGCGATGCCGCGGTGTTGCCGCCCGCTGGCAGCTGCTCACCGCGCATCGAGGCACGGATCTGCTCGAGCCGCGAGTGGCCCGCCATCTGCACGCTGGCCTGCTGGACCTCCATCATGCGGCCCTGCACCGAGTTCTGCGCCAGCTCGGCCTCGCCCATCGCGTTGGCGTAGCGACGCTCGATCTTCTGGCGCACCTCGTCGAGGCTCGGCGTGGTGCCCGGGGCGGCCAACTCGCTCATCGACCTCAGCGACGAACTGACCTGCTCCTGCATCTTGGCCTGCTCGAGCTGGGACAGCAGCTTGGTGCGCTCGGCGATCTTCTGCTGCAGCATCATCGCGTTCTGCTCGACGGCCTTCTTGGCCTGGCCGGCGGCCTGCAGCGCCTGGTCGTGCAGACCCTTGAGGTCTTCGACGCTCTGCTCGGCGGTCACCAGCTGGGCGGCGAACGCCTCGGCGGCGTTGTTGTACTCGGTGGCCTTGGCGGCGTCACCGGCCGCGGTGGCCTGATCGGCCAGCGTCAGCGCCTGCCGGACGTTGACCTGCAGCTTCTCGATGTCGGCGAGCTGACGGTTCAGCCGCATCTCGAGTTGGCGCTGATTGCCGATGACCTGCGCGGCCTGCTGGGTCAGCGCCTGGTGCTGACGCTGGGCGTCCTCGATGGCCTGCTGGATCTGCACCTTCGGGTCGGCGTACTCGTCGACCTTGGAGCTGAACAGCGCCATGAGGTACTTCCACGCCTTGACGAACGGATTGGCCATTTCAGTTCACTCCGCCTTCGTGTCTCTGGGTTGTCCCGGCCTCACCGATTCCCGGCTCACCGTGCTGCCCAATCTATCGGGTCAGCGTGCCTCACCACACCTACAAGGCAGGCTCAGGCCACCGCCATCGACACGACCTGCGGGATGACGACCTTGGTGGCGGCGTCGATGTTGGCTGTGCCTGCCGCAGCGACGGCGGCGGTCTCCTCGCGCTGCATCTCCTCGCCGGCGTCGGAGAGCACCCGTGACAGCGGGATGTCGAGAGCGCCGCAAATCGCGCTGAGCAGTTCGCTGGAGGCTTCCTTGCGTCCGCGTTCGACCTCGGAGAGGTAGCCCAGGCTGACGCGCGCCGTGTCGGAGACCTCCCGCAGCGTGCGCCCCTGATCGACACGGGCCCGACGCAGCACGTCGCCGATCACCTCGCGGAGCAATGCCGTCATCGTGCTCTCCCTTCCGGGGTCAGTGGGGGCTTACTAATAGCGCAACGCCGCGCCCTGCCCGGTTGGTTCCCGCCGGGACCCGATCAATTCGAGTTCACTGTGCGGCGATGGTGGCCCGCAGCCGCGCGAGCGCTTCCCGCACGGCCGCGAGGCGGATCTCCCAACGCGCGCCGGCCAGGGCCAGTTGGACGGCGTCGGTGGTGACCGGGCCCGCGATGCCCAGGAACACGGTGCCGACGGGATGCCCGCCGTGCGGTTCGGGACCGGCGACCCCGGTCAACCCGACACCCCAGGTGGCTCCGCAGCGCTGCTGAGCGCCGACGGCCAACGCCCGGGCGGTGGGCGCCGCGACGGGACCGACGTCGTCGAGCACCTCGCGGGGCACCCCGGCCAGCGCGACCTTGGTGTCCTCGACGTAGGTGATCAGGCCGCCGCGCAGCACCGCGCTGGCGCCGGCGACCCCGGCCAGGGTCGCGGCCAGCAGGCCCGCGGTCAGCGATTCGGCGGTGGCCACGGTCTGGCCGCGCACGGTCAGGTCGGCGACCACCGCGCGGGCGGTGTCATCGACCAGGGGGTCGTCCACGCGAGTCCTTGATCGCCGAGACGACGTAGTCGACCCCGGTGGCGACGGTCAGCACCAGCGCCGCCCACATGATCACCCACGCCGCCGACAGCCAGGCCCCCGACAGCGGCAGCACGAACAACCCGATCGCCACCGCCTGCACCAGCGTCTTGAGCTTGCCGCCGCGGCTGGCCGGGATCACGCCGTGGCGCAGCACCGCGAACCGCAGCACTGTGATGCCGACCTCCCTGACCAGGATCACGATGGTCATCCACCACGGCAGGTCGCCGAGCATCGAGAGCCCGATCAACGCGGCACCGATGAGTGCCTTATCGGCGATGGGATCGGCGAGCGCGCCGAACTCGGTCACCATGCCGTAGCTGCGCGCCAATGCACCGTCGAGCCGGTCGGTGATGACCGCGACGCAGAACACGATGAATGCCGCTATCCGCCAGAATGTTTCATGCCCGTCGCCGACGAACAGCAGGGCCAGGAAAACCGGGACCAACGCGAACCGCACGCCGGTGAGCACGTTGGCGATGTTGGCCACCCGGGCGCGCGGCACCACCGGATCGATATGAGGTTGGCCCGCCACCGCCACAGAATATCGGTAGTCCGAACCGATACTCTCCACCTGTGAGCCTCGAATCCGGCCAGCTCGTCGTGCGACGCGCGCGGACCACGGATGTTCCCGCCATCAAATCCTTGGTGGACATCTATGCCGGCAGGATTCTGCTGGAGAAGAATCTGGTCAACCTGTACGAGGCGGTGCAGGAATTCTGGGTGGCTGAACTCGACGGCGAGCTGATCGGCTGCGGCGCCCTGCACGTGCTGTGGTCCGATCTGGGCGAGGTTCGTACCGTCGCGGTACACCCGAAGGTGCGCGGCCAGGGGGTCGGGCATGCGATCGTCGACCGGCTCCTGGTCGTGGCTCGCGAACTGCAGCTCGAACGGATCTTCGTGCTGACCTTCGAAGTCGCATTCTTCAGCAGGCACGGGTTCCGTGAGATCGACGGCACACCGGTGACCGCCGAGGTCTACGAGGAGATGTGCCGCTCGTACGACACCGGCGTCGCCGAGTTCCTGGACCTGTCCTACGTCAAGCCCAACATCCTCGGCAACACGCGAATGCTGCTCACCCTCTAGTGGTTTCGGTGCGCTGGCCGCCCGGCGATCGGTAGCGCCCCGAAATCACTCGTCGTCGTCGGGCTCGCCGCCGTTGGCGTCCGACCCGCCGCGAATCAGGGCCAGGGTCGCGGCCAACTCGTCCGGCTTGACCAGCACCTCACGGGCCTTCGACCCCTCCGAGGGGCCCACGATGTTGCGCGTCTCCATCAGGTCCATCAACCGGCCGGCCTTGGCGAACCCGACGCGCAGCTTGCGCTGCAGCATCGAGGTCGAACCGAACTGGCTGGACACCACCAGTTCGACCGCCTGCAGGAAGACGTCCATGTCGTCGCCGATGTCGGGGTCGACGTCGGTGCGTTCACTGTTGGTCTTTGCGTTGGTGACACCCTCGGTGTACTCGGGCTCGGCCTGCGCCTTCGTCGCGTCGACGACCGCACCGATCTCCTCGTCGGTGATGAACGCGCCCTGCAACCGGATCGGCTTGTTGGCGCCCATCGGCAGGAACAGCCCGTCGCCCATGCCGATCAGCTTCTCGGCGCCCTGCTGGTCGAGGATGACGCGGCTGTCGGTCAGCGAGGAAGTGGCGAACGCCAACCGCGAGGGCACGTTGGTCTTGATCAGGCCGGTGACGACGTCGACCGAGGGCCGCTGCGTGGCCAGCACCAGGTGGATACCGGCCGCGCGGGCCTTCTGCGTGATCCTCACGATCGCGTCCTCGACGTCGCGCGGCGCGGTCATCATCAGGTCGGCCAACTCGTCGACGATCGCGATGATGTACGGGTACGGCTTGTACTCGCGCTGGCTCCCCAGCGGTGTGGTGATCTCGCCGGAGCGCACCTTCTTGTTGAAGTCGTCGATGTGCCGCACCCGCGACGCCTGCATGTCCTGGTAGCGCTGCTCCATCTCCTCGACCAGCCAGGCCAGCGCGGCCGCAGCCTTCTTGGGCTGGGTGATGATCGGCGTGATCAGGTGCGGAATGCCCTCATACGGCGTCAGTTCCACCATCTTCGGGTCGATCAGGATCATCCTGACCTCCTCCGGGGTGGCCCGCACCAGCAGCGACACCAGCATCGAGTTGACGAAGCTCGACTTGCCCGAACCCGTCGAGCCGGCGACCAGCAGATGCGGCATCTTGGCGAGGTTTGCCGAGATGTATTCGCCCTCAATGTCTTTGCCGAGACCGATGACCAACGGATGGTGGTCGCTGCGGGTTCCGGGGTCGGTGAGCACGTCGGCCAACCTGACCATTTCCCGGTCGACGTTGGGTACCTCGATGCCGACCGCGGACTTGCCGGGGATCGGCGCCAGCATCCGGACGCTCTCGGTCGCGACCGCGTACGCGATATTGCGTTGCAGCGCGGTGATTTTCTCGACCTTCACGCCGGGCCCGAGTTCGACCTCGTAGCGGGTGACCGTCGGCCCGCGGGTGCAGCCAGTGACGGCCGCGTCGACCTTGAACTGTTGCAGCACTTCGCTGATCGCCTCGATCATGCGGTCGTTGTTGGCGCTGCGCCGTTTGGGCGGGTCGCCGGCGATCAGCAGTTCCAGCGACGGCAGCGCGTAGGGACCTTCGACCACCCGGTCGATCGAGAGGGTCTGCGCTTTGGCCGGCTTCTTCTTGCGCGGCTTGGGCTCCGGGACCGTGGGCGCCTCGTCCTCGAGCGGGTAGTTCTCCATCGGCGTGCCGCCGACGGACGGCGCGGTTCCGCCCGGCCATGGCTGGGCCTCGTCACCGGCCGGGTCGCCGGGCGGCAGCGCGTTGTCGTAGTAGCCGTCGGAGAAGTCCTCGGCCTCGCCGATGACCTCGGTGTCCTCGTCGTCGTACTCGTCGTCGTAGTAGTCCTCGTCGTATCCGCGGGTGGAGAACATCGCGCGCACGGTGGAGGGCACTTCGCGGATCGTCGTCCCGGTCACCAGCAGCACACCGAACAGCACGCCGATGAACAGCAGCGGCGCGGCGATCCACGCGGTGAGACCGTCGGAGAGGGGACCGCCGATCGCGAACCCGAAGAAACCGGCGGCGCGCTGACGGTCGGTGGGGTCCTGCGGGGAACCGGCCCACAGGTGCCACAGCCCCAGCGCGGGCAGCGCGATCATCACCGAGCCGAGGATCAGCCTCGGCCGCGCGTCCGGATCCGGTTCGGTGCGCATCAGCGTGATGCCGATGACGGCGAGCACGAGCGGCACCAGCACCACGGCCGCGCCGATCAGGATCCGCACGAAGCTGTCGATCCACGCGCCGACCGGGCGCGCGGCGTCGAACCAGGACGAGGCGGCGACGACGACGGCCAAGCCCAGCAGCGCGAGCGCCAGGCCGTCGCGGCGGTGGCCCGGTTCCAGGTCACGCGCACGGCCGACGGACCGGGCGGTGCCGCCGGCACCCCTGGCCAGCATCATCCAGCCCGCCCGCACGCCGCGGCCGACGGAGACGCCGGCCGCCGAGACCGGCGACGATTTGCGGCGAGGGGCCGGTTTGCGGCGGGGGGCGGTGCGGCTGCTCGCCCGAGAACCGGCCTTTGACCTGCCCGAACCGGTCCGAGAGCGCGCAGCGGTCTTACTAGGCATGCTCGTAAGACTAGTCCCTTGAGTCCCAGAATCACCATCTGCCACACGGGTCACAGATGGGTATCAAAAGGTGGCCGATCGCGGCATAGCGTGCGTCCATGAGCGAACCAGAACCCCTGCCCACCACGACGAAGCTGCTCTGCGTGGCCTACGCCGTGATCGCGGTCGTCGCGCTGATCGCGACGTGGAGTCAGAACCTGACCTACGCCGGCCGCGGCGCCGACTTTGCAACCGCGTTCTGGGAGGACACCAAGACGACCGCCGCGGCACGGTCGATAACTGCTGATATCGCGCTGTTCCTGCTGGCAGCGGTCATTCTCATGGTTTATGAGGCACGGAAGCACGGCATTCGGTTTGTCTGGGTGTACGTCATCGCCTCGTTCTTCATCGCGGTCAGCGTGACGTTTCCGTTGTTCCTGCTGGCGCGTGAACTGAGGATCCACCGGTCCGCGGCGCCGCGGATCGGGGCTGGCGACAAGGTGGGGCTCGCGCTGGTGACCGTCGGGGTCGCGGCGTTCACGATCTGGGTCGACGTGCTCTGAGAACCGGCGGCAAGCGTGAGTAGGCTGCATTCGTCCAGCAGGCACTCACCGAGGAGTCGAACCGCTCATGCCGATCGTCGTCGTCGCGACCATGACCGCCAAACCCGAATCTGTCGACCTGGTTCGGCAGGCCTGCAGGACCGCGATCGAGGCCGTGCACCAGGAACCCGGCTGCGAGCTGTACGCCCTGCACGAGTCCGACCGGACCTTCGTTTTCGTCGAGCAGTGGGCCGACGAGGATGCGCTCAAGACTCACAGCGCCGCGCCCGCGGTTGCGACGCTCTTCGGCACCGTCGGCGAGCACCTCGACGGCGCGCCCGACATCAAGATGCTGCAGCCGGTCGTCGCCGGCGACCCGAGCAAGGGCTCGCTGCGTCCCTGATGGCTCCACTGGAGGGCAAAGTCGCGTTCATCACCGGCGCGGCGCGCGGGCAGGGACGCGCCGAGGCGGTCCGTCTGGCCGCCGACGGCGCCCACATCATCGCCGTCGACATCTGCGGCCAGATCGCGTCGGTGCCCTACCCGTTGGCGACGCCGGATGATCTGGCGGCGACGGTCAAGCTCGTCGAGGACACCGGCGCGCGAATCGTCGCACGGGAGGCCGATGTCCGTGACCAGGACGGCCTGGCTGCGGCACTGCAGGCCGGTCTCGACGAGTTCGGCCGCCTCGACATCGTGGTCGCCAACGCCGGTATCGCGCCGATGCAGTCCGGCCGCGAAGGGTGGCGCGACGTCATCGACGTCAACCTCACCGGCGTGTACCACACCGTCGATGTCGCCAAGGAGTCGCTCATCGCGCACGGTGGCGGCGGATCGATCGTGCTCACCAGCTCGGTGGCGGGCCTCATCGGCGTCGGCAGCGACGATCCCGGCGCGATCGGGTACGTCGCCGCCAAGCACGGCATCGTCGGGCTGATGCGGCTGTACGCCAATCTGCTTGCCCCGCACAATATCCGGGTTAACAGCGTGCACCCCGCCGGGGTGGACACGCCGATGATCAACAACGACGCCACCCGCGCGTGGTTGGGCAGCATCGCCGAGAAGAGCCCGCAGGAGATGGGCAACGCGCTGCCGGTGCAGGTGCTGCAACCGGAAGACATCGCCAACGCGGTCGCGTGGCTGGTGTCCGACGAAGCGCGCTACCTCACCGGCGTGGCGCTTCCAGTAGACGCGGGATCGGTCAACAAGCGCTGACCGCCCGGCGGGTCCGCCGAGTGAGAAGCCATGGTCGCGATCAGCCCGTTCCAACGACCGGGAACGCTATTTCGGCGGACGAAGGTCAGATCTCGATGACCGTCGGCACGATCATCGGCTGCCTGCGATAGGTCTCCCCCACCCACTTGCCGACGGCGCGACGCGCGGCCTGCGCGATGCGGCTGACATCGGTGACCCGTTCGGCAGCAAGCGTTTCCAGCGCTTCCTCGACCTTGCGGGTGGCCACCTCGAGCGCTTTCGGGTCTTCGGAGAACCCGCGCGAGTGCAGATGCGGCGGGGCCACCGGCTTGCCGGTGTTGCGTTGCACGACGACAGTGATGCCGATGAAACCCGAAGACAGCGTGAGCCGTTCGCCCACCACTGAATCTCCGACGTCGCCGGTGATCAACCCGTCGACGAACATCTTGCCGGTGGTCACCGCGCCGGCGATCGTCGCCCGGCCTGAGACGAGGTCGACGCTGACGCCGTTCTCGGCGATCACGATGTTGTCCTCGGGAACGCCGGTGCGCGCGGCCAGGGCGGCGTTGGCGCGCAGCATTCGCCAGGTGCCGTGCACGGGCATCACGTTGCGCGGCCGTACCCCGTTGTAGAGGAACAGCAGCTCGCCGGCGTAGGCGTGTCCGGAAACATGCACGCGCACTTGCGCGTTGGTGACGACCCGGGCGCCGATCTTGGCCAGCGCGTCGAGCACGCCGAAGATCGCCTCCTCGTTGCCGGGGATCTGCGACGAGGACATGATGATCAGGTCGTCGGCGGTCAGCGTGATGCTGCGGTGCTCGCCGCGCGACATCCGTGACAGCGCGGCCATCGGCTCGCCCTGGGTGCCCGTGGTGACGAGCACCACCCGTTCGGGCGGCAGTAGCTCGGCGGCGCCGATGTCGATGATGTCGTCGTCGTTGGCCAACGTGAGGTAGCCGAGTTCCTTGGCGATCCCCATGTTGCGCACCATCGAGCGCCCGACGAACGACACCTTGCGCCCGAGCGCCACCGCCGCGTCGACGATCTGCTGCACCCGGCCGACATTGGACGCGAAGCAGGCCACGATCACCCGGCCCTTGGCGCCGCGCATCAGCCGGTGCATGTTCGGGCCGATCTCACTCTCCGACGGGCCAACGCCGGGGATCTCTGAGTTCGTCGAATCGCACAGGAACAGGTCGACCCCGGCGTCGCCGAGCCGCGACATGCCGGGCAGGTCAGTCGGTTTGCCGTCGGGCGGCGACTGGTCGAGTTTGATGTCACCGGTGTGCAGCACGGTGCCCGCGCCGGTGTGGATGGCGATGGCCAGGCAGCCCGGAATCGAGTGGTTGACCGCGAAGTACTCGCATTCGAACACGCCGTGCCGCGAGCTCTGGCCCTCGTCGACCTCGACGAACACCGGCTTGATGCGGTGTTCGCGGCACTTCTCGCCCACCAGCGCCAGCGTGAACTTCGATCCGACGACCGGGATGTCGGGGCGCAACTTGAGCAGGAACGGGATGGCGCCGATGTGGTCTTCGTGCGCATGGGTCAGCACCAGCGCCTCGACCTCGTCGAGTCGGTCCTGGATCAGGCGCAGGTCGGGCAGGATCAGGTCGACGCCGGGCTCGTCGTGCGTCGGGAACAGCACACCGCAGTCGACGATCAGCAGCCGGCCCAGATGCTCGAAAACGGTCATGTTGCGGCCGATTTCGTTGATCCCGCCAAGCGCGGTGACGCGCAGAGCACCCGGGGCCAGCGGCCCCGGCGGGTTGAGTTCGGAGTCCACTACCGCAGCACCGCGGCCGCTCGCATGTCCGCGGCGAGCGCCTCGAGTTGTGCCGGGCTGGCGGGAATCTGGGGCAACCGCGGGTCACCGACCTCGAATCCCAGGAGCTTGAGCCCCGCCTTGGACAGAGTGACGCCGCCGAGACGCGCCTGCGCGTTGCTCAGCGGCCCGAGCGTGACGTTGATCTTGCGCGCGGTGGCGATGTCGCCGGACTGGAACGCCGACAGCATCTCCCGCAACTGGCTGGCCACCAGATGACCCCACACGCTGACGAAGCCGACCGCGCCCATCGCCAGCCACGGCAGGTTGAGCGAGTCGTCGCCGGAGTAGTAGGCCAGGCCGGTCTCGGCGATGATCTGCCCGCCGCCGTGCAGGTCGGCCTTGGCGTCCTTGACCGCGACGATGTTCGGATGCTCGGCCAGAGTGCGCAGGGTGTCCCATTCGATCGCGATCACCGACCGCGGCGGAATGTCGTAGAGGATGACCGGCAGGTCGGTGGCGTCGGCGATCGCGGTGAAGTGCGCCACCAGACCGGCCTGCGGCGGCCGTGAGTAGTACGGCGTCACCGCCAGCAGCCCGTGGGCGCCCTCGGCGGCCGCGCGCCGGGCGGCGTGCACGCTGTGCGCGGTGTCGTAGGTACCGACGCCGGTGACGATCCGAGCCCGGTCGCCGACCGCGTCGAGCACGGTCCGCAGCAGGACGATCTTCTCGTCGTCGGTGGTGGTCGGCGACTCGCCGGTGGTGCCGGAGAGCACCAGACCGTCGCAGCCGGCGTCGATCAGGTGGGTTGCCAAGCGGGCCGCGGCGTCGGTGTCCAACGACCCGTCCGGCTTGAACGGAGTCACCATCGCGGTCAGCACGGTGCCCAACCGGGCCGTCACGTCGAATCCGCTGGTGCTCACGCGGCTCAGATTACCCGCTCAGCCTCACGCTTCGGTCGCCAGAGGGGAGGTTGCGACCTCCGTGCCGTCGGCCAGCGTGACGATCTCGAAGTCGCTGAACACCTGGGGCGCGACGTCAGTCAGTTGCCGCAGGCATTCGATCGCGAGTCGGCGGATCTCGACGTCGGCGTGCTCGCTGGCCCGCATGGCGATGAAGTGCCGCCACGCCCGGTAGTTGCCGGTGACGACGATGCGGGTCTCGGTGGCGTTGGGCAGCACGGCACGGGCGGCTTGACGTGCCTGTTTGCGCCGCAGCACCGCGTTGGGCTGATCAGCGAACTTGGCTTCCAACCGCTGCAGCAGCCGGGTGTAGGCGGCCCGGCCGGCATCAGCGGCCTCGGTGAGGATCTCGGTCAGCTCGGGGTCGTCCTCGATGCCCGGCGGCGCGACGACCTGCGCGTCGTGTTCAGGGACGAAGCGCTGCGACAGCTGTGAGTAGGAGAAGTGCCGATGCCGGATCAGCTCGTGGGTGCACGACCGGGAGATGCCGGTGATGTAGAACGACACCGACGCGTGCTCGAGGACCGAGAAGTGCCCGACGTCGATGATGTGACGGATGTACGTGGCGTTGGTGGAGGTGCGCGGGTTGGGTTTCGACCAGCTCTGATAGCACGCCCGGCCGGCGAACTCGACCAGCGCGGGGCCTCCGTCGGCGTCGGTGTCCCACGGCACCTCCGGCGGCGCCGAGAACTCGGTCTTGGCGATCATCTGGACGCGCAGCGGCGTGGTCTCGGCCACGGCTCACCCTAACGTGGCGCCCCGGTTTAGCCGGATCGGCCGCGGGGAACAAAGCGGATCTCACTCGGCGTTACCCAAGCGCCGATCTTTGAGGAGTGTGATCAATGGCCACCGATTACGACGCCCCCCGCGTCAAGGAAACCGACGAGATCGCCGACGAGTCACTCGACGAGCTCGCCGCACGGCGCCGGAACCAGGCCGACGTGGCGGTGCTCGATGTCGATGACGACGGTGACCCGGTCGATTCGATCGTCCTGCCGGACGTCGATCTGTCGGGTGAGGAACTCACGGTCCGGGTGATCCCGAAGCAGGCCGACGAGTTCACCTGCTCGAGCTGCTTCCTGGTGCAGCACCACAGCCGACTTGCGTTGCAGTCCGGCGACCGGATGATCTGCGCGGACTGCGCCTAGTTCTCTCTCCGCCGAGTGTGGGGTCGAGGCACGCGGAACCACCGCGAGAGGTGCCTCAACCCAACACTCGGCGCAGAGGCCGCACGAGGTCGCCGGTGCCGCCGACACTGACGTCCGACAACCCGAGCCACGACGCCATCGTCCTCAGCTCGCCCGCCAACGCGTCGGCCACCCGCGCCGGCTGCCGGCCCGGCTCCACGAACGCCCCCACCACATTGAGCACGTCACCCGTCCGGTCCGCTTTCAGATCGACGCGCCCGACCAGTTCGCCGTCGAGCAGGAACGGCCACACGTAATACCCGTACTGCCGCTTCGGCGCGGGCGTGTAGATCTCGATGCGGTACCGGAAGCCGCCGAACAACCGCTCCACCCGCGGCCGGAAGAAGATCAGCGGATCAAACGGGCACAGCAGCGCCGTTCCCCGGTCCCGGCGCGGAATCGCCTGCCCCGCGCGCAGATACGCCGGCTGCTTCCAGCCGTCCACCTCGACCGGTTCCAGCGCGCCATCGGCGACCAGCTTCGCGATCGCCGGTTTCGCGCGCGCGGGTGACACCCGGAAGTAGTCGCGCAGATCCTGTTCGGTGGCCACCCCCAGCGCTCCCGACGCCCGCAGCATCAGCTCGCGCACCGCGTCGGCCTCGTCGATCTCGCGGGCCAGCACCTCCGGCGGCAGCACCCGTTCGGCGAGGTCGTAGTGCCGCGCGAATCCGACCCGCGTCGCCGTCGTCAGCACCCCGGACGCGAACAGCGCCTCGGTCACCCACTTCGTGTCGCTGCGGTCCCACCACGGCCCCTTGCGGCCGCGTTGCTCGGCGCCGAGGAACTCCTCGATCTCGCCGGCCGTCGACGGCCCCAGCTCGCTCACCGCGGCTACGACGTCGTCGACCAGCTTGGCGTTCTTCTTGACGATTTCCCGCCCCCACCGGCCGTGGGTGTACTCGCGCATCCGCCAGCGCAGCAGCGGCCAGTCCTCCACCGCCATCAGCGCGGCCTCGTGCGCCCAGTACTCGACGAGGATCCGCGGGGACCGCGCCGAATGGCTCCACGCCGCCCGGTCCAGCACGTCGCGGTCATACGGTCCGAGCCGGCTGAACACCGGCGCGTAGTGCGCGCGCACCGAGACCGACACCGAGTCCAGCTGCAGCACCTGGATCCGCGAGATCAGCCTGCGCAGGTGCGCGCGGGTGACCGGCCCCCGCGGCCTGCTCTCCGCGAACCCCTGCGCCGCGACGGCGACGCGCCGCGCTTGGTCGGCCGTGAGTCTGGTCGGCACGTTCCCCATCCTGCAGCAGACCACCGACACCGCATCCGCGGAAGAGCGGTCAGGCCCGCCGGTAGGTGTAGTACCGGTACCGCAGACCCGAGGTGCTGACCTGCCAGACGCCGGCCTCGCCGACCCAGTCCTCGTCGAGGACCGGCGCCAGCGCGTCGTCGTCCTGGCGGTGCAGGTCGAGGTCGACCTCGGTGACCTCACAGCGGGTGGCGACCGGCAGCGCCAGCGAGTAGACCTCGTTGCCGCCGATCACCCACACCGGGTCACCGGTCAACGCGTCCTCGAGTGAGGACACCACCCGCGCGCCTTCGGCGACGTAGCCGGGCCGTCGCGTCAACACGACATTGTCGCGGCCCGGCAGCGGCCGGACCTTGGCCGGCAACGACTCCCAGGTGCGCCGGCCCATCACGACCGTGTGCCCCATCGTCAGTTCCTTGAACCGGGACTGGTCCTCGGGCAACCGCCACGGGATGCCGCCGTTGCGGCCGATGACACCCGAGGACGACTGGGCCCAGATCAGCCCGACCTGCGCAGACCTCATATTCATGATTCGGCCCTGCAAGCAAACCTCATACGGCCACCGGGGCCTTGATCGCCGGGTGCGGGTCGTAGTTGAGAATCTGGACGTCCTCATAGGTGTAGTCGAAGATCGAATCCCGTGGCACCAGAACGAGTTCCGGGTACGGCCGCGGGTCGCGGCTGAGCTGCAGCCGCACCTGCTCGACGTGGTTGTTGTAGATGTGGCAGTCACCGCCGGTCCAGATGAACTCGCCGACGCCCAGGCCGGCCTGCGCGGCCATCATGTGCGTCAGCAGCGCGTAGCTGGCGATGTTGAACGGCACGCCCAGAAACAGGTCGGCGCTGCGCTGGTAGAGCTGGCATGACAGCTTGCCGTCGGCGACGTAGAACTGGAAGAACGCGTGGCACGGCGGCAACGCCATCTGCGGGATCTCGCCCACGTTCCAGGCCGACACGATGTTGCGCCGCGAGTCCGGATCCGACTTGAGCAACTGCAGCGCGTTGCTGATCTGGTCAATGTGCTCGCCGGAGGGGGTGGGCCACGACCGCCACTGCACACCGTAGACGGGGCCGAGATCGCCGGTCTCCGTAGCCCATTCGTCCCAGATGGTGACGCCATGCTCCTGCAGCCAGCGCACGTTCGAGTCGCCGCGCAGGAACCACAGCAGCTCGTAGACGATCGACTTGGTGTGCACCTTCTTGGTGGTGATCAGCGGGAAACCCGCGGTCAGGTCGAAGCGCATCTGATGACCGAACAGGCTGACCGTGCCCGTGCCGGTGCGGTCGAGTTTGGGTGTGCCGCGTTCGAGGACCAACGCGAGCAGGTTCTCGTAGGGCGTGTCGATCGGCACGCCGGTCAGCTTACTTCGGCCGCGAGCGAGTAGAACGGAAGCCATGCCGAGTATCAACGCGACCATCGACACCGCCGACGGTTCCTGCCCCGCCACCCTGCACACCCCCAACGGTCCCGGCCCGTGGACCGGCGTCGTCATGTACGTCGACGCCGGCGGCGTGCGCGACACCTTCCAGGAGATGGCGGCCCGGCTGGCCGGTTTCGGGCACGCGGTGCTGCTGCCCGACGTGTACTACCGCCACGGCGACTGGGAGCCGTTCGACATGCGCACCGCGTTCACCGAGCCCGACCAGCGCACGCGCCTGTTCTCGATGATCAAGTCGATCACCCCCGACATGATGGCCTCCGACGCCGAGGCGTTCTTCGACTTCCTCGCCGGCCGGCCCGAGGTCAAGGGCGACGCGTTCGGGGTGTGCGGCTACTGCATGGGCGGGCGCACCTCGGTGATCGTCGCCGGCCGGGTCCCCGACCGGGTGGCCGCCGTCGGCTCGTTCCACGCCAGCGGGCTGGTCACCGACGAACCGGCCAGCCCGCACCTGCTCGCCGACCGGATGAAGGCGACTGTCTACGTGGCCGGCGCCAAGGGCGACAGCGGTTTCACCCGCGACCACGCCGACACCCTCGACAAGGCCCTGACCGCGGCCGACGTCGCGCACACCATCGAGTTCTATCCTGCCGGGCACGGTTTCGCCGTCCCCGACAACGCGCCGTATGACCACGAGGCTTCCGAGCGGCACTGGATCGCGCTGCAGGAGCTGTTCGAATCCGCGCTGCCCAATTGACCCTGAGGCCGCACGCGACGGCGGCTCGATACGCAACGATGGGCGCATGGAGGACCACGACGGAGAGCACGGCGACGTCGGCGAACGCATCGACCCGGTGCTCGCCCGCAGCTGGCTGCTGGTGAACGGCGCCCAGTACGAACGGTTCGGGCCGGCGGTGCGCTCGCGCGCCGACATCGTGGTCCTCGACATCGAGGACGCGGTCGCGCCGAAGGACAAGGTCGGCGCCCGTGACAACGTCGTGCGCTGGCTCGGCGAGGGCAACACCGACTGGGTACGCGTCAACGGTTTCGGCACGCCGTGGTGGGCCGACGATCTCGACGCCCTGAAGACGACGTCGGTCGGCGGGGTCATGCTGGCGATGGTCGAGTCCGTCGACCACGTCACCGAGACCGCCAAACGCCTGCCCGGTGTGCCGATCGTCGCGCTGGTGGAGACAGCGCGCGGGCTCGAACGGATCACCGAGATCGCCGCCGCCAAGGGCACGTTCCGGCTGGCGTTCGGCATCGGCGACTTCCGCCGCGATACCGGCTTCGGCGACAATCCGACCACGCTGGCCTACGCGCGGTCGCGGTTCACCATCGCCGCCAAGGCCGCGCACCTGCCCAGCGCGATCGACGGCCCGACGGTCGGGTCGAGCGCGCGCAAGCTCAGCGAGGCCACCGCGGTGTCCGCCGAGTTCGGCATGACCGGCAAGATCTGTCTGACGCCCGAGCAGTGCCCCACCGTCAACGAGGGCCTGTCCCCGTCGCCGGAGGAAATCGCCTGGGCGAAGGAGTTTTTCAGCGAGTTCGAGCGCGACGGCGGCGAGATCCGCAACGGCTCGGACCTACCCCGCATCGCCCGGGCGAACAAGATCCTCGACCTGGCCCGCTCCTACGGGATCGAGGTCTCGGAGTTCGACGATGTCGACGACCCCGCGCACATCCCGGCGCCGTCGGACACCTACCACTACTGAGAGCGACCGCGCGACAGCGTCCGCAGCGACCGGATCACCCCGCGGGCGGCGTAGATGCCGGCCACCACGGTGGCCACGATCATCACGACGAACATGACCAGCCAGTTGGTTCGGTCGTGGCTGACGTTCCACCAGACGATGGTGAACAAGATGGCGCAGATGAACACGACGATGTCGCGCCAGTTGCCCTCGTACGACATCGCCGCGCTGCGCAGTTCGCGGCTCTTCTCCGTCGTCGTGATCAGGTCGTCGATGCGTTGGTCGATGCTCGCCCGCAACCGCTCCTTGAGTTCGGGCCGGTCCTCGGGGATGCGCTCGAGCAGGTCGAGGTCCTTGGCGATCATCGCGCGAAAGTCCGGTCCGCGCAGATTCCCGGCGGCGATCCCGAGCAGCGCGCCACCCGCGACCGGCGCTGCGCCCAAGGCGATTTCGGCAAACCCCGGCATGTCGTCACTCCTCCATCAGCGTCGCGGCCAGCGTGCCGCCGAGTTCGTAGGCGCGGTCGCGCACACCGGAGTCGACTCCGCCGACGACGTCGAGCACGTCGGCCGCCTTCGTCAACGCCAGCCCCGTCGCCAACTTTTCTACCGCCTTGACCGCGCCGACGGTGTCGTTATTGCCGTGCACCCACAGCCCGTACGGCCGGCCCGCGACGTGGTCCAGGCTCGGGTAGTAGACGGTGTCGAAGAAGTGCTTGAGCGCCCCGCTCATGTAGCCGAAGTTGGCGGTGGTGCCGAACAGGTACCCGTCGGCGTCGAGCATGTCGGGCAGCGTCGCGGCCAGCGCGGGCCGCACCACCACCTCCACGCCGGTGACATCGGGGTCGCGGGCGCCGGCCAGCACGGCTTCGAGCACTTCGCGGGTACCCGGCGACGGCGTGTGGTGCACCACCAGCAGACGACTCATCGGCGGCCCTCCATCTCGACGGCTTTCTTCATCGCCTCGCGCGCCCTGGTGCGGTCCCCCGCGTAGTCGTAGGCGCGGGCCAGGCGGTACCAGCGCTGCCAGTTGTCGGGGTCGCTTTCCACTTCGTCACGCACGGTGGCGAACAGCGCGTCGGCCGCGTCGCGCTGGATCCGCCCGGACGGCATCCGCGGCAGGTCGCTGACGTCGAGTTCCATCCCGTCGGCCTTCGCGATGCGGGCCAACCGCTGGTGCGCCAGCCCGGCGCGCAGCGTGCTGACCATCGCCCACGCCCCGATCAGCGGCATCGCCAGCAGCGCGAACCCGAGGACGACGGCGGCCCCCTCGCCGGTTCCGATGAACGCCATCGCGATCCGGCCGAGCAGCAGGAAGTACACGACCAACGCCACGCACATGAAGCCGATCAGCACTTGGATGCGCAGTGCGCGCCCGTCCTCGGACATCAGCGTCGAGCGCTCACTGCAGATCGAGCAGCGGCTCGATGCCGACCGTCAGCCCGGGCCGTTCGGCGACACGGCGCACCGCCAGTAGCACGCCGGGCACGAAGGACGTGCGGTCGATGCTGTCGTGGCGGATCGTCAGGGTCTCCCCCTGGGTGCCGAACAGCACTTCCTGGTGCGCGACGAGACCCGCGAGCCGCACCGAGTGCACGGGGACACCGTCGACATCGGCCCCGCGCGCCCCGTCGAGACCGGTCGAGGTCGCATCGGGGTTGGGCGGCATGTCTTTTCGCGCCTCGGCGATGAGCCTCGCCGTGCGCGCCGCCGTCCCTGACGGGGCGTCGGCCTTGTGCGGGTGATGCAGTTCGATCACCTCGACCGATTCGAAGTACCGTGCCGCCTGCTGGGCGAAGTGCATGCTCAGCACCGCGCCGATCGCGAAGTTCGGCGCGATCAGCACCGCCACTTCGGGTTTGGCGTCCAACCAGGTGCGCACCTGAGCCAACCGGTCGTCGGTGAACCCGGTGGTGCCGACGACGGCGTGGATCCCGTTGTCGATGAGGAACTCGAGGTTCTTCATCACCACCTCGGGATGGGTGAAGTCGATGACGACCTCGGTGCGGGTGTCGACGAGGCGGCTCAGCGGATCACCCGCGTCGACGCCGGTGCTGAACGTCAGATCGTCGGCGTCTTCGACCGCCGCGACCATCGTCGTGCCGACCTTGCCCTTGGCGCCCAGAACTCCCACTCGCATGCGGTCACCCTATGGGATTTCGTCGCCCGCCCGACCAACCGCTCGCGCTACAGCGGGGACGCGCCGCGCATGTGCTCGAAGATCAACGACGTCTGCGTGCCGGCCACGTCGGCGTCGGCGTTGAGGTTCTCCACCACGAAGGACCGCAGGTCGTCGGTGTCCCGCGCGGCCACGTGCAGGATGAAGTCGTCGGCCCCGGCGAGGAAGTAGACATCCATCACCTGCGGGCGCTGCCGGATCTGCTGGATGAAGCTGTGGATCTTGCCGCGCGCGTTGGACTGCAGGCTGACCGAGATCATCGCCTGCAACGGCAACCCGATCGCGGCGGGGTCGATGTCGGTGTAGAACCCGCGGATGACGCCGATGTCCTGCAGGCGGCGCACCCGGCCGTGGCAGGTCGACGGCGCGATCCCGACCTGTTCGGCCAGCGCGTTGTTCGACAGCCGCGCGTCCCGGTGCAGGGCCGTCAGGATGCGGCGGTCCACGTCGTCGAGGGTGACGGGTCGAAAATCCTTCGACCGCCCGGCGCCATTACCCGCCGATGATGAAGAAACTTCGGCCATTGTGGCCCTCCCGAGAATTTCCAACGCATTTATTGCCAGCGTATCGAAGGTTCTTCACACTGAGTTTCAGCACACACTACGCCAAGGAGCGGTCATGCGCGTCGGCATCCCGACCGAGATCAAGAACAACGAGTTCCGCGTCGCCATCACCCCGGCCGGGGTCGCCGAGCTGGTGCATCGCGGCCACGAGGTCATCATCCAGTCCGGCGCCGGCGACGGCTCGTCGATCTGCGACGCCGACTTCAAACGCGCCGGAGCCCAGCTCATCAACAGCGCCGACCAGGTGTGGGAGGAGGCCGAGCTGCTCCTGAAGGTCAAGGAGCCGATCGAGGCCGAATATCACCGCATGCGCGAGGGCCAGACGCTGTTCACGTATCTGCATCTGGCGGCGTCCAAACCGTGCACCGACGCGCTGATGGCCTCGGGGACAACCTCGATCGCCTACGAGACGGTGCAGACCCCCGACGGCGCGTTGCCGCTGCTCGCCCCGATGAGCGAGGTTGCCGGCCGGCTGTCCGCGCAGGTCGGCGCCTACCACCTGATGCGCAGTCAGGGCGGCCGCGGCGTGCTGATGGGCGGGGTGCCGGGCGTGGCGCCCGCCGACGTCGTCGTCATCGGCGGCGGCACCGCCGGCTACAACGCGGCCCGGGTCGCGGCCGGCATGGGCGCCCACGTCACCGTGTTCGACGTCAGCATCGACAAGCTGCGCGACGTCGACGCCGAGTTCGGGGGCCGCATCGAAACCCGCTACTCCTCGATCCTCGAACTCGAGGACGCGGTCAAACGCGCCGACCTGGTGATCGGCGCGGTGCTGGTGCCCGGCGCCAAAGCACCCCAGCTGGTGACCAACTCGACCGTCGCGCACATGAAGCCCGGCGCGGTGCTCGTCGACATCGCCATCGACCAGGGCGGGTGCTTCGAGGATTCGCGTCCCACCACCCACGACGACCCGACCTTCGCCGTGCACGACACGATCTTCTACTGCGTTGCCAACATGCCCGGCGCGGTGCCGCGCACGTCGACGTTCGCGCTGACCAACGCCACCATGCCGTACGTGGTCAAGCTGGCCGACCAGGGCTGGCGCGCGGCGTGCCGGGCCGACGGCACGCTGGCCAAGGGGTTGTCGACCCACGAGGGTGCGCTGCTGTCCGAACAGGTCGCCGACGATCTCGGCCTCCCCTACACCGATCCGGCATCCGTGCTGGTCTGAGACTTTCTCGCGTGCTTCGGCCCGACACCCTTAAGGGGTGCCGGGCTGAAATCATAGGGATTCGCCCGATTCCTCCGGGGCGCCCGTTGCCATACCGTTAGGTCCAGCGGCTGGCACTCAGGACTCGGGGGGGATCCGGGAGTGTGGGGGGACAGCCGCTCTCACCACAGGCGGCCCGGCCCCGAGGGGTGGCCGGGCGGCTTGGTGGTGTCTTCTCAGCCCAGCAGATGCGGCACCAGCAGCGCGGCCAGCTGCCCGATCACCGGGCGGAGACCCGGTGCGTCCGCGTCGTCGCCGGCCGTGCGGATCATCAGCGACAGCAGCAGGCGCTCACCGTTGGGCCCGTACGCGACGCCCACGTCATTGGTGCTGGCGTAGTCCCCGCTCCCGGTCTTGTCGGCCGTGGTCCAGCCCGCCGGCAGACCGGCGCGCATGCTCGAGGTCTCATTGGCGCGCATCCACCGCTGCAGCAGCTCGCGCTGGGGTGCCGCCAACGCCGTGCCGGTGAGCAGCGCGCGGTATCCGCCGCCGATGGCCTCCGGTGAGGTGGTGTCGCGCGGGTCGCCGGGCACCGCGGCGTTGAGTTCGAGCTCCCAGCGGTCCAGCCGGGACCGCTGATCGCCGATGCTGCGGGCGAATGCCGTGATCGCGGGCGGCCCGCCAATGGTGCGCAGCAGCAGGTTCGCCGCGGCGTTGTCGCTGACCTGCACCGCCGCCTGGCACAGTTCGTCCACGGTCATGTCGCCGGCCACCCGGGGCTGCGTCCTCGGCGAGTGGGCGACAATGTCGGCGGCGTCGACGCGAACGCGGCGATCGAGGCTCAGTTCGCCGCGCTCCACCAGTTGCAGAACCCGCGCTGCCGCATAGGTTTTGAACGTCGAGCACATCGCGAACGACTCGGCCGCCCGGTGCGCGACGGTGCGGCCGGTGTCGAGGTTGGTCGCGAACACCCCGATGAGCGCGTGGTGCTCACGCTCCAGATCCCGCAGACGCGATTCGAGCGGGACGGGTTGGGCGAGGGCGGGCGAGATCGGAGAGGCCGCCAGCCCGGCGAGGGCGAGCCCGCCGGCCAGGACGCGGCGCCGCGACAGTGCAGTCATCGCGCCCAGCCTAGGCGATCAGCCCGCGATCACTCGAAGTGGCTGAGGCAGCGATCTTTTCGACCTTTGCGGGCCGAGCACCGCGCCGCCGAACGGGCGGGACAGCAGTCGGCGCGCGACGCTGTTGACCTCGTCGAGGGTCACCGCGTCGATGTTGGCGAGGGTCTGCTCGATGGTGCGGTGCTCGCCGTAATGCAGTTCGCTGCGGCCGATCCGGTTCATCCGCGAGCCGGAGTCCTCGAGTCCGAGCACCAGCCCACCGCGCAGCGAGCCTTTCGCGATCCGGCACTCGGCTTCGGTGATCCCGTCGCGCGCCACCGTCTGCAGCACGTCGGTGGTCACCCGCACCACTTCGTCGAACCGCTCGGGCAGGCATCCGGCGTAGACCGACAGCGCTCCGGTGTCGGAGAACGTGTCGACCGTCGAGTACACCGAGTAGGCCAGCCCGCGGGTCTCCCGAATCTCCTGGAACAGCCGCGAACTCAGGCCGCCGCCGAGCGCGGTGTTGAGCACCGACAACGCCCAGCGGTGGTCCCAGTGCCGCCCGGGGGTGCGGACCCCCAGGTTCAGGTGCGTCTGTTCGGAGTCCCGGTTGATCAGTTCCAGGCGCGGTTGGCCGCTGACCCGGCCGGTCCCCTTGCGCGGTGACACCGGGGTGCGGCCGCGGACCAGGCGGGGCCCGAAGTACTCCCGGGCCAGCGCGACGACGTCGTCGTGGTCGACGTTGCCCGCGACCGCCAGCACCATCCGCTCGGGCGTGTAGCGACGCACGTGGAAAGAGTGCAGTTGCCCGCGGGTCATCGCCGAGATCGAGTCGGCGCTGCCGATCACCGGCCGTCCCACGGGATGGCCGCCGAACATCGCCGACAGGAACACGTCACCGAGGGTGTCCTCGGGGTCGTCGTCGCGCATCGCGATCTCTTCGAGCACCACGTCGCGTTCGATCTCGACGTCCTCGGCCGCGCACTGGCCGCGCAGCACCACGTCGGCGACCAGGTCGACGGCCAACTCGAGGTCGGTGTCGAGCACGTGCGCGTAGTAGCAGGTGTGCTCGCGGGCGGTGAACGCGTTCAGTTCGCCGCCGACGGCATCGACGGCCTCGGCGATCTCGACCGCCGAGCGCGTCGGCGTCGACTTGAACAGCAGATGCTCCAGGAAGTGCGCCGCGCCGGCCACGCTGGGGCCCTCGTCGCGCGAACCGACGTTGACCCAGACCCCGACCGACGCGGAATGCACCGCAGGCAGGTACTCCGTGACGACCCGCAGGCCGCCGGGGAGCACCGTGCGGCGCACGCCGGCCGAGGATCCGGTGCCGCGCTCGGCGCGGCGCAACGCCCTAGCTGCTCGCCGTGGCGGCATCTGCCGGTGCAGTCTCCGAGTCGGCGTTCGCTGCGTCGTCCTCGTCGACCAGCACCAGCGAGATCTTGCCGCGGTTGTCGATGTCGGCGATCTCCACCCGCAGCTTGTCGCCGACCTTGACGACGTCCTCCACCTTGGCGACGCGCTTGCCGCGGCCCAGCTTGGAGATGTGCACCAGGCCGTCGCGCCCCGGCAGCAGCGACACGAACGCGCCGAAATCGGTTGTCTTGACCACAGTTCCGAGGAACCGCTCGCCGACCTTGGGCAGCTGCGGGTTGGCGATGGCGTTGATCTTGTCGATCGCCGCCTGCGCCGACGGACCGTCGGTGGCACCGACGAACACGGTGCCGTCGTCCTCGATCGAGATCGACGCGCCGGTCTCCTCGGTGATCTGGTTGATGATCTTGCCTTTCGGCCCGATCACCTCGCCGATCTTGTCGACCGGCACCTTGATCGTGGTGATCCGCGGCGCGTACGGGCTCATCTCGTCGGGCCCGTCGATGGCCTCGGCCATCACGTCGAGGATGGTCAGGCGCGCGTCCTTGGCCTGCGACAGCGCCCCGGCCAGCACCTGCGACGGAATGCCGTCGAGCTTGGTGTCCAGCTGCAGCGCGGTGACGAACTCCTTGGTGCCGGCGACCTTGAAGTCCATGTCGCCGAAGGCGTCCTCGGCGCCGAGGATGTCGGTCAGCGCGACGAAGCGGCGCTCGGTCTTGCCGTCCACCTCGATGTCGTCGGACACCAGGCCCATCGCGATACCCGCGACCGGGGCCTTGAGCGGCACACCGGCGTTGAGCAGCGCCAGCGTCGATGCGCACACCGAGCCCATGGACGTCGAACCGTTGGAGCTCAACGCCTCCGACACCTGACGGATCGCGTACGGGAACTCCTCGACGCTGGGCAGCACGGGCATCAGCGCCCGCTCGGCCAGCGCGCCGTGGCCGATCTCGCGGCGCTTGGGCGAACCGACGCGGCCGGTCTCACCGGTCGAGTAGGGCGGGAAGTTGTAGTGGTGCATGTAGCGCTTGGACGTCTCCGGACCCAGCGAGTCGATCTGCTGGGCCAGCTTCATCATGTCCAGCGTGGTGACACCCAGGATCTGGGTCTCGCCGCGCTCGAACAGCGCGCTGCCGTGCGCCCGCGGGATGACCGCGACCTCGGCGCTCAGCGCGCGGATGTCGGTGATGCCGCGCCCGTCGATGCGGAAGTGGTCGGTCAGGATGCGCTGACGCACAAGCTTTTTGGTCAGCGAGCGGAACGCGGCACCGACCTCTTTCTCGCGGCCTGCGTACTGCTCGGCCAGCCGCTCGAGCACCTCAGCCTTGATTTCGTCGGTGCGGTCGTTGCGCTCGGTCTTGCCGGCGATGGTCAGCGCCTCGGCCAGCGCGTCGGTGGCCACCGAGGAGACCGCGTAGTAGACGTCGTCGGCGTAGTCGGGGAACACCGGGTACTCGCCGACCGGCTTGGCGGCGCGGGCCGCCAGCTCCTGCTGCGCGTCGCCCAGCACCTTGATGAACGGCTTGGCGGCCTCGAGGCCCTCGGCGACGACCGCCTCGGTGGGCGCCTGCGCGCCCGCGCCGATCAGTTCGACGACGTTGTCGGTGGCCTCGGCCTCGACCATCATGATCGCGACGTCACCGTCGTCGAGCACGCGGCCCGCGACGACCATGTCGAACACGGCCCGCTCGAGTTGCTCGACGGTCGGGAACGCCACCCACTGGCCGTCAATGAGGGCCACCCGCACCGCGCCGATGGGGCCGGAGAACGGCAGACCGGCCAGCTGGGTGGACATCGACGCGGCGTTGATCGCCACCACGTCGTAGAGGTCCTTGGGGTCCAGGCTCAGCACGGTGACCACGACCTGGATCTCGTTGCGCAGACCCGAGACGAACGACGGGCGCAGCGGGCGGTCGATCAGGCGGCAGGTCAGGATCGCGTCGGTCGACGGGCGGCCTTCGCGGCGGAAGAACGAGCCGGGGATGCGGCCCGCGGCATACATCCGCTCCTCGACGTCGACCGTCAGCGGGAAGAAGTCGAAGTGGTCCTTGGGGTTCTTGCTGGCGGTGGTGGCGCTCAGCAGCATCGTCTCGTCGTCGAGGTAGGCGACGGCGGCGCCGGCGGCCTGCTGGGCGAGCCGGCCGGTTTCGAAGCGGATGGTGCGGGTGCCGAAGCTCCCGTTGTCGATCGCGGCGGTCGATTCGTACACGCCGTCTTCAATTTCAACTACAGACATAGGTGTCCGTATGGCCTCTCTGGTTCACTGTTCTGTTTTGCGTCGTCACAGCGTTCGAACCACGGGCCTCGATGGCTACGGCCATCGATCGAAGCTGCCGGCAATCGTTCCGGCAGCCACTACCGAAGACCGTGCGCCCAGGCAGGTCCGGTATGACGCGCGGGAGCGGTGCTCGCGGATATGCGAAGACCGCACCCTGGTCGTTCGAGCCGGGTGGGCAATCGAACTTGTCCATCGTACTCTGCGGCGAGTACGCGACCGAATCCCGGCGCGTTCTCCGCGCGCCGGGGCCGGTGTCAGCGGCGCAGGCCGAGCCGCTCGATCAGCGAGCGGTAGCGCTGCACGTCGACCTGCGCGACGTATTTGAGCAGCCGGCGCCGCCGGCCGACCAGCAGCAGCAGTCCGCGCCGCGAGTGGTGATCGTGCTTGTGCACCTTGAGGTGCTCGGTGAGGTCGGTGATCCGCTTGGTCAGCAGCGCGACCTGAGCCTCCGGCGAACCGGTGTCGGTGTCGTGCAGACCGTACTCGGAGAGGATCGACTTCTTCTGCTCGGCGGTAAGCGCCACGAGGTAACTCCATCTATTTCAGTCCGCGAACAACGGTCCGGGATCGGGTCCCGGCGGGGCGTGGCCACCGCGAACTGCAGCCGCCGCCCGGTCGGCACGAAGTTTAACAGCGACGGCGGAGCACGACGAAATCGTCGTTCCTCAGCCCGTCGGCACTCCGCGTTAGGAACCCAGGATGGCGCGGGCGTTGTCGGTGTCCACACCCATCTGCGCCACCAGGTCCTCGACCTTGTCGAACTTCTCCTGACCGCGCAGGCGGGCCACGAAGTCGACCGCGACGTGCTGACCGTAGAGGTCGGCCGCGGTGTCGAGCACGAACGCCTCCACGGTGCGGGTGCGGCCGGAGAACGTCGGGTTGGTGCCGACCGACACCGCGGCCTGGTACCGCTCGCCGGGCAGCACGCTGCCGGTGACCGGTCCGTGCCCGAGCACCGTGAACCACGCGGCGTAGACGCCGTCGGCGGGGATCGCCGAGTGCATCGGCGGCGCCACGTTGGCCGTCGGGAATCCCAGCACCCGGCCGCGGCCGTCACCGCGCACCACGACGCCCTCGACGCGGTGGGGCCGGCCCAGCGCCTCGGCGGCGGCGACCACGTCGCCGGCGTCGACACACGACCGGATGTAGGTCGACGAGAACGTGACGGTGTCCTCGACGTGCGGATCGGCCTCGGCCACCAGGGTCATGCTCTCGACGGCGAAGCCGAACCGCTCGCCGGCCTTGCGCAGCAGCGCGACGTTGCCGGCGGCCTTCTTGCCGAAGGTGAAGTTCTCCCCCACCACGACCTCGACCACGTGCAGGCGTTCGACCAGCAGTTCGTGGATGTAGCGCTCGGGGGTCAGCTTCATGAAGTCCGACGTGAACGGCATGACCAGGAAGACGTCGACGCCCAGCTCCTCGACCAGCTCGGCGCGCCGGGTCAGCGTCGTCAGCTGGGCCGGATGGTTGCCCGGGAACACGACCTCCATCGGATGCGGGTCGAAGGTCATCAGAACGGTCGGCACGCCGCGGGACCGGCCCGCCTTGACCGCGTGGCTGATCAGCTCCTGGTGTCCGCGGTGCACACCGTCGAACACCCCGATCGTGACGACACATCGGCCCCAGTCGGTCGGGATTTCGTCCTGTCCCCGCCAGCGCTGCACGGGGCAAGCCTACGGCGCGCCGGGCACCCTGCGCGCTGGTGGATGCCCAGATGAGGTGACCATTGCCTAAACTTTGTGGTGTGAATCCTGTCGGCGATGCTCGTGACCTGACGACGGTTGCCCAGGACTACCTGAAAGTCATCTGGACCGTCCAGGAATGGTCCCTGGAGAAGATCAGCACGAAACTGCTGGCCGAGAAGCTCGGCGTGTCGCCCAGCACCGCCTCCGAGTCCATCCGCAAGCTGGCCGACCAGGGGCTGGTCAACCACGAGAAGTACGGCGCGGTGACGCTCACCGAGGCCGGCCGCGCGGCCGCGTTGGCGATGGTGCGCCGGCACCGGCTGATGGAGACGTTCCTGGTTCGCGAGCTCGGATACACCTGGGACGAGGTGCACGACGAGGCCGAGGTGCTCGAGCACGCGGTGTCCGACCGCATGCTCGACCGCATCGACGCCAAGCTCGGTTACCCGACCCGCGATCCGCACGGCGACCCGATCCCGGCGCCCGACGGCCGGGTGCCCACCCCCGACGCGCGCCAGCTGTCGGTGTGCAGCGACGGCGACACCGGCACGATCGCGCGCATCTCCGACGCCGACCCCGAGATGCTGCGGTACTTCGAGAGCGTGGGCATCAACCTCGATTCGCGGTTGCGGGTGCTGGCGCGCCGCGACTTCGCGGGCATGATCTCGGTGGCCATCGAGAACCCGGCCGACTCCGAGGACGGCGCGAGTTCGACCACCGTCGACCTGGGAAGCCCCGCCGCAGAAGCGATCTGGGTGGTCGCCAGTTAGCCGCTCTTCTCGCCCAGTGTGAATCTGTGGCGAAAAATCGCCCGGATAATCGTCACAGCTTCACAGTCGGCGCTGCGGCAGTGCGTCAGCGTCGCCGTCGGCGCCCGGTGCGCCGGACATCCTGAGCCCCGACGCGCGCACGAGCCCCGCCAGCACGATTGCGACCAGCAACAGCGCAGGCACGTCGCCCAGCAGGTGTCCGCCGTGGTGTTCGCCGCGCACCGACTGCACGGCCATGATCGCGGCGTGGACGACGCTGGACCACACCGTGAACCAGATGAAGCTCAGATGCGCCCGCGGATTGCGCGCCGCCCACAGCAGGAAGACCCCCAGCGTGGCGTACAGCCCGACGATCATCATGAAGTAGTCCGAGTGGTGCGGCGGGCCCTGGTGCCATGCCCAGCCCGACGGCCAGAGCGCGGCAAGGGGGTACAGGCACAACGCGACCACCCCGAACACCCCAACAGCGACCTGCAGCGTTTTGTACGGAGACGGCATCGTCGGCCCCCATCGTTCGGACCGGGTCAGTATGCGCCCGATTCCGCTGACCTACAACGTCGCCGGGCGCAGCACCACCACCGGTTTGGTGCGCGACGAACGGTCCTCCAGCAGCGCGAGCACTGTGCCGTCGGGCGCGGTGGCGGCGTAGACGCCGTCGATGCCCGCGGGTTTGAGCGGTCTGCCGTGCCGGGTGTCCTCGGCCTCGGCGGCGTCGAGGTCCCGACGCGGGAATGCCAGCAGGCATGCGGCGTCCAGGCTGTAGGACAGCCGCGGCGCGTCGGCCAGTTCGTCGAGGGTACGGGCTTCGTCGAGGCCGAATCGGCCCACCCGGGTGCGGCGCAGCGCCGTGAGGTGGCCACCGACGCCCAGGGCGGCGCCGACGTCGCGGGCCAGCGCGCGGATGTAGGTGCCGCTCGAACAGTCCACCTCGACATCCACGTCGACCAGGTCACCGGCGCGCCGGACCGCGCGCACCTCGAACCGGTCGATACGCACACGGCGCGGCGCCAGTTCGACGGTCTGGCCCTCGCGGGCGAGCTTGTAGGCGCGCTGTCCACCGACCTTGATCGCGCTCACCGCCGACGGGACCTGGTCGATCTCGCCGCGCAGCGCGGCCACCGCGCGCTCGATCTGCTCATCGCCGACCTGTGCGGCCGAAACCGATTGCAGGAGTTCGCCGTCGGCGTCCTCGGTCGAGGTGGTCTGACCGAGCCGCAGGGTGGCGGCGTAACCCTTGTCGGTGGCGGTGAGCAGACCCAGGATCTTGGTGGCCCGCTCGAGTCCGACCACCAGGACGCCGGTGGCCATCGGGTCCAGCGTGCCGGCGTGACCGACCTTGCGGGTGCCGAACATCCTCCGGCACCGGCCGACGACGTCGTGGCTCGTCATCCCCGCCGGTTTGTCGACGACGACCAGACCGGGGTCGCTCATAGGACGATCGCGGTCAGCGCGATGCCGTCGCGCACCGACCACCGACCGGTCAGCGTCTCCAGCGGCGGGCCGTGCACCGCCGCCGGGTCGATCAGGATCCGGGACGCGAAGCCGCCGGAGGTACCGTCGCCGTCGACGTCGAACACGATGTGGGCGTCCTCGAAACCCAGCCACCGGCGGGTCAGCGGGAACCACGCCTTGTACGTCGCCTCCTTGGCGCAGAACAGGATCCGGTCCCAGTGCAGACCCGCGGGCAGCTGCTGCAGTTCGGTCCGCTCGGCAGGCAGGCTGATCGCGTCGAGCACCCCATCGGGCAGCACGCCGTGCGGTTCGGCGTCGATGCCGACCGAACGCACCTGCGTCGACCGCCCGACCACCGCGCCGCGGTATCCCTCGCAGTGGGTCAGGCTGCCGACGACTCCGTCCGGCCAGCACGGTTCGCCCTTCTCCCCCTTCAGGATCGGCACCGGAGCGACTCCGAGTTCGCCGAGAGCCTCTCGCGCGCAGTACCGCACGGTGACGAACTCGTTGCGGCGCTTGGCGACCGACCGCGCGATCAGCGGCTCCTCCTCGGGCAGCGGCGCCAGGTCGGGCGGATCCCGGTAGACCTCGGCCGCCGCGAGCGCGGACGGGGCCGCGGGCAGCACACCGGACAGGAGGGGGGCGGCGATCGTCATCCTCGCCGCTCCCGGATCCGCTGCTGCATCTTCTCGGCGTTCTCCCGCATCTCCTGGGTGATCTGAAAGTGCCCGCCGAACTCATTGAGGTAGCCGGGCGGGTACTTCGGGTCCGGCAGGATCTGACGCATCCAGCGATACGGCTTGCGGCGCCGCCACTCTCGCGGATAGCCGACCGAAACCTCCTCGAAGCGCACCCCGTCGTACCAGGTGGTGCGCGGGATGTGCAGATGGCCGTAGACCGAGCACACCGCGTTGTAGCGGGTGTGCCAGTCGGCGGTCGCGGTGGTGCCGCACCACAGCGAGAACTCCGGATAGAACATCGCCTCGCACGGTTCGCGCACCATCGGGAAATGGTTGACCTGCACGGTCGGAGTCATCCAGTCCAGGTCCTCGAGCCGCTTGCGGGTGTAGGCCACCCGCTCACGGCACCACGCGTCGCGGGTCGCGTACGGCTCGGCCGACAGCAGGTACTCGTCGGTGCCCACGATGTTGCGCTCCCGCGCGATCGCGAGCCCCTCGGCCTTGGTGGCCGCGCCCGCCGGCAGGAACGAGTAGTCGTAGAGCAGGAACATCGGCACGATCGTGGCTGGGCCGCCCTCTTCGGTCCACACCGGAAACGGGTGTTCGGGTGTGATGATGCCCATCTCGTCGCACATGTTGACCAGGTAGTCGTAGCGGGCCTTGCCGAAGATCTGCATCGGATCGCGGTTGGTGGTCCACAGTTCGTGGTTGCCCGGGATCCAGATCACCTTGGCGAAGCGCTTGCGCAACAGGTCCAGCGCCCAGTGGATCTCGTCGGTGCGTTCGGCGACGTCGCCGGCCACGATCAGCCAGTCGTCGGGCGAGGCGGGATACAGCGACTCGGTCACCGGCTTGTTGCCCGTGTGACCCGTGTGCAGGTCGCTGATCGCCCAGAGGGTGGGTCGTCGGCCGTCGCGTGTCACAGCCGACCAGCCTACTTAAGCGCCCCCGGCGGGCTCGTGCGGCAACTAGAACAGGTTCTGGTTTCCCCTCCGGCGCGTTCCGGCGGCCCGCTACACTCCCCGCAGGGTCGGATCGACGACGAAGGGGTGCGATGCTCGCCAAGCTGCGCTTGGTCTCGGTGCTGTGTGCGCTGGTCGCTGCGGTGCTCGTGGTGTGGCAGACGACTCCGACCGGCGTGCCGCACGTCGATTCGGACGATCTCCCGATGACGAACGTGACCACGTCGATCAAGTGGCCCGTCGTCGAGACGACCGATCCGTCGCCCTTCAACCCGTGCAAGGACATCCCGCTGGACGCGGTGCAGGCCATCGGGCTGGCGTTCACCCCGCCGGTCCCCGAGGACCAGCTGCGCTGCAAGTACGACGCCGGCAACTACCAGATGGCGGTCGAGGCGATCGTGTGGCGCACCTTCGAGGCGACGCTGCCGCCCGACGCCGTGCAACTCGACATCGACGGGCACCGCGCCGCGCAGTGGTGGATCATGAAGCCCACCGACTGGAACAACCGGTGGTGGATCACCTGCATGATCGCGTTCGACACCAGTTACGGCGTGCTGCAGCAGTCGCTGTTCTACTCGCCGATCTACTCCGAACCCGACCCGGACTGCATGCAGACCAACCTGCAGCGCGCCCACGAACTGATCCCGCACTACATCTTCTGACTTCGGCGTCCTTCAACTCGGCTGCGCGGGCGCCTGCGTAGCCTCGGTGTCGTGACAGCTTCCTCCGTGGCCGCTCCGGCGGCCGTCCCCTCGAAGGCCAGCCAGATCGCCGGGCGCACGGTCTCGCGCCTGCTGCGGCTGCCGCCGCACACCACCGGCTTCACCGTCAACCGGGTGCTGATCCCGATGCGCGACGGTGTCGAGTTGCGGGCCGACCACTACGCGCCCGCGACGGCCGAACCGGCGGGCACGCTGCTGGTGCGCTGCCCCTACGGCCGCGGCTTCCCGTTCGCCTCGCTGTATGCCGGGATCTACGCCGCCCGCGGGTATCACGTGGTGTTCCAGAGCGTGCGCGGGACGTTCGGCTCCGGCGGGGAGTTCAACCCGATGGTCAACGAAATCGCCGACGGCGCCGACACGGTCGCGTGGCTGCGCGAACAGGACTGGTTCACCGGCACGTTCGCCACGATCGGGCTGTCCTACCTCGGTTTCACCCAGTGGGCGCTGCTCGTGGACCCGCCGCCGGAGATGAAGGCCGCGGTGATCACCGTCGGACCGCACGACGTCAGCGGGCCCCGTTGGGGCACAGGCACCTTCGGGCTCAGCGACTTCCTGGGCTGGAGCCATCTGGTGGCCAACCAGGAAGACCCCAACCGCATCCGGGCGCTGGTGCGCCAACTGCGGTCGCGGCGCCTGCTGGCGCGCGCGATGAGCAAGCTGCCCGCCGGCGAGGCCGGCCGCGCGCTGCTGGGCGACGGGGCGCCCTGGTGGGAGTCGTGGCTCGAGCACCCCGAGCCCGACGACCCGTTCTGGACCGCGCTGAACCTGCGCCGCGCGCTGGACACCACCGAGGTGCCGGTGCTGTTGATCGGCGGGTGGCAGGACCTGTTTCTGGAGCAGACCATCGACCAGTACCGGCGGCTGCACGAGCGCGGCGTCGACGTCGGGCTGACGGTCGGGTCGTGGACGCACACGCACCTGATGACCAAGGCTGCGCCGACGACCATCCGCGAATCGCTGGATTGGCTGGGCGCTCACCTCGGCGGCGCGCGACGCAGCCGTCCGCAGCCGGTGCGCGCGTTCGTCAACGGTCACGGGTGGACCGAACTGCCCGAGTGGCCGCCGCAGATGCCCGAGGTGGTGCGGTACCTGCAGCCCGGCGGCCGCCTCGGCGACGCGGTGCCGCCCGAGACCGCCGCGCCGTCGTCGTTCACCTACAACCCCGAGCACCCCACGCCGACCATCGGTGGTCGGCTGCTGTCGCCGGAGGCCGGATACCGCAAGGACGCCAAGCTGGCGCAGCGGCCGGATGTGCTGAGCTTCACCGGTGATCGGTTACCGACCGACCTGTATGTGGCCGGGTCACCGGTCGTGGAACTGGCGCACTCCTGCGACAACCCGCACAACGACCTGTTCGTGCGGATCAGCGAGGTCGACGCCAAGGGCCGGTCCCGCAACGTCAGCGACGGATATGTCGGGGCCGCAACGGATTCCGGGACCGTGCGCATCGAGCTCGATCCGGTCGCACACCGGTTCCGGGCCGGCTCCCGAATCCGGGTACTGGTCGCAGGTGGGTCGCATCCGCGGTTTGCGCGCAACCTCGGCACCGGTGAGCCTCTGGGCGCGGGCAGCAGACTCGTCCCGGCGACCCACAGTGTGCATCTGGGTGACGGCGCGTCGCGCCTGGTGCTGCCCGCCGGGCCGCAGCCGCCGTCGAGCAAATAACTTTCTGGCACGCAACCCTTTCATATCAGACGCATGGAAACCCTCCGCATGATTGGCGCGGACAAGCCGAAACCGCGAACCTTGAATTGGCTCGCGGTTTCGTCGGGTGCGGGTCAATCGCCCAGCAGGAACATCGGCGACGAGGACGGCCCCCAGATCCGTGGCGGGGTGACCGCGGGCGGGAAGACCTGGATCGCGACGTGTCCGGGTCGCTGGGTGGTGGTGTTGCGACCGGCATCGTTACTGTTCGGGACGGTGGCGGCGGCCGCGGCGGGGGCGGTGATGATCGCCGCTGCCGCCGCGCTCGAACCCAGCAGCATGGCGATGGTGCCCAGTGTGACCTTCATGGTGTGCTCCCTTGATCTACGGATTCGTATTCGGCGAATTCGCCGGATGCGTTGTCGTACACAATTCAATCTAGGGAGCTACCGGGTGGACGTCGCGACCTTCAAATGGAATTCACACAGAAGGCGTAGCGGCAATTACAGCAAACTGTCTCAGCCGACGGCGCTGCGCACCTGATCCGCGATCTGTTCCAGCGTGGCATCGTCGTGTAGGGGATCGTCCAACACCGGATCGATGGGCAGCTCGACCCAACTCGTGCAACCGGCATAGTCCGGAGTGCGGGTCAGGCGTAGCGGGGTGAGCAGCGGGCTGGTCTGGACGACGAGCGCGGTGAGCCGGTGCCTGGGCCGAAAGTCCAGCCGGTCGGCGCGCACCGAGTCATCGGTCCAGATATGCAGTGGTGCAACCTGTTCCAGGTTCTCGGGCCGGTTGACTTCGACCGCGGCGACCACGGCGGCGCCCGCCCGGATCGTCACGGCGCTGTCGGTGCTGTCGACGGCCGCCGGTTCGAGCAGATCGCGGTGTTCGGTGCGGACGCGTTCGGCGTGGCTGTGCGCGACGGTCGGAAACAGCAGGAACCGTGACGCCGACACCGCGAACCGCTTCTCGTGGATGCCGCCCTTGCGCAGCAGGACGGTCTGCCGGCCGTCGAGCAGCGCGTGGATGGCGGCGCTCCACTCCTTGAGTGCGGGCGACGTCGGCGTCGCGGTCATCGCGCCTCGGCCGCGGCGGCGATGCGGGCGCGGACTTCGGGACGGCGCAGCGGCGGGACGGTCTTGGGGGGTTGGCGGCGCGGCGGCAACTCGCCCAGCAGTCGGCGGGTCGTCGCGGTGACCTCGGCGACGGCGGCTTCGAAGGCCTCCACGTTGGCCGCCGTCGGCCGGGTGATCCCGCTGACTTTGCGGATGTACTGGCGCGCGGCCGCCTCGATCTCCTCGTCGGTGGCCGCGGGCTCGAGGCCGCGCAGCTCCGTGATGTTTCGGCACATATTGCCCACGATAGGTTGATCGGGTGACTGACGACATCCTGCTCATCGACACCCAGGACCGGGTACGCACGCTGACCTTGAACCGGCCGCAGGCACGCAACGCCTTGTCGGCCGAGCTGCGGAAGCGGTTCTACGGTGCGCTCGGCCAGGCGCAGAACGACGATGCCGTCGACGTGGTGATCGTGACCGGCGCCGACCCGGTGTTCTGCGCGGGGCTCGACCTCAAGGAACTCGGCGACACCACGGAGCTTCCCGACATCTCGCCCAAATGGCCGCCGATGACCAAGCCCGTCATCGGTGCGATCAACGGCGCGGCGGTCACCGGCGGCCTGGAGATCGCGCTGTACTGCGACATCCTGATCGCCTCCGAGCACGCCCGGTTCGCCGACACGCATGCGCGGGTGGGGCTGCTGCCGACCTGGGGTCTGTCGGTGCGGCTGCCGCAGAAGGTCGGCGTCGGCATGGCCCGGCGGATGAGCCTGACCGGTGACTACTTGTCGGCCACCGACGCGCTGCGGGCGGGCCTGGTCACCGAGGTCGTCGCCCACGACCAGCTGTTGCCTGCGGCCCGCCAGGTGGCGGCCTCGATCGTCGGCAACAACCAGCGCGCCGTGCGTGCGCTGTTGGCGTCCTACCACCGCATCGACGAGGCGCAGACCAACGAAGGGCTGTGGATCGAGGCGGCGTCGGCGCGCGAATGGATGCGCAGCACCAGCGGCGACGACATCGCGGCCAACCGCGACGCCGTGCTGCAGCGGGGCCGCTCGCAGGTCCGCTGACACTGGGTGCGCACGCTCGTACGCTGACGAGCGTGAACGAGGCGCATGAGTACTGCGGCAGCGACGAGTGGCGGCAGCTGATCCGCGAGGTGATCCTGCCGTGGGCGATGGGCGAGGCGACCCTCGGCGACGACGTGCTCGAGGTGGGGCCGGGTTACGGCGCCACCACCGACGTGCTCAGCACCACGGCCGCACAGTTGACGTCGGTGGAGATCGACGACGAGCTGGCGGCCATGCTGCGCGAGCGGTTCGCGGACACGCCGTCGGTGCAGATCATGCACGGGGATGCGACCCGGCTCAGCTTCCCCGACGGACGGTTCACCGGCGCAGCATGTTTCACGATGCTGCACCACGTCCCGACCGTCGAGCTGCAAGACCGGCTCTTCACTGAGGTCGCCCGTGTGCTGCGGCCGGGGGCGGCGCTGGTGGCCAGCGACAGCCTCGGCAGCGACGAACTCGCCGTCGCGCACGAGGGCGACACCTACAACCCGATCGATCCGGCCACGCTGCCCGCCCGGTTGACCGCCGCCGGCTTCACCGACATCGCGGTGAAGACAACCGAATACGGCTGGGCGGCAGTGGCTCGCACCCGGACCCCGGATCGGACCCCGCTGTGACGGGACCCGATCCGGGTCGCGATCAATCCCGTCAGGCCTCGCCGTCGCCTGCGCCGCCCGCCGGCCCGTCGGAAGTGGACGTCTGCGAGTCGCTTTCGCCGGCCTGGCCCTCGGGCGCGTCGCTGCCGTCGGCCGGCGTGGTCACTGCACCCGGGGTCGTTGTGAGATCTCCGGCGATCTCGTCAACGACCGGATCGGCATCGTCGGGTTGCGTTGTGCCCATTCCGGTCTCACCGGGCTCGGCCTTGAGGCTGACCCGCACGAGATCGGGTTCGGTGTCTTCTCCCTCGACCTCGGGTGTCGAAACCTCCGCGACCACAGGTTCGTTCGCCGGTTCCTCGGCAGCCGGGGCAGGCGCAGCGTCTGCCGTGGTGTCCTCCTCGGCTTCTGCCACGACGTCCACCGTCACGGTCAGGTCAGGCTCCGACTTCAGCGGTGAGTCGCTCACCAGCGCCGCATCGGGAGCCGACGTCGTCGTGCTCTGACGAGCACTGGTCGTGGGCGACGCGATCGCCTGGGCCAGGCTCTTGATCGCGTCCATCACGGCGCCGACCGCGGAGATGCCGAACGGGCCGCCGATCAAACCGGCCATCGGGAAGTCACCGGAGGCCATGATGCCGTTGAGGAATGCGTCGGTGATCTTGGCCGGAGCGTTGAGCAGAGCGCTGACCAGCGAGACGGGATCGGCGCCCACCACAGCGTCCACGATGTCTTCGAGCGAGGCGGCCGTCGCCACCCCGGCCGAGTTCAACGGCCCGAGAATCCCGTTCAGCAGAATGCTCGGCAGGACGGACGGAACGCGATCGATGAAGTTGGCGATGTTTCGCAGCGGCTGGGACGCGACGCCCGTCGGGTCGATGATGTTGGCGAGGTCTTTGAACGGCTGAGAGATCACCCCTGCGATCGGGAACCCGGCCATGATCACCGGAAGACCGATCAGCACGCCGAGACTCGCGAATGTCGTCACGCCCTGTGCGAACTCGCCGCTGGCGAACTGGTCGATCATTTGACGGACCGTCGCGGGCACACCGAACGGGTCGGCGGGATCCATCGCCGCGCCCAGCTGGTCGACAACGGATCTGAGGGTGTCGGCGAGGATCCCGACCGACTCGAGCTGATTGGCGACGAACTGCTCGAACATCGCCGGGACGCTGTTCGGATCCGCTGGGTTCATCTGGCCGAGTCGCGCGACGAGCGCCTGCGCGACGGCCGGGAGGTTCGTCGCCATGCCGAGCTGATTGGCCAGGACCTGCCGAAGCAGCGGTGCAGGGTCGGCCAGCCACCGCTGCCCCACCGCGTTGACGTTCGACAGCGACGTCTCGATGACGCGAGCCCACTCCTCTACAGGGTTCGTCATCGCCGACAGTGCAAACGCCGGCGATGACGCATGAACCGCGGGAAGCGGTATCTCCGGTGCGGACGGGGCGATCGGACTGACCGCGATGGCGCCTGCACTCACAAGCGCCACACCTGCAGTCAAATAGGACCGCGAAGCAACGTGCATGGTTACTCCTTCAAGATCGACGAACTAAGACCGCTGAAACTTACTGACAAGTAGGTTCGCCTGTCAGCCGTTTTCGAAAGCTCGGCAAACCGCGGGCGATCGGCCATCGCGGGTCGGCAAACGAGCATGGACCAGCAGCTTCAGCGGCGATGGGGTACCGATTATGGCCGCCCGCGCGACCACCGCCGTCCGCTTGGGATACTTCGGTCGCGACTCGTGAAAGTTTGCTGAAATTGTAAGTTGGCTTAGGTTACCGAACCGTAGGGTCGGGCTTTCCGGCGGTTGGCGTTAGCGAGGGACTTTCCCGGTTCCACCGCGGCGGTGCGGGCGATCCGGCTGCCCGGTCCGCTACAAACCAGGCCCGTGAATACCGCAACGAAACGATCAGCAAAGAGTTGACAGAACTGGTCAATTTGTAAAGTCGACGGAATCCGTAGCTCCGGTCGGGCCGGTTCTCGAAAAACTTCTGAAAAAAGTGTCAGCGCGACGGGTGCGCGCCGCTCTTACCTGTGACCGCCACCCAACCGGGGTGGCCGCACAGACAGAGACAGCCATGACCACCTTCCAGACCGACCCCGACACCCAGACCGTCGCCGCAGGTTGGTCGTCCAGCCCGCTGGGCGGCCCCGACCACGATTTCCTCCTCGACGATCCCGCTGAGCCGACGCAGGTCGCGGACACTGACTCCGCCCGGTCGGTGTCCCGGCACGCGCTCATCGCCGCTGCCCTGGCGTTCGGCATCGGCGGCGGCGCCGCGCTGGGCCTGATGGTCACCGACTTCGGCCCGGGTGAGCCGACCCCGGTCACCGAGTCGCCGCGGCCGGCGGTGCTGATCACTCCCGAGGTTCCCGCGATGACGATTGCTCCGACGGTTCCTCCGGTTGACGTCGCGGCACCGTCGGCCATGCCGTCCGCACCGGCGCGAAGCACCGTCGTCGCGGTGCCGACGCCGCAGGCACCGGCTCCTCAGACGTCCGCCGACGACGTCCCGCCACCCCACGCGGACGACGCGCCGGCACCCGAACCGGAAGACCCGGCCCCGCAGCCGCCGGTGTTCGATGATCTGCCCTTCGAACTGCCCACGCCGCCGATTCCCGAACCGCCGGTGTTCGATCCGGATCTGCCGCTGGCACCGGCCCCGGCGCCGAACCCTGATCCGTTCCCGCTGCCGGATCTCGACCTCACCGCCAAGCCGTAACACGACGCGTGGAAAGACGTCATGACCGCAATATTCGACCCGGACATCCTCGGCCCGGCCGACACCGATGCGGAGCTGACCCGAGCGGCCGTCTCCGGCGACAAGCGAGCGTTCGCCATGATCTATGACCGTTACTCGAACCGGCTCTACGACTTCTGCGTCGGCATGCTCGGCAACCGCGACGGCGCGGCCGACTGTGTGCAGGATGTGTTCTGCACTGCGGCAACGCAATTGCCGCGGTTGCGCGATCCCGACAAGTTGCGGCCGCGGCTGTATTCCATCGCCCGCAACGAGGCGTTGCGGCGGATCCGCGACCAGCGCCGCGAGACGCCCACCGATGATCTGCCCGATACGGCGTCCGGCGACGCGGGACCCGAGGCGTTGGCCGCGCGACTGGAGTTGGCCGACCTGATCGCCGACGCGGCCGGGGGGCTGTCCGACCGCGACCGGTCCGTTCTCGAACTGGCTTTCCGGCACGACCTCAGCGGCCCGGACCTGGCCGCCGTCCTCGGAGTCATGCCGGCGACCGCCAACACGATCGTGCACCGGCTACGCCAGAACATCGAGCGCTCCCTGGGCGCGCTGCTGGTGTCGCGGCGGGTCCCGGGCCGACGGCGGCTGCGCCGAGCTCCGCGCGATCCTCGACGGCTGGGACGGAACTTTCAATGTGCTGATGCGCAAACGGATTTCGCGGCACATCGAATCCTGCGTGACGTGCGATGAGCAGCGGCGGCGCCTCGCCAGCCCTGCTGCGTTGCTGGGCGCTGCCCCGGTGTTCGTCCCGGCGCCGGCGTCGCTGCGCGACCAGACCCTGCGCGAGGTCCAACTGACCTCGTCGACGGCGACTGTTCACCCGATAACTGCCCGCGCCGACGAGGGCCGAAGCACGGTGCTGCCGGTCGCGGTGTTCGTCATCGCGCTGATCGCCGCGCTCGGCGCCGTCGCGCTCTGGGCGACCTCGCCGACGACGACCACCGTCCCGGTACCGATCGAGGCGGGCCAGACGATGGCCCCGCCCGTCCCGGCGCACGTGGGTCCGGCGCCGGTAACGCCGTCGGTCACCGCTGCCCCGGTGACATCCGAACGGCGAGCGGCGACTGCGCGGCCTGCGGTCTCGGTGCCGACCACGGCACCCGTCGCACCGCCGTCGTCACCGTCGCCGGCCGTGTCCTCACCGCCTCCGACCACCCCGCCGGCGCCGCCGCCGGCCTGGCCGCCGTTCCCGGACCTGCCGCAGTGGCCGCAGTTTCCGCAGTGGCCCGACGGGGCCGGCCCTGATCCTGGCGATCCAAGCGATCCCGGCGGTACGTTCACCGGCCCGTCGGACCTCGGCAGTCTCCCTTCCGCGGACCCGCCGCCCGTCGGCTGACATCAACCAACAACCGAAAGGACTGTGTGATGAACGAATTCCTGTGGGTGCTGCTCCTGCTTCTGGCCGCCCTGTGTCTGTTCGCCGGGAAGATCGCGCTGCACCTTGATCAGGGTGCCCAGCAGAACACGTCGATCTTGGAGGCGGCAGCGCCCACCGACCAGGGATACACGTCGGTGTGGCACGACCCCGGCACGGGGTCCGCGCGTGGCGACACCTACTTCCTCACCGACAATCGCGTCGCGCCGGACTGACGGCGGTCGGGCGATGTCGGAACAGCAAACGCGCCGAATACGCGTACACCCGGCGCCTACTGCGTACTCTGTGGTACGGCGATGGGGATCGCAATGACCGCAGTACCGCAGTGGCACGTCGAGGATGTGCGCACAACCGATGCCGAACTCGTGCGCGGCAGTATGTCCGGCGATCGGGCGGCCTTCGCCGCCATCTACGACCGCTACGCCGATCGCCTCCACGACTTCTGCGTCGGGATGTTGCGTGACCTCGACGGCGCAGCCGACTGCGTGCAGGAGACGTTCTGCATCGCCGCGACCCGACTGCCGCAGCTAAGGGACCGGGACAAGCTGCGGCCCTGGCTGTATTCGATCGCCCGCAACGAAGTGTTGCGTCGACTGCGAGAGCTGCGCCGAAACGCCGTCCGACGAACTACCCGACCATGAATCCGACGACGCCGACGCCGAGACTCTCTCGGCCCGAACCGAACTCGCCAACCTGATCGCAGAGGCCGCCGGCGGGCTGTCGGACCGCGACCGGGCGGTACTGGACCTCACCTTCCGGCGCGGTCTCGACGGCCCCGAACTCGCCGAGGCACTGGGAGTCAGCCGCGCCAGCGCCAACACGATGGTTTCGCGGTTGCGTCAGACAGTAGAGCGTTCTCTCTACGCGCTCCTGGTCTCACGCCGCGCGCAGCGGAACTCCCAGGGGTGCGCAGAGCTTCGTGGAATCCTGGCGTTGTGGGACGGTCAGTTCACCGTGCCCATGCGCAAACGGATCTCCCGACACATCGAGTCCTGCGCCGTGTGCGACGAGGAACGACGCCGGCTCGTCAGTCCGACCGCCCTGCTGGGGGCGGCGCCGGTGATGATCCCGGCACCGAGGTGGCTGCGCGACAAAACAATGCGCGACATCGAACTCGTCAGCCACGACACCGCGATGGCCGGCGGCGCCGACCGTTCCGCCGGCGGGCATGGGGCCCGCGCGGACCGTAGGCGAATGATGTTGGCGGCGTTGCTGATCGCCGAATTGGCGGCGGCGACCGCGCTGCTGATTGCCTACATCAACTCGTCGTCGGCGACCCCCGTCTCCCCCGCTGAGGTGAGTCAAACTGCGACGCCCGACCCGCCGAGCGCACCACCCCCGCCGCTACCGCCGCCTCCGCCGGCACCGTCGCCACGCGATGAGCCGACCCCCCGGTCAGCCCCGCCACCGCAACCGCCTCCGTCGATCGTCGTCGTTCCGCCGCCGGCCCCCGAGGCGGATGTGCCGCCGGCCGAAGAGCCGCCCGCCACGCCGGCGGCTCCCTCCACCAAGCCGCCGATGTCGTTCAGCCCGACGGCGGTGGTGACCCCGGCGCCCCCACCGGATTCCGACGGCGGCGGCAACCGGCGCTCGAGCCGGGCCGGCGCATCGTAAATTCGATTCGCGAAGAAGTGTCAGCGGAGGGCGGCTTGTCGGCTCTTACCTGCGACAGCGACCAACGCGGCGACGAGCCCGCTCCCGCCGCCGCCCTCCAGGTGGTGGCGCAGCATGGCGGCCGGAGCTACCACGTCCTGCTGATGATCGGCGGCGAGCACGACAACGCGACCTATCAGCGCGACGCCGAGGCGATCCTGGCGGGGTTCGAGGTTCTGCCACCGGCCAACTCGTAGATCTGACTGGGATCGGCGTATGCGCACGTTCGCGGCTCGCGAGCGTGCGCGCACCGCTGCGATTCCGCGGCGTGTCGTGTGCAGACATGCACGCTCACCGCAACAAGTCAGCCCGTGCCGGGGACCAGCCAGCGGCCGGATAAGGCGCGCCATCCGACGAACACCAGGCGCAGCACCATGAACGTCGACAGCCCCGACCAGATGCCGAGCAGCCCCCAGCCGAACGCCAGCGACAGCCAGATCAGCGGCAGGAAGCCAAGCAGGGCGCTCGCCAGCGTTGCGTTGCGCATGAACTTCGCGTCGCCGGCGCCGAGCAGCACCCCGTCGAGCGCGAAAACTATTCCCGCGACGGGCAATTGGGCCACCAGGAACCACCACGGCACCCCGATGGCGTCGAGCACCGACTGGTCGTCGGTGAACACGCTCGGGAACACCGGCGCGCCGGCGGCGAACACCGCCGCCAGCACCGTTGCCGCCAGCGTCGAGAAGATCGTCACCCGCCAGGCCACCGACTTCGCGTGCGTCAACTGGCCGGCGCCCAACGCGGCACCGACCAGCGACTGCGCGGCGATCGCCAGTGAATCCAGCACCAGCGCAAGGAAATTCCACAGCTGCAGGACCACCTGGTGGGCGGCGACGGAGGCCGCGCCGAACCGGGCCGCCACCGCACCCGCCGAGACGAAGCAGGCCTGGAACGCCAGCGTGCGCACCACCAGGTCGCGGCCCATCACCACCTGCGCGCGCAGGATCTGCGGCTGGATCCGCAACGACGTCCGCTCGACCACCAACGCCCGCACGAACAACACCGCGGCCAGCCACTGCCCCACCAGGTTCGCCACCGCCGACCCGGCCAACTCCAGCCGCGGCATCCCCAGCAGGCCGTACACCAGCAGCGGGCACAGCACCGCGGACACCGCGAACCCGAACACCACGAAGCGCAGCGGGCGCACGGTGTCCTGCACCCCGCGCATCCAGCCGTTGCCGGCCGCCGAAACCAGGATCGCCGGAACCCCGCAGACCGCGATCCGCACCCACGGCAGCGCCTCGTCGGCGATCTCCCCGCCGGCGGCCAATGCCGACACCAGCGGCGTCGCCGCCGCCTGCACGACCGCGACGAGCAGCACGCCGAGCCCGAGCGCCAGCCAGGTGGCCTGCACCCCTTCGCCGACGGCCGCGGGCCGGTCCCCCGCACCGAAGAAGCGGGCCGAGCGCGCGGTGGTGCCGTAGGACAGGAACGTCATCTGCGAGCTGACCGTCGTCAGGACCAGGCCGCCGATGGCCAGCCCGGCCAGCGCCAACGCCCCCAACCGGCCGACGACGGCGAGGTCGAACAACAGATAGATCGGCTCGGCGGCCAGCACCCCGAGCGCGGGCAGCGCCAGGCCGGCGATCCGGCGGCCGGTGACCGGTGGCGCCGCGGTGTCGTGCGGCTCAGCCAAGGGCGGTGCGCAGGGCGGTGACGACGTCGTCGGTGGACCCGGTCGCGGAGTATCCGGCGGCCAGCCGGTGCCCGCCACCGCCGAAGCCGCTGGCGACCGGCGACAGGTCAAACGATTTAGCGCGCATGGACACCGACCAGTGCCCCGGTTCGATCTCCTTGAACACCGCGGCCACCTCCGCCTGCTGGGTGGTGCGCACGATGTCCACGATGCTCTCGACCTCTTCGGGCCGCGCATCGGCCCACTCCTGGTGGCCCACCACCGCGTACACCAGACCGCGGCCGTCGACCGCGTCGGGCAGCAGCTGCGCCGAGGCCAGCACCCGCGACAGCATCGGCAGCCACGCGAACGGGTGGGTGTCGAGCAGCGTGCGGCTGATCGCCGCGTTGTCGACGCCGAGTTCGACCAGCCGCGCCGCGAGCCGGTGCGCGCGCGGGGTGGCCCACCGGAACGATCCGGTGTCGGTGGTCAGCCCCGCGTACAGGCAGTGCGCGACGCCGATGTCGATCGGCTTACCCCAGGCGTCGAGCAAGTCGGCCACCAGCATGGTGGTGGAGTCGGCGGACGCGTCA
>NZ_MIHA01000023.1 GCF_001722335.1 Mycolicibacterium flavescens
TCCTCGATGAACGCGCTGGCCACCTCGAAGAAGCCCAACGGTGTCAGGATGAATGCGGCCGGGCCGATTGGCGCGCCCGGTTCGGCGGGCGCGATCGGCGGCAACCCGGGCACTCCCGGCACGCCACCGCCCGGCGGGGCCGCGGGGCCGCCGCCTTCGGGACCTTCGACGGGCGGCTGCTGTTCGGCGCCCTGGGCCGGGATCTGGTAGAGCACCGGCCGGATGTAGAGGCGCGCGGTCTGGCCCAGGTTGCGGGCCTCGCTGCTCTCCTCACCGGGCACGGTGATGACCAGGTTGTTGCCGTCGATGATGACTTCGGAGCCGGACACGCCGAGCCCGTTGACGCGGTCGTTGATGATCTGCTGAGCCTGGATGAGCGCATCGCGCGTGGGAGGTGACCCGTCGGGCGTCCGCGCGGTCAACGTGACACGGGTGCCGCCCTGCAGGTCGATGCCGAGCTTCGGTTCGAGCGTCTTGGTCCCGGTGAAGAACACCAGCAGATAGGCGCCGATGAGCAACGCCAGGAACAGCGATAGGTAGCGGGCAGGGTGAACCGGCGCCGAAGACGATGCCACGTTGCTTCAGGTCTCCTTGAGATCAGTACGTCAGCACCGCAAAGAGTACGGGTTCTTGCTGTGCTGTTGGCCCGCGGACTCAGCCGTCGCTTCGGGTGTTCGGGGTGTCGGTGAGTTCGGTGGCGATCGACTCCTCGTCGGTCACCTCGTCCTCGAACTCGTCGTCCTCGGTGATGCGGTCGCGGACCGCGAGCTTCATCCAGGTGGTCACGACGCCCGGGGCGATCTCCAGGTCCACGTTGTCGTCGGTGATGCCGACGATGGTGCCCTGCAGGCCGGAGGTGGTGTGGATACGGTCACCGACCTCGAGCGAGTTGTGCAGGTCGATGGTGGCCTGCATCGCCTTCTTCTGGCGCCGCGAGGCGAAGAACATGAACGCGCCGAGCACGATGAGCAGAGGAAGGAAGACGAAGGATTCCATGGCAGAACTGTCTTTCGTTAGGTCTAGTGGTGATGGCGCAGCGACGGTCGGGCCACGCGCCCATAAGTGACCAGTGTGCCACTGCGGCCGTCGCGGACCGTGGCCCAGTCGCAATCCGGCCCCGCGCGCTCCGGCCCGGCCGCGAAGCAGAGGCCCCGGTGCGACGGATTCCGTCGCAGTACAGCCATTGAGGAGACGTTTTCACCACGTGCCCCCCGCTTTGCCAACCGGATCGGTGACATCGCGGTTAGGCTCTGGAGACGATGCGCACCCTCGAGCAGAGCCGTCACCTGGCCACCACGATTCCGGGTCCCCGATCGCAGGAGTTGATCGCCCGCAAGGCCGCCGCGGTCTCGCGCGGCATCGGCAACACCATGCCGGTCTACGCCGCGCGCGCGTTCGGCGGGATCGTCGAGGACGTCGACGGCAACCGGCTGATCGACCTGGGCTCGGGCATCGCGGTGACGACGATCGGCAATGCGTCGCCGCGGGTGGTCGACGCGGTCCGCCGGCAGGTGGCCGACTTCACCCACACCTGCTTCATGATCACCCCGTACGAGGGTTACGTCGCGGTCGCCGAACAGTTGAACCGGTTGACACCGGGATCCGGCGAGAAGCGGTCGGCGTTGTTCAACTCCGGTTCGGAGGCCGTCGAGAACGCGGTCAAGATCGCGCGGTCGTACACCGGTAAGTCGGCCGTCGTCTCGTTCGACCACGCCTACCACGGCCGCACCAACCTGACGATGGCGCTGACCGCCAAGTCGATGCCGTACAAGCACGGGTTCGGCCCGTTCGCCCCCGAGATCTACCGCGCGCCGCTGTCGTACCCGTTCCGCGACGCGGAGTTCGGTAAAGAGATCGCCACCGACGGCGCGGTGGCCGCCAAGCGGGCGATCACCGTCATCGAGAAGCAGGTCGGCGCCGACAACCTGGCCGCGGTGCTGATCGAGCCCATCCAGGGCGAGGGCGGCTTCATCGTCCCGGCCGACGGGTTCCTGCCCGCGCTGCGGGACTGGTGCCGCGACAACGACGTGGTGTTCATCGCCGACGAGGTGCAGACCGGCTTCGCGCGCACCGGCGCGATGTTCGCCTGCGAACACGATGGCGTCGAACCCGACCTCATCGTCACCGCCAAGGGCATCGCCGACGGGCTGCCGCTGTCGGCGGTCACCGGGCGCGCCGAAATCATGGACGCCCCGCACGTCAGCGGCCTGGGCGGCACCTACGGCGGCAACCCGCTCGCGTGTGCGGCGGCGCTGGCGACGATCGAGACAATCGAGGCCGACGGCCTGATCGGGCGGGCCCGCGAGATCGAGACGCTGATGAAGGAGCGGCTTCACCGATTGCAGGCCTCCGACGACCGCATCGGCGACGTACGCGGCCGCGGCGCGATGATCGCGATGGAGTTGGTCAAACCCGGCACGCTCGACCCCGATCCGGTGCTGACCGGTCAGCTGTGCGTGGGATGCCACACCGCCGGAGTGATCGTGTTGTCCTGCGGCACCTTCGGCAACGTGCTGCGGTTCCTGCCGCCGCTGACGATCAGCGACGAACTGCTAGTCGAGGGACTCGACGTCCTCGAGCTCGTCCTCAAAGACCTGTGATCGACAAGAGAGGATCAGATGACCAACGAGTTGCGGGTGCAGAACTTCATCGGCGGCGAGCGCGTCGACTCGGCCGGCGGAGCCACCATGCCGCTGGTCGACCCGAGCACCGGTGAGCGGTACGGCACCGCGCCGGTGTCCAACGAGGCCGACATCGACAACGCGTACGCGGCGGCGGCCAAGGCGTTCACCGACTGGAAGCGCAGCACCCCGTCGGTGCGGCAGAAGGCGCTGCTGGACTTCGCCGACGACGTCGAGAAGAACGCGCAGGCGCTGGTGGAGGCCGAGGGCCGCAACACCGGTAAGCCCAATCACGTGACCATGGCCGAGGAAATCCCGCCGATGGTCGACCAGATCCGGTTCTTCGCCGGCGCGGCCCGGATGCTCGAGGGCAAATCCGCGGGCGAGTACATGGAGAATCACACGTCGTGGATCCGGCGCGAACCGGTCGGCGTGGTCGGGCAGGTGGCGCCGTGGAACTACCCGATGATGATGGCGATCTGGAAGTTCTGCCCCGCCATCGCGGCGGGCAACACCGTCGTCATCAAGCCCAGCGACACCACCCCGGCGACGACGGTGATGCTGGCCGAGATCGCCGCCAGGCATTTCCCGCCCGGAGTGCTGAATGTCGTTTGCGGAGACCGCGATACGGGTGCCGCGGTGGTGGCGCACCCGACGCCGCAGATGGTGTCGATCACCGGTTCGGTCGCGGCGGGCCGCGCGGTGGCGGTCAGCGCGGGCGGGCATCTGAAGCGCACGCACCTCGAGTTGGGCGGCAAGGCGCCGGTGATCGTGTTCGACGACAGCGACATCGCATCGGCGGCCGAGGGCATCGCCGAGGCCGGCTACTTCAACGCCGGGCAGGACTGCACCGCGGCGACGCGCGTGCTCGCCACCGCGCGGGTGGCCTCGGAGTTGACCGAGGCGCTGGCCGAGCAGGCGCGGGCGGCGACGACGACGTACGGCAAGTCGGCCGACGACGAGGACGCGTGGGTGCCGCCGGTCAACAACTCCAACCAACTGGAACGGGTGCTGGGTTTCCTCGGTGAGGTGCCGTCACACGCGTCGGTGGCCGCGGGCGGTGGACGCCAGGGCGACAAGGGTTTCTACGTCGAGCCGACGGTGATCGGCGGGCTGCGGCAGGGCGACCGGTTGGTGCAGCAGGAGATCTTCGGCCCGGTCATCACCGTGCAGTCGTTCTCCGACGAGGACGAGGCGATCGCGTGGGCCAACGGCACCGAGTACGGGCTGGCCTCGTCGGTGTGGACCAAGGATGTGTCGCGGGCGCTGCGGGTCTCGGCCGCACTCGATTTCGGTTGCGTGTGGATCAACACCCACATCCCGCTGGTCGCGGAGATGCCGCACGGCGGGTTCAAGTCGTCGGGCCACGGCAAGGACCTGTCGATGTACGGGTTCGAGGACTACACCCGCATCAAGCACGTGATGGCGTACACGGGCTGAGCGGCTAGTGTCCTGAGTCGAAAGTTCAGACACAGCAGTGCGCGGGATTCGGACCGGCCACATGGTGTCGACGTTCTTCGAGATCTGCACGAGGGCTGTGAAACCGCGCTGGTAACGACCCTCATGCAGATCTCGCGGCCCAAAGGACCCATGACGATCTACTGCACCCGATTCAACGACTCACGACACTAGAAGACCGTGGCGCCGATCAACGACGCGACGAAGCGGTGGATCTCGTCGGTGGTGAGCTCGACACCGTCGACCTCGACGTCGATCAGCTGCGAGAGCAGATCGTCCGTCGGCTTCCAGCAGCGCTCGGCGATCTTGAGGTCGACGTACTGGAACAGCGTCTCCTCGTCGAGCGGGGTCATCGGACCGGCTGCCCAGCGGGCGAACATCGGCCAGTCCTCGCGGGGGAAGCCGAACACCTCGCAGACTGCTGTGGCCGAATTCTGGCGTGCGGCAATGGAATCAGTGATACCAGGCCTGTCGGACATGGCGGCCTCCTGCAAGGTGACTATCGACTAACGGTGTGCCGCCGACGCGCAGCAGCATCGGCGACACCAATGGGAACGATTAGATAGCCAGGCTATCTTCCACAAAACCGTCGGTCAGTCACGCAGATCACATTCGGCCGGTGAGTCTCATCGCTTGGATTCGGCGATGCGACGCACGTCACCGTTCCATGCGCGAACAGACGCGAAGTGCCCCGGAAACCCCGGAAAATGGGGCACTTCGCGTCTGCTCGGCGGTAGAGGTGGCTCGGCGGTAGAGGTGGCTCAGCGGTGCGCCAGACGGCCGCCCCGCTGGCGACCGCCCCGGAACATGTCGCGCAGGCCGCGCCGGCGACGCGGCGCGGCGTCGGCGGTGGGGCCGATGACCTCGGTGCGCTGATCGGCCATCACCGGCTGGCCGGCAGTGTCGACGGGTGCGGTGGCGGCCGGTGCGGTCGTCGGTGCGGTGGCCATCGCGGCGCGGTCGGCCCATTCGACGTCGCGCACGCTGCGCACGGAGATCCGGCCGAGCGCCGCCGCGCCGAGGAACACGATCAGCGCGCCGAGACCGTAGAAGTACGCCAGCTCCAGCGCCACGCGTTTGGCTTCGGTGGCCGCGACCGGCACACCGGCGTCGCCGAGGCCGAGCGGGCCGGCCAGTGCCCGTCCGATGATGAACCAGGCACCGCCCGCGACGGCCAGCCAGCCGCCCAGCATCGCGGTCGCCCGATTGCGCGACATCAGCAACAGCAGGCCGCCGAACACGGTGACCACGCCGGGAAGCACGTGCAGCCACCCGCGCCCGGTCGTCCAGGCCCAGGCCCGGTCGGGGCTGAACGCGAAGTCGAACAGCGGTCCGATGAACGGGATCAGCGCGCCCCACGCGCCCAGCAGGATCAACAGCAGCCCGCTCGCCGCGCCGCGACTGCGCGGCATATGCATCCGTCCGCCTCTTGTCGGTACACGTGTATCGGTCATGACGCCTCCTTGGTCGTGACCGGTGGTTACCCAGGTCAGTGACCGGATAACCGCGGTTGGCCAGGTCCGCGGGGCGGCTCGACGACACCCGCAACCGAAGGCCGGACGGGTCGCTGCCGCCACGGCCATCCCGGTGATCCGCTGTCAGGAACCTCGCCCCCGGATTCACAGCGACCTGCCAGCTGGGCGCGGAATAGTTCTACGTGTCAATGCCCTTTCTCTTGGTGGACTCAACGGGGCGTCCTCAAAGCGCTTTTGTCGCAAAGGATTTTCGTGATGACTACTGATTCCCGTGACGCCCGTCTGCAGCGCCGCATCTCCGACCTGTACGCGACCGATCCGCAGTTCGCCGCCGCGCGCCCCGACGACACCATCGCGCGCGCGGTCGAGGACCCCGCGCTGACGTTGCCCCGGCTGATCCGCACCGTGTTCGACGGGTACGCCGACCGGCCGGCGCTCGGGCAGCGCGCTGTCGAGTTCGTCACCGACGAAGCCGGTCGCACCTCCGCGCGGCTTCTCCCCCGCTTCGACACGATCACCTACCGCGAGCTGTCCGACCGCGTCGACGCCTTCGCCGCGGCGCTCACCGCCGACGGCGTCCAGCCCGGTGACCGCGTCGCGATCCTCGGTTTCACCAGCGTCGACTACACCACCGTCGACCTGGCGCTGATGCAGATCGGTGCGGTGTCGGTGCCGATGCAGACCAGCGCACCGGCCGCCCAGCTGCGGCCCATCGCGGTCGAAACCGAACCGGTCGCGGTGGCTTCGCACGTCGACTTCCTGCCCGACGCGGTGGACGTGATGCTCACCGGGCACCTGCCACACCGGTTGGTGGTGTTCGACTTCCACCCCGAGCTCGACGACCACCGCGCCGCGCTCGCCGAGGCCGAGTCGCGGCTGGCCGACACGGCCGTCGCCGTCGAGATCCTCGACGACGTGCTGGCCCGCGGCCGCTCGCTGCCCGCCCCCGCGCCCTACGACGGCGCCGGCGACGATCTCGCGCTGTTGATCTACACCTCCGGCAGCACCGGTGCGCCGAAGGGCGCGATGTACCAACGGCGCATGGTGAAGTACACGTGGCACCGGGCCGGTGCGCAAATGTGGGGCGGCGGGCAGGCGTTGCCGTCGATCACGCTGAATTTCATGCCGATGAGCCACATCATGGGCCGCGGCATTCTCTACGCCACCCTCGGCGCCGGTGGGACCGGGTATTTCGTTGCACGCAGCGATCTTTCGACCCTTTTCGAGGATCTGTCACTGGTCCGGCCGACGCAATTGAGCTTCGTTCCGCGAATCTGGGACATGCTGTTCCAGAAGTTCCAGAGCGACGTGGACCGGCGGGTCGCCGAGGGCGCCGACCGCTGGGCCGCCGAAACCGACGTGCTGGCCGACCTGCGACAGAACCTGCTCGGCTGCCGGTTCGTCTCGGCGATGACGGGATCCGCCCCCATCTCGAGCGAGATGAAGACTTTCGTCGAAACGCTGCTCGACCTACACCTGAGCGATGGCTACGGATCGACCGAGGCGGGCGCCGTGTTCGTCGACGGGCAGGTGGTACGGCCGTCCGTGATCGACTACAAGCTCGTCGACGTCCCCGAACTCGGCTATTTCCGCACCGACCGCCCTCATCCGCGCGGCGAGTTGCTGGTCAAGACCGAAACCATCTTTCCGGGCTACTACAAGCGCCCCGAGACCACCGCGGAGGTGTTCGACGCCGACGGCTACTACAAGACCGGCGACGTGGTGGCCGAGATCGGCCGAGACCAGCTCGTCTACCTCGACCGGCGCAACAACGTGCTCAAACTGTCGCAGGGCGAGTTCGTCACCGTCTCCAAACTCGAAGCGGTGTACGGCAACAGCCCGCTGGTGCATCAGATCTTCGTGTACGGCAACAGCGCCCGCTCCTACCTGCTGGCCGTGGTGGTACCCACCGAGGACGCACAGGCCCGCTACGAAGGCGCGGCGCTGAAAGCCGCGCTCTCCGAGTCGCTGCAGGACGTCGCCAGGGCGGCGGGCCTGCAGTCCTACGAGATACCGCGCGATTTCCTCATCGAGACAACGCCGTTCACGCTCGAGAACGGTCTGCTCACCGGTATCCGCAAGCTCGCGCGTCCACGGCTCAAGGAGTTCTACGGTGAACGCCTCGAGCAGCTCTACACCGAGCTGGCCGACACCCAGACCCAGGAACTGCGCGAGCTGCGCGCGCACGGCGCCCAAGCGCCGGTCATCGACACCGTCAGCCGCGCCGCCGGCGCACTGCTCGGCGCGTCGGCGGCCGAACTGGCACCCGACGCGCACTTCACCGATCTGGGCGGAGATTCGCTGTCGGCGTTGACGTTCGGCAACCTGCTGCAGGACATCTACGACATCGAGGTACCGGTGGGCGTCATCGTCAGCCCGGCCAACGACCTCGCCGCGCTGTCCGCCTACATCGAGACCGCGCGCCAACCCGGCAGGGGCCGGCCGACCTACGACGGCGTGCACGGCCGCGACGCGGTCGAGGTGCACGCCGCCGACCTGACGCTCGACAAGTTCATCGACCCCGACGTCCTGGCGGCAGCACCGTCCCTGCCGGGCCCGGCGCCCGAGGTGCGCACCGTGCTGCTGACCGGCGCGACCGGTTTCCTCGGCCGGTACCTGGCTTTGGAGTGGCTGGAGCGGATGGCTCTGGTCGGCGGCACCGTCATCTGCCTGGTGCGCGCACGTGACGACGCCGCGGCACGCGTCCGGCTGGACCAAACGTTCGACTCCGGTGACTCCCAATTGCTCCGGCACTACCGGGAATTGGCCGCCGAGCACCTCGAGGTGATCGCCGGCGACAAGGGCGAAGCCGACCTCGGACTGGACCCGCACACCTGGAAGCGGCTGGCGGACACCGTCGACCTCATCGTCGATCCCGCCGCGCTGGTCAACCATGTGCTGCCCTACAGCCAGCTGTTCGGCCCCAACGTGGTGGGGACCGCCGAACTCATCCGGCTGGCGATCACCACGAGGATCAAACCGTACGTCTACGTGTCGACGATCGGTGTCGGCGCGGGCATCGCGCCGGGACAGTTCACCGAGGACGGCGACATCCGCGTGATCAGCCCGACGCGCACCGTCGACGACAGCTACGCCAACGGCTACTCCAACAGCAAATGGGCCGGGGAGGTGCTACTGCGTGAGGCGCATGATCTGTGCGGGCTGCCGGCGGCGGTGTTCCGCTGCGACATGATCCTGGCCGACACCAGCTACTCCGGACAGCTCAACGTGCCCGACATGTTCACCCGGCTGATCCTGAGCCTCGTGGCCAGCGGCATCGCCCCGTTCTCGTTCTACGAGACCGACGTTGACGGCAACCGGCAACGCGCCCACTACGACGGACTGCCGGTCGAGTTCATTGCCGAGGCCATCTCGACGCTGGGTGTTCAGGTCGGCCACGACGCGCAGTTCGAGACCTACCATGTGATGAACCCGTACGACGACGGCATCGGGCTCGACGAGTACGTCGACTGGATCATCGAGGCCGGCTATCCCGTCGAACGCGTCGATGACTACGCGAGCTGGTTGCAACGGTTCGAGACCGCGGTGCGCGCGCTGCCCGAACGGCAGCGCCAAGCGTCCTTGCTGCCGCTGCTGCACAACTACCAGCACCCGGAGGTGCCGGTTCGCGGATCGCTGGCCCCGACCGACCGGTTCCGGACCGCGGTGCAGGACGCCAAAATCGGTCCGGACAAGGACATTCCGCACGTCACCCGCGAGGTGATCGTCAAGTACGTCACCGATCTCCAGCGGCTGGGCCTGCTGTAACCGCTGACGTCACCCGCCGGAGCGGACACGCTCAACGACGTCGATGATGTTGTCGGAGACGAATTTCGGCTGATACAGCATCAGATTGTGTCCGCTGCCGGTGGCGACGACGTTGGCGGTACCCAGCTCGGCGGCCAGCAGATCGTTGGCGGCATGGATCTGAGCGAGCGTGTAGTTCTCCGGGGTCACCGCCGCGGGAGCGGGAAACTTGTCGGCGCTCAGCACGATCGACGGCACCCGCGGCAGCGGCGGCGCGTCGCGGATGCGGGCGAACGCGTCGCTCATCAGCACGCCTTCTCCCCCCGGTTCCGGTGGTGCCGCGGAGTCGCGTTCGAACGCCGCGTTCTGCGCGGGGCTGCCCAGCGTCATCAGGTACTCCGACACCCCGTCGACCATCACGATGCCGGCCACCAGCTGGGGATGTGTCCGGGCGAGCAGGTCGAGGATCAGCCCGCCGTAGGAGTGCGCCGCGAACACGAACGGGCCATCCAGTCCCGCCGCGCCGAGAAGCGCGACCAGGTCCTCGACGTCCTGCGCAACGGTGTGCGGCTGGTGTACCGGCGTGGACCGGTCGACGCCGTCGGGGCGTGTGTCGGGTCGGTCGTAGGCGCAGATCCGGGTGGTCCTCGCCACGGTGGGTTGCACCGCGTCGGGGCCCGCGACGAACCGGGCCTGCTCGATCAGGTCGAACCGGGAGGCCCGGATCGGGTCGTCGGGTGGGATGACGACGTTCCATACCTCGGCGTAGCTGCCCTTGCCCGGGATGACGAACACCGGCGGCGAGCCTTGCCCCTGGCACTGCAGAAACAGTTGCCGGCCGTGACCGATATCCACCGGGCCCACCGGTTCCGCGGCGGTCTGCGCGGCGACCGGCGGCGCACCGCAAGCCCCCAGGGCCAGAAGTGCGAGCGAGACGCTCAGCCATCGCCGCACCTCGATGACGCTACAGCGTGACGGCGATACCGAGCAGCACAACCGCGATCAGGGGGAAGACGCCCTGTACGACGGCGGCGCGTGCCTTGTCCGGCGACGACACCAGCAGGACGACGGCCGCGGCCAGCATCGAACCGACGCCGGCGAAGATGAGCGCGATGCCGACGTAGTTGTAGCCGAGCCCGCCGATCACGATGCCCGCCGCGGTGACGATCGCCAGGAACAGGTTGTAGAACCCCTGGTTGAAGGCGAGTTCCTTGGTGGCCAGCGCCTGTTCCTCGGTCAGCCCGAACGTCGCGCGGGTGCGCGGCGAGGTCCAGGTGAACGACTCCATCACCCAGATGTAGACGTGCAGCAGCGCGGCCAGCGCCGCGAAGAACAGGCCTGCGAATCCCATTACGCACCTACGCTTTCCACGCGGACCACCGGCGGAATCGCCAACATCAACAGACCGGTCAGCGCCATCCAGGCGATCACACAGTAGGCGCCGGTGAGCCCGATCCACGTGTGCAGCAACGCGGGCACCGCGAGCACAGCCAACGCCGCCGACCATTTGGGCAGCACCGCGGTTCGCCACACGATGTAGCCGGTGGCCACGATCAGTGCGGCCGAACCGATGTGGCTGTAGTGGTACAGCCAGACCGCGAGCCCGAGGAACGGCTGCGAATACTGCACCACCGTCGCGTCGGCGAACTGCAGCGTCGCCGCAGGCACCGCGACCTCGGCCGCGAGCCCGGCGGCGGTCAGCGCGACGAACACCGCACCGCCGATCAGCGCCGCGTACACCGCCCCGGTGGGCCCGGCCGCCGAGCGCAGCATCGAGACCAGCACCGCGACGAACAGCAGACCGAACACCAGGTGCAGCAGCGGGATCGCACCATTGGTGGTGAGAAGCGATGAGGCACTGTCGAAATAGGCCTGTTCGTCGCCGGCGGCCTCCGGTGAACCGGCCGTATACGCCGGTACCGCGGCGATCGCCGAGCAGATCCCCAGTGCTCCGCCCACCCTGATGGTGCCGCTTCCCATCGGTCCCCTCCTAGTCGAACAACCCGACCTGTCCCAGACCGCCGGCCCCGGCGGGCGGTGTCATCCCCAGATGAGTCCAGGCCAGCGCGGTGGCGACCCGGCCGCGCGGCGTTCGCGCGATCATCCCGGCGCGCACCAGGAACGGCTCGCACACTTCCTCGACGGTGGCCGCCTCTTCGCCGACCGCGACGGCCAGCGTCGACACCCCGACCGGTCCCCCGCCGAAACTCTTTGTCAGCGCGGTCAATACCGCGCGGTCGAGTCGGTCCAGGCCGAGCTCGTCGACGTCGTAGACCTCCAGTGCGGCCTTGGCGACGTCGCGGGTGATCACCCCGTCGGCGCGCACTTCGGCGTAGTCACGGACCCGGCGCAGCAGCCGGTTCGCGATGCGCGGGGTGCCGCGCGAGCGCCGGGCGATCTCGGCCCCAGCGTCGGCGCCGAGTTCGATGCCGAGGATGCCCGCCGATCGGCTCAGCACCCGTTCGAGTTCGGCGGGCTCGTAGAAGTCCATGTGGGCGGTGAAGCCGAACCGGTCGCGCAGCGGGCCGGTCAGCGCCCCCGACCGGGTGGTCGCCCCGACGAGGGTGAACGGCGCGACCTCCAACGGAATCGAGGTGGCCCCGGGGCCCTTGCCGACGACGACGTCGACCCGGAAGTCTTCCATCGCCAGGTAGAGCATCTCCTCGGCCGGCCGCGCGATGCGGTGGATCTCGTCGATGAACAACACGTCGTGCTCGACCAGGTTCGACAGCATCGCGGCCAGATCACCGGCGCGTTCGAGCGCGGGCCCGGAGGTGACCCGCAGCGACGAGCCGAGTTCGGCCGCGATGATCATCGCCAGCGACGTCTTGCCGAGCCCGGGTGGACCGGAGAGCAGGATGTGATCCGGTGTGCCGCCGCGGTTCTTGGCGCCCTCGATCACCAGCTGGAGCTGTTCGCGCACGCGGGCCTGGCCGATGAACTCGCGCAGCGAGCGCGGCCGCAGGCTGGCGTCGATGTCGCCCTCGCCGACGGTCAGTGCCGGCGAGACCTCGCGCTCCTCGGGTGCGTCGTCGTCGTCGGTGAACCGGCTCATCGGTTACTTCTTACCCAGCATCGACAGTGCGGCGCGCAGCGCGGTGGACTGGGTGGCCTCCGGATCGTTGGCCAGCACCTTGTCGGTGGCCTCCTCGGCCTGTTTGACCGCGAAACCCAGCCCGACGAGCGCCTCGACCACCGGGGTGCGCACCGAATGCCCGCTCACCGTCGTCGCGCCCGACGGCGAGGACAGCCCGACCTTGTCGCGCAGGCTCAGCGCCATCAGCTCGGCGGTCTTCTTGCCGACCTTCGGGATTCGGGTCAGCGCGGTGATGTCGGCGTCGCCGATCGCCTGGCGCAGCGTGGGGCCGTCGTACATGGCCAGCGCGCCCAGCGCGATGCTCGGCCCGATCCCGGAGACGCCCAGCAGGGTCAGGAACAGGTCGCGGGCATCGGCGTCGGCGAACCCGTACAGCGTCTGGGAGTCCTCGCGCACGATCATCGCGGTGATCAGCCGGGCTTCGCTGCCGCGGCGCAGCGTGGCCAGCGTCGACGGGGTCGCCATCACCTTGTAGCCCACGCCCGCGGCCTCGATCACCACGTGGTCGAGTGCGATGTCGAGAACCTCACCGCGTACCGATGCGATCATCGTGTCGCCTTCGCTTTCGCCTTGAGGGTGGCCCGGTATTTGCGTTGCTGCTCGGCGGCCAACGCCTCCGCGGCCGCCATCCGCGCGATCATCGGGGCGCGCCAGCAGTGGCAGATAGCCAGCGCCAGCGCGTCGGCCGCGTCGGCCGGTGTCGGTTTGGTCTGCAGCGCAAGGATTCTGGTGACCATGGCGGTGACCTGAGCTTTGTCGGCGTTGCCGTTGCCGGTGACCGCGGCCTTGACTTCGCTCGGCGTGTGGAAGTGCACGTCGATGTCGCGTCGGGCGGCGGCCAGCGCGATGACGCCGCCGGCCTGGGCGGTGCCCATCGCGGTGTTGGCGTTCTGGTTGGCGAACACCCGCTCGATCGCGATGACGTCGGGCCGGTGGGTGTCCATCCAGTACTCGACCGCTTCGCTGATCGCCAGCAGCCGGCGGTGCAGCGGCTCGTCGGACGGGGTGCGCACCACGTCGACGTCCAGGGCGACGACCTGCCGGCCCTTACCGCTCTCGATGACGGACAGGCCGCACCGCGTCAACCCGGGGTCGACTCCCATCACACGCACGCCAGGCCCCTTCTGTGAACATCTGTTCGAGAGCTTAGCCGCCGCGCCGGACACCGCCGGGCAGGACACGCCGCTTGACTTCGCACACCGCACCGGCTGTGTCACGCACCACTGCCACGCAGTAATTGTGCTTGTGAGACGGCCGATTCCGCGCGCGACGCCCCGGATTGAGATGTGACTCGGACGGGTATCGCGGCTAGCGTCGCGAAAAGACCTGACCCCGATTCGTGGAGTGAACCTCATCCCCATGCCGGACGAGACCGAACTGCAGACCGCAAGCAATATCGCCGTCACCGCCGCCTGGGCGGCCGGTGCGATCGCCGCTGTGTACGTGTTCGGGGTGATCGTGACCTGGGTGCTGGCCCGGATCAGCCGCCGTAGCGATCTGATCCGCGACATCGAGATCCTCACCCGCAAGCCGGTGCGCATGCTGATGATGGTGATCGCCGCCACGGTCGCGGTCCGGCGCACCTCGGACACGTCCGACAGCTGGCGCGGCTGGGTCGACCACTGGCTGTTGATCCTGCTCCTGGCGTCGATCACGTGGCTGATGACAGGCCTGGTGCGGGTCGTCGAGCGGCGGATGATCGCGCGCTACGGCGGCGGTGGCGAGGAGATCTCCGACGCCGACCGGCTGTGGCGACGGGTGCGCACGCAGGTCACCGTGCTTCGGCGGCTCGCGATCGCAGTCGTCGTCGTCCTCGGCGGCGCGGCGATCCTGATGACCTTCCCGTCGTTCTCGGACATCGGCACGACGGTGTTCGCCTCCGCCGGTGTGTTGTCGGTGGTCGCCGGCCTGGCCGCGCAGACGTCGCTGGGTGCGGTGTTCGCCGGTATGCAGATCGCGTTCTCCGGGGCGATCCGCGTCGGGGACATCGTGCAGCTCGAGAACGGTCAGTGGTGGGGCCGCATCGAGGAGATCACGCTGACCTACGTCGTCGTGCGGATCTGGGACGAGCGGCGCCTGGTGCTGCCGTCGAGCTACTTCACCACCGAGCCGTTCGAGAACTGGACGCGCAGCGCCACCGAGATCATGGGCACCGTCGAGTTCGATGTCGACTTCAACGTCCCGATCAACGACATGCGCGCCGAGCTGGACCGGCTGCTGTCCGAGAGCGACCTGTGGGACGGCCGCCGCGGCGTGCTGCAGGTGACCGACGCGGTCGGCGGTGTGGTCCGCGTCCGCGTCGTCGTCAGCGCCCACAACGCCGGGGCGCTCTACGACCTGCAGTGCGCCGTGCGCGAGGGCCTGGTCGACTGGGTGCAGCGCACTGGAGGCGTGGTGCCGATCCAGCGCATCCAGCCCGCCGCGCCGCCGCCGGAGCCGCAGGCACGTCGCGAAGCCGGTGAGACCAAGCGGGTGGCCGCGGGCATCTTCTCCGGCAGCCCGGAAGCCGAGGAGCGGGCCAAGGCGTTCGACCACACAGTCGACTGCGAGGACGACGAACTCGTGCGGTCCAACGGCAGCCACTGACCGGCCGGGCCCGATAATGAGCGGATGACGTTCAGCGGGCCGACCGAGGACCGGCAACTGATCCGGGAACGCCTCGAGAACTACAGCGACGCGGTGACCCGCAAAGATCTCGAGGCGTACCTGGCGTGCTGGACCGACGACGGCCGTCGCACCGGCTCCGGCGGCGAGTGCCGCGGCAAGGACGAGCTACGCGAGCACTGGCACGGCATCTTCACCGCGATCGAGCAGATGGCGTTCTTCACGCAGATGGCGTCGCTGAGCGTGCAGGGCGAGCGCGCCGAGGCGCGGTCGTACTGCCTGGAGTTCCTGCGGCTGCGTGATCAACCCGTGCGGCAACTGGTCGGCGAGTACGTCGACGAGTTGGTGCGGGTCGACGGCGACTGGCTGTTCGCCCACCGCCACTACCGGGTCGCGATGAACCTCTAATCCTCGTCGAGTTCGGCGGCGACCTCGTCGGAGATGTCGATGTTGGTGTAGACGTCCTGGACGTCGTCGAGGTCCTCGAGCGCGTCGACCAGCTTCATGATCTTGCGTGCGCCGTCGGCGTCGAGCGGGACGGTGACCGAGGGCTCGAAACCCGCCTCGGCGGACTCGTAGTCGATGCCGGCATCCTGCAAAGCCGTGCGTACCGCGACGAGATCAGTTGGCTCGCACAGGATTTGGTAGCTGTCACCGAGATCGGTGACGTCCTCGGCGCCCGCCTCGAGCACGGCCGTCAACACGTCGTCCTCGCTGAGGTCGTTCTTCTCCAGCGTGATGACGCCCTTGCGGGAGAACAGGTAGGCCACCGAGCCGGGGTCGGCCATGTTGCCGCCGTTGCGGGTCATCGCGACCCGCACCTCACCGGCCGCGCGGTTGCGGTTGTCGGTCAGGCACTCGATGAGCACCGCGACGCCGTTGGGGCCGTACCCCTCGTACGTGATGTTCTGGTACTCGGCGCCGCCGGCTTCCTCACCGCTGCCGCGCTTGCGGGCGCGTTCGATGTTGTCGTTGGGCACCGACGACTTCTTGGCCTTCTGGATGGCGTCGTAGAGCGTCGGGTTGCCGGCCGGGTCGCCGCCGCCGACACGCGCGGCGACCTCGATGTTCTTGATCAGCTTGGCGAACATCTTGCCGCGTCGGGCGTCGATGACCGCCTTTTTGTGCTTGGTGGTGGCCCACTTGGAATGGCCGCTCATGCAGGTAGTACCTCTCCTGTGCGCTGATTCGTGCGCTAAGTCCGCCCGACGAGTCTACGTGGAGGTTTGTCGGCTACCGCACAGCGTCGGGCGACGTCAACGCCACAATCCGGTAGCCGACCGCGGCGGGCCAGGCCAGGTGGCCGTGCACGTGCACCTGGATCCAGGTCGGGGCGCCCGACGGATCGTCGGTGAAGGTCGCGGCGGCGTGGACGATCGCCCCGGTCTCCCCCGACGCCTGCAGCAGCACCGACACCGACAGCGACGCTTCCGCCAGGGCGGTGCGCTCGTAGGGCAGGCTGTCCGGGACGAAGAACGACGCCGAGAAGTTCGGCGTGCGGATTCCCTTCGGCGCGTTGGGTGCTCGACGCATCGTCAGGCCGGTGATGATCGGCTTGCCGTCGAACCAGGCGGTGCCGACGTATTCGGTGCGCCGCGCGGGGCTGCCGTCGGGCCTGCTCACCAGCGTGTCGATTCGCGGTTGCGGTTCCACCTCGACCAGCGTCATGTGAGTTCCCCGTCGACGTAGCGCTGCAGGTTCGGCGCGACCGCAGCGATCAGGTCATCTTCACTCATCGAGGCGACGGGGTCGATCTTCCAAACAAAACGCATCATCGCCAGCCCCATGATCTGCGACGAGATCAGGCCGCTGCGCCTCAGCCGGTCCTCGTCGTTCACACCCAATTGTGAGACGCCGATCAGGCTGGACTCCACGACGCGACGCAGCTTGTCGCGGGTGGACTCCTCGTGCGCGGCGGTCAGCAGCACGGCCCGCAGGACCGGACCGATCTCGTCATCGCGCCAGGCACCGAGCATCAGCCGCAGCAGAGCCGCGCCCAGTTCATCGACCGGGGTGGTCCAGGTTTCGGCGACGCTTCGCAGCCAGCGCTGCGGCGGGTCGGTCGCCGCGTCGAGCAGCCGTTCCTTCGAAACGAAGTAGTGGTAGACGAGCGCCGGGTCGACATCTGCGGTGCGCGCGACGGCCCGCATCGTCGTGCCCGCCCAGCCGTGCTGTGCGAACTGCTCGCGGGCGGCGGTCAGGATGCGCGCCGCGAGCACCCCGCGTTCGTCGCGCGGCCCGGGCGCCGGCTTTCTGGCCATACGCGAAGGTTAACAGAAGTTTCACGTTGCGTTGAGACTAGTTTCAACGTAGCGTGAAACTCATGGGAACGACGCCCCTCAACGGCCCGCAGGACACCGGACGGCCGTACCGCAACCTCAGCCGGCCGCAATACCGAGTGCGCCACGATGTCAATGTCGCGGTTGCGGTCCGCGACGGCGTGACGCTGATGGCCGACGTGCATCGACCCGAATCCGCGCAGCGCTTCCCCGCCCTCATCGCCGCGTCGCCGTACCCGCGCCAGATCCAGGACCTCGGCGCGCCGGCCGGCTTCATCGAAGCGGGCGTCACCGACTTCTGGGTGACCCGCGGCTACGTGCACGTCATCGCGAACGTCCGCGGTACCGGCGGATCCGGCGGCACCTTCGGCTTCTTCGACGGTCAGGAGCGGCGGGACATGTACGACCTCGTCGAGTGGGTCGCCGCCCAACCCTGGTGCGACGGCACCGTCGGCATGATCGGCATCAGTTACTTCGCGATGACCCAACTGGAGGCCGCCGTCGAGCGCCCGCCCCATCTGCGGGCGATCTTCCCCGTCGCGGCAACCGCGGACCTCTACGAGGCGGCGACCCACCACGGTCTGTTCAGCTCCTCGTTCGTGACGCCGTTTCTGTCGATGATGGGACTGACCGCCGCCCGCAGCGACGCGTTCTGGCGCAGCCGGCCGCTGAAGCTGGCCCGCAAGGTGCTCAATTTCCCTGCGCTGCACCGCAAATTCGGCACGATGAACGGCGAGTCCGCGGTCACGATGATGCGTCAGCTGCTCAAACTGCCCCACGATCCGCACCCGTGGGACGACCTGTGGCTCGACGTCGCCGCCAGGCACCCTGTGCGCGACGAGTGGTGGGACGAACGCGATCTCACCGACCTGTTGGAGCGCATCGACATCCCGGTGTACCTCGGTTGCGACTGGGAGAACGTGCCGTTGCACCTGCCCTCGACATTCGCCTGTTGGAAAGGGTTGGCGCACAATCCGAATGTGCGCATGGCGCTGCTCGGCCGGCACGGGTTGACCTGGCCGTGGGAGAGCCTGCACACGGAGGCGCTGGCCTGGTACGACCACTGGCTGAAGGGACGCGACACCGGCATCATGTCCGGCCCGCCCGTCCGCTACGTGCTGCCCGGCGCCGACGGCTGGCACACGAGCGCCGAGTGGCCCCCGGAGGCGACCACGTTCACCGAGTGGGCGCTGCGGGCCGACGGCACGCTCGACGCCGCCGACGAGGGTGAGGCCGGAGCCCGGGAGTACCTGGTGCTCGGCGCCGGCCTCAACCGCGCGAAGTCAAGCCCCATCGATCCGCCCGGCTTCCTGGTGTGGACCAGCGCGCCGCTGGAGGGCGCGCTCGACGTGGTCGGCGACCTGGAGCTGCGACTGGTGGCCGCGGCGACCGCGGCGGACACCGCGTGGATGGCGACGCTGCAGTGCGTAGCCGTCGACGGCACCGTCTCGGAGGTGACCGCCGGTTGGGTGCGAGCGAGCCTGCGCGAAGTCGACGACGCCGCGAGCCGGCCGGGTGCGCCGGTGCTGCCGTGTCGCATACCCGCGGCGGTCCCCGTCGGCGAACCGGTCGAATACCGCATCCCGCTGGTCCCCAATGCCCGCCGTTTCGGGCCCGGGGAGCGGATTCGGCTGGTGCTGACCAGCGACGATCAGGACCCGCGGACGCCCGCGATCATGGACTTCCGCCATGCCAGCGTGGGAACCAGCAGTGTGAACACAGTGCTGTCGGCGTCCCGGCTGATCCTTCCCACGCGGACCTGTTAGCCCGACCACAGTGATTTCCGTCCCAACTTACTCCGGAGTAAGATCGCCGGCATGACCTTCTCGCTCGAACTGTCGCCGGATCTGGTCCACATTCGCGACTGGGTGCACGAATTTGCTACCGACGTCATCCGGCCCGCCGCCGCGGAATGGGACGAGCGCGAGGAGACGCCGTGGCCGATCATCCAGGAGGCCGCCAAGGTCGGCGTGTACTCGATGGAGTTCTTCGCCGAACAGGCCGGTGAGCCGTCCGGGCTCGGCATGCTCGTGGCGTTCGAGGAGATGTTCTGGGGCGACGCCGGAATCGCGCTGTCGATCCTGGGCACCGGCCTGGCCGCGGCGTCGTTGGCCGCCAACGGGACCCCCGAGCAGATGGGCGAATGGCTGCCGCAGATGTTCGGCACCGTCGACGACCCGAAGGTGGCGTCGTTCTGCTCTTCCGAGCCGGGGGCGGGCTCCGACGTCGGCGCGATCCTGACCCGCGCCCGCTACGAGGAGGCCACCGACGAGTGGGTGCTCAACGGCACCAAGACCTGGGCCACCAACGGCGGCATCGCCGAGGTGCACATCGTCGTCGCGTCGGTGTACCCCGAACTCGGCACCCGCGGGCAGGCCACGTTCATCATCCCGCCGAACACGCCGGGGTTCCGGCAGGGCCAAAAGTTCCTCAAGCACGGCATCCGCGCTTCGCACACCGCCGAGGTGGTGCTCGAGGACGTGCGCCTGCCCGGAAACCTGATCGTCGGCGGCCGCGAGAAGTTCGAGGAGCGCATCGCGCGCGCACGCGAAGGCAAGAGCGCCAAGAGCCAGGCCGCGCTGGCCACCTTCGAGCGCACCCGCCCGACCGTCGGGGCGATGGCCGTCGGCGTCGCGCGCGCAGCCTACGAGTACGCCCTGGACTACGCGCTGCAGCGTGAGCAGTTCGGCCGCAAGATCGGCGAATTCCAGGCCATCGCGTTCAAGCTGGCCGACATGAAGGCCCGGATCGACGCCGCCCGCCTGCTGGTGTGGCGCGCCGGCTGGATGGCCCGCAACGGCAAGGCCTTCGACAACGCCGAGGGCTCGATGGCCAAGCTGGTCGCCAGCGAGACCGCGGTGTACGTGACCGACGAGGCGATCCAGATCCTCGGCGGCAACGGCTACACCCGCGACTACCCCGTCGAGCGGATGCACCGCGACGCCAAGATCTTCACGATCTTCGAGGGCACCAGCGAGATCCAGCGCCTGGTGATCGGCCGGGCGGTCACGGGTCTGCCGATCCGCTGACCCCGCAGCGGGCGATCTGTGAGTGATTTCGCTCGGTCAGCGATCGAAATCACTCACAGATCGCTCGGGGACTAGAGCATCGAGACGAACAGTTTGTGGATGCGACGGTCCCCGGTCATCTCCGGATGAAAAGACGTCGCCAGCGTTTGACCCTGGCGCACCGCGACGATGTGGCCGCCGGCCTGCGCGAGCACCTGCACCTGCGGGCCGACCCGCTCCACCCACGGGGCGCGGATGAACACCGCGTGCACCGGCCCGTCGACGCCCTCGAACGCGATGTCGGCCTCGAACGAATCGACCTGGCGTCCGAAAGCGTTGCGCCGCACCGTCATATCGATGCCCTTGAGCGGGGTGGCGTCGCGGCCGGCCACCCCGGCGTCGAGGATCTCCGAGGCCAGCAGGATCATCCCCGCGCACGACCCGTAGGCCGGCATCCCGTCGGCCAGCCGCGAACGCAGCGGCTCGAGCAGGTCGAGTTCGCGCAGCAGGTGGCTCATCGCGGTGGATTCGCCGCCGGGGATCACCAGCGCGTCGACCGCCTCCAGCTCGCGCAGCCGCCGCACCGTCGAGGCCTCCGCGCCGGCTTCCCGCAACGCGGCCAGGTGCTCGCGGGTGTCGCCCTGCAGAGCCAGCACCCCGACGCGCGGAGCGCTCACGGTGTGTAGCCGCGGCGGTAGCGGGTCAGCCCCTCCTGCATGACCGCCGCCACCATCTCGCCGTACTGGTTGAACAGCTTGCCCTGGGTCAGCGCGCGACCGCCGCACGCCGACGGCGAGGACTGGTCGTAGAGCAGCCACTCGTCGGCGCGGAACGGCCGCATGAACCACATCGCGTGGTCGAGCGACGCGACCATCAGGTGGTTGCGCTCCTCGACGTGATGGACCTGCGCCGAACCCAGCAGCGTCAGGTCGCTCAGGTAGGCCAGCGCGCAGATGTGCAGCACCGGATCATCGGGCAGCGGGTCGCGGTGCCGGAACCAGACCTGCTGCTGCGACGCTTTTTCCGGTGAGCGCTGCAACTGGTCGCGCGGAACGATGCGCACGTCCCACTCGTCGAACTGGCGGAAACTGGCGTCGTCGAACACCTTGCTGGCCGACTTGAAGTCGGGGATGTTGTCCGGCGGCGGCGCGCTGGGCATCGCGTCCTGGTGCTCGATACCGCTCTGGTCGGTCTGGAACGACGCCGACATCGAGAAAATCGTCTCGCCGTGCTGGATGGCGCTGACCCGCCGCGTGCAGAACGACCCGCCGTCGCGGATCCGCTCGACGGTGTACACCGACGGCGCGCGGGCGTCACCACCTTTGAGGAAGTAGCCGTGCAGCGAGTGCACCTGGAACTTCGGGTCGACGGTACGCACCGCCGAGACCAGCGACTGACCGGCGACGTGGCCGCCGAAAGTGCGTTGCAGGAAACCGGATTCGGGGCTGAACACGCCACCGCGGTAGATGTTGACCTCGATCTGCTCTAGATCGAGGATCTCCTCGATAGCCACGCGTAGATGTCTACCAGCCGCGTTCGGCGAGCCGGTGCGGGACCGGGATGTCGTCGACGTTGATGCCGACCATCGCCTCGCCCAGCCCGCGCGACACCTTCGCCAGCACGTCAGGATCGTCGTAGAACGTGGTGGCCTTGACGATCGCGGCCGCGCGCTCGGCGGGGTTGCCGGACTTGAAGATGCCCGATCCGACGAACACGCCCTCGGCGCCGAGCTGCATCATCATCGCCGCATCGGCCGGGGTCGCGATGCCGCCGGCGGTGAACAGCGTCACCGGGAGCTTGCCCGCGCGGGCCACCTCGACGACGAGGTCGTAGGGGGCCTGCAATTCCTTTGCCGCGACGTAGAGTTCGTCCTCCGACAGCGACGTCAGCCGGCGGATCTCGCCGCCGATCTTGCGCATGTGGGTGGTGGCGTTGGACACGTCGCCGGTGCCGGCCTCCCCCTTGGACCGGATCATCGCTGCGCCTTCGGTGATGCGCCGCAGCGCCTCACCGAGGTTGGTGGCGCCGCAAACGAACGGCACGGTGAACTTCCACTTGTCGATGTGGTTGGTGTAGTCGGCCGGGGTGAGCACCTCGGACTCGTCGACATAGTCGACGCCGAGGCTCTGCAGGATCTGCGCCTCGACGAAGTGCCCGATCCGCGCCTTGGCCATCACCGGGATGGTGACCGCGTCGATGATGCCCTCGATCATGTCGGGGTCGCTCATCCGCGACACCCCGCCCTGCGCGCGGATGTCGGCCGGAACACGTTCGAGCGCCATCACCGCGACCGCGCCGGCCCCCTCGGCGATGCGCGCCTGCTCGGGGGTGACGACGTCCATGATGACGCCGCCCTTGAGCATCTCGGCCATGCCGCGCTTGACCCGGGCGGTTCCGGTCTGGGATCCGTTGCCTGCGGTATCCACGCCTATCTCCTCCACATATGTACTGATCCAGTCTACGTACGTCGGCAAATCTATTGATTCCGCACTTCAACGGATCGTTTGCAACTGCTTCCGCAGTGCGTCACCGCGCGCGTCGGCGAGTGTGTTGGCCTCCTCGAGCAGCTCACCGAGTTGCAGGGGGTAGACCGTCTCGCCCGCGGCGCCCAGCTCTCGGATCATTGTCTCATCACACCAGCGGTAGCCGTGAATCGTGCGCCGCTCCAGCGCCGTGTGACCGCCGATCGACGGCTCGAACCGGGCGGTGCGGTGCACGAAGAACAACTCCTCGCTGCGGATCACCGCGCCGTCGAACTCGAACACCGCCTGCCGCCGCCACAGCGGGCCGACCAGCGCATCGGCCGCCACCCGCAGGCCGGTCTCCTCGGCGACCTCGCGGGCGGCGGCCTGGGCGAGCGCCTCCCCCGGCTCGACGGCCCCGCCGACGGTGAACCACCACCGCGGGGCGTCGGCCAGCGACGGATCGGACCCGCGGAACAGCAGCACCGCACCGGACTCGTCGAGCAGCACCACCCGCGCCGAGGTGCGCCAGCTCACCGCCGAGCCACCTCGGCGCCCGGATCCGGCCGCTCGACGATCTCGAAATAGGTTGGCAGCGCCGCGGTTCCGCCCAGGCGCAGCAGGCGCACCAGCGGCCGTTCGCGCAGCGCCAGCGTGTCGCGCACAGCATCGTTGTGGAAGCGACGGGCCAGCACGACCCGCGCCTCGGCGTCGGCGAGTTCGGACACCAGCGCCAGCGGCAGCGACTCCGGGTCGACCACCGCCAACGCGGCCGACAACTCGTTCTCGGCGGCTTCGCGTCCCGACCGCGGCGCAAGTTCGGCGGCGTCGGCCAGGGCGGTCAGCCGCCGGCCCTCCGGTGCGCGGCCGTAGGCGTCGGCAGCGACCGCACGCGCGACCACTGCCCGCCGGGCCAGCGCGCCGTCGAGCACCTGCCAGGACAGGTCGTAGCGCACATGCAGGCGGTCCAGCCGGTTGGCGGTCTGCAGCGCCCACCCGCCGACGGCCAGGATCATCACCAGCAGCACCGCCAGCGCGATCACCACGATCCAGGTGATCACCGGACGCCTCCGGTCGCCTTCCTGGTTCTGCCGCCGTCGCTGCCGGCCACCCTGACCTTGGTGCCCGCGCCGCTGACCGTCTCGTAGACCCGCATGATCTGGCGGGCCACCACCGACCAGTCGTAGCGCTGGACCACGTCGCGGGCGGCATCGATGTAGCTCTGCCGCAGCGCGGCGTCGTCGAGCACGGCGATCAGCCCGTCGGACAGCGCGCGGTCGTCGTCGACGGGGAACAGCCGCCCGGCCACACCGTCGGCCAGGACCCGCCGGAACGCGTCGAGGTCGCTGGCCACCACCGCGGTGCCCGCGGCCATCGCTTCGACGAGCACGATGCCGAAGCTCTCACCGCCGGTGTGCGGAGCGCAGTACACGTCCGCGCTGCGCATCGCCGCGGCCTTCTGCGCGTCGTCGACCTGACCGAGGAACCGCAGGTGCCGCGCCAGGTCTCCGGCGTTCTCGCGCAGGTCGTCCTCGTCGCCGCGGCCGACGACGAGGATCTCGACGTCGGGGAACCGCTCCACCAGTCGCGGCAGCGCGCGCAGCAGCACGGCCATGCCCTTGCGCGATTCGTCGTAACGCCCCAGGAACAGCACCGACCGGCCCGGGCGCGGATAGCCGTCCAGCAGCGGGGCCGACGCGAACGAGGCCACGTCGACGCCGTTGGGGATCACGACGGCGTCGCTGCCCAGGGCCTCCATCTGCCAGCGGCGCGCCAGATCCGAGACCGCGATGCGCCCGACGATCTTCTCGTGCATCGGACGTAGGATCGGCTCGAACACGCTGAGCGTCAACGACTTTGTCGTCGACGTGTGAAACGTCGCCACGATCGGGCCCTCGGCGATGTTGAGCGCCAGCATCGACAGGCTCGGCGCGTTGGGCTCGTGCAGGTGCAGCACGTCGAACTCGCCGTCGGCCAGCCACCGTTTGACCAGGCGATGCGTGGCGGGCCCGAAGCGCAGCCGGGCCACCGAGCCGTTGTACGGGATCGGTACCGCCTTACCGCCCGAGACGACGTAGGGCGGCAGCTTCGCCCCCGGCGACGCCGGCGCCAGGACGCTGACGTGGTGGCCGCGCTCATGCATCACCTCGGCCAGCTGCAGCACGTGCGACTGCACCCCGCCGGGCACGTCGAACGAGTACGGGCACACCATCCCGATGCGCATCAGGACGACTCCAGCTTGGCGCGCCGCGCGGCGGGCAGATCGGCCAGCCACTGCGGCTGCATCATGTGCCAGTCCGCCGGATGCTCGGCGATGTTGCGCGCGAACCGATTCGCCAACGCCTGCGTGATGGCCGTGACGTCGCCGGACGAGGTGTCGATCTCCGGGAACACCCGCATGCCCCAGCCGTCCGGGGTGAACCAGCAGTGCACCGGGAACAGCGCCGCGCCGGTATCGATCGCGAGTCTGGCCGAGCCTGCGGGCATCCGGGTCGGCTCGCCGAAGAAGTCGACCTGGACCCCGCTGCGGCTCAGGTCGCGGTCGGCCATCAGGCACACCGGCCGGTTGTCGCGCAGCCGCTCGGCCAGCACCTCGAACGGCGGCCGCTCGCCGCCGGTCAGCGGGACGATCTCGAAGCCCAGCCCCTCGCGGTACTCGACGAAGCGGCGGTACAGGGATTCGGGTTTGAGCCGTTCGGCCACAGTGGTGAACGTGCCGTAGTTCTGCGCCAACCACACGCCGGCCATGTCCCAGTTGCCGCTGTGCGGCAGCGCCAGCACCGCGCCGCGGCCCGCCTCGAGCGCCTTCCACAGCAGGTCCACATCGTCAACGACGAGTTCGCGCCCGATCGCTTCATGGTCCATGGTCGGCAGCCGGAACGCCTCACGCCAGTACCGCGCATACGACGCCACCGAGTCGCGGATCAGCCCGTCGGGCACCTCTTCCGGGGCCACACCCAGCACGCGGGCCAGGTTCTTGCGCAGCTGCGCCGGCCCGTCGCCGCGCGCCGCGATCTGAGCTCCGACGTCAAAAGCGTTGCGCGCGACGAACTCCGGTAGTGCGCGCACCACCCGCCAACCGGCGGCGTACCCCCAGTCCGCGAGCAGGCCACCGAGCGGGTTGGCGCTGGCCGTCGGCCCTGAGGGAGTGGTGGTCACGGCTCGGTCGTCTCCGGTTCATCGCCGCTGGCGTCGGGTTTGACCAGCTTGTCCATCGCCCCCGGGGAGGTGCGCACGCTGTGCACCCGCTGCCCGAGCGTGACGAGGCTGCTCACCGCCAGCACCCACATCGCGGCGTGCAGCAGCCACTCCACCCCGAACAGCCCCGACAGCCCGGCCCCGACGAGCACGATGATCAGCCGTTCGGGCCGCTCGATCAGGCCGCCCTCGGCCGACAGCCCGCTGGCCTCCGCACGGGCCTTGATGTACGAGATGACCTGCGAGGTGACCAGGCAGATCGCGGTCGCGACCACCAGCGAGGTGCTCTGCAGCCCGAAGGCGGCCCACCACAGCAGCCCGCAGAAGATCGCGCCGTCGCTGATCCGGTCGCAGGTGGCGTCGAGCACCGCGCCGAACCGGGTGCCACCGCCGCGTTGGCGGGCCATCGCGCCGTCGAGCATGTCGGCGAGCACGAAGAACCACACCGCCACCGAACCCCACCACAGCTGCCCGATCGGGTACAGCGTCAGCGCGCCGAGCACCGACCCCGCGGTGCCCAGGATCGTGATGCTGTCCGGGGTGAACCCGGCCTTGAGCGCGCCCTTGGCGATCGGCGTGCTGATCTTCTCGTACGCCGCCCGGGTCATCAGGTAGAAGTTGCTCACTGCTGCTTGGCCCATTCCGCGGCCAGCAGTTCGCGGGTCTCCCGCAACAACTGCGGCACCACCTTGGAACCGCCGATGATCGTGATGAAGTTGGCGTCCCCACTCCAGCGCGGCACGACGTGCATGTGCAGGTGTTCGGCCAGCGACCCGCCCGCCGACTTGCCCAGGTTCAGCCCGACGTTGAACCCGTGCGGGTGCGACACCGACTTGATGACGCGAATCATCTTCTGCGTGAACAGGATCAGCTCATAGCTCTCATCGGGGGTGAGGTCCTCGAGCTCGGACACCCGCCGGTACGGCACCACCATCGAATGGCCCGGGTTGTACGGGTAGAGGTTGAGCACGACGTAGACTGACTCACCGCGCGCGACGACCAGACCGTCCTCGTCGGACATCGTCGGGATGTCGGTGAACGGCTGCTTGGACTCGGCCGAGCCGCCCTTCATCGGCGCCTCGGCGATGTAGGTCATCCGGTGCGGCGTCCACAGCCGCTGCAGGTGGTCGGGTTCGCCGACACCGCGGTCGACGATCCTCTGCTCGTCGGGCGAACCCTGCTCTTCGGCGCTCACTTCGATGCGTCCACCTCGAACAGGTCGGCGGTCGGAGTAGCGTTCTGCCGCCTCGCGATCCAGTCCGCGATGGCCTTGACCGCCGCCTCCCGCGGCACACCGTTGATCTGTGTGCGGTCCCCGAACCGGAAGCTGACGGCGCCGGCCTGCACGTCGCGGTCCCCCGCCACCAGCATGAAGGGCACCTTCTGGTTGGTGTGGTTGACGATCTTCTTCGCCATCCGGTCATCGCTGGCGTCGACCTCGGCCCGGATGCCCAGCGACTTCAGCTGCGCCGCAAGCTCGTCGAGGTACGGCACGTGGTCGTCGGAGACCGGGATCCCGACCACCTGCACCGGGGCCAGCCACGCCGGGAACGCGCCCGCGTAGTGCTCGGTCAGGATGCCGAAGAACCGCTCGATCGAGCCGAACAGCGCGCGGTGGATCATCACCGGGCGCTGCCGCGTGCCGTCGGCGGCGGTGTACTCCAGCTCGAAACGCTCGGGGAAGTTGAAGTCCAACTGGATCGTCGACATCTGCCAGCTGCGGCCCAGCGCGTCTTTGACCTGCACGGAGATCTTGGGCCCGTAGAACGCCGCGCCGCCCGGATCGGGCACCAACTCCAGCCCGGAGGCGGCGCCGACCTCGGCCAGCACGTCGGTGGCCTCCTCCCACAGCTCGTCGGACCCGACGAACTTCTTCGGGTCCTTGGTCGAGAGCTCCAGGTAGAAGTCGGTCAGCCCGTAGTCGGCGAGCAGTTCGAGGATGAACCCGAGCAGCGAGGTCAGCTCGTCGCGCATCTGCTCGCGGGTGCAGTAGATGTGCGAGTCGTCCATCGTCAGGCCGCGCACCCGGGTCAACCCGTGCACGACGCCGGAGAGCTCGTAGCGGTACACCGTGCCGAACTCGAAGAGCCGCAACGGAAGTTCCCGATACGACCGGCCACGCGACCGGAAGATCAGGCAGTGCATCGGGCAGTTCATCGGCTTGAGGTAGTAGTCCTGGCCCGGCTTGCGCACACTGCCGTCGGGGTTGAGTTCGGCGTCGAGGTGCATCGGCGGGAACATGCCGTCGGAGTACCAGTCCAGGTGGCCCGAGATCTTGAACAGCTCGGCCTTGGTGATGTGCGGGGTGTTGACGAACTGGTAGCCGGCCTCGATGTGCTTGCGCCGCGAGTAGTCCTCGAGTTCGCGGCGGATGATCCCGCCCTTGGGGTGGAAAACCGCCAGACCCGAACCGATTTCGTCGGGGAAGCTGAACAGGTCGAGCTCGGCGCCGAGCTTGCGGTGGTCGCGGCGCTGCGCCTCCTCGATGAACTCGAGGTGCTTGTCGAGCGCTTCCTGCGATTCCCAGGCGGTGCCGTAGATGCGTTGCAGGCTCGCGTTGTCCTGGTTGCCGCGCCAGTAGGCGGCCGAGCTGCGGGTCAGTTTGAACGCCGGGATGTAGCGCGTCGTCGGGATGTGCGGGCCGCGGCACAGGTCGCCCCAAACACGATCGCGGGTACGGGGATTGAGGTTGTCGTAGGCGGTCAGCTCGTCGCCCCCGACCTCCATCACGTCGGGGTCGCCGGACTTGTCGTCGACGAGTTCGAGCTTGTAGGGCTCGTTGGCGAGTTCTTCGCGCGCTTGGTCTTTGGAGTCGTAGACCCGCCGGGAGAACAGCTGGCCCTCCTTGACGATCTGGCGCATGCGCTTCTCCAGCGCCGCCAGATCCTCGGGGGTGAAGGCGCGCTCGACGTCGAAGTCGTAGTAGAAGCCGTCGGTGATCGGCGGGCCGATGCCGAGCTTGGCCTCGGGGAACAGGTCCTGCACGGCCTGGGCCAGCACGTGGGCGGTGGAGTGCCGGATGACGCTGCGGCCGTCGTCGCTGTCGGCGGTCACCGGGGTCACCTCGGCGTCGGCGTCGGGCACCCACGACAGGTCGCGCAGCCGGCCCTCGGCGTCGCGCACGACGACCACGGCGTCGGGGGCGCCGCGGCTCGGCAGACCCGCCTCGCGCACCGCCTCACCCGCGGTGGTCCCGGCAGCGACCCGGATCGGGGCAGCTGGGGTGGGGTTTGCGGCGGCGGTCATCGGATCTCTCCAAGCTTTCACTGTCAACGGACTGAGGACGCGACCATGCTATCGGGGTCGGTGGTCACGACCCGAAGCCAATAGGGCTCTTCAGTAGCTCGTGCTCGATACCGACGAGGTCTGCGAAGAAGCCGACCGCGCCGAGCAGCCACAGCGTGCCGACCACCACCGCGGCGGTGAACGCCGCCCCGAGCAGCTGCACCCACAGGCCCTGCTGTTTGAACCAGTCCATCGCCTTGTCGTAGCGCTCGCGCACGTATCCCAGCAGGCGCCGGGCCCAGTCGAACTCGGTGGCCAGAATGCCGAGTCCGATGAAGACGATCGCCCAGCCGGGCCCGGGGTACGGGATGGCCAGGATCCCGGCGGTCAGCACGACCACCCCGACGAACCCGACGGCGAGGCGGTAGCCGAGTTCCAGGCGGGGACGTTCACGCAGCTGGTCGCGCCAGCGGGCCCACCGCCGTTTGAGGTCGGTCAGGTTCACGGCTGGCCCGGCTTGAGTTTGACGAACAGCGCATGCGCCTCGGCGACGGTCACGTCGTCGTCGAACACCCGCCCGGACACGAAGATCTTGCGGCCCTCGATGCGGTCGATGCCGGCGTCGACGCGGTACTCGGTCTCGATGCGCGCGATGCTGCGGTAGTCGACGTGCAGGAACGCGGTGCGTTGCGCGCCGCTGCCGCTGAGTTTGAACGCGGTGTACCCCAGCAGCGCGTCGAACAGCTGCGCGACGGCCCCGCCGTGCGCGGCGCCGTTGCGCCCGAGGTGGAACCGCCGGAACCGGGCGGTGCCGACGACCCGCTGCTCCGCGGTGATGTCGACGTCGAGCGGGATCGACAGCAGGTTTCCGCGCCCGGGCAGGTCGACCCGCCGCCCTGACGGCGACGACCACTCGTCGGCTTCGTAGGGCGCCAGCAGCTGCGACACCTTGTCCACGAGGTCGGCCGCCTCGGTGATCACGTGGTCGGGGGCGTTGGCGGCGCGGGCGTGGTCCTGCAGCGTGCGGATCGCGTCGATGAACCGGCCGTAGTCGGGTCCACCCTGGTCCGTGGGGTCGGGCGGGTTGAATCCGCCGCCGGGATGCGCGTCGCTTGCCACCCGAACACCGTATTGCCTACCTCACCGGCTGGCTGATCCGGCTTTGCTCAGGGTGTCGAACTCGGCGTCGGACAGCTCGATGTCGGCGGCGGCGATGTTCTCCTCGAGGTGGGCCACCTTCGAGGTGCCCGGGATCGGCAGCATGACCGCGGACCGCTTCAGCAGCCATGCCAGCGCCAGCTGAGAGGCGGTGGCGCCGTGGTCGGCGGCGATGCGCTGCAGCGGTCCGTCCGGCGCGGCCAGCGGCCCGGCCGCCAGGGGGAAGTACGGGATGAAGCCGATGCCGTGGGCCTCGCAGGCTTCGAGCACAGGTTCGGCCGTGCGTGTGGTGATGTTGTACATGTTCTGCACCGACACGATCGGGGCGACCTTCTGCGCGGCCTCGAGCTGCTCGACGGTGACCTCCGAGAGACCGATGTGGCGGATCTTGCCTTCCTGCTGCAGCTTGAGCAGCTCGCCGATCTGATCCTCGGCGGGGAACTTCGCGTCGATGCGGTGCAGCTGGAACAGGTCGATGGTCTCGGTGTCGAGGCGGCGCAGGCTCATCTCGCACTCCTGGCGCAGGTATTCGGGGAACCCGAGCGGCGCCCATCCGTCGGGTCCGGTGCGCAGCAGGCCCGCCTTGGTCGCGATGACGACGCCGTCGTACGGGTGCAGCGCCTCGCGGATCAGTTCCTCCGAGACGTAGGGCCCGTAGGAATTGGCGGTGTCGATGAAGTCGACCCCGAGCTCGGCGGCGCGGCGCAGCACGCGCACGCACTCGTCGCGGTCGCGCGGCGGACCCCACACGCCCGGCCCGGTCAGCCGCATCGATCCGTAGCCGAGGCGGTGGACCGTCAGGTCGCCGAGGGTGTAGGTGCCGGATGCGTGCGCGGTTGGGGTGGTCATTTCACCGACCGTACGCCGGGAATGCCATCGTTTTCCTGTGAGACTGAGCGATCTTGCCGCGCTGCCGCTGACCTATCCGGAGGTCGGCGCGACCGCCGGTGAGCTGCCCTCCGGCTATCACCACGTGCACAAGAGCGCGGTCATCGGCCGGGGTCGTGCCCGCTTCGAGGAGGCCGCCGCGGCGGGCCTGCGGTGGGGCATGCTGCGCGGGGCGGGGGTGCGGGTGGAGCCGACGACGCCGGTCGCCGAGGTCGGCGCGGAGGTGATCGTGCGACTCGGGCCGATCCCGGCACCGTGTCGCGTGGTCTACGTCGTCGACGAACCCCACCGCCGGGGCTTCGCCTACGGCACGCTGCCCGGGCACGCCGAGTCGGGCGAGGAGTTGTTCCTAGTGGTCCACGACCCGGTCACCGACGAGGTGTCGGCGGTGGTCACCGCCTTCTCGCGGCACGCCACCTGGTGGAGCCGGCTGGGCGCCCCGGTGACCTCACTGGTGCAGCGGGTGGTCACCGACCGCTACCTGGCCGCGCTCTGAGGCGCCGGATACCTCGAAGTACGGTGCCGATCCGGTGCCTGACATCCAGGCTCAGCGCGTAATCTTGGGCGACTGAGCGAAGGATTTTCTCAATGGTGATGGCGAAGGAACCCGACGAGCGCGAGCACACCCATCTGCGCATCGCAGAGCTCGTGCGCGGGCTGTACAACCGCACCGACGCCGACACCGTGATCGCGGAATTGGCCGAGCATGCGGCGGTCGAGATCCCCGGCGCGCAGTACGCCGGGGTGACGGTGACCCGTAAGTCGCGCCTCGTCGAAACGCCGGCGGCCAGCCACCCGTATCCGATGCTGCTCGACAAGATCCAGCAACGCCACCAGGAAGGCCCGTGCCTGACCGCGGCGTGGGAGGAGAAGGTCGTCTACGTCGCGGATCTGGTGTCCGACGACCGCTTCCCGCGCTATCGCGAGGATGCGCTGGCCGAGACTCCGATCCGGTCGATCATGGCGTTTCAGCTGTTCATGGATGGCGAGGCGATGGGCGCGCTCAACGTCTATTCCGAACAACCGCACGCGTTCACCGACGAGTCGCGGATCATCGGCCAGGTGTTCGCGGCGCATTCGTCGGTGGCGTGGAACGCCGCGCGCCGCGACGAGCAGTTCAAGCGGGCGCTGGCCAGCCGCGACATCATCGGGCAGGCCAAGGGCATGATCATGGAACGCTACGGCGTCGACGCGGTCCAGGCGTTCGAGTTGCTGCGCAAGTTGTCCCAGGATTCCAACGTCCCGTTGACCACCGTGGCGACGGATCTGGTCGAGAAGTCACACGTACCGGACAGCCGTAACTAGTGTCCTGAGTCGAAAGTTCAGACACAGCAGTGCGCGGGATTCGGACCGGCCACATGGTGTCGACGTTCTTCGAGATCTGCACGAGGGCTGTGAAACCGCGCTGGTAACGACCCTCATGCAGATCTCGCGGCCCAAATGACCCATGACGATGCACTGCACCCGATTCAACGACTCAGGACACTAGCTCGTCAGGCCGAGCGTTGCGGTGAGCCAGGCCAGCACCGGCGGAGCCACCTCGTCGACCGCGGACGCCGCGATGATCCAGTGCGGCAGCCGCGGGTGCACCTGGTGTTCGGCCTGGTAGGTCGCCGCGAGGCGACGCGACATCCACTGCGCGACATTGCGATCCTCGCCCGCGCTGACACAGAGCACCGGGCACGTGACGGCGCGGGCGTCGACGCGCGTCGACGCCGCTCCCATCGACATCTCGCGGAACACCCGGCCGGAGTCGCGGACCAGCCGCGGAAGCAGCTCATCCTGTTCGGCTCGGGTCAACGTGCTCAGCGGCACCTCGCGCAGCGTCCGCTCCGAGGGACGAAAAGGCTTGCCCGCAAGGATTTTCGGCAGCAGCGGAAACAGATGCGGCAGTGGGCGCAGCTGCGGCCACAGGACTCCGGGCGGGATCGACGCCAGCAGCACCGCTGCGCGTGGGGTGCGTGCTGCGGCGAGCTTCTGCGTGAGCAACCCGCCCATGCTGTGCCCGATGACGATCGGCGCGGTGTCGAGCCGGTCGAACGCGGCGCGGGCCACCTCGAAGCAGTCCTCGATCCCGGTGCGCGCCAGCACATCATCGTCGGTCGGCTCGCGCCCCGGCAGTGCGGGCGCGTGGCACTCGAAGCCCGCGTTCTCGAAAAACGCCGTCCACGGCGTCAGCAGTGACGGCGAACCGAACACTCCGTGCAGGAACAGAACGGGAGGTTTGGTTCCGTCCACCTGGTTCGCGTCCTTCCGCTCGAGCGTGGGCGCAACCTTAGCGACTCGCGGCGCTGCTCACCGCGAGATCACGCGAGGAACCTCGGGGTTCTCAGGTTCCACCCGCGGGCGCGGCACTTCGACGCTGTTCTCCTGCACGATGACCGGATCGCCGACCTTGACGGTGTTGAAGTACCACTCGGCGTCCTCGGGGCTCAGCGAGATGCAGCCGTGGCTGACGTTCTCGTAGCCCAGCGCGTTGACCGCCCACGGTGCCGAGTGCACGAAGATGCCCCGCTTGGTGATCCGCACGGCCCATTCCACGTCGAGCAGATAGCCGTCGTCGGCGCTGACCGGGATACCCACGCTGCTCGAATCCATCAGTACGTCACGCTCTTTGGCCAACACGCTGTAGGTGCCCACCGGGGTCGGGTACTCGGGCCTGCCCATCGACGCCGGGAACACGCCGGGCTTACCGAAGTGCGGCCGGTGGTGCGGGGCGGGCAGGATCGGCGGTGGACCGGCGTCGACGCCGTCGATCGTGACCGTGAACGTGTGGTCGCTGATGTTGGCGACCCCGACGACCGCGGGTCCGGTCGCGATGTTGGTCTTCACACCGCCCACCGACAGCGCAATCGTGCTGTGGGCAGGCCAGAATCGGTCCGGCAGCCACTGGACGGTCTGCGCGTCGAGCCATTCGAAGCGACCGCTCATGGCCGGCAGCGACGAGATGTTCAGAGCCTGTTGCGCCAGTTCGCGGTCCACGACCGGCGCGCCGAACGTCACGACGATCGGGTGCGCGACACCGACGACGTGACCCTGCGACGGCGCAATCGACGTGATGGCCTGCCTCAGCGTCGGAACGACCGCGGCCACGCTTTCTTCAGCCGGCCCGGCCACCACGCCGGTCGTAATGACCACCGCGGAAAGAACACACCGAACAACCCCACGCAATCTCGTTCGCTCCCTTGAAATTACAATGATGTCAATAATGTTATGGGAGCGACGGTCGTTTGCACCCGCGCCCGGGCATCCAATTCGATCAAGGATCCGTCACGGTTCGGCCACGACGAGCCTGAGGCTACTACGAGACGAATTTTGTTGCCAAGGAATGGATTTGGCCCGACGACGAGTGTCCTCGTCGCCGGGCCAACCCGGATGGAATTATCCTCAGCGCACCGCCTGCCCGCTAGACGTGGGGTCCGGGCGCAATCGGCTGACCCGCAACCGGCGCTCCCGGCGCGGGCGGGACCACGGGGTCACCCTTGCCGGCCGCCGCGCCGCCCATCGTCGTCAACGGAGCGCCGACCACCGGCGCGCCGGCCGCGGGCACGATCGGGACGACGGGCACGGGTGGCGCCAGCGGGGGCACCACCGGCGGCGGGGCCACGGGCGGCACCACGGGCGGAGGCGCGACCGGCGGCGGGCCGGGGAACGCCATCGGCGCACCACCGGCCATGTCGGTGAGCGGCGCGCACACCGCGCCGACCGGGGCGCCGGCGGGTGCATCCCCGGACGCCGTCTCGACACACTCGTAGCCACCCGCCAACGCGGCCGGGCTCAACGCCATGGTTACCGCACACAGCCCAGCCCCGACAGCTGCTGCGATGTTGACTCGTCTCAAGGCCGTCATCGACGTCGATCCCTTCATTCACGCTGTAGAACATTCCGGCCGCGGGCCTTCGCGCCCGCGGAGAGGCCGTGTTTAGACGGCCGCGTTAATATCAGCAGCCGATCCTCGACGACGCACCACGGCGCACCGCTCCGTTTCCAAAAGGTGACCGGTTCGGCATGGTAGAGCGTCATTTCGATGCGGTTCCCGACCGAAGGCCACTGCTCAATATCAGGGATCGAACCTGTTCGCGCGGGGGTGGTTGCCGAACCGTTGCCGAGGAGTGCCCCGCCCGTCACCGACGGCGTCCTTTGAATTCAACGGGCCGCGACGTTTCGGTGCTCCTGACCACGGGCATCTCTGTCGCGACAGATCAGGACAAGTCAGAGGTTGGTATGTGATGACGGTGCAACCGAGACCTACCGCGGACGCGTCGATCGGCGAGTTGATGAGTCAGTTGTCGACGCAGACCTCACGGTTAGTGCGTGACGAGATGCGGTTGGCGCAGAAGGAATTTCAAGAATCGGCCAAACATGCGGGCATCGGCGCCGGGCTGTTCAGCGTCGCGGGCCTGCTCGCGTTCTTCGGCGCGGCGACGCTGATCGCCGCGGCGGTGGCGGCGCTGGCGCTGGTGCTCGACGTGTGGGCGGCCGCGCTGATCGTCGCGGCGGCGCTGTTCGTGGTGGCGGGAATCGCCGCGCTGGTCGGGCGCAAGCAGGCGCAGGAGGTCACGCCGGCCGCGCCGCGAACGGTCGAGACCGTCAAGGCCGACATCCAGGAACTGAAGGACGCCCGCTCATGACCGCACCCAACCCGCGCCCCGAGCCCGGCCCGGACGCCGGCAAGGACGACATCGAGGCCGACATCGAACAGACCCGCGCCGAACTCGGGGAGACGGTCGAGGCGCTGCAGGCCAAGCTCGACGTCAAGGAGCGCGCCAAGGAGAAGGTCGACGAGACCAAGGAGGCCGCCAAGGACAAGGCCGCCGAGGCCAGGGAGCGCGTCGTGCAGACAGCCGACGCGGTCCGGCACACGGCGACCGACAATCCCGAGAAATCGGTCCCGGTGGCGGCGATCGCACTGGCCGCGGCGCTGGCGGTGGGTTTCCTGATTTGGCGGCGACGCCGCTGACGGCCGTCGGCGGCACACCGCCGCGACCGGGCAGCAAGGTCTCGGTGGTGGGCATGGGGTCGGTGGGTACCGCGATCGCCTACGCGTGCCTGATCCGCGGGTCGGCGGGATCGCTGGCCCTGTATGACACCAACGCGGCGAAGGTGCGGGCCGAGGTGCTGGACCTGACCCACGGCAGCCAGTTCGTCCCGCACTGTCCGGTCGTCGGTTCCGACGACATCGCGGTCACCGCGGACTCGGCGTTGATCGTCGTCACCGCCGGGGCCAAGCAGCACCCCGGGCAGAGCCGGCTCGATCTGGCGACCGCGAATGTGGCGATGGCGCAACAACTTACACCGAAGCTGCTCGAGCACTCCCCCGATGCGGTGATCGTGTTCGTCACGAATCCGGTGGACGTGGTGACCTACGCGGCGGTGAAGGCGGTGCAACCGGCGCACGGGCGGATCTTCGGGTCGGGCACACTGCTCGACTCCTCTCGATTCCGCGTGATGATCGCCGAGCGGGCGCAGGTGGCCGTCGGCAATGTGCACGCGTTCATCGTCGGTGAGCACGGCGACTCGGAGATCCCGCTGTGGTCGACGGTGTCGATCGGCGGGGTTTCGGCCGCCGAGTACCGCATCGACGGCGTACCGGTCTTCGCGCCGGGCGTGCGCGAGGAGATCACCGCCGCGGTGGTCAACGCCGCCTACGAGATCATCGCCGGCAAGGGCGCGACGAACCTGGCGATCGGGCTGGCGACCGCGCGCATCATCGAGGCCGTGCTCCAGGATCAGCACCGGGTGCTGCCGGTGTCGACGGTGCAGGACGGTGCCCACGGCCTGGTCGATGTGGCGCTGTCGCTGCCGACGGTCATCGGGCGGTCGGGCGCCTCGCGGACGTTGGAGGTGGCGATGGCGCCGGACGAGTGGCAGGGGTTGCGACGATCGGCTCAGACGTTGACGGGTGTCCAGCGGTCGCTGGGGCTGTGAGCGTCGTGTCCGTCAAATCAGACCCGACACCCGCAGCGTCGCGGCGAGGTCGAGGATGTGCAGGAGCCCGAGGAGTGTCAGCACCGCACCGGCGACAACCAACCAGGTTCCGCCCGACGGCGGCGCCGAGGGCCGATGGTCATCGGACGGCGCATCCGGGTTCAGGAGGCGGCGGTCGTCGTCGCGGTTCCAGCGAGCGCGGGCGAGCCGACGGCGGACACCGACCACGATGAACGCCACCCCGGCGGAGGTGAACAGCGCTGCGCGAACTGCCGGGCCGGTCCACTCAGCGGTGCCGCCCTGGGCCAGCTGGACCGCCAGGTGAGTCGTCGTCATTTCCGTCTTCGCCGCGTGACCTCGATGATCGAAGCACTCCGAGCAGGGCATTTGGTGGTGGTCCCGGCTGGGTTCGAACCAGCGACCTTCCGCGTGTGAGGCGGACGCTCTCCCACTGAGCTACGAGACCGAGGGAGTCGGCCGAAGGGCCGAACGACGTCGAAGACTAGCACGCGGGGCCGCCGCGACCCGAATCAGCCGATCGCTTTTCGGCTCCCGAGGAACGGTACGGGACTAGGGTCGCCGGTGATGGTTTCCTTCGCCGGGCGCGGATCCGTTGTGCTGGCCTGCGTGACCGTGGTCGCGGGCTGCGGGGAGTCCACGACGGCAGGTGTCGGGTCGGCCGAGCAGACACCGGGATCGTCCACAACGACCGTCGAGCGGGAGGTCAGCGAGTCGACCGGGTTCATCACCCCGTCGGGGAACATCGCGTGCCGCCTCGATCCGGACTATGCGCGCTGCGACATCATGGACCGCGACTGGTCTCCCCCGCCCAAGCCCGCCGACTGCGAATGGGACTACGGGCAGGGCGTGCTGATCGTCGGGACAGACCCCGCGAAGTTCATCTGCGCGGGCGACACCACGTTCGGCGTCGAGGAGGTGCTGCCCTACGGCGAGGCCGTGCGCGCCGGCGCGATGCGGTGCGAAAGCGGCGAGGCGGGCGTCACCTGTCGCAGTGACGACACGGGCAGCGGGTTCTTCCTCTCACGCGAGTCTTACCAGTTGTTTTGAGCCTTGAACGGCGCCCGACGCTCCGGTGAATGCCGGGATTTGTGTCGCGATACTTCGGTCGACTATCGTCGTGCTTCGCGACGGGCGACAAGTCGTTCGTGGCGCGCGGATGTAGCGCAGTTGGTAGCGCATCACCTTGCCAAGGTGAGGGTCGCGGGTTCGAATCCCGTCATCCGCTCGAAGGTGCAGTGGCATCAACCCCAGCGGTGGAGTGGCCGAGTGGTGAGGCAACGGCCTGCAAAGCCGTGCACACGGGTTCGATTCCCGTCTCCACCTCCGAATTTTCGACCCGGCGCGATTAGCTCAGCGGGAGAGCGCTTCCCTGACACGGAAGAGGTCACTGGTTCAATCCCAGTATCGCGCACCACAGTTTCAGCAGGTCAGGCCTGGTATCTCCGGGCCTCTCTTGTTTCCGTGCCCAATACGCAAGCACGGAGTTCCGCCTACAACTCACCTATGACACCGGTAATTGCTGCGAGGGGTAGGGCGTCGGCCGACCCACGCTCGACGTAATGCGGCGTCGTGGCCGTGCGGCATGCGCTCGCCGAATCGGGCGAGCCAGTGCCCTCGACCACCGTGCTCGACGTTGCCGCGACGGTTACGGGTGCCCCGCGTGCGGTCTCGTAAGGCGTCAGGTCGTTGTGGCAGACGGTGCAAAGCCACCACACCTTCTTATTGGGCACGGCTGCCCCGAATGCGGTCGCCGCAAGGCGCCGAGACAGCAGCGGTAATGGACCAGGGCGCGAGAACGGAGTACGCGGTCGTCTGACTACGGCGCGAAGAGTCGTAGCGCCCGCGACCGATCATCCGCTGCCTGCTGTGACCGCCGGAGCGGGTCGGTGGCTCTCCGTTCCACCAAGTCAACGACGTCCCTCATCAGCCATTGAGCGTGGAGACTTGGGTACAGCAGCTTCCCCGGATCACTTGTCACTCGCGTCATGAGAACATCCGGATCGCCGGTCTCTTCGAACATGTCTTCGTCGGCCATCCCGAGATACACCCACGGTCGGCCGTGGGCGTAGCCGGAACACATGCGCCACGAAAGGAGAGGTTTCGCTGTTCGTGCGTGCATGTCGGCGTACTGGACGGCTTCGGTGCTTTGGTATCCGGCGCTGATCCTGTTCTCGGGGATGCCGCGGCCGCTCCCGATCTGAGCGAGCCTGGCGTACTTGGCGTCTCGCTGCGCTACATCGGACAAACTCAGAGATTGAAGCGCTGGATGCTGATCATGGAAGTTCTTGGCGTACCAACGCAGGACGCGTTCGATGCGCGTGCTGCGGCCAGTCGGATGCAGAATCCAGAACGCCGAAGCGAAAATCTCGAGCGCACCACGAACCAGGGTGAACGGCGCCGCGCTGTGAAGCACGTTGAGATCGAAGAGAAGCGACTTCATAGCGTGTAGATGATCGACACCGGCCACGATGCACATCTGGACCGCGTGCGAAACCTGGTAAGGATCGCTCGCCCGATCGTCGCCAGCTAGCGACGACCCCGGCGACACCGCGAAGTCCGTCGAGTCGTTGACCCGTTCCATCATTCGATCAACGTCGGTGGCGAACTTCCCCCACAACGCGTCGATCTTGTCCGGGTCCAGCGCCTCCCCCACGCGCCGTGCTTACGTCGAACGCGATTCAGCCGCTGCGCATTCTGCGCGGTATCTCCGCATCGCAGGCCCGGTGTCGATCCGTACCCGCATCATCCGCTCATACCCGCGCGTCCACAGCTTCGGCAGAACCAGCGATTCGCCCCCGGCGTACGGGTTGCGGTCGCCCGGTTCAGCGAGCGAGCCCGAGTAGAGCGCGAACATGTATTCCGCACGCTTCGACACCGGCCAAGCATGCAGGCACGTGCGGCCAGATCGTCGGACCCACGCCGACGACGAGGACCAGGCGCACGACGCCGACCTCGATCCGGCACACAGGTGGGGGCTCAAGTCAGCGACGCGGCGATCGCGTCTTGCGCGGATCGGCGGTACTTCGTCCGCAGCTGGTTCCGGTGCGGTCGCGATAATCGCGCGCGTAGTCCGTCTGCGCCTTCGTGTTCCACGCGCGGCACTCATCGCACTTGCAGCCTTCGCGCCGGTATCCCGCCCGCGTGCCGTAGTCCCACGGAGCAGCGTCGGCCTTGACGCACGGACCGCAGCGGCGCCGATCAGGCGGCGCGCTGTCGGGATACGTCGGCAGCAGCCGCCCGCACACGGTGCACGGAACGTCAGCACGACGGGCACAGGGCGCTCCTATCCGGGCGGTTTTTTTGTTGGGGAAACCCGGGGGGCGGTGCCAATGCCATGGGGGGCGCCGTGTACCCCCTCCCCGGGGTTACCTAGGGAGGTTGCTGACTGGACTGGTCGACCGCTGCGGCTTATCGCCATCATCGAACATCGCCATGAGTCGGTGCCACGCCTGCTACAAACCCCTGCGTGACGGCGCGGACCATGTTATTGGTCCGGTACCACGCGTGAGGAGGCGGGATGGGCGGGATTTCGGCATTTCGATCGGACGACGCACGCGCGGCATACGTTCAGCTTTACGACGCAGCCTTGCCGCCAGCACGATCCCGGTGACGGAGTCGGACATTGAGACGTCCTTCGGACGCACGCACATTCTTCACGCGGGCGACCCGTCAAAACCCCCGCTGGTAGCAATCCATGGATCGTCGATCAGCTCGACGATGTGGATACCGCACTTGCCCGTCCTCACCGCGACCCACAGCGTGACCATGATCGACGCAATCGACGAGGCAGGTAAGAGCATCGCAATTAAGGCGACCACAAACAGCGCAGGGATAGTGGAATGGCTCAACGAGACGTTGAGTGCCATTGATATCCAGCGTTCCGCAATAGTTGCTGCTTCGCGCGGTAGCTGGATAGCGACTCATTAATCGATGGCTTCCCAGAACGGGTAGAGCGCTTGGCGCTTGTGTGCCCGGTAGGGCTCGCCAACGGGCTGCGTCCGAGGTGTCTGGTTCGTTCGATCCCAACCATGACCGGTCGGCCCACGGAAGAGCGCGTCCAGTCGTTCCTTGACACCATGGCCATGCCGACAAAGCGCCGGTTGCTTCGCCAGGAGCCGTGGCAGCCAATAATGCAACAATTCATTTGTGGCGCTATTGGTTTCAGCCTTGCGCTCAGCAACCCGCGACCGAACCCGTGGCCGTTGCGCAGCGATTGCGATTTACAGCGACTCTCGTCGGCCCGGGTCCCGGTTCTGACGATCATCGGCAGGGCGGAGTCCCTTGTTGACGGGCCAAAGACGGCTACCCGCCTCAGGCAACAACTGCCTGAGGCGCGGGTCGAGCTGGTCGACGATGCGAACCATATGGTTTTCATCGACCAAACCGAGATAGTTGAGAAGCTGCTCGCCGAATTCCTCCAGTAGGGACGGTCGATGCCACGCCTTGAAATGTTGTCCGTCCCTTCGGTGATGCTAGCGATTGATACCTTTTGACCATGCCCATCCCCAGGCCGTAAGTCGCCATTCGGTGTCTACCTTGCGAAGCGCCACGGCACCTTCTGGTCCTCGTCGTCGTTGGCGGGCCTCGCGGCGCTGCTGCTGACTACGTCCAAGCACCGCGCCGACCGCGAGGCTGTTCCGTGGGTGTCAGCGGTTGAACCCCGCGCCGTTCGCACGTGCGGACATGCTTATCCCGGGCGCCTAAACCGTCCGGACGTCTCACTACACCAGCACTGCGAGCGGTTGCGCTACCGCAATACGCGAGACGGTGATGACGAAGGGGTCGGCCGCACTGCCACTGCCAGTCACGGTGGTTTGGTAGGCGGTGCCGTCCGCGCCGACCACTACAGGGGCGACCGGGGCGCCGGCAATGGGGTCGGTGGTGGTCGTGTGACCGTCTGAGTAGATCACGGTCACTGTCGTCCTATAAGGGCTGGCGGGGGTGCCATCGCCGATACGGCTGGTCTGGTAGACGATGCCCTCCGCGCCCACCACCGCATGGCCCCACGGGATGCCGTCGATGGGTTCGGTGGTAGTCGTATTTCCTTCGGGGTGGATCACCATGATCCTCATCGTGTACGGGTTCTCGGCGCTGCCACCGGAGGAGGCGATTTGCGCCGCGGTGCCGTCCACGCCGACCACCACACCGGAGTCGATCGCGCGACCGTCGACTGTCTCTGTGATGACGGTGCCGTCGGGACGGATCACCGTGACCGTCGCCTGATACGGGTTCGCCACGCTACCGTCGCCAGTATTGGTGGTTTGGGCGACGGTGCCGTCTGCGCCGACCACCACCCCCCCGAAGTGTGGTAAACCGCCGACTGTTTCGGCGGTGACGGTGCCATCGGCGTGGATCACCGTGATCGTCGTCTGATATGGGTTCGTCGGGCTTCCCCCGCCGGAGTAGGTGGTTAGCGCGACGGTGCCATCCGCACCGACGAGCACGCCGTCGCCGGTCGATACGCCGACGACGGTTTCGGTAATGATGGTCCCATCGGGGCGGATCACCGTGACCGTCGTCTCGAAGTCGTTCGCCGAGCCGCCAACGGCGGTACGGCTGATTTGGGCAGCGGTGCCGTCCACACCGACTACCACACCCTGGCCGCTCGGGAGGCCGTCCACGGTTTCGGTGGTGACAGTCCCATCGGGGTGGATCACCATGACCGTTATCCGATAGGGATTCGCCGCGCTGCCGTCACCGAGAGACGTCGATAGGGCGGCAGTGCCATCCGGACCAACGACCAGACCGCCAACGGTCGGGTACCCGTCGACGGTTCCGGTGGTGACAGTCCCATCGGGGTGGATCACCGTGACCGTGGACTGACCCTGGTTCGCCACGTCTCCTTCGCCGGTGCGGGTGATTTGGGCGGCGGTGCCGTCCACACCGACTACCACACTCTGGCCGCTCGGGAGGCCATCGACGGTTTCGCTGATCAGGGCGCCGTCAGGGCGGATCACCGTGACCATCGTCTGGTACGGGTTCGCCGCGCTGCCGTCGCCGAAAATGGTTCTCTGGGCGGCAGTGCCATTCGCACCGACCACCGCACCGGCGAGGTCGGGGTAGCCGCCGACTGTCTTGGTGCTCATGCTCCCGTCCGGGTGGATCACCATGAGCGTCGTCTGGTAGGGGTACTCAACGCTGCCATTGCCGGAATTGGTGCTTTGAGCTGCGGTGCCATCAGCACCCACCGCCACCACGCCGACCGGGAAGCCGTCGACGGTTTCGGTAGTAATCGTGCCGTCGGGATGGATCACTATGACCGTCGACTCGATCGGGTTCGCCCCGCTGCCGAAGACGGTGTAAGTGGTTTGGGCTGCGGTGCCATCAGCACCGAGCACGACGCCTTCGTGCGGGTAGCCGTCGACGGTCGCGGTGGTGATGCTCCCGTCGGGGTGGATCAATGTGACCGTTGTCTTGAAGAAGTTCTCGGCACTCAACTCGCCGGTGCGCGTGATTTGGTAGACGGTGCCGTCCGCGCCGACAAGTGGGCTGGACGGGGTGCCGTCGACGGTTTTGGTGGTGATCGTGCCGTCGGGGTGGACGACAACGATCGTCGACCGGTACGGGTTAGCTGCGCTGCCGTCGCCGGTGTAGGTGGTTCGAGCGGCGGTCCCGTCCGCGCCGAGCACCACACCGTGAACGCTGGACGCGCCGCCTTCAGGGGCTGGGAATGTGGCGGTATTGGTGATGGCGGCGGCGGCCGGGTCGACGGTGGCGGCGACCTGTAGGTGAGCCTGCGCCTGTCCGCCACTGACCGCGGTGATGGTGAAAACGTCCTGTTCGACCGTGGCAGTGCCGTACGCGTCGAGGCGCTCTTGCGGGTCTGGAGTGTAGGTGAAAGTCCAGGTTCCGGTGGCGGAGTTGAACACGGGCGCCGAAACCGTGCCGGTGCCGTCGAGAGGTTGGGTGGTGATCACTTCGAGGTCCGCGAAGCCACTGTCGATGTCGGTGACCGTCACCGTGTAAGTGATTGCGCCCGTGGCGCTTACCGCCGGGGCCGACGGCACTGCTTGAATGACCGTCGGATCATCGACCGGTGTGATGTTGACCGTGACCGCGGCGGCGGCCTGATCCCCGTCGGGGTCGGTGATGGTGTAGCCGAAGCTGACCGGCCCGTTCTGGTTTGCGCCCGGGGTGTAAGTGATCGAGCCGTCGCCGTTGACCACCGCGCTGCCATGGGCCGGGGTGGTCGTGACGGTCACCGTCGGGGCACCGTCCGGGCTGGTGTCATTGCCGAGCACCTGGATCGTGACCGCAGTGTCCTCATCGGTAGTGACCACATCATCGGCGGCCGTGGGAGTGTCATCGACCGGGGTGATGTGCACCGTAACCTTGGCGGTGTTGCCGTCGACCGTTCCGTCGTTGACCTTGTAGGTGAACGAATCCGTGCCGTTGACATCGGCCATCGGCGTGTAGGTGAACGAGCCGTCGGCAAGGAGCTCGAAACTGGCGGCCTTGGTCGGGCCGGCCACCAACACCGCCTGCTTGGTGTCACCGTCAGCATCGGTGTCGTTGGCCAGAACATTGCCCGTCGACAACGTGGTGTCTTCATCCGTCGTGAACGAATCATCGTTGGCGACGGGCGGATGATTGGTGTTCGCCGGTGGCGCGACGGTGACACTGATGGTGTCGCTCGCACTGTGGGTTTGGCCGAGGCCGTGGAGATGGTAGCGGGCGACTTTATCGGTCACAGTGACGGTGAAGGTGTCGGGACCGCTGTAACCGGCATTCGGTGTGTAGGTCCAGGTACCGGCCGCGGCGTCGATGCTGACGGTTCCGTGAGCCGGTGCGCCGACCCCGGTGGCGGGAACGTTGTAGGACAGCGGGTCGCCGTCGGGGTCGAAACCGTTGAGGGTGCCGATGATCTCGCCGTTGGCCAATGGCTCACCGGTGGTCTGCAGGTCCAGCGCGGGGGTGGAATTGACGAAGAGCTGGTTGTACTGGCGACGCATCGATTCCACCAGGCCCCAGAGGACCGAGTTGTAGAACGGTGCGCCGGGACCGAAGACCGGCGCCACGAAACCAGTGAAGGCGTTGAGGACGACGCCGAAAACGGTGGCCGGGACAGCCAGGAACGCCTCGACCAGATTCACAGGTTCGGACGCGGGCGCGGGCGCTTCCAGGATGCTGACAGCCTCAACGTGGTTGACGCTCAACAGATTCAGTTGATCATCAGTGCCTGCCAAGCTTCTCGACTGCAGACGCGCTTCCGGATTGCTGTCGTCCAGCTCAGGTCCCGAAATCACCGTCTTCGCGCCGGCCAATTCACGGTCGGGCGCGAGATTGGGGTCTGTGCCCCCGGCCGTCGACACGTGGCTGGGGTCGACCGTTGGCGCCGGTGCGGCAGTAGTCGGGTCGGCAGTCGCGGTGGGCTGGGCCGGCACCGTCGTATCTAGGTCAAACGTTGGCGTGGGTTCCGCGGTTTGCGCTGGTGTTGCAGTGGGTGTGGCTCCCGCGTTGTCGATGGTGGTCCCACTGATGATCACTTCAGGGGTGCCGTCACCGCCGATGATGGTGGTTGTCTTCCCTTCGATGACCGTGGTCGTCGTCGTGCCCGCATCGGCAGCGGCCGCATCGGCAGCGGTCCCGCCGTTGCTGTCGCCGCTGCCCTCGGGCCGCGGAGGCGCCGGCTCGGGGTCGGTGGTGTTTGGGCCATCGTCCACTGCAGCGGAGGCTTCGCTGCCCTCCTCGGCCCAAACAATCCCAGGCGTGGTGGCCACCGCCAGACCGACGCCCAAAGCAACGGCCAAGGCGCCGACGCGCCCGACGTGACGGGCATAACCAGCGACATCAGAGCTGGGCCGCTGAAGCACAACCGTCTGACCGTCCCTTTGGAGGCGGTCACAACCGGGGACGGCTTTCGCAGCAGCTTTTGCCATAACGCACTCCTGTGGGCTCAGAGTTTCCGAAGGGAAACGCTTCAGCAGGACGCTAATTACATCGGAGGGCGAAGGAATCGGGTGTTTCCCTATGATCGTTACTTTGCTGCCCTATGCCGGGGTCGGACCCGCACCACGACGCGCCACCCGACTGCTCAACACCCCGGTCGGCTCCCGTCAGGCGAGCCCGCCTCCCCGCGGCGACGCCCGGAACGTAGGGAAACACCCGATTCCATCGGCCGCCGAAACGACCTAATCTTGAAATGCCTCGGACGGGACGACTACCAAGTCAATCGTCCGGACAGATTTCGGCCCACGGCTCGCCCATGGGGGGCGTGCGTGTAGCTGCGGGCCATCCCGTCCGAGGCCACCGCGCTCGCGAATTATTGCGACTGTCAATAAACTTCGGCGAGGTCAGCGCGAGAGCCGCACCGGAAAAGTCATGCCTCCGCAACCGGTCATGCCCGCCAGCGAAGCCGCATCGATCGTCGTCGTGCACGGAACACCGTCGCTGGTCTGTGTCCAACTCCAGGTGTTGCCCTGCAAGCGCATCTCCTTGGCCGGAGCACCGCCACCGATGTCCAGACTCGTGCAGTCCGCACCACACGGGGTGAACACCCACGTCTGCGTCATCGTCGCGCCGTCCCCGATCGTCGCGGTGTACGTCCCGCTCAACGGTTCCGCCACCGCCGGCACCGCCAAGCCCAGTGCCGCAACGACTGCGATACCACCTGCCGCCATTCCTCGAATCATTGCCAGCATCGATCTCCCCCATCGCAATCCAGCCCCTGCGCCGCCTCGTGGGGCGCACCTGATCATCGCAGTCGCCGACCCGCCGAATGCCACATTCCGCGAAGATTTGTCGCGCCCGCACATTTGCTGTTCCCACACCGCCGCGGATCGCTACCAACACCACTCCCGTCAGGGCCTCGATAGCCTGTTTGCTCTAGTACATCCCCCACATCGTGAACCGGTGGCCGTCGGACCCGAGTCCTTGTGTGACGCCGAAACGCGTCTTGTAGATTCCGCATATGCGACTGACCGCGGCCTTCTTTGCCAACCGCTCCGAAGTCGTCGACAACATGCTCAACGTCGAGGGCGCGTTCTGGGCCAGCACCACCGTCGCGCCCGAATCCACGGCGTTCCGCTGCGACGTCGTCGTCCTCTGCGACACCGAACCCGACGACGTCGGGGCCGAGTTCACGTTGGTCATCGACAGCGAGGGACCCAGCGGCCCGCTCGCACCGATCTCCCAGGCCTTCACCCTGGCCGGCGAGTCGATGTTCATCTGCATGCCGGCGACGGTGCTGCCGGTCGAACCCGGCGGCGGCTACCACCGCTACCGCTTCCGCCTCGACGGCCAACACGAGTTCGTCGACGTCCGACTCGCGGTGCGGCTGAGCTTCACGTGAGCCGAAAGCACACTGCCCGCGTCGGCCACGCACTACGCTTTGCACAGACCGACCGGTCCCGACGAGCCGAGGGTGGGACATGATTCGCCGACTGCTTGCCGCCGCTGTCATCGCCGGCGCCGCCATCTGCGCGGCTCCGCTCGCCACCGCGGACGAGAACGTCTACCCCGATACTCCGGGCCGCTACGCGACCGATGTGCCGGGCATGAGCTACGACGCCCACCTCGCCGGACCGTGCACCAACATGGAACTGTTCACCTTCGGTCGCGGCCCCGGCGGCGAAGTCCTGCAGTGTCGCTGGATCGAGAATCAGTGGCCCCCGGTCTACACCGGCTTCTGGGTTGCCGCCTACGAGCTGTTCGGCGTCCAGGAGGTCGGCTCGCCCTGCCCGAAACCGCAGGCCGCCGCGCAGGCACCCGACGGCCGACCGTTGCTGTGCCTCGGTCAACGGGGCTGGCAGCCCGGCTTCTTCACCCGCGAAGGTTTCTTCCCGAGGTAGCCGCTCAGGCCCCGCGCAACGTCTGACTCGGCGGTGTGCCGAACGTGCGCTTGTAGAAGCTGCTGAACCGGCCCGCGTGCGTGAAGCCCCAACGGCCGGCGATCGCCATCACGGTGTCCACCGTCGGATCAGCCACCTGCAGATCCCGGTGCGCACGCTCCAACCGCACCGACCGCAGGTACTCCAGCGGTGTGGTGCCCAGGTGGCGGCGGAACGCATACTGCACCGACCGCGGCGTCACGTTGACTGCCGCGGCAATATCGCCGAGCGTGATGTCGCGGTGCGCGTTCTCGTGAATGAACGTCATCGCGCGCCGCAGCAACGCCGGCTGCGTGCGGGAAGTATCGGCATGAGTACGCATCTCGAATTCACATACCCGCGTGTACGTCCGCAAAACGGACCTACCGGCCCGGTACAACGCTGACATGATTTGCCGATGACCGATCGCCTGGAAGTCCAGCGCCTCATCGCCGCCCCGCCCTCCGACATCTTCCGCGTCCTGGCCGACCCACACGGCCACGTCGCCATCGACGCCACCGGCATGCTGCAGGACGCGACCGGTGACCCGGTCCGCGCCGCCGGTGACACCTTCGTCGTGCACATGGACCGCGAGGCGCTCAACGACTTCCCGCTCGGCAAATACGACGTCACGGTGTCCATCCGCGATTTCGACCAGGACCGACTGATCTCCTGGACGGTCCTGGGCCGGATCCGCCCGCAGATCGGGCACGTCTACGGCTACCGCCTCGAACCCCACCCCGACGGCACCCTCGTCACCTCGTTCTACGACTGGACCGACATCGACGCGCACTGGCGCGAAGCCGGCGTCTTCCCCGTCGTCTCCGAACTGGCCCTGCGCGCGACGCTGGGCATCCTCGACCGCACCGTGCGGCGCGGCTACCCACGACCGTCAACCCACGGTTGACGATCGCCAGGCGTCAACCTAGAGTTGACGCCATGACGCAGCCCGCCAAGATCACCAACCCGGTCCGGCTCGACGACCTCATCGACGTCATCAAGCAGGTGCACGACGAACCCCTCGACCAGCTCACCGACGCGGTGCTGGCCGCCGAATCACTCGGCGAAATCGCCGACCACCTGATCGGGCACTTCGTCGACCAGGCCCGCCGCTCGGGCGCCTCCTGGACCGACATCGGCAAGTGCATGGGCGTGACCAAACAGGCCGCCCAGAAACGCTTCGTCCCCAAGCCCGACATCCTCGACCCCGACGCCGGGTTCGGCCGGTTCACCCCGCGCGCCCGCAACGTCGTCGTGCAGGCGCAGAACGCCGCACACACTGCGGGCAATCCCGAGATCAGCCCCGAGCACCTGCTGCTGGCCCTGTTCGCCGAGCCCGACTGCCTCGCGGTCAAGCTGCTCACCGCACAGGGCCTCACCGCCGAGAAGGTGACCGCCGCCGTGCAGTTACCCGACCGCACCGACGGTGAACTGCCCGCACTCACGCCGTTCAACGGCGCAGCCAAGAAGGTCCTCGAGCTGACGTTCCGTCAAGCACTTCGCCTGGGCCACAACTACATCGGCACCGAACACATCGTTCTCGCGATGCTGGAAGCCGAGGACGGCAACGGCACCCTGCACCGCCTCGGCGTCGACCGCGCCCGCTTCGAGAACGATCTGGCCGCCGCGCTCGAACCGTTCACGAAAGGCTGATCTCACATCGCCGCTCCCCCAAGCGTCTACATGATGTGAGAGTGCGACCGTTCGAAGACGTGGTGACCCAGCACGGCGCCACCGTGCTGAAAGTCTGCCGCGCGGTCGTCGGAGCGAACGACGCCGACGACGCGTGGTCGGAGACCTTCCTGTCGGCGTTGCGCGCCTACCCCGACCTGCCCGCCGACGCCAACGTCGAAGCCTGGCTGGTCACGATCGCCCACCGCCGCGCGCTCGACATCGGCCGCGCCCGGTCGCGTCGACCCACACCCACCGACACCGCACCCGACATGCCGGCACCCCGCGCCGACCCGGCCGCCCGCGATCCCGACCTCTGGGACGCGCTGGCCCGCCTGCCCACCAAACAACGGCAGGCCGTCGCCTACCACCACATCGCCGGCCTGCCGTTCGCCGAGATCGCCGCGTTGCTCGGCAACTCCCCGGTCGCCGCCCGCCGCGCCGCCGCCGACGGCCTCAAGACCCTGCGCAACATCTACCGTGAGGACCAAATGTCATGACCGCCAACCTGTTCGACGACATCAACGCCGACGCCCCGACCCTGGATCGGCTGCACCGGGTGCTCGAGCAACGCGCCGACACCGAGGGCCTGCTCGACGTCGCCTACCGCACCGTCGACAGCCCCGTCGGGCCGCTGCTGCTGGCCGCCACCCCGCTCGGCCTGGTCCGGGTGGCCTACGCCGTCGAGGACCACGACGCCGTCCTGGCCCGCCTGGCCGCGACGGTCAGCCCGCGCGTGCTGCGGGCTCCGCACCGGCTCGACGCGGTCGCAGCGCAACTCGACGAATACTTCGCCAAGCGCCGCACGGCTTTCGACGTCGCCGTCGACCTGCGCCTCACCGACGGGTTCCGGCGCACGGTCATCGAGCACCTGCGCGGCATCGGCTACGGCCGCCGCGAAAGCTACGCCGCGGTGGCCTCGGCCGTCGGCAGCCCACGGGCGGTGCGCGCGGTCGGCACCGCCTGCGGGCACAACCCGCTGCCGGTGGTGATCCCGTGTCACCGCGTCGTGCGCTCGGACGGATCGACCGGTCAGTACGTGGGCGGGCCGCAGGCCAAGACCACGCTGCTCGACCTCGAAGCCGCGTGAGGGAATGAAAGCGCGCGTGCCGCGGTAGAACATTGCATGAAGCTCAACGACGCGGCCCGCGCGCTGATCGGGCGGGGTGCCGACGCCACCCTGGTGACACTTAACCCCGACGGCAGTCCGCAGGCGACGCTGGTGTGGGTGGCGCTGCAGTCAACACCGGACGGCGACGAACTCGTCAGCGCGCACCTCGCCGAGCACCAGAAGCTCCGCAACATGCGTCGCGATCCACGTGTCGCGGTCACGATCCTGTCCCCGGAAGGAGCCGGCGCGGCGATGCGGCCCTATCTGTCGATCAGCGGCACCGCCCGCGTCGTCAAGGGCGGCGCACCCGAACTGCTCAAGGAACTGGCCCAGACGCTCAGCAACCCCGATGCGTTCCCGCCCGCCGAAGCGCCGCCGGGTTATCTGACCCGGATCCGCATCGACAAGGTCGGCGGAGTCGGCCCGTGGCACTCCTGACCGGGAAGCGGCTGTAACACGTTTCAGTCTGTGCGATCATGCGTGGATGCGTCGCTGGTTCGTGCTCTTCGTCGCCGCGCTCGTGGCGTCCGCCGGGTTTGTGGTTGCGCCCGCGTCGGCGGCCATATCGCCGATCGGCCGCCTCGGCGAGACCCTGCAGATCAGCTTCAAGGGTCTGGTCGCCGACATCACCGTGCACAGCGTCGACCCGTCGCCGATCCCGCCGGGCTTCGGCTATCCCCCGCGCCCGCCGCGCCAGCAGGTCTGGCGGGCCTGGATCACGGTGCACCCGATCGCGGTGCCCACGCCGTACGCGCAGGGCATCACCTACAGCTTCCGCGGTGTCACGGCCACCGGCGACTCCTATGAGCCGCGCAACACCGACGCCCCCGATGCGCTGTCGAAGGCGCTGAACAACGCGCCCGCCGGGTCGACGGTCAGCGGCGCGGTGTTCTGGGACTGCTACCGCGACCTCGTCTCCAACGTCGTGCTGATCGACCGGGTCACCGGCGAACACCTGGCGCAGTGGAACCTCTGACCGCCGTTGGGTATTGAGGTCACCTCGGCCGCCGAGACCGACGTGGCCGAACTCGCCGACGTCGCCGCGCGGACCTTTCCGCTGGCCTGCCCGCCGGCGGTGACCGCCGACAACATCGCGGCCTTCATCGCCGAGAACCTGTCCGAGGCCCGGTTCCGCGACTATCTGCGCGACCCCGACCGCACGGTGCTCGTCGCCCGCGACGACGGCGTCGCCGGTTACGCGATGCTGATCCGCGGTGTCCCCGATGACGACGACGTGCAGCGCGCCGTCACCGCCCGGCCCGCCGTCGAGGTGTCGAAGATCTACGTGCTGCCCGAACGGCACGGCGGCGGGGTGGCGGCGGCGCTGATGGAGGCCTCGCTGCACGCGGCGCGCAGGCTCGGCGCGGCGGTCGTGTGGCTCGGCGTCAACCAGCAGAACCGGCGCGCGCAGCGGTTCTACGCCAAGCAGGGCTTCGAGGTGGCCGGCACCAAGACGTTCCGGTTGGGCGCCGCGGTCGAGAACGACTTCGTCATGGTGCGCCCTGTCTGACCGCGAGCAGACGCAGACTCGCACGAAACCCCGCGCAGGAGTGCGAGTCTATGTCTGCTCGCCGAGGGTGGTGCCCTCCCGGGACAACGCCAGCAGCCGGGAGACCGCCCGCAGATACTTCTTGCGGAAACCGCCGGCGAGCATCTCCTCGCTGAACAGGGTGTCGAGTTTCGCGCCGGAGGCCACCACCGGGATGCCCGCGTCGTAGAGCCGGTCGGTCAGCGACACCAGGCGCAGCGCGACGTTCTGGTCGTCGACCGGATGCACCCCGGTGATGAACACCGCGGTCACCCCCTCGATCAGAGTCAGGTACCGCGACGGGTGCATGGTGGCCAGGTGTGCGCACAGCGCGTCGAAGTCGTCGAGCGTCGCCGTCGACGACCGGGCGGCGCGCGCGGCGACCTCGTCGTCGCTGAGCGGCTCGGGCGCCGGCGGCAGGTCGCGGTGCCGGTAGTCCGGGCCGTCGATCCGCACGGTCTCGAAAATCGCTGCGAGCGTGTTGATCTCACGAAGGAAGTCCTGCGCGGCGAACCGGCCCTCGCCGAGTTGTTCGGGCAGGGTGTTCGACGTCGCCGCCACCGACACGCCCCGCTCGACGAGCGCCGACAGCAGCCGTGAGATCAGCGTCGTGTTGCCCGGATCGTCGAGCTCGAACTCGTCGATGCACACCATGACGTAATCGGCCAGCAGTTCGATGCACTCCACGAAACCGAAAACGCTTGCCAGTTGCGTCAACTCGCCGAACGTCGCGAACGCCTTCGGCCCGGGCACCCGGTAGTACGACGACGCCAGCAGATGGGTCTTGCCGACCCCGAACCCGCCGTCGAGGTACAACCCGACCCCGGGCAGCACCTCGCGCCGACCGAACAACCGCTTCCTGCCCTGCCGCCGCTCGACCGCCTGCTCGCAGAATCGGGCGCACGACTGCACGGCCGCGGCCTGCGACGGCTGCGCCGGATCCGGGATGTAGGTGTCGAAGCTGACGTCGGCGAACGTCGGCGGCGGGACCAGTTGGGCGATCAGCCGTTCCGGCGTGACCTCGGGCCGGCGGTCGACCAGATGCTGCACACCGCTGGACCCGTCCATGCACGCACCTTATCGACGTGCTGCAATCGTGTTCATGCCCGATACCGCCGCTGCGGCGCAGTTCACAGTGTTGGGGCCCGACGGCGCCCCGCTCGACAGCGCCGACCCGCGGCTGGCCGACCTGTACTCCTACCCCGACAACCTGCAGACCTGCTGGGTGCGCGGCAACATGATCGCCAGCGTCGACGGCGGCGCCACCGCAGGCGGCAAGTCCGGCGCGCTGGGCGGCACCGGTGACCGCGCGGTCTTCGAGCAGATGCGCCACTGCGCGGACGTGATCCTCGTCGGCGCCGCGACCGTGCGCACCGAGAACTATTCGGGCGCGCAGGTACCCGTCGCGCAGCGCGGCATCCGGCAGGCCCGCGGCCAGGCCGAGGTCCCGCCGATCGCCGTCATCACCGGGTCCGGACGCCTCGACCCCGACGCCCGGTTCTTCACCCACACCGAGGTCACCCCGCTGGTGCTGACCTGCACCGCCGCCTACGACGACACCCGCACCCGGCTGGGCGCGCTCGCCGAGGTGATCGACGCGTCCGGCGCCGACCCCGACGACGTCGACCCCGCCGTCGCGCTGCGCGCCCTCGCCGACCGCGGGCTGCTGCGGGTGCTGACCGAAGGCGGCCCCGGCGTCCTCGGGCTGCTGATCGCGGCCGACCTGCTCGACGAACTGTGCCTGACGGTGGCCCCGGTGCTGGTCGGCGGCGCGCCCCCGCGGATCACCGGCGGGTCCGCGGAGGTGCTGACCCGGATGCGCCCGGCGCACGTGCTCTCCGACGACGACGGCTATCTCTACCTGCGCTACACCCGCTAGGTTGCCGGTCCGCGGACAGCCCATCAGTACTGTGGTCGGCATGCAAAGGCGTGGTCAGCTGCTCCGGGTCCTGAGCCTGGCGACCGCCGCGGTGGTCGTCGCGGCCTGCTCACCCGGGCTGGCCGCCAACCCGCGGTTCGCCACCAACTCAGGTGCCGGCGCCCAGGGCGAGCCGCCGCCCACCCCGGAGGCCGGCGGTCCCCCGCCGATCGAGGCGCCCAAGAACGACCTGTCGTGGCGCGAGTGCACCTCGCGGGTGTTCGCCGACGCGTCGGTGCCGGCGCCGGCCGGTGTGACGCTCGACTGCGCCAGCTACGACGCCGACCTCGACCCGATCGGCGGCGCGTCCGGCTCGGTCAGCATCGGCGTGGTCCGCGCCCGCGGCCCGCAGACCCCCGAAGACGCCGGCCCGCTGGTGATGACCACCGGCACCGACCTGCCCTCGTCGCTGCAGCTGCCCGTGTGGTTGTCCCGCTCGGGCGCCGACATGCTCAACACCCGCCCGATCGTCGCGGTCGACCGCCGCGGCCTCGGCATGTCCGGCGCCCTGGACTGCCGCGACCTGTTCGACCGCCAGGAGATGCTCGACCAGGCCCAGTTCCAGTCCGGTGACGACCCGGTGGCCAACCTCGGCGCGATCGTGCAGACCGCGACCACCGACTGCACCGACACCATCGCCCCCGGCGACTCGGCCTACGACAACTCCCACGCCGCCGAGGACCTCGAGCGGCTGCGCAGCACCTGGGACGTCCCGACGTTGGCGCTGCTCGGAATCGGCAACGGCGCGCAGGTCGCGCTGGCCTACGCGGGCTCGCACCCCAACAAGGTCTCGCGCCTGGTGCTCGACTCGCCGCTGCCGCTGGGCATCGCCGCCGAAGCCGCGATGGAGCAGCGGGTCAAGGGCGAACAGGCCGCGCTCGACGCGTGGTCGGCACAGTGCGCGGCGACCAACTGCCCACTGGCGCCGGACGCCAAGGGCGCCGTCGACGCGCTGCTGTCGGCCGCGCGGGAGGGCCGCGGCCCCAACGGCGCGGCCGTGGCCACCGTCGCCAACGCGATCTCGACCGCACTGGCCTACCCGCGCGGGGACCGCGTAGCGTCGGGCAACACACTGGCCGGCGCGATCGCCGCCGCGCGCGGTGGGGACACCGGCCAGTTCACCGAGTTGATCACCCGGGCCGAAACCCTGCGCAACACCGACGGTCAATTCGTCAACGGCTGCAGCGACTCGCTGAACCGGCCCACCCCTAACCGGGTCCGCGAACTCGTCGTCGCCTGGGACAAGCTGTACCCGCAGTTCGGCACCGTCGGCGCGCTGAACCTGGTCGACTGCCTCAACTGGCCCAGCGGCACCCCGCCCGAGGAACCCAAGAACCTCAAGATCCCGGTGCTGCTGCTGGGCACCCAGAACGACCCGATCGTCGGCAACGAAGGTGTCGCCGCAGTGGCCGCCACCGCGATCAACGCCGGTTCGGCCAACCGGCGGGTGATGTGGCAGGGCATCGGGCACGGCGCGTCGGTCTACTCGCCGTGCGCACTGCCGCCGGTGCTCGGATACCTCGACAGCGGCAAACTGCCCGAGACTGACACGTTCTGCCCGGCCTGACGGCCGATGTCCGAGGTCGGGTAGCGTGCGGGCGTGCGCGATCTTGTGACCAGATCACTTGCGACGGCTTTCCGGCCCAGGACGTCCCCGCCCGACGTGGCGACGGTGTTGAAGCTGATCCTGTGGCCACTGGCGATCTTGTTCATCATCCACCGCAGCTACGTGCTCGCCACCAACGGCTACATCACCGACGACTACGGACCGGTCTACCGCGCGGTCGTCAACTTCAAGATGGGCTGGGACATCTACAACGAGCACTTCAACCACGTCGACCCGCACTATCTGTATCCCCCCGGCGGCACCCTGCTGATGGCGCCGTTCGGCTACCTGCCCGTCGAGGCATCGCGGTACTGGTTCATCACGTTCAACACGATCGCGATCGTGCTGGCCGCCTACTTTTTGATCCGGCTGTTCGGTTTCGACCACCGCTCGGTGGCGCTGCCCGCACTGCTGGCCGCGATGTTCTGCACCGAAAGCGTGATCAACACACTGGTTTTCGGCAACATCAACGGCTGCATCCTGCTGGCCGAGGTGTTGTTCTTCCGGTGGCTGCTCGACGGCAACCGCCAGCACGAATGGCTGGCCGGTGCGGCGATCGGTCTGACGCTGGTGGTCAAACCCATCTTGGCCCCACTGTTGTTGTTGCCGTTGCTCAACCGGCAGTGGCGGCCGTTCGTCGGCGCATTCGCGGTGCCGCTGGTGTTCAACATCGCGGCGTGGCCGCTGATCAGCGACCCGATGAACTTCATCACCCGCACCGTGCCCTACATCATGACCACCCGCGACTACTTCAACAGTTCCATCGCGGGCAACGGCATCTATTACGGGCTGCCGACGTGGCTGATCCTGGTGCTGCGCATAGGTTTTGCGCTGCTCGCGGCCTACACGCTGTACCTGCTGTACAAGTACTACCGCACCCGCGACCCGCTGTTCTGGATGATGACGTCGTCCGGCGTGCTGCTCATCACGTCGTTCCTGGTGCTCTCGCTGGGCCAGGGCTACTACTCGATGATGTTGTTCCCGTTCCTGATGACGGTGGTGCTGAGGAACTCGGTGCTGCGCAATTGGCCTGCGTGGCTGGCGATCTACGGGTTCATGAGCGCCGACCGGTGGCTGCTCGGCCACTGGCCGAGCACCGGCCGGTTCCTGGAGTACATGAAGTTCACCTACGGCTGGAGCCTGATGCTCATCGTGGTGTTCTCGGTGCTGTACTTCCGGTATCTCGACGCCAAGGCCGACGGCCGCCTCGACGAGGGCATCGACCCGGTGTGGCTGAAGACCGGCGGATCGAAGACCACGGAACCGGAGCCGCCGGCCAAGCCGGTCGCGCCACCGATCAGCTGACGGCTAGTAGCGTGGAGTCATGACCATTCCGGCTCCCAAACTGCAGCTGACCGACGACGAATGGCGCCAGAAGCTGAGCCCCGAGGAGTTCCACGTCCTGCGCCAGGCCGGCACCGAGCGTCCCTTCACCGGCGAGTACACCGACACCAAGACCGAGGGCGTCTACGAGTGCCGCGCCTGCGGTGCCGAACTGTTCCGCAGCAGCGAGAAGTTCGAATCGCACTGCGGCTGGCCGTCGTTCTTCGATCCGGCGGACTCCGACGCGGTGATCCTGCGCGCCGACGATTCGCTGGGGATGCGCCGCGTCGAGGTGCTGTGCGCCAACTGCCACAGCCACCTCGGCCACGTCTTCGAAGGCGAGGGTTATCCCACCCCGACCGACCAGCGCTACTGCATCAACTCGATCTCGCTGCGGCTCAAGCCGACCTCCTGACGCGAACGCGACGCCAGGCCTGGCGCAGACGCGGCGCGCGCATCTAGCCGGGGTAGACCGCGAACTCGGTGCCGCCTTCGACCTCGGTGACGCACTGGAACAGCAGCGGCGCCGTCGTCGCGGTGCCCGAGTAGCACGTGAACGGGCCGATCTCCTGGTACTTGTCGCCGTTGACGTCGTAGCGCACGGCGTAATCCGACGCGGTGATGCAGTCGATGTCGCCGGCGAGGATGTCGATGGTCTGACCGAACCGCGGCGCGCACCGCTCACTGTCGGGTGTCTGAGCGACGGCGGTCGGTGCGGCCCCCAGCGCGCCGACCGTCAGCGCCGCCGCGAGCAAAGCCTGATTTCTCATCGACCCATCATGACGGACCGAAGCCCCGTGCGGGGCTAACTCCGAGTGCGCCGCGCGGGCCGACTCAGGGCAGGCGTTCGATCAGCTGCTCGGCGCTGATCCGCGGCCCGGTGAAGAACGGCGTCTCCTCGCGCACATGCCGCCGGGCGTCGGTGGCCCGCAGATCCCGCATCAGGTCCACGATGCGGTGCAGTTCGGGCGCCTCGAACGCCAGGATCCACTCGTAGTCACCGAGCGCGAACGCCGGCACCGTGTTGGCCCGCACGTCCTTGTAGCCGCGGGCGGCCATACCGTGCTCGGAGAGCATCCGGCGGCGCTCCTCGTCGGGCAGCAGATACCACTCCAGCGACCGCACGAACGGATACACGCAGATGTAGTTGCCCGGCTCTTCACCGGCCAGGAACGCCGGGATGTGGCTCTTGTTGAACTCCGCGGGCCGGTGCAGCGCCACGTTGCTCCACACCGGGTTGGTGGCGCGGCCCAGCGTGGTGGTGCGGCGGAAGTCGGCGTAGGTGGCCTGCAACGCTTCGACGTTGTCGGCGTGCGTCCAGATCATGAAGTCGGCGTCGGCGCGCATGCCGGCGATGTCGTAGAGGCCGCGCACCACGACGCCGCGCTCCTCCTGCTGCTTGAGGAACGTCGCGGTCTCGTCGACGAGCGCCGCGCGGTCCTCGCCGAGCTCACCCGGACGCACCGAGAACACCGAGAACATCAGGTAGCGAATGGTGGAGTTGAGCGCGTCGAAGTCGAGTTTGGCCATGTCTCTATCGTGCCACGCGCGAGGTCAGCAGCGACGCCGCAGCCCGGGTGGCTGACGCCACACACGCGGGCACCCCGATGCCGTCGAGGAAACCGCCGGCCGCCGCGATCGTCGGCGGCAACCCCGCGCGCAACTCGGCGATCAGCTCGCCGTGGCCGGGGCCGTACTGCGGCATCGTGTCGATCCACCGCTGCACGTGGCAGTCGACCGGTTCGGTGCGCACCCCGAACAGCGTCGCCAGATCCTGCGCGGCCCAGCCCAGCAGGTCCTCGTCGCCCGCGCTGCGGGCCAGGTTGTCGCCGAACCGGCCGAACGACAGCCGCACCAGTTCGACGTTGCCGCGCGGACCCCATTTGCGCGACGTCAGCGTCACCGCCTTGGCATGCAGCCGCCGCTCCCCCGTCGCGACCAGCACACCGGACTGCTGCGGCAGCGGGGTGCCGCCGGGCAGCGCCAGCGCCACCAGCGCCGTCGAGGCGACCGGGATGCGGCGCGCGGCAGCCGCCGTGCGCGGGGCCACCTCGGCGACCATGCGCGCCAGCACCGGGGCCGGCACCGCCAGCACCACCGCGTCGGCGTGGTGGGCGACGCCCTCGTCGTCGATCAGGTCCCACCCGGCGCCCGAGCGCACCACGCGGTCGACGCCGACCTGCGTCCAGCGCGCGCCGGCGCGGCGGATCAGTTCGTTAACCAGGACGGTGTAGCCGCCGTCGACGGCCCCGAACACCGACCCCGTCACCGGGGGCGGCACCGCTTCGCGGACGGCGTCGGTCAGGCTCGGCGCCCCGCGGTCGAGGACCGTGGCCAGCGTCGGCACCGCCGAGCGCACCCCGATCGTCGCCGCCGACCCCGCGTAGACCCCGGCCAGCATCGGCTCCACCGAGCGGGCGACCACCTGCTCACCGAAACGGTCACCGACCAGCTCGGCCACCGACGGGTCGGCGCCGGGGTGCCAGCGGAACGGGCGGTTGCGCTCGTCGCGCATACGCGCGATCGTCGGGTCGTCGACGAGGCCGGCCAGCGCCGACGGCTGCGCCGGTATGCCCTGCAGGGTGCCCGCCGGCAGCGGGTGCAGCCGGTCACCGCTGTAGATCAGCGGCCGTGCGCCGGTGGTGCCGACCTGCCGGTGCGCCAGCCCGAGCTCGGCGAGCAGGGCGGGCAGTTCGGGCCGGCGCGCGACGAAGGCTTCCGCGCCGACGTCCATCGACTGTCCGCCGATCCGCTCCGTGCGCAGCGCGCCGCCCAGCCGGTCGGCGGGGTCGAACAGCGTGATCGTGGCGCCGGGCCCGGCGGCGACGCGCAGCCGGTAGGCGGCCACCAGACCGGAGATCCCACCGCCGACCACGCAGTACGCCGGGCTCACAGCGAGTGCACCAACCTCACCACCTCGGTGATCACCTCGGGATCGGTGCCGGGCAGCACGCCGTGGCCGAGGTTGAAGACATGCCCTGTGGCCCCGGCGTCGACGGCGCGCCGACCGTCCTCGACGACGGTGCGCGCGGCCTGCTCGGCCACCGGGTAGCCGGCCAGCAGCACCACCGGGTCGAGGTTGCCCTGCAGTGCGGTGCCGGGCACCACCCGCGTGGCGGCGTCGGGCAGCGACGTGCGCCAGTCGACGCCGACGACGGCCGGGGCGCCGTGACCCGACGCGGCCTGCGACATCGCGCCCAGCAGTTCGGCGGTGCCCACCCCGAAGTGCGTCATCGGCACCCCGGCGGCGGCCAACGTCTCGAACACCCGGGTGCTGTGCGGAAGCACGTATTTGCGGTAGTCGACCAGCGACAGCGTGCCGGCCCAGGAATCGAACACCTGGATGGCGTCGACGCCCGCGTCGACCTGCATCTGCAGGAACCCGATCGTGACGTCGGTCAGCGCCGACATCAGCGCGTGCCAGGTGTCGGTGTCGCCGAGCATCATCGCCTTGGTGCGTTCGTGGTTGCGGCTCGGACCACCTTCGATCAGGTAGGACGCCAGCGTGAAGGGTGCGCCGGCGAACCCGATCAACGGCACGTCGCCGAGCTCGGTGACCAACGTGGAAACGGCCTCGGCGACCGGGGCGACCTGTTGGGGCTCAAGGGGTTTGACCGCGGCGACGTCGGCGGCCGTGCGGATCGGGTTTTCGATCACCGGGCCGACGTCGGGCACGATGTCCAGCGCGATGCCCGACGCCCGCAGCGGCACCACGATGTCGGAGAACAGGATCGCGGCGTCCACGCCGTGCCTGCGCACCGGTTGCAGCGTGATCTCGGTGATGAGTTCGGCGTCGAAACAGGCCTGCATCATCGTGTTCTTGGCGCGCAGGGCGCGGTACTCGGGCAGCGATCGGCCGGCCTGGCGCATGAACCACACGGGCACGCGACTGGGTTTGCGGCCGCTCGCGGCGGCCAGGTACGGCGACTCGGGCAGCTCACGGCGGTTGTTCATCGCTTTCAATGCTGCCATGCGAGCGCCGGGGAGTAGCCCTCGCCTCGACGGACGGGTTGCTCGGCCAGATCGGCGCGCCATGCGCACAGACCTGCTCAGATGGTCTAGCGTCAATCGTCGTGACCACCGCCGAACCGGCCCAGTTCCGTGAAGCGGTGGCGGCGATGAATGCCACCACCGTGCGACCGGAGATCGAGCTGGGCCCGATCCGCCCGCCGCAGCGGCTGGCACCGTTCAGCTACGCGCTGGGCGCCGAGGTCCGCCACCCCGAGACGGCAATCGTGCCGGAGCGCTCCGAAGGCGACGCGTTCGGCCGGCTGATCCTGCTGCACGACCCCGAGGGCGCGGAGGCCTGGGACGGCACGATGCGACTGGTCGCCTACATCCAGGCCGACCTCGATTCCAGCGAGGCGGTCGACCCGCTGCTGCCCGAGGTCGCGTGGAGTTGGCTCGTCGACGCGCTGGCCCAGCGCGAGGAGCACGTCACCGCGCTCGGTGGGACCGTCACCGCGACCACCTCGGTGCGCTACGGCGACATCTCCGGCCCGCCGCGCGCGCATCAACTCGAGCTGCGGGCGTCGTGGACGGCGACGACGCTGGATCTCGGGCCGCACGTCGAGGCGTTCTGCGAGGTGCTCGAGCACGCCGCCGGGCTGCCGCCGCAGGGTGTCACCGACCTGAGCTCCCGCACGCGCGCTTGACGATGGTCGACGACGAACACGCCGACTCCCCAGAGCTGGCCACCGAAACCGGCGATCCGGCCGAACCCGAGGCCACCCCGCTGCTCGCGCCCCGCGACGGGGTGCCCGATCTGTCGATCAGCGTCAGCGAGATCCGCCGGGCCGCGGAGTTCCTGGCGTCCGGGCACGGCCCGTTCGCGGTCGACGCCGAGCGGGCGTCGGGCTTCCGCTACTCCAACCGCGCCTACCTGATCCAGATCCGGCGTGAGGGCGCCGGCACCGTGCTGATCGACCCGGTCAGCCACGGCGCCGATCCGGTCACCGCGCTGGCGCCGGTGGCCGAGGTGCTGGCGACCGACGAGTGGGTGCTGCACGCCGCCGACCAGGACCTGCCGTGCCTGGCCGAACTCGGTATCCGGCCGCTGCGGCTCTACGACACCGAACTGGCGGGCCGGCTGGCCGGCTACGACAAGGTCAACCTCGCCGCGATGGTCCAGCGGCTGCTGGGGCTGCAGTTGATGAAGGGTCACGGCGCCGCGGACTGGTCGCAGCGGCCGCTGCCCGACGAATGGCTCAACTACGCGGCGCTCGACGTCGAGGTGCTGATCGATCTACGCAACGCGGTCGCCGCCGTGCTCGAGGAGCAGGGCAAAACCGACTGGGCGGCACAGGAATTCGAACACCTGCGAACCTTTGAGCCCTCGCCGACCCGCCGGGACCGGTGGCGACGCACGTCGGGCATCCACAAGGTCCGCGATCCGCGGGCGCTGGCCGCGGTGCGCGAACTGTGGACCGCCCGCGACCAGATCGCCCAGCGGCGCGACATCGCGCCGGGCCGGATCCTGCCGGACTCGGCGATCGTCAACGCCGCGACCACCGACCCCGACACGATCGAGAAGCTCACCGCGCTGCCGGTGTTCGGCGGCAACCGCCAGCGCCGCAGCGCGAAAGTGTGGCTGGACGCGCTGAACCGGGCGCGCACCACCGACGACCCGCCGAAGTCGCAGGAGCCGTCGAACGGACCCCCGCCCGCGTCAAGGTGGGCCCGGCGCAAACCTGAGGCCGCCGCTCGCCTGGAGGCCGCACGCGCCGCGCTCACCGAAGTGTCGCAACGGGTTTCGGTGCCGACCGAGAACCTCATCTCCCCCGACGTCGTGCGCCGGCTGTGCTGGGACTGGGAGCTGCGCGCCGACACCGATGACGTCGCCGCGACCGTCGACTCGTTCCTGGCCGAGGCGCGGGTGCGGCAGTGGCAGCGGGAGTTGACGGTGCCGGTGCTCGCCGAGGCGCTGCGCAACTCCGACGAGTCCTCCGGCGAGTCCTCCGGCGGGCAGACGTGAAATGCCCTGAAAGTGGCCGAAAATAGGACACTTTGCGACTGCTCGGCGTCAAATGGTGACGTGGGCGAAGAAGTGGGTGAGCACCTCGTCGGGCGCCTCGAGTTGCGGCCAGTGGCCGACGCGCTCCGACAGCATCACCACGTCGGCGTTCGGAATGACCTCGGCGTAGCGCCGGGCCATATGGGCGCCCGAGTTCGGGTCGACCGGGCCGTCGATCAGGCGCATCGGCACCGCGGTCTGCCGCATGGCGCGGACCCACCGGTTGCGGTGGGTGTAGCGGTCGCCGATGAAGCGGCCCACCTTGTGCAGCACCTTCTTGCCGTCGTTGTACTCGAGGATCTCGTGGAACCGGTCCATCAGTGCGCGTGACGGTTTGGTGTCGGGCCCGAACATCTCGTTGATGGTGGATTCGAGGATCCGGCGCGACAGCGGGCTGCCCTGCAGGGGGCTGAGCATGTCGCCCAACGAAGTTCCGGACATCAGCTTCTGCATCGTCCGCGGCGTGTAGGCCTCGTTGAACAGTCCGCCGTTGAGCCAGGTTATCGACTCGTACCGGACCGACCCGTAGCTGTGCTCACCGAATTCGCTGCGCGCCAACAACTCCTGACCCACCGAGTCGCCGAGGTCGTGGGCCAGCAGGTGACAGCGCTGCACTCCGAGGTGCTCGAGCAGCGCTTCGTGCATGTCGGCGTGGTCGGCAACGGAATAGCCGTAGGCCGGCGGTTTGGCCGAGAACCCCATCCCGATCATGTCCGGGGCGACGACCGTGAAGCGCTCGGTCAGCGACGGCCAAATCAGCGACCAGTCCCACGAGTTGAACGGGTAGCCGTGCACCGCCAGCAGCACGGGTGCGGTGCCGAGCGCCGGCCCGTCGACCCGGTAGAAGATCTCGAACCCCAGGTAGTCGAAGTACTGCCCGGCGGCCTTCCAGCGCTGCAACTCGGCGTCCATCGCCGCAGCCTAACCCGCGGCGACTCAGCTGAACTGTCGCGCCAGAAACGGCGTCGAGTCCGGCAGCGAGGCCAGCACGGTGCCGCTGTGGTCCTGCTCGGGATACACCTTCAGCGTCACGTCTTCGCCGTTGGCGGACAGCTGCTCGGAGAACCGCAGCGTCAACTCGGGCGGGACGTCGCGATCCCGCAGACCGACGCCGAGGAAGACCGGCCGGTCGTAGCCATCGGCCGGGATGCCCATGTACGCGTCGACAGCCTCGGTGGCGCCGGGCACCGACGTCAGCGGCGCGGTGAAGAACCCCGGCACGGTCATGTCGGCCAGCGCGGCGGGCACGACCATGTCCGGGCCCGCCTGTTTGACGATGTTCTCGACGTGGGCGGGGGTGCCGGTGGCAACGACCCCGCGGAAATCCAGGCCCGCGCCGGCGCTGAAGTCGGTGGCCCACCGCGCGGTCGCGACGGCCGCCGCCCCGCCCTGCGACTGGCCGACGACCGCCCACTTCGGCGACAGCGCCAACCCCATCCGGTGGGCCGCGATCACCGAATCCACCACGCCGCGCGCGGTGGTCACGCTGTTGAGGTAGCTCATCAGCCCCGGCGTGCCGAGGCCGGCGTAGTCGCTGGCGACCACCGCGTAACCCTGGTCGAGCCAGTGGGTCAGGTACTCGTCGTCGCGCTCGCTGCGCGGCCGGGCCGACGGTGTGCAGTCGTCGCCGAGGCCGACGGTGCCGTGCGCCCAGGCCACTACCGGCCATCCGCCAGGGGGCGACGGCGTTCTCGGCGTGAACACCACGCCGGTGCTGACCGCCGGGCGGTCGTGCTGGTCGACCGTGGCGTACAGGATGCGGTAGGCCGCCCCCGCACCGGTCACCGACAGCGCCGGGTCCAGCGGCACCGATTCGATCAGCGCGCCGGCGCCGTGCACCGGACCGTCGTAGTGACGGGCGTCCAGACCCGACCAGTCCGCCGCGTGCGCCACACCCGGACCCGCCGCGAAACCCACGCACAGTAGCGCGGTCATCAGAATACGAACGACGGCAACGGATTTCATTGCTCGACCCTATCGTTGGCCGCCTCAGCGTCGCCGCCGGCCTCAGACGAACAGGCGCGAACTGCCCCGGCCGGCGCGGAAATCGGCATAGCGTGAGCGGATGGCGGAGCAGGACGAGACCGAGCACGAAGAGGACCGGCAGCGGTTCGCCGACCGGGTGCTGAGCTTCGCCGAGGACGCGGTGTACTGGGCGATCGCCGTCGTGCTGCTCGCCGGGTCGGTGGCCCTGCTCGTCGCGCAGGTCAACACGATCATCCGCGGCCTGGGCAACAGCCCCACCAGCGCGGTGATGCTCGAAGTGCTCGACGGGCTGCTGCTGATCTTCATCTTCGTCGAACTGCTCTACGCTGTGCGCACCTCGCTGCGCTCACACGAGATCGTCGCCGAACCGTTCCTCATCGTCGGGATCCTGGCCTGCATCAAGGAAATCGTCGTGATGTCGGTCGAGGCAGCCAAGCTGGTGCCCAACGGCCCGGAATTCGCGCGCGCCATCGTGCAGGTCGGTGTCCTGGGCGCGCTGGTGCTGATCCTGACGCTGTCGATCTTCGTGCTGCGGGTGCAGCGCCACGGCGCCAGAGACGACGCCGCCGAGGTGGCCGACGAGAACTAGTCCAGGCGTTCGCTGACTTCGGGTTCGGTGACCGCCGCCCCCTGCGCGGCGACCCAGCCGGTGATCTGGCGCGCCACCGTGCGGTCGGTCAGGCCGACCTCGGCGAGCACCTCACCGCGCGACGCCTGCGCGAAGAACTCCTGCGGCAGCCCCACATCGCGGCACGGCACGTCGATCTCCCTGCGCCGCAACGCCGCCGACACCGCCGACCCGATGCCGCCGTTGACACCGTTGTCCTCGAGCGTGACGACCAGCCTGTGCCCGCGGGCCAGGTCGGCGATCACCTCGGGGACCGGAAGCACCCAGCGCGGGTCCACGACCGTGACGCCGATGCCCTGGTTGCGCAGCAGGTCGGCGACCGACATCGCCATCGCCGCGAACGGACCCACCGCGACGAGCAGCACGTCGTCGGACAGATTGTCGGCGGGCACGGCCAGCACGTCGACACCGTCGCGGCGTTCCAGTGCCGGGATGTCCTCGCCGACATCGCCTTTGGGAAACCGGATCGCGGTCGGCCCGTCGTTGACGTCGAGCGCTTCGCCGAGTTCCTCGCGCAGCCGGGCGCCGTCACGCGGTGCGGCGACCCGCATACCGGGCACGATGCCCAGCATCGACAGGTCCCACATGCCGTTGTGGCTGGCGCCGTCGGGACCGGTGACGCCGGACCGGTCCAGCACCATCGTCACCGGCAGCTTGTGCAGCGCGACGTCCATCATCACCTGGTCGAACGCCCGGTTCAGGAACGTCGAGTAGATCGCGACGACCGGATGCAGCCCGCCCATCGCCAGACCGGCCGCCGAGGTCATCGCGTGCTGTTCGGCGATGCCGACGTCGAAGAACCGGTCGGGGAACCGCTGACGGAACGCCGTGAGCCCGGTCGGACCGGGCATCGCGGCGGTGATCGCCACCACGTCGCGGCGCCGGGCGGCCTGCGCGATCAGCGCGTCGGAGAACGTCGACGTCCAGCCGGGGCCGGGCACCGTGGTGGCCAGACCGGTCTCGGGGTCGATGACGCCGCAGGCGTGCATCTGGTCGGCCTCGTCGTTCTCCGCGGGCGCGTACCCCATGCCCTTGCGGGTGACGACGTGCACGATCACCGGCATGTTGAAGCCGCGCGCGTGCCGCAGCGCCGACTCGACCGCCTGCTCGTCGTGCCCGTCGATCGGCCCGACGTACTTCAGACCCAGATCGGTGAACATCACCTGCGGCGACAGGGCGTCCTTGATGCCGGCCTTGATCGAGTGCATGCACTGGTAGCAGAACTCGCCGATGACCGGGACCCCGCGCACCGCCTTGCGGCCCTCTTCGAGGACGCGCTCATACCCCGGCTGCAGCCGCAGGCCGGCCAGGTGCTCGGCGAACCCGCCGATCGTGGGTGCGTAGCTGCGGCCGTTGTCGTTGACGACGATCACGACCGGGCGCCGGGCGGCGGCGATGTTGTTCAGCGCCTCCCAGCACATGCCGCCGGTCAACGCGCCGTCACCGACGACGGCGACCACGTGCCGGTTGCGGTGCCCGTTCAGCTCGAAGGCCTTGGCCAGCCCGTCGGCGTAGGACAGCGCGGCGCTGGCGTGGCTGGATTCGACCCAGTCGTGCTCGCTCTCCTCGCGCGACGGATAGCCCGACAGCCCGCCCTTCTTGCGCAGGGTGTCGAACTCGTGGCTGCGCCCGGTCAGCATCTTGTGCACATAGGACTGGTGTCCGGTGTCGAAGATGATCGGGTCGTGCGGCGAGTCGAAGACGCGGTGCAGCGCCAAGCTGAGCTCGACGACCCCGAGGTTGGGGCCGAGATGCCCGCCGGTTGCAGCGACCTTGTGGATCAGAAATTCACGGATCTCGCGCGCCAGGTCGCTCAGCTGCGACTGCGTAAGGTGCTGCAGATCAGCGGGTCCGCGGATCTGTTCAAGCATTCCGTCAGTCTACGCACGCCCGTCGTAGTCAGTCCTGCCGAGCTTGGTAGATGTCGGGCACACCGTCGTGGTCGGCGTCGGCGGTCTCCTGCTCCCATATTGCCCGGTAGCGCCGGTTGCGCAGCCGCAACAGGACGGCCGCCAGCACCGCCGACACCAGCGATCCGGTCAGCACACCGATCTTCACGAATTCGTCACGTTCTGAACCCAGGCCGTACGCCAGGTCGCCGATGAGCAGGGACACCGTGAACCCGATCCCGGCGAGCACCGCGATGCCGAACACGTCGATCCACCGGACCGCGTCGTCGAGGTTGGCCCTGGTGAAACCCGCCAGGAGCCGTGTCGTGAGGAAGATGCCGACGGGTTTGCCGACCACCAGCCCGAGCACGATCCCGAGCGTGATCGGATCGGACAGCGCCCGGGTGAACCCGTCGAGACCGCCGATGGCGACCCCGGCGGCGAAGAACGCGAACACCGGCACCGCCACCCCCGCCGACAGCGGGCGGATGCGGTGCTCGAACTGTTCGGCCAGGCCGGGCCCGGCGTCCGGGCCGCCGGCCGCCTCGGACCGCCGCACGGGTACCGCGAAGCCGAGCAGCACGCCCGCGACCGTCGCGTGGACACCGGATTCGTGCATGAGCACCCAGGTGGCCACCGCCAGCGGGACCAGCAGCCACCACGCCCGGATCCTGCGCTGCACGCAGAACACGAACAGCGCGAGCGGCACCAGTGTCGCCGCGAGTGCCCACACGTTGATGTCCTCGGTGTAGAACACCGCGATCACCAGCACCGCGAGCAGGTCGTCGACCACCGCCAGGGTCAGCAGGAAGATCCGCAGCGCGGCCGGCAGGTGGGTGGAGATGACGGCCAGCACCGCGACCGCGAACGCGATGTCGGTCGCCGTCGGGATCGCCCAGCCGCGGGTGGCGCCGTCGCCCACGGGCAGGGTGACCGCGACGAAGATCAGGGCCGGCACCACCATGCCGCCGACGGCGGCGGCGATCGGCAGCACCGCGCGGGCGGGGTCTCGCAGATCACCGGCGACGAACTCGCGTTTGAGTTCGAGTCCGACGACGAAGAAGAACACCGCGAGCAGCCCGTCGGCCGCCCACGTCCCGAGCGTGAGCGTCAGGTGAAGTCCGAACGGCTCGCCGCCGACCTCCAGGTCGCGCAGCGCGAAATAGGTTTCCGACCACGGCGAGTTGGCCCAGATCAGGGCCACTGCAGCAGCGACCAGCAGCACCGCGCCGCCGACGGTTTCTTTGCGCAGGACCTCCGAGACGCGGCTGGCTTCGGCCCAGGTGCCGCGGGAGAAAAACGCCCGGGTACCGGTCCGGCGGCGCGGCTTGGCAGTCACAGCGGGTCCCAACCTCCGGGTCGACGAATCAGACGCCGACCAGACTTCCCGGCACACCTGAGGGCAACCCTATTGCACGGTCGACGGTCGCGCTGACCGTCCGGGTTCAGACCGCGACCCGGCGCGGTCGGTCCGAACCGGGCCAGATGTACTCCAGATCGTCGGGCACGTCGGCGAAGAACCTGCGGTAGTGGCCGGGGTCCTTGCGCACCAGCACCGACTGGTGGCTGCGGTGAAACGCCTCGTCGCCCAGCCAGAACGGCAACTCCCCCGCCGCGGCCAGTTCGTCCTGGGAGCGCGGGGTGCCGATGCCGGTGTGCGCCGTCAGATCGGTGACCATCGTCGTCGCGCAGGTGTCGGCATGCCCCAGCAGGCACCAGGCCGCGCAGATGTCGAGCCCGTAGCGGACCAGCGCCTCCTCGTAGCCCGCCCACATCGCCGCGGCCGGGTGGTGGCGCCACCCGTAGCCGGGCACGGTCAGCGCCCGCACGACCTGGATGGTCTCGACGCGCTGCTTGCCGAGCCGCTTGGGATCGAGGACGCGCGCGGTCTCGTCGAACCGCGGGCAGGGCAGAAATGTCTGCATCCCTCGCGGAATACCCGTTCTGTGCGTTGACTCTGCGCTCCGGACGGGATTTCGGCCAGAAACACGGACTCACCGCAGAGTCAACGACTCAAGAGCGCGATGCACTCCACGTGATGGGTCAGCGGGAACGAGTCGAACACCCGCAACTCCTCGACGTCGTAGCCGTGCCCGCGGTAGAGCCCGACGTCACGGGCGAACGACGCGGCCTCACAGCCGATGTGGATCACCCGCGGCACCCCGGCCGCCGCGAGCAGGTCGATCACCTCGCGTCCGGCACCGGTGCGCGGCGGGTCGAGCACCGCGACGTCGGCGCGGCGGCGGCGGCCGGTCAGCGCCCGTCGCACCGAGTCGGTGACCACCGACACACAACCCAGGTCGGCCAGCGCGGCCCGCGCTGCCCGCGCCGAGCCGCGCGAGGTGTCGACGGTGACGACCTCACCGGTGTCGCCGACCGCCTCGGCCAGTACGGCCGCGAAAACGCCTGCGCCGCCGTACAAGTCCCACGCCGTCATCCCGTCGCTCAGCTGCGCCCAGCCCGCCACCAGCTCGCTGTAGACACGCGCAGCCTCACGGTGCGCCTGCCAGAACGCGGTGACCGGCACCCGCCACGTGCGCCCGCCGACCCGCTGCACCGCCTCGTACCCGCCCTCGATCACCTGGGTGGGCGCCTTGCGCGCCTTCCTGTTCGCCGGCTGCGGACCGGACTGGACGACGTTTCGCCGACCGTCGTCGTCGAGCGCGACATGCAGCTGCGCCCCCGGCGGCCAGGTGCGCGCGTCGAGCCCGTCGAGCATTCCGGCCGGCAGTTGCGCGCAGGACAGGTCGGTGACCAGCTCGGCGCTGTGGAAGCGGTGGAATCCGGCCCGCCCGTCGGCGGTGGTGTCCAACCGCACGCGGGTGCGCCAGCCGGTGGCCGCACCGTCGCCGACCGGTTCGGCGCTGGCGGCGGATTCGTCGCGCCAGTCGTAACCGCCGAGCCGCGACAGCTGATTGGCGACAACCTGACCCTTGAGCCGGCGCACCGCATCGGGCGTCGCGAACGCCATGTCGCAGCAGCCGGCGCCGTGCACACCGGCGATCGGGCAGATCGAGGCGACCCGGTCGGGCGAGGGCTCGAGCACCTCGACGGTGTCGGCATGCCAGTACGATCCGCGGTCGCTGACCACCCGGGCGCGCACGGTCTCCCCCGGTAACGCGTAGCGCACGAACACCACCCGGCCCTCGTGACGGGCCACGCAGCTACCTCCATTGGCGGGCGGCCCGACGGTCAGCGTCAGCTCGGACATCACTCGAGGAAGCCTCTGCGCGCGTCGCCGGGCGCCGACTGCGGCTGCAGCTTCTTGAGCCGCTCCGACGAATTCAATTGCCACGGAACGGAAGTCACCATGACGTTCGGCTCGAACAGCAGCCGGCCCTTGAGCCGCAGCGCGCTCTGGTTGTGCAGGATCTGCTCCCACCAGTGCCCGACCACGTACTCCGGAATGAACACCGTGACGACGGTGCGCGGAGACTCCTTGCTGATCCGTTTGACGTAATCGAGTACCGGGCGGGTGATCTCGCGGTACGGCGAGGCGATGACCTTGAGCGGGACGCTGATGTCGCTGTTCTCCCACTTGTGCACCAGCGCGCGGGTCTCACCGTCGTCGACGCTGACGGTGATCGCCTCCAGCATGTCGGGGCGGGTGGCCCTGGCGTAGGCCAGCGCCCGCAGGGTCGGCAGATGCAGTTTGGAGACCAGCACGACGGCGTGGTTGCGGCTCGGCAGCACCATGTCGGTGTCGTCGGCGGCCTGCTCCTCCAGTTCACGCGCCACGGTGTCGTAGTGCTTGCGGATCAGCTTCATGATGACGAACATTCCGGCCATCGCCAGGATCGCGATCCACGCGCCGGCAACGAATTTGGTGACCACCACGATGACCAGGACGGTACCGGTGCACGCGCAGCCGATCGCGTTGATCACCCGCGAACGCGCCATCCGGCTGCGGATCACGGCGTCGGTCTCGGTGCGCAGCAGCCGCGTCCAGTGCCGCACCATACCGACCTGGCTGAGCGTGAACGAGACGAACACACCGACGATGTAGAGCTGGATGAGCGCGGTGACCTCGGCGCGGAACGCCACGACGAACGCGATCGCCGCGAACGCCAGAAACAGGATGCCGTTGGAGAACGCCAGCCGGTCCCCGCGGGTGTGCAGTTGGCGCGGCAGATACCGGTCCTGCGCGAGAATCGAACCCAGCACGGGGAAACCGTTGAACGCGGTGTTGGCCGCCAGCACGAGGATCAGCGCGGTGACACCGGCGATCAGGAACAGCCCGATCGTAAAGTCACCGAACACCGCGTCGGCCAGCTGCGCGATCAAAGTCTTCTGGTGGTAGTCCGGCGGCGCGCCGACCAGTTGCTCGTGCGGACGCTCGGCGATCTTCACGCCGGTTTCCTTGGCCAACATGATGATTCCCATGAACAAGGTGACCGCGATCAAACCGAGCAGCGCCAGCGTCGTCGCGGCGTTGCGCGACTTGGGCTTGCGGAACGCCGGCACCCCGTTGCTGATCGCCTCCACCCCGGTCAGCGCCGCGCTGCCCGACGAGAACGCGCGGGCGACCAGGAAGACCAACGCGAAGCCGAGAATCTCCCCGTGCTCGGAATGCATTTCGAAACCGGCGGATTCGGCCGCCAACTGCTCGTCGAGCACGAAGATCTGAAAGAACCCCCACCCGAGCATCGCCACCATGCCGATCACGAACGCGTAGGTGGGGATCGCGAACGCGATGCCCGACTCCCGGATCCCGCGCAGGTTCATCGAGGCCAGCAGCAGGATCGCGATCACCGCGAACAGCACCTTGTGGTGGTTGATGAACGGCACCGCCGAGCCGATGTTCGACATCGCCGACGACATCGACACCGCGACCGTGAGCACGTAGTCGACCAGCAGCGCGCTGGCCACCGTCAATCCCGCGGTCGGCCCCAGGTTGGTGGTGACCACCTCGTAGTCGCCGCCGCCGGACGGGTAGGCGTGCACGTTCTGCCGGTAGCTGGCGATGACGATCACCATCACCCCGGCCACGGCCAGGCCGATCCACGGTGTCATCGAGTACGCGGCCAGCCCGGCCACCGACAGCACCAGGAAGATCTCCTCCGGCGCGTAGGCCACCGACGACAGCGCGTCGGAGGCGAACACCGGAAGGGCGATGCGTTTGGGCAGCAGCGTGTGCGAAAGCTTGTCGCTGCGGAACGGCCTGCCTAGAACCAACCGCCGCGCGACGGTGGAAAGCTTGGACACGAGAGCCAAGAGTAAGCCCGAAGGCAGATAACCGTCAGAAAGCTGTAGCGTTCCGACTGCGCGGGTTCGACAGGAAGGACCGTGGAGTGCGTGTAGTGGTGATGGGCTGCGGCCGGGTGGGCGCGTCGCTCTCGGACAGCCTGGCCCGGATCGGCCACGACGTCGCGGTCATCGACCGCGACAGCACCGCCTTCCACCGGCTCTCGCCGGAGTTCTCCGGCGAGCGGGTCCTCGGGATGGGGTTTGACCGCGACGTGTTGCTGCGGGCCGGCATCGAGGAGGCCGGCGCGTTCGCCGCGGTGTCTTCGGGTGACAACTCGAACATCATCTCGGCGCGGGTGGCCCGCGAGACCTTCGGCGTGGAGCGCGTGGTCGCCCGCATCTACGACGCCAAACGCGCGGCGGTCTACGAACGGCTGGGCATCCCGACCGTGGCGACGGTGCCGTGGACCACCGACCGCCTGCTCAATGTGCTGACCCGCGAGACCGAGACCGCCAAGTGGCGCGACCCGACCGGCAATGTCGGGGTGACCGAACTGGCGATCCACGAGTCGTGGGTGGGACGGCGGATCACCGACCTGGAGGCGGCCACCGGCGGGCGGGTGGCGTTCCTGATCCGGTTCGGCGCCGGCCTGCTGCCCGACGCCAAGACCGTCATCCAGGCCAGCGATCAGGTGTTCCTGGCCGCGATCGCCGGACACATCGCCGAAGCGCTGGCCATCGCGGCGCTGCCGCCCGGCGAGGACTTCGAGGCATGAAAGTCGCGATCGCCGGGGCCGGTGCCGTCGGCCGGTCCATCGCCCGCGAACTCGTCGACGCCCACGACGTGACACTGCTGGAACGCAACCCCGACCACATCGACGTCGACGCGATCCCGGCCGCGCAGTGGCGCCTGGGCGACGCGTGCGAGCTGACCGTGCTGGAGTCCATCGGTCTCGAACAGTTCGACGTGGTGATCGCCGCGACCGGCGACGACAAGGTCAACGTCGTGGTCAGCCTGCTGGCCAAGACCGAGTTCGCGGTGTCGCGGGTGGTGGCCCGCGTCAACGACCCGCGCAACGAGTGGCTGTTCGACGAGAACTGGGGCGTCGACGTCGCGGTGTCGACACCGCGGATGCTGGCCTCACTGGTCGAGGAGGCGGTCGCGGTCGGGGATCTGGTGCGGCTGATGGAGTTTCGCAAGGGCCAGGCCAACCTGGTCGAGATCACGCTGCCCGACGACACGCCGTGGGGCGGCAAGCCGGTCAAGCGGCTCGAACTGCCCCGCGACTGCGCGCTGGTGACGATCCTGCGGGGCGCGCGGGTGATCGTGCCCGAATCCGACGAGCCGCTCGAAGGCGGCGACGAGTTGTTGTTCGTGGCGGTCTCCGAGGTCGAGGACCAACTGCAGGAACTGCTGCTGCACCCGCAGCAGCGCTGAGTCAGCGGCCCGCCGGCGCGGGCGGCGGGGTCGCGCGGTCGTGGCACCCGGCGACCGACGCAGCCGGGATGCGCGCGACGTCGCACTGCTCGTTGCGGATCCCGACCGCCGCGATAACACCCGCCGTCGCGAACAGCGCGGCCGTCACCAGCGCGCCGGACCGGAAGCCGTCGAAATCGACTGCGCCACCGACGATCACGCCGGTGAACGCCACCGCGATCAGCCCGGCGATCCGCGAGATCGCGTTGTTGACCGCCGATCCGATACCGCTCTGCGACGGCTCGACCGCGGCCAGCACCGCCGCGGTCAGCGGCGAGACCGTGATGGTCAGGCCCAGACCGAACACCACCAGGCCGGGCAGCACTTCGGTCCACACGTCGACCGGCGCCCGCACACCGGCCATCAGCACGAAACCGGCGGCCGCCACCACCGGGCCGACGGCCATGAACAGCCGCGGGCCGTGCCTGCCCGCCAGCGTCCCGAACCGGCGGGCCAGCAGAAACGACAGCACCGGGATCGGCAGCATCACCAGACCCGCCTCGGTGGCGCCCAGGCCCGCGGTCTGCTGCAGGAACAGCGCCACGATCAGCATGCCGAGCGACACCGCCGCGTAGAGGAACACCGTGGTCAGGTTGCCGACCAGGAAGTTGCGCGCGGCGAAGATCTGCAGCGGCATCATCGGGTGCGCGACGCGCCGCTCCCACAGCGGGAAGGCCACCAGGCACGCGCCGCCGAGCACCAGCGCGGCGACGACGCCCGGGTGGTCGAAGCCGAACCGCTGCCCCTCGATCAGCGCGTAGACGACCGCGGTGAGGCCGGCGGCGTTGAGCGTCGCGCCCACCCAGTCGACCCGGCCGGCCCGGCGCCCGGAGACGTCGTCGGCCGGCAGCCGGGTGGTCAGCGCCAACGTCACCGCGAGCGGGAGCAGATTCACCCCGAAGATCCAGCGCCAGTCGAGCGCGTCGACCAGGACCCCGCCCAGAAGCGGGCCGATCACGAACGCCGTTCCGGTCCAAGCGGTCCACGTGCCGATCGCGCGGGCCTGCGCATCGCCGGTGAAACGGGCGTTGATCATCGCGAGCGAACTGGGCACCAGGAACGCGGCCCCGACGCCCTGCAGCACCCGCGCGGCCACCAATATCTCCCCGCTGGGCGCGAGCGCGCACAGCACCGAGGCGAGCGCGAACACCACCAGGCCGGCGCGCAGCACCGCGAGCCGGCCGAACTGGTCAGAGACCGCGCCGGCCACCAGGATCAGCGCGCCCAGCGCGAGCAGATACCCGTCGAGCACCCACTGCTGCAGCGCGAGACCGGACGCGCCGGCGACGGCGAAGTCGCGGCTGATCGCCGGCAACGCCAGGTTGACCACCGAGCCGTCGAGGAACGCCACGAACGACGCGAGGACCGCGACCGCGATCAGCGGCCGGTCGGAGTCCTCAGCGGGCATCCGATTGCGTCACGTCACCCTGCTCGGCGTCATCGGTTTCAGCAGGCTCCTCTGCCGGCGGGAGCGCGCGCTGCGCGGCGCGGATCGCGAAGTAGGTGACCAGCGCGGCGACCGCCGTCAGCGGCCAGCCCATCGCGATGCGCGCGACACCGAGCCAGCCGGTCTGATCGGCGTCGTAGAGGTGGTTCTGCACGACGAAGCGGGAGCCGAACACGACCACCCACACCATGGTGGCGATGTCGAACGCGGTGACCGCCTTGCGGACCCGCCGCCAGTCGCGGCCGTGGCCGTTGATCCAGCTCCAGATGTAGCCGACGACCGGGCGGCGCAGCAGCACCGAGAGCCCGAACACCGTCGCCCAGAACAGCGAGGTCCAGATGCCGAGCAGGAAGTAGCCCTTCGACTCGCCCATCAGGTAGGCGATCAACGCGCAGATCCCGACCCCGAAGAAGCCCGAGATGGCCGGTTGGGCGGATTCGCGGCGGACCAGCCGCAGCACCAGGATCAGCGCCGCAGCGCCGAGCGCGGCCACGATGGCCGGGACGAGGCCGACGAGTTGGGAGACGGGGACGAACACCAGGACCGGCAGCGAAGAGTAGATCAGCCCGCTGACGCCACCCATCTGCGCCAGCACGGCGTTGGCCCGGTAGCCGGGGCTGCGGTCGGGGGCCGGCGACCCGGTGTCTTGGCTGTGCGAGGTGCCCGGCGCGGATCCGGGTTCGCTCACTTCTGAATCTCGTAGTGGGGGTTGTAGATCGCCTTGACGCCGCTGTCGAGCTTGCCGACCCGGCCGTGCACCTTGAGCGTGCGGCCCGACTCGATGCCCGGGATACGGCGCTGCCCGAGCCACACCAGCATCACCGTGTCGGTGCCGTCGAACAGTTCGGCCTTCACACCGCCCGCGCAGCCCTTGCCGTTGCACTCGACGCTGCGCAGGGTGCCGATCATCGTCACTTCCTGGCCGCGCTCACAGTCGATGGCCTTCTGGGCGCCGGTCATGGCGGCTTCGTCGCTGAGCTCTTCGACGTCGAGTTGCTCCGGGTCTTCCGTCAACCGCCGAGTCAGCCGGCGCAGATACCCTTCGGCCGTAGCCATGGCCTCTCCTGACTATCGCAGATCCACCGTGGATCTACCCCAATCAACGCCACGGTAGACCTGTTGGTTCCAAGATGCCACGTGGGGTCACCTCGCCACGCCGGGGCGGTTTCGGGCAGGGCACGATCAAGGCATGACGGTCACTCTTGGCGGTGTCACCACGGTCCTGCTGCCGGGCACCGGATCCGACGACGACTTCGTCTACCGGGCGTTTTCGGCGGCCCTGCACGCCGAAGGCGCCACGGTGGTGACCCCGGCGCCGCAACCGCACCGGCTCGTCGCCGGGTACCGCGAGGTGCTCGACGAGGCGGCCCGCTCCGGGCCGGTCGCGGTCGGCGGGGTGTCGATCGGCGCGGCCGTCGCCACGGCGTGGGCACTGGCGCATCCGGGTCGCGCGGTCGGGGTGCTCGCGGCGCTGCCGGCCTGGACGGGATCCCCGCTGACTGCGCCCGCCGCGGCCGCGGCCCGTCACTCGGCGACGTTGCTGCGCCGCGACGGCATCGCGGCGGCGACCGCGACGATGCGGGCCGGCAGCCCGCCGTGGTTGGCCGACGAGTTGAGCCGTTCGTGGCTCGGCCAGTGGCCGGCGCTACCGGATGCGATGGAGGAGGCCGCGGGCTACGTCGCGCCCACGATCGCCGAACTGGGGCGCCTGACGGTGCCGATGGGTATCGCCGCGGCGGTCGACGATCCGGTCCACCCGATCGAAGTCGCCGCCGAATGGGCCGCCGCGGTGCCGCGCGCGGCGCTGCGCACGCTCACACTCGACGAACTGGGCGCCGACCCGGCAAGGCTGGGCGCCGCGTGCGTGGCGGCCCTGCTGGAGGCGTGAGGTTCAGCCGCCGGTGATCGTGCGCAGCTGCTGCATGGCCGAACCCTGCGCGCTGCGACGCGCGGCCGGCTCGGGCGGCGGCGGCTGCTGCAGACCGGCCTGCTGGGCGGCGGCCTGTTCGGCGGCGGCGCGCAGCTGGTTGGCCATCGGCTCGGGCAGCTCCACAGGCAGCGGGGTGCGCACCGGCAGCGGCGTGTCGCCGCGACGAACCACGGTGTCGGCCAGCGCTTCTCGAGCCTCGGCAGCCAGTGCCTCGATCTGGTCCTGCGGTCCGTTGACCACGCAGCGGATCATCCACCGGTAGCCGTCGACGCCGATGAAACGCACCACGCCGGGCTGACCCTGCGCGGCCTGTCCCCCGGGCGCCTGCGCCAGCCCGACCACCTCGCGGCCCCACCGACCGTCCTGGATCGACACCTGCGCGCCGTCCTTGCGCAGCGAGTCGGCCAGTTCGCCGGCGATCTCCCGCCACAGCCCGGCGGTCTTGGGGGCGGCGTAGGCCGCGATGGTGAACCGCCCGTTGGGCGTGACCACCCAGATCGCGCTGGGCACCCCCTGCTGGCTCAGCTCGACCTGGACCTGACCGGCCGCGGGCAGCGGGATCAGAACCGACCCCAGGTCCAGCCGACCGGTGCCTGCCGTGGCCGCGTCGTCGAAGTCCTCGATGTCGAACGGGCCGTCGAGCTCGTCAGCGCCGTCGGGCTCGGCCGTGTCTTCGTGCCGACCTGCGCCGGTCTGGTCTGCCGCCTGCTCGTCGTCGCGGCCGTCGCCGCCTTTTCGTCTTCCGAATGCCATCTCACAAACTCGCATGTCCGCCGGAGGAACCGTGGCCGCCATCGCCACGGGTGGTCTCACCCAATCCTGCCTCGTCGAAGGACGTGACCTCGACAAGCTCGGGTAACTCGACCCGCTGAACCAGCAATTGCGCGATGCGGTCGCCGCGCCGCACGAAGATCGGTTCCGCGGGGTCGAGGTTGATCAGTGCCACCTTGATTTCGCCGCGATACCCGGCGTCGATGGTCCCGGGGCTGTTCACGATCGAAAGCCCAACGCGCGCAGCCAAACCCGACCGCGGGTGAACGAGCCCGACCATTCCGTGCGGAATGGCCACCGCAATACCGGTCGGCACCAGCGCCCGGTGACCGGGCGCCAACTCGACGTCGAGCGCGCTGTAGAGATCGACACCGGCGTCGCCGTCGTGGGCACGGCTCGGCATCGGCAGATCCGGGTCCAGGCGCACGACCGCCAGAGAGGTGGGCACGACGTCAGAGATTACTCTTGGCTCCGTGACCGACACGCGCGCCACGTCGCAATCCGTGCGCTACCGCGAGCGGCTCTGGGTGCCGTGGTGGTGGTGGCTGCCCGGGATGGGCGTCGCGGCGCTGATCGCGTTCGAATTCACCCTGGGCGTGCCGTCGCTGCCCGAATGGCTGCCGTACGCGGTGCTGCTGCCGGTCGCGGCCGTCGCGCTGCTGTGGCTGGGGCGCACCGAACTGCGGGTGGTCGGCGGCGGCGAGGACACCGAGCTGTGGGTCGGGCCCGCCCATCTGCCTGCCGGGGTGGTGTCGCGGTCGGCGGAGGTGCCGCGCAGCGCCAAGTCGGCGGCGCTGGGCCGACAACTCGACCCGGCCGCGTACGTCGTGCACCGCGCGTGGGTGGGCCCCATGGTTCTTCTGGTTCTCGACGATCCCGAGGATCCGACGCCGTACTGGTTGGTCAGTTCGCGGCACCCGGACCGGGTGTTGGCGGCGCTGCGCAGTTGAGCGCGCTCAGGCGGCGCAGTCCGAGCAGATCATCATGCCGTTCTTCTCGCTGGCCAGACGGCTGCGGTGGTGCACCAGGAAGCAGCTCGAGCAGGTGAATTCGTCGGCCTGTTTGGGGATCACCCGCACCGACAGTTCCTCGCCCGACAGGTCGGCACCGGGCAACTCGAAGTTCTCGGCGGACTCTGACTCGTCGACGTCGACGACCGCCGACTGGGCCTCGTTACGCCGCGCCTTGAGCTCTTCGAGCGAATCTTCTGAGACGTCGTCGGTCTCGGTGCGCCGTGGGGCGTCGTAATCGGTAGCCATCGTCGTCCCCTCCGAACAACCCTTTTCTAAACCTTGTGCGACAGAGCTTTGTACCAGCGTCGAACGCATCCACCAAATGATTCGTGCCCGTATTGGTACCCGTTCCACTGTGATTTATGTCACACGGGGCATCGTGCCACTCGAAGGGCCCAGCAACAGGGGCTTTAGAGTGCATGCGTGGTCGCGCAAATCACTGACGGAACGGCGTTCGACAAGCACGGGCGCCCGTTCCGCCGGCGAAACTACCTGCCGGGAATTTTGCTGTTCGCCGCGCTGTCGGTGGTGACGCTGATGGTGTGGGTGATCGCCCTCAACCAGCCTGCCGACATTCCCGAGGCGGTCGCGTGCAACCCGCCGCCCGCGCCCGCCGAGGGCGCGCCGCCGCCGCCACCGCTGGGCACGCAGGTCTCGCGCGCCGACATGGTGGAGGTCACCCCCGCCCGCCTCGCCGACACCCGGATCCAGGTGCTCAACGCCAGCGGCCAGGGTGGTCAGGCCGCCGAGGTGGCTTCGGCGTTGAAGGACCTCGGTTTCGCGGAACCGATCGCGGCCAACGACCCGATCTACACCACCGCCCGGCTTCAGTGCCAGGGACAGATCCGGTTCGGGGAGGCGGGCCGGGCGGCCGCGGCCGCGGTGTGGCTGGTCGCCCCGTGTGCCGAACTGTTCCAGGACGAACGCCCCGACGACACCGTCGACCTCGCGTTGGGCACCGAGTTCACCGAGCTCAGCAGCAGCGACGACATCGAAGCGGTGCTCGCCAGCCTGCGCCCGGACGCCACCCAGGCCGCCGACTCGGCGCTGCTGACCAAGATCCACTCGGCGGCCTGCTGACCGCGAGCTGTCACTGCGCGCCGGACCCCGTCGCCTGCCCGAGCAGATCCCGCAGGGCCGCCGCGACGCCCGGCGCCGCGGCGGCGATGAAGCCGGGCGCGCCGGTGACACCCGGACCCGTCGGCAGTGCCACGGCGGCGCCGGCCTCGGCCGCGATCAGGGCGCCCGCGGCCCAGTCCCACACCCGCACACCGTCTTCGTAGTAGGCGTCGAGCTGGCCCGCCGCGACCATGCACAGGTCCAGCGCGCACGACCCGATCCGGCGCACGTCGCGCACCTCCGGCAGCACCCGGGTCAGGACGTCGGCCTGGCGGGCCCGCTGCGCGCGGTCGTAGGAGAACCCGGTGCCCAGCAGCGACTGCGACAGTTCGGCGGCGCTGCTGGCGCGCAGCGGGACCACGCCGCCGGCGGTGCGCAGGTGGGCGCCGTCGCCGACCGCGGCCGAATAGACCGTGTCCGCCGGCACGTCGGCGACCGCGCCGGCCACCGAGACACCGTCGCGCTGTACCGCCACCGACACCGCGTACGCGGGCAGTCCGTAGACGAAGTTCACCGTGCCGTCGATCGGATCGAGCACCCAGGTCAGCTCGCCGCCGCGGATACCCTCGCCGCCGCCCTCCTCCTCGCCGAGCACGTGCTCGCCAGGGCGCAGCACCGCGAGCCGGTCGCGCAGCAACCGCTCGGTCTCGGTGTCGACGACCGTGACGGGGTCGGTGGGTGAACTCTTGGTCTGCACGTCGGGTCGGTCGGCCTGCGCCGCCCCGAAGACCTCGGCGCGGCGCCGGCGGACGAAGGCCGCGGCCTCGGCGGCCAGTTGCTCGGCGATCGAGCGCAGCAGGACGGGATCGTCGGTTTCTGACACCCACCCATCGCAGCACGTTTGGCCGGCGTTGTCGCGAACCGGTGGTGTCGCAACAGGGTGGGCAACACCTTGGGCGACAGCGCCGCATTGTTTTTCCCGAGCCACTAAGGTGTGGCGCATGACCCGGCCGGGGTCCGTCTGGCGAAGTTGAGGAGCGCACATGACCGCGACCGATTCATCCGCCGTCGCGCCAAGTGCCGGTAGCGGTCAGCGCCGTGGATTCGGCATCGACGTCGGCGGCAGCGGAGTCAAGGGCGGCATCGTCGACCTGGACACCGGACAGCTGATCGGCGACCGGTTCAAGCTGCCCACCCCGCAACCGGCCACCCCCGACGCCGTCGCCAAGACCGTCGCCGCGGTGACCCGCGAGTTCGGCTGGACCGAGAAGCTGGGCGTCACCTACCCCGGCGTGGTGACCAACGGAATCGTGCGCACCGCGGCCAACGTCGACAAGGCGTGGATCGGCGTCAACGCCCGGGACGCGATCTCGGCCGAACTCGACGGCCAGCAGATCACCGTGCTCAACGACGCCGACGCCGCCGGCCTGGCCGAGGAGAAGTTCGGCGCGGGCCGCGACAACACCGGCGTGATCGTGCTGCTGACGTTCGGCACGGGTATCGGGTCGGCGGTCATCCACAACGGGGTGCTGCTGCCCAACACCGAGTTCGGCCATCTCGAGGTCGGCGGCAAAGAAGCCGAGCACCGCGCGGCGTCTTCGGTCAAGGAGCGCAAGGACTGGAGCTACGAACGCTGGACCGTCGAGGTGACCAGCGTGCTGGTGGCCATCGAGAACGCGATCTGGCCCGACCTGTTCATCGCCGGCGGCGGCATCAGCCGCAAGGCCCACAAGTGGATCCCGCTGCTGAAGAACCGTGTTCCGGTGGTCGCCGCGGCGCTGCAGAACACCGCGGGCATCGTCGGCGCTGCGATGGCCGCGGACGTCGACGTCACTGCTACCGCCAAGTAGCCACGCCGGGGACCAGCAATTTGCCGCTCGGGGCGGCGCTGCCCCACACTGTCGTTACAATGGTCGACGGCGGCCGCAGCCCGGATAAGCGGCGATCTCAACCGCCAATATTCGACAGCCGACGCTTTTCGATGAGGCACATCCCTGCCCGCCGAGGAGTAGCACAACGAAAGGGTGTTCGTGGCAGCGACAAAAGCAAGCCCGGCAACCGATGAGCCGGTGAAGCGCACCGCCACCAAGGCCCCCGCCAAGAAGGCGACCGCGGCGAAGGCCGCCAACGGGACAGCGCCGGCCAAGAAGGCCGCCAAGACCGCGGCTCCGGCCAAGAAGGCCGCCAAGGCCCCGGCGAAGCGCGCGGCCAAGGCGAAGGGGCCCGCGACCCGCGCGAAGAAGGCCACCTCCGCCGATCCGGACGCCACCAAGGGTGAGGTCGAGACCGACGAACTCGACAACGACGACCTCGAAGCCGAACCCGGCGAGGAACTCGAGGTCGAGGACACCGACATCGACCTGGAGGATCTCGAGGTCGAGTCCGGCGACGACGCCGAGGAGACCGCCGAGGGCGACACTCCGGCCGCCGCGACCACTGACGCCGCCGCCGAGGACGACGAGATCGCCGAACCGTCCGAGAAGGACAAGGCCTCCGGCGACTTCGTCTGGGACGAGGAGGAGTCCGAGGCGCTGCGGCAGGCCCGCAAGGATGCCGAACTCACCGCCTCGGCCGACTCGGTGCGCGCCTATCTCAAGCAGATCGGCAAGGTGGCGCTGCTCAACGCCGAAGAAGAGGTCGAGCTGGCCAAGCGCATCGAAGCCGGCCTGTACGCCACCCAGCTGATGGCGGAGAAGGCGGCCAAGGGCGAGAAGTTCACGCCGACCGAACGCCGCGACATGACGTGGATCTGCCGCGACGGCGACCGCGCGAAAAACCACCTGCTGGAGGCGAACCTGCGCCTGGTGGTGTCGCTGGCCAAGCGCTACACCGGCCGCGGCATGGCGTTCCTGGACCTCATCCAGGAGGGCAACCTGGGCCTGATCCGCGCCGTGGAGAAGTTCGACTACACCAAGGGCTACAAGTTCTCGACCTACGCGACGTGGTGGATCCGCCAGGCGATCACCCGCGCGATGGCCGACCAGGCCCGCACCATCCGCATCCCGGTGCACATGGTCGAGGTCATCAACAAGCTCGGCCGCATCCAGCGTGAGCTGCTTCAGGACCTGGGCCGCGAACCCACGCCCGAAGAGCTGGCCAAGGAAATGGACATCACGCCCGAGAAGGTGCTGGAGATCCAGCAGTACGCGCGTGAGCCGATCTCGCTGGACCAGACCATCGGCGACGAGGGCGACTCGCAGCTCGGCGACTTCATCGAGGACTCCGAGGCCGTGGTCGCCGTCGACGCGGTGAGCTTCACGCTGCTGCAGGATCAGCTGCAGTCGGTGCTCGAGACGCTCTCGGAGCGCGAGGCCGGCGTGGTGCGGCTGCGGTTCGGCCTCACCGACGGCCAGCCGCGCACCCTCGACGAGATCGGCCAGGTCTACGGCGTCACCCGCGAGCGGATCCGCCAGATCGAGTCGAAGACGATGTCGAAGTTGCGGCACCCGAGCCGCTCTCAGGTGCTGCGCGACTACCTCGACTAGGCTCCTCCCGCCGAGCAGACGCAAAATGCCCCTTCCGCGCGCCGCGGAGGGGCATTTCGCGTCTGCTCGCGCACATATTGCGGAGTCTGTACTCTTCCAGCCCGTGGCTGAAAAACACGCCAAACCCGCAAAGGTTCCGCCGATGCCGGTTGTCCGCGCCGTCAACCGTATCCGCGCGGGACTGCAACGCCTCCATCGCTCCACGGTGCCCGGCAGCGTCGCCATCCTCGAGATGGTCACCGGCGGCTGGACGACCCAGACGATGTATGTGGCCGTGAAACTCGGCCTCCCCGACCAGTTGGCGGCCGGGCCCACCCGCGCGGATGTGCTCGCCGAACGGGTGGGCGCCGACCCCGACGCGCTGTACCGCCTGATGCGGGCGTTGGCGTCGAAAGGGCTGCTCTCGCACCGCCGCGATGACACGTTCGCCCTGACCAAGGTCGGACGGTCGCTGCGCTCAGACGTGCCCGAATCGATGCGCGACATGGTGCTGTTCATCGGACACCAGGCGCGCTGGGAGGACTGGGGCAACCTGTTGCATTCGGTGCAGACGGGTGAGCCGACGGTGCAGAAGCTACGCGGCATGTCGTATTGGGACTACCTGGAAAAGGACCGCGACCTGGCCCAGGTGTTCAACAACGCGATGACCGCGACGAGCGGAATCACCAACGAAATCGCTTTGAGCCAATACGATTTCACGACCTTCAAGCTGATCGTCGACGTCGGCGGCGGTCACGGTCTGCTGCTGTCGACGATCCTGCGTCGCGCACCGTCGGCCCGCGGCGTGGTCTACGACCTGGCGTCGGTGGTCAGCGGCGCCGACGCCACATTCCGATCCGCCGGGCTGACCGAGCGCTGCTCGGCGGAGGCCGGATCGTTCTTCGACCGGGTCCCCGAAGGCGGTGACGCCTACGTGATGAAGAACATCATCCACGACTGGAACGACGCGGACTCGGTGACAATCCTGCGCAACGTCCGCACCGCGATCGCGCCCGGTGGCAAGCTGCTGCTCTTCGAGATGGTGCTGCCCGACCGCGCCGACGATTTCATCGGCTTCCAATTGGACCTCGAGATGCTGGTCACCGTCGGCGGACGGGAACGCACCCGCGACGACTTCTCAAAGCTGTTGCAGCAGGCCGGGTTCCGGCTCGACCGCGTCGTTGACACAGTCGCGCCGATCTCGATCATCGAGGCGTCACCGGCCTGACCGTCGAAGACACCGGTCACGCAATTCGACTCGTTCGCCGGTGATCTTGTTTCCGCGTCGCTAGCCTACGGTCCGTGAGCCTCGTCACCACTGCGCGTGCCCGTCATCGCGTCAACCGGGAACTCGACAGCGGTGAGCCCGAACTGAAATTGCTGCCGCTGCTGGCCGATCCGGACCGCGACTTCCTCGATGTCGGCGCGAACAGCGGCGTCTACTCGTTCTTCGCGCTCGGCCGGTTCCGTCGGGTGATCGCCGTCGAGGCGCACCCCGACCTGATCGGCGGACTGCGCCGCATCATCACGGGCGAGAACCAGGTGCTGCCGGTCGCGCTGTCCGACGACGTGGGCAGCACCACCTTGCACGTGCCGGTGCGACGGGGCCGTGCCGTCACCACCCGGTGCTCACTTCAGCCCGACGCCAATCCCGGTTTCGCGCTGCGGACTATGACGGTGCCGACCACTACTGTCGACCATCTCGGGCTGGACCGGCTCGCGTTGATCAAGATCGACGTGGAGGGACACGAACTGCGTGTCCTGCACGGCGCCGCGCAGACTCTGGCAACAACCAAACCGGTCTGCATCGTCGAATGCGAAGAGCGGCACAACCCGGGCGGTGTCGAGCAGTCGTTCGCGTTCTTCGAGCGGATCGGCTACCGCGGCTACTACCTTCACCGCGGCGTCCTGCACCAGGGCGCCGACTTCGACGCCGCCACCCTCCAGCGACCGGAGAACGCGAAGTCCGTCGGCGGCGGCCGCAGCGCGGACTACGTCAACAACTTCGTCTTCGTGCACCCCGACAACGCCGAGGGCCTGAGGCGGGTCCGGCAGAGCCTGGCCGCCTGAGCACTACCGCCGCTTGTCGCGCACCTTGTACGTCGACGGCCACGACTCGCGGGTCTCATCGCCGGTGAGCGGAATTCCCTTGCTGCCGATCTTGATGTCGTAGGCCTCCTTGCCCGGCCCGACCTCACGGTTGGCGTGCTCGGTCGCCAGATATATCAGCTGGTCGATCTCGGCCTCGGCGAACGCGACGAACGACGTCTTGCGGACGATGTCGTCGGCGCCGGCGGCGATGCGGTCCGGGAGCACCCGGGTGGCGAACGCCGCGCCGGCCAACAGCGCGAACGGGATGACCCAGTAAAACAGGAACGACAGCGGAGTCTCGGTGTCGAGGATCGTGGCGTCGCCGTACACGATCGGAGGGATCGCCGACGAGAGCGTCATCCCGCCGAACGCGGCCACCCAGATCCACGTCAACAGCGAGGTGATCCTCGCGAACAACTCGCTCTTGACGACGTGCGCCGGTTGCCCCACCTCCGCGAACTCCCGGACGAACGGCTTGCCGATCAGCACACCGGTGAGCGCGACTAAAAAGATGCCGGCGTTGCTCAGCGGCTGCATCCATCGCTCCATGACCGCCTGATCGAGCGTGAACGTCAGCACGGTCAACACCAAAAATGTTGCCAGAGCACCGATTTCGAGGACCCGACCCGGACCGCCGCGAACCTGCCCGAGAACGAACGATGCGATGGCCACCGCGAGTGCGATCAGCACGGCCACGGAGAACGGGACGTTCCCGACGAGCACCCAGTAGACGATCCACGGCGCAAGACCTAACAAAATGCCCACGATTTGTAATTGTACGGAGGCGGGTCCGCGGCCCGCGGGAGATCCGGCTGCAAGCGATGTCCGCGCCGGAACGCGGATCGTCAGGCCGAGAGTTCGGGGAACCGGCCGTCGTCGCCGGGCAGATAGGAAGTGACGCTTATCACAGCCGTGACCGGCAACGGCCCGTACAGATGTGGGAACACCATCCCCACGGGATCGGTGGCTACACCAGGCTCCCAGCGAACCGGAGAGGACACTCGTGCGGAGTCGATGCGCAGCAGCACCAGGTCGGAGCGACCGGCGTAGAGCCGGTTGGCCGGCAGGTGAACTTGCTCGGGCAGCGACAGATGCACGAACCCGTTCGCGGACAGCGATTCGGGGCGGTGCTCGCCGCACTGCCGCGCCGACTGCCATTCGTCTTTGCTGCACAAGTGGACCAGCACCGGCGGTAACGAAGTCATACCGCCAGCCTGCCGTGCCGGCAACTCAGCGTAACGGTGAGACACGACACACCGGTGAACCCTTTGGGAACAACGCCAGAAGCCAAAACGTCTGAGACAGTGGATGCACGCGAACAGTACGGAGGTCGCCATGACAAACGCAACGCTCACCAGTCCCCCCCTGACCCGGGCTGACCGCTGCGACCGTTGCGGCGCCGCGGCCCGTGTCCGCGCGAAGCTGCCCTCGGGTGCCGAGTTGCTGTTCTGCCAACACCACGCCAACGAACACGAGGCCAAGCTGATCGAGCTGGCCGCCGTGCTCGAAGTCAGCCCGGTGGAGGCATAGCGACCCGACACGATCAGCTGCCCGGCTGGGCGCGGGGCATTCCGTCAGGAATGCTGGACTGGTCATGACCGACCAGTCCCAACCGCTCCCGACACGGCCGTCGCGGCACCACCTTCGGCACATCGCCAAACGGACGCTGTCCAAGAGCTGGGACGACTCGATCTTCTCGGAGTCGGCGCAGGCCGCCTTCTGGTCGGCGCTGTCGTTGCCGCCGCTGCTGCTCGGGATGCTCGGCAGCCTGGCGTACATCGCGCCGCTGTTCGGCCCGGACACGCTGCCGACGATCCAGGAGCAGATCATCGACACCGCGGCGAGGTTCTTCTCGTCGAACGTCGTCAACGAGATCATCGAACCGACGATCCGCGACATCGTGATGGGTGCCCGCGGTGAGGTCGTCTCGGTCGGTTTCGTGATCTCGCTGTGGGCGGGCTCGTCGGCGATCTCGGCGTTCGTCGACTCGATCACCGAGGCGCACGATCAGACACCGCTGCGCCACCCGGTCCGGCAGCGCTTCTACGCGCTCGGGCTGTACGTGGTGATGCTGGTCGGCGTGATCGTCAGCGCGCCGTTCATCGCGCTCGGGCCGCGCAAAATCGCGCAGTTCCTACCCGACAGCTGGGACCGGGTGCTGCAGTTCGGCTACTACCCGGTGCTGATCGTCGTGCTGATCGTGACGGTCAACGTGCTCTACCGGGTGTCGCTGCCGAAACCTCTGCCCTCGCACCGGCTGCTGTTCGGCTCGGTGTTGGCGACGGTGGTGTTCTTGCTGGCGACGTTCGGGCTGCGGTTCTATCTGACGTGGATCACCGCGACCGGCTACACCTACGGTGCGCTGGCGACGCCGATCGCCTTCCTGCTGTTCGCGTTCTTTCTCGGGTTCGCGATCATGATCGGCGCCGAACTCAACGCCGCCATCCAGGAGGAATGGCCGGCAGCGGCCACCCACGCCAACCGGGTCCGGTACTGGATCAAGGAAAAGGCCGAGACGCGTAACGGCGTCTCGGCCCACGGGACGGAAGCGGTGACGGCCGGCCCGGCGGCGGAGTCGGGCGCGACCCCCACCGCCGACGGCGCTACTTCTTGAGCTGCTCGTAGATCCTCTTGCAGTCCGGGCAGACCGGCGAGCCCGGCTTGGCCGACTTGGTCACCGGGAACACCTCACCGCACAGCGCGACGACGTGCGTGCCCATCACCGCGCTCTCGGCGATCTTGTCCTTCTTGACATAGTGGAAGTACTTGGGGGTATCGCTGTCGGTCCCGTCGTCGACCCGTTCGTCGGTGTCGGTGCGCTCGATCGTCTGGGTTTGCATGCAGACCATTTTGCCCGTAATAAATCCGACCCGTACAGCGGAGCGACAATGTGGAACAGTGAAGGTATGAAACAAAGCCGCGAGCTGAGTTTCGACGACGACGGCCGGCCGGTCCTGATCACACGCGCCGCTCCCGCCTACGAAGAACAGCACCGCCAGCGGGTTCGCAAGTACTTGACGCTCATGTCGTTCCGGATCCCGGCGCTCATTCTTGCCGCGGCCGCCTACGGCATCTGGCACAACGGCCTGATCTCGCTGGCCATCATCGTGGTGTCGCTGCCCCTGCCGTGGATGGCCGTGCTGATCGCCAACGACCGGCCGCCGCGACGCCGCGACGAACCGCGCCGCTACGCCGCCGCGAACCTCACCCAGTTGCCCCTGACCGCCGAGCCAGCCGCGTTGCAGCCGAGGGTCGAGGAGCCGCCGCAACCGGAGGATCGCGGCCGCGCCGACGATGTTCCCAGCTGAGCGCTTTTCTAAGGACATTCTCAGGTCGACGGCGAAAAACCGCTGATCAGAACGTGTGAACCGGCCAACTGCTGGGAACTCTTTGGACCTCGTGGGCGTTGTAGCTCATGACAGTTCGACTTGACCAGGAGGCCGTCATGGCAAATGCCACCACCATCCGCGTCGACCAGGACCTGGACGCTCAGAGTCCGGCCGCTGACCTCGTGCGCGTGTACCTCAACGGCATCGGCAAAACGGCCTTGCTCAACGCGGCGGATGAGGTGGAACTCGCAAAGCGCATCGAGGCTGGGCTTTATGCCAAGCATCTGCTTGAAACGCGGAAGCGCTTGGGCGAGAACCGCAAACGTGATCTTGCTGCAGTCGTTCGCGACGGCGAGGCCGCGCGGCGACACCTACTGGAGGCCAACCTGCGCCTCGTGGTGTCGCTGGCGAAGCGCTACACCGGGCGGGGAATGCCGCTGCTCGACCTGATCCAGGAGGGCAACCTCGGCCTGATCCGCGCCATGGAAAAATTCGACTACGCCAAGGGTTTCAAGTTCTCGACCTACGCCACCTGGTGGATCCGGCAGGCGATCACCCGCGGCATGGCCGACCAGAGCCGCACGATCCGGCTCCCGGTCCACCTCGTCGAGCAGGTCAACAAGCTGGCCCGGATCAAGCGCGAGATGCACCAGAACCTCGGCCGCGAGGCCACCGACGAGGAACTGGCCGAGGAGTCGGGCATCCCGGTGGAGAAGATCACCGATCTGCTCGAGCACAGCCGCGACCCGGTGAGCCTGGACATGCCGGTCGGCAGCGACGAAGAGGCCCCGCTGGGTGACTTCATCGAGGACGCCGAGGCGATGTCGGCGGAGAACGCGGTGATCTCCGAACTGCTGCACACCGACATCCGGCACGTGCTGGCCACCCTCGACGAGCGCGAGCAGCAAGTGATCCGGCTGCGTTTCGGCCTCGACGACGGCCAGCCGCGCACCCTGGACCAGATCGGCAAACTGTTCGGCCTGTCCCGCGAGCGCGTCCGCCAGATCGAGCGCGAGGTGATGGCCAAGCTCCGCAACGGTGAGCGCGCCGACCGGTTGCGCTCGTACGCCAGCTAGACCCGCCTGACGATCCCCGCCGGTACCCCCCGCCGGCGGGGATCGTGCTGTCTGCCCAAGCTGTGTCGCCGACGTAACAACGCAGTTCAGGCCCCCGGGCCGGTAGACTCGCCTCTGACGGAGGGTTAGCGAATGAATGATCTGGTCGACACCACTGAGATGTACCTGCGGACGATCTACGACCTCGAGGAAGAGGGCGTCGTGCCGCTACGCGCGCGGATCGCGGAGCGTCTGGACCAGAGCGGTCCCACTGTCAGCCAGACCGTCTCCCGGATGGAGCGCGACGGCCTGCTGCATGTCGCCGGTGACCGCCACCTCGAGCTCACCGACAAGGGCCGCGCGCTCGCGGTGGCCGTGATGCGCAAACACCGGCTCGCCGAGCGTCTGCTCGTCGACGTGATCGGGCTGCCGTGGGAGGAAGTCCACGCCGAGGCGTGCCGCTGGGAGCACGTGATGAGCGAGGACGTCGAGCGCCGGCTGGTGCAGGTGCTCAACAACCCGACCACCTCCCCGTTCGGCAACCCGATCCCCGGCCTTTCCGAACTGGGTCTGATCAGCACCACCTCCGGCGGAGACGCCGTGAACCTGGTGCGGCTGACCGAACTGCCCGCCGGGATGCCGGTCGCCGTGGTGGTCCGCCAGCTGACCGAACACGTCCAGGGCGACGTCGACCTCATCAGCAGACTCAAGGACGCCGGCGTGGTGCCGAATGCGCGCGTGACCGTGGAGAGCAACGACAACGGCGGGGTGATGATCGTGATCCCCGGCCACGAACAGGTCGAGCTGCCGCATCAGATGGCGCATGCCGTCAAGGTCGAGAAGGTCTAGAACGCCTAGAACACCTAGAACACTGCCGTCAACCGGCGCGGCGGCCGAACACCCGCCGCGGCGGTAGGCGCACACCCAGCTGATCGGCCAACCGGTATCCCGTGGTCGCGAGCTCGCGGATCTGCTCGGGACGCAGCCCGGCCTGCAGTGCCCGGTCGAGCATGCCGGCCATCCGGTGCGCCTCATCGCAGCGCAACGCCGCCTCGAGCGACACCCCGGCGAGCGGACCGTCCCCGCGGGTGTACGCGGAGAACGCCAGCAGGGTGAGCGCCTCGATCCGCCACGGCTCCGGCAGCCGACGCGACAACTCCGCCCACAGCGACTCGGCCTGGCCCGCGCTCTCCCCCACGGCCAGCGCGTAGAGCGTGTCGCGCACCTGCAGATCGGTCAGCGCGGTGCCCAGCCGGGCGACCACGTCGTCGGGCAGCCGATGGCCGTCGGCGAGGCTGCCGGCCGCCGCGATCGCGGCTTCGACGTCGGCGCGTGCGTCGGCGTCGGACCGGTCGGGTCCGTGGACACCGATCATGTCGGCGACCGCGGCCGCGCCGACCGGGTCGCAAACCGCGATGACCTGTTGCAAATCGGCGCGGCGGGCGTAGAGCCGCCGACCGTCGAGCACAGCGGCCATCGCCAGCGGCGAGGCCGACGGGTCGTCGATCACGCCGCCTTCGCCGCACCCGTCCGCGCAACGCCAGCGGCCGCCGGCGGCGACCCGGTCGACGACGTGGGCGGCCAGCAGCTCGACACCCC
>NZ_MIHA01000024.1 GCF_001722335.1 Mycolicibacterium flavescens
TCTCAGCCCAATCCTCCACAGACAACATTCCCTTCTGGTCCTCCTGGCTCGACTAAAGCCAGGCCACCGGACCAGGGGGTCAATTTTCAGTTGCCGCGCCGGGGTCAGATTTCACGTGCCGTCGACACCTCTGGGCTCACAGCGAGCGGATTCGTCATCTGCTTACTACCCGATTGGACGGCTGTGAAGTAATTCTATTCGTGAACTCGACGCCGTCTTGCGTAGAAATGCATCGCTTGGTCATGCCCCGCACCAGCCATCGCACCTGCGCACCGCCACATGGAGGTTTTCAGCCCGATCGCTTGAGGCGCCACACGGTGGTCGCCACTACGGCACCAATCAGCAGTGGCCGGTCGAGGTTCTCATTTAATACCTAACATGAATTAGTCATGGCCCAAATGGTCTTGGACAGGCATGGATCGTCCCCCTAGCGTGGTGCACAAGGAAACCGACATCGACGGGCTAGGACACCATGACTGCCACTCTTCCCGAGACCACCGGCATCACCGGACAGATGATCATCGCCGGCGCCCACGTTCGCGGATCCGGCCAGCCCGTGCGCGCCTTCAACCCCGCCACCGGTGAGACCCTCGAACCGGCCTACCACTACGGCGACTCCTCCCATGTCGACGCCGCCTGCTCAGCCGCCGCCGAAGCCTTCGCGGCCTACCGCGCCACCACCGCCGAACAGCGCGCCCAGTTCCTCGAAGCGATCGCCGCCAACATCGAAGCGGTCAAGGACGCGATCATCGCCCGAGCCACCGCCGAGTCCGGGCTGCCGACCGCCCGCATCACCGGCGAGGTCGGCCGCACCACCGGCCAGCTGCGCCTGTTCGCCGGCGTGCTGCGCGAGGGTTCCTGGAACCACGCCGTCATCGACCCGGCCCAGCCCGACCGCCAACCCGCCCCGCGCCCCGACATCCGCCAGCGCTCGATCGCGCTCGGCCCGGTCGCGGTGTTCGGCGCCTCCAACTTCCCGCTGGCATTCTCGGTCGCCGGCGGCGACACCGCCTCGGCGCTGGCCGCGGGCTGCCCCGTCGTCGTCAAAGGCCACGACGCGCACCCCGGCACCTCCGAACTCGTCGGCCGCGCCGTCACCGACGCCGTCGCCGCGGCCGGGCTGCCCGCCGGCACCTTCTCGCTGCTGTTCGGCGACGGACCCGACCTCGGCACCACACTGGTCACCGACCCCCGCATCAAGGCCGTCGGCTTCACCGGATCCCGTTCCGGCGGAACCGCTCTCGTCGCCGCCGCGGCCGCCCGACCCGAACCGATCCCCGTCTACGCCGAGATGAGCTCGATCAACCCCGTCTTCCTGCTCGACGGCGCGCTGGCCACCCGCGGCGCGCAGCTCGGCGAAGCGTTCGTCGCCTCGCTGACGATGGGGTCGGGTCAGTTCTGCACCAACCCCGGTCTGGTGATCGCGGTCGACGGTCCCGGCCTGGACGGCTTCGTCGCCGCGGCCCGCGACGCGCTGACCGGCTCGCCGGCGACGCCGATGCTCACCCCCGGCATCGCGCGCAGCTACGCCACCGGTGTCGACGCGCTGACCCAGCACGCCGAGCTCGTCGGTCGCGGACAGCCGGGCGACAGCGAATGTGCCTGCCACGCCGCGCTGTTCACCACGGACGCCGCCACATTCCTCAAGTCTGAGGCGTTGCAGGCCGAGGTGTTCGGCTCGTCGAGCCTGATCGTGCGCTGCAAGGACGCCGCCGAGATGCGGACGGTCGCCTCGACCATCGAGGGCCAGCTCACCGCGACGGTGCACGCCGACGAGTCCGACTACGCCAGCGCCGGCGAACTGCTGCCGCTGCTGGAACTGAAGGCGGGCCGGATTCTGTTCGACGGCTGGCCCACCGGCGTCGAGGTCGGCCACGCGATGGTGCACGGCGGCCCGTACCCGGCGACCTCGGACTCGCGCACCACCTCGGTCGGCGCCCGCGCGATCGAGCGCTTCCTGCGCCCCGTCAGCTACCAGAACGTGCCGAAGGCCCTGCTGCCCAGCGCCATTGCCGACGGCAACCCCGACAAGATCTGGCGCCGCGTCGACGGCCAACTCACTCACGACTGACCCACTCACCCACTCACCCACTCATCAAGGAGCCCTTCGCAATGCGCCCAACCTTTGACGGCGTTCTGTTCTTCCCTGTCACGCCGTTCACCGAAACCGGCGAGGTCGACCTCGACCTGCTGGCCCGCCACCTGCGCAAGGGCGTCGACGCCGGACCCGGCGGCGTGTTCATCGCCTGCGGCACCGGCGAATTCCACGCTCTCGAACCGCAGGAGTTCGGCGCCGTCGTGCGCACCGCGGTCGAGGTCGTCGCCGGACGGGTTCCGGTCTACGCCGGTGCCGGCGGGTCGCTGGCCCAGGCCAAGCAGTTCGCGTCCACGGCTAAGGAGGCGGGCGCCGACGGGCTGCTGATGATGCCGCCGTACCTCGTCGAGATGCCGCAGGCCGGGCTGGTCGCCTACACCCGCGAGGTCGCGTCGGCCACCGATCTGCCGGTGATCGTCTACAACCGCAACAACGCCCGCTTCACCGAGGCGTCGGCGGTCGAGGTCGCCCAGATCCCGACGGTCGTCGGGTTCAAGGACGGCACAGGCGATCTCGACCGGATGGCCCGCATTGTGCGCGCGGTCAGCGACAACGTCGACAAGGACTTCCTGTTCTTCAACGGCATGCCCACCGCCGAGGCCACCCAGCAGGCGTACCGCGCGATCGGCGTGCCGCTGTACTCGTCAGCGACCTTCGCGTTCGCGCCCGACCTGTCGCTGGCGTTCTACAACGCGCTCGAAGCCGGCAACACCCATCTGGTGAACGCGCTGTCCGCGGCGTTCTTCCACCCGCTGGTGCGGCTGCGCGACTCGGTGCCCGGCTACGCCGTCTCGCTGGTCAAGGCCGGCGTCGCGGCCCAAGGCATCCCGGCCGGTCCGGTCCGCGCTCCGCTGGTGATGCCGAGCGCCGACGACGTGGCAACGCTGCAGTCCATCATCGCCGCCGGTCGCGCGGTCCTCACCGAGGCGCTCGTCGAGGCGGTCTGACCGTGGCGCCGAGCCGGATCCGGATCACCGGCGCGCGCATCACCCCCATCGCGTTCGCCGACCCGCCGCTGCTCAACACCGTCGGCGTGCACGAGCCGTTCGCATTGCGCGCGATCATCCAGCTCGACACGGATGCGGGGCTGGTCGGGCTCGGCGAGACCTACGCCGATCAGGCGCATCTGGCTCGGCTGCAGGCTGCCGCCTCGGCGATCGAAGGCCTGGACGTTTTCGCGCTCAACGCCATCCGCGCGGCGATCGCCGCCCGGCTCCACGGCGACACCCGCGCCGTCGGCACCGCCGGCATGATCACCACCGCCAGCGCGGTCGACCAGGTGCTGTCGCCGTTCGAGGTCGCCTGCCTCGATGTGCAGGGGCAGGCGACCGGTCGGCCGGTGTCGGATCTGCTCGGCGGGGCGGTGCGCGACGCGGTGCCGTTCAGCGCCTACCTGTTCTACAAGTGGGCCGGGCACCCCGGCCGCGAGCCGGACGCGTTCGGGGAGGCGCTCGACCCGGACGGCATCGTCGCGCAGGCGCGCCGCATCGTCGACGAATACGGTTTCACGGCAATCAAACTCAAAGGCGGTGTGTTCCCGCCCGAGGAGGAGATGGCCGCGATCGAGGCGCTGCACGCAGCGTTCCCCGAGCACCCGCTGCGGATCGATCCGAACGCGGCGTGGACTCCGCAGACATCGGTCAAGGTGGCGTCGGGCCTGGCGGGCATCCTCGAGTATCTGGAGGACCCGACGCCGGGAATCGACGGGATGGCCGAGGTCGCCGCGCAGGCACCCATGCCGTTGGCGACCAACATGTGCGTCGTCGCCTTCGACCAACTCAAACCCGCCATCGCCAAAGATGCGGTACGGGTGGTGCTCTCGGATCACCACTACTGGGGCGGGCTGCAACGCTCTCGGATGCTGGCGGGGATCTGCGAGACGTTCGGGCTCGGGTTGTCGATGCACTCGAACTCGCACCTGGGCATCAGCCTGGCGGCGATGGTGCATCTGGCCGCGGCGACACCGAACCTGACCTACGCGTGCGACACGCACTGGCCGTGGAAGACCGAGGACGTCGTCAAGCCGGGTGTGCTGTCGTTCGTCGACGGGGCGGTCGCGGTGCCGACGGTCCCCGGCCTCGGTGTGGAAATCGACGAGGACGCGCTGGCGTCGTTGCATGAGCAGTACATTCGGTGCGGGCTCCGCGACCGCGACGACACCGGCTACATGCAGCGCGTCGACCCGGACTATCGCCTGCTCAGCCCCCGCTGGTAGACAGTGGAGGAATAACCGGCACCGCGCCGCCGTCGCTCTTACGGACAGCCACCTGTCCGAGTCCACGGAGGTTCCATGAAGGTTCTCGTCATCAGCGCCAGCCCCCGCGCAGACGGCAACTCCCATCTGCTGGCGGAAGCAGCGCTGGACGGCGCCCGGGCCGCGGGTCACGACGTCGCGCATGTGTTTCTCGACGACTACGTCGAGCGGCTGTTCGGCAACTGCCGGACCTGCCGACTCGCCGACGGGCGGTGTTCGCTCGACGACCGCTACGAGGACCTCCTGCTGAACCGGATGCTGCCCGCCGACGGCATCATCTTCGCGATGCCGCTGTACTTCTACGGCATGCCGGGCCGGCTCAAGACCGTGTTCGACCGGCTGTTCTGCTACATCTCCAACAGCGCGCCGCAGCAGGCCCGCGTCATGGACGGCATCACGGGTAAGAAGGTCGGGGTGCTGATCTCGTCCGAGGAGAACTACGTCGGCGCGACGGCGGGCGTGGTCGCGCAATTCCAGGAGGCGACGCGGTACCTGCACCAGGAGCTGGTCGGCGTGGTCGTCGGCAACGGCAACGTCCGCGGTGAGATCGCACGCGACCCGAGCGACCCGGTGGGGCGCGCCCGAGAACTCGGCGCCCGGCTGTTCGACATCCGCGTCACGGACTACCGCCTGGACACCGTGCGGCCGAATGCCGTGTGGGAGTGCCCAGCTGTCAATTGATCAACTCGCACCGGTCGACGTCACCCGGATCGGGACGTTGGCCCAGCCGGCGACGTTCGCCATCGCCACCCGGCGCAGGCCGGCGGTGTCGACCTCGTATTCGGGCATCAGATCCAGCATGACGTCGAGCGCGATGTGGCCCTCCATCCGCGCCAGTGCGGCACCGAGGCAGCTGTGGATGCCGTATCCGAAGTTGATGTTGTGGCCGAACGGGATTCGGTCGATGTCGAACCGGTCGGGGTCGGTGAAGACGCGTTCGTCGCGGGTCGCCGAGCCGTTGATCAGCATGACCATGCTCGCGGCGGGGATGGTCGTGCCGTGCAGCGTCACATCGCCTGTGCTGTAGCGGAGTTGGTACTGCGACGGCGCCTCGTAGCGGAGCAGTTCCTCGAATGCGGCGGGGATCTTGCTGCGGTCCTCCCGGAGTTTGCGCCATTGGTCGGGGTGGGCGGCGAAGGTGACCGCGGCGTTGCCGATCAGCTTGACGACGGTCTCCGCGCCCGCCCCGCCGAGCATCATGGCGAACGCGGTGATTTCGAGATCGCTCAGCTTTGCGACCCCGTCGTCGCGGCTCACGTCGACCTGGGTCAGCCGGCTGATCATGTCGTCCTGCGGGTTGGCGCGGCGTTCGCAGACCAGCTCGTAGTAATAGGCGCCGATCGCCTGCGCGGCCTCGACTCCCTCCGGCGGGACATGGACGTCGCCGGTGTGCCGTTCCAACTGTTTGTCGAGCCAACGCCGGATCTGTTGGCGGTGATCGGGTGGCACACCCAGCATCGTGGTGATGACCTCGACCGGGAAGAGCGCCCCGAATTCGGCGACGACGTCGAACGCGGTGCGGTCCAAATCGGCGACGACGTCGGCGATCTTCTCGCGGATCATCGGCGCCAGGGCGGCGACCGCGCGCGGCGTGAACACCTTGTTGACCAGCTTGCGCATCACCGTGTGCTCGGGCGGATCCATCATGATGATCATCGGGGGCTGCGCCGGATCCGGTTCGGCCAGATACATATCGAGCGTGACGCCTCTGGCCGAGGAGTAGGTGTCGAAGTCCTTCAGGGCCGGTTCGACGTCCTGGTAGCGCGACAACGCCCAGAAGCCGTACTTCTCGTTGTGGTACACCGGTGCCTCGTCGCGCAGGCGACGGTAGGTGTCGTACGGCGCGTTGAAAAAGTCGTCGGAGTAGGGGTCGAACTGAACGGGCTCAGCGAATCGGACCGTCATTGCGCTGCCTCGGTGACTCCGGCGAGCTCACCGATCTGTGCCGCCGTGAGCTTGCCGCTGCGATACATCCAGATCAGTGTGTCGCGGAAAGTATCTGCGGGATCGCGGAATTCGACGCCGAGCTCTTCGGTGGTCCGCCTCGCGTCGGCACCGGGCCACCGGGTGGTGAACTCCATGGCGTCGCGCGTGAGCGGATAGTCGAAGTCGTGGAGGTGTTTTAGTGCGTCGCCGACGGAGCCGATTGCGCGCATGAACGAGCCGGGTATTCGCAGCCTGCGGATCCGGCGACCGGTGAGGCGCTCTACCACTGCGTGGACCTCTGTCCAGGACAGCATCGGCGCGGAAGCGGCGTACCGATGCTCGCCGGGTGGCAGCTCGAGCAGCTTGACGTGCAGCGCGGCGAGATCGCGCACGTCGACCACCGACAAGCCGCTGGAGGTGACCAGAACGGCCGTCGCCCATGTGCTGAATCCGGCGATCGCAGCGCTCAACCCGGGGTCGTCGGGGCCGAAGATCCCGGCGGGATAGGAGATGCGGATCGGCGCGCCTTGCTCCTGTAACCGGCGCACGTATACCTCGGCGTGGACCTTGGACCGTGCGTAGGCCGTCGTGCCGTGCGCGATCGGCAGCTCGGGCGCCAGGGGCGGTCCGCCCGGGACGAAGAACACCCCGAGGCTGGACACGTGGACGATGCTCGGTACGCCGCGCCGGGCGGCGCCGCCGATGACCAGTTCGACACCGCGCGCGTTGACCTCTTCGACGCGACGCGCCGCGGAGCGACGCAAGTCGACGAGCGCCGCGGTGTGGACCACGCCGTCGCAGCCGGCAAGCGCCGCGCCGACCGACGCCTCATCCGTCATGTCGCCGACCACGACGTCGTCGGGCACGAAGCCGTCCGGTTCGAAGACGCGGCGCACCTTGGCCGGGTCGCGCACCAGCAGGCGGACGTCGTGGCCAGCGGCGACGAGCGCACGTACCGTATGGGAACCGGTGAACCCGGTGCCGCCTGTGACAAGTACTCTCACCAGCGCCTCCTGCCCGAGCTGGAATGTGCGGCAATCCGCAGTATGGACCCGCAATGCCACGTTGCGGTGAGTATTGGACTACTCCATTCGTGCTCGGGGTTACTGGTGGCAGGGACGATCCGGTGGCCTGGCCGGCAGGGGTAGCGGCTCGTCGAGCAGGAAGGCTTCGACCGTAGCTCGGTAGAGCTCGGGCCGGTCGAGTTGCGGCACATGCCCGGCGTCGCGAAGGCACACGAGCGTGGCACGCGGCAGCGTCGTCGCGTACTCGGCCGTGGGCGCCCAGCGGATGTAGTTGCACTCGCCGGTGATGATCAGCGTCGGCGCCTGCGCCTCGCGAAGGCGTTGCGGCACCGCCGATTGCGCACCGGAGTCAGCATCGCGGACGGTGAACACGTTGACAGAGAGACCGTTGCCGATCGCCTGAGCGTCAGGCAGATTCGCCGGATCGCACACGGTGGCCGGACGGACGATACTCAGGAAGGTGTCGAAGAACGCGTCGGCTTCACTGTCCGACACGAGGTTTCGAGCCGCTTGCGGGTTGACGAGCCCTAGCCCGTACCACGCCAGGAACCGCGTGTTCTGCGGGATGAGCGCGCGTGCACGTTCTCGCGTCTCGGCAGGCAGGTGGGCGGTGATGTCTCCGGCGCCGGGATGCTCGGCGTAGTTCATCGGCGCCGGTGAGGTCAGGATCGCCCTGGCGACCCGGTCGGGATGCTCGGCAAGGTAACTGGCACTGAGACTTCCGCCCCACGACGCGCCGGCCAGGATGAGGCGCTCGGCGCCGAGTTGTTGGCGAACGGCCTCCAGGTCGGCGACGTGCCGCGCGACGGTGTAGCCGCTCGGATCCTGCAGTCGGTTCGACAGGCCCGCGCCGATCTGGTCGTAGAGGTAGACGTCGAAGCCCAGCGCGGTCAGCCCGCGAAACGGGTCGGCCTTGGCCGCGTCGCCGACCATGGCTTCACCCGGGCCGCCGCCCACCACGATCACCGGCGTCGCGCGGCCCGGGCCGGTCGCGGCGAGGTGCCGGTACGCCAGCCGCGACCCCGTCGGAAGCTCCCAGAACTGAACGTCCGCGGGGGCAGCCGCCGCCTCCACCGGTGCGCTGGGGAGCGGGCGGAAGACCAAAACTCCGCCGAGCAGGAGGCCGACGACGCCCGCGGCGGCAACCCCGGCGGTCAGGCGGCGCTGGCGCGTGATCAGCCAGCTACCGGTGCCGGAGATCAGCAGCGTCATGCCGAGGGCGACGACCACGAGCAGACCGATCGACGCCAGCCAGCGCGCAGTCAGCGCGGCCGCCGCGAGGCCCGCGACCCAGCTGGTCACGACGACGGCCAGCATCGCCGCGCCCCGGAGAACGATGCGCACCATCCCTCGAGTATCACTCCGGGGTCTTCGCTACGCCGCCTAGACTGATGCCTGGAACCGGCTCAAATTGCGTGCAGTGATACGAGGAGTGCATCGATGTTTTCGTTAGCGCGGCTGGCGTGTTTCGTCGCCGTCGCCGAGGAACTGCACTTCGGCCGCGCCGCTGAGCGCCTGCACATGACGCAGCCGCCGCTGAGCCGGCAGATTCAGCAGCTCGAACACGAACTCGGCGTGCAGCTGATCGATCGCACCACCCGGACCGTCACGCTCACCCCCGCGGGCGTCGCGTTCCTGCCCGACGCCCGCCGCATCCTGCAGCTCGCCGAGGGCGCCGCGCAGACCGTCAAACGGATACCCGAAGGCGACCTCGGCACGGTCGTCATCGGATTCACCGCGGCGTCGGCACATGTGGTGTTGCCGCGGCTGTTGAGTGCGGCTCGGGAGACGTTGCCCGATGTGAAACTCGAACTGCGCGAGATGGTTACGTCGGTTCAGCTCGACGGGTTGCTGTCCGGCGAGATCGATCTGGGGATGGCGCGACCGCCGGTGCGACGGCCGGGATTGGTGTCGCGGCCGCTGCTGCACGAGCAGCTTGTCGCCGCCATCCCCGAAGATCACTCGCTAGCGAGCTTGGGGCGCCAACTCACGCTCAACGACCTCGACGGCGAAGACATGATCATGTACTCGCCGATTCAGGCGCGGTACTTCAACGATCTACTCATCAGCACGTTCACGATCGCCGGCGCCGCGCCGCGCTATGTGCAGTATGTGACCCAGGTCCACACGATGCTGGTGCTGGTGCGCACAGGCATCGGCATCGCGCTGGTGCCGGCGTCGGCGGCGACCCTGCATCCCGACGGTGTGGTGTTCCGTTCGATCGGCGCGTTCCGCGAGCGGCCGGTGGAGCTCGACGCGGTCTGGCGGTCGGACAGCACGAACCCGGCGCTCCTGCGTCTGATTAAGGATGTGCTTCCGCAGCGCGAGTGGACGACCGACGATCTGGTCGAGGATGTCAGTTGAATCGCGTGGCATCGCGATGAGTTCCGCCCTCTGAGGCAGTCTGACCGTCGTGGGCAAACTCATCTATGGCTTCAACGTGTCGGTCGACGGGTACATCGCGGACGCGCAGGGCAACATCGACTGGAGCGACCCGAGCGAAGAACTGCACCAGTACTGGAACGACTTCGAGCGCGAGACCGCCCTGTCGTTCTACGGGCGGCGACTATACGAGCTGATGTCCGCGTACTGGCCGACCGCCGATAAGGCGCCGGACGCCACCCCCATGATCGTCGACTACTCCCGGGTCTGGTGCGCCATGCCCAAGGTCGTCTTCTCGCGCACCCTCGAGTCCGTCGGCTGGAACTCCCGCCTGGAACGCGGCGACCCCGTCGAGGTGGTCACAAAGCTCAAAGCGGAGACCGACGGCAACTTGGAGGTGGCCGGCGCGACGTTGGCCGCGCCGATCGTGCAGGCCGGGTTGGTGGACGAGTTCCGTATGGTGCTCGCACCCGTTGCGGTTGGGGGTGGCACTCCCTTCTTCCCGACGCTGCCGTCGTGGATCCGGCTGCGGCTGTTGGAGAACCGAACGTTCCCCTGCGGGACGGTCCTGCTGCGCTACGCCGCCAGTGGTGACTGATCGGGTAGGCAATCTGCCGTCACGCAGGGGAACTCAGCCGGGTCTGCGTCAGCATCCCGTCGGTTTCAGTCAGGATGTGACAGCGACTTGTCCGCGATCGACCTTCTGCGGCCCTTTGCCGCCGGGGCGGATGTCGAAGTCGAAGATCTCCGTCGGCAGGAACACCGAGCAACATGCATTCGGGATGTCGACGACGCCGCCGATGCGGCCCTCAATCGGTGAGGTACCCAGGATCAGGTACGCCTGCTCGCCGGTGTAGCCCCACTTCTCCAGGTACGCAATAGCATTCATGCAGGCGTTCCGATACGCCAGGGTGGCGTCCATGTACGCGTTGCGGTTCTCCTCGTGCTCCACCGAGACCCCGATGAACGTCAGCCACTCCGAGTACAGCGGCGCCACACGGCCCGGCATGAACACCGGGTTGGTGGTGATGCCGTACGTCTCCATTCCGCCCTTGATGAGGTCGACGTGCATGTCGATGTAGCCGCCCATCTCGATGGCGCCGCAGAAGTTGATCTCGCCGTCGCCCTGACTGAAGTGCAGGTCGCCGCCCGAGAGCATCGCACCCTCGACGAACACCGGATAGAAGATGCGACTACCCCTGGTGAAGTTCTTGATGTCGTGGTTGCCGCCGTTCTCACGAGCCGGCACGGTTCGCGCACCATCGGCGCCGATCGCCTGCAAGATGTCGCCGGAGGCGGTGCCGCCGAGCACGCCCTCGGCCAGAGGCGGAAGAGCAAGCGGCGGAACGCGGTCGGGATCGGTGGCGATCAGCGCACGTTCCCGCTCGTTCCATTTGGCCAGTAGATCCGCCGACGGTGCCGTGCCGAACAGCCCGGGGTGCGTGATTCCCGTGTACCGCACACCGGGCACGTGGCGCGACGTGCACTGCTGACCCGAGAAGTCCCAGATGGCTTTGTACGCGTCGGGGAAGTAGTCGGTGAGAAAGCCGCCGCCGTTCACCTTGGCGAAGATGCCGGAGTACCCCCAACCCTCACCGCAGTTGGGCCCATTCGTCTGCGGAACCGGCCCGAGGTCGAGGATGTCGACGACCAACAGGTCCCCGGGTTGGGCGCCCTCGACCGCGATGGGTCCGGACAGCATGTGACACGGCGAGAGGTCGACATCGCGAACGTCATTGGCGGAGTCGTTGTTTCCGATCTGGCCGTCGGTCCACTCCTTACACTCGATGCGGAATTCGCTTCCCGGCTTGACCGTCGCGGCCGCCGGAATGTCGGGATGCCAACGGTTGTGACCGGGGACCGCCTGATCGCGCATCGACTTGGATTGATCAACGCTGAACACAACTTCGGGCATGCGATGACTCCTTCTTGTTAGGTGACGGCCGCGGCTGCGGCCTGGGGAGAGATAGCTGGTGCGGGTGCCGCCAGTAGGCGCCCGAGTGGGATGGCGGCGACGACCGTGGCGGCACCGATGACGCCGATGACGATCGCCGGAGCGACGCCCGTCGGCCACCGCTGCGCCATGATCAGAAACGCCGGCACGGCGGCCGTGAGCAACCCTTCGACCAGCGCGACGACGCCGACGGCAGGGGCCAGCGAGCCGAGGTCCAGACCGAGCAACAGGAAGAACAGGAACCACAGCACGGCCCACAGCCCCCAGATCACCCCGAACGCGGGATCGGCTTCGACCGCAAAGGCGTGCCACGCGTAGCCGATCGCAGCGACCGCGACGAACAGCGAGAACCAGCCCAGTCCTGCACCGTCCCAACCGGCGTTGGCGTTGATCGCCACCCACAGGTACGTGAAACCGAACAGGTACAGGCCCGAGGCGCCGAAGACCACGGCCGCATCGCCACCGGACTGCACGATCACCACCGTCGGTGTCAGAACCTGCAAGCCGCCGACGAAGTAGTTCAGCGGTGCGGCGCCCTGCGGCGTGATCCGTCCCAGCAACATCAGGCCGTTGACGACCAGAACTGCCCCGACATAGAACAATCCGACGCCGGTCATCGGTTACATCCGAGGCAGCGCGGGCAGCCGCGGGTCGCGGCGCGGTGGCCGGGGCCGGCCGATCGCGGCCGGAATCGTGGTGGTGACGGCGGGTTGTTCGGCGCTGGCAGCGGCGAGGTCGGCCACCCGGTGCTGCCCCTTGCTCAACCTCGTCAACGGCGGCGAGCTGAACAACCGACGGCTCGGCGCGGTGCACGTCGGGCAGGTCGGCGCCGGCACGACGTCGGACATGGCACAAACGAGGTCGAACGGACCACAAGCGGGACAGCGGAAGGAATAGGTCGGCATGAGCACACCTCATTTCGTTCATCCGAAATATATTCAGTTGAAAATAAATGTCAAGGCTTCCGGCCCGGCACGCTCGCAGGGGGCGGCCGTCAGGACTTGAGGCGCGCGGTGTTCTCCACCAGTTGGCGCAGCTGATCGATATCGAGCCCCAGGGACTCGAAGGCGGCGCGTTCGGCGTCTCCCACCATCGGTGCCAGCCGGGTGCGCAGCGTGCGCCCGCGCGGCGTCAGATTCACCAGGACGCGGCGCCGGTCGTGCAGATCCGCGGTCCGATACATCAATCCCCGTGAGACAAGGCGATCCACCGTCCTCGTCAGCGTGGGGCCGGTGATCAAGGTCGCCTGCGCCAGGTCGGTCATGGGAACGGTGCGGCGGGACGCAAGAAAGTCGAGGACTCGCCAGTCCTCCATCTTCATTTCCGAATCGGCCAGCACGCGGGCGATAGCCGCCTCGGCGTGCTGGGTCAGCCGTGTGAGGGGCAGCAAGAGATTCGTGCGGATCTGCTGCCCGGAGGCCATGCCGTTCCCCTCCCGAGAATCTGCGGTCTATTCGTTCTGAATTATTTTTGGTAGAAAGTACCCGAGTGCAGCGTACACAAGATCGAGGGTGATCTGGGGTTGCAGATTCGCGAACGTGAATTCCGCGTCGGGCTGGTGATCCCGCTGCAGGGGCCGGCCGGCATCTTTGCGCCCTCATGCGAAGCGGTCGCCGAACTGGCGGCGCAAGAAGTCAACGCTCGCGGTGGCGTGCACGGGCGCGAAGTCACGATCGAGGTGATAGACGGTGGCGCTGCCAGCACCGAAGTGGCCCGCGCCGTCGGCGACCGCCTACGCACCCGAGGGTTGGACGCGGTCACCGGATGGCACATCTCGGCGGTGCGCAACGCCTTGTCGCCGGTCGTCAAGGACCGGGTCCCGTACGTGTACACCTCGTTGTACGAGGGCGGCGAGCGCACACCTGGCGTGTTCTGTACCGGGGAAACGCCGCGGATTCAGATTGCGCCCGCGCTGTCGTGGCTTCGGGATCACTTCGGGATTCGCTCGTGGTGCGTGGTCGGCGACGACTACGTCTGGCCCCGCGGCTCCGCTGCGGCCGCGCGGGTGTACTGCCGGGCCCTACAGCTGGATCTCAAACGCGAGATCTACGTTCCCTACGGCTGCAACGACTTTCGGGTACCAGTAGCTCAAGCACTCGACAGCGGAGCCCAGGCCGTATTGATGCTGCTGGTCGGACAGGACGCGGTACTGTTCAACCGCGAGTTCGCCAGGCGTGGCGGCCATCAGCAGATGGCCCGGTTCAGCCCGCTGATGGAGGAGAACATGCTGCTCGCCAGCGGATACGAGGCGACGCAGGAAATGTACGTCGCAGCAGCATATTTCAGTTCACTGGCCACCGCCGAGGCGATGGACCTGATGAACCGGTACGTCGCGTCGTACGGCGCGGACGCACCCCCACTCAACGCGATGGCGGAATCCTGTTTCGAAGGACTACTCACCATCGAAGCTCTGTTCAAGCGTGCCCGAACCCCGGCGATCAGCGATCTGTTGGCCTCAGCGCCGGACGTGGGGTTCGACAGCCCTCGAGGACCGGTGAGCATGCGGGGCGGGCACCTCGACCAGCGGGTGTACATCGCTGCGGCCGAGGGCTTCGAGTTCGACGTGCTCGATCGCCTACGCCCTGTCGACAGCCGGTGTTAGTGGGGGGGCTGATGAATTCAAGCAGGTACAGCTAATTCAAAGGCCCCACCGACGTCGGCACGGCAGACGAAGTCTTTGGTCGGACTCTGTTGGCATGATGCGGGTACGTCTTCGGGGACGGCTTGGCGGAGTTGTGCGGGAGCGCACCACGGGCATGGTGCAAGCCAACATCAACTGGTGCTTGCACCGTCGCGGTCGGTGGTGGCACCCCGTTCTTTCCTGCCGTCGTGGATCCGGTTGCGGCTTCAGGCGCTACGCCGCCCGACGCTAACTGACCGGTTTGCCGCAGAAGAAGTCCTTCGATGCCCCGATACTCAGTGGATCAGTTGCGCTTTCAAGCAGTTTGCATGCAGAGGTGAACACGTTCGGATCGTTGAGGGGATCTTCACTCGCAGCCACGTTCACCAACGCGCACGCCACCTGTAGATAAAGACCAAAGGCCGACCCCTTGAGCCTGGTCAAGGCCAGCTCTGTTCCCGGTGGGAGCCTGTCGAGGCTGTTCGGAATCTGCTCAGCACAATTCTGTGTCGGTTCTTGGGCGTACGGGTCGGCAGGTTTCGGGAAATCTGGAGCGCTCACCGGAGGTCCACCGTCGATGACGACCATCGTGCCGGTGGTGATGCAGTATTCGTAGGGACCGTCTCCGTCGTCGCCGGTACCGCAAACCTCGTCATGGGGAGCGAACAGGTCCGTCGGAGCGGCTGGCGTACGCTTGCTTCCGCACCACCCGTCGAAGGGTGCCGATCGCTCACCGGGGCCGAATGTTGCTGTGCCGCTCCCGGTGTTGTCGAGCAGGATGAATCTCTCTTCGATCTTTTCGCCCAGCTGAACACTGCAACCATTGGCGTACGGACCGACTGAATTGACAGCATCGTGTCGTCCGATGACGTTGACATGTACTACGCCGCCGGGCTCCGTAGATATCGAGACGTGTCCCATGCCGTCACCGGGTGGCGGAACAGGTTGTCCCGGCACCAGGTAGTCGGCTCCTGCTTGCGGTGCGCACAATATCCCAAAGGCACCAGCGATCAATGCCCCTGTCGCCGCCGTCGAGAGACGCCGGATCTCGTTCAAAGTAGCCACCGCCAGGCCCCCGGTTCCGCTATCACCTAAGCGTATGGGCCAATAATTAGTCTCTGACTCGGCTCTTTGGGTGGTTTCGGCAATCTGGACTGCATCTCTTGTACTGGTGGAGCTGAATCCGCGGGCAGGGGCTGTTCTCATGGAATTCTTAACCAGCAGTGGAGGAATGCAGGCTCTTGTCGATCGTGCTGACCTGAAATCACATTGGTCACATCCGAGCAGCGGAAACGCTGAGGCGGCGCGTTCGAGTTTGTGCTCGTTTGTCGATGGCCGTTTTCCAGCCGTGTCTTTCGCTGCGGCGCTGTGCTTTCGGGGCCGACCGTTGTCGGTGCCTATTGGCATGATCGGCGTATGAGTTCGACTGCTGCGGACGCCGAGACGCCGGTGATGAGTCAGCGCGAGCGCATGGATGCGTGTTTTGCGCGGTTGGAGGAGCTTTCGGCTCAGCGCAATGCCATTGATGGGCAGATCGTGGCGCTCGTGGCTGAGGTGACCCGGGATGGGTTGTGGGCGGGTACGGGCGCTAAGACGGTCAAAGGTCTGGTGGCCTGGAAGTTGGGGATGTCTGATGCCACCGCGGGTTCGGTGGCGGCTGCGGCGCAGCGGTACGACGAGTTCCCGCGCTGTACCACCGCGTTGTGTGAGGGCCGGCTGTCGTTGGATCAGGTGGGGGTGATCGCCGCGCACGCCGGTGCGGGCTCTGATGATCATTATGCGGAGTTGGCGTCGGTGGCCACGGTGCGCCAGCTGCGCAAGGCCATCAGTGTGGAGATCAAACCCGAACCCGATAAGGAACCGCAGGAGCAGTACTCGTTTTCCAAGACTGTCGGGGAACACACGACGACGTATCGGATCACGGTGCCCAATGTGGAGGCGGCCAAGGTTGATGCGGCACTGGGCTCGTATCGGGAGGCGTTGATCAACGATTACCGCCGCGATCACGGCTCTGACACTGTCGATGACCCGGAATCGCCCAGTTTCGATGCCAGCGGCTTGTATGTGCGTCAGACAGGCCACACTGAGCCGCGGTTTCCGACGTTGACCGATGCCTTTTTGCAGATGGTGCAGACGGCGTGGGATGCCGAAGTGGCGCGGCGCCCGCACGGGCAGCACACCACAGTGATCGTGCACCTGGATGTCGATAAGCGCGCGGGTTGGGTGCATGCGGGCCCGGCGCTCTCGGATGCGGATCGGCAGTTGTTGTTGTGTGACTCCGATTGTGAGGTATGGCTCGAACAGCGCGGGCAGGTGATCGGCGCGGGCCGGGCCACGCGGGTGATCAGTCGCCGGTTGCGGCGGGCGTTGGAGTACCGCGACCGCGCCTGTGTGGTGCCCGGGTGTGGGTCCACGCGCGGGTTGCATGCCCATCACATTGTGCATTGGGAAGATGGTGGGCCCACCGAGTTGTGGAATCTGGTGCTGGTGTGTCCGCATCACCATCGTGAGCATCACCGCGGCCGCATCACCATCACCGGGCCCGCCGATCGGCTGGTCGTCACCGATGAATCTGGGCGCGCGCTGACCAACAAGTCGTTGGCGCGGCCGCCGACTGAGCCGCCACCGGCGGTGGGGCCCTGGCGCGGCCCGCTCGGTGAACGCGCCCAATGGCGGTGCTACACCCCCTTCGAGCCCCAACCACCGCCGCCGTCGCCGAACTAGGTTCGGGCACCGAGTAACTCTGCAGCATCGCTACATTCGATGCCACCCATCTCTGCGCTCAGGGGTGCCGGCGACGGTCTGGCGGTCACGGTTTGGCAGTCAGCTGCCCAGACAGACCCGCGCGTCGCACTCAGCCTCGCAACGACATTCGGTCGTAGTTGAGCGACATTGCCGCTCATAGGCTGCCAGCAAGAGGGTCGTAGCTGCAGAGCGTCCGTGGGCTGGAGCCACGCCTTCGAGGCGATCGGAGCGACATTGTCGCTCATAGGCTGGCACAAGACGACCGTACCTGCGGAGCGTCCGTGGGCTCGAGACCCGTTGGGCGCCGCGCGACCCGAGCGACATTGTCGCTCATAGGCTGGCACAAGAAGACCGTACCTGCGGAGCGTCCGTGGGCTGGAGCCACGCCTTCGAGGGGATCGGAGCGAGATTGTCGCTCATAGGCTGGCAATCAGAGGATCGAACCTGGCCACCGTCGTCTGCGCGAAGCGTCGTCGCCTCCTTCGTCGATCAGATCTACATCTCGGCGACACCGTCGCACCTACGCCACCACCGGCATCGGCACCGGCGTAACCAGCGCACCCGTCGTCAAGTAACTCTCGAGATTCCGCAGCGTCAGGTCTTCCATGGCAGCGCGAGTTTCCACCGTTCCGCTCCCCACATGCGGCAGCACCACCACGTTGTCCATCCCCAGCAACTCCTGCGGCACATTCGGCTCGTCCGCGAACACATCCAGCCCCGCCCCCGCCAGCCGGCCGTCCCGCAACGCCGACACCAACGCCTCTTCGTCCACCACGCTCCCCCGCGCGATGTTCACCAGAAACCCGTTCGGCCCCAACGCCTCCAGCACCTCCGCGCCGACCAGCTTCGCCGTCGACGCTCCCCCGGCCGCCGCCACCACCAGCACCTCCACCGCGCCGGCCAACTCCACCGGCGACCCGTAGTACTCGTACGGCACCTCCGACACCGGGCGCCGGTTGTGATACGCGATCGTGCAACCAAACGCGCTCAGCCGCTTCGCGATCGCAGAACCGATTCGGCCCAGCCCGATGATCCCCACCCGACGATTGCTCACCTGCCGAGTCAGCGGGTAGTTTCCCTCGTCGACCCACCGACCGGCACGCACATACCTGTCCGCCGCCGCGAACTGCCTCATCGTGTCGATCATCAACCCGACCGCCGTGTCCGCCACGCAGTCCGTCAACACATCCGGCGTATTGCTCACCACGATTCCTCGCCGCGCCGCCTCGTCGACATCCGTCGTGTCGTATCCGACCCCGAAGTTCACCACCGCGCCCAGGTTCGGTAGCGACGCCATCAACGCCGCGTCCACCCCCGTCCGACCCGACGTCACCACCGCGCGGATCTCGCCGCCCCGCTCAGCCAGAAACGCCTCCCCTTCCGCCCCCTCCGGCAGCACCCACGCCGCATACCTGTCTTTCAACGTCTGCGCCAGCGACGGCTTCAGCGGACCCACCTGCAATACCTGTGAAGCACTCATAGTGCTCGCCACGCTACGGCGACCTGCGGATACCCGTCCAACATCCAATTGGCATGGACTTATATCCAACGTGCATAACTGGCGATTCGACAGCGTCGCCACGGTATCGAGCACCACTTGTCGAACAGGAGTGTCCAGCTCAGACCTGGTTTTTAGGGCGTCGAAACACCGGCAGAGCTGTCCGAAATCAGACCGATACCCGCATTTGGTCCGGGTTGACTCCCCCGAAACGACCTCCTTACCGTGTGGCTGCGATCACACGTGGCATCCACATACGTGGACGTCACCCCAGAGTCCGGGAGGATCCATGAGCCCACGCACCACGCGGCGACACGTAGCGCTGGCCCTCGTCCTCGCCGGCTCCGTCATCGCCAGCGGCTGCACCGTCGCCAATTCGGGCCGCGGCGGCTACGACCCCAACACCCTGCGCATCGTCCTCGCCCAGGAGCCGCCGACACTCGAGCCCTGCGAAAGCTCGCTGACGTCGACCGGCGTCGTCGTGCGGTCCAACATCACCGAGCCGCTCGTCGAGCGCGACCCGACCTCCGGCGACCTGCAGCCGCTGCTCGCCACCGAGTGGCGCCAGACCTCTCCCAACCAGTGGCAGTTCAAGGTTCGCGACGGCGTCACCTTCTCCGACGGCACCCCCTTCACCGCCCAGGACGCCGCCTACTCCATCGACCGCGCCGTGAACTCCGACCTCAACTGCAACGTCGACGGCTACGTCTTCGGCGACGAGACCCTCACCCTGGACGCCCCGGATGACCAGACTCTCATCGTCGGCACCGAGACCCCGGATCCGATTCTGCCGCTGCGTATCTCGTTCGTCGAGATCGTCCCGACCGGCACATCGATGACCGAGAAGGTCCGCGAGCCCATCGGCACCGGCCCGTACGCCATCGAGAACTGGGAGTACGGCCAGAAGCTGCGCCTCGTCCGCAACGCCACCTACTGGGGCGAGAAGCCCGCCTTCCCCGTCGCCGAATACCAGTGGCGCAGCGAGGGCAGCGTGCGCGCCGCGATGATCACCAACGACGAGACCGACATCGCGGTCAGCCTCGGACCCGAGGACGGCGCAGGCGAACTCGGCGTGCCGTTCCAGAACAACGAGACCACCGCTCTGCGCATGCAGGCCACCGAACCACCGCTCGACGACATCCGCGTCCGCCAGGCCGTGAACTACGCCGTCAACCGCGAAGGCATCGTCAAGGCGCTGTTCCAGGGACTCGGCCAGCCCGCCTCCCAGCTGATCCCATCCGGCGTCGTCGGCTACAACCCCGACCTGGCGCTGTGGCCACACGACCTCGACAAGGCCAGGGAACTGATCGCCGACGCCAAAGCAGACGGTGTGCCCGTCGACAAAGAGATCCGGCTGATCGGCCGCACCGCCCAGTTCCCCAAGATCAGCGAGACCATCGAGGTGCTGCAGAGCGAGTTCACCGAGATCGGGCTCAACGTCAAGATCGAGATGATGGACACGTCCAACCAGCTCGAGTACCAGCTGCGGCCGTTTCCGCAAAACACCGGCCCCTACCTGCTGATGATCATGCACGGCAACCAGGCCGGCGACGCCGCGTTCACCCTGGACCAGTACATGCTCTCCGACGGTCCCCAAGCCGCCTACGGCACACCCGAATTCGATGCCAAGATCCGCGCCGCCGAGGAGCTCACCGGCAAGCAACGCGACGCCGCGTTCGCGCAACTGTTCGCCGACGAACCGCAGGAGATCATGCAGATGGCCTACATCGCCCACATGAAAGGCATCCTCGGCAAGTCGCCGCGCGTCGACTACACCCCCAACTCCGCCACCGGCGACGAGATGCGCCTGTCCGAGATGACCCCCGCCGGCGACGGCGCCGAACCCACCGTCGCGCAGTAAGGAAGGCCGACCATGTTCTCCTTCGTCCGCCGCCGGATGTACACCAGCGCACTGCCGCTGATCGTCGTGCTGCTCGGTGTGTTCCTGCTCGCCCGCCTCACCGGCGACCCCACCAACCTCTACCTGCCCGAGTCCGCCACCCCCGAACAACGCGCGGCCTTCGCCAACGCCAACGGCTTCAACGACCCGCTGTGGACGCAGCTCGGCGACTACTTCTCCGGCGTGCTGCACCTCGACTTCGGTACCTCGCTGCGCACCGGCGAGTCCGCCTCCGAGATGGCGTTGCGCGCGTTCCCCGCGACGCTGCAGCTCGCCTTCACCACAATGCTTTTCGCGATCGTCGCCGCGGTCGTCATCGGCTGCTGGGCCGCCTACCGTCCCAACTCGCTGGCCGACCGCTTCTCCAGCCTGCTGTCGATGACCGCCGCGTCCATCCCGGACTTCTGGTTCGCCATCACCGGGGTCTGGCTGTTCGCGGTGCTGCTCGGCGTGCTGCCCACCTCCGGCGTCGACAACGGTGTGCTGTCGTGGATCCTGCCGATCGCCACGCTGATGATCCGACCGCTCGGCGTGCTCACCCAGGTGGTACGCGGGGCGATGGTTTCCGCGCTGTCCGCCCCGTACGTGCGGCTGGCGAGAAGCAAAGGCGCCAGCGACTTCCGCGTCGTCAGCCACCACGCGCTGCGGAACGCCGCCGCCCCCGCGCTGACCGTCGCCGGCGACCTCGCCGTCGGCCTGCTCAACGGCGCCGTCGTCGTCGAGGCCATCTTCGGCTGGCCCGGCATCGGCAAGCTGATGATCGACGCGATCCTGCAGCGCGACTTCGCGGTCCTGCAGGCCGCCGTGCTGCTCACCGCCCTGAGCATCTTCCTGCTCAACATCTTCATCGACGCCTGCTACGCCCTGCTCGACGCCCGTGTCCGCGAACCGGTAATGGCCTGAGGGGAATACACCATGAGCACTCAGATCGACCAGATCCCCGTCAAGCCGACCACCGCGATCGTCGGCAAGCCCACCAAGCAGCGCGCCACCTCGAAATGGTTCCGGCTGCTGGTCAACGACCGGGTCGCGGCCGCGGCGGCGGTCGTCCTCGGATTCGTCTTCCTCACCGCGGCTTTGGGCCCGATGCTGATGGGCGACCTGGCCACCGCAATCGACCTGGACAACTCCAACCAGGCGCCGTTCACGCTGTCGCACGGCTGGGCCAACATCCTGGGCACCGACCCGCTGGGCCGCAGCATGCTCGCCCGCCTCGTCGTCGCCTGCCAGACCACGCTGTCGGTCGCGATCCCGACGGTGGTGATCTCCGCGATCGTCGGCTCGGCGATCGGCATGTGGGCCGGCTACCACCGCGGCTGGCGCGAGACCGTCGCGATGCGCGTCGCCGACGTCATCATGAGCTTCCCGTCGCTGCTGCTCGCGGTCGTCGTGCTCTACGTGTTCTCCCCCAGCGCCGCGAACATCATTCTGGTGCTGGCGATCACCCGCATCCCGGTGTACCTGCGCACCGCCCGCGCCGAGTCCGCCGAACTGCAGAGCCGGCTGTTCGTCGACGCCGCCCGCACGTTCGGCGCGTCCGCGCGGTCGATCATCTGGCGCCACGTGGTGCCGATCGTGCTACCCACCCTGCTGACCGTCGCGACGCTGGACTTCTGCTACGTGATGCTCGCCGAGAGCTCGCTGAGCTTCCTGGGCATCGGCATCCAGCCGCCCGACGTCAGCTGGGGCCTGATGGTCGCGCAAGGCCGCACCTACCTGCACACCGCGTGGTGGCTGTCGTTCTTCCCGGGCCTGGCCATCGTGATCACCACCGTCGCCGCGACGATCCTGGCGGCCTGGGCCCGCATCGCCACCGATCCCGCCCAGCGGTGGCGCCTGACCGTTCCGCAGAAGCGGCTGACCCGCTTCACCAAGACCACGACGCGTATCTGAGAGGCACCGCCATGACCGCAGTGGTAGACAAGCGACCGTCCGTCGACGCCACCGACACCGCGCCGGTGCTCGACGTCGACGGGATGAGCGTGGACATCCGCACCGTCAACGGCACCGTGCGCGCCGTCAACGACGTCAGCTTCCAGGCCCGCCGCGGCGAAACACTGGCGCTGCTCGGCGAATCCGGCTGCGGCAAGTCGATGACCGCCACCGCGCTGGTCGGACTGCTCGAGCCCGTCGCCGACGTCGTCGAAGGCAAGGCCATCCTCGGCGATGTCGACCTGTTCGCCGTCGACGACAAGAAGCGCCGCGCGATGGCCGGCACCGAGCTGGCGATCGTGTTCCAGGACGCGCTGACCGCGCTCAACCCGCTCTACACCGTCGGAACCCAACTGGCCGAGCCGTTCCGGATCCACCACGGCATGAGCGCCAAGGACGCCAAGCGCAAGGCCGTCGAGCTGATGGACCGCGTCGGCATCTCGCAGCCCGAGACGCGGCTGGGCGCCTACCCGCACCAGTTCTCCGGCGGCATGCGCCAACGCCTGCTGATCGCGATGGCCGTCGCGCTCAACCCGAGCGTGCTGATCGCCGACGAACCCACCACCGCGCTGGACGTCACGGTGCAGGCGCAGATCATGGCGCTGCTGCGCGATCTGCGCACCGAGTACGACATGGCCGTCGTGCTGATCACCCACGACCTCGCGCTGGTCGCCGAGGAGGCCGACCGCGTCGCGGTGATGTACGCAGGCAACATCGTCGAAACCGGGCCGGTCTCCGAGGTTTTCGCCAACCCACGCCACCCCTACACCAAGGGCCTGCTGAACTCGGTGCCGGTGACCGCGCACCGCGGCGACGCACTCAAGTCGATCGGCGGCGCGCCACCGGACCTGCAGTCGATTCCCGACGGCTGCGTGTACCAGGACCGGTGCCCGCTGGCCCGTGAGATCTGCACGACGACGCGGCCCGCGCTGCAGACCGTGACGGCGGGCCGCGCGTCGGCGTGCCACTTCCCCGAGGAGGTAGTGAATGTCTGAGCCACTGCTGCAGGTGCGCGACCTGCGCAAGTCGTTCCGCGTGCCGGGCAACAAGAACCGGCTGTGCGCGCTCGACGGCATCACCCTAGACCTCAACCGCGGCGAGACGCTCGGGCTGGTCGGCGAGTCCGGCTGCGGAAAATCGACGCTGGCAAGAACATTGATGATGCTGGAGCGCCCGGACTCCGGCACGGTGCGGTTCGACGGTATCGACCCGTACACGCTGCGCGGCAAGGAGCTGCTGAAGTTCCGGCGCCGGGTGCAGATGGTGTTCCAGGACCCGTACGCATCGCTGAACTCGCGCATGTCGGCCGCCGAGATCATCGCCGAGCCGTGGCGCAGTCACAAGGGCATGTACGCCAACCGCAAGGACCGCGACATGCGGGTGCGCGGGCTGCTCGACCTCGTCGGGCTCGGCGCCAAGGCCGCCGACAAGTATCCGCAGGAGTTCTCCGGCGGGCAGCGCCAGCGCATCGGCATCGCCCGCGCGCTGGCGCTGGACCCGGACGTGATCATCTGCGACGAGCCGGTGTCGGCGCTCGACCTGTCGGTGCAGGCGCAGGTGCTCAACCTGCTCAACGACCTGCAGGCCCAGCTCGGCATCGCCTACATCTTCATCAGCCACGACCTGTCGGTGGTGCGCCATGTCGCCGACCGCGTGTCGGTGATGTACCTGGGCCGCATCATCGAAAACGGCCCCACCGAGGCGGTTTTCGACCGGCCCAACCACCCGTACACGGCCGCGCTGATGTCGGCCGCGCCGAAGCTCGACAGCGCGCTGCGCCAGGAGCGGATCCTGCTCTCCGGTGAGGTGCCGTCGCCGCTGAACCCGCCGTCAGGCTGCCGGTTCCGCACCCGCTGCTGGAAGGCCACCGAGATGTGCGCGACGACCGCGCCGCCGCACGCCGTCGACCCGGACATCGACGGACACGCCGCCGAGTGCCACCATCCCCTGCTGTCGGAGGGCATGCTGGCAACAGCATGAGCATCACTGGATATGTCATTGTCGCCACCACCATTCTGTTCGCCTCCGCCCTGCAAGGGTCGATCGGGTTCGGCATCGGGATGCTGTCCGCGCCGATCATCGCGCTGGTCGACCCGTCCCTCATCCCGGGGACGCTGATCATGATCGCGACGCTGGTCACGCTGATGGTCGTTGTGCGCGAACGCGAATCGATCGACCTGCACGGCACCGGATGGGCTCTGCTCGGGCGGGTGCCCGGCACCGTCGCCGGGGCGCTGCTGCTGATGCTGCTGCCCGCGCGGGGCCTGGCGATCATGCTCGCGGCGGTGGTGCTGGCCGGTGTCGCGGTCACGAGCTTCGGGTGGATTCCCGCGGCGCGTCGGCGCAACGTCGTGCTCGCCGGCGCCGCCTCAGGGGTCTTCGGCACCGCGACCGCGATCGGTGGGCCGCCGATGGCTCTGGTGTGGCAGCGCTCCGAGGGCGCCCAGTTGCGCGGCACGATGAGCGGTTTCTTTCTCGTCGGATCGCTGATGTCGATCGCGGCGCTGGCGGCGACCGGCGCCGTCACCGGCCACACGCTGATCATGTTCGCCGCGCTGGTGCCCGCCGCACTGGCCGGGTACGTGGTGTCGCGCGGGCTCAACCGGGTGCTGGACCCGACCCGGTTGCGCTGGCTGGCGATCACCGCGTCGGCGCTGGGCGCGGTGCTGCTGATCGGGCGCGAACTTCTGCAGATGGGGGGCTGAGGTGTCCGAACAACCGGATCTGGCGGTGCGCAAGGTCAAGTCCGCGGTGCGCACCGTGGAGTTGCTGGAGTTCCTGGCCGCACGCCACGACGAGCCGGTGCGGCTGCGCGAGGTCAGCGAGGCGCTCGACGTGCCCCGCAGCAGCGCGCACGCCCTGCTGCGCACACTGGTCGCGCAGGGCTGGGTGCGCTGCGACCCGTTGGGCACGTTGTACGGCATCGGGATCCGCGCGCTGCTGGTCGGCACGAGCTACCTCGACAGCGACCCGTACCTGCCGCTGATCACCCCGTTCCTCGACGATCTGCGCAACGCGCTCGACGAGACGTTCCATCTCGGCCGCCTCGACGGCACCGACGTCGTGTACCTGGCGACCCGCGAATCCAAGCAGTACACCCGCAGCGCGAGCCGCGTCGGCCGCCGGCTGCCCGCCTATGCGACCGCGCTGGGCAAGGCGCTGCTGGCCGAACGGTTCGGCGTCGACCGCGACGAGCACATCCCGTCGGCGTTGAAACCGCTGACGGCCAACACCGTCGCGGACCGGGCCGCGTTGGACGCCCAGCTCGATGAGATCCGGGTCCGCGGCTACGCCTGCGAGGACGGCGAGAACACCGCCGGCGTGCGCTGTTTCGCGGTCGCGCTGCGCTACTGCTCACCCGCGCAGGACGCGATCAGCGCATCAGTACCCGTCCACCGGCTCACCGCGCAGCGGGAACGCGAGATCGTCGACGCGCTGAGCGCGATGGGCGACAAGGTGTCTCGCGTCGTCCGCCCACTGGCCAACGGCGACCGCTGGTTCACTTCCCGAGTGTCAGGAGATTGACATGAGCACCCCGACCATCACCGACGTGACCGTGATCCCGATCGCCGGTCACGACAGCATGCTGCTGAACCTCAGCGGCGCGCACGGCCCGTTCTTCACCCGCAACCTGGTGGTGCTGACCGACAGCGACGGCAACAAAGGCGTCGGCGAAGTGCCCGGCGGCGAACCGATCCGGCGCACCCTCGAGGACGCCGGCGCGATCGTCACCGGCCGCCGCGTCGGCGATCACCACGCCGTGCTCAACGACATGCGCCGCGCGTTCAGCGACCGCGACGCCGGCGGCCGCGGCGCGCAGACATTCGACCTGCGGGTCGCGGTGCACGCGGTGACCGCGTTGGAGTCGGCGCTGCTGGACCTGCTGGGCAAGCACCTCGGCGTGCCGGTCGCGGCGCTGCTCGGCGACGGGCAGCAGCGCGCGCGGGTGCAGGCGCTGGGATATCTGTTCTTCGTCGGTGACCGCACCCGCACGGATCTGGCCTACCGGTCACCGGCCGACGAGGCACCCGACGCCGACGAGTGGCTGCGGGTGCGGCACGAGGAGGCGCTGACACCGGAGGCCGTCGTCCGCCTGGCCGAGGCCGCCCGCGACCGGTACGGGTTCCACGACTTCAAGCTCAAGGGCGGTGTGCTGCCCGCCGCCGAGGAGGCCAAGGCCGTCATCGCGCTGCACGAACGCTTCCCGGACGCGCGGATCACGTTGGACCCCAACGGCGGCTGGCTGCTGGCCGACGCGATCACGACGTGCCGCGAGCTGCGCGACGTGCTGGCCTACGCCGAGGACCCCGTGGGACCCGAACGCGGCTTCTCCGGCCGCGAGGTGATGGCCGAGTTCAAGCGCGCCACCGGGTTGCCGACCGCGACGAACATGATCGGCACCGACTGGCGCGAGCTCGGCCATGCGATCCGCGCCAACGCCGTCGACATCCCGCTGGCCGACCCGCACTTCTGGACGATGGCCGGGTCAGTGCGCGTCGCGCAGATCTGTGACGCGTGGGGGCTGACGTGGGGGTCGCACTCCAACAACCATTTCGACGTGTCGCTGGCGATGTTCACCCACGTCGCGGCCGCCGCCCCGGGCGCCATCACCGCGATCGACACGCACTGGATCTGGCAGGACGGCCAGCGAATCACCAAGCGGCCGTTCGAGATCGTCGACGGGTACCTCAGCGTGCCCGCGGCGCCGGGGCTGGGCGTGGAACTCGACGACGACGCGGTCGCCGCCGCGCACGAGCTGTATCTGCGCGAAGGCCTCGGCGCCCGCGACGACGCGGTCGCGATGCAGTACCTGATCCCGGGCTGGACCTTCGACAGCAAGCGTCCGGCGTTGCAGCGATGAAGGTCGTGATCGCCGACGCGAACCTGGTGCCGCACCGGTCCCGGTTGGAGGCCGCATTGCCGGACGGGTGCGCTGTGGAGTGGTTCCCGGGCGGCGCGCCGGCGGAGTCGCTGCGTGACGCGACGGTGTACGTCGGGAGCCGGTTCACCGCCGAGATGGCGGCGACGGCCGAGAAGCTGCGGCTGATCCACGTCGCGGGCGCCGGCACCGACAAGATCGACTTCGCCGCGGTGTCGTCGGATGTGCTGGTGGCGAACACGTTCCACCACGAGCGGTCGATCGCCGAGTACATCGTGGCGGCGGCGGTGCTGCTGCGCCGCGACTTCCTCGCCCAGGACCGCGCGTTGCGGGAAGGCCGGTGGGCGACGCCGGTGTACGACCCCGCGATCCCGCAGTTGCCGACGCTGGGCGACGCGCGGATCGGGTTCGTCGGGTTCGGGCACATCGGCCGGGCGGCCTGGGATCTGTTCCGCGCGTTCGGATGTAGTGGCGCCGCGGTGACCGGTTCGGGTCGGGTGCCCGAGTGCGGGCTGGACTGGGCGGACGACACGGGGTCGTTGGACCGGCTGCTGCGCGAGTGCGACGTCGCGGTGGTGTCGGCGCCGCTGACCGAGCAGACGACGGGCATGATCGGCGCCGAACAGTTGCGGCTGCTGGGCGCCGACGGTGTGCTGATCAACGTCGGGCGCGGTCCGCTGGTGCAGGAACGGGGGCTGTATGACGCCCTGTCGGGCAAGGTGATTCGCGCTGCGGCGATCGACGTGTGGTACCGCTACCCGTCGGACGGCCCGTGCGCGCCCAGTGAACTGCCGTTCGCGGAGTTGCCGAACGTCTTGATGACGCCGCACTCGTCGGGCGTCACGCGGGACACGTTCGAAGGCCGCGCCGACGACATCGCCGCCAACATCGGCCGGCTGTCGCGGGGCGAGGCGCTGACGAACGTCGTCAATCAGCGCAGGTAAGTCTGGCCCTCCGACGGGAACCCGCCGCCGGCGGTGGCGATGTGGACGTGGTCGTAGTGGTCGGCGGTGTCCGAGCCGCGGCTCGCCATCATGCGCTTCGAACCGTCGGGCTTGTAGAGGGTCTGCCGCCAGATCGCGTGGACCAGACCGAAACGCTCGGCGTTGTCGAGCACGTAGGCCAGCACGCTGTCGCCGAGCGCCTTACCCTCGGCCGAGCGGGCGTTCGGGATCATCACGTCGATCGCCAGGCCGTGCGGATGCCACTTCAACGGGTCCGAGCGGACCCCGCCGATGTCGAGGATCTCGGGGAACGTCGCGCTCACCGCGCGGGCCGCCAGGATCGTGTTGACCTGCAGCCCGGTCTCCTTCGCGACACCGTGCGGCAGCGTGGGGGCAGGGGCGGGCGGGGCGGGCGGTTGCGCGGCCATCAGGTGCATCTGGGGCGCCGGGCTCGGCGGTGCGGGCTCGACGGCCGGCGCCGCCTCTGTGACGTGCGGCGCGGCGTCTGCGCCGACGACAAACATCGTCGCGGCGGAGACCACTCCCGCGACGAGGACCAACCGCGGCCACTGCCGCGTCCTGGCTGCCGAATGCCTTCCCATCGGGGCCGCAGCCTATAGACCGCTCCCCTGGGAAGACCAAATCACCGATCTGCGCCCGCGGCGGCTTCTTGGCTGCAAAGCACCAGGTCAACCCGGGTTACCGGTGGCCTTGCACCGCCGTACCAATCGTGGTGAGCGTCATGCGGGGCGGCCGACTGTGACGCCGCCCTGATCTTGGGGCGTCGAAATTGCGCTCAGGGTCGTGGTTGATTCGCCCGCAACAGCCCTGAGCGCAGAATCGGTGCCGGCACTAGCCCAGTGTCGTCAGGCCCTTGCGGTACGACGGCCACCGCGGCCGCCACCCGAGTTCGTTCGCGGCGCGGTCGTTCGACACCCGCATCGACATGTCGAGCATCTGTGACCCGGCGAACGGCGCGCCCAGACGCACCACCGCGGCCGGCAACCGCACCGGACGCGGCGCGCCGGCAGCGGCAGCATCCTGCGCTTGAGCATCGTGACGAACATGTCCGACGCACCCGGACCGTAGAAGATCCCGTACCTCAGCGCGACCACATCCACGTGCTCCGCGGCAAAAGCGAGGTTCTCCGCCCCGGCCATCGCGGCGATCGCCGGATCGGAGCGGTCGCCGCGCAGCACCCCGAACGGCCGCTCCTCGGTGATCTTCGCGCCGCCGTGGTCGGCCAACCCGTAACCGAGGATCAGCGATTGGGTGACGAACCGGCGCGCACCGAGTGCCGCGGCCGCGTCGAGCAGATTCGCGGTGCCCTGTGTCCGCAGCGCATTCATGCGACGAACTCCCTTGCCGCCCTAGCGGGTCGGCGCTGTGCCCCTCGACCGCTCTCAAGACAGCATCCCGATCGAGCGCATCAGCGAGAACCGCTGTTGCGCCGGAGGATTCGACTACTTCAGCCCCCGCCGCGCTGTGCACGAGGCCGAGCACGTCAGGACCCGCCGCGCGCAACCTCTGCAACAGGGGACGACCGATGACTCCGCTGGCACCTGCGAGCAGTACGCGCACTGCGAACCTCTTCCCACTCTCACTTTACGACAGGGGGTGGGGCTTGCGGCAAGGCCGGGGATCTGCTGCACAATCGTCCGGCCACGAACCACGACGGATGGAGAACCGCTGTGCCGAACCCCCCGAAACCCTTCGAAGTCCACGAGTCCGGCGCCTACTTGCACGGCACCAAGGCCGACCTGAAAGTGGGTGACTACCTGGTGCCGGGCCGGCCGTCGAACTTCGACAAGACCCGCACCATGAACCACGTCTACTTTACGCAGACGCTTGACGCCGCGGTGTGGGGAGCCGAACTGGCGCCGGGCGACGGGCCCGGCCGCATCTACATCGTCGAACCCGAAGGCCCGATCGAGGACGACCCGAACGTCACCGACAAGAAGCTGCCGGGCAACCCGACGCGGTCCTACCGCTCGCGCCATCCGGTCCGCATCGTCGGCGAACTCACCGACTGGGTCGGGCACCCGCCCGAGCAGATACAGGCGATGCTCGACGGCCTGGCCGACCTGCAGCGCCGCGGTGAGGCCGTCATCTACGACTGAGGACTACTTCCAGTGGCCGCCGTGCTGGCTGCACACCACACCGGTGCTGTTGCACTTGCTGCACGTCAGCTTGCCGCCGATTCCGCTCGCGCGGCCGCCGTTGCAGCCGGAGCAGTCATGCAGCGGCCGATGACACTTCTTGCATTCCACGGTGAAACCTCCCGGTCGGAAACCCTGCTCGTGCATCGTCGCCGAGGCGGCGGCGCCGGACAATCGGTCGTTCGGCTGACACCGGCCTCAGCACCGGATCATGGCCCGCGGGTCGGTGGTGTTGTCCAGCCACTTGCCGTACGCATCACCACCTGCGGCCCGCACCGCGGCGCACACCTGCGACGGGGTACGGCCGGCCGGTCGGTACACGGCGTAGATGGGGTTGCCGGCGTCGTCGCGGGGGCGCAGCGACGAACACGACTCGTCGGTGCGCAGGTACGACGAACCCGGGTGCATATTCAGGTGGCGCTGGATCTCCGACGCGTACCGGCCGGGCGTTACGGCGTTGGCCAGCACCACGATTCCCGAACCGTCGCACGGCGGGTGGCTCATCGGGACGCTGACGTTGAGGTCGTTGGACGACTTCTGCGGGCCGGATCCGGGCGCCGGTCCGCTGTCCGCGTCCCCACCGGAGTTGCCGTAGCTTTCGATGACGGTGTCGGGCGCCTTCGACGAACCTGCGCTGTCCCCGCCGCCGGCGTTGAGGCCGATCGCCACCGCGATCAGGATCGCGACCAAGCCCGCCGCACCGCCGAAGTAGAGCAGATTGCGGGACGGAGCACTGCTAGGGCGGGCCGCGGGAGGTGGTGCGGCGGGGCGGGTCACGACGCCGCCGACCGGGCCGGGGTCGAAGCCGCCTGCTGCGGCACTGGCCCCGCTGAACGACGGAACCGATTGCAGCGGCGGAGGACTCGACGCCGCGGGCGTCTCCCCGATGATCTCGATGACGGTCGGCGGCAGCTGCTCGGTGAGGAAAACCCGCAGTGCGTTGTACATGCCGACGCCCTCGACACCGCGGGTGCTCATGTAGTTCCGCAGCAGTTGCGGGTTGAAGTCCGGCCGGTCCAGTATCGCCTTGACGGCGGGCCAGCCCACCGAGGGCAACTGCGTGCAGTACTCCTCCAGCTGAGTCTCGATCGCCGAGTTGACCGCGGACGTCAACCGGCCCCGGTCCACGCCGGCCGGGTCCCGCCCGGCCTGCAGCGCGGCCGCCCGCACCACCTCGTCGGCGGTCGGGATCAAATCCGGCATGTTGTCGATGTAGCGCGGATGGGGTGCGATGAGCCCGGTGTCGACCTGGTACGGCTCGGGCGCTGGTCCGATTTTGTCGAGGATGCCTTCACGGATCTGGTTGGCGACGAGATCGGGGATGACCTGTTGCAGCACTTCGGCGAACCGGTTGTGCACGGCCGCGCCCGCCGGCCCGCAGGTGCTCAGGTAGTCGGTGAACAGTTGCGGGGTGAAGTCCGGCCGGTCGAGCACCGCCTTCATCTGCGCCCAGTCAAGCTGGGTGACGTTCTGGCAGTACTGCTGCAGCTGATATTCGGCGGCAGCGGAGATGCCGTTCATCATCGCCTGCAGGTCCACGCTGGACGCGTCGCGGCCGGCGCGCCGCAGCGCTTCGGCAGCGACATCGTCGTATCCGATCAGCCGCCCCTCCATGTGCGCTTTGATGCTGGTGTCCGGGCGGATCGGGCCGTAACTCGTCACGACCGCAACGGCTTCAGACCGTCGGCAAGTTGTTTGGTGCCGATGTAGGTGATCACCGCGCCGGCCAGCAGGATCAGGAAGCCGAGGCCCACCAGGCCCGCACCGAAGATGGACACCAAGCCGATCACCACGGTGCAGACCTGCAGCATGTTCGCCAGGCCGGTCTTGTCGTTCAGGGTGTTGTAGCTGACGGCCAGCGCGCCGGCATTACCGAGCACCAACAGCAGGGTCAGAATCCCGAGGATGCCGCCGAACGCCAATCCCAGCGCGATCAGCAGCTGCAACACCAGACCGCCTGCGGCGATCGAGATTCCGCGCTTGCGCAGAACCTGCTGGGTGCGCGACGAGTTCATCTCGGTCATCGGCCGAGGTACGCCTGTAGCTGCTGCGCCTTGCGGGTCAGCATGCGCTGGCTTTCGTCGCTGACCGTCTCGATCTGTTTGGCCATCCGGGCGATCGCCTCGAGGTTCTTCTCGAAGTCGCGGCGCACATTGTCGTTCCACTGGCTGCTGTTGAGCGCGCTGCGGACCTTGCGGATCGACTGGTCGATGGACTGCCCGGCATTCCTGAGTTCACGGGCCATGGCGAGCAGCGCCGCCGGGTCCGTGTCGATACGCCCTGCCATCTGGATCTCCTATCTCAAAGGTGCTCTCTACAAAAGCTTCTTGGCTTCATCGAACGCGGCGTCGAGTCGCTTGAGGTCGGCGTCGAAGCGGCGGTCCTCCTGTTCGAGTTCATCGAAGAGTTTGTCCTCGAACCGGTCTGCGGCCGCGTCCGACCACAACGACCGCGCGTGCAGGCGGGCTTGGCGCCGCGAGCCGCGGTGCCGCTCCAACATGCTGATCTGTCCGCTGATCCAACTCATGTCACCCTCCGATGATCCGGGCCGGCACGTAGTCGAAGTGCGCCTCGCGCCGCAGAAAGATGCGGTGGTAGCCGTTGGTCACATCGAATGTCCCGTCGGGCAGCGGCGACAACGCGACCGCGTCGTCGCCGAAGAACCCGCGGTAGGTCTGGGCGTACGACCGGGCACCCGAACGCCCCTCGGCCGCGTCGCGCCGCTCGAGGTAGTCGAGCGGGTCGTCCTTGCGCTCCATCGCCGGAATCACCACGTCGTCGAGCGCGTTGACCGCCCACCGCAGGTCGGCGACCGGATGCTTGTTCGGGTTGTCGGCGAACGCGGCCGTCGAGGTGATGCCGCCGTCGTCGGCGATGGCGGACAGCGGAATCAGCGCGTACCCGGCGGGTATCCACGACGGCACCTCGACCCCCGGGCGGTCCCGCCACGAGGCCGGCGCGGACGTTGCGGCGACCCCCGCGCTCGTCGCCGCGCTGCCGAAGCCCATTCCCGCCGAGGGACCGGAGTCGAAAAGGATTCCGCCGCCGCTGCTTCCGGTACCTGAGAGCAGCGTCGTCGTCGGCACATACGTCGACGCCTTCTGGTATCCCTCGCTGCGTTCGGCCGCGGTGCGCAGCAGCTTCCGCCCGTCGAGCAGGATCTCCGACATCTTGGTGGTGTAGCGGGACTGGGCGTGACGGAACTGCGCCGCCGCTTCGGCGATCATCGCGCGGCCGCGCAGCGCGCGCTGCAACTCGGCTTCACACTGCTGCACCTGACGTCGGTAGCCGCCGCAGTCGCCGCCGGACTCGCCGCGTTCGGCGGCCTCGGCGGCCTGCTGCTCGCACGAGCCGAGTTGTTCCATCGCGCGGGTCAGGGCGCGGCGCCGGTCGGCGACCCGGTCGTCGGCCTCCGCGGAGACCTTCGCGATGCTGCGCGCGACGTCGCGGGTCAGCTCGGCATGCTCGGTCTCGTACTGCTTGATCCGGGGTTTGAGGTAGTCGAAGACGGACTGTTCGACCTTCGCGCGATCGGCCATCGGCTAGCCCTGCGGGTCGTCGGCGCGCATCGCGGTGAACCATTTCAGCGGCGGCGGAGCGAACCGGCGGATCCGGTGCTCGGTGGCGCGGTCGAGGTCGGCGCAGATGCCCTGACCGGCTTTCAGCGTCGCGGCGTTCTCGCTGTCGATCAGCTGCGACGAGTCGTCGCGGTTGAGCACGCCGACGAGCCGCTGCCCGAACTCGTTGAGCTGCTGCGAGCTGACCCGCTTGTTGATGCCGGCCGGCCGGTCGAACCAGCAGAGCACGTGCACCCCGACCTCGGGTCCGTCCTTGAGGACGGTGCCCAGCAGGTTGGTCAGCGCGTCGTCGTCGTAGGAGTTCGGGTCGAAGTCGCGGGCGCGGCCCATCGCGGCCAACGCCAACACGACGGGCTGCGAACGGTATTCGCCCATCTCCTGGCGTTCGTTGACCAGTTCGGCGAGCCGGGCCAGCGTCGGCGCCGCCGCCCTGCGGCGCCCCACCCGCACGCCGTCGAGCGTCCCGAGTTCGTCGACGACCGCCGGCCAGTCGTCCTCGTCGCCGGCGAAGTCGAGCAGTTCGATCGACGCGCCCTGGCGTTGCAGGCTGGTCAGCGCGATCGACAGCGTCGACCCGCCGTGCTCGTCGACGATCAGCAGGTTGCTGCCGGCGTCGCGGCGCAGCGTGGTGAACAGCGGGTCGGCGTCCAACGTCAGCGGCAGGCCCACCGGGACGCTGAGATGCCGGGAGTCTCCCGACGGCGGCACCAGCGCCTCGAACGGCACGGTCGTCACGTCGGCGGGTTCGTGGCCGGCGAAAACCGTGGTGATGTCGGGCATCCGGGCCGACCGCGCCCGCTGGGTCATCAGCCGCAGCGCGGCGCCCCGCGCGTCGGGGTCCCAGAACGCGGCCTGGAACCGTTCGTTGGCGTCCTTGTTGCCGCCCTTGCGGTTGAGGATGCCTTCACCGGCGCGAGTCAGGGTCTGCGCGTCGGTGTTCTCCTCGCCGAGCACCAGCCGCGAGTCGGATTCGGCGCTCTGCAAGGCGATCCGGGTGGGGATGAACCCCAGCACGTGCTTGCCGAGCGCGGCCAGGCCGGCCAGCGACTGCGACGCCAGGATGACGTGGATGCCGAACGCGCGGCCCTGGCGCAGAACCAGCTCCAGGATCTCGGCGGACTCGGCGGCGATCTTGTCGTCGCGGTAGAACAGCTGCTGGAACTCGTCGATGATCAGCACGAGTCGTTTGAGCGGCTGCCGGGTGCGGGCCCGGTACTCGAGCAGGTTGGTGGCGCCGCCGCCCTCGTTGCGGAAAAGCTCACCGCGCCGGTTGATCTCGCGGGCGACGTTCTGCAGCACCGACAGACCGAAGTCGCGTTCGGACTCGATCGCGATGACCCGCGCGTGCGGCAGTCCTTCGTCGGCGTACTGCTTGAACTCGACGCCCTCTTTGAAGTCGATCAGGAACAGCTCGACTTCCGACGGCGAGTATTCGATCGCGATGCTCATGATCACCGCGTGCAGCAGCACCGACTTACCCGAACCGGGGCGCCCGCCGATCAGCGCGCCGAAGGTGTTGACCTCCGAGTCGAGGATCAGGTCGGCGACCTGCCGGGCGCCGATGCGGCCGAAGTGTCCGACGACGCCGCGTTCACTGGTGGCCCGCCACCACGTGTCCGGGGCATCGGGGCGCGCGACCGTGGGTACGAATCGCTCGCCGAACGTCGCGGCCGCGGACTGCTGCGCGGCGTGGGCGAGTTCGGCGACCCGCTCGGGGGTGACGCGCACGTCGTCGGCGGTGTGCAGGTTGCGTTTCACCGAATCGAGCAGGCTGGCGGCCACCGGAGCCATCGGCAGCGGGCCCGGCTCGAAGCGCCACGACACCGTGCCGGCGCTGACCTGGGCGCCGCCGGAGTGGGTGTGGGGACCGCTGGTGCCCTCGACGACGCGGATACCGCCGGGCTGGCCCGCCAAGCGTTGCAGCGTGTGATGGGTGAGCGCGCCGCCGCTGATGAACCAGGGCAGGTCGCGGATGACCTTGGTGACGTGTTCGAGCGGGTGGTCGGTGTTCACGCTGAACGTGTTGTTGCGCCTCTCGATCGCGTCGGCCATCACCGCCTTGTCGCGAATCACCAGCGCCGTGAACACACCGGCGCGCGGGCCGTTGCGGATGATCTTCTGCAGGCGCTCGAGCTGATCGCGGTCGTAGTGCCCGCCGCGGGCGAAGCCGGACGGGAAGTCGTAAAGCAGCAGCATGCGGTAGGGCTCGGCGACTTCGCCTGCCGCGCGGTTGTATTCGGTCAGCGAGCTGTGCTCACCCTGCAGGAACCGCTGCGTGACGAACGTGATGTGCTCTTCGGTGCTCTGCAGCAGGTCGTTGAGTTCACGGTCGCTGGTCTTGACCCGGTCGCCGATGATGCGATCGGCCGAGTCACCCAGCCCGTAGAGGAATTTCGCGGAGTTGCCGCCGTGTTCGGGGTCGAAGACGGGCAGTTGAAGCTGGTTGGCCGGCAGCGCCGAGAGCAGGTTGAGGATCGGTGTCTCGAGGCATTCGCCTTCGGTGACGACGAACGAGCCGATCGCGTCGAGGTCGACGACCACCGGGATCGCGACTTCGGGCAACGTCATGAAGTGGTCGTCGTTCTCGTGGCCGCCCTGGGCGGTGGAGTTGAACCACACGGTGCGGGGCTGCATCTGGCCGAGGAAGATCTTCAGCGGGCCGGGCCCCGACACGAGCTCGCGGTCGACCGGCTGCGGGTACGGCCCGATCGGTGGCGGAGGCAGCGGCAGGATCGGGGCGCGGCTCGCGGCGGCGGTGTAGATCGCGTCGGCGCGGGCGGTGCCCGCCGAGACCATGAAACGCCATTCCAGAAGCGCGAACTCGCGCAGTGTCGGATCGTACGTCGACAGCAGCTGCTGGGTTTCGGCGGTGAACTCCCGCTGTTGTTGCTCGCGGCCGTTGCGGGTGAACGGCACGCGGCGGGTGTCGAGCCGCGCGATGAGGTCCTGCGCGGAGGCGATCCACTGGTTCGGTTGGGTGGCGGTGCCCGAACCGCTGGCGTAGATGCCGGTCCCGAAGTGTTCCTGGAAGGTGCGCTGGAGACGGTCGCGGGTGGAGGCCATCGAGTCGAGCACCGGTCGGGTGTCGCGGTGCGAGCCGATGAACGCCTCGACGATCTCGGATGCGGCCCGCTCGACCAGGTCGGCGGCGTACTGGTAGTCGTGCACCAGCGCGGCGTACTGCCCGTCGGCTTCGACCAGGGCCGGCGTCGTCCTCACCGGCTCCGGGAGATCCGGGTAGTCCTCGACGGGCTGCTCGAACCGCTCGGTGGCCGGGTCCTGCTGCGGCGCAGGGTAGACCGGGTCGGGGCGGCCCCAAGGGCCCTGCGGTTGGGGCGCTTGTCGCGGTACGGCGCCGCCGGTGTTGATCGGCCCACCCCACGGGTTGGCCCCACGGTTCCCTCGGTCAGGATGCACGAGCAACCCCCACTGCTACTTCGATCGTCGATGACGCTGCGTCAGGCGCCCTGTGTAGCAGCCCGATCGGCACAGTAACGCAACCACGGGCGTATCGCGCAGCAAGCCATGTCCCGGTCACGTCGCGCACCCTCCGCTCGGAAGCTCTGCGACGTGCGAGGACAGCCACGACGCGATCTCGGTCATCGCCGCCGTGCCGTCGCCGAACGAACCGGACGACGGTTGCACCGCGATCGCGACCGCCGCGGTGCCGGTCGGCGTCGGCACCAGGCCGAACTGGCGGACCAGGTAGCCGCCGGACTCCGTCGGCCCCCAGCCGCCCTTGAACCGGCTGCCGTCGATGACACCGAGTCCCCATCGCTGGTCGTCGCTGATCTGGCCCATCAGGTTCGTGACCGGCGCGTTGCGCGGATCGCACAGCGCGGCGGCGGCGAAGTGCGCCTGGTCGGTCAGCGCCCACTGCGTCTGACCGAAGGCGGTGAAGCCGGGCCGGACCCGTTGCGACTGCACGATTGTCGGATCACCGTACTCGCGCAGCACGGCGTCGACCGCATCGGCGGCGGTGCGCGGGTCGCCGAGGCTGGACCACATCGCTTCGGCAGATGCGTTGTCGGACCGCGTGATCGCCGCGACCATGGTCGGCGACGCCTCGGTGAGACCGTCATAGCGGAGTGCGGCGATCGCGAGTGGGATCTTGCTCGTCGACCAGGCCGCGCCCGTCGACCACGTGCCGAGCGAGACAGCGGGGCCGTCGGCGCCGGCGATCGCGATACCGATGTCGCCGCCGATGCGCTCCTGCAGCGCGGCGAAGTCCAAGGCCAGCGCGTCGTCGGTGACGGCGGGGGCCTCGGGCACCGGTTGCGCGGGAACGGGTGCTTCGGCGGGCACGGGAAGCGCCTGCGGCTGTTGGGTTTTACCGGCGACGATCACGACGGCGAACGTGACCGCGACGACGACGCCGGCGAGCACCACGGTCCACCACATCGGCCGCGGGTGACCGTGCCCGTCAGTAGACATACACGACCGCGTCGTTACCTCCACGGCAGGTGATCAGATCGTCACCGGTGCACCGCATCGAGTACGTCTTGTGCGTCACCGGGCTGTACGCCGTCACCGTGCGCGGAAAGGACTCCCCGGTGGAGCGCACCGCGTCACGGACGGCGTCGGCGAACGGGCAGGAGGTGACGTCGTTGCCGCGCGCGGCCGCGGCGAACCGGCCGGAACCGGACTCGCTGCAGACCACCGCGCCGGGCGGAAGCACGATGCGCACCGGGACCGGTGTCTCGTATGTGGGTTGCGCCCATTCGTCGGTTCCGCTGCCGGACTGGCCGGCGCTGCCCGCGGGTGTGGTCGCGATCGCCGGTTCGTCACCGCCGGTCACCATCACCACCCCGAGGATGGCCACGATCACCACGGCGACGACACCGCCGATCAGCAGGATGTGGTTGCGGTTCAACGTCACACCGCCGGGCGGCGGGCGCTGCGGGGGCGGGGCGCTGGGGATGGGTCCGCCGCCGACCGGGCCGGGATCGAACGGCACTGCGGCACCGGGGTATTGAGCCCCGCGGGTGCTGGCCCACGGATTCGAGCCGCCCCCGAACTGGGTCGAGTCTGGATCCACTCGCGTCTCCACAGATCAAGCAAGTACCACCCGAGACTTGGCACCCCGAGATCGATCAGCGCGTTTTCGCGCCCAAACAGGGTCTCACCTGGTTTGCTGTCTGTCTGTCGGCCAAACGGCTGACAAGGCCGTCAGCGGAAGCGGGCGTTGAGCGCGCCGACCTTCGATCTGAGCAGGTCAGCGCGCTGCTGAGCGGTCTGCATCGCGCCGTCGTCGGCGGGCACGATCGCGGTGCCGTGAGCGTGGGCGGTGGCCTGCAGACACTGCGCTACGGCAGGGTCGGCCAGGACCAGGGCGGCGAGGATTCCGGGCGCGAGTTGGCGACGGCGCCCGAGCCCGCCGCGGAACTCGATCTCGGCGGGGATGAGGATCTCGGCGCCGCGGTCGAACTGCTCCTTGGCGGCGGCCAGCAGCAGGGTGAACACCGCCTTGGACAGCGCGTCGAGCAGGCGTTTGCGGCCGGGGAACCGGGGCAGCGGCAGCGCGTCGAGGGCCTGCACGACGCCGTCGGCAAGCAGATAGTCGACGATGTTGCGGGTGCGGATCTCGGTGACCGACGCCCATTCGATGTGGTCACCGTCGACGGCCAGACCGCGGTCGCTGATGGCAAGTCCGCCATAGCGATCCAGCTTGCGGACCAAACCGTGCAGCTGTGAGGGTACCCGCGGATGCTCGGCGAGCAGGCCGCCGATTCCGACCGACCACTCCCCCTGCACCGGTCCGGGGTAGGGCCGCCGCGCCGCCAGGAACGCCTGCAGGCGGCCGGCTTCGGCGTGCACATCGGCGCTCGACGCGGTCTCGTCGGCGTCATCGGTGTCGGCGGGTTCGCCACGGTGGGCGTCGATCTCGTGCGCGACGCGCGAGGCGGCCTGTTGTCCGGCGTCCTTCGCGCGTTTCGCCAGTCCCCGGCCGAGGCCGGCGAAGTCGGGCATCGTCGATCACCTGTCCGTGCGTCGTTCGCGGATCTGTATGCGATCAGCGTCTGCCCGGGGGTCGGTTCGCGACAAGGTCCGGTGGCCAGATTCATCCGTTCGGCCGACAGGGGTCAGCACGGGATGATGTAGCTCGGCGGTGTGGAGTAGTCGAGCCACTTGCCGTAGGCGTCGCCGCCGGCGGCGCGGACGCCCGCACACACCGAGGCCTGGGTGTAGCCGGCCGGTACGTACACGGTGTAGATCGGATCCCCTTCGTCGTCGGCTTGACGCAGGGACGGACATGCCTGGTCGGTCCGCAGGTACGAGGCCCCGGGGTACATGTTGAGCAACCGCTGAATACCCTGCGCGTACTGGCCGGGCGTAGTGACGTTGCCCAGCACCACGATTCCCTGCCCATTGCACAACGGCCGGCTCATCGGAGTCCCCAAGCCCAGGTCGCCGATCGGACCTGTCGGCGTCGGCGGCGCGGGCCGGGGAGGCGGTGCGGGCGGCCTCGTTGACGATCGGGGCGGTGGCGGTGGAGCGGGTGTCGGGGTCTCGGTCGCCGGATTCGTTCGCGGCGCCCGTGTCGTCGGCAGGTCTTCGTCCCAGGCGCCCGACGGAGACGGCGCGGCCGTCGGCCCGTCCGGCGATCTGTTTCCAGAACTACCCGCGACATAGGCGACGATGCCCACCGCCAGCACGAGCGCGAACGCGATGACCACAGCGGCGATGCGATTGGCCGGGTTGGCGAGCAGGTCCGGACGACTCGGCGGTTCGGGCTCAGACCGAGCACCGATCGGGGGCGCCGCCTTCGGTGCCTGCTGGGTTCTCCCGCCGGCGATGCGCCATGCCGCGTCGCCGTGCCGGAGCGCCAGGGCGAACTCGCGGCAGGTGTCGAAGCGGTCGGAGGGCTCTTTCGCCATCGCCTTGGCCAGCACCTCGTCGATCGACGCGAGGTCAGGCCGGGCAGCGCTGAGCCGTGGCGGCGGGGTGGTCAGGTGACTGCCGATCACCGCGGCGGGAGTCGACTGGGCGAACGGCTGACTACCCGCCAGCAGATGAAAGGCCGTGCACGCCAACGCGTACTGGTCCGCGCGGCCATCGAGCTGCCGGCCCATCAACTGCTCGGGTGCGGCGTAGGCGACCGAGCCGACGGTCATGTTGGTCGCGGTCAGGCCATGCGTCTCGTTCGCTGCTTTGGCGATTCCGAAATCGGCCAGCATGACCCGGCGCTCCCCGGCGCGGGCGTCGGTGAGCAGGACGTTGGCCGGCTTGACGTCACGGTGAAGCAGATAGCGCTCGTGCGCGTAGTCGAGCGCGTCGGCGATCGCCGAGACGATCTCGAGCGCGTCGGTCAGCGGCATCCCGTTCGGGTGCCGGCTGCGGACGAGCTGGGCGGCGTCGGTGCCGTCGACGAAGTCCATCGTGATCCACAGCTGACCGCGGTACTCACCCCGGTCGTGCACACCGATGATGTTCGGGTGGAACAGCGACGCGGCCATGTCCGCTTCGCGGGCGAAGCGCTGACGGAACTCGGGATCGGCGCTGATCCGCTGCGGCAGGATCTTCAACGCTTCCAGGCGAGGCAGCCGCGGGTGCTTCGCGAGGTACACCTCGCCCATCCCCCCGGCGCCCAGCAGGCGGATGATGGTGTACCCAGCAAATTCCGCCCCATCAGCAATGGGCATGCGGAAATGCTACCGACTACGACGGCGACACGGGCCTCGAGTTGCCCATAATTCGGTATGTGGATAGGCCTAGTGCATCCGCATCCGCGCACTATTACGTATCGTGACCGGTGTGGATAGCTCTTCGACCGGCCGACCCGCGACGCCGGACGCCCTCACCCGACGTCGGCTGCTGAGGATTGCCGGCACCGCCGGACTGGCCGCTGCGGCGGGTGTCGCGTGTCAAGCGCCGGCCGGATACGGCAAAAACACGACGACGAACCCGACGGCGCCAACGTCGGCCACCGCCGCACCGGCCGCGCCGCCTCCGAGCCCGGCACCGGCCCCGCCGCTGCCGCCGACCACGCATCCGCTGCTGTGCCGGGACGCCTGGGGCGCCAACCCGCCTCAGCCAGGGGGTAAACCGAACCCGTTGAGCCGCATGACGATCCATCACACCGCGGTGACACTTGGCGACAACAGCAATGCACCCGCCCGGCTGCGGCAGCACCAGCAGTACCACCAGGGCTCGCAGGGGTGGATCGACATCGCCTATCACGTCAGCGTCGACCGCGACGGAAACCTCTACGAGCTCAGGGATCCCAACATCGTCGGCGACACCGCGACGAGCTACGACCCGACCGGGCACTTCCTCGTCGTCTGCGAAGGCAACTTCGACGAGGAAGAGGTGACCGAAGCGCAGCTCGACGGGGCTGCGCTCGCGTTCGCTTGGGCAGCAACGCGTTTCGGAATCCCGACGGACACGTTGACAGGCCACCGGGACCAGAGCGGCGACACCGCGTGCCCGGGCACGAACCTGTACTCGCACGTCACAAGTGGGGACCTTAAGCGGCGGATCGACGCGCTGCTGGCTCAAGGCCCCGTCGAACTCGTGTCGGTGTGCGGACCCGAGGGGACCCAGACCGTCGCCGACATCGAAGCCGGGATCCGCTAACTACGCTTGCGTTCAGCGCGGGCCGTCGACCTCGTAGGTACCGGCGTCGTCGCGGAACACCACCTGCACGTCCCGGTCCGCGCCGTTGATCCTGACGCGGCACGAGAAACCCGCGCCGGCCTTGACCCTCGGGTTCTGGCCGTCGTTGCACTCGACGGCCTGGACCTCGTTGGCGCCGTATCCGTTGATCGGGTCGCTGAGGATCTGCCGCACACCGGCTTCCGCCTGCCGCACATCGAGCACGTTGGTGCTGCGACTTCCGAAGTGCCCGAAGTACCACAGCGCGCCGACCAGCACGACCGCTTCGAACGCGACGACGAACAGTCCGGCGATGATCAGCGTCCGCCGGCGCGACCGGGTTCGGGGCGGCGGGGCCGCCGGGTCCGGTTGACGCGGCGGCGACTGCATCGGCGGCCGTGGCGGCGGTGCAGGCTGACGCGGCGGTGGATATCCCGATGGCTGATATCGCGGTGGCTGGCCGCGCACCGGGGCGCCGCCGGGGCGCGCCCACCACGGCTGCTGTCCTGGTCCCGGTCGCGGTGCGTTCATGGCGTCACGAAAACCGTTGGAAACATTCGTCGATGGAGCTGGACAGGCCCAGCCGGTAGGCCAGGATGCGGGTGAAGCCCGCCGGCGCGGGCGTGCCGTTGACGTCGCTGGCGACCACGCCGTTGGTCAACAATCCGGCGACCGCCTCGTCGGCGTCGCCCGGAGACAGCACGAAGTCCAGACCCCCCTCCTCAGTCATCTGGCCCTGCGCCACCCCGGTGAGGCAGGCGGTGCGCAGCGCGGCGACCGGCGTATCGAGGTCGACCCCGCGCTCCCGCTGCACCGCCAACGCATACCGCGACGTCACCACCGACAGCGCCGTGTTGTCGCCTTGGACGAGCACTCTGTCCTCTTCCTCGTTCTTGGGTTCGCCGATGGCTTGCAGCGCAGCCATTTCCACGTGAATCGTATTGGTGTCAGGGCAGTACGAGGCCGGCTGAGCGGTTCCGCACGCCGACGGCGCCGTCGACAGTGCGGGTGCCTCGGCCGGCTGGTAGATCGAGTTCAACACGCGCATCAGCGTGGCCAGCGTGTCCTCGTCGATGGCGCTGTCCAGCACCGGATCGCCGTACGCGTCGTAGGTCAGTTGCTTCGGCAGATCGCCCTGACGCTTGCGGATCTCCGCGGAATCGATCGCCGCGCACTGGTCGGCGCCCCCGGCGAAACCCATCTGGAAGGCGCTCACCCGGTCCAGCGCGGAACCGTGAGCGTCCCCTCCGCCTTCAGCTTCGACCGGGTCGCGCAGGTAGATCAGTCCGCCCAGCACCCGGTTCAGGCTGGTGCCCGTGGTCAACGCGAAGCGCTCGGAATCCCCTGCCGCCACATACCGCAGATAGACCCCGGCGAAGCAGTCCGCCTGCTGTTCCTTGACCAGGACTTCGGTTTGGCGATCCGCCAGCTCACTCATGTACTGCAGCGCGTGGCCGTATTCGTGCGCGAGGACACCGACGACACCCATCTCGCCGAAGTAGCGCATCGCCGTCGGCACGAGAACGCCTCGATCCCAGGCGACCGAGTGGCTCAACGGGCAGTACAGCGCGTTGACCAGTCCGCTGAGATCGCTGAGGCAGACCCACGGGCCGTCCGGATCGTCTGAGTCGTAGGACACGAGATCGCGGACCGGCTCGAACTCACCCGGCAGGTACTTCGCATAGTTGGTCCGCCAGAACTCCTCGATGTCGTTGAGCGCCAGCAGAGCCAGCCGGTCCTCGGGCCCGCCGTCGGTGTTGTCCACCTCGCCGACCGGTCGCGGCGCGTCGGGCCGCGGACCGCTCGGGCCGTCGGCCACCGGCAGACCGCCGACCCGCTCGGGGTTGAACAGCATCGACGTCGCGCGGCCCTCGACCGCGACGGGAGGGGTCGACGCGCATCCGGCGACGAGAACCGCCGCGCACACCGCGGCCGTCGACCACCGCACCGCTCGACCGAGCCGGTTCACCATCGCCTCCCTGCGCCGATCATCTGCCTCCCGCCCAGTACCCATCATCGCCGAGCGGTTGCCCGTACGCGCCGCGCGTGCCGCAATGCGGGCTTATCCACAGGCAAAGACGCCGCACCGCGGGACTCGCCGCGCTAATCTCCCCCACGTGGCTGACTACGTCACCGAGATCGGCCTGCTCATCATCGGCGCGGTCCTGCTGTTCCGCGGGCTGCCGGGGGTGATCCAGCTGATCGGCGCGCTCGAGTGGCAGCGCGTGCCCGGCACGCTGCTGGGTTCCGGCGTCGCGGGCTACCAGACCCAGGCCCGCGGCGGGCATGCCGGCGCCAACGTGCAGCGCTCCGTGGTGGCCTACCAATACGAACTCAACGGGCGACGTTTCGTCGGTCAGCGCGCCGCGGTCTCGTTCCTGGGCTGACGTGTCCGACGTCAGCACCCCCCAGCGTCAGGTCTCGGGGCTGGCCGCCGCGATGACGATCGTCGCGATGGGGCTCGGCTATGCCATCGCGATCGGCGACCCCACCTCGCTGTCGGCCAACCTGCAACTCGTTTCCTCGGGCCTGCACATCACCGGCGGGACCGCGACGTTCGTCGACAGCCTGGCCACCCTCACCATGGCCGCCGCCGTCCTCAGCGCCGGCGCGCTCGGCGACCTGTACGGCATGCGGCGCATGTACATGGCCGGCCTGTGCGGCGCGTTCGTATTCAGCGCGCTCGCCGCCGCCGCACCCGTGGCCGCGGTGCTGCTGATCGCCCGCGCCGGTGTCGGTGTGACGCTGGCGTTTTTGATCGGCCTGTCGCTGGCCATCACCAACGCGGTGTTCCCGCCCGGCCGCCGGGCCGCCGCGATCGCCGCCTACTTCGGTGTCGGCTACGCCGTGGCCACCCCGCTGCCCGCGATCAGCGGCGCGCTGGGCCACGCGATCGGTTGGCGTGCCTGCTTTTTCGTCGTCCCCGTGATCGCGGCGATCGGCCTGCTCGTGACGTGGCGGTTCGTGCCCGACACCGTGCGCGCCACGCGCCGCCTCGACGTTCTCGGCATGGCGCTGTTCGCCATCGCCCTGCTCGGGCTGATCTTCGGCATGTCGCGGATCGAGACCGGGTTCAACGCGCTCGGCGTCGCCGCGATCGGTGTCGCCGTCGTCGCCGGGGCCCTGTTCGTCCTGCAGGAGTTGAACACTCGCGATCCCGCGCTGGACATGCGGGTGTTCCGGTCGGGCCGGTTCAACGCCGCGGTCACCGCGGGGGTGATGTTCAACATCGTGCTCGGCGGGTCGATGGTGCTGCTGTCCTTCTACCTCGTCACGATTCGCCGCGAAAGTCACGAACTGTTCGGGCTGTTGCTGATCCCCGCCACCGCGCTCGCCGCCGTCGCCGCCACCAGCGCCGGGCCCGCGGCCAACCGGTTCGGCCCGCGCACCGTCATGGTCTCGGGCCTGCTCACCATGCTCGGCGGCCTGCTGCTGATGCGGCTTTTCGACCTCGACACCACCCGCACCACCGTGTTCGTCACCACGGCGCTGATCGTCGTCGGCGGCGCGCTGGTCACCACGCCGCAGGCGCAGATCATGATGAGCAGCGCCCCAACGGATCTGGGTGGTGCGGTGTCGGCGGTCAAGAGCGCGGTCAACGAGGGCGGCTACTCGCTGGGGCCCGCCCTGTTCGCGCTCGTCGGCATCAACCTGTTCCTCACCGACAGCGTGCGTGCCCTGTCCGGCTCCGGGCTGACCCGCGCCGAGACCCGCGAGGCGCTGCAGATGGCGCACGGCGGCCGCGGCGCCCAGGTGGTCAACCCCGAGCAGGCCCGCCTGGTGGTCGACGCGGCCCCGCACATCGCCGTCGACGCCATCCACACGCTGAGCCTGGTGATGGCGGCTGGGCCCGTCGTCGCGATCATCCTGGCGCTGTGGCTGATCAAACCCGGCAACGCCACCAAGCGCCGACAGCTTTGACAGCCAGCGAATTTCAGCGTCTACTGGAGACCTTCCAGTAGATAGAAGACGCCCATGCTCCCCAAGACCGGCTCTGCCCTCCGTAGTTTCGTCGAGTCCGTGGCGGCGGCCTCGTTCGGCCTCGCGCAACGCCTGACCGGCACGCAGCCCCGCGCCAGTCGCGCGGCCGACGCGCGCCTCGCCGACAGCAACCGCAACCATCAGCAGGCTTTCGTCGACCTCGGACGTGACACCAAACTCGAACACCAGGACCGCGCCGACACCGCCTCAGAGCGGGGCACCGCCGAGTGACGGCAAGTGCTGGCTCTCAGGCGCTTTCACTTGGCGTGCTGGCCCGGTCGCGTAAACCGAACGAACGCCGGCTGCCCATCCACCCTGCCCACTTCGACCGGATCGACGAGCACCTGCGTCGCCGAATCTTCCTCGAGCACGGCTACGGCGCGGACTTCGGGGCGACCGACGACACGCTGGCCGGAATGGTCGGCGGGATTCGGACCCGCCAGCAGTTGATCAGCGACTGTGATGTAATCCTGCTGCCGAAGGTCGAAGCCGCGGATCTGGCCGAGCTCAGAGTGAATCAAATCGTCTGGGGCTGGCCGCACTGTGTGCAGAACTACGACCTGACGCAGATCGCCATCGACCGGCAGCTGACCTTGATCGCCTTCGAGGCGATGAACCACTGGCAGCCCGACGGCGGCTTCGCACTGCATGTCTTCCACAAGAACAACGAGCTCGCCGGATATTGCTCGGTGCTGCACGCCATGCAGTTGACCGGGATCACCGGAAACTACGGCCCGCGACTGCGCGCCGCTGTCATCGGGTTCGGCGCGACGGCCCGCGGCGCGGTCACCGTGTTGAACGGACACGGAGTCGACGATGTACGGGTGCTGACCAACCGCGACGTGGCCGCGGTAGCGGCCCCGATCCACTCAACCCAGATCATCCAGATGGGCCACGACGACGACGCGCCTCCCGACCGCACCTGGGCCGACACTCCCGACGAGGGTGTCATCCCGGTGGCGCAAGTGCTCGCCGACAACGACATCGTCGTCAACTGTGTACTTCAGGATCCCGTGAACCCGTTGATCTTCGCCACCGAGTACGACCTTGCCGCGTTCGCCCCCGGCAGCCTGATCGTGGACGTCTCGTGCGACGCCGGTATGGGGTTCAGCTGGGCCGCGCCCACCTCGTTCGCCGATCCACTTCGGTTGCTGCACAACAACATCGCGTACTACGCGGTTGATCACACGCCGTCATATCTGTGGAACTCCGCGACGTGGGAAGTCAGTGAGGCGCTGCTACCGCACCTCGACACGGTGCTGGCCGGCCCGGACGCCTGGGCGGCGAGCGCCACCATCGATCGGGCCGTGGAGATCCGCGAAGGGGTCGTGCAGAACGCCGACATCCTGTCGTTTCAGCACCGCGCGGCCGAGTATCCGCACGAGTCCTGAGGCACCGAGGTCAGCGCATCGTCTCCGGAATCGAGTTCAGCGCATGAAGTACCTGTACGGCCAACTCGTCCGCGGCATCGCCCTTGAGTTTCGAGTGCGCCTTGATGGCGTCAGCCACCAACGTGACACGCCTGGTGTAGGGGCTGACGATCTCGGGGGAAGTGGTCACCGGAAGTCCTATTCATCGAGCATTTTTCACTCGAACACGGGCTGTCCGATACTGCCGACCCTACACCCTGCTCCCCCAAACGCTGTGGCCGCCGAACCGGCAGGCGCTATTTCCGGAACGCGTCCTTGATCTTCTCGCCGGCGTCCTTGAGGTTGGACTTGGTCTGATCGCCGCGGCCCTCGTCGCGCACGCGCGCGTCGCCGGTCACGTTGCCGATCGCCTCCTTGGCCTTGCCGCCGAGGTTCTGAACCTTGTTCCGTGCCTTGTCTGCTGCGCTCATCATCGGTTTCCTCTCGTGTTCCGGCCGGATACCCAGACCGTCGGCTTTTCTCACATTCGGGCGTAGCGGGTCAGCGCGAAGCTGTACAACCCGTAGGCCGCGAAACCCATTGCCGCGACGACCAACAGCGTCTTCCCGTACTCGGCGCTGCCGAGCGCCTTGACCGCCGCGTCGAGCCCCGTCGCCCTGGCCGGCTCGCTGAGGAACGACGCCGCGATCACCGACAGGCCGGCCGCCGCGAGCACCGCGCCCTCGGCGACGTGACCGCTCACCCCGAGCACGACGATCAACCGTCCGCCCGGCACGGTGAGGTCGTCGAGGAACTTCATCGACGCGCCCTTGTACGCGAAGTAGCCGCCGATCGCCATGATCACCAGGCCGATCGCCACCAGCACGGCCTTACCGCCGCCGGACTGCATCAACCGCGCGCTCAGACCGGCCGCCTGCTCGCTCCCGCGCCGGTGCGCACCGAGCGCGAACTGGATGGCGGTCAGCGCCAGCGCGCAGTACACCACCGCAAGCCCGAAAGCCTTCAGCCGGTTGATGATCGGTGAATCCCGGACGTGCGCATCGGAGCACTCGCCCGGGTGCAGGCCCAGCAGCGTCTCCGCCAGCCGCCACGCCGTCAGGGCGAACAAGCCGAGCGCGACGATCCACAGCGAGATGTTGCCGCCGCGCTGAGCCGCGATGGTCGCCAGCGCGCCAGTCTGGTCGGCCTCGTCGCCGCCGACGCCGACCGCGATCCGCACGATCAGATACGCGATCAGCAGGTGCAGAACCCCGTTGACCGGATAACCCAGCCGCGCGACGGCCTGCACCACGCGGCTGCCCGTCGCCTGGTTGACGGCGCCCTTGAAGCTCACCTTCCCCGCTCCGGCATACCCCCGGCTACCCGAGCCGCACACCGCAGAAACGAACGCGTACGCCGATCCGCATCGGGGTAACCGTGCGGCGGAGGTGTTCGATGAAACTTCAGTCGGTCAGCCTGTCGGCCGCGGCCCTGGTCGTCGCCGGCTGCGGCCTGACCGGCCCGACACCCAGCGAGGAACCCGCCGGGTCCGGCAGCATCACCATCGCCGACCGGTCGCTGTCCACCCGGTCGGTCGAATGCACGCAACACGAGTGGGCGATGACGATCGACGCCGACGCCGATCCCGGCCGCGCCCAGGTGTACCTCGAACTCGGCGGCGCGGCGCCTGAGGTCCGCACGGTCACCATCGAGAACATCGACGGGCTCGACGCGGTCTCCGGGGGCGACGTCGCAGATGCGAAGGCCGCCACCGACGGGAACGTCTACACCGTCACCGGCACCGCCGTCGTCTCCGACCGGGGCAACCCCGGGCAGAGCCGCTCGATGCCGTTCGAGATCACCGCTCCGTGCTGATCGCATCGACGAGCTCGGCCAGTTCGGCGCCGAAACCGTCGGCCAGATCCCACAGATCGTTGACCAGTTTGCGGCACGAGATGATGCCGACGTTGAGCTTGCCGTCCAACGACATCACCGTGATGTTGAGCCCCGACCCGTGAAAGATCGGCCCGAACGGATACATCGCGTTGATCTTCGCGCCCATCACGTACAGCGGGACGTCCGGGCCTGCGACATTGGAGATCACCGCGTTGTGGATCGGGGTGTGCTTGAGCGGGGTGTGCGACAGCAGCTCCAACGCGAAGCCGATCATCGGCGGCGGCAGCGCCTGCGTCACGTCGGACAGCAGCGTCGGCGCGATCTCGGCGCTGTGACCCTTTGCGCGGGAGCTGGATTCGGCGATCGCCCGCAGCCGCTCGACCGAATCGTCGATGTGGGTCTGCAGGTTGCAGAAGAAACCGGACAGCTGGTTGCGGCCCGGCCGGTCGGACTGGTCGTGCACCGACGACGGCACCACCGCGAGCAGCGGTTTGTCCGGCAGCTCACCGCGCTTGGCGAGGTAGCGCCGCAGCGCGCCCGCGCACAGCGTCATCACCACGTCGTTGACCTTGACGTCGAAATGGTTCTTGACGGCTTTGACGTCGCCGAGGTCGAGTTGCGCGCTCGCGACGATGCGTTCGGCGGTGATCTCGGTGTTGAACACGGTGCTCGGCGCGCTGAACGGGGCGGCCATCGCGGTGCCGCTGCGCGCGCGGGTGATCGTGCTGACGATCGTCGACATCGTGGCGGGCACGGCGCGGGCCAGCTGCAGCGGCCGGGTCAGCGAGCGCACCAGACCCCCGGCGGCGATCTCGAACGGTCGCGCGCCGCCGGGCCCCTCGACGGGGTCCGGTGGCGGGGCGTCGGGCTCGAGGTCGCACAGCTTGCTGATCAGGTGGGCCGCCGACACCCCGTCGACCGCGGCGTGGTGCACCTTGAGCATCAGCGCGAGGGGTCCGCCGTCGTGCGGGTCGGTGCCGTCGACACCCTCGATCACCCACATCTCCCACAGCGGCTTGGCGCGGTCCAGCGGCGACGAGGCGATGCGTCCGCAGAGGTCGGCGAGTTCGGTGCGACCACCGGGCGCGGGCAGGCAGACGCGGCGCAGGTGATAGGTCAGGTCCAGGTCGGGGTCCTCCACCCAGACCGGGTGGTCGAGGTTGAGCTGACTGTTGGCGAGTTTTGCCCGCAGCTCGGGCAGCGCAGGCAACCGTGAGGCCAGATGCTCGCGCATCGCCTCGAAGCTGTACCCACCGGGGATCGTGGTGGTGTCCAGCTCGGAGATCGAGCACACCTGCAAAGGCACGCTTGATGATTCGCTGTAGAGCATGCTGGCGTCGAATGCGCTCAGCCGTTCCATTCGGGCGGCGTACCCGATTTAACAGCGGCGTTAAACCTCGGCGGCTCAGGCCGGGTCGGCGGCTTGCGGCGCGTGGCGCGCCACGGTTTCGTCCATCGCCGCGCGCAGTGCCGGGATCTCGTCCATCAGCCGCGCGAGGTCGTCGCGGTCGATGTGCAGGACCTCGGCGCGTCCGGTCGTCGTCACGGTGGCGTTGCGCAGCGATCCGCGGCGCAGCACCGACTCGCCGATCACCTCGCCGGGGCCCACCACCGCGATGCGGTCGTGGCCGACGTACACGCCGACCTCACCGCTGAGCAGGATGTAGCAGGCGTCCGACGGGGTCTGCTCGCGGATCAACGGCCACGGGCCCGAAGTCGACGTGCGGTGCGCGGCCTGCACGAGGCGTTTGAGGTCGGTGTCGGAGAACTTCGCGAACGCGTCGAATTCGCGCAGCCGCCTGGCGTCCTGCTCGATCTCCTGCGCACGGGCCTCTTCACTGGCGCGCTGGTATTTGCGGTTGTCCATGGTCAGTCCCCGATCCGAGACGGTGATCTTGGTCGAAACGGTAGTCGACGCGGCGCGGGTCGGGTGCGGAAACGACCGGTCAACGACGGGTAGCGCACCGAAATCGCCCTTCGGCTCAGCGGTCGGCGGTGCCGTACTCCAGCGCCGGTTCGGCCGAGTCCACCGAGCCGCCGCTGGAGATCGTCAGCATGCCGGGCTGCACGTCGTAGCGGGCGCCGTCGGCGGGGTTGACCGCGACGAACCCGTTGCCCGACGGGCGGGCGTTCGACAGCTGCAGGTTGGCGCCGTCGCGCAGGCGTTCCCCGCGGTACTCGTAGCTGTCCGGCCCGGTCTGGCAGATCACCGCCAGCGAGTTCGCGGTGCGGATCGCCGCCGCGGGGGTGCTGCCCTGCACGCAGCGGGCGGTGTGCCCGACGAAACCCTGCGCGTCGGTGCCGGACACCCCGGCGATCGGGCCACCGGCCGGGGTGGTCGTCGTGGTGGTGGTCGAGGTGCTGGTTTCTGCTGAGGGCCCCGTCGGCTGCGTCGGCTCGGCGGGCAGCGCCAGCGGCGGCTGCCGCGTCGTGGTGTCGTTGCCGCTGAGCGCGAGCACCAGCGCCAGCACGATCGCCGCGGTGAACAGCACGATCGTCGCCGCGATCAGCCCGACCTGGCCTTTCCCGAGACCCGGCTTCTTCTTCGGCGGCGTCGGCATCGGCGCGTACATCTGCTGGTAGCCGGTGCGCGCCGGGTTCGGGTCCACGGCGGAAAACTGCCGGGTGGACGGCGCCGGGGCGGGCGGCGGTGGCGGCGGGGCGGGCGCGGGCTCGGTGGCCGCCGCGGCCGCGGCCCTGGCCAGCTCACCGGCGGTGGCGAACCGGTCGGTCGGCTTCTTGGCCATCCCGCGGGCGATGACGTCGTCGTAGGCGCGGCTGATCCCGCGGCGCATGATGCTGGGTCGCGGCGCCGCGGAGAACATGTGCGCGCCCATGATCTCGCGCAGGTCGCCGGCCTCGTAGGGGGCGCGGCCGGTCAGGCATTCGTAGAGCAGGCAGGTCAGCGAGTAGATGTCGGAGGCCGGTCCGCCGCGTTCCCCGCTGATCCGTTCGGGCGCCATGTAAGCACACGACCCGATCACCAGGCCGGTCTTGGTCACCGAGGCCTCGCCGCCGCCGTGCGCGATGCCGAAGTCGACGAGGTAGGCGAAGTCGTCGGCGGTGAGCAGCACGTTCTCGGGTTTGATGTCGCGGTGCACCAGCCCGTTGGCGTGCGCGTCGTCCAGCGCCGCGGCGACCTGGGCGATGATCGACACCGCACGCGCCGGGGGCAGCGGGCCGTCGGTGCGCAGCAGGTCCTTGAGGCTGACCCCGTCGACCAGGCGCATGTCGATGTAGAGCACGCCGTCGATGTCGCCGAAGTCGTGCACCGGGATGACGTGGGGTTCCTGCAGCCGGGCGGCGACGCGCGACTCGCGGCGGAACCGTTCCTGGAAGCTGGGGTCGGCGGCGACGTCGGGGCGCAGCAGTTTGATCGCCACGGTTCGTTCCTTGGCGGTGTCGTACGCGCGGTACACCTCGCCCATGCCCCCGACGCCGATCAGAGACTTCAGCTCATACGGCCCGAATCGCGTACCCAGCCGGGAACCGCCGTTCGGGGAGCTCACATGCGCTCCTTTCTGTTCTCGACGCGGGCGTAGCTGATGGTGTTCCCGCAACGCGCGCTCGCATAACCCGCTCCCCGCGGCGGGGGCCGCCGCGAAAACCGAAATCGCAGCAGCACAGGCGAATTGCTCAGTGGCCGAGCTTACCGATCTTTGGCGACGCGTGCCGCGAACGTGACGGTCACCGCGTCGGCGACCCGCATCGCCCCCATCAGCATCGAGTACGGCTTGAGTTTGTGGTCGCGGTGGCTGACCTCGGATCGGGCCGCCAGTGCCCACGCGTCGCCGAGGTCGTCGACGCGCAGGTCGACGGTGTGCGGGCGGGAGGTGCCCGCGATGGTCAGCGTCCCGTCGAGGCGGTAGCCGCCGTCGGCGTTCGTGATGGTGTCGGCCTGATAGACGATTTGCGGAAACCGTTTCGCACCCAGCACTTTCAGTGCGTTCGTGCGGGCCAGCGCCTTCTCCGGCGGTGTCATCGGCGTCACACCGCCCTCGCCGGAGACCACCTCGACACCGTCGAGGTCGACGGTCAGGGCCAGCGCTGCCGGTGCGTCACCGGCCCAGTCGACGCGGGCGTGCCAGCGGTTCGCCGCGAGAGTCAGCCGGTGGCCCATCTTGGCCGCGCGGCCCTCGACTCCGGTTTCGAGTTGCAGGCGACCGTCGTGCTCGTCCAGGTTCCAGGCCATGGCTCCCATTGTCGTCGGGGCCCGTTTCGCCCCGCCCAGCGCGGGTACGCGCACACGATGGAGTCAGCCCACTTCACCGACATCACGCTGTCCGTCGACGGCACCCGGCACCAGGTGCGCGTCGACAACCGCACCACGCTTCTCGACCTGCTCCGCGAGCACCTCGGCGTCACCGCCCCCAAGAAGGGCTGCGACCACGGTCAGTGCGGATCCTGCACCGTGCTGCTCGACGGCCGGCGCGTCACCACCTGCCTGGCCTTCGCGGTCGCGCGCGACGGCTCCGAAGTCGTCACCGCCGCCGGCCTCGGCAACGGGGACACCTTGCATCCCGTCGCCCAGTCCTTCCTCGACCACGACGGCTTCCAGTGCGGGTACTGCACGCCAGGGCAGGTCTGCTCGGCCGTCGGCATGCTCGACGAGCTCAAGGCGGGCCAGCCGAGCACCGTGACCGCCGACCTCGAACAGTCACCGGAACTGTCCGACGACGAGATCCGCGAACGGATGAGCGGCAACCTGTGCCGCTGCGCCGCCTACCCGAACATCGTCGCCGCGATCGGTGAGGCCGCCCGATGATCCCGTTCGACTACCACCGCGCCACCAGCGTGGCCGACGCCGTCACCGCGGTCGCCGACCGCCCCGGCGCCGTGTTCCTGGCCGGCGGCACCAACCTCGTCGACCACATGAAGCTCGGCATCGTCGAACCGTCGCTCGTCGTCGACGTCGCCCACCTGCCGCTCACCGACGTCGACCCGCTGCCCGACGGCGCCCTGCGCGTCGGCGCCGACGTGCGCAACAGCGACCTGGCCGCGCACCCCGTCGTGCGCAGCCGCTATCCGGTGCTGGCCCGCGCACTTCTGTCGGCGGCATCCGGGCAGCTGCGCAACCTGGCGACGACCGCGGGAAACCTGTTGCAGCGCACCCGCTGTGTGTACTTCCAGGACGTCACCACGCCGTGCAACAAACGCACGCCGGGCGACGGCTGTTCGGCCATCGGCGGCTACGTGCGCTACCACGCGATACTCGGTGCCTCGCCGCACTGTGTCGCGGTGCACCCGTCGGACATGGCGGTGGCGATGGCCGCGCTCGACGCCGTCGTGGTGTACGTCGACGCCGACGGTGAGCACCGGGTCCCGCTGACCGAGTTCCACCGGCTGCCCGGTGAGACTCCCGAACGCGACACCGTGCTGCCGCCGGGCGCTTTGATCACCGCGGTCGAGATCCCGCCGCCTCCCGGCGGCGCCCGCTCGACGTACCGCAAGGTGCGCGACCGCGCGTCGTATGCGTTCGCGTTGACGTCGGTGGCCGCCGAACTCGTCGTCGACGGTGGCTCCGTGGCGGGCGCGCGCGTGGCGCTGGGCGGCGTCGCGCACAAACCGTGGCGGGCTTCGCGCGCCGAGGAGGTCCTGACCGGTTCACCGGCCACCGAGGACACGTTCCGGCGGGCAGCCGACGCTGAGCTCGAACAGGCGGACCCGTTGCCGGGCAACGAGTTCAAGGTCGAGCTGACCCGCCGCGCGATCGTCGCGACGCTCACCGCGCTGACGGACGGAGTGCAGTGATGACCGCGCTGGAACCCCGCGTCATCGGCACCCGCGTCACCCGCCTCGACGGCCCCGCGAAGGTCACCGGCGCTGCGCCGTACGCCTACGAACACCAGGTCGACGCGCCGCTGTACGTGCACCCGGTGCAGGCCACGATCGCGTCGGGACGTGTGACGCGGATGGACACGTCCGCCGCCTCACAGGTCGACGGCGTCACCGCGGTGCTCACCGTGTTCGACGCACCGCGGATGGCCGACGCCTCCGACGGCGACCTGACGATCCTGCAGGACGACCGGGTGCACTACCGCGGCCAGATCATCGGCGGCGTGATCGCCGAGAGCGTCGAAACCGCCCGCCAGGCAGCGGCTCTGGTGCATGTCGAGTACGACGCCGCCGCGCACGACACCGAGCTGCGGGCCGACCACCCCGGCCTGTACGCGCCCGAACAGGTCAACGCGGGCTATCCGACCGACACCTCCGATGGCGACACCGAAGCCGCGTTGCGCGACGCCGAGGTCGTCGTCGACCAGATCTACACCACCCCGCTCGAGCACAACAACCCGATGGAGCCGCACTCCTGTATCGCCCAGTGGGACAACGGGACACTGACACTGTGGGACTCCACGCAGGGGGTACACGTGGCCCGCCAGCAGATGGCCACCCTGTTCGGGTTGGACAAGGAGCAGGTGCGGGTCATCGCCCGGCATGTCGGCGGCGGGTTCGGGTCCAAGGGCGCGCCGCACTCGCACAACACGCTGGCCGTGATGGCCGCGCAACGCGCAGGCGGGCGGCCGGTGAAGTTTGCCGCCACCCGACAGCAGATGTTCGACTTCGTCGGCTACCGCACCCCGACCATCCAGCGGATCCGTCTGGGCGCCGACCGCGACGGCGTGATCACCGCGATCAGCCACGAGTCGGTGTCGCAGACCGCCACGATCAAGGAGTTCGCCGAGCAGACCGCGGTGCCGTCGCGCATGATGTACGCGGGCGCGAACCGCATGACTGCGCATCGGGTGGCGAAACTCGATGTGCCGGTGCCGTTCTGGATGCGGGCGCCCGGCGAGTGTCCGGGCACCTACGCGCTGGAGGTCGCGATGGACGAGCTCGCCGTGGCCTGCGGTGTCGACCCGATCGAACTGCGGATCCGCAACGAGCCCGACGTCGACCCCGAGACCGGCAACCCGTGGTCGGATCGCCGGCTGGTCGAGTGCCTGCTGACCGGCGCCGAGCGGTTCGGATGGGCGCCGCGCGACCCGGCGCCGCGCAGCCTCAGCGACGGCGAGTGGCTGATCGGCACCGGCGTCGCGTCCGCGGTGTACCCGGCGATGATCCAGCCCGGCAACAGCGCGCGCATCGAATGCGTTGCCCCGCAGCGGTATGTGGTGCAGATCGGGGCCGTCGACATCGGCACCGGAACGTGGACGGCGTTGTCGCAGATCGCGGCGGATGCGCTCGGCTGCGAGCTGTCGGCGGTGCAGCTGCAGATCGGTGACACCGAGTTGCCGGTCGCGTCGGTGGAGGGCGGGTCGTCGGGGATCAGCTCGTGGGGCCGCGCGATCGTGGCCGCGGCGCGGCAGTTCCGGCACGATCACGGCGACGACCCGGAGGTCGGTGTTTCGACATTGGCCGATGCGCCGGACAATGAAGAGGCGAAGAACTACGCGCTGTATTCGTTCGGTGCGCATTTCGCCGAGGTCCGCGTCAGCCGCCAAACCGGCGAGATCCGCATGAACCGGATGCTCGGCGTGTTCTCGATCGGCCGGGCGATCAACCCGGTGACGTTGCGCTCACAGCTGATCGGCGGCATGACGATGGGCATGTCGATGGCGCTGCACGAGGAGAGCGTGCGCGACCACCGGTTCGGGCACGTCGTCACCCGCGACCTGGCCACCTACCACATCAGCTCGCACGCCGACATCGGTGAGATCGACGCGATCTGGCTCGATGACGCCGATCCGCACTCGAATCCGATGGGCTCGCGCGGCGCCGGGGAGATCGGCATCGTCGGCTCCCCCGCCGCCGTCGTCAACGCGATCTACCACGCCACCGGGGTGCGGGTGCGCGACGTGCCGGTGCAGTGCGACGCGCTGCTGGTCTGACGGGTTTCGCACCGATTTCTGCCGCAGGGCTGCACTTTCGCGGATTCGACGACCCTCACGCAGAAATCGACGCGCGGTCGGCGATGTAGCCGTCGGGGCGGATGAGCACGCAGCCGCCGGTGTCGAGGCCGTAGGCGGCGGCGACGGCGGGGTCGCTGACCTGCACGACGCGCACCCGATCGGGTACGTCGGCCGCGTCGCCGATGACCAGCAGCGTGTGGCGTTGGTCGTCGAGGAGATCGAACAGCCGGGTCGGTTGGCCGTCGGGCCCGGTGAACTGAACGTCGGGTGCGCGGTCGCCGACCTCGGCGCGGCCGTCGGGCGCCGAACCGGAGCCGTCGTGATAGGACACGTCGATCTGGGAGATGGCGCGCATCAGCGTGCGTCGCACCGGCGGGCGTCCCAGCACGCGCGGGGCGATCGTGCGGCGCGCCGCGGTGCTGACCGGGTTGCGCAGCAGCGTCATTCGCGTCACCCGGCGCGTCCCCGTCACCAGCCGCCGCGCCACCGGCGCCCGCTCGGCGGCGTAGCTCTTCAGCAACTCCGGATCGGCTTGGCCGTGCACCACCGCGGCGAGTTTCCAGCTGAGGTTGAAGGCGTCCTGGATGCCGGTGTTCATTCCCTGCGCGCCGACCACCGAGTGGATGTGCGCGGCGTCGCCGACGAGGTAAACCCGTCCCGCGGAATGGCTTTCGACGCGGCGCTGGTTGATGCGGAACCGGCCAGCCTGCCGGATCTCGGTGATCGTCGCTCCGGCGGGCGCGCAGACGTCGACGGCGCGCTGGAGTTCGGCCTGCGTGACCTCGCCGGTGGGCGTGGGGCGCTGGGGCTGCGCGACCGCGATGCGGTGCCAGCCGTGCAGCATCGGGAAGTACGCGACGAACCGGCCGCGGTTGAGGAACGCGTAGAACTCGTCGCCGGGCAGATTCCAGTCGATCCGCAGGTCGGCCACCGCGAAGTTCTCCTCGAACGAGGATCCGAGGAAGCGCAGGCCCAGGTGCCGGCGCACCGTGCTGTGGGCGCCGTCGGCACCGATCACCCATGTGGCCGTGGCTGTTTCGGTTTCGCCGTCGGGGTGGCGGAGCTCGACGTCGACGTGGTCGGCGGTCTGGGTGAGGCCGACGGCCTCGACCTGTCGTTCGATGTGGGTGCCCAGCGCGGCGAGTTTGTCGGTGAGCACTTCCTGCACCTCGTTCTGCGGGACCATCAGCAAAAACGGGTACGGCGAGGGTAGAACGGAGAAGTCGGCGCGCAGGATCTGCCGGTTCTCGCTGAACACGTTGAACACCCGGGCCTGCAGGCCGCGGGGAAGCAGATCCGGGGTGACACCGGGTTTCTCGAACAGTTCCAGGGTGCGGGCCTGCACACCCAGCGCGCGCGTCTCGGTGTTGGGTCCGGCTGCGGCGTCGACGACCCGGACGCGGACGCCGCGGCGGGCGAGTTCGAGGGCGGCCGTCAGGCCGGTGGGGCCGGCGCCGACGATCAGCACATCGGTGGTCATTGCGCCTCCTCTGCGGGGAACTGTGCGCCCAGGAGCCGCTCGAGCATTCCGATGAGCTTGCGGCGGTGCGCGTCCTGGTCGAGATCGGTGTCGGCGACGTAGGTTTCGTGCAGGTTCTGCAGCGCGCCGAGCAGGGCGACGGCGGTGAAGCGCGGGTCGTCGACGGTGAAGTCGCCGTTCTGGACGCCCTCGTCGATCAGCGCGGTCACCGCGGGCAGCACGTCGGCCGCGACCTGCGCGGTGACGCGGTGGTGCATGTCGGTGAATGCCCGCGAGTACAGGTCGGCCATCAGCCCCGACGCGGCGACATCGGTGAGCTTGCGGTAGCTGAAGTGGAAGTCCATCAGGCGCGTGATCGGCGAGCGGGAGTGGTCGGTGAGAACGGCCAGCCAGGTCTGCGATACGTGCTGTGACACTGTGAGCACGCAGGCTTCGAACACCTCGTCCTTGGACCGGAAGTGGTGGTAGAAGCAGCCTTTGGCGACGCCGAGCTCGCCGATGATGGCCGCGACGGTCGTCTTGTCGTAACCGTTCTCGACGAACAGCTTGAGTGCGGCGTCGACGATCTCGCTTTTGCGCACTTCGGCTTGCTTGATCTCGCGCACCCGGCCTACGCTACAGACCGACGGTCGGTCTGTCGAGGAGGCGCATGTGACCCAGATTGAATTGACCGCCGGGGTGATCGACTACCTCGACACCGGCGGTGACGGACCCGTCCTCGTGCTGCTGCACGGGGTCAACATGGACGGCTCGGTGTGGGACGACGTCGTGGCCCGGCTGGGCCCGGCGTACCGGTGTATCCGTCCGACGCTGCCGCTGGGCAGCCACCGACAGCCGATGACGCGCGGTGACCTGGTGACCCACACGGGCGTCGCCGCGCTCGTCGGCGAGTTCCTGGAGCGGCTGGACCTGACCGACGTCACGCTGGTCCTCAACGACTGGGGAGGCGCGCAGTTCCTGATCGCCGACGGCAGCGACCGGGTCGGCGCGGCGGTGCTGGTCGCCTGCGAGGCGTTCGACAACTATCCGCCGGGCATCCCGGGCAAGCTGGTCGCGGCGAGCGCCCGCATCCCCGGTGCGCTGTGGGTGGTGATGCAACTGCAGCGGTTCGACTGGTTCCGCCGAGCGCCCGGCGGCTGGGGGTGGATGGCCAAGCGGCCGATCGCCACCGCGATGATGGACCGGTGGTTCCGGCCCGCGCTCGTCGACGCCGGGGTGCGGCGCGACCTGCGGACGTTCGCGCGCTCGGCGCCGAGTCGGGCGGAACTGGCGCAGCTGGCCTCGCGGCTACCGGGCTTCGACCGGCCCGTGCTGGTGGTGTGGGCCACCGAGGACAAGATGATGCCCGCCGAACACGGCCCGCGGCTGGCGGCGCTGTTCCCGCAGGGGCGCCTGGTCGAGGTCGACGACAGCTACACGCTGATCCCGCTGGATCAGCCCGGCCGGTTGGCCGACGAACTGCGGGAGTTCGTGTCGGTGGCTCAGATCGGCGGGTAGGGCAGTGCGAACTCGTCGGCCAGCAGGCTCTGCACGATGATCATCGCCGCCTTCGATCCCGCCGCGATCGCGCCGGCGACGTAGGGCTGCTCGCTGCAGAGGTCGCCGGCGGCGAACACCCCGCTGGCCTCCGTGCGGTGGATCTGGTCGATGCTGATGGTGTCGGCGGCCAGCGGCCCGGGCGTGCAGGCGGCGCCGAGCTGGTCCGCCAGCGGTGAGCGCTGCTTGAGCGGCGCCTCGACCAGCAGGCCGTCGCGGGCGAGGCGGTCACCGTCGGCGAACGCGATCGCGCTCAAAGTGCCGTCCTCGGCGATCAATTCGACGACGCGGCGGTCCTCGATGGTGACGTTCGCCGAGCGCAGCACGTTGACGTCGGCGGGTGAAAGGTCGGTGCGGCCGTCGGTCAGCAGGACGACGTCGTCGCTCCAACCCCGCAGCATCAACGCCGAATGCATGGCCTCCTCGCCGGCGGCCAGGGTGGCGAGGCGTTTGTCGCGCATCTCCCAGCCGTGGCAGAACGGACACTGGAACACCGAGGTGCCCCACAGCTCGGCGAGACCGGGCAGGTCCGGCGGGCAGTACTGCATGCCGGTGGCGAGCAGGACGCGCTTGGTGAGGATCGGGTCCCCGTCATCGGGTTCCAGGACGAAGCCGTTGTCGATGGGCCGGCCGCTGACGATCTCGCCGTGCCGGTACTCGACGCTCGGATAGGCGGTCAGCTCACGGCGACCTTGCGCGTAGAGCTCGGCGGGCGGGCGCTGGTCGTAGCCGAGGAGGCCGCCGATGACCGACGAGGCGCGGTTGCTCTGCTGGTCGGCGTCGATGACGATGGTGCGTCGTCGCGCCCGGCCCAGCACGAGCGCGGCGCTCAGCCCGGCGGCTCCGGCACCGACGACGGCGCATTCCCATTGCATGGCCCCTTCGTTCCCCGGACAGCGGAGCTGAAACGTCGCGGCGGGTAGGGCCGGGTGTCGCGGTCGGGGGCCAGCGGGGTCGCGGCCAGGCCGACGAGGAACGCGGTGAGGTGACCGACCTCGGTGAAGGTGGGTTTCAGCGCGGTGTTGGCGGCCAGCGCCAGCGTCGCGGCCGTTCGCGTGCGGTGCGGTTTGCGGGTGTAGCCGGTGAGCGCGCCGGCCAGCCCGAGCACGAAGTAGCTGACGCCGACGTCGCGGGCGTTCTCCAGACGCTGCGGGGCCCGGCCGCGGCGGATCAGCAGCCGCAGATAGGCCTGACCGGCGTAGGTGCCGACGACGTGCGCGCCGAGCCCGACGAGAAGCCAACGCCACCAACCCAATCGCCGTTCGGCGGGGGCGACGACGCCGGCGAACACCGGCACGTACGGCCACCAGCGGGCGTCGTCGAGCCAGAACAGGCTGGTGGTCAGCACGCGGTGGGGTTCGCTGCGGAGTCGGCGCAGGTTGGTGGAGTTCTTGCGCTGGATGCTGCGCGACGCCGTGCGGCCGGCTTTACGCTGCCGCCGGGTCGTGACGAGCAGGACGAGCAACCACGCGAACGTGAGCGGGGCGCCTCGTATCCGCACGTGCCGAGGTTAGCGCGCCGGGCTTGCGGGTACGCGCGGCGGCAGGGAGCCGCCATGACCACCACTGACTCAGAGATCGATCTCGACGCCCTGTCGAACGAGGACCACGGTTACACCGTCAACGACGAGGACGAGGACGACCCCGTGCTGCTCGACCGGGACGGCAACCCGATCGAGACGTGGCGCGAGCGCTACCCGTACGACGCCCGGATGTCGCGCGAGGAGTACGAGCGCACGAAACGGCGCCTGCAGATCGAACTGCTCAAGCTGCAGAACTGGAGCAAACGCACCGGGGCCCGGCACGTGATCGTCTTCGAGGGCCGCGACGCGGCGGGTAAGGGTGGCTCGATCCAGCGGTTCATGGAACATCTCAATCCCCGCGGGGCCCGGGTGGTGGCGTTGGAGAAGCCGACCGAGGAAGAGAAGTCGCAGTGGTATTTCCAGCGGTACGTCCGGCATCTGCCGAGCGCCGGTGAGATGGTGCTGTTCGACCGGTCCTGGTACAACCGCGCCGGCGTCGAGCGGGTGATGGGGTTCTGCACGCCGAAGCAGCACGCCGAGTTCATGCGGCAGGCGCCGGCGTTCGAGGAGATGCTGGTCAACTCCGGCATCCACCTGACGAAGTTCTGGTTCTCGGTGTCGCCGTCGGAACAGCGCACACGATTCGCGATCCGGCTGGTGGACCCGTTGCGGCAGTGGAAGTTCTCGTCGATGGACATGGAAGCGGTCAACCGGTGGTCGGAGTACACCAGGGCCAAGGAGGAGATGTTCGTCGCCACCGACACCGACTACGCGCCGTGGATCGTGGTCAAGAGCAACGACAAGAAGCGCGGGCGGATCAACGCGATGCGGTATCTGTTGTCGCGCTTCGACTATGACGACAAGGACGTCGACGCCGTCGGCGAGCCCGATCCGCTGATCGTGGGCCGCGCGCTGGAGGACTAGAGGGTCGCTTTTTCCCCGCGAGCAGACGCGAAATGCCCTATTTTCGCGGGATTTGAGGTCACTTTGCGTCTGCTCGCGAGGAGGCGTTGAGGCGCTCGCGTTGCGGGACCACCACGTACCTGGGGTCCTGGGTCGACGCGACGCCGGCTTCGAACACCCCGAACCGCTGCAGCGCGCTGCCGACAAGCAGCGCGGCCCCCGATACCGCCGTCACCGCGCGGTTGCGGCCCAGCACCGCACCGACCGCTCCCCCGACCGTCAACACCTCCGACAGCTGGCGCAACCGGTGCGGGCGTCCCGTCGTATACGCCTCACCCTCGATCCCCATGTTGTGCTCCATCGCCCGCGACGCCGCGACCTCCAGCCCCGCGCCCAGCACCGCCATGCGTCGCGCCGGACCGGTCTCCTCATACGGCGCCAACAGCATTCCGAGCCCGGCGCCGCTGGCCGCCGCCGACCCGGTGAACACGAACGGCAGATACCGGTGCGCTTCCCGCCACGCCGGAACCGCGGTCTGCGACAACAACACCGCGGTGTACGATGCCACCCCCGGCGCGGTCGCCGCCGCCCACACCCCCGCCGGTCGCGCCGCCCAAGCCACCAGTCGGCCGACCCACTTCCGGCGCAGCCGCCGCGGCATCATCTCCGCGACCCCGGCCAGCCCGGCGCCCGGCCCGTACGCCGACAGCATCCACGTCCCCATGCTCATCGGCGAACTCGGCTTCGCGACCCGCAGCATGTGGTGGAACCGCTCCGGCCGGCCCAGGTCGGCGATCAGGAAATACAAACTCGCCAAAACGCTGACCAGCGAACCGATCCGGCTCACCTTGCGCAGCCGCGGCCGGGCGGTCAAGTCGGCGCCGGCCCCCAGCATCGCCGACCCGGCCGACAACCCGCCGCAGAACAGGTACGCCGCGATTTTCCAGTCCCACACGGGCGTCTTGAGGATCTGCCTGCCGTAGTACGACCGGAACTCGGCCTTCGGCACGTTGAGCTGTTCGCGCGGCATCAGCTTCGCTTCCCGACGAACGCCGACACCGCGATCCCCACCAACGCCGACGCCGCCATCCCCGCGTACCGCCACATCGCGCCGATGTCGCGCGTCGGCACCACCGGGTCGGGCGGCAACCCGTAGACCTCCGGCTCGTCGAGCAGCAGGAAGAACGCCCCGTCGCCGCCGACACCGTCGTTGGGGTCCTCGCCGTACAGCCGCGCCTCGGTGATCCCGCGCTCGTGTAACTCGTTGACCCGCAACGCCGCCCGCTCACGCAGCTCGTCGAGCACCCCGAACTGGATGGAGTCCGTCGGGCACGCCTTGGCACACGCCGGTTCGAGCCCGTCGCGCAGCCGGTCGTAGCACAGCGTGCACTTCCAGGCGCGGCCGTCACCCTCGCGCCGCTCGATCACCCCGTACGGGCAACCCGACACGCAGTAGCCGCACCCGTTGCAGATGTCCTGCTGCACAACGACGGTCCCGAATTCGGTGCGGAACAGTGCGCCGGTCGGGCACACGTCCAGGCACCCGGCGTGGGTGCAGTGTTTGCACACGTCGCTGCTCATCAGCCAGCGGAAGTCCTGGCGGGTCTCGGCGCTCATCGTGTCGCCGGGGCGTTCGAATCCCGGCATGCCGAGGTCGACCCGCTGAGGGGACGGCTGCTCGATGAACGCCACGTGCCGCCACGAGTTCGCGCCCAGTTCACCGGTGTTGTCGAACGACATGCCCAGCAGGTTGTAGCCGTCCCCCTCCCCGGAGACGGGGACGTTGTTCCACTCCTTGCACGCCACCTCGCACGCCTTGCAGCCGATGCACACCGAGGTGTCGGTGAAGAACCCCATCCGCGGCGGGTGCTCGCCGTAGCCCGCCTCGCCAGCGACGTCGTCCAGCGGACCGTAGAAACTGTTGCCGCTCAAGGCGTCTCCTCGGTGTGCTCGGTGGATGCCCCGGTGGTGTCCAGCGTGGTGCCGGTGTCGACGGTGATGTGGGCCCGGTCCCGGTACATCGCGATGTACTCGAGCAGCGCCGGACCCCGCGGCCGCCGGCCGGGCTGGATGTCGCACGTCGCGACCTTGCTCTCCTGGATGAACACGTTCGGGTCGGCCACCACGCCGAGCAGGTCGTTGACCACGTCACCGTCGATCAGGCCCGAGCCGCCCCAGTGGTATGGCATCCAGATCTGATGCACGACACGGTCTTCGAGACGCAGCGGCCGCATCCGGTCGGTGACGAGCACCCGCGCGTCGACCGCGGCGCGGCTGGTGACCACGTGCGCCCACTCCAGGTGCGTCAGTCCCCGCTCGGCGGCCAGCTCCGGGGACACCTCGACGAACAGCGCCGGCTGCAGCTCGCTCAGATACGGCAGCTGACGGCTCATCCCGCCCGCGGTGTGGTGCTCGGTGAGGCGGGATGCGGTGAAGATGAACGGGAACACGTCACCGTGCGGTTCAGGCGGCGACGGGTTCGACGGGTTGTCCGCGCGCCCGTACACCTTGCGCGCCGGGTTGCCCTGCTGCTTGTAGAGCGCGTTGGCCATCGGCGACTCGTGCGGTTCGTAGTGCGTCGGCATCGGCCCGTCGAGCACCCCGTTCGGCGCGAACAGCCACGCCTTGCCGTCGGCCTGCATCACGAAGGCGTCGTCGCCGCGCAGCGCAGCCACGCCGACGGCGTCCTCCGGCGGCTGGTAGCCCGGCGGCTTGGTCTTCTCGAAGTCCGGGACGTCGTAACCGGTCCACTCCCCCTTATCGGCGTCCCACCAGACCAGCTTCTTGCGCTCACTCCACGGCCGGCCCTGCGGATCGGCCGACGCGCGGTTGTAGAGCACGCGGCGGTTCATCGGCCACACCCAGCCCCACTGCGCGTCGTCGTGCGGTTCGCGCCGGGCCGCCTGGTTGACCTCGTCGGCGTACACGCCGCTGTAGATCCAGCAGCCGCACATCGTCGAGCCGTCGGCCTTGAGCGACAGGTAGTTGTCGACGGCGCGGTCGGTCGTCAGATCCACCCCGCTGATGCGCCGCAGCACATCGTCGGCCGACGGCTCGTCGCCGTGCATCCGGTAGTCCCACGACAGGTCCAGTAGCGGGCGGTCTCGCTCATCCGTTGAGCCGGCGAGCTTTTCGCGCAGAATCCGGCCCAGGTGGTAGAAGAACCACAACTCCGAGCGGGCGTCGCCGGGCGGTTCGACCGCCTGCTCGCGCCACTGCAGCTTGCGCTGGGTCTGGGTGAACGTGCCGGACTTCTCGACATGTGAGGCGGCCGGGAACAGGAACACCTCGGTGCGGCACGTCTCGGGGCTGATCTCGCCGGTCTCGATCTCAGGGGCGTCCCTCCAGAACGTCGCGCTCTCGATCTCGACGAGGTCGCGCACCACCAGCCAGTCCAGGTTGGCCATGCCGAGCCGCTGCAACCGGCCGTGCGCCGACCCGACCGCCGGGTTCTGCCCCAGCAGGAAATAGCCGAACACCTTGCCGTCGACCATGTCCATCACCGTGCGATAGGTCCCGTGGTCGCCGTTGATGCGCGGCAGGTAGTCGAAGCAGAAGTCGTTCTCGGCGGTCGCGTGCTCGCCCCAGTACTCCTTGAGCAGCGACACCATGTACGTATCGGCGTTGTGCCAGAAGCCTTTCTGGTTCTTGCCGCGGATGTCGTCGACGTACTGCGTCAGCGTCTCCTGACCGGCGTGCGGCATCGCGAGATAGCCGGGCAGCAGGTTGAACAGCGTCGGCACGTCGGTGGAGCCCTGGATGCTGGCGTGCCCGCGCAGCGCGAACACCCCGCCGCCGGGGCGGCCGATGTTGCCCAGCAGCAACTGGATGATCGACCCGGCCCGGATGAACTGCGCGCCCATCGTGTGCTGCGTCCACCCGACGCTGTACACCAGCGCGGCGGTGCGCTCGCGGCCCGAGTTCTGCGTCCACGCCCGCGCGATGTCCAGGAAATCCTCGGCGGACACACCGCACACCCGCTCGACCATCTCCGGGGTGTAGCGCGCGTAGTGCCGCTTGAGGATCTGGAACACACAGCGCGGGTGCTGCAGCGTCGGGTCGTTCGGAATCGTCTGCGCCGTATGGTCGATCGGCGCACCACCGGACCCCTGCTGGTCCGGCGCGGCCTGCTCCTTGGCGCCGGATCCGCCGCCCTCGGGGTCGGTCTTCTCGTACTGCCACGTCGTCGGGTCGTAGGAGGCGGTCTCGTCGTCGTAGCCGGAGAACAGCCCGTCGAGGTCCTCGGCGTCCTGGAACCGCTCGTCGACGATGAACGACGCGTTGGTGTAGGCCGTGACGTACTCGCGGAAGTCCAGGTCGTTGCTCAGGATGTAGTTGATCACCCCGCCGAGGAACGCGATGTCACTGCCGGCGCGCAGCGTCAGGTGCTGGTCGGCCAGCGCGCTGGTCCGGGTGAACCGCGGGTCGATGTGGACGACGCGGGCGCCGCGGGCCTTGGCCTCGACCACCCACTGGAACCCCACCGGATGGGCCTCGGCCATGTTCGAACCCATGATCACGATGAAGTCCGAGTTAGCGAGATCCTGCTGGTAGTCCGTCGCCCCGCCGCGACCGAAGGAGGCTCCCAGACCGGGAACCGTGGCGCTGTGTCAAATACGCGCCTGGTTCTCGATCTGTAGCGCCCCCAACGCGGTGAACAACTTCTTGATCAGGTAGTTCTCTTCGTTGTCCAGCGTCGCGCCGCCCAGGCTCGCGATGCCCATGGTGCGGCGCAGCGTGTTGCGGTCGGCGTCGAACTGCTGCCAGCCCTTCTCGCGCGCGTCGAGCACCCGGTCGGCAACCATGTTCATCGCCGTGTCCAGGTCGATCTCCTGCCACTCGGTGGCATACGGCGGGCGGTAGCGCACCTTGGTCAGCCGCTGCGGCCCGGTGACCAGCTGCTTGCTCGCAGAACCCTTGGGGCACAGGCGACCTCGCGACACCGGACTGTCGGGGTTGCCCTCGATCTGGATGACCTTCTCGTCTTTGACGTAGACCTTCTGCGCGCAGCCGACCGCGCAGTACGGGCACACCGAGTGCGCGACCCGGTCGGCCTCGACGGTGCGCGGGGTCAGTTCGAACGAGCGCTTCGACTGGGCGGCCCGGCCGCGACCCAGCCGGTCCTCACCGGTGAGCTGCCGGTACACCGGCCACGACTGGAACAGACCCTTGATGTCCACTGCGCCTCCTTGAACCACTCACGGCCGGACTTACCCGGAGATGCCTCCATCAAACAGTGCCACAGATTGTCAGCGCGTGAGATCTCGGCGCGAGTCAGCTGTGAACCCTCTATGGTTCTGCTGTGGCCGAAATCGACCGTCGCAGCCTGATGATGATGACCGGAGTCGCCGCGATCGGCGCGACCATGTCCGCGCCGCTGGCCAACGCGTCGCCGCTGCGCCCCGCCCCACCTGCGCAGCCACCGGTCGCCGCCGCGGGTTCGTACCTGTTCGTCGACGAGTTCGACGGCCCGGCCGGCTCGGCACCCGACCCGTCGAAGTGGATCATCCAGAACTGGGACGACCCGGTGACCCCGCCGCTGGCCGGGCATTACCGCGACGACCGCCGCAACGTGTTCGTCGACGGCAACTCCAACCTCGTGCTGTGCGCGACGCGCGAGGGCGACCAGTACTTCAGCGGCCGCGTCATGAGCCACTTCCGCGGCCAGATCGGCACCACCTGGGAAGCGCGCATCAAGCTCGACTGCATGCACCCCGGGCTGTGGCCGGCCTACTGGCTGCTGAACCAGGACCCGCTGCCCGACGGCGAGGTCGACATCGTCGAGTACTACGGCAACGGGTTGTGGCCGCCCGGCACCACCGTGCACGCCGCGTCGAACGGCAAGACGTGGAAGGGCAAGTCGATCCCCGAACTCGTCGACCCCGCCTGGCACACCTGGCGGGTGCACTGGGGCGAGGAAGGCTTCCAGTTCTGGCGCGATTACGTCGACGGCGCCGAACCGTACTTCACCGTCAACAACAACCCGATTCCGGTGCACGGCCGGCCCGGTGACCTGCGGTGGCCGTTCGGCATCCCCGGCTACTGGATGCAGGCGATCTTCAACCTGGCGGTCGGTGGTAGCGGCGGCGGCGATCCCGCGCGCGCCCCGTACCCGTCGGTGATGCTGGTCGACTGGATCCGCGTCTGGTAGAGCTGCGGCGGCCGTGGATGGCCCCGCTGCTGGTCGCCGTCCTCGGCGCCGCGGTCAGCCTCGCCGGCGCGGGTCGCCCGTCATTCTGGTACGACGAGGCCGCCACGATCTCGGCGTCCTACAGCCGGTCGCTGCCCGAGCTGTGGCAGATGCTGCGCGACGTCGACGCCGTGCACGGCCTCTACTACGTGCTGATGCACGGCTGGTTCTCGGTGGTCCCGCCGACCGAGTTCTGGTCGCGGGTGCCCAGCGGCCTGGCGGTCGGCGCCGCGGCGGCCGGGGTGATGGTGCTGGGCACACAGCTGACGTCGCGCACCGTCGGGGTGGTCGCCGGGGTGATGTGCGCGATCCTGCCGCGCAGCACCTGGGCCGGCATCGAGGCGCGGCCGTATGCGCTGTCGATGACCGCGGCGGTGTGGCTGGCGGTGCTGCTGGTCTGTGCGTGCCGGCGCGAATCCCGTTGGCTGTGGGTAGGTTACGGTGCGTTGCTCGGCGTGTCGGTGGTGCTCGACGTGTACCTGGCGCTGCTGGTGTTCGCGCACGCGGTGTTCGTGGTGATGTTCGCGCGGCGCGCTTGGGTGCGGTTCGCGGTGGCGTCGTCTGCCGCGCTGGTGGTGACGGCGCCGTTTGTCGCGGTGGTGGCGGGGCAGGCCAAGCAGGTCGCGTGGATCACGCCGATCGGCTTGCGGACGTTCGAAGACGTTGCGGTGCAGCAGTATTTCGACCGCAGCCCGTATTTCGCGGTGCTGGCGGCGCTGGTCGTGGTGGCCGCGGCGGCGGTGTGGGCGACCGCGCGGTTCGACTCGGGTGAGCGGGCGGCGGTGGCGCTGGCGGTCGGGTGGATCGTGTTTCCGACGACGGTGATCGTCGCGTACTCCGCGATCGCCGAGCCGCTCTACACGCCGCGCTACCTGTGCTTCACCGCGCCGGCGATGGCGTTGCTGCTCGGGGTGTGCATCGTCGCGCTGGCCAGGTCGGGGTGGATCGCGGCGACGGTGGTCGCGCTGTTCGCCGTCGTCGCAGCACACAATCATGTTGCGGTGCAACGGGGTCCGTACGCGAAGTACGGTATGGACTACAGCCCGGTGGCCGACCTGATCACCGCCTCGGCGGCTCCCGGTGACTGCCTGCTGGTCAACGACACCGTCACGTTCCATCCCGCGCCGATGCGCCCGCTGCTGGCCGCCCGCCCCGACGCGTACCGTCCGCTGATCGACGTCAGCCTGTGGCAACGGGCCACCGACACCCGCGCCGTGTTCGACACCAACCTCATCCCGGAGGCGTCGGTGGGGCCGCTCGAACGCTGCGCGACGGTGTGGATCGTCACCCAGGCCGACCCCCTCGCACCTGTCCACGAGACGGGTGTGGCGATTCCACCCGGACCGCTGTTCGGCAGCACCCGCGCGTTCGCCGTCACCCACGACCTCGGCCTGCGGTTGGTGCAGCGGTGGCAGTTCAACCTGGTGCAGGTGATCAAGGCGGTGCGCTGACGCGGGAAGCTGCGGCGCGCGCGGCGCGTTCACGATGGAAGCACCGACAGTAGGGAGCCCAGATGAGCCCGTTGATTCCGCCGTTCACCCACGACACCGCGGTCGCGAAGGTCCGCGCCGGTGAGGACCTGTGGAACACCCGCGAACCCGAACGGGTCGCGCTCGGCTACACGCCGGACAGCTGGTGGCGCAACCGGTCGACGTTCGTGCAGGGCCGCGAGCAGATCGTCGAGTTCCTGACCGACAAATGGCGGCGCGAGCTCGAGTACCGGCTGATCAAGGAACTGTGGACCTACGGCGACGACCGGTTGGCGGTGCGGTTCGCCTACGAGTACCACGACGCCGACGGGCGGTGGTTCCGCGCGTACGGCAACGAGAACTGGGAGTTCACCGCCGACGGGCTGATGAGAACCCGGCACGCCAGCATCAACGACGTCGCGATCGACGAGGAACAGCGGCTGTTCCACTGGGACCGCTCCGGCCCGCGGCCCGCCGACCATCCGGGACTCACCGAACTGGGGCTGTAGCCGTGCCGATGATGACGGCGGTGGGTGTGCGGGCGTACGGCGGCCTGACACAGGTGCGGCTGCGCGTACACGCCGCGACGGTCAATCCCGGGGACGTCCTGCTGCGCACCGGCTTGGTGGACGAAATCGGGGCCGAAGCCCGCACCGCCCACCTGCACAACGAAAGGACACTGCGATGACAGTTTGGTTCGTCACCGGCTCGTCGCGCGGGTTCGGCCGCGCACTGGTCGAGGCGGTGGCACGCAACGGGGACCAGGTAGCGGCGACCGCCCGCCGACCTGAGCACCTCGACGATCTGATCGCCAGATACGGTTCCGACACCGTGTTCCCGGTGGCGCTCGACGTGACCGATCCCGCCGCAGTCTCTCGCGCGATCACGACGGCGCGCGCTCACTTCGGCCGCGTCGATGTCGTCGTCAACAACGCGGGCTACGCCAACGTCGCACCGATCGAAACCGGCGATGAGGACGACTTCCGGCGGCAATTCGAGACGAACTTCTGGGGTGTGTACCACGTGTCGAAGGCGGTGATCCCGGTGCTGCGCGACCAGGGCGGCGGGCTGATCATCCAGTTTTCGTCGATGGGTGGCCGCGTCGGCGGGTCACCCGGCATCGCGTCTTATCAGGCCGCCAAGTTCGCCATCGACGGGTTCTCCCGTGTGCTGCAGACCGAGACGGCACCGTTCGGTGTGCGGGTGCTCGTCGTGGAACCGAGCGGGTTCGCCACCGATTGGGCCGGCTCGTCGATGACCGTGGACGCGATCCCCGAACTCTATGCCGATACCGTCGGGGCGATGAACGCCGTGCGGGGCAGCGACGCCATCACCGCGGGTGATCCGCAGCGGGCCGCCGAGATACTGGTGAAAATGGCTGCCCGCAACGATATTCCGTACCACCTGCCGATCGGGGTCACCGCCGTCGACGGCACCCTGAGCCACGACGAGAAGCTGCTGGCCGACGACCGCAAATGGGCGGCGGTCGGACGGTCGGCCGACTACGGCCAGCCCTACCCCGCCGACTTTCCAGCCGACGATCTTGAAGGGAAACCCGCATGACCACAACTGGTTTCGATGAGATGAACCGTAACGTCATCCGTGAGTTCCGGGAGACCGGCGGCCGCGCGGGCGGGGTGTTCGAGGGCAAACCGCTGGTGCTGGTGCATCACTTCGGCGCCAAGAGCGGCACAGAGCGGATCGCCCCGCTGGTGCCCTACCTCGACGGCGACCGCATCTACATCTTCGCCAGCAAGGGCGGCGCCGACACCAACCCCGACTGGTATCACAACCTGGTGGCCCACCCGGACATCACGGTGGAACTGGGCAGCGAGACCTTTCCGGCGACCGCGCGGGTCCTCACCGGACAGGAACGCGACGACGTCTACGCCAAGCAGGTCGCGGTCGAACCGCAGTTCGGCGACTACCAGCGCAAGACGCGGCGGGTGATCCCGGTTGTGGAGCTGGTCCGGGCCAGCTGACTCGCGGTCAGAGCAGCGTGCGGGTGCCGTCGGCGGCGCGGCGCGTGACCTTGCGGGCGTCGAGCTGCTCGAGTAGCGGCACCGCGACCCGACGGGTGGTACCCAACGCGCGTTTGGCCTGGGCGACGGTGAACGGCTGGGCAAGCCCCGCAAGGACTTTCGCGGCGCGGTCGTAGACGTCGGGGCCGAGCACCACGCCGTCGGCGATCCTGGCCAGCCGCCCGGCGCGCACCGCCGCGGCGAGTTCGCGCGGGCCCAGGCGCAGGTCGGCCAGCTCGTCGGCCTCCGGCGCGCGGAACGGTTCGGCGGCCAACCACTGCTCCACCGTGCGCACCGCCTTGTCCACCCGCTCGGGCAGCCCCGCGTCGGGTCGGCGCACCACGCCGTCGACCACCTGCAGTCCGGTGCCGTCGAGCAGCGCCGGCAGCAGCTCGGCCGCCGGCAGCCCGCTCTGCCTGCGCAGCGCCTCCAGCGGCATCCCGGCCGCGATGTCGTGCCCGGACGTCCACGCGTCCAGCGCCGCGAGCATCTGCCGACGCCGCTGCGCCCACCAGTCGTCGTCGACGACCCACTCGCCGACCCGGGTGCCATTGGCGTCAAAACCCATGGCGCGCAACTCGGTCGCCAGAACACACGGCGGTGGCCGCACCCGCCCGGCGGCCAGTTCCTCGCCGCGTTCGCGGGCCGCGCCGCGCCGTCGCAGCGCCGGTGGCCGCACGTCGAGCACCGAGACGCCCGCGACGATCCGGTGCTCGCCCGGGTCGCGCAGCAGCCCGACGTCGCCGACCCGCAGCGGCAGCGCCCGAGCCAACCGCAGCCGCGCGCCGGACTCACCGAGCGGACGCACCTGCACCGGCACCGCCGCCGACCCGATGTGCAGCACCAGCTGCCGGTGCAGTTCACCGGGTTGCCGTAGCAGCACGTCGATTTCGGCGGTGTCGAGCCACGCCCCCGGCGTGCGCACGGTGTCGCCGCGACCGATCTGCTGCCGGTCGAGGCCGCGCAGGTTCACCGCGACCCGCGCGACCGCCCCGACCTCGTCCCGGTCGCGGCCCAGCGACTGCAGACCGCGGACGGTGACCCGGCGGCCGGCGTGTTCGAGTTCGTCGCCGACGCGCAGCGTGCCCGCCGCCAGCGTCCCGGTCACCACCGTGCCCGCGCCGCGCACCGTGAACGACCGGTCCACCCACAGCCGCACATCGGCGTCACGGTCCGGCACGGGCAGCGCGTCGATCAGCGAAACCACCGCTGCGCGAACGGCTTCGAGGTCCGTTCCGAGCACCACCGGCGTGTCGGGCAGCCGCTCGCTCACCTCGGCGGTCGCGCGGGCCGGGTCGGCGAGGTCGGCCTTGCTGATCACCGCCAGCAGATGCCGCACCCCAAGCGCCCGCAGCGCGTCGAGGTGCTCGTCGGACTGCGGCATCCAGCCTTCGGTCGCGGCGACGACGAACATCACTGCCGGGACGGGTCCCACCCCGGCCAGCATGTTGGCGACGAACCGCTCGTGGCCGGGCACGTCGACGAACGCGACCTCGCGGCCGTCGAGCGTCGTCCACGCGAAGCCCAGGTCGACGGTCAGCCCCCGGCGCTGCTCTTCGGCCAGCCGGTCCGGCCACATTCCGGTGAGCCGTTCGACGAGCGTGGACTTGCCGTGGTCGACGTGGCCGGCGGTCGCTACGACGTACACGCCAGGACCGCCTTGACCAGCAGGTCGTCGTCGTCAGCGGCGACGGTGCGCAGGTCGAGCAGGCAGCGGCCGCCCTCGAGCCGCCCGACCACCGCGGGCGTGCCGACGCGCAGCGGGGCGGCGCAGGACTCCGGCAGGCTGACCGCGGCGCTCGGCAACTCGACCCCGGGCGCGCCGCCGCCGCCGACCGCGGCGATGCAGTCCACCGCCTGCGCGCCGGGCAGCTGCGCGGCCAGCTTCTG
>NZ_MIHA01000025.1 GCF_001722335.1 Mycolicibacterium flavescens
GCCACCAGCCGAAACCGAGGTGGCGGTGCGGGACCTGACGGCCTACGACGCCGCGTTCGGAGTCGATCTCGACGGCGGAGCCGCCTGATGGCCACCACCAAAACCAGCACGCCCGGCCGCGATGTCAGCGCCGAGCTGGCCTATCTGACCCGCGCCCTGAAGGCACCCACCCTGCGTGACTCGATCGCCCGGCTCGCTGAACGCGCCCGCGCCGAGAACTGGACCCACGAGGAATACCTGGCGGCCTGTCTGCAACGCGAGGTCTCCGCCCGCGAATCCCACGGCGGTGAGGGACGCATCCGCGCAGCCCGCTTCCCGGCCCGCAAGTCGTTGGAGGAGTTCGACTTCGATCACGCCCGCGGACTCAAACGCGACATCATCGCCCACCTCGGGACGCTGGACTTCGTCACCGCCCGCGACAACGTCGTGTTCCTGGGTCCACCCGGCACCGGAAAGACCCACCTGGCCATCGGACTAGCGATGCGAGCGTGTCAGGCCGCCCACCGCGTCCTGTTCGCGACCGCCGCCGAATGGGTCGCCCGGTTAGCCGAAGCCCACCAGGCCGGACGCATCCACGCCGAACTGACCCGACTCGGGCGCTACCCACTCATCGTCATCGATGAAGTCGGCTACATCCCCTTCGAACCCGAAGCTGCCAACCTGTTCTTCCAACTGGTCTCAGCCCGCTACGAACGCGCCAGCCTGATCGTGACCTCCAACAAAGCCTTCGGCCGCTGGGGCGAAGTATTCGGCGACGACGTCGTCGCCGCCGCCATGATCGACCGCCTCGTCCACCACGCCGAAGTCATCACGCTCAAGGGAGACAGCTACCGACTCAAAGACCGAGACCTCGGCCGCACACCTACCGCGGCCACCAATGCTGAGGAATAATCACCAACCACCCCGGGCAGGGGGTCAATTTTCACCTGCCGCCAGGGGGTCAAGTTTCAGCCGCCGTCGACATCCGCAACACCTCGTCGGAAAAGATGTCGACGTCGAACTCTGGGATCGTGCTCCCGAGTCTCGGCTTCCCTCTATTCGTTGGTTGTGCCCGTTTGCGCTGCGAGATCTCTACGTGACACTTGCCACCTCATCCGAAACGGACGTCGACGGCGGCGGATCCGTTGCCGACGGGTTTCTTACTGGCCAAATCAGCGTGACGTCAGAGGCGGCGACGGCCCCGGCCGAACTCGGCGCCCAGACCGCCCCGCGGTCGAGCACCTCGCGGGCTTTCGCTTCGGTGCGGTTCCACACCGTAGTGCGGTATCGGGCGTCGAGCACGGCAGCGGTCAGGCGCGGCCCATCGGCCCCAGGCCCAGCACGGTGACGGTGGTCATGCCGCGACCGCCTTGAGGCTTTCGATGACCCGGGCGAAGCCCTCGGCGCCGTGACCCGCGTCGATCTGCCGGTGGATCAGCCGCTGCACGACGTCGACCAGTTCGGTGCTCACGCCGTGGGCGCCGCTGGCGGCGACGATGTCGCTGATGTCGGAGAACTCCAGGCTCTGCTGGCCGGGCACCGCATAGTCCCCGCCGTCGATGACGTCGGCGTAGTCGATGACGGCGGGCGCCATTGCGCGCAGCCAGTCGGCCGCCCGCACCGCGAACTCCTTGGCAGGCACACCGGCCGCGCCGACCATCGCCGCGCCGTGGAAGAACCCGGCGAACATGGCGTACATGCTCGCGAGCAGGGCCAGGTCGTACAGCGACGCCATCCCGGCATCGTCGCCGAAATACTCTGCGGAACCCCAGGTTTCGAGCAATGGGCGGTTCTGGTCGAACACCCGCTGGGATCCGCTGTAGAGGACCTTCGACTGCGCGGTACCGACCATCTCCGGTATCGCCATGATCCCACCGTCGAGGTAGGTCGCGTCGTGGTCGGCGGCCCACCGCGCGAGCTCCCGGGCGCCGTCGGGCGAGGTGGTGGTCAGGTTGATCACCTCACGGCCGGCGAGCCGGTCGACCACCGGATCGAGCACGTCGTGCACCGAGCGGTGGTCGAACAGGCAGACGATCAGCACGTCGGACGCCTCGGCGGCGTCGGCCACCGAGGCGGCCAGATCCGCGCCGTGGTCGACGAGAGCCGTTGTCTTGGCGAGGCTTCGGTTCCACACGGTCACGCGGTGGCCGGCTGCCAGCGAGGCGCGGGCCAGCGCCGAACCCATTTCCCCGAGGCCGATGAAAGTTGTCATGGCATCATCGTGGGAGCGGCGCACACTTTCCGACAAGTACCCACTAAAAAGTGCGATACTTACCTTTTCGAAACTAATGGAGGTGACCTGTGACTTCACTTGGCAGATTCACCTGCGGCCTGGATGCCGCGATGGCCGTGGTCGACGGAAAGTGGAAGCCGCTGATCCTGTGGGAGTTGCAGGGCGGGCCCAAGCGGTTCAACGCGCTGCACCGCAGCCTGGACGGGATCTCGCAGAAGATGCTGACCCAGCACCTCAAGGAACTGCAGCGCCACGGTGTCGTGCACCGGGAGAGCTACCACGAGGTCCCGCCGCGGGTGGAGTACTCGATGACCGAGGCCGGCGAGGAACTGCTCGAGGCGTTGAACCCGTTGGGCGAGTGGGCGACTCGGCACATCGACCTGATCTGCGCGGCGGAGGCCGGTTAGCGCTGATGTTCGGCCAGCCAGGTGTCGGCGCGGCGCCGTGAGGCCTGCGACAGCCAGGCGTCCTGGATGAGCTCGGTCAACTCTGCGCGGCCGATCTCGGATAACCGGCTGGCCCGGATGAGAACCGACGGATGGCCGTCGAACTTGTGCGTGGTGAAGAACGGCGCCTTCGGATCCTGGGTCAGCGCGAGCTTGTCGCTCTCGGATTCGACCCAGATCATGATCACGTCGGTGTACCGCTCGCCGGTCTCGGGGTCCTCGGCGTCACGTTGGGGTGTGCGGAAGTACACGAACGACTTTCCACCGACCTGATAGATCGGATTGCCCTTGGGGCCCTCGATGCGTTTGACGTGCGGCATGGACGCTGCGATCGCGTGCACGTCGTCGACCCGCGCCGGCCGGTCACGCACGGCGCTCCAGCGTGTGCAGCACCACCTCGGAGAGGGCGCCGCCGCGCACGGTGGCCGTCATGTACGTGCAGTAGGGCTGGCGGCGCCGGTCGGTCGGCGAGCCCGGGTTGAGCAGGCGCAGCCCGGTTTTCGTGTGGGTGTCCCACGGGATGTGGCTGTGCCCGAAGATCAGGACGTCGGTGTCGGGATAGGCCTTGGCCATCCGGGCTTCGCGGCCGGTCGCCGCGCCGGTCTCGTGCACGACGGTGAAGCGCAGGCCGCCGAGTGTGATGTCGGCGCGTTCGGGAAGGCGCCGGCGCAGTTCGGCTCCGTCGTTGTTGCCCCAGCAGGCGACCAGCCGTTTGGCGCGCGCCTCGAGTTCGTCGAGCAACGACGGTTCGACCCAGTCGCCGGCGTGCACGACGACGTCGGCCTTCGACACTTCCTCCCACACGGGTGCGGGCAGGTCTTTGGCGCGCTTGGGAACGTGGGTATCGGCGATCAACAGCAGCCGCACTGTTCCCAATCTAGTCAAACCGGCCCGTTGAGGTCGGCCTCGGACTCCTCCCGCTTCCGATGCGCCAGCGTGCGGTCCTCCTGCGCGGCCTCGCGGTGCCGGGCCGAGGACTCGAGGTTCACCTCGGGGGCCGGTATGCCCCGGCTGGCTGTGTCCTGCTGCAGTCCGGCCAGTTCTTCGTGCAGCCGGGCGGATCGCTCGAAACTCTCGGCCGCGGAGAGCCCGGCCCGCGCGGCACGGTCACGCGCCTCGCGCGCCCGCTCTTCGGCGGCTTGCACGTCTCGTTCCGGTTCGGTGACCATCGCGCCTCCCGGTTGCTCAGGGCCGCCCGGTGGGATAGCCCGCGGGCGGGAGTCGAAACCGAACCGGTCGTCGCGGTGCTGCCCGGCCGTCAAGATCGATTTGCTGGGCGAATTTCTGGATCGCTGGCGATATTGCGGAAATTTGGACATCGCGTCCATAACAGGGCACAGTTGGGCGATGCGGATTTCCCGAATTTCGACGTTGCCGGTCCGGATGATGGTGGCCGCGGTCGTCGGCCTACTGATCGCCCTGGCCCCGATGAATGCCGCCACCGCGCGCGCCGACGCCGCCGACGACGCTTTCATCGCCGCACTGCACGCCGCGGGTGTGCAATTCGGAGATTCCGATATCGCCAAAGGCATGGCCAAGGGCTTTTGCAAGCAGATGAAGAAATCGACGAAGAATTTTGCCTGGGCGATCTCCGGTCTGGTGACCGGCGGCATTCCCCGCCAGGTCGCGACCACCTTCGCCGGTGAGGCCGCCAAGGCGTACTGCCCCGACGTGATCCGGACGTTCACCTAAATCGGGATTGCCCCGCGCGGGGCAGACAGGCAGCCCGAACGGTATCCCGAGGATCGGGCAGCACTCCTTCGCCGAGTCGAGATGCCTAGTTGAAGCTGAGGGCTTGGTCCGGCTCGCATGGCCCGCCCTGCGGCCGGACGGCGGCATCTGCGTGGACGCAGCCATCAAAGACGGGGACTTCCATTTCGGCGATGACTTCAATATCTCGTAGAGTCTTCTAACTCGGGTGGGCTGAACCCGTGCGCCTAAGGGCACCGAAACTTCACGTCGTCGGTCTGAGCGCGCCCGGAGAGACTCGAACTCCCAACCTTCTGATCCGTAGTCAGATGCTCTATCCGTTGAGCTACGGGCGCATGGCCAATCTTCAGTTGTCGGCTGCGGACAGCCGCGGCGGAGGCGAGAGGATTTGAACCTCCGGTCGCCTTTGAGGGCGACAACTCATTAGCAGTGAGCCCCATTCGGCCGCTCTGGCACGCCTCCTCGACGATTACCGCCGAAGCGACAGCGTACACATGCGTTATGGCGCGAGGCAAAGCGCGTCGAGCCGACCCATAAACTGGTGCGGTGACTGCCCGGCTGCGCCCCGAACTGGCCGACCTGCCCGCCTACACCCCCGGCAGGACGGTCCCCGGCGCAATCAAGATCGCCAGCAACGAGACGGTGCACGGCCCGCTGCCCACCGTCCGCGCGGCGATCGCCGAGGCCGTCGAATCGGTCAACCGCTACCCCGACAACGGCTACATCGAGCTCAAGGAGCGGCTGGCCAAACATGTGAACTTCGCGCCCGAGCACATCTCGGTCGGCTGCGGATCGGTCAGCCTGTGCCAGCAGTTGATCCAGATCACCTCCACCGTCGGCGACGAAGTGCTGTTCGGCTGGCGCAGCTTCGAGATCTACCCGCTGCAGGTCCGCACCGCCGGCGCCACGCCGGTCGCCGTCCCGCTCAAAGACCACACCCACGACCTCGACGCGATGCTCGCCGCGATCACCGACCGCACCCGGCTGATCTTCGTCTGCAACCCCAACAACCCGACCAGCACCGTCGTCGACCCCGACGCGCTGGCCCGCTTCGTCGCCGCCGTGCCGCCGCACATCCTGATCGCTCTGGACGAGGCGTACGTCGAGTACATCCGCGACCCACTGCTGCCCGACAGCTTCGGCCTGGTCCGCGCGTACCCGAACGTCGTTGTGCTGCGCACCTTTTCGAAGGCCTACGGGCTGGCCGGACTGCGCATCGGATACGCGGTCGGCGACCCCGACATCATCACCGCTCTGGGCAAGGTCTACGTGCCGTTCACCGCCACCACCGTCTCCCAGGCCGCCGCGATCGCCTCGCTGGACGCCGCCGACGAACTCCTCGAACGCACCGACGCCGTGGTCGCCGAACGCGACCGCGTCACCACCGCACTGCGGGAGGCCGGCTACGACGTGCCCGACTCGCAGGCCAACTTCGTGTGGCTGCCGCTGCCCGGACGCGCGCAGGAGTTCGCCGAGGCCTCGGCCGACAACCGCATCATCGTGCGCCCCTACGGCGACGACGGCGTGCGCGTCACCGTCGCCGCCGCCCACGAGAACGACGCGTTCCTCGACTTCGCCCGACGCTGGATTGGACACCGATGACCTCCGCCTGCACCGCCCGCGAGACGTTCACCGAGCTGACCCAGCGCACCGAACCGATCGCCGACGCCGAACTCGACGCGTTCTGGGCCACGCTGGCGCCCGCCTCGATCGAGTTCATGATCGGCCAGTGGAAGGGCGGCGAGTTCCACACCGGCCACAAGGCCAACGGCTTCATGGAGCGGCTCAACTGGTTCGGCAAGACATTCGTCTCGGCCACCGATGCCAAACCGCTGGTCTGTCTGGACGCCGACGGCAACAGGTTCTCCAACACCGAGGCGATGAAGGGCGAGGCCAGCCTGTGGATGGAGGAGTTCCGCGGCGAGGTGACCGCGACGATGGTCTACGACGGCGCGCCGGTGCACGACCACTTCAAGGTCGTCGACGACACCACCGTCGTCGGCATCATGAACGGCAAGGGCGCCCTCGATGCCGGCCGGCACCTGTACTTCTACCTCGAACGGGTCTAACAGACCCGCCGGCCGGTGTAGGCGATGAGGCGTTCCAGCGCGCCGGCGTCGGCGCCGACGTCGACCGGGTCGTCGAACCCGGCCCTGGCCCGGCCCTCCGGCGTGATGATCTTCTGCGCCAGCCCGAGCACGTAGTCCGACAGCGACTCCGGGGCGTCCACGTCGCGGCCGAGCGCGGCGGCGTAATCCCAGGCGTGCACCAGGAACTCCATCGACAGCACCCCGGGGATCACCTTGGCGGGCACCTCGTTGCCGAAGAAGTTCACCGTGCCGTCGAGCCCGCGCCGGCGCCAGGCGTCCAGCGCGGCACGGCCCGCGAGCACCACCTGCTGCTCGATCGGGGCGTCACGGTCGCGGTCACCGAACTGCGCGCCCGCGATCCCGCCGAGCCCGGTGATCGAGTTCATCAGGTGCTCGGTCAGCCCGGCGATGTCGAACTCCCGGCACGGCGTCTGTTTGTGCACATCGTCGGCGGCGATGCCGTGCAGGACGTGCTGCAGCACCGCGAACGACTTCTCGGCGCTGCGCAGCTCGTCGGTCGGGGGTGAGTCGGGTCCGGCGCGCAAGTCATCGGGCATGAAGCCACGCTACGTCGTGCATGCGCATATCGTTGCCGGGATGAAGACGCACGTGCGGGTGGCGGCCGCGGCGCTGATCGTGTTCGGTGTGAGCGCCTGCCAGCAGACCACCGAGGGCTCCGTCGCGATGACCACCGAACCGGGCCCGCCGCTGACCTCGGCACCGTCGCGCCAGCCGTCGTCGCCGACGCTGCCGGGACTGCCCAACATCCCGATCCCGGACATCCGGATTCCCGGGCTGCCCGGCCCCGACGTGCCCGAGGTGCCTGCGCCGCCGAACGCGGCCACGATGTCCTGCAGCGAGTACACCGGGCTCGACGACGCCACCAAGCTGGCCGTGATCCGGGTGATCATCACCAACCAGGGCGGCCGGTCCGGTCAGGAGGCCGAGATGGTGGCGCTGCTGATGGCCGACGCGATGTGCCAGTTCATGCCCAATGCGGAAGTCAATGAGGTGGTCATCGGAATCCCCGGACGGTGAGTCGCTAGCCTGTGCGCCATGGCCGACACCTATGAATCCGTCACCGTCGACATCTCCGAGCACGTCGCCCGTGTGACGTTGATCGGCCCGGGCAAGGGCAACGCGATGGGCCCCGCGTTCTGGGCCGAGCTGCCGGAGGTGTTCGGCACGCTCGACGCCGACCCCGAGGTCCGCGCGATCGTGCTGACCGGTTCGGGCCGCAACTTCAGCTACGGGCTGGACCTGGCCGCGATGGGTGCCACCCTGCCCGGCCTGGACGCCGGCGCCAAGGGCCGGCACGGGTTCCACACCACGCTGCTGAAGATGCAGGGCGCCATCAACGCGGTCGCCGACTGCCGCACCCCGACCATCGCCTCGGTGCACGGCTGGTGCATCGGCGGCGGCGTCGACCTGATCAGCGCGGTCGACATCCGCTACGCCAGCACCGACGCCAAGTTCTCGGTGCGCGAGGTCAAGCTGGCGATCGTCGCCGACGTGGGCTCGCTGGCCCGGCTGCCGCTGATCCTGTCCGACGGGCACCTGCGCGAGCTGACCCTGACCGGCAAGGACATCGACGCGGCGCGCGCCGAGAAGATCGGGCTGGTCAACGACGTGTACGACGACGCCGACGCGTCGCTCGCCGCGGCCCACGCCACCGCCGCCGAGATCGCGGCCAACCCGCCGCTGACCGTGCACGGCATCAAGGACGTTCTCGATCAACAGCGCACCGCCCGCGTCTCGGAGAGCCTGCGCTATGTCGCGGCGTGGAACTCGGCGTTCCTGCCGTCGAAGGACCTCGGCGAGGCGGTGACCGCGATGTTCGAGAAGCGGCCACCGAAATTCACCGGCGAGTAACGGTTTACAGGAAACTCCCAACCGCGACACAGCGCCTGTCCAGACCCGCGGTGTAGTGAAAACTGGTTCAGCACAACGGATTTCGGCGTTCTGATGTGCGTTGTGTCACTTCGGTGAACGGGGCTGCGCCGCGCGCCGTGCCCTGTTCATGACAGACACAACACATTTCCCATCCATCGATCAGCACCCCGGCCAGTGGACCGGTGCACCCCGGATCGGGGGCACCGCCGTCGCCTTCACCGCACACCGCTACGAACAGGACGAGGTGGCCTCGACGCTGGCCAGCGTCGGCGGCCCGGAGTTCCTGCGCTTCGCCCGCACCAGCGGGGTGCAGACCCGCAGCCTGGCGCTGCCCCTGTCGCGCTATCCGGAGCTGAGTGGTTTCACCGAGGCCAACGACACCTACCTGCAGGTGGCCGTGGACCTGGGTGAGCGGGCCGTGCGCTCAGCGCTGGAGGCCGCGCATGTCGCGCCGCACGAGGTGGACGCCATCGTGATGGTGTCGAGCACCGGTGTCGCGGTGCCGACCGTCGACGCGCGGTTGGCGTCGCGGATCGGGTTCCGCCAGGACATCAAGCGCATCCCGCTGTTCGGCCTGGGCTGTGTGGCCGGCGCCGCCGGGATGGCCCGGGTGCACGACTACCTGCGCGGCTTCCCATCCGACGTCGCGGTGCTGCTGTCGGTCGAACTGTGCTCGCTGACCCTGCAGCGCGACGACACGTCGATCCCGGCGCTGATCGGGGCCTGTCTGTTCGGGGACGGGGCGGCCGCCGTCGTCGTCACCGGCGCCGACCGGGTGCCCGCGGCGCCGACGATTCCGCACGGGCCCGCGGTGCTGGCCACCCGCAGCCGACTGTTCCCCGACACCGTCGACGTCATGGGTTGGAACGTCAGCTCGGCCGGGTTCGGATTGGTGATGTCGCGCGACGTCCCGCACATGGCCGACGACCACCTCGGCGACGAGGTCGACCGCTTCCTCGCCGACCACGGGCTCACCGTCGGTGACATCTCCACCTGGATCTGCCATCCCGGCGGCCCCAAGGTCATCGACGCCGTCGACCGGGCGGTGGGCCTGCCGCCGGAGGCCAACGCGCACAGCCGGAACTCGTTGCGTGAGAACGGGAACTTCTCGTCTGCCTCGGTTCTCGACGTTCTCGACCGCACGCTCGCGGCGCCGCCCGAACCGGGGTCGCTCGGCGTACTGCTGGCGATGGGGCCGGGATTCAGCTTCGAGATGCTGCTGCTGAGCTGGTAGGAGACGACCATGTACTACCTGTTCATCCTCGCGGTCGGCGTCGAGCGGCTGATCGAGCTGGTGGTCTCGCGCCGCCACACCCGATGGTCGATTGCCAACGGCGGCAGGGAATTCGGCCAGGGGCACTACCCGGTGATGGTGGCGATGCACACGCTGCTGCTGGTGTCCTGCGTGGTCGAGGTGGCCACCGCGCACCGGCCGTTCATCCCGCTGCTCGGCTGGCCGATGGTGGCGCTGGTGTGCGCGAGCACCGCGGTCCGGTGGTGGTGCGTTTCGCTGCTCGGCAAACACTGGAACCCGCGGCTGATCGTGATCCCGGGTGCGCCGCTGGTGCGACGCGGCCCGTATCGCGTTCTGCACCATCCGAATTACACCGCGGTGGCGGTCGAGGTCGCCGCGCTGCCGCTGGTGCATTCGGCGTGGTTGACCGCGGTCGTGTTCAGCATCGCCAACGCGCTGGTGCTCAACGTGCGGATCCGGGCGGAGAACGCCGCGCTCGGCTACGCCTGACGCGCCTTGGCGTCGATGATGCTGGCGCGCAATGCCATTGCCAGGATCGCTGTGGTGAACACCAGCCCGCCGGCCTCCAGCCAGCCGATCCAGTCGCCGGCGCCGTGGTGCGGGTCGACGATGTGGCTGACCGAGTGCAGCGCCCAGTGCACGGTCGCGAACGCCAACGCCGGCACCCGCCAACTCGGGCGTCGCACCGCAGCCAGCAGCAGCAGGCCCTGCGGAATCTCGAAGGTCGCGTTGTCGAAGATGTAGTGGTCGTTGCGCACGCCGAAATTGCCGAGCGTGTCGAAGAACGCGCCGGGGGCGAACAGCATGAACAACCCGATGGCCAGGGCGTACAGCCCGAAAACGATCAGCGTCACCTCGACGAACCGGGTCGGCGTGCGCGTCGGCGTCGTAGTCATGGCGTCACGCTAGTTCGCGGCGCACCGGAAGTCAGGAGCCAATCCGGCGCCGCGATCGGGTGCCAATGAACGGCGGTGGCGGAGGGATTTGAACCCCCGGACGGTGTTAGCCGTCTCTCGCTTTCAAGGCGAGTGCATTAGGCCGCTCTGCCACGCCACCGCCGACAAGCGTAGCGGCCGGCCCGGCGGACTCAGACGCGGCCGAGCTTGGCGTTGTTCGGGCCGGTCTTGAGCGCGGTGCTGATCCGGCGGCAGTTCTCGCCCATCGCCGCCACCTGCGGTCGCGACAATCGGCCGAGGAAGTGCGCGCGCACACCCTCGCCGTAGGTGGCCATCGCCTCGCGCACCGCGGTCCGGCCGTCGTCGGTGATGCTGGCCAGCACGCCGCGCCCGTCGTCCGGGCTGGCGCCGCGACGGACCAGACCCTGCAACTCCAGGCGCCGGATCTGCCGGGTGACCCGGCTGGGCAGCGACATCAACGCCTCCGCGAGATCCCCCATCCGCGCGGACCCGGTCGGCGACTTGTCCAACATGTCGAGCAACCGCACATCGTTCAGCGTCAGGTGGTGCGCGTCCACCAGCGCCCGATTCAGCGTCGCGTAGAGCCGCAGCGCCGAATCCAGAAAATTTTGCCAAGACCGTTGCTCAGCGATATCCAACCCCGGCATATCACTGGCCGTACGCCCCGCGATCATCCCCTCCATGTCGACATAGTAAACACCGACGGGATTGCTGGTAAGGGAAACGTCCGACTGTTTTCGCAGGATAGTAGCGTTGTTTGAATGCAAGCGATTGTGGCCAGCGCGGAAACCGGACTGACCTGGACCGAGGTTCCCGACGTCTCACCCGCCGACGGCGAACTCCTCATCAAGGTGACCAGCGCCGGCATCAACCGGGCCGACCTGCTGCAGGCCGCCGGCAAGTACCCACCCCCGCCGGGCGCCAGCGACATCCTCGGGCTCGAGGTGTCGGGCACGGTGGCCGCCGTCGGGCCCGGCGTCACCGGGTGGACGGTCGACCAACCGGTCTGCGCGTTGCTGGCCGGCGGCGGCTACGCCGAGTACGTCGCGGTGCCCGCCGGGCAGGTGCTGCCGGTGCCGGACAGCGTGAGCCTGCACGAGGCGGCGGGACTGCCCGAGGTGGCCTGCACCGTGTGGTCGAACGTGGTGATGACCGCCGGGCTGACCGCCGGTCAGTTGCTGCTGGTCCACGGCGGCGGGAGCGGCATCGGCACGCACGCCGTCCAGGTCGGTCGCGCGCTCGGAGCCCGGGTTGCGGTGACCGCCGGCTCGGCCAACAAACTCGACCTGTGCGCCGAACTGGGCGCCGAGGTGCTGATCAACTACCACGACGACGACTTCGTCGAACGCGTCTCCGCCGAGGGCGGCGCCGACGTGATCCTCGACATCATCGGAGCGGCCTACCTGGACCGCAACATCGACGCGCTGGCCGCCGACGGGCGGGTGGTCATCATCGGGATGCAGGGCGGCGTCAAGGGCGAACTCAACATCGGCAAACTGCTCGCCAAACGCGCGGGCGTGATCGCCACCGCGCTGCGGGCACGCCCGGTCACCGGCCGCGGCAGCAAGAGCGAGATCGTCGCCGCGGTGCGCGACAACGTGTGGCCGATGGTGCAGAGCGGGCAGGTGCGCCCGATCATCGGCGCCGAGTTCGGCGTCGAGCAGGCAGGTGCGGCGCACGAACTGCTGCAGTCCGGCGAGGTGTCGGGCAAAGTGCTTCTGCGCGTGAGTGATTGAGCGAAGTCAGCCGAGCGAGGCGAGCGCGCGCACCAGCTGGTCGACCTCGGCGGTGGTGGTGTAGTGCGCCAGGCCGACGGTCACCGCGCCGCCGATGTCGTTGACGCCGATCACGTCGAGCACCCGCGAGCTGGCATTGGAGATCGCCAGGATCCCGTTGTCGGCCAACCGTTGCACGACGCGGTCGGCGGGCACGTCGCTCACGGCGAAGCTGAGCACCGGGATACGGGCCTCGGGTGTGCCGATCACCATGACCGTCGACAGCGAGCGCAGCGACACCAGCAGGTAGTCGAACAGCCGGTTCATGTACGAGGCCGCCGACTGCATCGACACCGCCAGGCGCTCGCGCCGGGAACCGCCTGCCGCCTCGTCCAGCGAGGCCAGGTACTCGATGCTGGCGACCACGCCGGCGAGCAGACCGAACTGGTGCGCGCCGACCTCCAGGCGCGCCGGGCCCGTCGCGTACGGGTTCAGCGACACCGCGCCGAACGTCTCGATCACCGCCGGGTCCCTAAAGACCAGCGCGCCGATCGGGGGCCCACCCCAGGCCAGCGCGTTGACCGCCACCACGTCGGCGTCGGTCTCGTCGAGGTCGATCAGCTGATAAGGCGCGGCCGCCGAATGGTCGACCACCACCAGCGCCCCCTGGTCGTGAGCGAGCTTGGTGACCGCCCGCAGATCGGTCATCGTGCCCAGCGTCGAGGACGCCGACGTGATCGCCACCAGCCGGGTGGGCCGGGTGATCAGGCTCTCCCACTGCCAGGCCGGCAGCTCGCCGGTCTCGATGTCGACCTCGGCCCATTTCACCTTGGCGCCATACCGATTGGCCGCCCGCAGCCAGGGCGCGATGTTGGCCTCGTCGTCGAGGCGGGTCACCACGACCTCGTAGCCCAGCCCGACCCGCGACGACGACGCGTCGGCCAGCGACGTCAGCAGGATCGACCGGTCGGCGCCGAGCACCACCCCGCGCGGGTCGGCGTTGACGAGGTCGGCCACCGCCTGGCGGGCGGCCGCGAGCACGGCGGCGCTGCGCTGCGCCGACGGATGCGGGCCGACCGGCGTCGGCATCGACGCGCGGAACGCCGTCGACACGGCCCGGCCCACGGTGTCGGGCAGCAGCATTCCGTTCTGGGCGTCGAACCGTACCCAGCCGTCGCCCAGCGACGGGTGCAACCCTCGCACCCGGGCGACGTCGTACGCCATGCCTGCCCACCTTCGAGCGTCCGTGAAAAGCACAAACCGATCCGGCCCTGGCCGAACGTCGGCGCGACCCGCCAGTCCTGACGGGGTCCACTGGGCAGCCATACTAGTCCAGTGAGCTTCGGGATCGGAGTGCTGATCTCGCGGCCGTTGCTGACGCTCCCGCGGTGGCGGCGACCAGGTGGGTTACCGTCACGGACTAGTGTCGCTAGATGGTTTGCGGCCGTGGGCCGGGCCCGGTCCGAACAGGCCGGGTTAGATGGAAACCAGAGGGAACACCGGACATATGACCGACGACGACAACATCGAGATCATCAGCCGTGACGCCGACCAGGACGGTCAGGACGGCCAGGACTCCGACAACAAGTCGCTGACCGACCTCGTCGAGCAGCCCGCCAAGGTGATGCGCATCGGCACCATGATCAAACAGCTGCTCGAGGAGGTGCGGGCCGCGCCGCTGGACGACGCCAGCCGCAACCGGCTACGCGAGATCCACCGCACGTCGATCTCCGAACTGGAGGACGGGCTCGCACCGGAACTGCGCGAGGAGCTCGAGCGGCTCACGCTGCCGTTCACCGAAGAGGGGGTGCCCTCGGACGCCGAGCTGCGCATCGCCCAGGCCCAGCTGGTGGGCTGGCTCGAGGGCCTGTTCCACGGAATCCAGACCGCCCTGTTCGCCCAGCAGATGGCCGCGCGCCAGCAGCTCGAGCAGATGCGCGGACAGGGTGCGCTGCCGCCCGGGATGGCGGCCCGCGGTGGCCCGTCACATCCGGGAACCGGGCAGTACCTGTAAAGGGCCTGCGTTGGTCCCCCGCATCGAGACGCGCAACGCGTGGGTGGAGTTCCCGATCTTCGACGCCAAGTCGCGCTCGCTGAAGAAGGCCTTCCTCGGCAAGGCGGGCGGCGCGATCGGCCGCAACGACTCCAACGTCGTGGTGATCGAGGCGCTGCGCGACATCACCATGAACCTCGAACTCGGCGACCGGGTCGGGCTGGTCGGCCACAACGGCGCGGGCAAGTCGACACTGCTGCGCCTGCTCTCGGGCATCTACGAACCCACCCGCGGCGTCGCGACCGTCACCGGGCGGGTGGCACCGGTGTTCGACCTGGGTGTCGGAATGGACCCGGAGATCTCCGGTTTCGAGAACATCATCATCCGCGGGCTGTTCCTCGGGCAGACCCGCAAGCAGATGCTCGCCAAGATCGACGAGATCGCCGAGTTCACCGAGCTCGGCGACTACCTGTCGATGCCGCTGCGCACCTACTCGACCGGTATGCGGGTGCGCCTGGCGATGGGCGTGGTCACCAGCATCGACCCCGAGATCCTGTTGCTCGACGAAGGGATCGGCGCGGTGGACGCCGAGTTCCTCAAGAAGGCGCAGTCGCGGCTGGCCAAACTGGTCGAGCGGTCCGGGATCCTGGTGTTCGCCAGCCACTCCAACGAGTTCCTGGCCCGGCTGTGCAACACCGCGATGTGGATCGACCACGGCACCATCAAGATGTCGGGCGGCATCGAGGACGTCGTGCGCGCGTATGAAGGCGAGGACGCCGCCCGCCACGTCCGCGAGGTCCTCGAAGAGACCCGGTCAGGATGACCGATTCGACCGGCGTCGGCGTGACGGACACCGTCTGCGCGGTGGTGGTCACCCACCGGCGTCCCGATGAGCTGGCCAAGTCGCTGGAGACGGTGTCGGCGCAGAGCCGCGCCCCCGACCACCTGATCGTCGTCGACAACGACGACGATCCACGCGTCGCCGAGCTGGTGGCCGGCCAACCGATCCCGACGACCTACCTGGGCTCACGCCGAAACCTCGGCGGTGCAGGCGGTTTCGCGCTCGGCATGCTGCATGCGCTGGCGCTGGGCGCGGACTGGGTGTGGCTGGCCGACGACGACGGCCGACCCGCCGACTCCGAGGTGCTGGGCACGCTGCTGGCCTGCGCCGCCCGGCACGGCCTGGCCGAGGTGTCGCCGATGGTCTGCGACATGGACGACCCCGGGCGGCTGGCCTTCCCGCTGCGCCGCGGCGTCGCATGGCGGCGGCGGGTCTCGGAACTGCGTACCGACACCGCGCAGGACCTGCTGCCCGGGATCGCGTCGCTGTTCAACGGCGCCCTGTTCGCCGCCGCGACGCTGGAGGTGATCGGCGTGCCCGACCTGCGACTGTTCGTGCGCGGCGACGAGACCGAACTGCACCGCAGGCTGGCGCGTTCGGGGCTGCCGTTCGGCACCTGCCTGGACGCGGTGTACCTGCACCCGCAGGGCGGCGACGAGTTCAAACCCATCCTCGGCGGGCGGATGCACACGCAGTACCCCGACGACGAACGCAAACGCTTTTATACCTACCGCAACCGCGGCTATCTGCTGTCCCAGCCGGGGCTGCGGCGACTGCAGTTTCAGGAGTGGGCGCGCTTCGGCTGGTTCTTCCTGGTGTCGCGGCGCGATCCGGCCGCCCTGATGGAGTGGATCCGGTTGCGGCGCATGGGCCGTAGGGAAAGGTTCGGCAGGTTTGAGTACCGGGTTGACGGGAATCATCGATGACGTTCACTGACGCCGCCGCGCAGTCGAAGACCATGAGCCGCGCCTGGGGTGATCTGGTCGCGGGGTTCGGCAGGCGCGAACTGTGGCTGCATCTGGGCTGGCAGGACATCAAGCAGCGCTACCGGCGCTCCGTGCTCGGGCCGTTCTGGATCACGATCGCCACCGGCGCGACCGCGGTGGCGATGGGGCTGCTGTATTCCAAGCTGTTCAAACTGGAACTGTCCGAACACCTTCCGTACGTCACGCTCGGGCTGATCGTGTGGAACCTGATCAACGCGTCGATCCTGGAAGGCGCCGACGTGTTCGTCGCCAACGAGGGTCTGATCAAACAGCTGCCGACCCCGCTGTCGGTGCACGTCTACCGGCTGGTGTGGCGGCAGATGCTGCTGTTCGCGCACAACATCATCATCTTCGTGATCATCGCGATCATCTTCCCGAAGCCGTGGACGTGGACCGACCTCGCGGTGATCCCGGCGCTGGCGCTGATCGTGCTCAACTGCGTGTGGGTCGCGTTGTGCTTCGGCATCCTGGCCACCCGCTACCGCGACATCAGCCCGCTTCTGGTCAGCCTGGTGCAGTTGCTGTTCTTCATGACGCCGATCATCTGGAACGAGTCGACCCTGCAGCAGCAGGGCGCGGCCCAGTACGCCAAGGTCGTCGAGCTCAACCCGCTGCTGCACTACCTCGACATCGTGCGGGCCCCGCTGCTGGGCGCCGACCAGGAACTGCGGCACTGGGTGGTGGTGATCGTGCTGACCGTGATCGGGTGGATCCTCGCGGCGTTCGCGATGCGCCAGTACCGCGCCCGCGTCGCCTACTGGGTCTGACGGTCGCGCCGAGCGGCCACTTAACCCGCGGTTTCGGCGGCTCGGCGACGGATAACTGGCCACTCGGCGGAACTGGGGCGCCCGGGCGTAGCGTTATGCGGCTATGAGCATCCCGCCATATCAGCCGCCGTCGTCGACACCGTCGAGTCCGGCCGGCACCCTGACCTGCCCGAAGTGCGCCGGCTCGATGCGCACCTACGAGCGCAACGGCATCCACCTCGAACAGTGCGACACCTGCCGGGGGATCTTCCTGGACTTCGGTGAGCTCGAATCGCTCACCCAGATGGAGAACCGGTTCGTGCAGGCCGCGCCGCCGCCGCCACCGCCCGCGCAGCAGGGCTACGGGTACGGCCCGGGCTGGGGGCACCGCGGCAACAAGTACTACCGCAAGCAGGGGTTCGGCCGGCTGTTCTTCTCCAGCTAGACCATCCGCGCGCAGGCGGCCAGCAGCAGTTCGTCGTCGGGATGATGGGCGGCGGCCTGCACGACGGCCGCGCGGGCGAACGGCTCGAGCACCGGCCACGGGTCGCCGTCGCCGACTGCGGGACCGTCGGCGCCGCGGTACGCGTCGAGGAAGCGGTGCCAGTCGTCGTCGGGAATCAGCCCGGCGGCCCAGAACCCGGCGGGGCGCCCCAGATCCCACGCGGGGTCGCCGACGCCGAGGTCGTCGACGTCGATCAGCAGCCACCGGCCGTCGGCGCGGCCGAGCTGTCCGAGGTGGAAGTCGCCGTGCACCAGCGTCGCCGGGCGGCCCGGCGAACCGGCCCGCCACACCGCGTCGGGCAGGCCCGCGGCCGCCCGCCGCACCACCGGGTCGCCGGTGGTCCGGACGGCCCGGCGCAGGCGCTGCGGCCCTCCGTGCACCCCCATGCGCGACGGCCGCGGCTCCCGGTGCAGCCGGGCAAGCAGCCGGCCGGCCTCGGCCCAGGGCAACGAATCCGGTTGCGGCTCAACCACTTCGACGAGGGGCCAGAGGGTCCGCCAGCGTTCGCCGATGCGCACCGGCGCGGGCTGCAGCGGTGAGAGCAGGCAGTCCGACCGGGCGGCGACGCCCAGCCGGACCGTCAGATCACGCGGGTTGATACCCGGTCGGTGCAGTTTGTGGACGACATCGCCGTCGATGACGATCTCTGCACCGGACCGGGTCTGCACACCTGAAACCTAGCGACGCGACGGCTGCAGTCGGGTGGTCACGCCGATTCGGTTCCAGGCGTTGATCGTGAGGGCCATCGAGATGACCTGGCCCAGTTCCCGTTCTTGATCAGCTCGGCGAGTTCGGGATCGAGGTCCTTGGACGCCGCGGCGTCCAGCGCCACCACCGCCTTGTAGACCTCCGGAGACACCTGCGGCAGCGTGATCCGCCGGACCCCGGTCATCTCGGTGGTCATTTCGGTGGTCATTTCAGGGCCGCCCTCGGGGCCTGCCGGATCGCGACGTTGATGCGGTTCCAGGCGTTGATGGTGACGGCCATCGCGATCACCTGCCCGAGTTCGCGGTCGGTGAACACCGCGGCGGCTCCGGCGTACACGTCGTCGGGGACGTGCCCGTCGTGCAGGTCGGTGATCGACTCGGTCAGCGCCAGCGCCGCCCGCTCACGCTCGGTGAACAGCGTGCCGGCCTCCCGCCATGCGGCGATCAGGTCGAGCTTCTGCTCGCTGATGCCGTGCTTGCGGGCGTCGCGCAGGTGCATGTCGAGGCAGAACGCGCAGTGGTTGATCTGCGAAGCGCGGATCTTGATCAGCTCGCCGAGTTCGACCTCGACGTCCTTGGCCGCCGCCGTGCTCAGTGCCAGCATCGCGTCCAGCAGTTCAGGCGAGGTCTTGTAGATCTTCAGCCGGTCGACGGCTTCCAGTGTCTGGGTCATGTCTTCGACGCTACTGCGCAATGTCCCATCCGCATGGTTCAATCAGCCCATGGCTTCATGGGCCAATACGGGCAGCCGCGACCTGCATCTCGATCTGCGGGAGCGCATCACACCCGGCGCGCGCGGCGCCCGGGAACTGCTGCTCACCGCGTTGCGCGATGCCGTCCGCAGCGGCCGGCTCGCGACCGGCACGGTGCTGCCGCCGTCGCGCAGCCTGGCCGCCGATCTCGGATTGGCCCGCAACACCGTCGCCGAGGCGTACGCCGAACTGGTCGCCGAAGGCTGGCTCGCCTCCCGGCAGGGCGCAGGCACCTGGGTGGTCAACAACGGCGGTCCCGCAGTGCCCGCCCGGTCGCGCGGCGTACGAACGGTGCCGCGGCACAACCTGATGCCCGGTTCGCCCGACGTCGCCGAGTTCCCCCGCAACGAGTGGGTTGCCTCGACGCGTCGCGCACTGACCAATGCGCCGACCGAGGCGCTGCGCATGGGTGACCCGCGCGGGCGGCCCGAACTGCGCGAGGCCGTCGCCGAGTACCTCGGGCGGGCCCGCGGCGTACGCACTTCCCCCGACGCGGTCGTGATCTGCGCGGGCACCCGGCACGGCGTGGAGATGCTGGCCCGGGTGTTCGGCGCGACCCGCCCGATCGCGGTGGAAGCCTACGGGCTGTTCATCTTTCGCGATGCCATCGCCGCGTCGGGGATGACGACGACGCCGATCGGCGTCGACGAGCACGGCGCGGTGGTCGACGATCTCGATCGGCTCGACGTACCCGCGGCGCTGCTCACCCCCGCCCACCACAGCCCGCTGGGCATGTCGCTGCACCCGTCACGCCGCACCGCGGTCGTGGACTGGGCGCAGCGCACCGACGGCTACATCATCGACGACGACTACGACGGGGAGTTCCGCTACGACCGCCAACCGATCGGCGCGCTGCAGGCCCTGTCCCCCGACCGGGTGGCCTACCTCGGATCGGCCAGCAAGAGCCTGTCGCCGGTGCTGCGGCTGGGCTGGATGGTGTTGCCCGCCAACCTCGTCGAGCCGGTGATCGCGGCAGGCGGCGGTGACCAGTTCTACGTCAACGCGATCGCCCAGCTGACCATGGCGGACTTCATCGCCGGTGGCGGCTACGACAAGCACATCCGGCGGATGCGGCTGCGGTACCGGCGGCGCCGCGACACGCTGGTCGAGGCGTTGGGGCACTTCGACATCGGGATCGGCGGCCTGAACGCGGGGCTGAACATGCTGTTGACCCTGCCGGACGGCGCCGAACCCGAGGTGGTGCAGCGCGCCGGTGAGGCAGGTGTTGCGCTGCAGGGGCTTTCGTTGATGCGGCATCCGCTGGCCGGGCCCGAGGTGCCGCAACCCGACGGGGTGATCGTCGGTTTCGGCACCCCGGCCGAGCACGCGTTCAACGCCGCGGTCGAGGCGCTGTGCGGTGTTCTGGCCGCCAGCGGGCTGTAGCTGCTTCGGGGGCACGTAAGCTGCCCGGGTGGCCGAGCCCCCCATGTCGCCCAGCCTGAGCCTGGGCACCCAGGTGTGGCGGTTCGTCGTCACCGGGGGCCTGTCGGCCGTCGTCGACTTCGGGCTCTACGTCGCGATGCTCGCGGCCGGCCTGCACGTCAACGTGGCCAAGACGCTGAGCTTCATCGCCGGGACCACCACCGCCTACCTGATCAACCGTCGGTGGACCTTCCAGGCCCCGCCGAGCAAGGCACGGTTCGTCGCGGTGTGTGTGCTGTACGCGGTCACCTACGCCGTGCAGGTCGGCATCAACTATGTGTTCTACGTCGCCTGGGACGAGAAGCCGTGGCGGGTCCCGGTCGCGTTCGTGATCGCGCAGGGCACCGCGACGGTGATCAACTTCGTCGTCCAGCGCGCGGTCATCTTCCGCCTGCGCTGACGCTCGGGGCGCCACCGGACGCACGGTACCCTCGTCACGATGTCCGAGAACCTGCCGACGACTTCGCGTGCGCTGACCGGCTTCGGGCGTACCGCACCGTCGGTCGCCCAGGTGCTGAGCACACCGGACGTCGAACTGATCGCCCGAGCGGTCCGCGAGGCCGCCGACCGCAGCGCCTCGAGCCCCACCTACCTGCAGCGCGGCGTGCTCGCCCGCGGCCTCGGCCGGTCCTACGGCGACCAGGCGTGCAACGGCGGCGGCTTGGTCATCGACATGACCGCGCTGCACCGGATCCACTCGATCAGCGCCGAGACCGCGGTGGCCGACGTCGACGCCGGCGTCAGCCTCGACCAGTTGATGAAGGCGGCACTGCCTTTCGGTCTGTGGGTGCCGGTGCTGCCCGGCACCCGGCAGGTCACCGTCGGCGGCGCGATCGCCTCGGACATCCACGGCAAGAACCACCACAGCGCCGGCAGCTTCGGCAACCACGTGCTGTCGATGGACCTGCTGATGGCCGACGGCGAGGTGCGCACACTCACCCCCGACGGCCCCGACGCCGAGCTGTTCTGGGCCACGGTCGGCGGCAACGGCCTGACCGGCGTCGTGCTGCGCGCCCGGATCGCGATGACCCGCACCGAGACCGCCTACTTCATCGCCGACGGTGTGGCCACCCGCGACCTCGACGAGACCGTCGCGGTGCACCTCGACGGCAGCGAGGACCGCTACACCTACTCCAGCGCGTGGTTCGACCTGATCAGCCCGCCGCCCAAACTCGGACGCGCCTCGATCAGCCGCGGCAGCCTCGCGACACTGGACCAGCTGCCGCCCAAGCTGGCCAGGGACCCGCTGAAATTCGATGCGCCGCAACTACTCACGGTGCCGAACATCTTCCCGGTCAGCGCCATGAACAAGCTGTCGTTCATGGCGATCGGTGAGGTGTACTACCGGCTCGGCGGAACCTACAGCGGCAAGATCATGAACCTGTCGCAGTTCTACCACATGCTCGACCTGGTCAGCGGCTGGAACAACGCTTACGGCCCAGCCGGTTTCGCGCAGCACCAGTTCCTGGTCCCGCCCGACGCGCTCGAGGAGTTCAAGGCGATCATCCGCTGGATCCAGACCAGGGGCCACTACTCGGCGCTCAACGTGTTCAAGCTGTTCGGCCCCGGTAACCGTGCGCCGCTGAGCTTTCCGATGGCCGGGTGGAACGTCGCGATGGATTTCCCCAACCGGCCCGGGGTCAACGAGTTCCTCAACGAACTCGACGAGCGGGTGATGGAGTTCGGCGGCCGGGTCTACACCGCCAAGGACTCCCGGGTGACCGCCGAGCGCTTCCACCAGATGTATCCCCGTATCGACGAATGGATCGCCGTGCGCCGCAAGGCCGACCCGAACGGTGTCTTCGCATCCGACATGGCCCGACGCTTGGAGTTGCTGTAAATGGTTCTTGACGCCGTGGGTAATCCGCAGACCATCCTGCTGCTCGGCGGCACCTCGGAGATCGGGCTGGCGATCTGCGCGCGCTATCTGCGCAACGCGAAGGCCCGCGTCGTGCTGGCCGACCTGCCGGGCCATCCCCGCAAGGACGACGCGATCGCGGAGATGACAGCCGCAGGCGCCAGATCCGTCGAGTGGGTCGACTTCGACGGCCTGGACACCGCCAGCCATCCCGCGGTGATCGAGAAGGCGGCCGCCGGTGGCGATATCGACGTCGCAATCGTGGCCTTCGGCCTGCTGGGTAACGCCGAGGAGCTGTGGCAGGACCAGTCCAAGGCGGTACAGATCGCCGAGATCAACTACACCGCAGCCGTTTCGGTCGGCGTGCTGCTCGGCGAGAAGATGCGCGCGCAGGGCTTCGGGCAGATCATCGCGATGAGCTCGGCCGCCGGTGAACGGGTGCGTCGCTCCAACTTCGTCTACGGCTCCACCAAGGCCGGACTGGACGGCTTCTACCTCGGGCTCGGAGAAGCGTTGCGCGAGCACGGTGTTCGAGTGCTGGTCATCCGGCCCGGCCAGGTCCGTACCACCACGACGATCGAGCACTGGAAGGCGACCGGCACCAAGGAGGCGCCGTTCACCGTCGACAAGGACTACGTCGCCGAGTTGGCGGTCACCTCCGCGGCCAAGGGCAAGGAACTGGTCTGGGCGCCGGGCACCTTCCGCTACGTGATGATGGTGCTGCGCCACATCCCGCGCCCGATCTTCCGCAAGCTCCCGATTTGATGCCAGGCTCGCTGGCCCTGCCGACGAGAATCGCCGGGCAGATGGCGGCCGCCGGGGCGGTGGCGGTTGTCGTGGCGGTGGTGTCGCTGGCCGCGATCGCGCGGGTCGAGTGGCCCGCCTACAACTCGTCGAATCAGCTGCACGCGCTGACCACCGTCGGCCAGGTCGCCTGTCTGATCGGCGTTCTGGCCAGCGGGCTGCTGTGGCGGCGCGGGAGGCGGCGGCTCGCCGAACTGGGCGCGACGGTGTTCCTGTCGGCGTTCGCGGTGGTGACCATCGCCATGCCACTCGGGGCGACGAAGCTCTACCTGTACGGCATCTCGGTCGACCAGCAGTTCCGCACCGAGTACCTGACCCGGCTGACCGATTCGCCGGCGCTGCGCGACATGACCTACATGGGCCTGCCGCCGTTCTACCCGCCCGGCTGGTTCTGGGTCGGCGGGCGGCTGGCCGCGCTGACCGGCACCCCCGCCTGGGAGATGTTCAAACCGTGGGCCGTCATCTCGATCACGGCCGCGGTGGCGGTCGCGTTCGTGTTGTGGGCGGCGATGATCCGCTTCGAGTACGCGCTGGTGGTGTCGACGGCCACCACCGCGGCGACACTGGCCTACTCGCCGGCCGAACCGTACGCCGCGATCATCGCCGTGCTGCTGCCGCCGATCTTCGTGCTGGCGTGGTCGGGTCTGCGCGGCGCTGACCGCAACGGTGGCTGGGCCGCGGTCATCGGGACCGGGTTGTTCCTCGGCGTCGCCGCGCTGTCCTACACGCTGCTGCTGGCGTACGCCGCGTTCACGCTGGCAATCATGGCGGTGCTGCTGGCCGTCACGCGCCGACACATCGGCCCGCTGCTGCGGCTGGCCGTCATCGCCGCGATCTCGATCGCCATGTGGCTGGTCGGGCTGGGCCCGTGGCTGCTGGCCGCCGCCCGCGGCGAACCCGCCGACTCCGGCACCGCGCAGCACTACCTGCCGACCGACGGGGCACAGCTGGAGTTCCCGATGCTGCATCCCACGCTGCTCGGCGCGTTGTGCATGCTGGGCACGCTGTGGCTGGTCTGGCGGGCGCGGTCCTCGACGCGGGCCGGGGCCCTGGCGATCGCGGTGCTGGCCGTCTACGCCTGGTCGCTGCTGTCGATGCTGACCACGCTGCTGGGTACGACGCTGCTGTCGTTCCGTCTGAACCCGACGCTGACGATCCTGCTGACCGCCGCGGGTGCGTTCGGCTTCATCGACGTCACCCGCGCGGTGGCGGCCCGGGTGCGGCCGGAGAACGCGCAGAAGGTGGTGGCGGTCGCGGCGACGCTGGGCGCCGTCGGCGCGCTGACCTACAGCCAGGACATCCCCGACGTGCTGCGCTCGGACATCGTCGTCGCCTACACCGACACCGACGGCGACGGGCAGCGCGCGGACCGCCGGCCCCCGGGCGCCGAGCGCTACTACCGCGAGATCGACGCCAGGATCCTCGAGGTGACGGGCCGGCCCCGCAACGAGACCGTCGTCCTGACCGCCGACTACAGCTTCCTGTCGTACTACCCGTACTACGGTTTCCAGGGGCTCACGTCGCACTACGCCAACCCGCTCGCCCAGTTCGAGAAGCGTGCCGACGCGATCGAGAGCTGGGCCACGCTGACCGAGGCCGACCGGTTCGTCGAAGCGCTGGACAACCTGGCCTGGGAGGCGCCGACGGTGTTCCTGATGCGCCGCGGCGCCGACGACACCTACACGCTGCGGCTGGCCTCCGACGTGTACCCGAACCAGCCCAACGTGCGGCGCTACCACGTCGCGCTGGACGAGGCGCTGTTCGACGAACCCCACTTCGAGGTGTCCAGTATCGGCCCGTTCGTGCTTGCCATCCGCAAGCCCAATTAAGATCGCACCCCGTGGTCGCACAAGCCGGGGTCGGGTCAAACCATAAGACCGCGCGGCTGATCGCCATCGTCGCGGGACTGCTGGGCGCGCTGCTGGCCGTCGCGGTCCCGCTGTTGCCCGTCACGCAGACCACCGCCGAGCTGAACTGGCCGCAGAACGGCCTGCTGGAAAGCGTCGACGCCCCGCTGATCGGCTACGTCGCGACCGATCTGGAGATCAGCATTCCGTGCAGCGCGGCCGCACCGCTGGCCGCACCGGACACCCGCGGGCGCACCGTGCTGCTCTCCACGGTGCCCAAGCAGGCGCCCAAGGCCGTCGACCGCGGCCTGCTGATCGAGCGGGTCAACAACGACCTGCTGGTCATCGTGCGCAACACCCCGGTGATCAGCGCACCGCTGGCCGAGGTGCTCAGCCCGCAGTGCGAGCGGCTCACGTTCACCGCCCACGCCGACAAGGTGACCGGCGAGTTCGTCGGGCTGACCCAGGGCGCCGACGACCCGGAGCCCGGGCAACCGCTGCGCGGCGAGCGCGGCGGCTACGACTTCCGGCCGCAGATCGTCGGCGTGTTCACCGACCTGTCCGGGCGCGCGCCGCCGGGCCTGGAGTTCTCGGCCACCCTCGACTCCCGCTACAGCACCTCGCCCACGCTGCTCAAGACGCTCGCGATGATCATCGGGGTGGCGATGACGGTCGTCGCGCTGGGCGCCCTGCACGTGCTCGACACCGCCGACGGCCGCCGCGTCAAGCGGTTCCTGCCGCCGCGCTGGTGGACGCTGCGCCCGCTGGACGGGGTGGTCACCGCGGTGCTGGTGTGGTGGCACTTCGTCGGCGCCAACACCGCCGACGACGGCTACATCCTGACCATGGCCCGGGTCTCCGAGCAGGCCGGCTACATGGCCAACTACTACCGCTGGTTCGGCACCCCGGAGGCGCCGTTCGGCTGGTACTACGACCTGCTGGCGCTGTGGGCGCACGTCAGCACCCACAGCGTGTGGATGCGGCTGCCCACCCTGCTGATGGCGTTGACGTGCTGGTGGCTGATCAGCCGCGAGGTGATCCCGAGGCTGGGGCACGCGGTCAAGACCACCCCGGCGGCGGCGTGGACGGCGGCCGGTCTGTTCCTGGCGTTCTGGCTGCCGCTGAACAACGGGCTGCGGCCCGAGCCGATCATCGCGCTGGGCATCCTGCTGACCTGGTGCTCGGTGGAGCGCGGCGTGGCCACCAGCCGGCTGCTGCCGGTGGCGATCGCGGTCATCATCGGCGCGCTGACGCTGTTCTCCGGCCCGACCGGAATCGCCGCCGTCGGGGCGCTGCTTGTCGCCGTCGGACCACTGAAAACCATTGTGGCCGCGCATGTCTCGCGATTCGGCTACCTGGCGCTGCTGGCGCCGATCCTGGCCGCGTCGACCGTGACGATCATCCTGATCTTCCGCGACCAGACGCTGGCCGCCGAACTGCAGGCCAGCGGATTCAAGTCCGCCGTCGGCCCGAGCCTGAGCTGGTTCGACGAGCACATCCGCTACGAGCGGCTGTTCACGCTGAGCCCCGACGGCTCGGTGGCGCGGCGCTTCGCGGTGCTGACACTGCTGCTGGCGCTGGCGGCCGCGGTCGCGATGGCGTTGCGCAAGTTCAAGATTCCGGGTACCGCGCTGGGCCCCAGCCGCCGCATCGTCGGCATCACCGTGATCTCGTTTTTGGCGATGATGTTCACCCCCACCAAGTGGACCCACCACTTCGGGGTGTTCGCCGGGCTGGCCGGTTCGCTGGGCGCGCTGGCTGCCGTAGCGGTCACCGCGGCCGCGATGCGCTCGCGCCGCAACCGGTCGGTGTTCGCCGCCACCGTGCTGTTCACCATGGCGCTGTCGTTCGCCACCGTCAACGGCTGGTGGTACGTCTCCAACTTCGGTGTGCCGTGGTCGAATGCCATGCCGGAGTGGAAGTTCGGCTTCTCGACGATCCTGCTGGGCCTGACGGTCCTGACGCTGCTGGCCGCCGCCTGGTTCCACTTCTCCGGACGCGACGTCTCACCGCCCGGCCCGCCGCGGCGCTGGCAGCGGATCGTGCAGGCGCCGCTGGCCGTCGCCACCTGGCTGGTGGTGACCTTCGAGGTGGTGTCGCTGACCGTGGCGATGATCGGCCAGTACCCGGCCTGGAGTGTGGGCCGCTCCAACCTCGAGGCGCTCACCGGGAAGACCTGCGGTATGGCCGAAGACGTTCTGGTCGAACAGGACCCGAACGTCGGCATGCTCGTCCCGGTCGACACACCCGTCGGCGAGGCCCTCGGCGCGGGCGTCGCACAGGGCTTCGGGCCCAACGGGATTCCCGCCGACGTCTCCGCCGATCAGACCGTCAGCGGAGAGGGCACGTCGACCAACTTCGCCGACACCGACAACAACGACGAGGACCAGGCCGGCAACGGCGGCACCGAGGGCGGCACCACCGCCGGCGCCGGGGTCAACGGCTCCCGGGCCCGACTGCCATACAACCTCGACCCGCGCACCACCCCGGTGATGGGCAGTTGGCGGGCCGGCACCCAGCAGCCCGCGCAGTTGCGGTCGGCCTGGTACCGGCTGCCCGCCGACCGGGACGCGGCCGGTCCGCTGCTCGTCGTCTCCGCGGCCGGCCGGTTCGACTCCGGTGAGGTGGTCCTGCAGTGGGCCACCGACGAACAGGCCGCGGCCGACGAACCCGGCGGCGGCCTCGGGTTCGGCGACGTCGGCGCCTCACCGGCCTGGCGCAACCTGCGCGCGCCGCTGGCGGCGATCCCCGGCGAGGCCACCCAGGTCCGGCTGGTCGCCACCGACGACGACCTCGACCCGCAGCACTGGATCGCGATCACCCCGCCGCGCATCCCCGACCTGCGCACCCTGCAGGACGTCGTCGGCTCCGAGGACCCGGTGTTCCTGGACTGGCTGGTCGGCCTGGCGTTCCCGTGCCAGCGGCCCTACGGGCACCAGAACGGCGTCATCGAGGTGCCGAAGTGGCGGATCCTGCCCGACCGGTTCGGCGCCGAGGCGAACTCGCCGGTGATGGACTACCTCGGCGGCGGGCCGCTGGGCATCACCGAACTGCTGGTGCGCGCGACGACGGTGTCGACCTATCTCAAGGACGACTGGTTCCGCGACTGGGGTTCGCTGCAGCAGCTCACCCCGTGGTACCCCGACGCCACCGCGGCCCGTCTGGACCTGGGCACCGCGACCCGCAGCGGGCTGTGGAGCCCGGCGCCGCTGCGGCTGTCCTGACCGGTCCGGCCGCTTTGCGACACCGGCACGGTCCCGCGTGGCGGGCGCACTCATCGGCGTCGCCTACCATCGACCCTCGTGCCGAGCGACGAGGATGAGCGGACCCGCCGGGTCGCCCGACTGATCGCCGTCGTCGCGGGCCTCGCCGGTGTGCTGCTGTGCGGGCTGGTCCCGCTGCTGCCGGTCCAGCAGACCACCGCGACGATCCTGTGGCCCCAGGCGCCGAATGAGGACGGCTTCGTCACCGACATCACGGCGCCGCTGGTGTCCGGCGCCCCGCAAGCGCTCGACGTGTCGATCCCGTGCCAGGCGGTGGCCACGCTGCCCGAAGACGGCGGACTGGTGCTGTCGACGGTGCCGCCGGGCGGGATCGACGCCACCCGCAACGGACTGTTCGTGCGGGCCACCTCCGACGTCGTGGTGGTGGCCTTCCGCGACTCGGTGGCCGCCGTCGCACCGAGGCCGGCCGTCGAATCGGGCGCCTGCAGCACGCTGCACGTATGGGCCGACCCGGGAGCGGTCGGCGCCGACTTCATCGGCATCCCCGGCGCCGTCGGCACCCTGGCCCCGGAGAAGAAGCCGCAGGTGGCGGGCGTCTTCACCGACCTGCGGGTCGCCCCGCAGGACGGACTGTCGGCGCGTATCGACGTCGACACCCGGTTCATCACCTCACCGACGACGCTCAAGCTCGCGGCGATGGTGCTCGGCGTGCTGTGCGTGCTGGCGTCGGTGGTGGCGCTCGCGCTGATCGACCGCGCCGCGGGCCGGCGGGCACCCCGGGCGGGACGGCGCTGGTGGCGCGTCGGCTTCTGGCACTGGGCGGCCGACATCGGCGTCGTCGGCACGCTGGGCCTGTGGCACATGATCGGCGCGCTGTCCTCGGACGACGGGTACAACCTGACCATCGCGCGGGTGTCGGCCGACGCCGGCTACACCGCCAACTACTACCGCTTCTTCGGCGCCACCGAGGCCCCGTTCGACTGGTACCAGTCGGTGCTCTCGGCGCTGGCGTCGGTGAGCACCGCCAGCGTCTGGATGCGCCTGCCCGCCACGGCCGCTGCAATCGGCGCGTGGCTGATCGTGAGCCGCTGCGTGCTGCCGCGCCTCGGCGGCCGGCTGGCGGCCAACCGGGTGACCGTGTGGACCGGCGCGGCGGTGTTCCTGGCGGCGTGGCTGCCGTTCAACAACGGCCTGCGTCCGGAGCCGCTGATCGCGTTCGGAGCGGTCGCGGTGTGGGTGCTGGTCGAGAACGCCGTCGCCACCCGGCGGGTGTGGCCGGCGGCGGTGGCCGTCGTGGTGGCGGTGTTCGCGGTGACGCTGGCGCCCCAGGGCCTGATCGCGGTGGCCCCGCTGCTGGTCGGGGCCCGCGCGATCGTGGGCACCATCCGGGCGCGGCGCCCGGTCGACGGGGTGCTGGCCCCGGTGGCCGCGCTGCTGGCGTCGCTGTCGGTGATCTTCGTGGTCGTGTTCCGCGACCAGACCCTGGCGACCGTCGCCGAGTCGGCGCGCATCAAGTACGTGGTGGGCCCGACGATCGCCTGGTACCAGGACTTCCTGCGCTACTACTTCCTGACCGTCGAGGACAGCGTCGACTCGTCGCTGACCCGGCGGTTCGCGGTGCTGGTGCTGATGCTGTGCCTGTTCGGCATGCTGGCCGTGCTGCTGCGCCGCGGCGGGGTCGCCGGCATGGCCCGCGGGCCGGTGTGGCGGCTGATCGGGTCTACGGCCGTCGGCCTGCTGCTGCTGACGTTCACCCCGACCAAGTGGGCGGTGCAGTTCGGCGCGTTCGCCGGGCTGGCCGGCGCGCTGGGCGCGGTGACGGCGTTCGCGTTCGCGCGGGTCGGTCTGCACAGCCGCCGCAACCTCGCGCTGTACGTGACCGCGCTGCTGTTCGTGCTGGCCTGGGCGACATCGGGGATCAACGGCTGGTTCTACGTCGGCAACTACGGGGTGCCGTGGTTCGACAAGCAGCCCGTGATCGCCGGTATCCCGGTGACCGGCATCTTCCTGGTGCTGGCCATCGCATCGGGGCTGCTCGCGGGCTGGCTGCACTTCCGGATCGACTACGCCGGGCACACCCAGGTCGCCGACACCCGGCGCAACCGGGTGCTGGCGTCGACACCGCTTCTGGTGGTGGCGACGATCATGGTGGTGCTCGAGGTCGGCTCGATGGCCAAGGGCGCCGTGCAGCGCTACCCCGTCTACACCACCGCCAAGGCGAACGTGTCGGCGCTGAGATCGGGGCTTTCCGAGGCCAGCTGCGCCATGGCCGACGACGTGCTCGTCGAACCCGACACCAATGCCGGTCTGCTGCAACCCGTTCCGGGTCAACGGTTCGGCGAGTACGGCCCGCTCGGCGGGGAGGACCCGGTCGGCTTCACCCCCAACGGCGTCAGCGACACCCTCGAACCGCCCGAGCCGGTCACCGCCAACCCGGGCACCGTGAACTCCGACGGCTCACCCAACGAGCCGAACGTCGGGATCGGTTTCGCCGCGGGCACCGGAGGCGGATACGGCCCGGAGGGGGTCAACGGGTCGCGGGTGTTCCTGCCGTTCGGCCTTGACCCGCAACGTGTTCCGGTGATGGGCAGCTACGACGAGAATACCGTCGCCGCCCAGGTCACCTCCGCGTGGTACCAGCTGCCGCCCCGCACCCCGGACCGGCCGCTGGTGACCGTCGCGGCGGCGGGGGCGATCTGGTTCTACGAGGAAGACGGCTCGTTCAACTACGGGCAGTCGCTGAAACTGCAGTGGGGCGTGCGCGGTCCCGACGGCGGCTACACGCCGCTGGCCGAGGTGCAACCGATCGACATCGGTCCCGGCCCGCAGAAGGCCTGGCGCAACCTGCGTTTCCCGCTCGAATGGGCCCCGCCGGAGGCAAACGTCGCCCGCATCGTCGCCGACGACCCGAACCTGTCGGAGGACCAGTGGTTCGCATTCACCCCGCCGCGGGTGCCGGTGCTGCAGACCGCCCAGGAGTTCCTCGGGTCGCAGACCCCGGTGCTGATGGACATCGCGACCGCCGCGAACTTCCCGTGCCAGCGGCCGTTCGCCGAACGCCTCGGCGTCGCCGAACTGCCCGAGTACCGCATCCTTCCGAATCTCAAGCAGGTGGTCGTGTCGTCGAACCAGTGGCAATCGGCCCAGGACGGAGGTCCGTTCCTGTTCATCCAGGCGCTGCTGCGGACCGCGACCGTGCCGACGTATCTGCGCGGCGACTGGTACCGCGACTGGGGTTCGATCGAACGCTATGACCGGGTGGTGCCCGCCTCGCAGGCGCCCGACGCGGTGATCGAGCAGGGCACGGCGCGGGTGTTCGGGTGGAGCCGCAACGGACCGATCCGGGCGCTGCCATGACCGTGACCACCGACTCCCGCCGCGACGACGTGCGGATCGCCCGCTGGGTGGCCACGATCGCCGGCCTGCTCGGGTTCCTGCTGTCGGTCGCGACCCCGCTGCTGCCGGTCGAACAGACCACCGCGACGCTGAACTGGCCGCAGAACGGGCGGCTCGACAACGTCACCGCCCCGCTGATCAGCCAGACGCCGGTGACGATGTCGGTGACCGTGCCGTGCGAGGTGGTCCGGTCGATGCCGCCGCGCGGCGGGCTGATCCTGGGCACCGCACCCAAAGACGGCAAACAGGCTGCGCTGCAGGCGCTTTTCGTCACCGTCGGGCCGGAGCGCGTCGACATCACCGACCGCAATGTGGTGGTGGCCAGCGTGCCGCGCGCGCGGGTCGCGGGACCCGAGTGTGAACGCATCGAGATCACCTCGTCCGAAGACGGCACGTTCGCGACGTTCGTCGGGCTGACCAAAGCCGACGGCTCACCGCAGTACAGCGGCTTCCCGGACCCGAACCTGCGCCCGACGATCGTCGGGGTCTTCACCGACCTGACCGGGCCCGCGCCGCCGGGGCTGAGCCTGTCCGCGGACATCGACACCCGGTTCACCACCGAGCCGACCCCGCTCAAGCTGGCGGCGATGCTGCTGGCGATCCTGTCCACGGCGATCGCGCTGTTGGCGCTGTGGCGGCTGGACCGGATGGACGGGCGGCGGATGCGCCGGTGGATCCCGCAGCGGTGGCGCACCTTCACGTCGACCGACGTCGCGGTGATCGGCGGGTTCGCGGTCTGGCACGTCATCGGGGCGAACTCATCGGACGACGGCTACATCCTCGGCATGGCCCGGGTCGCCGGGCACGCCGGGTACATGTCGAACTACTTCCGGTGGTTCGGCAGCCCGGAAGACCCGTTCGGCTGGTACTACAACGTGCTGGCGATGATGACCAGCGTCAGCGACTCCAGCATCTGGATGCGCCTGCCCGACCTGATCTGCGGAATCCTGTGCTGGCTGTTGCTGTCTCGCGAAGTGCTGCCGCGGCTGGGACCGGCGGTGGCGGCGAGCAGGCCCGCGCTGTGGGCGGCCGGCCTGGTGCTGCTGGCGGCGTGGATGCCGTTCAACAACGGGCTGCGCCCCGAGGGGCAGATCGCCACCGGAGCGCTGATCACCTACGTGCTGATCGAGCGGGCGATCACCTCGGGCCGGCTCACCCCCGCGGCGTTCGCGATCATCACCGCGGCGTTCACGCTGGGGATCCAGCCGACCGGGCTGATCGCGGTGGCCGCACTGGTGGCCGGCGGGCGTCCGCTGCTGCGAATCCTGGTGCGGCGCAGGCGCGTCGTCGGGGTGTGGCCGCTGCTGCTGCCGCTGCTGGCCGCGGGCACGGTGATCCTGCCCGTCGTCTTCGCCGACCAGACCATCGCAACGGTGTTGGAGGCCACCAGGATCCGCACCGACATCGGTCCGAACCAGGAGTGGTACACCGAGAACCTGCGCTACTACTACCTGATCCTGCCGACCGTCGACGGGTCGCTGTCGCGGCGGTTCGGATTCCTGATCACCGCGCTGTCGCTGTTCGTGTCGATGTTCATCATGCTGCGACGCGGCCGGGTGCCCGGAGTCGCGCGCGGGCCGGCGTGGCGGTTGATGGGCATCATCCTGGGCACCGTGTTCTTCCTGATGTTCACCCCGACGAAGTGGGTGCACCACTTCGGCCTGTTCGCCGCGGTGGGTGCGGCGATGGCGGCACTGGTGACGGTGCTGGCCTCGCCCGCGGTGCTCAAGTGGTCCCGCAACCGGATGGCGTTCCTGGCCGCGGTGCTGTTCGTGCTGGCGCTGTGCTTCGCCACCACCAACGGCTGGTGGTATGTCTCGAGCTTCGGTGTGCCGTTCAACAACGACATGCCCGCGATCGGCGGAATCACCGTCAGCACAGTCTTCTTCGTGTTGTTCGCGATCGCCGCGGTGTGGGCGACGTGGCTGCACTTCTCGTCGCGGGATCGCGGCGAGGGGCGCATCGCGCGAGCGTTGACGACGGCGCCGGTGCCGGTCACGGCCGGGTTCATGGTGCTGGTGTTCGTCGGGTCGATGCTGATCGGCGTGGTGCGCCAGTACCCGACCTACTCGAACGGATGGGCCAACCTGCGGGCGTTCGCGGGCGGCTGCATGCTGGCCGACGACGTGCTCGTCGAACCCGACGCCAACGACGGCTTCATGACGCCGCTACCGGGCGACTACGGGCCGCTGGGCCCGCTGGGTGGCGTCGACCCGGTCGGCTTCACCCCGAACGGTGTGCCGGAAAAGATTGTCGCCGAGGCGATCCGGATGAACCTGCCGATGCCGGGTACCGACTACGACTGGGACCAGCCGACCGAGCTGTCGCGGCCGGGGGTGAACGGTTCGACGGTGCCGCTGCCGTACGGCCTGGACCCGGCGCGGGTTCCGGTGGCGGGCAGCTATACCGAAGGGCCGCAACAGGAGAGCACGCTGGCGTCGGCGTGGTACGAGCTCCCGCCCGCCGACGACGCCCACCCGCTGGTGGTGGTGACCGCCGCGGGCACCATCACCGGCGACAGCGTGTTCAACGGGCGCACCGAGGGTCAGACCGTCGAACTGGAGTACGCGCGACGGGGTCCCGACGGGGCACTGTTACCGGGCGGCCGCCTGGTGCCCTACGACCTGGGTCCGATTCCGTCGTGGCGCAACCTGCGCTTCCCGCGTTCGGACATCCCGGCCGATGCGGTCGCGGTTCGCGTTGTGGCCGAGGATCGTTCGCTGACCCCCGGCGACTGGGTGGCGGTGACGCCGCCGCGGGTGCCGGAACTGCGTTCGGTGCAGGAGTACGTCGGTTCCGAACAGCCGGTCCTGATGGACTGGGCGGTCGGACTGGCCTTCCCGTGTCAGCAGCCCATGCTGCACGCCAACGGCGTCACCGACGTGCCGAAGTTCCGCATCACGCCGGATTACAACGCCAAGCGCAAGGACACCGACACCTGGCAGGACGGGCTCAACGGCGGACTGCTGGGGATCTCCGACCTGCTGCTGCGGGCGCACGTGATGGCGACGTACCTGTCGCAGGACTGGGGCCGTGACTGGGGCTCGCTGCGCCGGTTCGAGCCGACGCCGGACTCGCGGGACGCGCAGCCGGCGGAGCTGGAGTTCGGCACGCAGACCCACAGCGGCCTGTACAGCCCGGGACACATCCGCATCAAGCCCTAGGGTGCACGCAGGCTCGCCGAACAGGGGGTACGAGGTATCGTCACGTCGGACTCGAACGGAAACGAGGTCGACCGTCTTGCTGGGTGTGCGCCGGTACATGCTGGTGGTGGCGGCTCTCTGGCTGCTGCTGCCCGTCGCACTGCTCACCTCGCCGCACGCCGTCGCCCAGTCCGAGCCGGAGCCGCCGTCTGACCCGCGGTCCATCTCCGTCGCCGTCCACCCGCTCGAACCGTTCGTCATGCCGACCGGCAGCGAGGGCCTGACCGGGTTCAGCATCGACGTGTGGGAGGAGATTGCCAAGCGGCTGAACTGGTCCACCGAATACGTCGACACCCACGATGTGCGCGGACAGTTGGCCGCCGTCGCCGACGGCCGGGCCGAGGTGGCGGTCGGCGGCATCTCGCTGACGGCGGAGCGGGAACAGTCCTTCGACTTCACCCACCCCACGCTCGACGCCGGCCTGCAGATCATCGTGCCCGTGCACGACACCCGGCCCACCGTCCCCGGTCTCGGCGGGTACCTGGACCTCCTGCTGTCCCGCACGATGCTGATCTGGCTCAGCGCCGCCGTCGTCGTCAGCGTCGTGCCCGCCCACATCTTCTGGCTGGTCGAGCGGCGCAGCGCCGAACCGGTCGTCGCGCGCGCCTACTTCCCCGGCATCTTCCAGGCGTTCGGCTGGGGCATCGGGTCGCTGGTCGGCAAGAACAGCGCCTCGGCCACCCGGACGGTGACCAAGGCGCTGGCGGTGCTGTGGGGTTTCGCCGGCATCGTGTTCGTCGCGTACTACTCGGCCAACCTCAGCGCCACGTTGACCGTCGCCAAGCTCGACGCCAAGATCACCGGTCCGGCCGACCTGTACGACAAGCGGGTCGCCACCGTCACCGACACCACCGCCGCGGAGTTCCTGCGCGGCATGGGCATCGAGCACACCGAGACGCCGACCATCGAGGACTCCTACCACCTGCTGCGCGAAGAGGGTTACGACGCAGTGGTCTTCGACGCCCCCGTGCTGCGCTACTACGTCGCCCACCGCGGCGAAGGCGTGGCCGTGATGGCCGGGCCCGTCTTCCACGAAGAGGACCAGGGATTCGTCACCCGGATCGACAGCCCGCTGCGAAAACCCATCAACCAGGCCCTGTTCCGGATGCACGAGGACGGCACCTACAACTTCATCAAGGAGAAGTGGTTCGGCGACGAGGTCGCGACCACCGCGGGCGATCTGAACTAGCTGCCGGTGTTGCTCTGCAGGATGTCGTTGTGGCACTCCAACCGGCTCTGGCCGGTCTGCTGCACGCACACCAACACCGGATGCTCGGCCTCCGCACCGGCCGCGACGGTGGGCGCGGCGATCTCGCCGGGATACTTCGACCACAGGCTGGCGCCGGTGCTGGTCAACTTCGCGCAGTAGGCCGGGTCGCCGCCCTCGGTGATGCCCGCGGCGCCCAACGTCGCGCAGTTCGCGCCGATCACGACGACGGGCAGCGCCGCCGCCTCGGACGGGGTGGTGCGGTCACGGGCGCGCTCACCGACGACGAACGCCGTCGCCGCGACCGCCATCACCGCAAGCACAGCCGCCGCCGACACGGTGATCCACCGCCGCTTGGGCGAGCGCTTTTTCGCATGCCGCGGCCCGGCCGTCGCGGCTGCCAGCATCGTCGGTTCCGACGCGCCGATATCCTGGCCTGCGACGCCGAGGCGCTGCGCCAACGCGCGCGCGAAGTCGATGCACCGGGCGTAACGCTCGCTCGGCTCCTTGGCCAGCGCCTTGTCGAAAACCGTTCCGAGACTGGACAATTCCGGCCGACGGGCACCGATCGCCGGCGGTGCCGCGGTCAGGTGCTGGCTGATCACCACCGCCGGGTTGGAGTGCTGGAACGGCGGCGTTCCGGTCAGAAGCTGAAAAGCCGTGGCCGCCAACGCGTACTGGTCGGCACGGCCGTCGATCCGCTCACCCTTGAGTTGTTCGGGGGCGGCGTACGCGACGGTGCCGACCGTCATGTTCGTCCCCGTCAGGCCGCTCGCGTCGTCACCTCGCCGGGCAATTCCGAAGTCGGCCAACATGATCCGCTCATCGCCGGTTCTCGGGTTGGCGATCAGGATATTGGCCGGTTTGACGTCGCGATGGGTCAGGTTGCGCTGGTGGGCGTAGTCGAGCGCTTCGGCGACCGCGGTGACGATCGCGATCACCTGCTCGGGCGGCATACCGTCGGGGTAACGCTGCGCCCACTGCGCGGCGTCGGTGCCTTCGACGTAGTCCATCGCGATCCACAGTTGACCGTCGACCTCGCCGCGGTCGTGCACCTCGACGATGTGCGGATGCCACAGCGATGCGGCGATGTCGGCTTCCCGGTTGAACCGCTCGCGGTACTCGGGGTCCGCACACACCGTCGCCGACAACACCTTCAGCGCGTCCTGGCGCGGAAGCCGCGGATGCCGGGCCAGATACACCTCACCCATACCGCCCGTGCCCAGCGATCGCAGGACGGTGTAGCCCGCGATCTCCTGACCCTCGGCTAGCGGCATTGCCGCAGTGTAACGGCTACCGCAGCGGATCCCCAGGCTGCGTGTGGGACCACGCGCGAAGGGGTTAGATCGGGGTCAGGCCGTGTTTGCGTTGGACGCGGCTGATCTGCTTGTCCCGCAGCAGGTTCAACGACTTGCGCAGCAGCAGCCTGGTCTCGTGCGGCTGGATCACCGCGTCGATGAACCCGCGCTCGGCGGCGATCCACGGCGTGGCCATATTGAGGTTGTAGCCCTCGATGAAGTCCGCCCGGATCTTCTGCACCTCGGGCGCCGTCGGGTCGGGGAACCGCTTGACCAGCAACTGCGCCGCCCCCTCGGCGCCGATCACCGCGATGCGCGCGGTCGGCCACGCGAAGTTCAGATCCGCCGACAGCTGCTTGGACCCCATCACCGCGTACGCGCCGCCGTAGGACTTGCGGATCGTGATCGTCACCTTCGGCACGTCGGCCTCGACGACGGCGTTGAGGAACCGCCCGCCGCGCTTGATGATGCCGCCCTTCTCCTGCTGCACACCCGGCATGAAGCCCGGGGTGTCCACCACGAAAACCAAAGGCAGGTTGTAGGAGTCGCAGAACCGGATGAACCGGGCCGCCTTGTCGGACGCCTCGTTGTCGATCGCCCCGGACAGGTGCATCGGCTGGTTGGCGACCACACCGACCGGTCGGCCGTCGACCCGCGCGAACGCGGTGATGATCGCCGGGCCCTGCTGCTCGGCGACGTCGAACACGTCGCCGTCGTCGAAGATCCGCAGCAGGATCTCGTGCATGTCGTAGGCCATGTTGTCGCTGTCCGGCACGATCGTGTCGAGCTCGTAGTCATGCGGCGTGAGCTCCGGTTCCAGACCCGGGTTGACGATCGGCGGATCGTCGAAGGTGTTGGCGGGCAGGAACTCCAGGTAGTCGCGCACGTACTGGAACGCCGCGGCCTCGCTCTCCACCACCTGGTGGATGTTGCCGTAGCGGGCCTGGGCGTCGGCGCCGCCGAGTTCGTCGAGCGACACGTCCTCACCCGTGACGTCCTTGATGACGTCGGGGCCGGTGACGAACATGTAGCCCTGATCGCGCACGGCCACCACCAGATCGGTCTGGATCGGCGAGTACACCGCACCGCCCGCGCACTTGCCGAGGATGATCGAGATCTCCGGCACCAGACCGCGCAGCAGTTCGTGACGACGGCCCAGCTCGGCGTACCACGCCAGCGACGTCACCGCGTCCTGGATCCGCGCGCCCGCCGAATCGTTGATGCCGATGATCGGGCAGCCGACCATCGCCACCCACTCCATCAGCTTGGCGACCTTGCGGCCGAACATCTCGCCGACCGAACCCTGGAACACCGTCTGGTCGTGGCTGAACACGCCGACCGGGCGGCCGTTGATCCGCGCGTGACCGGTCACCACGCCGTCGCCGTACAACGCGTTCGGGTCGCCCGGCGTCTTGGCCAGCGCGCCGATCTCCAGGAAACTGCCGGGGTCCACCAGCGCGTGGATGCGGGCCCGCGCGCTCGGGATACCCTTCTTCTCGCGCTTGGCGACGGCCTTCTCGCCGCCCGGCTCCTTCGCCAGCTCCAGCTTCTCGCGGAGTTCGGCGAGGAGTTCCGCGGTCGTGCGGGTGCGGATGGGTGGCAGCGATTCAGTCGTCACTTCGCCCGCTTCTCCTCAGACTCGATCCGGGTGATGGCCTCGCTCATGTGCGCGCCGACCTTCGCAATGTACGGCTCGTCGATCGCCTGGATGTGCTCACCCCCGATCGGCACCACCTCGAGCTCGGAGACGAACTGCCCCCAGCCGCCGTCGGGCTGGCGCGTCGCGTAGCGCGGCTCGAAGTAGATCGCGTCGTCGTGGTAGCGGTCGGCCATGTACAGCGTCACCTTGCCGTCGTACGGCTTGATCTCGGCGGTGTCGATAGCCCGCTGATCCAGGTACGACGTGCGCTGGTGCTCGATGATGCCGCCGGGGATCTGCACCCCGCTCTGGCTCACGACGTCCAGGACGAACCTCACCTGACCCTCGTCGTCGAGCTTCTCGAGCTCCTCGTACGGGATCTCGGGCACCTCGACGTTGAACGTGCGCTCGGCGAACCGGGCGTAGCGGTCCCAGCGTGCGCGGGTCTCCTCCTGCGTCTGCGGGATCTCCTCGCCCGGGCGCACCGCGTCGATCAGCCCGACGAACCGCACGTCGGCGCCGGCCTGCTTCAGCCCGATCGCGCACGCGTACGCCAGCACACCGCCCAGCGACCAGCCGGCCAGGATGAACGGCCGGTGCCGCTTTTCCCCCGTCGCTTCGCTCGCCCAGCCGTTGAGCTCCAGCAGCTTCGGCACGTACTCGCGGGCGCGGTCCTCGATCGACCCCTCGACGCGTTCGATGCCGTACATCGGGGTGTCGGCGGGCAGCCGCTTGAGCAGCGGCTCGTAGACCACCGTCGATCCGCCCGCGGCGTGGAACACGAACACCGGGATCCGGTCCGAACCTTCCTGCGGGGCACGGATCGTCCGCACGAAGCCGTCGATCTTGCCGCCCTCGAGGTACTCGCGCACCGTGGTCGACAACTCCTCGATGGTCTTCGCGGAGCGGACGTCCTCGACGGTGACCGTGCCTTCGTCGACGCGTTCGGTCAGCCGGTCGGCGATCTTGGTCGCGGTCGCGTCGTCGATGGCGGGCAGCTCGTTGAAGATGCCGCCCGGCGACTTGCCGGTGACGATCGCCCAGGTCGCGAACGTGACGCGCTCAGCGGCGTCGCGCGGCGGGACGTCGGAACCCAGCGCCTCGGTGACCGCCTCCTGGGTGAGGACCTTGGCGGCAGCCGCGACCGTGGACTGCGACGGCTTGCCCGGTCCGCTCGGATCGGTGGGCGGCGGCGGGACCGGTCCCGACGGGTCGGTCGGCGGCGCCGGGATTTCGCTGGACTGGGTGGACGGCTCGGCCTGCGGATCGGGGGCCGGGGCGCCGACGGTGCCCGGGCTGGCGCCGCTGAGGACCTCGGCCCGGCCCCTCTTGTTGTCGGCCTTGTCGTCGTCCTGGGTGCCCAGCGGGTGCCCGGCCTCGGCCAGCTTCTCCTCGAGCTCGGCCACGGTACTCGCCCCGCCCATCAGCTCGGCCTGCTCGGCGGCGATCTCCTCGGCGGTCTTGCCCTTCTGCGCCTCGGCGAGCTGGTCGACCTCGTCGCGGTGCTCGATCGCGTACTCGATCAGCTTCTCCACCGCGTACAGGTTCGCGTCGCGCACCGCGGTCAGCTGAATCGGCGGCAGGTCGAAGTCGTACTCGACGCGGTTCTTGATCCGCACCGCCATCAGCGAGTCCAGGCCGAGCTCGATCAGCGGCACCTCCCACGGCAGGTCCTCGGGTTCGTAACCCATGGCCCCCCCGACGATCGCGCCGAGCCGGTCGTGGATGGTCTCCCCCGAATCGGGCGACCACTTGGCGAAGCCCGCGGCCAGGCCGGCGCCGGCGGTCAGGTTGTCCTGCAGGATCTCCGCGTCGTCCTCTTCGGGCTCGGCGGGAGTGCCCGAAACCTCTTCGGCGACAGTCGCTCCGGTCGCCACGGCGACCGGCAGTGCGCCTGCCGCGCCGTTGCGGCTGACCACCGCGTCGTACACCAGCGTGAACGACTCGTCGATGCGGGCGTGCACCTGCACGCTGGCGCCGCCTGGATGGCGGGTCAGCGTGGTGACCAGCCGCGCACCATCACCGGGCACCGCGCGCTGCTCGGAGGCCACCAGCTTGGCGTCCGGAAGCACCTGCGCGGCCGCGGCTTTCACCAGCGCCGCCAGGTCGGGCTCGCCCTTGGGCTCGAACTCCCAGACGTGCCTGCCGTCCGGGGTGGCGACGTGGTTGCCCGGCATCACGATCGAGCTGTCGCCGGTGAACCGGGCGTCGAGCCAGTGCGGCTTGCGCTTGAACCGGGTCGGCGGGATGTTGGCGTACTCGCCCTTGTCGAAGAGGGTCCGGAAGTCGAGGTCGTGGCCGTGCACGTACAGCTGCGCCATCGCGGCCGTCATCGAGTCGACCTCGTCCTGCTTGCGGGCCAGCGTCGCGATCAGCTGCGCGTCGTGCAGACCGGCCGCCGCGGTGGTGAGCCCAACCTGCATGAGCGCCACCGGGTTCGGTGCCAGCTCGAGGAACGTGGTGTGCCCGTTGTCGACGGCGTTGCGGATGCCGTGGGTGAAGTAGACGCTGTGCCGCAGCCCCTTCTTCCAGTAGTCGACGTCGTGGATCGTCTCGCCGGGGCGCAGGTAGCGGCCCTCGTGCACGGTCGAGAAGTAGCCGATGGTGATCGGGTGCGCCTCGATGCCGACGAGTTCGGCGGCCAACTCGCCCAGCAGCGGATCCATCTGCGAGGTGTGGCTGGCGCCCTTGGTCTGGAACTTGCGGGCGAACTTGCCCTCGGACTCGGCGCGCTCGATGATCGCGTCGACCTGTTCGGGCGGGCCGCCGATGACGGTCTGCGTCGGGGCGGCGTACACGCACACCTCGAGGTCCTTGAAGTCGGCGAAGACGGTCTCGATCTCGTCGGCCGAGTACTCGACCAGCGCCATCAACCGGATCCACTCGCCGAACAGCATCGCCTCGCCCTCACCCATCAGGTGCGAGCGCGAGCAGATGGTGCGGGTCGCGTCCTCCAGCGACAGGCCTCCGGCGAAGTACGCCGCGGCGGCCTCGCCGAGCGACTGCCCCACCACCGCAGCGGGTTTCGCGCCGTGGTGCTTGAGCAGCTCACCGAGCGCGACCTGGATCGCGAAGATCGTGATCTGGGTGGTCTCGATGCCGTAGTCCTGCGAATCGTCGAGGATCAGTTCGACGATCGAATAGCCGCGCTCGTCCTGCACGTAGGCGTCGACCTTGTTGATCCACTCGGCGAAGACCTGGTTGCGCAGGTACAGGCTCTTGGCCATCTTGCGGTGCTGCGCGCCGAAACCGGCCAGCACCCACACCGGTCCGTTGGAGACCGGACCGTCGGCGGAGAACACGTTCGGGTTCTGCTTGCCCTCGGCGACCGCGCGCAGCCCCTTAACCGCCTCGTCGTGGTCGTGGGCCAGCACCACCGCCCGCGAGCGGCCGTGGTTACGCCGCGACAGCGCCCGCCCGATCGACTCCAGCGACGACGCCCGACCTTCGGGGCTGTCGATCCAGTCGGCCAACTCGGCCGCGGTGGCCTTTTTGCGCGACGTCAGGAAGCCCGAAACGGCCAGCGGCACAACCGGTGTCGGCTGCTCGCCGGACTCCAGCTCCTCGCGGGCGATCTCCAGCAGGCGCAGCGCCTCGTCGGTCAGGCCCGGCAGCTCGGGTTCGTCATGCAGTGCGGCGGGCGGGCGGTCGAGACCGTCGTCGTCCTCATCGTCGAGAAACTCGCCGTACTCGTCCATCCGCACCCCGCCGACGTAGGAGGCGGCGGCCTGTGAAGATGGGGCGGGCGCGTCCTTTTCGACGTCGTCGGCGGGTTCGGGTTCGACCAGGTCGCTGTCCAGCACCTCACGCAGCACCAGATGCGCGTTCGCGCCGCCGAAACCGAATCCGGAGACCCCGGCGATCGCGTGGCCGCTGTAGCGCGGCCAGTCGGTGACGGTGTCGGCGACCTTGAGGCGGATCGCGTCGAAGTCGATGTACGGGTTGGGCCCGGTGTAGTTGATCGACGGCGGGATCTTGTCGTTCTTGAGCGCCAGCGCGATCTTCGCCAGGCTGGCCGCACCGGCCGCCGACTCCAGGTGACCCACATTGGATTTCACCGCGCCCAGCAGCGCGGGCTTGTCCGCGGGCCGGCCGCGGCCGACGACCCGGCCCAGCGCGTCTGCCTCGATCGGGTCACCGAGGATGGTGCCGGTGCCGTGCGCCTCGATGTAGTCGACGTTGCGCGGGTTGATGCCGGCGTCCTTGTAGGCCTTGCGCAGCACCTCGGCCTGCGCGTCCGGGTTGGGCGCGAGCATGCCGTTGGAGCGGCCGTCGTGGTTGACCGCGCTGCCGGCGATGACGGCGAAGATCTCGTCGCCGTCGCGGCGGGCGTCGGCGAGGCGCTTGAGCACCAGCATGCCGCCACCCTCGGAGCGCGCGTAGCCGTCGGCGTCCTGGGAGAAGGACTTGATCCGGCCGTCTGGCGCGAGCACGCCACCGACCTCGTCGAAACCGATCGTGACCAGCGGGGTGATCATCGCGTTGACCCCGCCGACCACCGCGACGTCGGCCTCGCCGGCGCGCAGCGCCGCCACGCCCTGATGCGCGGCGACCAGCGAGCTCGAGCACGCGGTGTCGATCGCCATGGACGGGCCGCGGAAGTCGTAGAAGTAGGACACCCGGTTCGCGATGATCGAACTGCTGGTGCCGGTGATCGCGTACGGGTGCGCCACCGTCGGGTCCGACACGGCCAGGAACTGGTAGTCGTTGTTGGAGGCGCCGATGTAGACGCCGACCCTCTCGCCGCGCAGGCTCGACGCCGGGATGTGCGCGTGTTCGAGTGCCTCCCAGGTCAATTCGAGCGCCATCCGCTGCTGCGGGTCGATGTTGTCGGCTTCCATCTTCGACAGCGCGAAGAACTCGGAGTCGAATCCCTTGATGTCGGTCAGGTAGCCGCCGCGGGTGTGCGCCTTGGCGACCCGTTCGGCGATGCGGGGTTCGGCGAGGAACTCCTCCCACCGGCCCTCGGGCAGGTCGGTGATCGCGTCGCGGCCCTCCAGCAGCGCCTGCCAGGTCTCGTCGGCGGTGTTCATGTCGCCGGGGAAACGGGTGGCGATACCGACGATCGCGATGTTGGCGGTGTCCTCGTCCACGTCGCGGGCCCACGCCTCGTCTTCGTCGGCCTCCCCGAGTTCGAGTTCGGGCTCGCCCTCGATGATCACGGTCGCCAGCGACTCGATGGTGGGGTGCCGGAACGCGACGGTGGCGGTCAGCGTCACACCGGTGAGGTCCTCGATATCGCTGGCCATCGCGACCGCGTCACGCGACGACAGCCCGAGTTCGACCATTGCGGTGGACTCGTTGATGGCGTCGGGTGACTGACCGGTGGCGTTGGCGATCCAGTTGCGCAACCACTCGCGCATCTCCGCGACCGACATGTCGACCTTGGGCGCGGGTTTCTCGGGTGCGAGTTCTATCTCGTCGCCGGACGGGAGCTCGGGGTGCTGCGAATCGTCTTGTGTATCAGCCATATCCAGGGAGTTCTAGTCTGTCTCGTCGGGGAACGCGTTCGCGATCTTCCCGCTGCGCAGACTGCCGTCGAGGTAGGCCGAACGGCAGGCGCGCCTACCGATCTTGCCGCTGGAGGTCCGCGGGATCGCGCCGGCGGGGGTCAACAACACGTCGCGCACGGTGACGCCGTGGCGCACCGCGATCGCGGCGCGGATGTCGTCGGCGATCGGGCCCATGTCGAGCTTGTGGGCGCCGGGCGCGCGCTCGCCGACGATCACCAGCTGCTCGGAGGTGTCCGACGGGTCGCGCTTGAGACCGGAGTGGGCGTTTTCGAAGACGTCGTCGGGCAGCTGGTTGGCCGGCACCGAGAACGCGGCGACGAAGCCGGTGCGCAGCGCCTTGGTGGCCTCCTGCGCGGAGTACTCCAGGTCCTGCGGGTAGTGGTTGCGGCCGTCGATGATGACCAGGTCCTTGGTGCGGCCGGTGATGTAGAGCTCGCCGTCGTGGTAGGCGCCGAGGTCACCGGTGCGCACCCAGGTCGCGTCGTCGGCCGCGCCTTCGGCGTGCGACGGGTTGGTCCGCGACTTGAGGATGTTCTGGAACGTCTCGCGGGTGGCTTCCTCTTTACCCCAGTAGCCGGTGCCCATGTTCTGGCCGCTGATCCAGATCTCGCCGATCTGGCCGTCGGGCAGTTCGGTGGCGGTGTCGTGGTCGACGATCACCGCCCACTCGGCGACACCGATCTTGCCGGCGCCGGCCTGCGGCACCGCCTTCGGCGAATCGTCGGGCACCGGCACGAAGCGGCCGGCGTTGAGCTCGTCGCGGTCCACCGAGGTGATCCGCGGTTCGGCGTCCATCGGGGTGGTCGACACGAACAGCGTCGCCTCGGCCAGCCCGTAGGACGGCTTGATCGCCTGCGGCTTGAACCCGAACGGGCCGAACGCCTCGTTGAAGCGGCGCACGGTGGCCGCCGAGATCGGCTCGCTGCCGTTGAGGATGCACTTGACGTTGGACAGGTCCATCGGCGGCTCGCCGTCCTTGGGCACACCGCGGGCGGCGGCGTGGTCGAACGCGAAGTTCGGGGCCACCGAGATGGTGCCGCCGGTGTCGCCTTCCTTGCGCGCGAGTTCACGGATCCACCGACCGGGGCGGCGGACGAACGCCGCCGGGGTCATGAAGGTGATGTAGTGGCCGAGCATCGGCGACAGCAGCACGGTGATCAGGCCCATGTCGTGGAAGAACGGCAGCCACGACACACCGCGGTCGCCCTCTTCACCGTCGAGCGCCTCGATCACCTGCACGACGTTGGTGGCCAGGTTCAGGTGGGTGATCTGCACACCGGTCGGGATGCGCGTCGAGCCCGAGGTGTACTGCAAATAGGCGATGGTCTCGACGTCGACGTCGACCTGCTCCCAGGTGGCGCCGACCTCGTCGGGAACGGCGTCGACGGCGATCACGCGCGGACGCTGGTTGGCCGGGCGGGTGCGGAAGAACTTGCGCACACCCTCGGCCGCGGCGGTGGTGGTCAGGATCGCCGACGGCTCGCAGTCGTCGAGGACCGCGTGCAGGCGGCCGACGTGGCCGGGCTCGTTCGGGTCGAACAGCGGCACCGCGATGCGCCCGGAGTACAGGGTGCCGAAGAACGCGACGAGGTACTCGAGGTTCTGCGGGCAGAGGATCGCGACCCGGTCGCCGGGCTGGGTGACCTGCTGCAGGCGCGCGCCGACCGCGCGGTTGCGGGCGCCGAAGTCGGCCCAGCGCAGATCGCGGGCCACCCCGTCGCGCTCGGTGGAGAAGTCGATGAAGCGGTAGGCGAGCTTGTCTCCACGCACCTTCGCCCATCGTTCGACGTGTTTGACCAGGCTTCCGTTGTCCGGGAACTTGATCAGACCGTCCTTGATGAACGGGTTATGGAACCCCATCGCACTCTCCTGTCAACGGCACTCGCTTCTCGATGCCGACTCGAACATGATCCCCGACGCGCTCCCCCCGAACCCGACGATCCTACCGGTCGGCCTTCACCCACTGCTCTTAGTTATTTCTTAATGTTAAGTGACCGCCGAACGCAGTCCAAATCTGGATGGTTACGGGTCAGCCATGTTTCGGCTGCGGCGCGTTATCGATCACCTCACGCGCCCAGCCCAGCGTCCACTGCGTCGCCGAAGCCCCGTCGACATTCCAGAACTGCGGGGTGGCGTACATCGCGTGGATCGGTTGTCCGGCACCGCCGATCAGGATGTCGATGGTCTTCGGCAGGTTCATGATGTTGAACGCCTGCGGCGGCGCCGAGCAGATCAGGTCGCCGGGTGCGCAGATCTCGTTGACGCGCTCGTCGAGCGCCCCGAAACCGCCCGGCCGCGGCCCGGTCATCGCCAACCCCATGCCGTCGAGCATCGGGACGTCGCGCAGCGTGATCTCGGCGCCCTGCCCGGGCGGGTTGGGGCCGATGTCGTTGCCGACCCCCTCCTGCCTGCGGCCGTCGGCGATCAGCGTCACGCCCAGCACCAGGTCCTCGTCGACCGGGCCGCGCCCGTTGCCGATGTCGCTGGCGATGTCGCCGGCGATCACCGCGCCCTGCGAGAAGCCGACCAGCACGTAACTGGTCAGCGGGCAGCGGTTGTTCATGTCGGTCATCGCCTGCACCGTCGCGCGGGTGCCTTCGGCGCGGCTGTCGTTGTAGGTCATCTGGCCGTCCTGGGCGAACGGATTGTGGAACTGCGCGGTGTAGGGAACGGTGAAGACCTCGAGGCGGTCCTGGCCGAACTCCGCGCGCACCGGGTTGGTGACGTTGAGCAGCAGCGCGATGGGGAACTGGGTGGGGTTGAACGGGTCCATCTGCGGTGCGGACTCCCAGGTGCCCGGCACCGAGATCAGCTGCACGTCCGGGCAACTGGCGTCCTGGAACTCCGGGCGCGGCTTCTTACCCGGGCTGATGTCGGTGGGCGGCACCGCCGACGGCGGCACGGCGGTCGACGGCCCGTCGGGTTTGCGCAGGATGACGACCACGACGACGACGAGCAGCACCACGACGAGTGCCATCGCCCCGGCGGCCACGAGCGCGAGGATGCGGTGGCGTTTCCGCCGATTGGTTGTTGCCATGGGTGGATGCGGCTCCTGCTAGCAGAGTCGGTCGGTTGCGATGCGAATGTAGTCGGACGTCTCGGCGTCGACGTCCACGGCGGCCGGCGGCGTCAGACCGGACATCCGGTCGTCGGCGTCGCCGCGCACCATCGGGTACACCGAGTCCCAGAGTTCCTGGTCGGTGTGCTGGGCGGCCTGCGCCTGGCAGACGTACGACCCGATCGACAGGGCCAGCAGGTCACTCGACGGCCGCACCCCCGCCTCGGCGAGCCCGTCGAGGAAGCTGCGCTGGCGGTCGGTGACGACGAGCGCATTGGACCGGGGCCCGGCCGGCGGCGGGCCGGGCGCGGCGGCGCTGGACTCGCCGTGCGCGGGCGCGGCCTGCGATGTCGGCAGTCCGATGGTGGACATCATGTCGGCGCCCGAGCACGCGGTCAGCAACGCGGCGGACCCGGTGACCAGCGAACCCACCAGCAGTCCCCGCAGCGACCCCGGGGGTGTGGTTCGTACCGAGCGTTGCACGCCTCCAAGGTACCGGCTGCCGTCGCCGACCCCCGGTAGCGAGGCGTGCTCGCCGGCTACTTGATGGTGGTGGCGAGTTCGTCGGCCATCGCGGCGAGTTGCCCGCTCCACGAACCCCAGTCGTGGGTGCCGCTGGTCGGGAAGTCGAAGTGCCCGTTGTGCCCGCCGACGCCGCGGTAGTGCTGGTAGAACTCCCGGTTGGTGCCCTGGGCGATGTCGCAGTAGCCGATCATCGCGGCCGGGTCGGTGCAGCCGCCGACCGGTGCGCTCCACACCCACAGCCGGGTGTTGTTGTCGGCCAGCAATTGCACGTGGACATTGGGCGAATGCCACTTCCAGCGGCCCAGCTGTGGCAGGCCCCACATGTTGCGGGTGTCGACGCCGCCGAACTGCGCCAGACCCGCGGTGATGGCTCCGTCGACACCGGTGCGCTCGGGGGCCAGGAATCCCGACAGTGAGCCGGCGAAGCGGTACCGGTCGGGGTGGAAGGTGGCCATCGCCATCGCGCCGTAACCGCCCTGGGCGGCGCCGACGATCCCGTGCCCGGTCGGGGCCAGGCCCTTGTTGGCGGCCAGCCAGTTGGGCAGCTCATCGGCCAGGAACGTCTCCCACTGCTTGCTGCCGTCGGCCTCCCAGTTGGTGTACATGCTCCACGCCCCGCCGGCCGGCGCCGCCACCGAGATGCCCTTGCCGGCAAGTGTGTTCATCGCGTTGCCCGCGGTGACCCAGTTGCTGACGTCGGGTGCCGCGTTGAACGCGTCGAGCAGGACCACGGCGTGCGGACCGCCGCCCTGGAAGGCCACCGGGATGTCGCGGCCCATCGCCGCCGACGGCACCATCAGCATCTCGACGTCGGCGTGCGCCGTCGCCGCCGTCACCGTGCCCGCGGTCCACAAGCCGGCGGCCAGCGCCATCGTCAAGATCGCCCGAAAGAACCCACGCATCGACTGCCCACCTCACGTTCGGCTTGCCTTATCCCCGCGCGAGGTAGTCAATCACACACGTCGGCCCCGGGAGCACGAAAGGGTCCGGGCCGGTATCCGAAAGGCCCCCGGAAACGTCCACAGAAACACTGACGGCGGTGACCCCGAAGGGTCACCGCCGTTCAGCGATGTGTCTGGTGACGGACCGGTCAGTTACCGGTCGCGGCCGCCTCCGTGGCGATCGGCGTCGACGGCTGCGGCGTGGCACCCAGCACGCGCTGGATGTCCGGCTTCATCTGCTGCAGCTGCTGACCCCAGTACGGCCAGTCGTGCGTACCACCCTGCGGGAAGTTGAACACGCCGTTCTTGCCACCCGCGGCGAGGTACTGCTCCTGGAACGTCTCGTTGGTGCGCAGCGTGAAGCTCTCGAGGAACTTCGCGTTGAAGTTGTCACCTGCGACCCGGCCGTTGATCTCGGCGGGCTTGCCGTTGCCGCAGAACACCCAGATGCGGGTGCCGTTGGCGACCAGGCGGTCGATGTTGACCATCGGGTCGTTGCGCTTCCACGCCGGGTCGCTCGACGGACCCCACATGGCCTCGGACTTGTAGCCGCCGGCGTCACCCATGGACAGCCCGACCAGCATCGGCCACCAGCCCTCGGACAGGTTCAGGAAGCCCGACAGCGACGCCGCGTACTGGAACTGCTGCGGGTAGTAGATCGCCAGGGTCATCGCGGCCGAACCGGCCATCGACAGACCGACCGCGGCGTTGCGGTTCGGGTTCACGCCCTTGTTGGCGGCCAGATAGGCGGGCAGCTCCTGGGTCAGGAACGTCTCCCACTTGTAGGTGGAGCAACCGGCCTTACCGCAGGCCGGCTCGTACCAGTCGGAGTAGAAGCTGGACTGACCGCCGACCGGCATGATCACTGCCAGCCCGGAGTCCAGGTACCACTCGAACGCAGCGGTCTCGATGTCCCAGCCGTTGAAGTCGTCGCGTGCACGAAGACCGTCGAGCAGATAGACGCCCGGTGCGTTCGGGCCGCCGTTCTGGAACTGAACTTTGATGTCACGGCCCATCCCGGCGGACGGCACCATGAGGTACTCGACCGGCAGACCCGGACGAGAGAAAGCCCCCGCAGTCGCCGAGCCTCCGATGGCGCTGATCAAGCCGGGCAGCACGGCGGCGACCATCGCCGCGCCTGCGAGCCGGCGGATCCAGGCACCCCGGATCTTGCCAACGAACTTCATGCTTCTTCTATCCCATCTGTCGTATGCCGCACGCGGAACAGCCCCTCGGGCAAGCCGCGTAACCCGTGCAGTCAACCACACCTTGTTGTGATCTTCCCATTCGAAGTGTGTCGTTCCTGGTCACGCCGCTCCGCCTTGGAGCGATGCGATCAGGTCCGGTTTCAGGGCTTGCAACTGCGCACCCCAGTACGGCCACGCGTGATTTCCCGCGGGCGGGAAGTCGAACGTGGCGTTGTTTCCACCGGCCGCGAGATAGGCCGACTGGAAGTCCTTGTTGCTCTTCAACGCCAGGGTTTCCAGGCTGCTGGCGGCCAGCGCCAGGTTGGGGTCGGCGTTCACGTCGAGCGGTGTGGCACCGCCCGGAGCGCAGTAGATCCACAGCCGGGTGCCGTTGGCCACCAACCTGTCGACCTGGCGGATCGGATCGTTGCGTTTCCATGCGGGATCCCACGGTGGACCCCACATGTTGTCGACGTTGTAGCCGCCGGCGTCGAGCATCGCGACCCGGATCGCGCCCTGCATGTAGGGCGCCGACGGGTTCAGATAGCCCGAGAGCGAGGCCGCGTAGCCGAACTGCGCCGGATGGTGCGCGGCCAGCGCCAGCGCGGCGCTGCCCGACATCGACACTCCGACCACGGCGTTTCCGGTGCGCGACACCTGCTTTTCGGTGGACAGCCAGGCGGGCAGTTCCTCGGTCAGGAACGTCTCCCATTTATAGGTGTAGCGCTGGCTGTTGAAACTCGACGGCGAGTACCAGTCGGCGTAGAAGCTGGACTGTCCGCCCACCGGCATCACGGTGGCCACCCCCGAGTCGAAGAACCACTCGAACGCCGCGGTCTCGATGTCCCAGCCGTTGTAGTCGTCGCGGGCGCGCAGACCGTCGAGTAAATAGACCGCTTTGGTTTGATTCTGGGAGGCAGGTTGACCACCGGGCTGGTACTGCACCCGGATGCTGCGGCCCATCGACGGGGAGTACACGTCGAGGTACTCCACCGGCAGCCCCTCGCGGGAGAACGCGCCGGCCTGCGGGGCGCCGAGCATCACGCCCAGTCCCGGCAGCAGCACCGCCGCGGCGACCGCCGCCAGCGCGCGGCGAAGCCAGGTTCGCACAGGTGATCCATTCATCGTCGAGTCGGACATCAGCGCGGACAGCGGCCCGCGACTGATCTATCGGTGCGAGGCTGCCCCCGCGTTACGGGCCGGTCGCCGGCATCCCGGTATACGGCGCCTCCTTGGGCTCGGGAACTTCGAGCCCGCAGCGGGCCAGCTCGTAGAGCGGCACCCGGTCGATGCGGTACTGGGTGAACTCGTAGGCGTGCACCAGGTTCGACAGGAACCGCCGCGGCCCCATCGGCCCGCGCACCGCGTTGAGCATCGCGTCGGTGGCCGGACATTCCAGCGCGGCCTGCGCCTGCCGGATCCACTCCTCGTCGATGTAGCCGGGGATGAACGGCGGCTCCTTGAGGAACGGTCCCTCGGCGATAGCCCAGTCCGGGAACAGGTTCTTGTCGTGGCCGATGCGGCCGTCCTCGAGCCGGGCGGTGTGCGCGGCCAGCGGATTGGCCAGCCCGATCTGGTCGATCACCCGCACATCGAGCCCGACGTTCATGCCCAGCATGCCGAGGTTGGTGAAAAACACTGTGTGCGGGCCCTTGTAGTCCTCCGGTGCGTCCGGCGGCGGCGGGAGCGCGGGCACCACGTCCCACTGGTCGTAGTTGCCCGACGGCAACAGCAGCGCACCGTCGGGGGTGTTCTCCAACGCCTCGAGAACCGCGCGCATCCGCGGATAGTCCAGGTAGTCGGCGGCGGTCAGCGGATGCGCATGCCCGGTGGCCTGCGCGTAGAAGCGTCGCTCGTCGACGATGCCGCTGTAGGTCACCCGGGTGGCGTCCTTGCCCATCCCGCCCGAGTTGGCCGCCCACAGCGCCCAACCCGCGACGGCCAGCCACAGCAGGCCGGTGGCGCCGACGAACAGATAGCCTGCGCCGCGGGCCATTCGGGTGGTATCGGGCAGCACCACCGGGATCACCGACACCGGCAGCAGCATGCAGAACAGCGGGGTCAGCAGCACCCGGCCGTGCATGAAGTCGCCGCCCTGCCGGATCCAGTACACCCCCTGCAGCAATCCGCTGATCAGGAAGAAGATCACCACCGCGGCCGGGCTCTGCACCATCCGCACCAACCGTCTGCGACCGGATGCGGCGGCACCGCCGGACCCGCTGCGCCCGCGGGTCACCCACACCACCGCGCCGAGCCCGGCCAGCAGGATCGCCGGCGCCCACAGCAGGTAGGGCTGGTTGAAGTTGGCCAGGTACACGAACCCCTGTGACCACTTCGCGCCGGAGGCGTCCTTGGCGACGGCGGTGGCCGGAAAGATCAAGCCGTAGTAGCCCATCCGGAATATCTGGTACGCCACCGGCAGCAGTCCGCCCGCGACCAGCAGCACCGCGCGGCTGCGCCAGTCGCGCGCCGCGACGAGCATCATCACCAGCGCCAGACCGCCGAGCAGGGCCAGTTCCGGGCGCACCAGCACGCTGAGGCCGGCCAGGAACGCCAGCGCGATGTCGAAGGCGCCGGGTCGCCGTCGCGGTGCGGTCTGCGGCCCGGCGGGTTGCCTGCGGATCGTCGGCGCACCGCCGCGCGGATCGGCCGGCTGGTAGGCGCGCGGTTGCTGCGCCCAGCACACCATCATCCACCACAGCAGCCCGAGATAGGCCAGCACCAAACCGTTTTCGAGCCCGGAGGTGGCGAAGTCGCGGGCCGGCGGCACGGCGATGTAGACCAGCGCACCGGCGGGCAGCATCAGCGCGCGGCGCCCGCGCAGGCTCGGCGCATAGAGCCGGCCGGTGCCCAGCATCGCGAACACCACGCCCAGCACGCTGAGCACCAGAGCCAGCGTGAGCACCACGTACTCCAGGCGCACGGATCCCCCGACCAGCGCACCCAGGTACACCAGGTATGTCCACACGGTGGAAGTGTTGGCCTCCACCCGCTCGCCGGCGTTGAACACCGGTCCGTTGCCCGCCAACAGGTTTCGGATCGTGCGCAGCACGATCAGGCCGTCGTCGGCGATCCAGCGCCGCTGCCAGGCGCCCCACCCGAACAGCGCCGCGACCACGATCACGCTGGCCCACAGGCTCAGCCGGACCGTGGTGTCGTAGCGGAACGCCGGCCATCGGGCCAGGCGACGGTTGAGCTCACCGGTCCACGCGGTGGACCGGACCGCCGTGTCAGCTGAGGAAGACGGCGGCACCGATGGTCCCGATCCACGCCAGCAGCAGCAGCTGCAGAACCCGGTCCTTCAACGCGATCTCTTCGGGCTCACCGGCCAGTCCGCCGTCGACGTCGACCGCGTAGCGCAGGATCGCGATGGTGATCGGGACGATCGAGACCGCGTACCAGGACGCCGTCGCGCCGTCGCGCTCGAAGGCCCACAACCCGTAGCACAGCACCATCGCGGTCGCCGACAGCGTCCAGACGAACCGCAGATAGGACGCGGTGTAGCTCTCCAGCGACTTGCGGATCTTGGCGCCGGTGCGCTCGGCGAGCTGCAGTTCGGCGTAGCGCTTACCAGCCACCATGAACAGAGACCCGAACGTCATCACGAGCAGGAACCACTGCGACAGCGGGATTCCCGCGGCCGCGCCGCCCGCGATGGCGCGGATCAGGTACGCCGAGGACACGATGCAGATGTCGAGCACGGCCTGGTGTTTGAGCCCGAAGCAGTACGCCAGCTGCATCGCGATGTAGACCGCGATCACGATGGTCAGGTTCGTCGAGGCCAGCATCGAGATGCCCAGTGCCGCAACGACGAGCACCGACGACGCGATGTAGGCCAGCCACTCGGGCACCACGCCCGCGGCGATCGGCCGGAACCGTTTGGTCGGGTGCGCGCGGTCGGCCTCGACGTCGCGGGCGTCGTTGACCAGATAGATCGACGACGCCGCCAGCGAGAAGGACACGAACGCGATCAGGATCTTGACCCCGACCTCGCCGTAGTCGTAGTCCACGTCGCCGCCGAGCGCCGCGATCGGCGCGGCGAGCACGAGCAGGTTCTTGACCCACTGCCGCGGGCGGATCGCCTTGACCAACCCGCTGACGACGTTCTTCGGCGGTCCCTTGACCGGTGCCGGTTCGCTCATTGGCCGTACGCTTCCTGCGCTGCTGTCACTGGAGATGCTCATCGGTCCCCTCCGGTGCGGTCGGCGACGGTACCGACGGCCTTGGCCACCGCGGCGCCGACCGCGACACCGGTGAGGACGTCACTCGGGTAGTGCACGCCGAGCACCAGGCGCGACAACGCCATCGGCGGCACCAGCACGGCGGGCAGCGGCAGGCCGGTCGCCCTGGCCATCAGCACCGCAGCGGCCGTGGTGGACGTCGCGTGCGCGGAGGGGAAACTCAACCGGCTCGGTGTGCCGACGTTGACCGCGATCGCCGGATGGTGCGGACGTTCGCGCCGGACAACACGTTTGATCAGCACCGCGGCGGCGTGCGCGCAGAACGCCCCGGCCCCGGCGGCCAGCCAGGCGCGCCGGCGTCGCGGCGCGAGCACCGCGCCCAGCATCGAGACCGCCACCCAGCCCAGGCTGTGCTCACCGAAGTGCGACATCGCCCGCGCGGCCGCCACCACGCCGGGCCGGCCGGCGAGGGCGGACTGCACGGCGACCAACGCGGCCTCTTCGCCGCGCGGCTGTTCAGCCATGGCGTGCCGACTCCACGGTGTCGGTGGAGTTGAGCACCGACTCCCACCGCTGCGTGCTGGTCAGCATCGGCAGCGCCTCGCGGTAGACCTTGCGCATCCGGTTGAACTTGCGCGCCAGCAGCGCTTGGCGTTTGAGCGATTCGCGCAGCAGCTCGAACATCTGCTCGCGGTCGCGCTGGCGGTAGACCACCCCGCGGCCGTCGGCGGTGGTCACCGTGACCCCGTCGACCCGGCACAGCGAGAACCAGCGGGCGTCCTGGGTGGCGACGTTGATCTGCGGGCGGCGATGGTGCTCGGGGTCGTGCGCCTTGAGTTGGTGGAGCACCCCGCGGGCCAGGCGCCACGAGATTGCGGGTGCGTTGGTGGGGATCTTGACCTTCTTGCGCCAGCGCTTGTCCGACGGTTCCGGTAGCACGGTCGCACTGGGCAGCACCACCGCGTCGGAGTACTCCTGGCGCATGGCCCGCACCTCCGGCAGCGCCGACTCCAGGATCGAGAACAGGTGCTCGGGTCCGGCCAGGAAATCGTCCATCGCCCGGTTCTGGATGGCGACCGTCGAGTATTCAAGGCACAGAAGGTGTTTCATCGTCGCCTTGAAGTGGCTGGCGATCAGGCCGCGGACGTTGCCGTCCCAGTGCAGCGCGGCGACGACCAGCCGGTTGCGCAGGTGGAAGTACGCCTGCCAGTCGATCGCGTCGTCCTTGTCGCTCCAGGCCATGTGCCAGATCGCAGCGCCGGGCAGCGTGACGGTGGGGTAGCCGTGCTCACCGGCGCGCAGCCCGTAATCGGCGTCGTCCCACTTGATGAACAGCGGCAGCGGCTGGCCGAGCTCCTCGGCGACCTGCCGCGGGATCATGCACATCCACCAGCCGTTGTAGTCGACGTCGATGCGGCGGTGCAGCAGCCGGCTGCGTTCCTGCTCCTCGTCGCTGAGCTTGTACTTCGCGAAGTTGTGGTCGTATTCGGTGTTGACCGCATTGGTCCACATGAAGTTCTCGGAGTCGACCATCTCGCCCATCACGTGCAGGTGCGACGGCTCCTGCAGGTTGAGCATCTGACCGCCGACCAGGGTCGGCTTCTTGGCGAACCGGTTCATCGCCAGCGCCCGCAGGATCGAGTCGGGCTCGATGCGGATGTCGTCGTCCATGAACAGGATCTGTTCACAGTCGGTGTTTTTCAGCGCCTCGTACATCACCCGGCTGTAGCCGCCGGACCCGCCGAGGTTGGGTTGGTTGTGGATGGACAGCCGGTTGCCCAGCGCCGCGGCGGCCTCGTCGAAACCGGGGTGGTCCTTGGCTTTCCTGGTGCCCTGGTCGGAGACGATCACCGCGCCGATCACCTGGTCCACCAACGGATCCGACGTCAGCGCGGCCAGTGCGCTGACACAGTCGGCGGGCCGGTTGAACGTCGGGATGCCGACCGTGACGTTGGCCCGGCCCGGTGCGGGCACCGGGGCGTACCAACCGGCATGGTGCAGCGTCGATTTGGCGTCGGTGGCGATGTCGAACCAGATCCAGCCGCCGTCCTCGAACGGGGTCAGGTCGAGTTCGAACTCGACCGACGCGGGCTCCCCCTCGCGTTCGCTGACCACGGGTGCACCGCCGACGGTGATCCGCGCGCCGGTGGCCTTGGAGCGGTAGACGTCCACCCGCGCGCTGCCGGTCAGCTCGACCCGCAGCACCACGGTGTCCAGCGTGGACCAGCGCCGCCAGTAGCTGGCGGGGAAGGCGTTGAAGTACGTCGCGAACGACACCTCGGATTCGGCGCCGATCTCGAGTTCGGTTCGGCTGGGCGCGTGCGCGCGCCTGGCGTTGGTGTCGGCTTCCTCGATGTAGAGCTTGCGGACGTCATGCGGTTCGCCGGGGCGCGGCAGGATGATGCGCGCCAGCAGGCTGACCGCCTTGGATTCCGCGGCGTCGAGCGCGCCGGACGGGATGTCGCTCATGCGGTACTGCTTTCTGGGGGGTCGGCCAGCGGCGCACCGTCGCGCAGGTGCGGCGCGAGCGTGTTGTCGTACATGCTCAACGCGCTGGCGATGGCCATGTGCATGTCCAGGTACTGGTAGGTGCCCAGGCGTCCACCGAAGAGCACTGCGGCCGAGGCTGTTTCAACTTTGGCCCGGGCGCGGTAGGCGGCCACCAGCGCCCGGTCGGCCTCGGTGTTGATCGGGTAGTAGGGCTCGTCGTCGGCGTCGGCGAACCGGGAGAACTCGCGCATGATGACCGTCTTGTCGGTCGGGTACTTGCGTTCCGGGTGGAAGTGGCGGAACTCGTGGATCCGGGTGTAGGGGACGTCGAGATCGTTGTAGTTCATCACCGGGGTGCCCTGGAAATCGCCGGTGTCGAGCACCTCCATCTCGAAATCGAGTGTGCGCCAACCGAGTCGACCCTCGGCGTAGTCGAAGTAGCGGTCCAGCGGGCCGGTGTAGACCACCGGCGCGGCCGGGCTCTCCGCGCGCAGCCCGTCGCGCACCTCGAACCAGTCGGTGTCCAGCCGGACCTCGATGCGCTCATCGGCGGCCATGTTCTCCAGCCAGCGGGTGTACCCGTCGACCGGCAGGCCCTCGTAGGTGTCGTTGAAATAGCGGTTGTCGAACGTGTACCGCACCGGCAGCCGGGCGATGTTGGCGGCGGGCAGGTCCTTGGGGTCGGTCTGCCACTGTTTGGCCGTGTACCCCTTGACGAACGCCTCGTAGAGCGGACGCCCGATCAGCGAGATGGCCTTCTCCTCGAGGTTCTGCGCGTCCTCGGTCTTGATCTCGGCGGCCTGCTCCTTGATCAGCTGTCGGGCCTCGTCGGGGGTGAAGTACTTGCCGAAGAACTGCGACACCAGGCCCAGACCCATCGGGAACTGGTAGGCCTGTCCGGCGTGCATCGCGAAGACGCGGTGCTGGTAGCCGGTGAACTCGGTGAACTGTCGCACGTAGTCCCACACCCGCTGATTGGACGTATGGAACAGGTGCGCCCCGTATTTGTGCACCTCGATGCCGGTCTCGGGTTCGGGCTCGGAGTACGCGTTGCCGCCGATGTGCGGACGGCGTTCGACGACCAGGACACGCTTGTCGAGCTGCGTGGCCACGCGCTCGGCGATCGTCAGGCCGAAGAATCCGGAGCCGACGACAATCAGGTCGAAACGTCCGGCTGGCTGGCGCGCTGGGCCCCCGGGATTGGCAGTCGTCATCGGCAGTCAGGGTATCCGACCGTGACCGCGCCCCTCGAATCCGACAAGGGCGCAAGGTTGCGATCGGCTCACGATTCCATATCGTCACTTTAGTCTCACTAGTCACAGCCGTACCGTCGATCACGTCGGCTATCCCTGTCGACGGCGCCAACCGGGCTCGTTCACGCCGCGCACGACCCAACTGGCCCACTAGCAGACGTAGTCCATGTATTGAGGAGACTTCCGTGCCGAACCGACGTCGACGCAGGCTGTCGACAGCCACGAGCGCAGTCCTGGCCCTGGCAGTCGCGAGTCCCGCCGCAGTGGTCGCCGTGAGCGAACTGTCCGACAGCACCAAGCCCGGGCCGCAACAGCGCGAGTTCGTCCAGGCGGCGCTGATCACCGACCTGCCCAACGAGCTGATGTCCGCCCTGTCCCAGGGGCTCTCCCAGTTCGGCATCAACCTGCCGCCGATGCCGACCGGGATTCTCACCGGTTCCGGGCCGGGCACCACGACGACATTGACCTCGCCGGGGTTGACCTCGCCGAGCCTGACCACGCCCGGTCTGACCTCGCCGAGCCTGACCACGCCGGGGCTGACCACGCCCGAACTGACCACGCCCGGTCTGACCGCGCCGAGCCTGACGACTCCCGGGCTGACCACGCCGGAATTGACGACGCCGGGGTTGACCGCGCCCAGCGCGACGGTGCCGCCGATCTCGGCGACGGGTCCGTCGCTGACCGATCCCGGCCTGACCAGCCCGGCGCTGACCAATCCGGCACTGACCAGCCCGACCACCCCGGGGCTGTCCACCCCGCCGGCGCTGACCGATCCGGGACTGGCCACCGTGCCGATCTCGGCGGGTGCCGGGCTGCCCGCACCCAGCGAGATCCCGATCTCCGCGCCCATCGGACTGGACCCGGCCGCGGGCACCTATCCGATCCTCGGCGACCCGTCGCTGGCGACGATGCCCGCGGCCACCAGCGGTGGCAGCGGCGGCATCATCGGCGAACTGTCCGGCATGGCCGAGCAACTCGGCGCCGGACAGGCGATCGACCTGCTCAAGGGCATGGTGATGCCGGCGATCATGTCGGCGGTCAAGCCGCCCGCCGTACCCCCGGTGCCGGGCCCCGGCCCGGCCCCGGTCCCCGGCGCCTGAGACCTGTTACCCGACGGCACCGCAGAAGCTTCCCCCGGCTCTGCGGTGCCGTTGCAGGTCGTGCCCGACATTTAACGGCCCGATCAGCCGTGTCGTACCACTAGCAACATCTGACACATACGTAACATCGGTCCGTGCCTGCTCGTCGTCCAGCGCCCTCGCTGCTGTTCACTGCGCTGGCGGCGACGTTGGTGCTGCTGCCGATGGCCGTGTACGGCCTGCCCGGTGAGGACACCGGCGCACCGGCCGCCGACGCACCGCAGGTGACCGAGCAGCCACTCACCGTCGGCGGCGGCGAAACGATCCGCGAGCTGCACCAGGACACGCCGTTCTCCATGGTCGCGTTGACCGCCCAGGACCTGACCGGGACCAGCGCTCGGGTGCGCGCCAAGAAAGCCGACGGCAGCTGGGGCCCCTGGTACGACGCCGAACCGATGGAGGGCGTCGGCCCGCAGGACGCCGGTCCGGGGCTGCGCGGCACCGAGCCCGTGTTCGTCGGCCGCACCACCACCGTGCAGATCGCGGTCATCCGCCCGCCGGGCACCCCGGCCCCGGCCGCGCCGAAACCGGCCACAAAAGCGCCCGACCTCGGTTACGTGCCGGCCAACGTCGAACAACCCGTCGGGCAGAACCTCAACGCCGTGCTGATCAGCCCGCCGCAGGCGCCGGTCGACACGCTGCCGGTGCCGTCGGCGGTCAACGCGCCGGGCCAGCCGCCCAACATCATCGCCCGGCCGCAGTGGGGCGCCGACGAATCGATGCGGTGCGGCCCGCAGTACGACGTGGGCATCCGCGCCGGCATCGTGCACCACACCGCAGGCAGCAACGAGTACGCACCCGAGGACTCGGCGGGCATCGTCCGGTCGATTTACGAGTACCACACCCGCACGCTGGGCTGGTGCGACATCGCCTACAACGCGCTGGTCGACAAGTACGGCCAGGTGTTCGAGGGCCGCGCGGGCGGGATCACCCGGCCGGTCGAGGGCGCGCACACCGGCGGGTTCAACCGCAACACCTGGGGTGTGGCGATGATGGGCAACTTCGAGGTGGTGCCGCCGACCCCGATCCAGGCCCGCACCACCGGACGGCTGCTGGGCTGGCGGCTCGGCATGGACCGCATCGACCCGCGCGGGCAGGCGGTGCTGCCGTCGGCAGGCGGGTCGTTCTCGAAGTTCCCGGTCGGCGCGACACCGACGCTGCCGGCCATCTTCACCCACCGCGACGTCGGCGTCACCGAGTGCCCGGGCAACGCCGCCTACGCGCTGATGGACCACATCCGTGACATCGCGGCGCGCTTCAACCACCCGCCCGGACCCGACGACCTGGCCGAATCCCTGCGCGGCGGTGCGATTTTCGCGCGCTGGGAGGCGATGGGCGCGATGAACAGCCCGCTGGGCAGGCCGACATCGCTGGAGGCCGCCGGAGACCGCGACGCCCGCTACGTGACGTTCGAGAACGGCGCCGTGTACTGGTCACCGAACAGCGGCGCGCAACCGGTCGTCGGCGAGATCTACCGGGCATGGGGGACGCTGGGCTTCGAGCGCGGCGCGCTGGGACTGCCGACCAGCGCCGAGATCCACGAACCGCTGTGGATCGTGCAGAACTTCCAGCACGGCACGCTGAACTTCGACCGCGAGAGCGGCACGGTCACCCGCGTCGCCGACGGCGTGCCGGTGGAGCTGCCCAAACCGATGATCGAGAACCCGCCCGTCCAACTCGAGCGCTTCACCCCGCCGATCAGCCCCAGCTAGGCGTCCCACCACCGCTCGAGCACCCGGGCCACACCGTCCTCGTTGTTGGTGGCGGTGACCTCGTCGGCGGCGGCCAGCGCGTCGGGGTGCCCGTGCCCCATCGCCACGCCGAGCCCGGCCCAGCGCAGCATCGGCACGTCGTTGGGCATGTCGCCGAACGTGACGACGTCCTCGGCGGCGATGCCGAGCGGGCGGGCCAGGTCCTCGACGCCGCTGGCCTTGCTGATGCCGACCGGCATCACCTCGATCAGCCCGTTGTTGGTGGAGAACGTGATGTCCCCGTGCTCCCCGATCTGGTCGGCCAGCACCGCGGCCATGTCGTCACTGCGGGCGCCGGCCTTGCGGATCAGCAGTTTGATCGCCGGTTCGCTGAGCAGGTCCGCCAGCGACACCTCGGTGTTGTCGGGATTGAGCCAGGCGTGCTCGTAGCCCGGTGAGCTGACGAACTGCGGGGTGGCCGCGTCGTGAGCGCTGGCGCCGACCCGCTCGACGGCCAGCCCGGCGCCGGGGATGAGCCGGGTCGCGATCTCGGCCAGTTCCCCGAGCACGTCGGTGCCCAGCGTGTGCGCGGCCAGCACCCGGTCGGTGGCCGGGTCGTAGACCACAGCGCCGTTGGCGCACACCGCCATCGGGGCGAACCCGAGCGCGTCGACGACCGGCTGCACCCACCGCGGCGGGCGCCCGGTGGCGATCACGAACTCGGTGCCCGCCTGTACGGCCGCGGTCAGCACCGCCCGCGTACGGGGCGTGACCTTCTCGTCGTCGTCGAGCAGGGTGCCGTCGACATCGGAGGCGATGAGCCGGGGCATGCCTGAAGTCCGCGTCATTACGGTGATCCGCCCTCTCGCACCGGCGTCACCGGTCGTCGCATTCGGTCACCACCGGCGGTCACCGGTGGCTTCTGGATTCTCGCTCGGCGCGCCTGCGCGCCCGCTCGGCGAGTTCAGCCTCGTCGAGCTGTTTGGCCTCGTCGAGTGTCGGCGCGCCGCCGCCCAGCCGCCGGGGTACCCAGAATGCCCCTTCCGGATGCGGATACTCCAATTGCACCTTGTGCAGCAGTTCGGTCATCGCGGTGCGCAGCCGCTGCAGCGTCTCGGCCATGGTGTCGGCCGCCGGCAGCGGCGCGCCGGCCTCGACGATGATCGGGATCTTGCTGCGGCCCAGCCGACGCGGATGGTCCTTGGTCCAGATCCGCTGCGCGCCCCACACGATGAGCGGCACGATCGGCACCCCCGCCTCGGCGGCCATCCGGGCCGCGCCGGTCTTGAAGTCCTTGAGCTCGAAGCTGCGGCTGATGGTCGCCTCGGGATAGACCCCGACCAGCTCACCGGCCTGCAGTCGCTCCACCGCGACGGCGTAGGCGCCCGCGCCGGCGCGACGGTCCACCGGGATGGTGCCGGTGCGACGGATCAGGAAGTTGATCACCTTCACTTCCTGCATCTCTTCTTTGATCATGAAACGCAGCCGCCGGCCGCGGTAGTGCACGGCCAACGCGGCCGGCAGCCAGTCGACGTAGCTGGTGTGGTTGATCGCGATCACCGCACCGCCCTCGGCCGGGATGTGGTCCAGGCCGCGGTAGGAGATCCCGATCCCGTTGATCCGGACCGCCGCCTTGACGAGCACCTCGAGCGAGTAGAAGACGGGCTCCACAGGCGCTACTCCGGGGCTCCGGTCGGATCGGGCCGCTGCGCGCTCGGATCTGCGCGCTGCGCGCTCGGATCTGCGCGCTGCGCGCGGCGCGCGGTCTTTTCGGCCGCCTCGTCGGCGTCCATCCGGTTGGCCTCCGCCAGCGTCGGCGCGCCGCCGCCCAGCCGGTGCGGCACCCAGAACTCACCGGCCGGATGCGCACCGTACTCGTCCTGCACCCGCTCCAGCAGGTGCTGCATGCGCGAGTGCAGCAGCGCGGTCAGCTCCGGGGCCGGCAGCGTCGGCGGGATCGGCTCGCCGACCGCGATCGAGATCGGCACCTTGGGCCGCCACATCTTCTTGGGATGCCCCTTGGTCCAGATCCGCTGGGCGCCCCAGACGATGTGCGGGACGATCGGCACGTCGGCGGCGATGGCCATCCGCGCCGCGCCGGACTTGAACTCCTTGATCTCGAAGCTGCGGCTGATCGTGGCTTCGGGGTAGACGCCGACCAGCTCACCTTCCTTGAGCTTCTGGCAGGCCTGGGCGAACGAGTCGGCGCCGCTGTCGCGGTCCACCTCGATGTGGCGCAGGCTGCGCATGATCGGCCCGGAGATCTTGTTGTCGAAGACCTCCTTCTTCGCCATGAACCGGACCTTGCGGCCGAGGCCCTGCCGGTAGGCGGGCAGACCGGCGAAGGTGAAGTCGAAGTAGCTGGTGTGGTTGATCGCGATCACCGCGCCACCGGTGGTGGGCAGGTTCTCCACGCCGGTCACCGTGAACTTCAACCCCTGCACGCGCCAGATCGTCCGTGCCAGCGCAATAACGGTGCCGTATACCGGTTCCACATCAGGCAGCCTAGTCGCGTGAGCGCACCCACCGAACCCGTGCCGACACCGGCCGTCGTCATCCGCATCGCCGCCGGACGGCCGGTGCGCGCGGTGTGGGTCAACGAGTTGGGCGGGGTGACGTTCGAGGTCGGCGGCACGGAGTTCGTGAAGGTGGGGGACGCGCACCTGTTGGCCGCCGAGGAGCCGCGGCTGCGCTGGGCTCGGCGCTACACACTGGTTCCCGAGGTCCTGGCGGCCGGGCCGGGTTGGCTGCACACCGCGCGGCTGCCCGGGTACTCGGCGGTCGACCCGCGGTGGGCCGACGATCCCCAGACTGCGGCGCGCGCGATCGGCACCGGGCTGCGGCGGTTGCACGACGCGCTACCGGTCGCCGATTGTCCGTTCGGCCGCCCGTCCTGGGTGCCCGCCGACGCGCCACCCGCCGACCGCCCGGTGGTGTGCCACGGCGACCCGTGCTCACCGAACACGCTGCTCGACGACGACGGCGCGTTCAGCGGGCACGTCGACCTCGGCGACCTGGGTGTCGCCGACCGGTGGGCCGATCTGGCCGTCGCAACCATGTCGCTGGACTGGAACTTCCCCACCGGGGGTCCGGGCGGCTTCCAGGAGATCCTCCTCGACGCGTACGGCGCGGCCGCCGACGTGGACCGCATCGCCTTCTACCGCCGCGCGTGGGACGGGGACCAGCCGGCGGCGGGCTAGACTCGCGGCGGGAAACCACACACGCAGGAAGGGTATTTGTGCAGGTCACGAGCATTGGTCACGCGGGATTCCGCATCGACACCGCGGCGGGCAGCGTGCTGTGCGACCCGTGGGTGAACCCTGCCTACTTCGCGTCGTGGTTCCCGTTCCCCGACAACAGCGCGCTGGACTGGGACGCGCTCGGCGACTGCGACTACCTGTACGTCTCGCACCTGCACCGCGACCATTTCGACCCGAAGCTGCTACGCGAGCACGTCAACAAGGACGCCGTCGTGCTGCTGCCCGACTATCCGGTCCCCGACCTGCGCCGCGAACTCGAGAAGCTGGGCTTTCACCGGTTCTTCGAGACGACGGACTCGGTGCGCCACACCGTCAGCGGACCCAAGGGCGAACTGGGTGTGATGATCATCGCGCTGCGGGCCCCCGCCGACGGTCCGATCGGTGACTCCGGGCTCATCGTCGACGACGGACAGACGGTGGCGTTCAACATGAACGACGCCCGGCCCGTCGACCTCGACGTCGTGCACGCCGACTTCGGGCACGTCGACGTGCACATGCTGCAGTACTCGGGCGCGATCTGGTACCCGATGGTTTACGACATGCCCGCCCGCGCCAAGGAGGCGTTCGGCATCCAGAAGCGGCAGCGCCAGATGGACCGCTGCCGCCAGTACATCGCGCAGGTGGGTGCGACGTGGGTGATCCCGTCGGCGGGCCCGCCGTGCTTCCTCGACGACGACCTGCGCGACCTCAACGACGACCACGACGACCCGGCCAACATCTTCCCCGACCAGGTGGTGTTCCTGGACCAGATGCGCAGCCACGGCCACGACGGCGGGCTGCTGATGATTCCCGGCACGACGGCGACTTTCACAGGCTCACAACTGGATTCGGTGAAGCACCCGCTGCCCGACGCCGAAGTCGAGTCGATCTTCACCACCGGCAAGGCCGCCTACATCGCCGATTACGCCGAGCGCATGGCTCCGGTGCTGGCCGCCGAGAAGGCGAGCTGGGCGCCGGCCGCCGGCGAGTCGCTGCTCGAACCGCTGCGCACGCTGTTCGAACCGATCATGGTGCAGAGCGACCAGATATGCGACGGCATCGGCTACCCCGTCGAACTCGAGCTGCGCGGCGGCGGCCACGACGAGACCGTCGTCTTGGATTTTCCGAAACGGGTTGTGCGTGAACCGATCCCCGATGAGAAGTACCGCTACGGGTTCGCCGTCGCGCCCGAGCTGGTTCGCACCGTGCTGCGCGACAACGAGCCGGACTGGGTCAACACGATCTTCTTGTCGACCCGGTTCCGGGCCTGGCGGGTCGGCGGGTACAACGAATATCTGTACACGTTCTTCAAGTGCCTGACCGACGAGCGGATCGCTTACGCGGACGGCTGGTTCGCCGAGGCGCATGACGACACCGCGTCGATCACGTTGGACGGCTGGGAAATTCAGCGACGCTGTCCGCACCTGAAGGCGGATCTGTCGAAGTTCGGGGTGGTCGAGGGCTCGACGTTGACCTGCAACCTGCACGGGTGGCAGTGGAACCTGCAGAACGGCCGCTGCCTGACCACGAAGGGCCACGAACTGCGCAGCAGGCAACTATGACCGCGCCGCAGCAGTTCTACGACGACGGCATGATCCAACTCGACCGCGAGGCGATCACGCTGCGCCGCTACCACTTTCCGTCGGGCACGTCGAAGGTGATTCCGCTGCGGGCGGTGCGCGGCTACACCGCGACCCCGCTGAACTGGATGCACCGCTACCGGCTGTGGGGCAGTTCGGATCTGCGTCGCTGGCTTCCGCTGGATGTGCGCAGGCCGCTGAAGAACACGCTGATCACCCTCGACGTCGACGCACGGTGGCAACCGGCGTTCACCCCGGCCGACCCCGACCTGTTCGTCGCCAGGCTGGCCGAACTGCTGCCTTAGCGCCTGGCGCGCCGCAGGCGTCGCAGCGCGAGTACGCCCGCGCCCGCGGTGGCCAGCCACGGGCCCGCCACGATGACCGGGTCCAGCCACATGTGGTTGACGTCGGCGCGCCTGCTCCTGGCCCGCGCCGCGACACCGTTGTACTTGAACTCGGTGGTCAGGCCGGTCTGGGTGACCGGGTTGTCCGGGTGCAGGCTCAGCAGCGACAGCAGATGGTTCTCGAGCGCGTCGACCCGGTCGGCGAGGATCAGCAGCAGCCAGTGCGCGGCGCGGCCTTCGCTGTAGGTGCGGTAGGAGTAGCGCCGGATCGCTCCGGACAGCCCGCGCGGCGGGGTCGACGTGCCGAACACCGGGGTCAGGATCTGGTGCTCGATCGAGCGTTCCCGCGGCCACTTCTCGGGCTGGCGTTCGGGGAACTCCCAGCGCGCGCCGGTCTCGACGGCGGCCAGCTTGGGCACCGACGGCCGGTCGGCGGGGTCGAGGTCGGCACCCCAGCCGGGGATGCGGGCGCGCAGTTCGTCGGACGACGGGACGGGCGGGTGGTCGGCGGTGTAGGTCATCAGCGTCCTCTCAGGCGGCGCCCGCCACGATGACGGGTTTGATGCAGTCGTCGAGTTTGGCGGAGAAGATGTGGTAGCCCTCGGCGATGTGTTCGAGCGGAATCCGGTGCGTGACAATGTCACTGGGCTTGAGATAGCCGTTCTGGATGTGACTGAACAGCCGCGGCCACTGCCGTTTGACCGGGCACTGGTTCATCCGCAGCGTCAGCCCCTTGTTCAGCGCGTCGCCGAACTTGACCGCCGAGAAGATCGGGCCGTAGGCGCCCATCACCGAGATCGTGCCGCCTTTGCGCACGGAGTCGATGGCCCAGTTCAGCGCGACCGGGGAACCGCCCTGCAGCTTGAGCTTCGCTCCGGTGACGTGCTGCAGCAGGTTGCCGTCGGCTTCGGCGCCGACGGCGTCGATCGCGACGTCGGCGCCCAGATAGCCGGTGGTCTTCTTCATCTCGACGACGATGTCGTCGTACTCGACGAAGTTGAGGGTCTCGGCGTGGGCGAAGGTGCGGGCCTTCTCCAACCGGTACTCGAGGTGGTCGATCACGATGACCCGGCCGGCGCCCATCAGCCAGGCCGATTTCGCGGCGTACAACCCGACCGGTCCGGCGCCGAACACCGCGACCACGTCGCCTTCGGCGATGTCGCCGAGTTGCGCGCCGAAGTAGCCGGTGGCCAGCGCGTCGGTGCACATCAGCGCGTCCTCGTCGGACATCCAGTCCGGGATGATGCTGGGGCCGACATCGGCGAACGGCACCCGCACGTATTCGGCCTGCCCGCCGTCGTACCCGCCGCAGGTGTGCGAGTAGCCGTAGATGCCGCCGACGGCGGTCGCGTTCGGGTTGACGTTGTGACAGTTCGAGTACAGCCCGCGCGAGCAGAAGTAGCAGGAACCGCAGAAGATGTTGAACGGCACCATGACCCGGTCACCGGGCTTGAGGTTCTGCACCGACGGTCCGACGCGGTCGACGACGCCGATGAACTCGTGACCGAACGTCATCCCGACCCGGGTGTCGGGCATCATGCCGTGGTACAGATGCAGATCCGAGCCGCAGATCGCGGCCAACTGCACCCGCACGATCGCATCGTTGGGATGCTCGATCGCCGGGATGTCCTTCTCCTGAACCCGGATCTTGTACGGGCCGCGGTACACCATGGCTTTCACGGGGGCAGAGCTACCCGGACCCGGCAGCGTGAAACATCGGCTCCGGCGTGCGCCGCCCGCTATTTCTTCGGCGTCAGCACTTCGGTGCCGACGTACGGCACCAACGCTTCCGGTACGCGCACGCTGCCGTCGGGCTGCTGGTGGTTCTCCAGGATCGCCACCAGCCACCGGGTGGTGGCCAGCGTGCCGTTGAGGGTCGCGGCGGTCTGCGGTCGGCCGTCGTCGTCGCGGTAGCGCACCGACAGCCGGCGCGCCTGGAACGTCGTGCAATTCGACGTGGAGGTGAGCTCGCGGTAGGTCTGCTGGGTGGGCACCCACGCCTCGCAGTCGTACTTGCGGGCTGCCGACGAGCCGAGGTCACCGGCGGCGATGTCGATGATCCGGTAGGGCACGTCGATCATCGCCAGCATCTGGCGCTGCCAGCCCAGCAGCCGGTCGTGTTCGGCCTCGGCGTCTTCGGGTTTGCAGTAGATGAAGCCTTCGACCTTGTCGAACTGGTGCACCCGGATGATGCCGCGGGTGTCCTTGCCGTGGCTGCCGGCCTCGCGGCGGAAACACGACGACCACCCGGCGTAGCGCAGCGGCCCGCCGCTCAGGTCGAGGATCTCGTCGGCGTGGTAGCCGGCCAGCGGCACCTCCGAGGTGCCGACCAGGTACATGTCGTCGGCCTCGAGCCGGTACACCTCGTCGCTGTGCGCGCCGAGAAAACCGGTGCCCGCCATGACTTCCGGGCGCACCAGCACCGGCGGGATCATCAGCGTGAAACCGTTGTCCACGGCCAGCCGCACGGCCAGTTGCATCAGGCCCAGCTGCAGCAGCGCTCCCGCGCCGGTGAGGAAGTAGAACCGGGCCCCGGCGACCTTGGCGCCGCGTTCGAGGTCGAACAGCCCCAGCGACTCGCCGAGTTCGACATGGTCTTTGGGGTTGTCCAGGCGCGGTGGGTCGCCGACGACGTCGAGCACCGTGTAGTCGTCCTCGCCGCCGGCCGGCACGCCGTCGAGGATCACGTTGGAGATCTTCATGTGCGCCTCGGTGAACGCCTTGGCGGCCTCGGACTGGGCGGCCTCGGCGGCCTTGACCTTCTCGGCGAGCGCCTTGGCCGCCTCCAGCAGGGCCGGGCGTTCCTCGGGTGACGCTTTGCCCACCTTCTTGCTGGCGGTCTTCTGCTCGGCGCGCAGGTTGTCGGCCGCCGACACCGCGGCGCGGCGCGCGGCGTCGGATTCGAGCAGGGCGTCGACGAGGCTCGGGTCTTCCCCGCGGGCACGTTGCGAGGCCCGGACGGCTTCGGCGTTTTCGCGCAGCAACTTGAGGTCGATCACGCGGGCAACCCTACTGGTCGAGGGGGCCGTCCAGCACAACCGCGTAACTTTACAACTGCATCACTTGTCACAGCGCCTGACACGCCTGTCACAATGGAGCAGATGTTGGAGGCACCCGGGCACCCGAACGGCGCTGACGCGCCCGATTCGCGGCCAGCCGACTCAGGCCGGGTGGCGTGGTGGAGAAGCGTCCACGCCACGTCGACCAGTCGTGCGTTGTTGCTGATCGCGCTCGGCGGGATCCTGATCGCCGGGCTGATCACGGCGCTGCCGCAGTCCGAGGGCGCCAGCGGGTTGACCGCGAGCACGATCTCGCTGGGCCCCCGCGGTAACGAGACGTTCTCGCACGCCAAGGCCGGTGACTGCCTGAACTGGCCGGACCGCACCCCGGACGCCGCCACGATCGTCGACTGCAACGAGGAACACCGCTTCGAGGTCGCGCAGTCGGTGGACATGCGCACCTTCCCCGGCAGCGAGTACGGGCCCGAGGCGCCACCGCCGTCGGCCGCCCGCATCCAGCAGATCAGCCAGGAGCAGTGCTCGACGGCGGTGAAGCGCTACCTGGGTGCGCGCTTCGACCCGAACAGCCGGTTCACGGTCAGCATGCTGTGGTCCGGCGACAAGGCGTGGCGCCAGTCCGGTGAGCGACGCATGCTGTGCGGTCTGCAGCTGCCCGGCCCCAACAACCAGCAGCTGGCCTTCAAGGGCAAGGTCGCCGAGATCGACCAGTCGAAGGTGTGGCCCGCGGGCACCTGCCTGGGCATCGATCCGACCACGAACCAGCCGACCGACATCCCGGCCGACTGCGCGGCCCCGCACGCCATGGAGGTCACCGGCGCGGTCAACCTCGCCGAGAAGTTCCCAGGCGGGCTGCCGCCCGAGCCGGAGCAGGACAGCTTCATCAAGGACGCGTGCACGCGGATGACCGACGCGTACCTGGCGCCGATCCAGCTGCGCAGCACCACGTTGACGCTGATCTACAGCACGATCTCGGCACCGAGCTGGGCGGCGGGCAGCCATCAGGTGTCGTGCAGCATCGGGTCCACGCTCGGCAACGGCGGGTGGTCGACGCTGCTCAACAGCGCCAAGGGGCCGTTGCTGATCAACGGTCAGCCGCCGGTGCCGCCGCCCGACATCCCCGAGGAACGGCTGAACTTCCCGCCGATCCCGATGCCCGAACTCGACGACTCCAGCAGCAGCTCGTCGGCGACCAGCGACCAGTCCTCGAGCAGCAGCGCCAGCGACACCTCCAGTGACACGTCCAGCGACCAGCAGACCTCGCACGGTCCGGGTCCGCTGCACAGCGACGGCACGACCGCGACCGAGGCGCCGCCGACCGACGCCCCCGCGCCGCCGCCGGGCAACGTGTTCCTCGGCGGCCCGCCACCACCTCCGGTCGCGACCTATCGCACCGCGGTGATGACCCGGTTGCGGCTCGTCGGCATCGGGGTGCCCGCCCTGGTCGGCGTGTTCGTCGGGCTCTTCGCGGTCGGGCAGTGGGAGACCGTGCAGTTGTTCCTGCACGGCAACAGCT
>NZ_MIHA01000026.1 GCF_001722335.1 Mycolicibacterium flavescens
TCGACGATGATCTTGCCGCGCTCAGGGCGCAGCAGACCGATCAACGACTTCAAGAACACCGACTTACCGGTACCCGAGGGGCCGAGCAGAACGCTCACCTCACCCGGAGGCAGGTCGAAGGTGACGTGCGTCATGAAACGACCTCCCGCAGCAGTGCGTGATGGAGGTCACATTCAATCACAGACCGGTTGTCACGCGGCGTGTTCTCTCAGGTACGCGCGGCCAGTTCGCGGTGGACCGCGCGCAGATCGGCGGTACCCACCTGCGCCAGCGAGGAAACCTGGCGTCGACGGGGGCCGTCGGGCACCGCTATCTCGTTGGGGACCACCAGCACCGGGCATCCCGCGCTCTCGGCGGCCGCGGTGCCGGTAGCGGAATCCTCGACGGCCAGGCACTCGGCGGGCGACAGATCCAGCAATTGCGCCGCGCGACGGTAGACATCCGGGGCGGGTTTGCCGCGCGCAACCTCGTCGGCGCACACCGTCGCCGAGAAGTAGTGCGCCCCAATACTTGCCAGAGCGCTTTCGGTCAAGGCCCGTTGCGTGTTGGTAACCAGTGCCATCGGAGTTCCTTCGGCGGCAAGCTGATCCAACAATTCGCGGGCGCCTTCGCACCACGGCAGACCGGCCGCGAACAGTTCACCGGTGTAGTCGTGCAGCCATTGACTGGACTCGGTCATCGCGGCCTGGTCGAGGTCGAGACCGAGGTCGGTGTACACGGTGCGGATGGTGTCCTCGGCCGAGGCGCCGACCAGCGACGCCCGGACCTCGCGGGTCAGTTCGCCGCCGAGTTCGCGGTACAGCGCGGCCAGCGAGATGTCCCAGAGCTTTTCGGAGTCGACGAGCGTGCCATCCATGTCGAAGAGCACGGCCCGCATGGGGCCGATTCTGTCATGGGTGTCCCCTACGGTGAAATCATGACCCTTCTCGTGACCGGAGCCACCGGAAATATCGGCAGGCGTGTGGTCGATCAACTGATCAACCTGGGATGCAACGACATCCGCGCGCTGACCACCAACCCCGCCAAGGCCGCCCTGCCCGACGGGGTCGCCGCGGTGACCGGCTATCTCGGCCGTCCGGAGACGCTGCCCGCCGCTTTGGAGGGAGTTCGGGCCATGTATCTGGCGCCGTTGCCGTCGACGGTTGACGCCACGCTGGCGCTGGCGCGGGCGGCCGGCGTCGAGTACGTCGTCGCCCTGTCGGGCGGCGCCCACTGGCAGCCGCAGGCCGAGGCCGTGGCGGCATCGGGGATCGCGCATACCCAGATCGGCGCCGGTGAGTTCCTGGACAACTACGCGTTCTGGGGCGAGCAGATCCGAACCACGCGCACCGTACGCGAACCGTATCCGGATGTGGTGCAGGCGCCGGTGTCGATGGACGACATCGCCCGGGTCGCCGCGGTACTGCTCGCCGAACCGGATCCGTCGCACCGCTCTCGGATGTACGAGCTGACGGGGCCGCAGGCACTGACCCGCGTCCAGATCGCCGAGCAGATCGGCGTCGGCATCGGCGTCGACGTCACCTTCGCGGTGTGCGGCCGCGAGCAGGCCGAGCAGGCGCTGCGTCCGATGATGGGCGACGAAGTCCGTTGGTACTACGACATGCTCGCCGAGCACCCGCCGCAGTCGGCCAACACGCTGGTCGCCGACCTGACCGCCACACCCGCGCAGACGGTGGCACAGTGGGCCGCGGCCAACGCCGACGTGTTCCGGTAACCGAACCGAGGGGACCGGCGCCGTGGCGGCTCAGTCCTCCGGGTTGTAGCCGAGGTTGGGCGCGAGCCAGCGCTCGGCCTCCTTCAGCGTCCAGCCTTTGCGCTTCGCGTAGTCGGCGACCTGGTCCTGGGCGATGCGCCCGACGACGAAGTACTGCGACTGCGGATGCGAGAAGTACCAGCCGCTGACCGCGGCGCCGGGCCACATCGCCATCGACTCGGTCAGCTCGATGCCGGTCCGCTTCGTGACGTCGAGCAGCTCGAACAGCGTGGTCTTCTCGGTGTGCTCCGGGCAGGCAGGGTAGCCGGGCGCGGGCCGGATGCCGCGGTACTTCTCGCCGATCAGCTCCTCGTTGCCCAGCTGCTCGTCGGGCTGGTATCCCCAGATCTCCTTGCGCACCCGCTGGTGCATGCGTTCGGCGAACGCCTCGGCGAGCCGGTCGGCGACCGACTCCAGCAGGATCGCGCTGTAGTCGTCCAGCGCCGCCTTGAACTCCATGATCTTCTCCTGGCTGCCCAGGCCGGCGGTCACGGCGAACGCGCCGACGTAGTCGGCCAGCCCCGTTTCCTTCGGTGCCACGAAGTCGCCCAGTGACCGGTTCGGGATGCCCTCGCGGTGCTCACCCTGCTGACGCAGGTTGTGCAGCGTGGTCAGCACCTGGGTGCGGGTGTCGTCGGTGTAGACCTCGACGTCGTCACCGACGGCGTTGGCCGGGAAGAACCCGATCACCCCGTTGGCGGTCAGCCACTTCTCCTTGATCGCCGTGTCGAGCATCTCCTGCGCGTCGTCGTAGAGCTTGCGCGCCGCCTCGCCCGTCGCCGGGTTGTTGAGGATGTCGGGGAAGCGTCCCTTCATCTCCCAGGCGTTGAAGAACGGCTGCCAGTCGATGTACTCGCGCAGTTCGGCGAGGTCGTAGTCGAGGAACTCGCGCACGCCGAGACCCTGCGCGGGCACCGGCGGGGTGTAGCCGTCCCACTCGATCGGTGTGCGGTTCGCGCGGGCCTTCTCCAGGGTCAGCATCGGCCGGTCGTTCTTCTGGGCGTGCCGTTCCCGCAGGGAGGCGTAGTCCTTCTCGGTGGCCTCCAGCAGGCCCGGGCGCTGCTTGTCGTCGAGCAGCGCGGCGGCCACCGGCACCGAGCGGGACGCGTCCTTGACCCAGACCACCGGACCGCTGCGGCGCGGCGAGATCTTCACCGCGGTGTGGGCGCGCGAGGTGGTCGCACCGCCGATCAGCAGCGGGATCTCCAAGCCGGCGCGTTCCATCTCGACCGCGAAGTTGCTCATCTCGTCCAGCGACGGGGTGATCAGCCCGGACAGCCCGATGATGTCGGCGTCGTGCTCCTTGGCCGCGTCCAGGATCTTCTGCGCGGGCACCATCACCCCGAGGTCGATCACCTCGAAGTTGTTGCACTGCAGCACGACTCCGACGATGTTCTTGCCGATGTCGTGGACGTCGCCCTTGACCGTGGCCATCACGATGGTGCCGTTGGTGTCCTTCGATCCGGTTGTGCCGGCCTCTTCCTTCTCCGCTTCGATGAACGGCAGCAGGTACGCGACGGCCTTCTTCATCACCCGGGCCGACTTGACCACCTGCGGCAGGAACATCTTCCCGGAGCCGAACAGGTCGCCGACGACGTTCATCCCGTCCATCAGCGGGCCCTCGATCACCTCGATGGGACGGCCACCGGCAGCGGCGATCTCGGCGCGCAGCTCCTCGGTGTCGTCGTCGACGTGCGCGTCGATCCCCTTCACCAGCGCGTGCGTGATGCGCTCACGGACCGGCAAGCTGCGCCACTCGGCGGCCTGGGGGTCCTCCCCCTTCTCGGACTTGTTGAACCGTTCGGCGATCTCCAGCAGCCGCTCGGCGGCGTCCTCGCGCCGGTTGAGCACGACGTCCTCGATGCGCTCCCGCAGCTCGGGGTCGATCGAGTCGTAGGGCACCAATGCACCCGCGTTGACGATGCCCATGCTCAGGCCGGCCTTGATGGCGTGGTACAGGAACACCGCGTGGATGGCCTCGCGGACCGGGTTGTTGCCGCGGAACGAGAACGACACGTTCGAGATGCCGCCGGAGATGTGCACCCCGGGCAGGTTCTCCTTAATCCAGGCGCAGGCCTCGATGAAGTCGATGCCGTAGGTGGCGTGCTCCTCGATGCCGGTGGCCAGCGCGAAGCAGTTCGGGTCGAAGATGATGTCCTCGGCCGGGAAACCGACCTGTTCGGTCAGGATCCGGTAGGCGCGCCCGCAGATCTGTTTGCGGCGCTCGAGGTTGTCGGCCTGGCCCTCTTCGTCGAAGGCCATCACGACCACGGCGGCGCCGTACTTGCGGCACAGCCGGGCCTCGTGGATGAATTTCTCCTCGCCCTCCTTCATGGAGATCGAGTTGACGATCGGCTTGCCCTGCACGTTCTTCAGGCCCGCCTCGATAACCTCCCACTTGGAGGAGTCGATCATCACCGGGACGCGGCTGATGTCGGGTTCGGAGGCGATCAGCCTGGTGAACCGGTCCATCGCGGCGACGCCGTCGATCATGCCCTCGTCCATGTTGATGTCGATGATCTGGGCACCGACCTCGACCTGCTGCAGGGCCACCGACAGCGCGGTGTCGTAGTCCTCGGCCTTGATCAGGTTGCGGAACCGGGCCGAACCGGTGATGTTGGTGCGCTCACCGATGTTCACGAACAGCGAGTTGTCGTCGATGTTGAGCGGCTCGAGGCCCGACAGGCGGGTGGCGACGGGGATCTCCGGGACCACGCGCGGTGCCTTGCCCTCGACGACCTTGGCGATCTCGGCGATGTGCGCAGGCGTCGTCCCGCAGCACCCGCCGACCAGGTTGACGAAACCCGCCTCGGCGAAGTCGGCGACGTATCCGGCTTGGCGCTGCGGGGTTTCGTCATACTCGGCGAACGCGTTGGGCAGGCCCGCGTTCGGGTAGCACGACACGAACGTGTCGGCGATCCGGGACATCTCGGCGATGTAGGGCCGCATCTCCGGCGCGCCGAGGGCGCAGTTGAGGCCGACGGCGAGCGGCTTGGCGTGGCGGACCGAGTTCCAGAAGGCCTCGGTGACCTGACCGGACAGCGTCCGGCCGGACGCGTCGGTGATGGTGCCGGAGATGATCACCGGCCACCGGCGGCGACGCTCCTCGAACAACGTCTCGATGGCGAAGATCGCGGCCTTGGCGTTGAGCGTGTCGAAGATCGTCTCGACGATGATGATGTCGGCGCCGCCGTCGACCAGGCCCCTGGCGGCCTCGAGGTACGCGGCGACCAGCCGGTCGTAGGTGACGTTGCGGGCGCCGGGGTCGTTGACGTCGGGCGAGATCGACGCGGTGCGCGTGGTGGGGCCGAGCGCGCCTGCGACGTAGCGGGGCTTGTCGGGGGTGCTGAACTCGTCGCAGGCCGCCCGCGCCAGCGCGGCGCCCGCGTAGTTCAGCTCGTAGCTGAGCTCCTCCATGCCGTAGTCCGACAGCGAGACCGCGTTCGCGTTGAACGTGTTGGTCTCCAGCAGGTCGGCCCCGGCCTCGAGGTACTCGCGGTGGATCGCCTCGATGATGTGCGGCTGGGTCAGGTTGAGCAGGTCGTTGTTGCCCTGCAGGTCACTGGGCCAGTCCTTGAAGCGTTCGCCGCGGTAGCCGGCCTCGTCGGGGCGGTCGCGCTGGATTGCGGTGCCCATCGCGCCGTCGATCACCATGATCCGCTCGCGCAGGGTCGCCGTCAGTTCGTCGGTGCTGTCGGGACGGATGTTCGGCTCGAGACCGGACCCGATATTGGACTCAGATGAGTTCACAAGCGCTCCTTCCTCAACGGAAGGCGTCCTTGACTTCGCCGAGCGTGGCGGACACCGCGGGGAACCCCCGGTTCCGTTGCAACGCCTCTCGACCTCAGGAAGTCTACGTCGTCATCAGATCGACGTCCGGACACCTCGCTCGATGTCGCCGCCGGTCGCGTCGCGCCCGCTGACGGCGGGCGGTCGCAACTCGTCGGCGAAATCGGCGCCACAAGATCAACCAGTCTGTCGCCAAACATATTTCGTTCCGTCGACGTCCGCGGCCTGCGGGCGGGGGCCGGCCGCAACGTCACCGACCAGCGAGCGCGTCGACCCCGTCGGTGCAGTACACGCGCTGGTTGAACAAGGGCACGGATACAGGGTAGTCGCCGGATCGACTCGACTCGTGTGGCGATGGCGCTCCTACCCGCCGCGCAGGGCTTACGCTGGCGTTGTGACCTTGTCGGATGCGAGCGGTTTGACACCGCCCGACCTGCCCGAACTGAGCAACACGGTCGTCGTGGCGGCGTTCGAGGGCTGGAATGACGCCGGGGACGCGGCCAGCGACGCCGTCGAGCACCTGGACGCGATCTGGGAGGCCGAGACGATCTTCGAGATCGACGACGAGGCGTACTACGACTACCAGGTGAATCGGCCGGTGATCCGGCAGGTCGACGGGGTGACCCGGGAACTGGTGTGGCCGTCGATGCGGATTTCGCACTGCCGGCCGCCGGGGTCCGACCGCGACATCGTGCTGATGCACGGCGTCGAACCCAATATGCGCTGGCGCACGTTCTGCTCGGAGTTGTTGGCGATCGCCGACAAGCTGAACGTGCAGACCGTCGTCATCCTCGGCGCGCTGCTGGCCGACACCCCGCACACCCGGCCGGTGCCGGTGTCGGGCGCGGCGTATTCCCGCGACTCGGCGCAGGTGTTCGGGCTCGAGGAGACCCGCTACGAGGGCCCGACGGGGATCGCGGGGGTGTTCCAGGACGCCTGCGTGCAGGCCGGCATCCCCGCGGTCACGTTCTGGGCCGCGATCCCGCACTACGTGTCGCAGCCGCCGAACCCCAAAGCGACGGTCGCGCTGCTGCGCCGCGTCGAGGACGTTCTCGACATCGAGGTGCCGCTGGCCGATCTGCCGAGCGCCGCCGAGGAGTGGGAGCAGGCCGTGTCGGAGATGACCGCCGAGGACGACGAGATCGCCGAGTACGTGCAGTCGCTGGAGGAACGCGGCGACGCCGAGGTCGACATGACCGAGGCGCTCGGAAAGATCGACGGCGACGCGCTGGCCGCGGAGTTCGAGCGCTACCTGCGCCGGCGCGGCCCGGGCTTCCGCGGCTAGATCTGTTGCGGCGAGCGGCCAGTTACGGCGCGCGTCGAGCGGTTTTCTGTCAGGTAAGTGGCCGCTCGGCCCGCACACCCCCCAAGGGGTCAGACTTTTTCGGCCTTCGGCGGTTTCCAGGTGCCGTTGAGCGCGTCGGGCTTCGGCCAGTACAGCCGCATCACCATCAGGAACGGGCCCTTGGGGGCAGGTAGCCAATTGGCCTCCTTACCCGGCCCGGGTGAGGCGTTTTGCACGTAGATCGTGTAGCCGCCGTCGGGATCGGGCACCAGGCTGGGCAGCATCGGCGAGTTGATCAGGTACCGCTGGATGGGGTTGTCCACCAGCAGGCTCTGCGGCATCTCGTACATGGTCAGAGACCAGAACGAATTGACCGGCGGCAGCTGACCGGACGGGAACTTCACGACGTAGTTGTCGGCGCCGGTGAGCGGCGCGTCGGAGGCGTCCTGCCCGATGGCCGGATAGAGGGCTTCGGCAGCGGAGTTGCCGAAGATCCCGAACACCGCGCCGGCCATCCGGTACAGGTAGTTGCCCTTCAGATCCGCTGCGGTGCCGAAGAATTGGGCGGAGCCGACCTCGCCGGTGTCCACCTTCTCGCGGCGCAGCGTGTCCAGTTCGGCCCACGCGTCGGCCATTCCGCCCTCGATCGCCGCGCGCATGTCCGGAGACAGTTCGTCGGCCTCGAAGTCACCGTCGGGTCCGATCCCGATCGACGCGAAGCGCTCACGCATCTGCGTCTCGGCGGGCAACACCGGCGCGGTGCGCAGCGTGAAGCCGAGGATCTCGAAGAACTGCGGCGAGGTCCGCTGCTGCTCGGTCGTCAGCGGCGGCACGAAGTCGATCGGCGGCGCGGCCGGCGGCGGCGGCCGGTTCAGGTACACCGACAGCGGCGTCGCCTGGTATCCGGCCTGGATCTTCTTGACGTTCTCCAGGTCGGAGGGGCCGAACAGTTGCGTGCGGTAGATGACCGACGCGAGGTCGGTGTCGAACCGGATGACCTCGTCGACCCCGTCGGGCGTCTCGCCGGTCCAGTTCGGCCCGGCCACCAGGAACGTGCCGCCGCCGTTCCCGGTGGTGCGGCTGCCGACGTAGGCGACGTTGTAGGTGTAGCCGTCGATGAACTGCAGCGAGTAGTAACGGTCCTGTTCGATCGGCGGAACGGTCAGCACCAGCGGTTCGGTGCGCAGATCCAGGCCGAGCATCGAGTACGGCGTGTCCGCGTTCGGGGTCTGCACCGCCTTGTCGGCGGGCGTGTAGAGCCGCGCCTCGCTGTGCACCTCGTTGAAACCGCCCTTGTACTCCGGGCTCTGCTTGTCGACGAAGTAGGCGTAGCGGATGCGGTAGCTGTCGACCAGCGGGAAGCCGTAGATGTAGGCCTCCTTGGCGATCGCGCGGGCCTGCTCGGGGCTGACCGGCGCGGCGCCCGGGGGCGGCTCCACCGGCGTCGGCTCATCGGATCCCGTTGCGCCGCAACCGCTGAGCATGAGCGCCGCGGTCAGCGCGACGGCGATGCGACGTATCAACGCTTCTCCAGCGCTTCGGTGCGCTCGCTCATCGAGCGGCCGAGTTCAGCGACCTCGGCGTCCATCTTGGGCAGCAGATCGGGCACGGACTTCAGCGTGGCGCGCTCCCCCAGCCGTGACGCCAGCAGCGGTTTGAGCCAGCGCATCAGGCCGACGAACCGCGGGCAGTTGATCTGCCGCTTGCGGGCCTCGATGCCGGCGACGAACAGCTCACCGCACTTGTCCACCGAGGTGGTCTTGCCCAGCGGCCCGGGCAGCGAGTCGAGCATCTTGCGCGCGCTCGGCAGGTCCGAGCGGCTCTCCCGGACCAGCGGCGTGTCGATCCACAGCATGTGCGCCGACCCGACATCGACACCGTGGTGCGCGACCTCCAGGCGCAGCGCGTTGGCGAAATGCTCGGCGGCCGCCTTCGAGGCGTCATAGGGTGCCATGCCGGCCGAGGCGGCGTAGGCCGCCGCCGACGACACCACCAGCACGTAGCCGCGCCGGTCGATCACCGAGGGCAGCGCGGCGCGCACGGTGTGGAACACGCCGACGACGTTGACGTCCATGAGCGTCTGGAACGCCTGGGGGTCCACGCCGAGCACCGAGCCGTAGGTCGCGATGCCGGCGTTGGCCATCACGATGTCGATGCCGCCGAACCGTTCGACGCCCTTGGCGACCGCCGCCTCCATCGCCGCCAGGTCGCGCACGTCGGCGACCGCCGTCACCACCCCGTCCTCGCCGAACCGCGCGGCCACCTGGGCCAGCCGGTCGCAGTCCAGGTCGGTCAGCACCAGCTTGGCGCCCTTGGCGTGCAGGCGGCGGGCCACCTCTTCGCCGATGCCGTTCGCCCCGCCGGTGATCAACGCAACTTTGCCGCTCAGTGAACTCATGGCGGCTAAGGTACCGCGCCCTCGGCGGCATCCGGTGCACTCTCACCGCTCCGCGGGGGTGCACAAATGCCGCAGAACCAGCGGCGTGTCGTCGACAGACGCGCACGCTCGCCGCAACGGGGTTACAGCGCGATGCCCAGCAGGGCGTCGACGGCGGTCGCGACCAGCTGGCCGGCCTGCGGATCGTGGCCCCCGTAGGTCAACGCGTCGGTGGTCCAACCATCAAGGGCGGCAAGGGCTTTCGGAGTATCGAGATCGTCGGCGAGGTAGCGGCGCACCCGGGCGACGACGTCGGTCGCGTCCGGGGCGCCGGGAAGCGCGACGGCGGACCGCCAGCGGTCCAGCCGCTCGAGCGCCTCGGCGAGCACGGCGTCGCTCCAGAACCGGTCGGAGCGGTAATGCCCGGCGAACAGCCCGAGGCGGATCGCGGCCGGGTCGACGCCGTCGGCGAGCAGCCGCGACACCAGCACCAGGTTGCCGAGGCTCTTGCTCATCTTCTGGCCGTTCCAGCCGATCATCCCGGCGTGCACGTAGTGGCGGGCGAAGCGGCGTTCCCCGGTCACCGCCTCGGCGTGGGCGGCCGAGAACTCGTGGTGCGGGAAGATCAGGTCGCTGCCGCCGCCCTGGATGTCGAGGTCGGTGCCGATGCGGCTCAGCGCGATGGCCGCGCACTCGACGTGCCAGCCGGGTCGGCCAGGGCCGAACGGTGACGGCCAGCTCGGCTCCCCCGGCCGCTGCGCGCTCCACAGCAGCGCGTCGAGTTCGTCTCGCTTGCCGGGCCGCTCGGGGTCACCGCCGCGTTCGGCGAACAGCCGGCGCATGGTGTCGCGGTCGTAGCCGGATTCGTACCCGAACTGCGGGGTGGCGTCGGCGCGGTAGTAGACGTCGGGGTACTCGGCGTCGTCGACGACGTAGGCGGCGCCGGAGGCGAGCAGTTTCTCGGTCACCTCGATCACCTCGGCGATCGCGTCGGTGGCCGCGACGTAATCGTGTGGGGGCAGCACCCGCAGCGCGGACATGTCCTCGCGGAACAGCGCGACCTCGCGGTCGCCGAGGTCGCGCCAGTCGATGCCGTCGCGGGCGGCGCGCTCGAACAGCGGGTCGTCGACGTCGGTGATGTTCTGCACGTAGTGCACCCGATGGCCGCCGTCGAGCCAGAGGCGGTGCACCAGGTCGAAGGCCAGATAGGTCGCCGCGTGGCCGAGGTGGGTGGCGTCGTAGGGGGTGATCCCGCAGACGTACATGGTGGCGGTCGCGCCGGCGGCGACCGGGCGGACCTGCCGGTCGGCGCTGTCGTAGAGACGAAGCTGCGGACCCCGGCCCGGCAGCGCCGGAACGACGGGAGCCGGCCACGAATTCATAGCGTCGACTTTAGGCATCGTCGAAATCGACAACGCGGGGGCCTGTTCCATTCCCGGCTCAGCGCCCGAACCGGCTCTGGTAGGCCGCCAGAATGTGCTCGAGCAGCACGTCGGCCACCTCGGGGCGGCACATCAGCAGGTCGGGCAGGTACGGGTCGGGCCGGTTGTAGATCAGCTCCGAGCCGTCCAGCCGGGTGGCGTGCAGACCCGCGGCCTGCACCACACCGGCCGGGGCGGCCGAATCCCACTCCCACTGCCCGCCAGCGTGCAGGTAGGCGTCGACGTCGCCGCGCACCACGGCCATCGCCTTGGCGCCGGCCGAGCCGATCCGCACCAGCTGGATGTCCATCCGGTCGCGCAGCCACCACAGCACCGGCGGTGGCCGGTTGGAGCTGGCGGTGATCAGGATCGGCCCGTCGGTCCGCGGCGGCGGCGGGGTGACGGTGTCGGTGCGGTAGACCTCGTGGCGGGCCGGCAGCGCGACCGCGGCGTCGGTGATGCGCCCGTGGGGCCCGCCGTCGCGGCGCCACAGCGCGATGTGCACCGCCCAGTCCTTGCGCCGCGGCATCGAGAACTCGTAGGTGCCGTCGACCGGGTCGACGATCCACACCCGGTCGGCGTCGACCCGCGACAGGTCGTCGACGGCCTCCTCCGAGAGCACCGCGTCGTCGGGCCGCGCCTCGCGCAGCCGCTCGAGGATCAGCTTGTTGGCCAGTCGGTCACCGGCGTCGCCGAGGTCGTAAGGGTCGTAGAAGCCGATCTCCTCGCGTACCCGCAGCAGCATCTCGCCCGCCTCAGCGGCCACCTCGGCGGCCAGCGCCGCATCGGAAAGGGTCATGGTTCAGAACGCCGGCCACGGGATCGGGCGGCGGCGGTCGGGGGTGGGCATCACCGGATCATCCAGTAGGGCAACGGTTCTGGCTAACAGTGCGGCGATCTCACGGTCGGTGATGTGCTGACACAACTCGTCGGCCAGCCCGTCGCGCAACGCGTCGCGCAGCGCGGCCACCGACTCCAGGGTCGAGTCGTCGACGGGTTTGCCCGCCCACCCCCACAGCACGGTGCGCAGTTTGTCCTCGGCGTGCAGCGTCACGCCGTGGTCGACGCCGTACACGCGGCCGTCGACCCCGGACAGGATGTGCCCGCCCTTGCGGTCGGCGTTGTTGACCAGCACGTCGAACACCGCCATCCGGCGCAGCCGGTCGTCGTCGGCGTGCACGAGCGTGACCTCGTCGCCGGCGTAGTCGTAGGCCTGCAGGATCGGCAGGAACCCGGGCGGGATCTTGCCGGCGGGCAGCAGGTCGACCAGGTCGGGACCGACCGGTTGTTGGTCGTCGACCTCGTCGCCCGGCTGGTCGACCCACACCTGCACCATCCCCTCGCCGGCGGGCCCACCGCGAATGATGGTGTGCGGCACGATGTTCCAGCCCAGCGCGGCCGACACCAGGTAGGCGCCGCGCTCACGGCCGGCGAGCGTTCCGTCGGGGAAATCCCACAGCGGCGCCTCACCGGCGACCGGCTTGTACACGCAATGGAGCTGTCGCTCACCGAGACTGGCCTCACACAGGAAGGTCGCGTTGCTCGCCGAGCGGATCCGTCCGATGACGGTCAGCTCACCGCGCTGCAGGACCTCGTCGACCTCGCGAACGGAGTCGCCGCCCTCAGATGTCGACGTCATCGTCGGACTCGGAGAAGGCGCCGCGCCGGTAGCCGTTGGTGCGTACGCAGATGTGGCCTTCGGGGTCCAGCGGTTCGTCGCACAGCGGACACGGCGGCCGGCCCGCCGAGATCACCCGGTTCGAGCGGGTGGCGAACTCGCGGGCGGACTCGGGGGTGAGGAACACCCGCACCGCGTCGGGTCCGTCCTCGGCGTCGTCGAGCACCACCGAGGCGTCGAACTCGGTCTCCGAGACCGCGAGCAGCTCGACGACCACGGTCTGGGCCTCGGAGTCCCAGCCCAGGCCCATCGTGCCGACCCGGAACTCCGCGTCGACCGGGGTGATCAGCGGGCTCAGATCCTCGATCTCGCCGGTGTCGGGCGGGATCGGCGTGCCGAACCGGCGGTTGATCTCGAGCAGCAGCGCAGCGATCCGCTCGGCGAGCACGGCGACCTGTTGCTTCTCCAGCACCACCGACACCACACGCTTGTCGTGGACGGCCTGCAGATAGAAGGTTCGGTTGCCCGGCTGGCCGACAGTCCCGGCCACAAAACGGTCGGGTGTGCGGAAGACGTGAATTGCGCGGGGCATGGCACCTTCCAAAATACCGGCTGCGGGTTGTCGGCCGTAAATGCGACTACCCGGTGGAGCCGCCGACGACGGCGTCCTCGGGCGGCACGTCACCCTCCTTGGCGCCATCTCCGGAACCGTCCTTGCTGTCCGCCTTGGGCGGCGCGGCCAGGCCCGACGTCAGCTTCTCACCGGTGTGGTTGACGTGGATCACGAACGGCCGCAGCGTCGTGTACCGGATCACGCTGACCGACGCGGGGTCGGCGGTGATGCGCTGGAAGCTGTCGAGGTGGGTGCCCAGCGCGTCGGCGACGATGGCTTTGATGACGTCGCCGTGGGTGCAGGCCACCCACAGCGCGTCGCCGTCGTGCTCCTCGGCGAGCCGCCGGTCGTGTTCGCGCACCGCGGCCACCGCGCGCGCCTGCACCTGCGCCAGCCCCTCGCCGTCGGGGAACACCGCGGCGCTGGGTTGCTGCTGGACCACCGCCCACAGCGGTTCCTTGACGAGTTCGCCGATCTTGCGGCCGGTCCAGGCGCCGTAGTCGACCTCCGAGATCCGCTCGTCGACGGTCGGGGTGAGTCCCAGCGCCTCGGCCAGCGGCGCCACGGTCCGTTCACACCGCAGCAGCGGTGAACGCACGATCGCGCGGATCGGCAGCGACCCGATGCGGTCGACCACCGTGCGGGCCTGTTCGCGTCCTCTGTCGTCGAGGTCGACGCCCTCGGAGCGGCCGGCCAGGGTGTGCGCGGTGTTCGACGTCGAGCGGCCGTGCCGCAGCAGGATCACGGTCATGTGGCGGCCACCACCCCGGTGCCCAGCAGGATCAGCACGACGGTGCCCAGCAGCACCCGGTAGCCGACGAACCAGTACATGCTGTGCCGGACCAGGAACCGCAGGAACCAGGCGACCGCGGCGAACCCGACGACGAACGCGATCACCGTGGCCACCAGCAGCTGCGGACCGCTGGCGCTCATCCCCTCCCCGACCGGGTGAAACGCGTCGGGCAGCGAGAACAGGCCGGAGGCGAACACTGCCGGGATCGCCAGCAGGAACCCGAACCGCGCGGCCAGTTCCCGGTTGAGCCCGAGGAACAGGCCCGCGCTGATGGTCGCGCCGGACCGGGAGACGCCCGGCAGCAACGCCAGGCACTGGGCCAGGCCGACGATGATGCCGTCGCGCCAGGTGAGCTGTTCGACGGCGCGGACCTGGCGGCCGTAGTACTCGGCGGCGGCGATGACGGCCGAGAACACGATCAGCGCGATCGCGATCGCCCACAGGTTGCGTGCGCCCGTGCGGATCTCGTCTTTGAACAGCAGCCCGAACACGCCGATCGGGATGGTGCCGATGATGACGTACCAGCCCAGCCAGTAGTCGGCGTTGCGGCGCGCCTTGACGCGCAGCCCGCCGAACCAGGCCTTGACGATGCGGCCGATGTCGCGGGCGAAGTAGAGCAGCACGGCGAACTCGGTACCGAGCTGAGTGACGGCGGTGAACGACGCGCCCGCGTCGTGGGTGAAGAACACCCGCGACGCGATGGCCAGGTGTCCCGACGACGAGACCGGCAGGAATTCGGTGAGGCCCTGCAACACCGCGAGTACGACAACCTGCACCCACGACATCGCCGGCACGTCCGTCACGACGACGACCGTACCGTGGGCAGGGGTCAGCGGCTGGCCCGCGCCACCGGCTGCGCGTCGGCCACCGCATCGCGCACCGCCGCGGCGAGGCTGCGCCGGTCGGTGAGGTCGACGTCGGTGAGCTTGCGGCTCGACACCGCGACCACGTCCTCGTCGAGCGGGACCGGCCCGGTCAGCCGCGGCCGGTAGACCTCGACGCGCAGCTGCTGGCGTTCGACCTGGAACGAGAAGGACCGCCCGTCACCGACCTGGCCGAATCCGCTGGCGTGGACGCCGGTGGTGATGTCCTCGAGAACGAATTGACCGGCGCCCAGTTCGCGGTCCGCGGCCAGAGTCATGATCGCACCCTACCGCCGGCCCGCCGACCGGCTGCCGCGCCGCGACAAGCGGCGGTAATCGCACGGTGAGCGGTCTGCCTAGACTGGCCAGTTGACCGACATCTGGAAGCCACAACCGAGAGCTACCCCGTGCCGCCTCGCATAAACCCGCCGAATCGGCGCCTTCGCCCGATCCTGGCGGTGTTGGCAATCACGCTGGTCAGCGGGTGCTCGAGTAACCCGGTGGACGCGCCGCCGCCGACCATCGCGCCCGCCCAGGCCGCGGTGTCCCCACCGGTCACCGCGCGCCCCGACGGTGAAATGCGCCCGTTGGCCGCGCCGGCGCAGGCCGCGCTGGTCGACCCCGCGACCGGCGCGCTGGTGGTGCTGGAGGGTGACGACGGGTCGCGGGTCTCGGTGTTCGGCAGGGACGGCGACCCGCGGACGGTGCCGCTGCCCGGGCCGGCCAGCGCGCTCGTCGGCGACGGGGACGGCTGGGTGTTCGCCTCGACGCGCGGCGGCTACCACCGGATCGACGTGGCCGCCGGCACCGTCGACACGGTCGTACTCGACGGCCGGGGCGACACCGACTTCACCGCGATCGCCCGTCGCGCCGACGGCCGGTTGGTGCTCGGCACGGCCGACGGCGCGGTTCTCACGCTGGGCGGCGACAACGCCGTCGACGCCGAACTGAAGATCTTCGCGCGCGTCGACGCGCTTGTCACACAAGGTGATACGGCAGTCGTGCTGGACCGGGCGCAGACGTCGGTGACGGCGCTGTCGGAAGACGGCGACAACGCCGCGCAGGCGCTGCGGGCCGGTGAGGGCGCGACCACGATGGCCGCCGACAGCATGAGCCGCGTGCTGGTCGCCGACACCCGCGGCCAGGGCCTGCTGGTGTACACGGTCGACCCGCTGATCCTGCGCCAGCAGTACCCGGTGCGCGACGCCCCGTACGGGCTGACCGGGTCCGCGACGCTGGTGTGGGTGTCGCAGACAGCGTCGAACACCGTTGTTGGCTACGATCTGGCTACCGGTATCCCTGTCGAGAAGGTGCGTTATCGAACCGTGCAGCAACCCAACTCGCTGGCCTTCGACGAATCCTCTGGCACGCTGTACGTCGTGTCCGGTTCGGGAGCGGGTGTACAGGTGATCGCCGACGCGGCGAAAGGTGGCCGATGAGCCCGACCAACCGCGGCCGCATGCCCGCCGGCTGGGAACAGGACCTGACCGACGACTACGAGTGGATACCACTGCGGCTGCCGCCGGACGTCACCCGCCTCAGCGCGTCGACCCGGCTGTCCATCGAGGCCGAGTTCCGCGGCTGGGAACTGACCCGGGTGCGGGCCTACACCGACGGGTCGCGCCGGGTGCTGCTGCGACGCAAGAAAACCGCGGCGGACCGCCTGGTGCTACCCGAGCAGCCGGCGCAGTGACCCGTTGATGTACCGCGCGCTGCGGCGGGCGCTGTTTGTTGTTGCGCCCGAACGCATTCACACCTGGGTGTTCGCCACGCTGCGCGCGGCGACGTATCTGTCGTGGCCGCGCCGCGCGCTGCGGCGGTGGCTGGGCCCGCGGGACCCGGTGCTGGCGAGCACCGTGTTCGGTGTCCGGTTCCCCGGTCCGCTGGGCCTGGCGGCGGGTTTCGACAAGAACGGCGAAGGTCTGCACGTGTGGGGTGCGCTGGGCTTCGGCTACGCCGAGGTGGGCACGGTGACCGCGCAGGCCCAGCCCGGCAATCCGGCGCCGCGGATGTTCCGGCTGCCCGAGGACCGCGCGCTGCTGAACCGGATGGGCTTCAACAACCACGGGGCGGGTGAACTCGCGCGGCGGCTGACCCGGCATGTGCCCGACGTGCCGATCGGGGTGAACATCGGCAAGACGAAGGCCACCCCGCCGGAGGAGGCGGTCGCCGACTATGCGGCGTCGGCGCGTCTGCTCGGGCCGCTGGCGGCGTTCGTCGTGGTCAACGTCAGCTCACCGAACACGCCGGGACTGCGCGACCTGCAGGCGGTGCAGTCGCTGCGCCCGATCCTGGCCGCGGTGCGGGCCGAGACCTCCAAGCCGGTGCTGGTCAAGATCGCACCGGACCTGTCGGATCAGGATGTCGACGAGATCGCCGACCTCGCAGTCGAATTGGGGCTGGCCGGCATCGTCGCCACCAACACCACGGTGTCGCGGGACGGGTTGGCCACCGCCGGTGTCGACGAGCTGGGTCCGGGCGGGATCTCCGGGCCGCCGGTGGCGCAGCGGTCGCTCGAGGTGCTGCGCAGGCTGTACCGGCGCGTCGGTGACCGGGTGGCGTTGATCAGCGTCGGCGGGATCGAGACCGCCGACGACGCGTGGGAGCGAATCGTGTCGGGGGCGTCGCTGCTGCAGGGCTACACCGGCTTCGTGTACGGCGGCGGGCTGTGGGCCAAACGCATCCACGACGGGCTGGCGCGCCGCCTGCACGACGAGGGTTTCGGCTCGCTGGCCGAGGCGGTGGGCTCGGCGGCCGACTAGCAGGTCACGTCGATTTCTGCGTGAGGGTCGCGAAAACTCGAAATTGACGACCCTCGCGCAGATCTCGGCGTAGGAACGGCTACTTCTGTTCGTAGGTGGCGTGAATCAGCGCCCGGGCGATCGCCTGCTGGAACAGGTTGAAACCGAGGTAGGCCGGGGTCGCGTCCTCGGGCAGGTCGAGCTTCTCCACGCCGACGGCGTGCACGGCGACGATGTAGCGGTGCGGGCCGTGTCCGGGCGGCGGCGCGGCGCCGATGAACCGCTTGACGCCGGCGTCGTTGCGCAGGATCAGCGCGTCGCCGGGCAGGCTGCTGCCGTCGCCGGCGCCCTCGGGCAGTTCGGTCACGGTGGCCGGCAGGTTGGCCACCGCCCAGTGCCAGAAGCCCGACGCGGTCGGCGCGTCGGGGTCGTACATGGTGACCGCGAAGCTGCGGGTCTCCTCCGGGAAGCCCGACCACGTCAGGTGCGGTGAGATGTCGCTGCCGCCGGCGCCCATGATGCCGCTGACCTGATCGTTGCCGAGCGGCTGGCCGTCGGTGAAGGTCTTCGACGTCAGCGTGAACGACGGCAGCTCGGGCAGGAACTCGTAGGGGTTGTAGTCAAACGCCATGGGTTGTCCTTTCGGTCGGATCTAGCTGTGCAACAGGAAATGCTCGAGGACCTGGGTGCCGAACCTCAACGCGTCAACGGGTACCCGCTCGTCGACGCCGTGGAACAACGCGCTGAAGTCCAGATCGGGCGGCAGCTGCAGCGGTGCGAAGCCGAAGCAGCGAATTCCCAACTGCGCGAACGCTTTCGCGTCGGTACCACCGGAAAGCATGTACGGCACGATGCGGGCGTCGGGGTCGACGGACAGGATCGCGCCGTTCATCGCGTCGACCAGGTCACCGTCGAAGGTGGTCTCGTACGACGGGAGTTCGGTGACCCACTCGCGGGTGACGTGAGGGCCGATCAGCTCGTCGACCTCGCGTTCGAAGGCGGCCTGGCGCCCGGGCAGGATGCGGCAGTCCACCACCGCTTCGGCCGAGGCCGGGATGACGTTGGCCTTGTAGCCGGCCTTGAGCATCGTGGGGTTGGCGGTGTCGCGCAGCGTGGCGCCGACGATGCGGGCGATTGGGCCGAGCTTGGCGATCGCGCCGGGCAGGTCCGGGGAGTCGACGTCGAAGGTGTAACCGGTCTCCTCGGTGACGGCCTGCAGGAACTGGCTGACCGCGTCGGTCATCACCAGCGGGAACTCGTGGCGGCCCAGCTTGGCGACCGCCTCGGCGACCGCGGTGACCGAGTTGGTGTCGTGGATCATCGAGCCGTGGCCGGCGTGGCTGCGCGCGGTCAGCTTCATCCAGTTCATCGACTTCTCGGCGGTCTCCACCAGGTACAGCCGACGTTCGCCGCCGTCGCGACGCGGAACGGTCAGCGAGAAGCCACCGACCTCCCCGACCGCCTCGGTGACGCCGTCGAACAGGTCGGGCCGGTTCTTCACCAGCCAGTGCGAGCCGAACTTGCCGCCGGCCTCCTCGTCGGACAGGAACGCGAAGATCAGGTCGCGCGGCGGGGTGATGCCGGCCCGCTTGAAGTGCCGGGCGATCGCGATCAGCATGCCGCACATGTCCTTCATGTCGACCGCCCCGCGGCCCCAGACGTAGCCGTTTTCCACCGCACCGGAGAACGGGTGCACGCTCCAGTCGGAGGCCTCGGCGGGCACGACGTCGAGGTGCCCGTGCAGCAGCAGCGCGCCGCGCGAGCGGTCGGCGCCCTCCAGGCGGGCGAACACGTTGCCGCGGCCGGGGGCGCCGGCCTCGATGTACTCGGTGCGGTAGCCGACCTCCTCGAGTTGTTCGGCCACCCAGCGCGCGCATTCGGCCTCTCCCTTGGTGGTGGCGGGCTCGCCGGTGTTGGACGTGTCGAACCGGATGAGCGCGCTGACGAGGTCGACGACCTCCGCCTCGGCGTTGACGGGACCAGTCACGTCACCATTCGTACCATTACAACCCCTGCCGGGTTTGGGTCCGGCCTGCCTCATCCGATAGCCTTAAGCGCCCACAGCAGGTCCGAGTGGCGGAATGGCAGACGCGCTAGCTTGAGGTGCTAGTGCCCTATTAACGGGCGTGGGGGTTCAAGTCCCCCCTCGGACACCAGGCCTTGTTTCGGCGAACGTGCGCGTCTGCTCAAGGACACGCCGCCCGATTTCGACAGTTTGTGCACGCTCACCCGCGCCGCGAGCGCTCAGTACACGTCGCGCACGTAGCGTTTGGCGGCCACCAGTTCCCGTTTGTAGTCGTGCGCCCGCTCGGCCGACATGCCGCCGTGGGTGGAGATGATCGTCGTCAGCGCCGCGTCGACGTCCTTGGCCATCCGCGCCGCGTCGCCGCACACGTACAGGTGCGCGCCGTCGTCGAGCCACCGCCACACCTCGGCGCCCCGGTCGGTCATCTTGTGCTGGACGTACACCCGTGACGCCTGGTCCCGCGAGAACGCCAGATCCAGCCGGTTGAGCAGCCCGTCGCGGGCCATGTCCTCGAAATCGTCGCGGTAGTAGTAGTTCTGGTCGCGGTGCTGTTCGCCGAAGAACAACCAGTTCGGTCCGCGATGCCCGAGCGCGCGGCGCTCCTGCAGGAACCCGCGGAACGGCGCGACACCGGTACCCGGCCCGACCATGATCATCGGGGTGGTGCCGTCCTCGGGCGGCCGGAAGTGCGGCGAGCGTTGCAGGAACACCGGCGCCGACGACGCCCGGTCGGCCAGAAACGTCGAGCACACCCCGCCGCGGGCCCCGCCGTCGGCCCCGCGGTAGCGCACCACCGACACCGTCAACTGCACCTCGTGCGGGCTGACCAGCGGGCTCGACGAGATCGAGTAGCTGCGCGGGGTCAACCGGACCAGCACCTCGCGCCACTGGTCGGGATCGGCGTGCACGACGAACTCCTGGACCAGGTCCAGGCCGTTGCGCCCGCGCAGCCACCGGTCGAGTTTCGGTTTCGGCGCCCGCAGCGCCCTGGCGTCGCGGCTGTTCTCGGCGATGAAACGCAGCAAATCCGGGGTGACACGGCAGAAGTCGTAGTGCGACATCAGCGCCTCGCGCCACGGCTTCTCCACACCGTCGACCTCGACCGGGTGACGGGCGGGCACCCCGGTGGCCGCCAACCACGCGTCGACCAGGACGGGGTCGTTGGTGGGCAGCACCCCCAGCGAATCGCCGGCCGCGTACTGCAGATCGTGCTCGGAGATGTCGAACCCGAACTGGCGCACCTCTTTTCGCGAGTTGGCGCCGGTCAGCTCGACGTTGCGCGACAGCGGCACGACGACGGGGTTGGCGCGGGTGAACGGCTCCGCGACGCGGCGCTCAGGTGCGGGCACCTCACAGCCCGGCGCGAGCAGCGCGACCACGCCGTCGGTCCAGCGCCGGATCGGTTCCTCGTCGTAGGCCTCACAGTCGGCGCGGTCCATCAGCCGGGTGCCGCCCAGTTCGGCCAGCCGCGCGTCGACGGCGCGGCCGTGCCCGCAGAAGTCGTCGTAGGACCGGTCGCCGATGCCGAGGACCGCGTACCGCAACCCGGTCAGCGCGGGCGCCCCGGCCGCCGCCAGCCGGGCCCACAGCCCGGTGCCGTTGTCGGGCGGGCCGCCGTCGCCGAAAGTGCTGGTGACAACCAGCACGTCGCGCGCCGCGGCCAGGGTGGCCGGCGATATTTCGTCCATGTTGACCAGCCGCGACCCCGGCAGCCGCTCCGACAGTTCCGCCGCGACCCCCTCGGCGGTGCCGGTCTGCGACGCCCACACCACCAGCGGACCGTCACCGACCGGCGCGGCCTCGGGGGTCCGCTTCGCCAGCAGCCCGTTGATCCACCGACGCACCCCGACGCCGACCGGCGCGCTGTCGGGCAGCACCGGCACCTCTGCGCGGCCCTCGGCCAGACCGCTGAAAAACCCTGAGATGTAGAGCGATTCGTTCTCGGTCAGGGTGGGCGACGCGACCGGCTGCAGGCGCACCGCGCACACCTTGAACTCCGGCTGCAGCGAGTCGGGGTCGACGGCGTCGATGGTCACCGCGTTGATGGTCAGGTCGGGGCCGTGCTCGTCGTTCCAGTGGAACGGGGCGAAACACTGACCCGGCCGGACCCGGTCGCTGATGCGCGCGGGCAGCACCGCCCGGCCGCGGCGCGAGGTGATCTCGACGTGCTGGCTCTCGTCGATGCCGAGCGTGCCCGCGTCGTCGGGGTGGATCTCGACGAACGGGCTGTCGTCGAGCCGGTTGAGCGTCTCGACGCGGCCGGTCTTGGTCATCGTGTGCCACTGGTGTTGCAGCCGACCGGTGTTGAGCACCATCGGGTAGTCGTCGTCGGGCAGTTCGCACGGATCCATGTGCGGCCGCGGGTGAAAGACCGCGCGCCGCGACGGGGTCGCGAACACCAGCCGCGGGGCGTGTCCGTCCGCGTCGACGAAGTGCTCCTGGCTGACGCCGTCGTTGAGGTAGCGGATCGGGTGACGATCCGCGTCGTCGTCGGGTGGGCACGGCCACTGCAGCGGGGTTTCCCGCAGGCGCGCGTAGCTCGCGCCCCGCAGGTCGTAGCCGGTCTTGGGGTTCCAGAACCGCCGGATCTCGTCGAAGATCTGCTCGCTGCAGGTGTAGGCGAAGTGCTCGCCGAAACCCATGTGGTTTGCCACCTGGCAGATCAGCTGCCAGTCCGGAAGGGCCTGGCCCGCAGGCGGAATCGAACGGGGCATCAGCGTGAGGTTGCGTTCGGAGTTGACCATCACCGCGTCGGCCTCGGCCCACAGCGCGGCGGGCAGCGTGATGTCGGCGTAGTCGTTGGTCGCCGTCGTGCGGTAGGCGTCCTGGGTGATCACCAGTTCGGCGGCCTGCAGCCCCGTGATCGCTGTCGACCGGTTGGCCACTGTGGCAACGGGATTGGTGCAGATGATCCAGCAGGCCTTGATGGCCCCGGCGGCGAGGCCGTTGAACATGTCGATGGTGCCCGGTCCGACGTCGGCGCGGATGGTGCCGGGCGGCAGGCCCCACTGCCGCTCGACGAATGCCCGGTCCTGCGCCGACGTCACCGACCGTTGGCCGGGCAGTCCCGGTCCCATGTAACCCATCTCGCGCCCGCCCATCGCGTTGGGCTGGCCGGTCAGCGACATCGGTCCGCTGCCCGGTCGGCAGATCGCGCCGGTGGCCAGGTGCAGGTTGCAGATCGCGTTGGTGTTCCACGTGCCGTGGGTGCTCTGGTTGAGGCCCATCGTCCAGCAGCTCAGCCACTCCCCCGCCTCGGCGATCATCCGCGCGGCGCGCCGGATGTCGTCTTCAGCCAGGCCGGTGAGGTGCGCGACGCGTGCGGGCGGGTAGTCGGCCAGAAACGCCGGCATCGCGTCCCAGCCCTCGGTGTGCTCGGCGATGAAATCCTCGTCGATGTCGCCTGATTCGACGAGCAGGTGCAGCAGCCCGTTGAGCAGCGCGAGGTCGGTGCCGGGACGGATCTGCAGGAACAGGTCGGCGCGTTCGGCGGTGGCGGTGCGCCGCGGGTCGACGACGATCAGCTTGGCGCCGGCCTTGAGCCGGTCGGCCATCCGGAGATACAGGATCGGGTGACAGTCGGCCATGTTCGACCCGATGACGAAAAACAGGTTTGTGCAGTCGAAGTCGGTGTAGGAGCCGGGTGGGCCGTCGGCGCCGAGCGACTGTTTGAACCCGGTTCCGGCGCTGGCCATGCACAGCCGGGAGTTGGACTCGATGTGCACGGTACGCAGGAAGCCCTTGGCCAGTTTGGTCGCCAGATACTGTGCCTCGATGGACATCTGACCCGACACGTACAGCGCGACCGCGTCGGGGCCGTGCTCGTCGACGATGGCCCGCAACCGCCGCCCGGCCTCGGCGACCGCCTCGTCGACCGAAGCGGGCACCGGTTGCGCACCGCGCGCCGGCCGCATCAGCGCGGTGGTCAGCCGCCCGTCGGCGCGCATCATCTCGGCGTGGGTGGCGCCCTTGGTGCACAGCCGGCCGAAGTTGGCCGGGTGCAGCTTGTCCCCGGTGACCCGCGCGATGACGGGAGCGCCGGTGGTCTCGTCTTCGGTGGTGTGTACCTCGACACCGCAGCCCACGCCGCAGTAAGAGCACGCCGTGCGGGTCTTCATCGGCGTCAGGCCGGCACCGGGGACGCGGCGCGCCCGATCTGCTCGCCGGCCCCGGCCCGCGAGGTCTGCATGCGCAGGAACACCAACCAGGTCACGATCGCGCACACCACGTAGAAGGCCAGGAACACCCAGAACGCGTTGGTCGCCGACTTCGCGTCGCTGACGTAGGACGCCCGCAGCACGATGTTGATGGCCACCCCGCCCAGCGCGCCGATCGCTCCGGCGAACCCGATCAGCGCCCCCGACATGCTGCGCGACCAGGCGGCCTTCTCCTCGCGGCTCAGGTCGTCGCGGCCCTGCGCCTTGGCCTCGAAGATCGACGGGATCATCTTGTAGGTCGAACCGTTTCCGATCCCGGACAGGATGAACAGCACGATGAACCCGGTGACGTAGGCGATCATCTGCGCACTGGTCGGGGCGCCCGCCGCGGCGTCGTCGAGCACGCCCGCCACCACCAGCACTCCTGCGCCGAAGATCATCGCGACGAACGTGTAGAGGGTGACTCTGCCGCCGCCGACGCGGTCGGCGAGCTTACCGCCGAACGGCCGCGAGATGGACCCTAGCAGCGGTCCGATGAACGCGATCTGCGCGGCGTGCAACGACGCCTCGGCCGCGGTGTCGCCGCCGGCCAGGAAGTTGATCTGCAGCACCTGCCCGAACGCGAACGAGAAGCCGATGAACGACCCGAACGTGCCGATGTAGAGGAAGCTCATCACCCAGGAATGCTTGAACCGCAACGCCTCTGCCATCGCGCCGAGGTTGGACCGCTGGTTGCCCAGGTTGTCCATGAACAGCGCCGCCCCCAGCGCGGCCAGCCCGATCAGGACGAGGTAGATGGCGCAGACGATTTCGGGTGCGGTGTTGCTGACCGTGGCGATCACCAGCAGCCCGACGAGCTGGATGACCGGGACGCCGATGTTGCCGCCGCCGGCGTTGAGCCCGAGCGCCCAGCCTTTGAGGCGCTGCGGGTAGAACGCGTTGATGTTGGTCATCGACGACGCGAAGTTGCCGCCGCCCAGCCCCGCGACCGCGGCGACGATCATGAACGTCGTGTAGGAGGTGCCGGGGTTGTTCATCACCCACAGGGTCAGCACGGTGGGGATCAGCAGCAGCAGCGCCGAGACGATCGTCCAGTTGCGGCCGCCGAACTTCGCCGGGGCGACGGTGTAGGGGATCCGCATCACCGCGCCGACCAGCGTCGGCATCGCGACCAGGTAGAACTTGCCCGCCGCGTCGATGCCGTAGACGTCCTGCGGCATGAACAGCACCATCACCGACCAGATCGACCACACCGAGAACCCGACGTGTTCGGCGAAGATGGACCAGATCAGGTTGCGTTTGGCGATGGCTTTGCCCGGTGGGTTGCCGTTGGTGCCCTCCCAGGCCTCGACGTCTTCGGCGTCCCAGTGCTCGATGGTTCGGCTCGCAGTCTTCACGGACCTAACAGTGGTGCCCGGCCATTCCGCCGCCGTTGCACCTCGGTGTCCGAAACGTCAACACCCGCTCACTTTTCGCCGGCCCGGCCGGGCGGACGCCCGAAACGCGGACGAAACAATTGTGGCGTGGGTTACGCCCGGTCAGCCCAGATCGGCCCAGAACCGGGTCAGCACGTCGGCGCCCCGCGCCGGGTCCTGCAGCATCCACCAGTGCCCGAGACCGTCGAGTGTCACGGTGTGCGCGCCGGCCCGCTGCGCTGCGCGCCGCCGGTTCTCGCCGGTGCCGACGAACGGGTCCTCGGTCGCGTCCAAGGCCAGCCCGGGTGTATCAGCGGCCTTCTCGAGGTCGCGACCGGCCTCGGCCATGGCCGGTTGGGCGGCCGAGCGGTACAGCGCCAGGATCGCCTGCCGCATGTCGGGGCCCTGCGCGGCCGCCAGCGAGGACGCGGTCGCGTCCGGAATGCCGATCGCGCTCAGTTGCGCGGCGCGCTCCTCGACGCTGCCGCCCATCATGGTGTCGAGGAACTCCTCACCGGCGCCCGGTGTCTGCCACACCTGGGCGGCGTCGTGCCAGACGTAGTCGGCGTCGAGGATGCCGATGTCGTCGCTGACCCAGCTGCGCAGCAGTTCCGGTCGGTGCATCGCGACGTTGACGGTGTGCAGCCCGCCCCAGTCATGTCCGACCAGATCGACCGGCGCACCGATGCGCTCCAGCTCGGCCTCCAGCCAGTCGCGGTAGTCGCAGAAGGTGGCACCGAACCCGCCGACCAGCGGGGCGCCGAAACCCGGCGGCGACAGCCGCACCACGTCGTCGCGGCCCAGCGCGTCGACCAGCGCGTCCCAGATCGCGTCGGTCTCGGGGACTCCGTGCACGAGGACGATCGTCATGGCGCCGATCCTAGGCTGGCTCAGTCGCCGCGGCGGGCAGCCTCCTGCGCCAGTTGGACCCTGGAGGTCAGGCCCAGCTTGGAGTACACGTGCGTCAGGTGGGTCTGCACGGTGCGGTGTGAGATGAACAGCCGCGCGGCGATGTCCTTATTGCCCAGCCCCTCCTTGACCAGCCGCACCACGTCGATTTCGGTCGGTGTCAACGACTCCCATCCGCTGCTGGGACGCTTGCGCTCGCCGCGGCCGCGCAGCGCGTATGCGATCGCCTGCCCCGGGGTCAATCCGGCCCCCTCCGCCCACAGCGTCTGGAAAGCGTTGTCTCCCAGCCCAACACGGCAGGCCGCCACGGCAGCGGCGTGGTCGCGCTGGTAGACGCCGAAGCGGACGGCTCCGGTGTCCTCCCGCACCGTGGCCGCGGCGCCCAACAGCCGTACGGCACGGTCGTGAACGTTGTCGGCCGCATGGATCCGCGCCAGGCACTCCAGGATGTCGGGGACGCGCATGTGCGGCCCCGTCGCAGCCACCGACGCCAGCGCGGCCAGGACGTCGTTCTCGGCCTCGCGCACCCGGTTCTCGGCCAGTGCCACCAAGGCGCGGACGGTCAGGGCGATGGAGACGAAGATTCCGGGCACCACGGCGACCGCCTCGTCGGCCCACCGCCGTGCGGCCGCCGGATCACCGCACGCCAGCAGCGCTTCGGCGAACGGGTTCGTGCATCGTGCGAACGGTTCCCGCAGCGGGATGGTGTGCCGCCACGCGTCTTCACACGCCTTGCGAGCCCGCTGCGCGTCGCCTTCGACGAGTGCGGCGTACGCCTCGACGACGTACACGGTGTCGCCGTAGATTCCACCGGCCGCTTCCGCGGCCAAGACCGCCGCGCAACCGCGGGCGTACGCCTCGTCGACGCGACCGGAGTAGGCGGCGACGCTGCCGTGACCGACCAGCCGGAAGATCCTGGTGATCGGCGGCTCGTCGATTGCCGCCACGTCGGCGTCGAGCAGCCGCAGGGTCTCCTCGGCCGCGGCGAGACGACCCGTCTGGAACATCCCGACACCTGACCACACCCGGGACTGCTGGCTGAAATAGTCGTCGCCGACGGTATCGGCGACCACGCGGGCCTTCTCGGCGACGTCGACCGCGCGCGCCGGATCACCCGCGAAGATCCGGGCGATCGCCTCCATCATCTGGATCTGGCACGTCAGCCAGCCGCAGCCGGCCTCTTCGGACACCCGCGCTCCCTCGGCGAAGCGGCTGTCGGCCAGCGCGCCGTCGTAGAAGGTCAGCATTCCGCACGCGGTCAACGTCCACGCGAGCAGTTCCGGGGAGTCCAGAGTGCGTGCGATCGCCAGCGCCTCCTCGGCCCGGTCCGCGCCGGCCGGGAGCGCGATCGAGGCCGCCAGGATCGCGTGATCGGCCACCGCGCGGGTCCACACCTGCGGGGCCACGGTGTCTCGGCAGCTGTTGTCGTCGAGCACCTGCTCGAACGCGGCGATGCCCTCCCGCTGCCTGCCGCGGCGGAACCACAGGTCGTGCACCGAAGACACCAGCCGAAGCGCCGAATCCGGCTCGGCGAGTTCCAAACTCCACGTGTAGGCGGCCCGCAGGTTGTCCATCTCGGTCTCCGCCCAGTCCATCAGCCGGACCCGGCTCGCCGCGTCGGACACGTCATACGACGCCGCGGTCACGGTGTAGAAGTCACGATGTCGCGTGCGCACGTCGTCGGCTTCGCCGGACTCGCCCAGCTTTTCGAGGGCGTACTGACGCACCGTTTCGAGCAGCCGGTACCGCATCACGCCGCGGTGATCCTCGGCCACCACCAGTGACTTGTCCACCAGCAGGCTGATCTGGTCGAGCAGTTGGAACCGCTCGACCTCACTGCTGCCACCGACAGCCGTCCCCGCGCCGAGGTCGAAGCTGCCCATGAACACCGAAAGCCGCCGGAACAGCACCCGTTCGGCGTCGGTCAGCAGGTTGTGCGACCACTCGACCGACGCCCGCAGCGTCTGCTGGCGGCGCACGGCCGTGCGAGCGCCGCCGGTCAACAGCCGGAACCGGTCGTGCAGGCTGTCCTTGATCTGTGAAAGGGTCAGCGCCCGCACGCGCGCCGCGGCGAGTTCGATCGCCAGCGGCATCCCGTCGAGGCGGGCGCAGATCTCGATGACAGCGTCGACGTTGGCGTCGTCGAGGCGGAAGCCCGGGAGTGCGCGACCGGCGCGGTCGGCGAACAGGTCGACGGCTTCGGTTTTCAGTGACAGCGACGGCACCCGCCAGGTCAGCTCACCGGCGACGCCGATCGGTTCGCGGCTGGTGCTCAGGATGGTCAGGTTCGGGCAGTCCGCCAGGAGCCGGGCGACCAGGTGACCGCACGAGTCGAGCAGGTGCTCACAGTTGTCCAGCAGCAACAGCATTCGGCGCCGGCCGCAGAACGCGGACAGGATGTCCTCCGGGGACCGGCCGGCCTGATCGGGCAGCCCCATCGTCCTGGCCGCGGTGACGGGTACCAGGCGCGGGTCGGTCACCGGCGCCAGGTCGATACACCACACCCCGTCGGGGAAGTCGGAGCCTCGGTCGGCGGCCACCTCGAGCGCTATCCGCGTCTTGCCGACCCCGCCCGCTCCGGTCAACGTGACGAAGCGGTGGTCGGCCAGCAGTTGCCCGACCTCGTCCCTCTCAGCGCGTCGGCCGATGAAGCTCGTCAGTTGTGTCGGCAGCCGGCGTTCCGCGGACCCGGCACGCAGCGGCGGGAACTCGTTGCACAAATCCGGATGGCACAGCTGCACAACGCGTTCCGGGCGTGGCAGATCCCGGAGCGGATGGGTGCCCCGGTCGACCAGCCACGCGCCGTCGGGAAGGCAGTCGAGCACCATCGCTTCGGTTGCTCCCGACAACACTGTCTGGCCGCCGTGAGCCAGGTCCCGCAGCCGCGCGGTCCGGTTGATCGTCGGCCCGATGTAGTTGCCCTCGTCACGCAGCTGGATCTCGCCGGTGTGCACGCCGATACGCAGCCGGAGCGGCGCCAGCGCGGCGCGCTGCAGATCCACCGCGCACCCGAGCGCATCGCTTGCGCGCGCGAACGCAACGACGAAACTGTCGCCCTCACCCTGCTCCACCGGGCGCACACCTTGGTGGCGCTGCACCACATCGGCGAGGACCCGGTCCAACTGCGCGACTGCCTCCGTCATCACCTCGGGCTGGGTCTGCCACAGCCGGGTCGATCCCTCGACATCGGCCAGCAACAACGTCACCGTGCCCGTCGGCAATCCACCCACGTCCAGGCTCCCCCACTCGACCGCGCTCATGTTAACCAGCATCGATCGCGGTCGCTCCGGAAACATCAGCGCATGCGCGTATATCAGAGCCGACGCCTGAGCCGGTCGCGGTAGGACCGGCCGTCGGGGTCATACACGAACCGGTACACCGGTTCGGCCCACATCCGGGTGAACAGCCCGAGCCGCTCGGCCTTGTGCGGTCGCAGCCGGCCCGGCGGCCGCGGCCCCACCCGGCCGGACGCGTACCACGCCTCCAAAGCGTCGGCCGCGGCGTTGATCTCGTCGACGGCTCTCGCCGGGTCGGCCAACCCGCCGTCCTCGCTGCCGTCCTCGGCGCGGTCGAGGTGTTCGCGCAGCAGCCGCAGCCGCAGATCACGCGCGAAGCGGCCCTCGTCGTCGAGCACCGCGCACGACAGTTCGCTGTCGTGCGTCCACGACCGCCGGTTGAAGTTGTCGCTGCCCGAACACGCCCACACGTCGTCGATGACGCAGACCTTCGCATGCACGTACACCGGTGTGCCCGCGTGGTTCTCGACATCGAACACGTGCACCCGGTCCGGGGCGGACCGGCGGCACGTGTCGATCGCCTGCCACCGCCCGACCTGGTTCGGCGGCAGCGCCAGCCGGCCGTCGACGTCGGGGTACCGCGGCACCACGGCGACCAGATGCAGGTCGCGGTTGGCGCGCAGGGCCTCGACGAACAGGTCGGCCACCCGTTTGGACCACAGGTACTGGTCCTCCAGATAGATCAGCTTGCGTGCGCGCGGCACGGCCTTGCTGTAGGCGCGGGCGATGCTGCGTTCGCCGTCGACCGCGAAGTCGTAGGCGAAGTGGGCGTCCGGATAGGTGCGCAGCACCTGGACGTGGTGGGGGCCGCACACCGGCGGGTCCGGCGGCTGGTCGGGCAGCGGGTCGGCGGTCATGTCCGCGCCGCCGAGCTTGTCGCGCAGCCACGCCAGCGGGTTGAGCATGTCCAGCGACGCCGGGTCGGTCCACCGCTCCCGGAACGTCATGTCCAACGCGCCGACGACGGGCCCCCGCAGCTGCAGTTGCACGTCGTGCCACGGTGGCCGGTCCCCGTACTGCTTGCTCATCTCTATCGCCTGCGGGTCACCGTGGTGGTTCGCGTCGTCGCGCCGGGAGTGACACAGGTCGATGCCGCCGGCGAACGCGACGTCGCGCTCCGGTTCGTCCGGATGCCGGATCACCACGAGCTTCTGGTGGTGCGACCCGCCGATGCGGACCCGCTGGTCGAGAAGTACCTCACCGCCGGCGCGTTCGATGTGCTCGCCCAGATGACGGTTCTCCTCTTCGCTGTAGGCCAGCTTGTCCAGGTGCGACCGCCACACCAGGCCCTTGACGATCACCCCGCGTTCGGCTGCGCTGCAGAACAATTCGCGGATGGTCGGGCCGTCGTCACGCATCTTCTGGTCGGGGTCGCCGCGCCAGTCGGTGAAGAACACGTAGTCGCCGGCGCGCAATGCCTCGACCTCGGTGACGAGCCGGTCGAAGTAGGTCGCCCCGTGCACCAGCGGTTCGACGCGGTTGCCCGAACACCAGTTGGGCAGCTGCGAGTCGGGGTTACCGCGTTCGTCGGCGCGCAAGAACCAGTCGTCGAGCTTCATGGCCGCCGCCTGAGCAGCCGGTCGCGGTAGGACCGCCCGTCCGGGTCGAACAGCACCCGGTAGGCGGGTTCGGCCCACAACCGGGTCAGCGGGTCCACGCGTTCGACCGTGTGCGGGCGCAGCCGCCCGGGCGGTCGGGACCCGTCGCATCCCGACGCGTACCACGCCTGCAACTGCTCAGCGCACGAGATGATCTCGCCGACGGCGGTTTCCGGGTCGACCAGCCCGCGGTCCTCGCTGCCGTCGTCGGCACGGTCGAGATGTTCGCGCAGCAGCCGCAGCCGCAGGTCGCGGGCGAAGTCGCCGTCGGCGTCGAGCACCGCGCACGACAGCTCACTGTCGTGGGTCCAGGACCGCCGGTTGAAGTTGTCGCTGCCGATGCACGCCCAGGTGTCGTCGATCACGCACACCTTGGAGTGCACGTAAACCGGTGTGCCCTCGTGGTTCTCGACGTCGAAGACGTGTACCCGGTCGGGTGCGGCGCGGCGGCAGGCACCCAGCGCCAGGTCCCGTCCGACCAGGGTCGGCGGACGGCCCAGGCCGCCCTCGAGGTCGAAGTGTCGCGGCACGACCGCGACCAGGTGCAGGTCACGGTTCGCGGTCAACGCCCCGACCAGCAAATCGGCGACCTCCTCGGACCACAGGTACTGATCCTCGAGGTAGATCAGCCGCCGCGCACGGCGCACCGCTTTGGTGTAGCCGCGCGCGATGCTGCGCTCCCCTTCTTTGGCGAACTCGTACTGGATCAACGCGTCACCGTAGGTGCGCAGCACCTGCACCGCGTGCGGTCCGCACGGTTGCGGGTCGGGCGGTTGTTCGGGCAGTTCGGGCCGCTGGTCGCCGCTCTGGAACCGGTCGCGCAGCCACTCCAGCGGGTTGAACAGGTTCAGCGGCGCACGGGCGGTCCAGCGTTCCCGGAACGTCTGGTCCAGCGCGCCCACGACCGGGCCGCGCAGTTCGAGTTGCACGTCGTGCCACGGGGGGCGTTCGCCGTAGCGTTGCGACATCTGCACGGCCTGCGGATCGCCGCGGTGCGAGGCGTCGTCGCGGCGCGAGTGGCACAGGTCGATGCCGCCGATGAACGCCACGTCGCGCTGCGGCGCGTCGGGATGACGCAGCAGCACCAACCGTTGATGGTGCGAGCCGCCGAGCAGGACCCGCTGATCGAGGAGCACCTCACCGCCCGCGCGTTCGATGGCGTCGGCGAGGTGGCGGTTCTGCTCCTCGTTGAACTGCAGCCGGTTCGGGTAGGACCGCCACATCAGCCCTTTGACCTGAACTCCGCGGTCAGCCGCCGACCGGAACAGCTCCGCGACGGTCGGTCCGTCCTCACGCAGCCGCTGGTCGGCGTCGCCGCGCCAGTCCGCGAAGAACAGGTGGTCGCCGGCGTCGAGCGCCTCGACCTCGGTGACCAGCCGGTCGAAATACGTCGCGCCGTGGATGAGCGCCTCGGCCCGGTTGCCTTCGCTCCACGCTGGCAGCTCCCAGTCGGGGTTGCCCCGCTCCCCGGCGGTGAGAAACCATTCGGCCAGTACGGACACGGGGTGGGATGCCCGGTTCTGCGGCAATTTACGCACGCGCCTGCCCGCTCTGCCAGGATCCGGGGCATGATCCGACGTGTGTTGGCGGCGCTGTGCGCCGCCGCTGTCCTGGCCGGTTGCGCGCCCCCCGGGGGTCCGGCGGCGACGACGACGGCGGAGCCGGGCAGCGACCGGGCCGACGCGGTGATGCGCATCGTGCGCGACACCATGAGCGAGGCTCATCTGAAGGCCGTGATCGTGCGGGTCACCGTCGACGGCGAGGAGGTCGTGACCCAGGCCGTCGGCGAGTCGATGACTGGTGTGCCCGCGACCACCAACATGCATTTCCGCAACGGCGCGGTCGCCATCTCCTACGTCGCCACACTGCTGCTCAAACTCGTCGACGAGGGCAAGGTGTCCCTCGACGACAAGCTGTCGAAGTGGCTTCCCGAGGTGCCCCACGCCGATCGGGTCACGCTGGGCCAACTGGCACAGATGACGTCGGGCTACGTCGACTACGTCATCGGCAACACCGAGATGAACGATGCGCTGTACGCAAACCCGTTCCGGCGCTGGACCGTTCACGAACTGCTGCGCTATGCCACCTCCCGCCCGCTGCTCTACGAACCGGGTACGAACTGGAACTATTCGCACACCGACTATGTGCTGTTGGGTCTGGCACTGGAGAAGGCGACCGGTGAGCGGATGCCGAAACTACTGGGCGACAAGGTGCTGCGGCCACTCGGGTTGACCAACACCGTGAGCTCACCGACCGCGGAGATCCCCGATCCCGCGCTGCACGCGTTCACCTCCGAACGCCGGGCATTCCTCCAGATCCCCGACGGCACACCGTTCTACGAGGACAGCACCTATTGGGACCCGTCGTGGACGATCACCCACGGCGCTGTCCAGACTTCCACGGTCTACGACCTCGAAGCCACCGCCGCCGGCATCGGGTCCGGTCGGCTGCTCACCCCCGAGTCGTACCGGGCGATGGTCTCCACCGCACTGCGCGGCAAGACCCGCAAACAACCGGGGTGCGCCACCTGCGAGGAGATGACCGACCGCTACACCTACGGTCTGGGCATCGTGATCTCGGGTAACTGGCTGCTGCAGAACCCGATGCTGACCGGCTACGCCGCCGTCGAGGCGTACCTGCCCGCGCAGAAGATCGCGATCGCCGTCGTGGTCACGTTCGAGCCCGACGCGTTCGACGACCGGGGCGATTACCGCAACGAGGCCGACACCCTGTTCCGTCGGATCGCCGCCGAACTCGCCCCTGACGATGCGCCACCGCCGCCTGCGCGGCGATAATGAGCGGCGTGAGGGCGAAGGTTCTGTTCATCTACAACGACCACGTGGCGACCGAGGCGCTGCTGGGTGAGGCGTTCCTCGCGCACGGCTTCGACGTCGACACCTTCGAGGTGGTGCCCGCCGCCCGCGGAACGCACGCGGCGGGCGACGTCGAGTTCCCCGATCCCACCGGCTACGACGTCATCGTGCCGCTGGGCGCGCGCTGGGCGGTCTACGACCCGGCGCTGCTGGACACCTGGGTGACGGCGGAGGCGGCGATGCTGCGCGACGCGGCCGCCGCCGGTGTCGCGTTGCTCGGCGTGTGCTTCGGCGGCCAGCTTCTGGCCCACGCGTTCGGCGGGTCGGTGACCCGCGCACCGGTCCCCGAAATCGGTTGGTATGACGTCGATTCGACCGACCACGAGCTGATCCCGCCCGGACGGTGGTTCCAATGGCACGCCGACCGGTGGACGCTGCCGCCCGGTGCGGTGGAGGTGGCGCGCACCGCCGGCGCGTCGCAGGCGTTCCTGCTGGGCCGCACGCTGGGGCTGCAGTTCCATCCGGAGGTGGACCGTCCGCTGCTGGAGACCTGGCTGGCCGACGACGACGGCGAGCTCGCCGCCTTCGGCATCACCAGCGACGAACTTCGTTCGCAGACAACGACGTTCGTCGACACCGCGAAGGTCCAGCGGCTGGTCGAGGCCTTCGTGACCCGGGTCGCGCGTCAGCCGTGCCCGAGTTCGTGAGCCAACGCGTCCCGCAGCGCGGCGCGCCGGAACCGGTGCCCCAGCGACTCCAGCTTGGCGGGCACCACCCGCTGGTCGGCCTCGGCGAGCTCGCGCACGCCCTGCTCCCCCAGCAGTAGTCGCGGCCCGAACGACGGGACGGGCACCAGGGCAGGCCGGCGCAGCACCCGTGCCAGTGTCGCGGTGTACTCGTCGTTGCGCACCGGTGCGGGTGCGACCGCGTTGACCGGCCCGGTGAGCCGCTCGTCGTAGAGCCCGCGGTGGTACACATCGAGCAGATCGTCCAGACCGATCCACGCGAGCCACTGCCGTCCGCTGCCCAGCCGGCCGCCCAGCCCGGCGCCGAACAGCGGCCGCAGCAGCCGCAGCGTTCCGCCCCGCGCGGACTGCACGACACCCGTGCGCACGGTGACGACCCGCAGCCCGCCGTCGGCCGCGGGCGTCGTCGCCGCCTCCCAGTCGGCCACCACGTCGGCCAGGAACCCGTCGCCACGCACGCTGTCCTCGGTCAGCACCGCGTCGCCGCGGTCGTACCCGTAGACGCCGACCGCCGACGCGCTGACGAAGACCTTCGGCCCGTCGGCGCGGGCGGCGACCTCGGCGAGCCTGCGGGTGGGTTCGATGCGGCTGTCGCGGATCGCGCGTTTGTGCTCGTCGGTGAACCGCCCGGCGATCGACGCGCCCGCCAGGTGGACCACCGCGTCGACACCGGCCAGCAGGTCCGCGGCCGGGCGGTACGGGTCCCACAGGCGCTCGTCGGCCCCGCGCGGCCGGTGGCGCACGAGCCGCACGACCCGGTGCCCGCCCGTGCTCAAGAACGCCGCCAGCGCCGAGCCCACCAGCCCCGAGGCGCCGGTGACCGCGATGACCAGAGGCCGTAGACCGGCGGTGGCGGCGGCGCGGTGCGCGGCCAGGTCCTCGGCGAGTTGGCGGTGCCGGTAGACGAACGTCGACCGCAACGCCGCGGCCGGAACCGGTGTGTCGACCCGGTCGCGCACGCGGGTGCCGCCGCCGACCTCGATGAACCCGTGGGTGTGGGTCCAGCGCCGGACCAGCCGCGGCGGCCATGACGCCGGCCCGGCTGACGACAGCACGTCGACGAAGCGGCGCGGCGGGTCGTAGCCGGCCGGATCGTGCTGGGCGACCCACCGCAGCCCGCCGGGCAGGCCGAGCACGGCACGGCCGTCAGCCAGCGATGCGGTCTCGGCGACCACGGTCATCGGCTGCCACGGCGGCACCAGCCGGCGCATCGCGCCCGGCCGGGTGTGCCAGCCGAACACCTCGTCCAGCGGATGGTCGACGACGCTCTCGAATTCGATCCCCATGTACAGATATTCGTCGCCGCGGCCCCGGTGGATTGCATCCGGGTCGGGTAACCGCAGTCGTAGGCTGAACGTGTCCCGACCTCGGAGGGACCGAGATGAGCGGATGGAGTGGGGTGACCCGTCGCCGCGGGAGGCGGGCATACCGCGACCGGCGTGACGCCGGCGAGATGCTGGCCGCTGAACTGGAGTCGTATCGCGACCGCGACGCGGTGGTGCTGGGCCTGGCGCGCGGCGGTGTGCCGGTCGGCTGGCAGGTGGCCCGCGCGCTGGGCGCCCCGCTGGACGTCTTCCTGGTCCGCAAGCTCGGAGTACCGCAGTGGCAGGAGCTGGCGATGGGTGCGCTGGCCAGCGGCGGCGGCGTGGTGATCAACGACAACCTGGTCCGCAGCCTGGGCATCCGCGACGAGGACATCGAGGCCGCGATCGCCAGGGAGACCGAGGAACTGCACCGCCGGGAGCGGGCCTACCGGGGTGACCGGCCACCGGCCGACATCGAGAACCGGGTCGTCATCCTCGTCGACGACGGGATCGCCACCGGCGCCAGCATGCTGGCCGCGGTGCGCGCGGTACGGGCCCAGAATCCGGCCCGGGTCGTCGTGGCGGTACCGGTCGGGCCGGCGTCGACGTGCAGCGAACTAGCCCGCGAAGCCGACGATGTGGTGTGCGCGTCGACGCCGCCGGGTTTCGAGGCGGTCGGCCAGGTGTTCGAGGACTTCCATCAGGTCACCGACGACGAGGTCCGTGAATTGCTCGCTGCCCCAACGGTTTAGCGGCTGGCGTCCTCGTCGGTTTCGGCCCGCTCGACGACGGTCGTTTCGTCCTGATCGACGTAGGTGTCCGCGGCGGGCTCGGCCGTCGCGGCGGGGTCCTCGTCCGGGTAGTCCTCGTAATACTCGTCGGCCGGGTCCGCCTCGGCGGGTGCGGCGGCCTCGGCGCCGGCCCGGCCCCGGGAGCGCTCCCGCACCGCGTCGACGATGAGCAGCACCACGCCGATCACGCTGGCCGCGATGCAGACCCAGGCGATCAGCTCATTGCTGGTGACAACCGCGGTCACCAGCGCCGCGAGGCCGATGACTGCAAGGACGAGCGCGACGATCAGCATTGATCAACTCTCGGTCGGCGTGAATTCAGTTGTTTCCGCGGTTGAACTGATTGAACCCGCCGCCGTCGTTGCCGGCGCTGGAGTCCACCGGCGCGGCCGAACCGCGCTGGCCGAGTTCCTCCAGCTGGGATTCCAGGTAGGTCTTCAGACGCGTGCGGTACTCGCGCTCGAACGTGCGCAGCTGTTCGAGGCGACCCTCGAGCACCGTGCGCTGCTGGTTGATGGTCCCCATGATCTCGGAGTGCTTACGTTCCGCGTCGGCCTGCAGGGCATCGGCCTTCTCCTGGGCCTGCCGCAGCTGGGCCTCCGAGCGGGTCTGGGCATCGGCGAGCATCGCGTCGGCGCGCTGCCGGGCCTCGGTGACGGTGGTCTCCGCGGTCTGGCGGGCCTCGCTGACCAACGCGTCGGCCTGGGCGCGCGCGTCGGCGAGCAGCTTGTCGGCCTCGGCTTTGGCGGTTCCGGTCAACCGGTCGGCGGTGTCCTGCGCCAGGCTCAGCACCTTGGCCGCCTTGAGCGCCTGGTCCTCGTTGGCCTGCGCGGACGGCGCCTCGTAGGCCGGCTGCGGCGTGGGCTGCGGCGTCGGCTCGGGAGCAGGCGGCTCGTACTGCGGGATCGTCTGAGTCGGCTGGGCGCCGGAGCTCGCACCGCCGGCGCGGGCGCCGGCCAGCTCCTGCTCGAGTTCGCCGACCCGCTGCCGCAGATCGGTGTTCTCCTCGATGAGGCGGGTCAGCTCGTTCTCCACCAGATCGAGAAACGCATCGACTTCGTCCTCGTTGTATCCGCGTTTGCCGATGGGCGGCTTACTGAACGCGACGTTATGGACGTCGGCGGGTGTAAGCGGCATTGTCGCCCCCTTGAAGTCTGGACCGTCAACCGATCTCAAAGTGTAAAGGCAGGGTGGAACGTAACTGGCGTCCATCCTGTCACACCAGCCGCGGCCGTAGCAGAAGAGGTTGAAATTAAGACCGAATTTCAAACAAGGGCGCACCGCCGCGCACCATTGGCGCCCTCATTCCAGGCCCCGCCTGGCTCGGGCAAACGGCGCTAATGCGCCGTCGCCGCGAACGGATCGCCGCGGTCTCAGGCGGCCGCGCTGAACGCCAGCTGCATACCGATGAACGCGACGAGCAACAGCACCATGATCGACAGGTCGAAGCGCACCGCACCGATCGTGAGCTGCGGAATGATCCGACGCAGCAGCTTCACCGGCGGATCGGTCAACGTCATGATCACCTCGAGGACCACCACCGTCACGCCTCTCGGGTGCCAGTCCCGGGAGAACGAGCGGATGAACTCGACAACGACGCGCGCGATCAGCAGAAGCCAGAACACGAACAGGGCGAAGCCCAGAATCTCGAAGAAGAGCGACAACGACAGCCGTCCTCACTGCGGGTGAAGGGTGTGACATTGGATACAGGGGTCAGCGCCCGAGCCGCACAGCTCGAGCGCGACGCCAGCCTACCCGCCCCCGGCGAGACCTACTGGTGGGCAGACCTACTGGTAGGAGTAGAAGCCGGCTTCGGCGATGCGCTTGCGTTCCTCGGCGGTGACGTCGACGTCGGCCGGCGACAGCAAGAACACCTTGGTCGCGACCTTGTCGAACGAGCCGCGCAGGGCGAAGGCCAGGCCGGCGGCGAAGTCGACCAACCGCTTGGCGTCAGCGTTGTCCATCGAGACCAGGTCCATGATCACCGGGGTGCCGTCGCGGAAGCGCTCACCGATGGTGCGGGCTTCGCTGTAGTCCTTGGGCCGCAGCGTGGTGATCTTCGACAGCGGGCTGCCCGCCTCGAACAGCTCGGCCATCCGGCGCGGGTCCATCGCCAGCGCGCCGCGGGTCGCACCGCGCATCGCACCGAATCGTGGTGCGGGCCTTTCGAACTCGCGCGGCACCCGCATGCGCGGCTCGAACCGGTCGTCGGCGTAGCCGCCTCGGTAGCCGGCCGGCGGTTCGTCGTAATCGCGGTCGTCGAACCGCGACGGCGGTGCGCCGCGGTCGAGGTACCCGTCGTCGTCGAGTTCGCGACCACGACGCGAGTACCCACGTGAGGCGCCGCGGTCGTCGTCCTCGTAGTACTCGTCGTCGTAGTCATCCATCGGGGCCATACCGAAGTAGGCCTTGACCTTGTGAAGTGTGCTCATCGCTCGACCCTTCTCATGCCCTGGACTCTGGTGTCTGTGATGAAGATGTGACTGGAGTGACTACTTCTGGTGACGGTAGAGGACGTTGCCCCAATAACGCGGTACCGACACGCACACACGTCGAGCCGTGTCTGACCGCGATTTCAAGATCGCTGGACATGCCCGCCGACAGCTCCAGCCGCTGGTCGTAGTCGCGCTGGACCCGTTCGTGCTCGGCCTGCAACCGGGCGAACGCCGCCTCGGCGTCGACGCCCAGCGGCGGAATGGCCATCAGCCCGGCCAGCCGCAGACCCGCGGCGGCGTGCGCCGCCGCGCACAGCTCGTCGACCGCAGCCCCGTCGTCGATGTCGACCCCGCCGCGCTTCTCGTCGGCGTCGAGGCTCAGCTGGATGTAGACGCGCAGCGGCTCGTCGCGTCGTCCCTCGTCGAGGGCCTCGGCGGCCGCGCGGTCCAGCGCCGCGAGCAGCTTGGCGCTGTCGACCGAGTGCGCGGCGTACGCCCAGCCCGCGACCGCCCGGGCCTTGTTGCGCTGAATGCGGCCGATCATGTGCCAGCGAATGGGCGCAATATCGGTCAATTCGGCGATTTCGCGGACTTTATTCGACGCCTCCTGCTCGCGCGATTCACCAAATGCCGGGCACCCCAGACGGCGCAGGATAATGACATCGGAGGCCGGAAAGAATTTCGTCACGGGCAGCAATTCGATTTCGTCGATATCGCGGCCGGCGGCGTCGGCGGCCGCGGCCAGGCGCGCGCGCACGGTCGCCAACGCGTCGGCGAGTTCGCGTTCTCGTGGGTCCGGTGGCGGCACGGCGGTCACTCCATCCACACCAGCGACGCGAGTCGACCGGTCGGCGCACCGCGGCGGTGACTGAACAGGTTGGGGTCGGCGACCGTGCAGCGCGGGTCGACGTCGATCGCGGTGATGCCCAAACCCGTTAACTGACGGGAAATTCCGGCCCGCAGATCCAGACCCGGGGTCCCCTTGGCCGTCGTCGTGCGGCTTCCCGGCAGCGCCGCCTCCACCTCGGCGGCCATCGTCTCGGGCACCTCGTAGTTGCGCCCGCTGACCGCCGGCCCGAGCAGCACGGAGATGTCCTCGGCGTGCGCGCCGACCGACAGCATCGCCTCGACGGTGTGCACGACCACGCCGTTCTGCGCGCCGACCCGTCCGGCGTGCGCCACCCCCACCACGCCGGCGCGCGCATCGGCCAACAAAACCGGAACGCAATCCGCGGTAACCACCGCTAAAGCCAAACGTTGCCGAGTAGTCACCAAAGCATCGGTTTCGGCGATCGGGTCCGCACCGGTTTTCCAGTCGTCGACAATAACGACGCGGCTGCTGTGCACCTGATTCATCCAGACGATGCCCCCGGCACCCAGGCCGATCGCCTCGCCGAGGCGCCTGCGGTTGGCGGCCACCGCCTGCGGGTCATCGCCGACGTGGTCGCCGAGGTTGAAGGTGTCGAACGGCGACGCGGAGACGCCGCCGGCCCGCGTGGTGGTCACGCGCCGTATGCGAACCGTCACGGTCGCCAGTATCGCGACTCGATCAGTGACGCATGAACGGCGGCACGTCGACGTCGTCGTCGGAGATCCCGCCGTCGTCGCGGCCGTCACCGCCGATGCTGACCGTCGCGCCGTTGGTGTGCACCGGGACGCTGGCCGGGTCGGCGCTGTCGAACAGCGACGTGGCGACCTTGCCCGCCCGCCCCGGCGCGATGCCCTGGCCCTGCCCCTGCCCTTCGGCCGCCCCGACGACCGGCTTGCGGCTCGGCCCGGCGGAGTCGAAACCGGCGGCGATCACGGTGACGCGGACCTCGTCGCCGAGGGAGTCGTCGATCACGGTGCCGAAGATGATGTTGGCGTCCGGATGCGCAGCGTCTTGCACCAGCGAGGCGGCCTCGTTGATCTCGAACAGGCCCAGGTCGCTGCCACCGGCCACCGACAGCAGCACGCCCTGCGCGCCTTCCATCGACGCCTCGAGCAGCGGTGAGTTGATCGCGATCTCGGCCGCCTTGAGCGCCCGGCCGTCCCCGCGCGCCGAGCCGATGCCCATCAGCGCGGTGCCCGCGCCGCTCATCACGCCCTTGACGTCGGCGAAGTCGACGTTGATCAGGCCGGGGGTGGTGATCAGATCGGTGATCCCCTGCACGCCGTTGAGCAGCACCTCGTCGGCGCTGCGGAACGCGTCCATCAGCGAGACCGCGGCGTCACCCATCTGCAGCAGCCGGTCGTTGGGGATCACGATGAGCGTGTCGCAGCTCTCGCGCAGCGCCTGGATGCCGTTCTCGGCCTGGTTGCTGCGCCGCTTGCCCTCGAAGGAGAACGGCCGCGTCACCACGCCCACGGTCAGCGCGCCGAGCTTACGTGCGATCGAGGCCACCACCGGTGCACCACCGGTGCCGGTGCCGCCGCCTTCGCCGGCGGTGACGAACACCATGTCGGCGCCGCGCAGCAGCTCCTCGATGTCGTCCTTGGCGTCTTCGGCGGCTTTGCGCCCGACTTCGGGGTCCGCCCCGGCGCCGAGGCCGCGGGTGGAGTCGCGTCCGACGTCGAGTTTGACGTCGGCGTCGCTCATCAACAACGCCTGCGCGTCGGTGTTGATGGCGATGAACTCCACGCCCTTGAGGCCTTGCTCGATCATCCGGTTGACGGCGTTGACGCCGCCACCTCCGATGCCGACCACCTTGATGACGGCGAGGTAGTTGTGTGGGGGGGTCATCGCGATCCCTTCCTCCCAAGTTGTCCGACGACACGCCGAGCCTTTGGCAAACCCTAAACCTCAACCAGAGGGTTATAGTTATGTCAAGTTGTTCCGCGCAACTCGAACGGTAGGGCGAGGTCGCGGGCTAGCCATGCAGGCGCGCCGACACGCACGCCAGTTTTTTCGCGCAACGTCGGGCTCGCGCTACTTCACTGTCGGCAGGTCCGGGCTGGACACGTCGTAGGTCCGCCCCGGCTGCGTCAGCAGCGCCCCGAGTTTGATGGCCTTCTCCTCGGTGCGGTCGGTGGTCCCCCACACCACCTGCCTGCCGTCGACGAGTTGCAGGGTGATCGCCGCGACCGAGGGCGCCGCGATCCGCGCCACCTGCGCGGCGACCTCGGGCCGTAGCGAGGTCATCACCTGCAGCGCGGCCTTGGTCGGCGGATCGTTGGGGCCCGGGTTGTCGGTGTCCAGGTACGGCACGCCCGGCGGCGGCACCCCGACCGCGAAGTCGACGCCGTCCCGGTCGAACAGGTGGGGGCCGTCCGGATAGTCCTTGACCACCACCGGGATCCGTTCGACGACCGTGATCCGCAGCGTGGAGGGGTACTGCCGCTGCACCCGCGCGCTGGCGACGCGCCGGATGGTCGCCACCCGTTCGGCGACGGTGTCGGTGTCGACCTGCAGCAGCGGGGTGCCCGCGGCGACGGCCGCCGCGGCGACGATCTCCTCCTGCGGCACGGCCTCGGTGCCGACGACAACCGTGTCGCGCACCGACATGACCGGGGTGAAGTACAGCAGCAGCCCGATCCCGACGACCAGCACGCTGATCAGCGCCGTCCACATCAGCACCTTCAGCCCCCGCACCGCGCCGCGGTTGACCTTCGCCGAGTCACCGGCCGACTTGCCCAGCACCTTGCGCTTGGCCTCGCGGCGGGCCTGCTCGATCGCCATCGCGCGGGCCTGCGCCGCGCGACGTTCCTCACGTTCCCGGCGGGCGCGACGCCGGGGCCCCTCGAAATCGGCTGGCGCTTCCGGCGTTTCAGGTGCTTCCGGCGTTTCGGACGCTTCCGCGGCGGACCCGGCGTCGACGGCCGGATCCTGGTCCGGGACGGCCTCGTCGTTGTCGGTCGGTTCGCTCATCGCGCCCCCGGCCGGCCCGGTGCGCCGCGGTTGGCCCGGTCCCGCAGGGCGTCGAGGATCTCGCCGCCGAGCATGGTCACGTCACCGGCACCCATGGTCACGACGACGTCGCCGGCGTCGGCGACCGCGGCCACCTGCGCGGCGACGGCCGAGAAGTCCGGAATGTAGGTCACCGGCTTGGTGACGTGTTCGACGACGCTGGCGCCGCTGATGCCGGGGATCGGCTGTTCGCGCGCGGCATAGACGTCGAGGACGAACACCACATCCGCCGCGGACAGCGCGACACCGAACTCCTTGGCGAAAGTCTCTGTGCGCGAGTACAAGTGCGGCTGGAACACGACGATCGCCCGGCCCCCGGACTCGCCGGCCAACGTGCGCACCGCACTCAACGCGGCGGCCACCTTCGTCGGGTGGTGCGCATAGTCGTCGAAAACCCGCACGCCGAGCGCGGTGCCGACCAGTTCGAAACGGCGCCGCACCCCTTCGAAGGAGGCCAGTGCGTCGAGCACCGCGTCCACCGGTGCGCCGACCTCGACCGCGGCCAGCAGCGCCGCCAGCGCATTGAGCGCCATGTGCCGTCCGGGCACGGCCAGCCGCATGGTGCGCGGTTGCGCCTCCCCGGCCAGCTGCACCGTGGCCACCGCCTCGGTACCGTGCTGCTCCCAGTCGAGCAGCGCCCCGGCCAGGTCGTCGCCGGCGCTGCCGTACCGCAGCACCCGGATGCCCAGTGCGGCGGTGCGGTCGGCCAGTGCCGCGGCGCCCGGGTCGTCGACGCAGGCCACCAGCGTCCCGCCGGGGCGCAGGCGTTCGATGAACGCGTCGAACACGTCGACGTAGGCCTGCACGCTGCCGAAGAAATCCAGGTGGTCGGCCTCGATGTTGGTCACCACCGCGATGTCGGGGGTGTATTCGAGCAGCGAGCCGTCACTCTCGTCGGCCTCGGCCACGAAGTACCGGCCGCTGCCGTGGTGGGCGTTGGTGCCCGCCGCGCCGAGCTCACCGCCGACGGCGAACGACGGGTCGAATCCGCTGTGCTGCAACGCCACGATCAGCATCGACGTCGTGGTGGTCTTTCCTGCGGTGCCGGTCACCATCAGCGTGGTGTCTCCGGTCATCAGCTTGGCCAGCACGACGGGCCGCAGGATCACCGGGATTCCGCGGCGGCGCGCCTCGACCAGTTCGGGGTTGGTCTTGGGGATCGCGGCATACGTCGTCACCACCGCGCTCGGTCCGCCCGGCAGCAGGTCCAGCGACGCGGGATCGTGACCGATCCGGATCGCCGCGCCGCGGGCCCGCAGCGCGGCCACCGCGCGCGACTCCTTGGCGTCCGACCCCGAGACCAGCCCGCCGCGGTCGACCAGGATGCGCGCGATCCCGGACATCCCCGCGCCGCCGATACCGACCATGTGCACCCGCCGCAGCTCCTCCGGCAGCGAATTCTCGGTCACGGCAACCGCTTTCGACCACTCGCCTGGGCGACCTCCAGCGCGATCTCGGCCACCCGCTGAGCGGCGTCGCGGTGTCCGGCCATGGCCGCGGCCGCCGTCATCGCCTGCAACCGGTCGCTGTCGCTGAGCAGGTTCACCACGGTCTCGGCGACGAACACCGGCGACAGGTCGGCGTCGTCGACCAGGACTCCCCCGCCCGCGTTGACCACCGGCTGTGCGTTGAGGCGCTGTTCACCGTTGCCGATCGGCAGCGGCACGTACACCGCGGGCAGGCCGATCGCGGTCAGCTCGGCGACCGTCATCGCCCCGGACCGGCAGATCGCGAGATCGGCTGCGGCGTAGGCGAGGTCCATCCGGTTCAGGTACGGCACCGCCACGTACGGCGGATCGCCGTCGGCGGCGGCGGGCAGGTCCAGCGTGTTCTTCGGGCCGTGCGCGTGCAGCACCGAGATACCGGCGGCGGCAAGGTCTTCGGCGGCTGCGGACACCGCGCGGTTGAGCGACTGCGCGCCCTGCGAGCCACCGAACACCAGCAGCACCCGGGCGTCCGGCGCGAATCCGAAATGCTCGCGGGCCTGCGCGCGCAGCGCCGCGCGGTCCAACGACGTGATCGCCGACCGCACCGGCACACCGACGACCTCGACCGGGCCGAGGCCGGGGTCGGCCACCGCCGAGAGCACCCGCTGCGCCGAGCGCGCACCGAGCCGGTTGGCCCAGCCCGCGCTGGCGTTCGCCTCGTGCACCACCACCGGCACCCGCCTGCCGCGCCGGATGCTGCGCGACGCCAGGTAGGCCGGCACCGCGACGTAACCGCCGAAACCGATGATCACGTCGGCGTCGACATCGTCGAGTACCGCGCGGGTCTGACGGACGGCGCGCCGCACCCGCACGGGCAGCCGCACCAGGTCACCGGTCAGCTTGCGCGGCAGTGGCACGGGCGTGATCAGTTCGAGGTGGTATCCGCGTTCGGGGACCAGCCGGGTCTCCAGACCGCGCTCGGTGCCCAGCGCGGTGATGCGGACCTGCGGGTCGAGCGCGGTGAGCGCATCGGCCACCGCCATCGCCGGTTCCACGTGCCCTGCCGTGCCACCGCCCGCGAGAAGGACAGATATCCCCCGGTCACCTCGGCTCCGGAGGCCGGATCTCCCGCGGTCGTTCACCCGTAACGCTGACCTTCCAATGTTCGCCGCCTGCTTGCGTCCGTACGGCCGCCTCCATGATGCCTTGAGGCCCGCACCGGCTTACCGGCCGTCTGGGGTTTGCGGCGGTCGCCCGACGGTTGCCGACGCGCGGGCTTGGTCTGTTTCTTGGCCTGTTTCTGGGCCGTGGGGCTCGCCGCGGCCGTGCGCGAACGTTTCTTGGGTTCGGCGCGTTTCTTGGCGTCGCGGGTCCGCAGCCGGTCGCGCACCGCCTCGGTGCGCGTCGGCACATACGGCGCAGGCAGCGGCAGCCGCAGCAGCTTGTTGACCCGGTCACCCTGCCCGGCCCGCAGCGCGGCCACCGCCTCGGGTTCGTGTCGGGCCGCGTTGGCCATGATGCCGATGATCAAGAGCGTTGTCGCCGTTGATGTTCCACCCGCCGAGATCAACGGCAGCTGCAGGCCGGTGACCGGCAGGAGGCCGACGACGTAGCCGACGTTGATGAAGACCTGGCCCATGATCCACAGCGTGGTGGTCGCGGTCAGCAGCCGCAGGAACGGATCGGCCGAGCGGCGCGCGATCCGCATCCCGGTGTAGGCGAACAGCCCGAACAGGCACAGCAGGCCGGCCGCGCCGATGAAGCCCAGTTCCTCGCCGATGATCGCGAAGATGAAGTCGTTGTGGGCGTTGGGCAGGTAGTTCCATTTGGCCGCGCCCTGGCCGAGGCCGTCGCCGAACACACCGCCGTTGGCCAGCGCGAAGCGCGCCTGGCGGGCCTGGTACCCCGAGCCCTGGGCGTCGGCGGCCGGGTTCAGCCAGGACTGCACGCGCGCCGACCGGTAGCCCTCGACCATCGCCAGCACCGCGGCCGACACCACGACCATGAACAGCGACGACACGAACACCCGAAGCGGCAGGCCCGCGTACCACAGCAGGCCCAGCAGGATGATGCCCATCGACACGGTCTGACCCAGGTCGGGCTGGGCGACGATGAGTGCCAGCGCGATGAACGCCGCGGGCACCAGCGGGATCAGCATCTCGCGCAGCGACGCGCGTTCCATGCGGCGGGCGGCCAGCAGGTGCGCACCCCAGATCGCGAACGCGATCTTGGCCAGTTCCGACGGCTGCATGGAGAATCCGGCGACGACGAACCAGCCGCGAGACCCGTTGGCCTCGGTGCCGATTCCGGGGATCAGCACCAACACCAGAAGCACGATGGTGAGCGCGAAGCCGGAGAACGCCAGATTGCGCATCAGCTGTACGGGCACGCGCATCGCGACGTAGAACCCGAACAGTCCGATCACCGTCCAGAGCACCTGCTTGGCGAACACCGACCAGGGCGAGCCGTCCTGGTCGTAGGAGTAGACCCCGGATGCCGAGAGCACCATCGTCAGGCCGAGCGTGGTGAGCAGGGCGACCACGGCGATGATGAGGTGGAACGAGGTCATCGGCCGGCCCAGCCAGGCGCCGAACCGGGTGCGTGGGCCGCGGGTTTCGGTGGCCGCCGGGTCGGCACCGGCCGGCGGTTCGGTGTCGGCACCCGATCTGCGCAGCCGCAGCCGGGTCAGGATGGCGCTCACCGCTACCGGCTCAGCGTGCGCACGGCATCGGCGAACGCGTCCCCGCGGTGGCTGTACCCGCTGAACTGGTCGAACGACGCGCCCGCCGGGGCCAGCAAAACCGTGTCTCCGGGGCCGGCGAGGTCGCGGGCGGCGGCCACGGCCGCGCGCATGATGGCGTCCCCGGATGCCTCGTCGTCCACTTTGATCACACGAGTAACAGAACCAACTTGCGCCTCAGTTGTCCCTTGCACCCCAAAATCCTCCCCCGTCACAACCTCGATGACGGGGACATCCGGGGCGTGTCGCGATAACGCCTCGGCGATCAGCGCGCGGTCCCGCCCGATCAGCACCGCTGCGACCAGCCGGTTTGCCTGCGCCGCGACCAGTTCGTCGACCGAGGCGCCCTTGAGCATGCCGCCGGCCAGCCACACCACCCGCGGATACGCGGCGATCGACGACTGCGCGGCGTGCGGGTTCGTCGCCTTGGAGTCGTCGACGTAGGTGACCGCGTCGACGACACCGACCACCTCGGCGCGGTGCCTGCCGACCCGAAAGTCCGCCAGCGCGTCGGCGATCGCCGACGGGGCGACGTCGACCGCGCGGGCCAGCGCGGCCGCGGCCAGGGCGTCGAGGATGCCGACCGGCCCGGCTACCGGGATTGTCGCGGTGTCGGCCAGCGTGACGCGGTCGCCGAACGCGCGGTCGACGAGCGCGCCGTCGACCACCCCGAGTTCGCCCGCGGCGGGCGCGCCGAGCCGGAACCCCACGCGGGTGCCGGCCGCGGCGGTGTCGAGCAGCCCGGCGGCCACCGGGTCGTCGAGGCCGACGACCGCGACCCGCCCGTCGAGCACCCGGGCCTTGTCCCGGGCGTAGGCGGCCATCGAACCGTGCCAGTCGAGGTGGTCCTCGGCGACGTTGAGCACCACCCCGGCGTCGGGCCGCAGCGACGGCGCCCAGTGCAGCTGGAAGCTCGACAGCTCCAAGGCCAGCAGTTCCGACGGTTCGGGCAGCACGTCGAGGACCGGGTTGCCGATGTTGCCGCACAGCACCGCCCGCCGCCCGGCCGCGACCAGCATCGCGTGCAGCATCGACGTCGTCGTGGTCTTACCGTTGGTTCCGGTGACGACCAGCCAGCGCCGCGGCGGGCCGAACCAGCCGGCCGCGTCGAGTCGCCACGCCAGCTCCACATCGCCCCAGATCGGCACCCCGGCGGCGGCCGCGGCGGCCAGCACCGGGGTGGTCGGCGCGAAACCGGGGCTGGTGACGACGAGCGCGTAGTCACCGATGGTGGCCTGCGCCTCGGCTGTGGTGACGACGGTGGCGGGGGTGATCAGCCGCTGCAGCGCCAGCGGATCGTCGTCGCAGATGGTCAACCGCACACCGGTCGGTTCGAGGACCGCGCTGACCGACCGGCCGGTGAGCCCGGCCCCGGTCACCAGCACCCGCGCGCCGGGCCGAAGCGGCGCCACCTCCACGTCAGGCACCGACCGCGGTCAGCCATTCGCTGTAGAACAGCGCGACGCCCAGCCCGCAGGCGATCGCGGTGAGCAGCCAGAACCGGATGATCACCGTGGTCTCGGCCCAGCCCACCAACTCGAAGTGGTGGTGGAACGGCGCCATCCGGAACACCCGCCGCCCGGTGGTGCGGAACGCCAGGATCTGCACGACCACCGAGACCACCTCGGCGACGAACAGCGCGCCGAGCACCACGGCGAGCATCTCGGTGCGGCTGGCCACCGACAACCCGGCGATGATCCCGCCCAGCGCCAGCGAGCCGGTGTCACCCATGAAGATCTTGGCCGGGGCGGCGTTCCACCACAGGAACCCGATACACGCGCCGGCCGTCGCGGCCGCGATGATCGCCAGGTCCAGCGGATCGCGCACGTTGTAGCAGCCCAGCCCGGGGTCGGTGGCGCACGCGTTGCGGAACTGCCAGAACGTGATCAGCACGTACGCCGCGCAGACCATCGCCATCGCGCCCGCGGCCAGCCCGTCGAGGCCGTCGGTGAAGTTCACCGCGTTCGACCACGCGCTCACCACGACGATGCAGAACAGCACGAACAGCGCCGGCGGCAGCGTCACGGTCGCGATCTCGCGCACATACGACAGTTCGGGGCTGCCCGGGGTCAGCCCGTCGGCGTTGCGGAACTGCAGGGCCAGCACCGCGAAGATCACCGCGGCGGCCAGGATGCCGACGGTCTTGGCGGTCTTGTTGAGTCCGAGGTTGCGCGCGCGGCGCAGTTTGATCAGGTCGTCGACGAAGCCGACGAGACCGAGCGCGGTGGCCAGGAACAGCACCAGAAGGCCCGACGCCGACGGGCCGCGGCCGTCGATCACCACGCCGACCAGATGCGTGCCCAGGTAGCTGGCCCAGATGCCGGCGACGATCGCGACGCCGCCCATCGACGGGGTGCCGCGCTTCTTGTGGTGGCTCGGCGGCCCGTCCTCGCGGATCTCGTGGCCGAAGCCCTGCCGGGTGAACAGCCTGATCAGCATCGGGGTGAGCAGGATGGACACCGTCAGCGCGATGCCGACGGCGATGAGGATCTGTCTCATGCGGGCGGCCGATGGTCGTCGACCAGCGCCTCGGCCAGTGCACCCAGCCCGGCGGCGTTGGAGGCCTTCACCAGTACCACGTCGCCGGGCTGCAGTTCGGACCGCAACAGGTCCAGCGCGGCGTCGGCGTCGTCGACCATGGTGGCCTCGGCGCCCCATGATCCTTCCATCACGGCGCCGTGGTGCATGGCGCTCATAGTCCTCCCGGTTCCGACGACGACCAGTCGAGAGACATCTAAGCGCACGGCCAGTCGGCCGATGCTGTCATGTTCGGATATCGCGTCGTCGCCGAGTTCGGCCATCTCGCCGAGCACGGCCCAGCTCCGCCGTCTTCCCCCGCCTTCACGGGCCATCCAGGCCAGCGCCTTGAGCCCGGCGCGCATCGAGTCGGGGTTGGCGTTGTAGGCGTCGTTGATCACCGTGACGCCGTCGTCGCGGGTGCTGACCGCCATGCGGTGCCGCGACACCGGTCCGGCGGCGGCCAGCGCCGTCGACACCTGGTGCACCGAGGCACCGCACTCGAGCGCGACGGCCGCCGCGCACAGCGCGTTGGACACCTGGTGGTCGCCGTGCACGGCGAGCGCGACGTCGGCCTGTCCGGCGCCGGCGTGCAGGGTGAACCGCGGCCGGGCCAGCGCGTCGAGCGTCACCGCATCGGCCCACACGTCGGCGCGCTCGCTTCGCGACACCCGCACCACCCGCGCCGCGGTGAGCTCGGCCATCGCGGCCACCGCGCTGTCGTCGACGTTGAGTACCACCGCGCCGGTCTCCGGAACTGCCTGCGGCAGTTCACCTTTCGTTGCCGCGATGGCCTCGCGCGAGCCGAACTCGCCGAGGTGCGCGGTGCCCACGTTCAGCACGACGGCGATCGACGGCGGCGCGATCGCGGCCAGCGCGGCGATGTTGCCGCGGTGCCGCGCCGACATCTCCAGCACCAGGTAGTCCGTCGAGCGCGTCGCGCGCAGCACCGTCCACGGGTGGCCGAGTTCGTTGTTGAACGACCCCGGCGGCGCCACCACCTCGCCGAGCGGGGCGAGCACCGCGGCGACCAGGTCCTTGGTCGAGGTCTTACCGGACGACCCGGTGATCCCGATGATCGTCAGTCCGTCGGCGACCAGTTCGGCGGCCACCGCGGCGGCCAGCTTCGCCAGCGCGGCCAGCACCGCGGCCCCGGACCCGTCGGTGTCGTGTTCGAGCACCCCGGCGCCGCTTCGCGTGGGGGTCGGTTCGACGACGACGGCCGGCACGCCGACCGGCCGCGCCGCCAGCACGGCCGCGGCGCCGGCCTGCACGGCGGCCGCGGCGAAGTCGTGCCCGTCGGAGCGGGCGCCGGGCAGCGCGAGGAACAGCCCGCCCGGGGTGACCGCGCGCGAGTCGAACTCGACGGTGCCGGTGATGCGCGTGTTCTCGGCCTGCTCGGCGCTGATGTCGACGAGACGGCCGCCGACGATCTCGGCGATCTGGGCGAGCGTGAAGTCGATCATGCGCGGTGTCCTGCCGCCTCGAGGGCACAACCCAGTTCCGTCCGGTCGTCGAACGGCCGGGTCTGCCCGCGTGCCGTCTGCCCGGCCTCATGGCCCTTGCCAGCGACCAGCACGACGTCACCGGCGCGGGCCCAGGTGACCGCGTGTTCGATCGCGGCGCGGCGGTCCCCGATCTCGACGGTCTCCCCCGGCCCGTCGGCCGCACCCGCGACGATCGCGGCCCGGATCGCGCCCGGATCCTCGTCGCGCGGGTTGTCGTCGGTGACCACGACCAGGTCGGCCAGTTCGGCGGCGACGCGGCCCATCGGTGCGCGCTTACCGGGATCCCGGTTGCCGCCCGCACCGAGCACCACCGCGATCCGGCCGTCGGTCTGGGCCCGCAGCGTCTCCAGCACCGCCTGCAGCGCGCCGGGTTTGTGCGCGTAGTCGACCAGCGCCAGAAACGGCTGCCCGCGCTCGACGGCCTCGAGCCGGCCGGGCACCGTCGCGGTGCGCAGCCCCGGCGCCGCCTGTTCCGGAGACACCCCGACCGCGTCCAGCACCGCGGCCGCCAGCAGGCAGTTGGCCACGTTGTAGCGGCCCGGCAGACCGATCCGCAGCCCGTGGTGCACACCGGCCCGGTCGACGACCGTGAACTCCTGGGCGCCGCGCTCGACGGCGCGGACCTCGTCGACGCGCCAGTCGGCGTCGCGGCCCGTCGCGCTCACCGTCACCGGGGCCTCGGCCAGCCGCGCCATCTCGCGCCCGGCGTCGTCATCCACGCACACCACCGAAAGCTCGGCGCGCGTGGATGATTCGGGCCGGAACAGCCTCGCCTTGGCCTCGAAGTAGTCGCGCATCGTGGGATGGAAGTCCAGGTGGTCGCGGGACAGGTTGGTGAAACCGCCGACCGCGAACCGCACCCCGTCGACGCGGCCGAGGGACAGCGCGTGGCTGGACACCTCCATCACCACGGTGTCGACGCCCTGCTCGGCCATCGCGGCCAGCAGCGCCTGCAGGTCGGGGGCTTCGGGCGTGGTGAGCGCGCTGGTGTGGTCGCGTCCGTCGATGCGGATGCCGACGGTGCCGATCAGCCCGGCCACCCGGCCGGCCGCGCGCAGTCCCGCCTCGATGAGGTAGGTGGTGGTGGTCTTGCCCGAGGTGCCGGTCACCCCGATGACCCGCAACCGCTCGGAGGGGCGGCCGTACACGGTGGCCGCCACCTCCCCGAGGACCGTCCGCGGCGCCGGATGCACGAGCACCGGCACCGGAGCGTCGGCGCCGATGCGGGCCGACCCGTCCGGATCGGTGAGCACCGCGACCGCGCCGCGTTCCACCGCGGCGCGGGCGAACTCGGCGCCGTGGGCCGACGAACCCGGCAGCGCCGCGAACAGGTCGCCGGACCGCACATCCCGGTCCCGCAGCGTCACCCCGGTCACCCGGAGGTCAGGCGGTGCGACCCCACCGCCGGGCACCGCGCCGACCTGCTCGGCCAGCGCGGAAAGCGCGCTGCCGGCGGGATCTCGGGGTCGGCTGTTCATGGCGTTGACACAGTACCGGCCGGTGGGTCGCCGGCCGCTGGGCTGTCTGCCCGCGGGTCAGTCGGCCTGCAGCGTGAGCGGCGCGCCCGGATCGGCCGACAGCGGCACGTTTTCGCGCTGCAGCAGCCAGGCGCCGATGTTGTGGAACAGCGGCGCCACCGTGGTGCCCGGTTGTCCGTCGGCGGTGCGGTGCGGGTTGTCCATCATCACGGCGACGACGTAGCGCGGGTCGTCGGCGGGCAGGATCCCGGCGAACGAGATCCAGTAGACGTCGTCGTAGTAGCACCCGCAGCCCGGGTTGATCTGCTGCGCGGTGCCGGTCTTGCCGGCCACCTGGTAGCCCTCGACCGCGGCCTGCGAGCCGGTGCCCTGCTGGATTCCGCGCGGGTCGCGCTGCGTGGTCGCGCGCAGCATCTGCCGCACGGTCTGCGCGGTCTGCGCGGAGACCACCGGAATGCCCTCGGGCCGTGGTTCGTCGGTACGGGTGCCGTCCGGGGCGATCGTGGACTTCACCACGCGCGGCGGCACCCGCACGCCGTCGTTGGCGATGGCCTGATACATCCCGGCCAGCTGAAGCAGCGTCATCGAAAGACCCTGTCCGATCGGCAGGTTGGCGAACGTACTGCCCGACCACTGGTCGATCGGCGGCACCAGCCCGGCGCTCTCGCCCGGCAGTCCGACGCCGGTGCGCTGGCCGAGGCCGAACTTGCGCAGCATGTCGTAGAACCGCTGCTCGCCGAGCCGCTGGGCCAGCATCAGCGTGCCCACGTTCGAGGACTTACCAAAGATGCCGGTGGTGGTGTACGGCATCGTGCCGTGCTCCCAGGCGTCGCGGACGGTGACGCCGCCCATGTGGATCGACCCGGGCACCTGCAGCACCTCGTCGGGCTGGGACAGCTTGTCCTCGATGACGGTCGCGGCGGTGACGATCTTGTTCACCGATCCCGGCTCATACGGTGAGGACACCGAAGGGTTGCCCAGTTCGCGGTGCTCCTGGCGGCCGATGTCCTGGCTCGGGTCGAACGTGTTGTCGTTCGCCATCGCCAGTACCTCACCGGTTTTCGCGTCCAGCACCACACCCGAGACGTTCTTGGCGCCGGACAGGTTCTTGGCCTGTTGCACCTGCTGCTGGACGTAGAACTGGATGTCGTCGTCGATGGTGAGCATCACCGTCGAGCCGTCGACGGCGTCGTGGCGGTTGCGGTAGCTGCCGGGGATGACCACACCGTCGGAGCCGCGGTCGTAGGTGATCGAGCCGTCGGTGCCGGCCAGCACCGCGTCCATCGAGTCCTCGAGCCCGAGCAGGCCGTGGCCGTCCCAGTCGATCCCGCCGACGAGGTTGGCCGCCAGGGAACCGCCCGGGTACTGGCGCAGATCCTGGCGCTCGGAGCCGACTTCGGGGAACTTCTTGGTGATCGCGTCGGCGATGGCGGGGTCGACCGCGCGGGCGAGATAGACGAACGTCTCGTTGCTCTTGAGCTTCTTGAGCACCGACGCGGAGTCCGGTTTGTTGTTGAGCCGCGCGGCGACCTCGTCGGCGATGTCGCGCAGCCTGCGGTCGGGCGCGGGCGCCTCGGTCGTCTTGGCCCTGGCTTCCTCCAACTGCTTGCGCACCTTGACCGGCTGGAAGGTCAGGGCCCGCGCCTCGATCGTGAACGCGAGCTTGTCGCTGTCGCGGTCGACGATCGATCCGCGGACCGCCTTGTCGACGTCGGTGACCTTGAGCTGGCTGGCCGCCTCCGCGCGCAGGCCCTCGGCACGCGGCACCTGCAGGTGGAACAGCTGACCGGCCGCGACGATCAGAACGAGGAAGATCGCGGCGTTGCCCACCCGGTGCCGGAACACGAACGACGCACTGCGCAAACCGGTGTCGGTCATCGGCGCGCGGGTGCGCCGGGACTTGGCCGCGTGCTCCTGGCCGGCCGCGGCGGTGGTCTTGCGCCCGGGGGCCGACGCGCCGCCGCCGCGACGTCCGCGCTCGGCGCGGCTCATGCGGCCGGGCCCGCCGGCGGCGTGACCACGGGAGCGGCCTGCTCGGCGCCCGGGGGCGGGCCGGGCAGCGCCTGCGGTGTCGGGATGTGCGGCGCGCCTGCGGCGTTCAGCGGGGCGGCGTCGAGTGCGCCGGGCGGCGGCGGCACGGCCCCCGGAACGGCGGGCTGTCCGGATACCGGATGGGGCACCTCGACACCCGGCGGAACCGCCAGCGGCGCAACGGCGCCGGGAGGCGCCTGCAGTCCGGGCAACCCGGCGGTGCGGTCGGGCACCCGCACGGGGACCTCGCGCGGTTCGACGACCCGCGGCGCCGGCGGCCCCGGTGGCGGCGGCGGTGCGATCTCCGGCAGCGGGGTGTTCAGCGGAGGCGGCGGGACCCCCTCGGCGGGTTTGGGTGTGCCGACGACGACCCAGTTGCCCGCCGGATCCTGGACGAGGTGCGCGGTGTCGCGGGACGGGATCATGCCCAGTTCGCGGGCGGCCTCGGCCAGCGCGGGCGCGGCTTGCGCTTCGAGCACGTCGCGTTCGAGCGCTTCTTTCTGTTGCAGCAGTGCGCGATTCATCTCGCGGGCGTTACCGAGTTGGTAGGACCGTTCGGCGGCGTCGGTGGACAGCCACAGCGTGACGCCGAGGCCGAAGCCCAGCGATCCGATCACCAGCACGACGAACGGCACCCGGGCAACCAGCGCCCGCGGGTTCAACTCGATCGACGACAGCCGGACCAGGATGCGTTCCCGCAGCGGCGGGCGGACAACTTTGGGCGCCTTGGCTTTCCGCGCCTTGGCCCGCGCCTTGGCCTGGCTGGCGTTCTTCGGCCTGCCGGGCGCGTCGGTGGGCCGCGGGATCGGGTTGGTCTGCGGCGCCGACCGCAGCGGCCGCTGCTCGCGCGCCGGCGCCCGGCGCGTGGGCGACTCCGCGGGCCGGCGGGCACCGTTGCGGGCGGAGCGGCGGCGGTCCTCGCCGCCACGCTTGGGCGCTTTGCGCTTGGTCTGCTCAGGCTTCACGGCCGTCCCCCACCTTCTCCAGTGCTCGTAGCCGCACGGGCGCGCTACGCGGGTTCTGTTCGATCTCCTCGGGAGTCGCGCGCTCGGCGCCACGGGTGAGAGCAACGAACTCCGGTCCGTGACCGGGCAATTCGACCGGCAGGCCCTCCGGTGTCCGGGAGGCGGTCGCCGCGGCGAAGGTGGTCTTGACGATGCGGTCTTCCAGCGACTGGTAGGCCATCACGACGATGCGCCCGCCCGGCGCGAGGGCGCCCATCGCGGCGGGCAGCGCGTCGCGCAGCGAATCCAACTCGGCGTTGACCGCGATCCGCAGCGCCTGGAAGGTGCGCTTGGCCGGATGCCCGCCGGTGCGTCGGGCCGGCGCCGGGATCGCGGCGTACAGCAACTCGACGAGTTCGGCGGTGGTGCGAAACGGTGCGCGGGCGCGCCGCTTGACGATCTGCGCGGCGATGCGCGACGCGAACCGTTCCTCGCCGAACTCGCGCAGCAGCCGGGTGATGTCCTTCTGCTCGTAAGTGTTGAGGATCTCGGCGGCGGTCAGCGTGGCGTCCGGATCCATCCGCATGTCCAGCGGGGCGTCGGAGGCGTACGAGAAGCCGCGCTCGACGCGGTCGAGCTGCATCGACGAGACCCCGAGATCGAACAGCACGCCGTGGACGGGTCCGGTCAGCGCGTGCGCGATGCCGTCGTAGCGGGTGCGCACCAGCGTGACCCGCTCACCGAAGCGGGCCAGCCGCTCGCCGGCGATGCGCTGGGCGTCGGGGTCGCGGTCCAGGCCGACCAGCTGCAGCTCCGGGAAATCGGTCAGGAAACGTTCGGCGTGGCCGCCCGCGCCGAGCGTCGCGTCGACCAGGACGGCGCCATCGCCGGTCGGCGACCGGCGGGTCAGTGCAGGGGTGAGCAGTTCCACGCAGCGGTCCAGCAGGACGGGGATGTGTCCGTAGCTCATGTCGCCGGCCTCCCGGCTCGGGGTTTCTCCGCTCCGCGCCCCTGCATCGTGGTCCCTGTCCGAGAGCGCGGACCTGGCGTCGGGGAAGTACGCCAGGGCCGGTTCGGGCAGAGGCCGCGATGCACGGGCCGGATCAGATGATGTCGTGCAGAGCTTCATTGGTGGCCGCGGAGAAGTCTTCTTCGTGGGTCTGCTGGTACTCCTGCCATGCCGCCGAGTCCCAGATCTCCAGGTAGTCGACCGAGCCGATCACCACGCAGTCCTTGGACAGGTTGGCGTAGCGGCGGTGGTCGGCCGACAGGGTGATCCGGCCTTGTGCGTCGGGGTGCTGTTCATCGGTGGCAGCGGCGAGGTTGCGCAGGAACGCGCGGGCTTCCGGATTGCTCCGCGAGGCCTGCGACGCCCGTCGTGCCAGCTTCTCGAACTCCGCGCGCGGATAGACGGCGAGGCTGTGGTCTTGGCTCTTGGTGACCATCAATCCTCCTGCCAGCGCGTCGCGGAACTTGGCGGGCAGTGTGAGCCGCCCCTTGTCGTCGAGCTTCGGCGTGTAGGTGCCGAGAAACATCTCGCCCTCCTGCGCCGCCGTCCGGAGCCCCGGTCCGCTCCGTTGTCCGCCACTTTACCCCACAATCCCCCACTTTCTGCCATTTGATAGCAACGTTTCCCTCCCACGACCCCACAATCCACCCCAAACGCCCACATCGAGCCTGCTCAACCACCTGGAATCGGTGCCCGGGACACCACAAATCAGCAGCTCAACCGCTTGTGAGCAGCAGTGGGGCGAAGTGGGGCGTGCGACACACCAGAACCACCGAGAAGGCGCGTGCGCGCGACACAGAAAAGGGGCAGCCCGCGTGCGGGCTACCCCTTGGGTCGGCTGCTGCTACTCGTCGAAACGCCGACGGAAGCGGTCCTCCATGCGGCTGGTGAACGAACCGGTGCCGCCCTTGGCCCGCTTCGGGCGCGGGGCACCGGGTTCGACCGGCGACCGGTCACGTCCGCCGGCCACCCGCGGGCCGGTGATCGCGAACACCACCCCGCCGAACATCACGATGAAACCGATCACCGACAGGACCGGGAAGCCACTGATCTGCGTGGCCGGGAACGCGACGCCGGACACCAGCAGAGCCAGACCGATGACGAACAGCGCGGCGCCCTGGATGCGGCGCCTGGTCGACGGGGCGCGCAGCGTTCCACCGCGGACACTCGAGGCGAACTTCGGGTCCTCGGCGTAGAGCGCGCTCTCGATCTGGTCGAGCATGCGCTGCTCATGATCGGAGAGTGGCATTCGTCCCTCCCTCGGAACCCTGGGCCGATTCGGCCGACTCAAAAGACAACTCGCCGTGTACTCGCCTTAACGAGCACCTAACAGTCATGATACGAGGTCAATCTGAGCCGTACCACCTTGTTCGACCGTCGATTGTATGACGTGCACCGCCGGTCGCGGTTCTCAGGCACGCCCGCCCGATAATGGGGGACGACACCGCCCGACACGCGGAAAGGCAGAAGTTGGCGACATATCTGGTCGATCTGTCGCCGAGCGATATGCAGCGCCGGCTCGGTGACGCCCTTTCGGTCTACGTCGACGCCATGCGTTATCCGCGCGGCACCGAGGACCAGCGGGCGTCGATGTGGCTCGAACACACCCGCCGGCCGGGATGGAAGGCGGTCGCGGCGGTCCAGCTCGGGGACGCCGACAATGGCCTCCACGACGGTGCCCAGCGCTCGCTGACCGAGGCCGAGCTGGCCACCGCCTCCATGCTCGGCGTCGCGTACGGCTACTGCGGGGCGCCCGACCAGTGGTGGCAGCAGCAGGTGGTCTCCGGGCTGCAGCGCAGCGGCGCCGACCGCATGCGCATCGCGGAGCTGATGAGCAGCTACTTCGAACTCACCGAACTGCACATCCACCCGCGCGCGCAGGGCCGCGGCCTCGGCGAGGCGCTGACCCGCCGGTTGCTGGCCGGCCGCGCCGAGGCCTACGTGCTGCTGTCGACACCGGAGATCAGCGGCGAGGCGAACCGGGCGTGGCGGCTCTACCGCAGGCTGGGCTTCACCGACGTCATCCGCGGCTACCGCTTCGTCGGCGATCCGCGTCCGTTCGCCATCCTCGGCAGGACTCTGCCGCTGTGAGGTGAGCGATCTGGCACGATGACCACGTGCCGGCCCGCTCCCGCCGCAGCCGAACCCGGTTGCTCGCGCTCGTCCTGCTGATGCTCGTCGTCCTGCCGACCGCGGTCGGCTGCGTCCGGGTGCGGGCGTCGCTGACCGTCAGCCCCGACGACCGGGTGTCCGGTCAGATCGTCGCCGCGGCCAAACCCCGCGACGCCGACGACAAGGGCCCGCAGCTGCTCAACAACCTGACCTTCGCCAACAAGGTGGCGGTCTCCGAGTACAGCCGCGACGACTATGTCGGCTCGCAGGCGGTGTTCTCCGACCTGACCTTCGCCGAGCTTCCGCAGCTGGCCAACATGAACCGCGACGCCGCCGGGGTGGACATCTCGCTGCGCCGGGCCGGCGATCTGGTCATCCTCGAGGGCCGTGTCGACCTCACCTCGCTCAGCGACTCCGAGGCCGACGTCTCGCTCACGGTGTCCTTCCCCGGCGAGGTCACCTCGACCAACGGCGACCAGGTCTCGGCCGAGATCGTCGAATGGAAGCTGCGCCCCGGCGTGGTGAGCACCATGAACGCCCAAGCCCGCTACACCGACCCCAGCGCGCGGTCGTTCACCGGAGCGGCGATCTGGCTGGGGCTCGGCTCGTTCGTGGTGGCCGGCATCATCGGCACGCTGGCCTATATGACCCGAGACCAGTCACCGCGCCCCGGCCGCGACGACAGCACGATCAGAGGTTGACCCGCCCGGGGCCGTCCTGACTTGCTAGGGCGCCACCGGCAGGTTCTACTCTGAAGGCGTTCGGGGGCAGGGTGGACGCACAGAGAAAGGGGCGCCTGCTGAGCGTGCATACAGCGGCACCGTCAGCCGTCGAGTTGGCCGGGGCCGTGGTGGAACAGCTGCGCGACTATCTGCGCGACCGCCGCGCCGACTGCGCCTACATGGGCGACGACTACGCCGAGCTGACCGCTGCTCTCGAGCAATTCGTGCTGCAGGGCGGCAAACGGCTGCGACCCGCTTTCGCCTACTGGGGTTGGCGCGCGGTCGCCGACCACCCGCAGGACCCGATGGATCCGGGCGTGCTGCGGCTGTGTTCGGCGCTGGAACTGCTGCACGCGTGCGCGCTGGTGCACGACGACGTCATCGACGCCTCGGCGACCCGGCGCGGCTTCCCGACCGTGCACCGGCTGTTCGCCGAGAAGCACCGCAGCAGCGGCTGGCACGGCTCCCCCGAACAGTTCGGCCTCTCGGCGGCGATCCTGCTCGGCGACCTGGCGCTGGTATGGGCCGACGACGTGGTCGCCACCGCCGACCTGGGGCCCGAGGCGGCCCGGCGGGTCCGGCGGGTGTGGTCGGCGATCCGCACCGAGGTCCTCGGCGGCCAGTACCTCGACATCGTCGCCGAATCCAGCGGCGCGGAATCGGTCGCCTCGGCGTTGACGGTCAACGAGTACAAGACCGCCTCCTACACGATCACCCGGCCGCTGCAGATGGGCGCCGCCGCGGCCGCGGACCGCCCCGACGTCCAGGAGGCGTTCCGGCGATTCGGCACCGACCTCGGGGTGGCGTTCCAGCTGCGCGACGACGTGCTCGGCGTGTTCGGCGATCCCGCGGTCACCGGCAAACCGTCCGGCGACGACCTGCGTTCGGGCAAGCGCACCGTGCTGCTGGCCGAGGCCGTCGAGTTGGCCGAGAAGACCGACCCGGTCGCGGCCAAGCTGCTGCGCACCTCGATCGGCTCGGACCTGTCCGAGGCCCAGGTGCGCGAACTGTGCCAGGCGATCGAATCCGTGGGCGCGCTGGCCGCGGTGGAGAGCCGCATCGACGAGCTCACCCGCAGCGCGCTGAGCGTCCTGGACGCCGCCGCCATCGACCCGCACGCCAAGGCCGGCCTGACCGAGCTCGCTCGAATGGCCGCCAATCGGTCCGCATAACGGCATGACCACTCCCGCGCCGGTGCGGCCATCGAGAAGTGCGTTCGCCGAACATCTTTCGCGGCTCGCGTCGTTCGCCACCGCACCGGAGGCCAAACCCGCGCGGCTGGGTTTCCTGGGCGCGGTGCTGATCACCGCCGGCGGACTGGGCGCGGGCAGCACCCGGTTGCACGATCCGCTGCTGGAGTCGTTGCACCTGTCGTGGCTGCGCTTCGGGCACGGCCTGGTGCTGTCGTCGGTGCTGCTGTGGGGCGGTGTGGCGCTGATGCTGGCGGCCTGGCTGTGGCTCGGCAGGCAGGTGATCGGCCGCCGCGTCTCCGAGTACACGATGGTGGCCACCACCGGCTTCTGGTTGCTGCCGCTGCTGTTGAGTGTGCCGCTGTTCAGCCGCGACACCTACTCCTACCTGGCACAGGGAGCGCTGCTGCGCGACGGTTTCGACCCGTACGCCGTCGGCCCCATCGACAACCCGAACTCGTTGCTGGACAACGTCAGTCCGATCTGGACCACGACGACCGCACCGTACGGGCCGGGCTTCATCCTGATCGCGAAGTTCGTCACGATGCTGGTCGGCGATGACGTCGTCGCCGGCACGATGCTGCTGCGCCTCGGCATGCTGCCGGGGTTGGCGTTGCTGATCTGGGCCGCCCCGCGGGTGGCCCGCCACATCGGCGCCGACGGCGCGACCGCGCTGTGGATCTGCGTGCTCAACCCGCTGGTGATCATCCACCTGATGGGGGGCGTGCACAACGAGATGCTGATGGTCGGCCTCATGATGGCCGGCATCGCGCTCACCTTCGGCGGGCGACCCGTCGTCGGCGTGGGTCTGATCGGCGCGGCCGTCGCGGTGAAAGCGACCGCCGGACTGGCCCTTCCGTTCATGGTGTGGGTGTGGGCGCGCGGGCTGCGCGACCGGCGCGGCCTGGCCCCGGCGAAGGCGTTCGCGGCGGCCACGGCGGCGTCGGCGCTGATCTTCGTCGCGGTGTTCGCGGTGCTGTCGTTGGCCGCGGGCGTGGGGCTGGGCTGGCTCACCGCGCTGGCCGGGTCGGTGAAGATCATCAACTGGCTGACCCTGCCGACCGCGGCGGCCAACCTGATCAACGTGTTCGGCGGGATGTTCCTGCCGGTCAACTTCTACGCGGTGCTCGACATCGCCCGCATCATCGGCATCGTGGTGATCGCGGTGTCACTTCCGCTGCTGTGGTGGCGATTTCGGCACACCGACCGCGACGCGCTGACCGGTATCGCGTGGGTGATGGTGGTCGTCGTGCTGCTGGTGCCCGCCGCGCTGCCCTGGTACTACACCTGGCCGCTGGCGGTGGTGGCCGCGCTGGCCCAGTCGCGGCGCTCGATCGCGGTGATCGCCGCGTTCTCGACCTGGATCACCGTGATCTGGAAGCCCGACGGAGCCCACGGGATGTACTCGTGGTCGCACGTGGCGCTGGCCACCGCGTCGGCCGCCGTGGCGTGGTACGCCCTGCACAAGGCGCCCGGGGTCAGTACGCCATCGCCTGGGCCCGGCGCACCACCTCGCGGGCCTGATGCGAATGAAGAGCGTCAACCGGCCGAGCGTTAGCCAGCTTGTCGTTGGCCCCGTCGCGGCTGACCGTCAGCGACGGGTCCGGGGTGAACAGCCAACGCAGGATCTCGGTTTCGTGGTACCCGCCGTCGTGCAGCACCACCAGCAGCCCGGGCAGGCTCTTGACCACGTGCCCGCTGCCGTCGAAGAAGGCCTTCGGCACCACCACCGCGCCGCCGCGGCGGACCGCGATCAGGTGACCGTCCCTCAACTGCTGATGCACCTTGGTCACCGCGACGCCGAGCAGATCGGCGACGGTCGGTAGGTCGTACATCTCTTCGGCGGGATCAAGAACGTCCTCGGCGGCCGGAATGCTGCTCACCGCACCGAGTCTAGATCCGAGAACTCACCACCGGAGCCGCATATTCGCGGAGGCGCCGTCCGTAACATGTCTCCGGTGGACGCCTACGCCGACCCGCTCGCCGGGATTGTGCTCGACGGTCGGTACCGCGTCGACACGATGATCGCCACCGGTGGCATGTCGGCGGTGTACCGGGGGCTGGATCTGCGGCTGGACCGGCCGGTCGCCGTCAAGATCATGGACTCGCGGTACGCCGGTGACACCCAGTTCCTGACCCGGTTCCAGCGCGAGGCGCGGGCGGTGGCGCGGCTGGCGCATCCCGGCGTGGTCGCGGTGTTCGACCAGGGCATCGACGGTCAGCACCCGTTTCTGGTGATGGAACTCGTCGAGGGCGGCACGCTGCGCGAACTGCTGCGCGAACGCGGCCCCATGCCGCCGCACGCGGCGGCCGCGGTGCTGGGCCCGGTGCTGGGTGGGCTGTCCGCCGCGCACCGGGCCGGGCTGGTGCACCGCGACATCAAGCCCGAGAACGTGCTGATCTCCGACGCCGGCGACGTCAAGATCGCCGACTTCGGTCTGGTGCGTGCGGTCGCCGACGCCAAGATCACCTCCACCAGCGTGATCCTGGGCACCGCGGCGTACCTGTCGCCCGAACAGGTCAGCACCGGCGACGCCGGGCCGGGCAGCGACGTCTACGGCGTCGGCATCATGACCTACGAACTGCTGACCGGGCGCACCCCGTTCACCGGCGACACCGCGCTCACGGTGGCCTATCAGCGGATGGACAACGACGTACCGCCCCCGAGTTCGGTGATCACCGGTGTGCCACCGCAGTTCGACGAGCTCGTGTTGCGGGCCACCGACCGCGACCCGGCCCGCCGGTACGCCGACGCCGAGGAGATGGGCGAGGAGCTGGCCGCGATCGTCGAAGAACTCGGGCTGCCCCCGTTCCGGGTGCCCGCACCGCAACAGTCCGCACAGCACACCTCCGCGGCGATGACGGCCCCGCCCCCGCCGCCGATGCCGCCGCCGCCCCGCCAGCAGACCCGGGCCTACGAGCGCGACGAGCTCCCCGAACCCGAATACGATGCGCCCGCAAGCCGATTCGCGGGTATCGACATCGACGAGTTCTACTGGGCGCGGCAGCGGGCCAAGCGGGCGCTGCTGTTCTGGTTCGTCGCCGTGCTGACGTTGACCGGGCTGGTCGCCGCCGCGGCGTGGACCGTCGGCAGCAACCTGCCGAACCTGATCTGAGCGTGCGACGTCAGTCGCGCAGCATCTCGGCGACCAGAAACGCCAACTCCAGGCTCTGCTGGGTGTTCAACCGCGGATCGCACGCGGTCTCGTAGCGGCCCGCCAGGTCGGTGTCCGAAATGTCCTGCGCGCCACCGAGACACTCGGTGACGTTCTCCCCGGTGATCTCGACGTGGATACCGCCGGGATGGGTGCCCAGCGCGCGGTGCACCTCGAAGTAGCCCTGCACCTCGTCGACGATGCGGTCGAAGTGCCGGGTCTTGTACCCGGTCGAGGACTCGTGGGTGTTGCCGTGCATCGGGTCGCACTGCCAGATCACCTGGTGCCCGGTCGCCTGCACCTTCTCGATGATCGGCGGCAGCAGATCGCGAACCTTGTTGTTGCCCATGCGGGTCACCAGCGTCAGCCGACCCGGCACGTTGTTCGGGTCGAGCCGCTCGACGTACTCGACCGCGAGCTCCGGGGTCATGGTCGGCCCCAGCTTGACGCCGATCGGGTTCGCGATGACCTCGGCGAACGCGACGTGCGCGCCGTCGAGTTGACGGGTACGTTCGCCGATCCACAGGTAGTGCGCCGACAGGTCGTAGAGCTTGGGTCCCTGCTCGGTCTCGGCCAGCCGCAGCATGGCGCGTTCGTAGTCGAGCACCAGCGCCTCGTGCGAGGCGTAGATCTCGGCGGTCTGCAGATTGCGGTCGTCCACGCCGCAGGCGCTCATGAACGTCAGCGCCCGGTCGATCTCACCCGCCAGCGCCTCGTAGCGGGCACCCGCCGGGGACGTCCGGACGAATTCGCGGTTCCAGTCGTGCACCTGGTGCAGCGAGGCCAGCCCCGACGCGGTCAGCGCGCGCACCAGGTTCATCGCCGCGCTGGCGTTGGCGTAGGCGCGCACCAGCCGCGACGGGTCGTGCTCGCGGGCGGCGGCGTCGGGCGCGAACCCGTTGACCATGTCGCCGCGGTAGGACTTCAACCCGAGCGCGTCGATGTCGGCCGAGCGCGGTTTGGCGTACTGGCCCGCGATGCGCGCCACCTTCACCACCGGCACGCTGGCGCCGTAGGTCAGCACCACCGCCATCTGCAGCAGCGTGCGGATGTTGGCCCGGATGTGGGGCTCGGTGTTGTCGACGAACGTCTCGGCGCAGTCGCCGCCCTGCAGCAGGAACGCCTTGCCGAGCGCGACGTCGGCGAGCAGCCCCTTGAGCCGCTCGATCTCGGCGGGCACGGTCACCGGGGGCACGCTTTCGAGCACGGTGCGCATGTTCCCGGCCGCCTCGGGATCCCAGCTCGGCTGCTGCACCGCCGGGCGGGCGAGCGCGGCGTCGAGCCGTTGCCGCAGGTCATCGGGCAGCGGCGGGAGCGCAGGCAGCTGGTCGATGGGTACGTCGACGGTCCAGTTCACCCGTTCATGGTAGCCGGGCCCGACGTCTGGTTTTCACCGCTGGACAGGGGCTTCCCGAGCCGTCATCAACTGGTAGCGGCGCAGGTTGTGCCGCGCGTCGACCAGGGCGTCGTGCGCGTCGCGGGGCCGCGGCGGCATCCGTGGGGAGCCGCGGTCCTCCCAGAACTGGCGCAGCTCGCGGGTGAACCGCGGGATCGCCGGCGGCAGGTCGGTCATCGGCCCCCACAGCTGGCACAGCACTACATGGTCGTAGGCGCCCACCCAGGCCCACAGCTCGATCGGTTCGTCACCGTCGATGCCGAAGAAGTCCTCGAGCTCCGAGCGGATCTGGCGCCGCGAACGCCACAGCTGCGACGCCGGCGGCGGCAGTTTGGGCAGCACGTTCCTGCGCACCCAGCTGCCCGCCCGGTCTGGGTTGAATTCTGTTGACACAGCGTAGTATTCGCGGCCGTCCTCGGCTGCCACCCCGATCGAGATCAGCTCGATGGTGCGGCCGTTGTCGATGAACTCGGTGTCGTAGAAGTAGCGCACTAAGCGGGTTCCTTTGCGAGGTGCTCCGAAGGGGTCCGGTCTTTCGGCGCAGGCGCGGCCCGGATCTCACGGTCGAGTTGTTCGTCGACCGCCGCGTCGTCGGGAAATTTCGGCATCCCCGCGATCGCGTCCTGCAGCCACAGTTTGGCCTGTACGACGGGGCGCCGCAGCCAGCGCTCCCGTTCCAGTGCGCGGTGCATCTTGCGGGGCCGGTCGGTGTAGCGCCACCGTGCCCACGGCGCATGCGGTCGCGACAACCGGACCGCGCCGACGACCAGCAGCGGCGTGATGAACATCCCCACCAGGCCGGTCCACACCTTGCCCTTGAGCAGCACCACCACCGCCAGCATCAGCGTCAGCACGGCGACCGCGATCACGCTGGCCCGCGCGACCAGCGAATGATCGCTGCGCCAGATGTCGATGTCGAAGAACGACAGCGGGTTGAAGCCCAGTACCAGCAGGCCGGCGACGGCGACCGCGGCGAACACCGCATCCACCGACGTCCGCCCGTCCTCGGCCCAGTACACGTCCTCCAGATGCAGGATCAACGCGAACTCGTCGAGCACCAACGCCGCCCCGATACCGAAAAAGGTTGCCGCCACCGTGAATTCGGGTACTCCCCCGTCAACCGCCAATGTCACCATCGTCACCCCGGAGATCATGACCAGGATCACACCGATCACCACGTGGTGGATGTGCAGTCCGGAGCCCGTGCCCAGGTTGCGGGGCTGCCACCACTTGCGCGGCGCGTCGCTGTGGGCGTGGCGGCGGATGTACCGCACGATCGTGCGGGTCACGAAGAACGTCAGGATGAAGGCGACCAGGCAGAAGACCAGCGGGAGCCGCCCCGTCGGGACAGCGAAGTCGAAGTTCAGGTCCGCGCGCACGCAGAAAACTTACGCCGACCTGCGCGTGTCAGGGCCGGGATACCGGCCGACCCGCCGGAGGGCCCCGATAGTCTGGTCGGCGACATGAGTATGTGGCGGTCGCCCGGCGGGGCTGGTTGGGGGGCAACGCTCGCCTGGCGGCTGTTCCAGCTGCTGACCCTGGCCGCGCTGGTCTGGGCCGGGTGGCGACTGCTCGGGCGGGTCCCGTACCGCATCGACGTCGACGTCTACCGGATGGGCGGCCAGGCGTGGCTGGACGGCCGCCCGCTGTACGCCGACGGTGCGATGTTCTCCACCCGCGGGGGGCTGGACCTGCCGTTCACCTATCCGCCGCTGGCCGCGGTCGCGTTCTCACCGTTCGCGCTGCTGTCGCTGGAGGCAGCCAGCGCCGCGATCACCGCGACCACCCTGGTGCTGCTGATCGTCGCGGTGACGATCGTGCTCACCCGGCTCGACGTGTGGCCCGCGACCGCGGTGACTCGGGAACCGGCCTGGCTGCGGCGGGCGTGGCTGGCCGCCGCGATCGTGGCCCCCGCGGTCCTCTATCTCGAGCCGATCCGGTCCAACTTCGACTTCGGGCAGATCAACGTCGTACTGATGACGCTGGTCATCGCCGACTGTGTGCCCCGCAGGACGCCGTGGCCCCGCGGCATGCTGCTCGGCGTCGCGATCGCGCTCAAGCTCACGCCCGCGGTGTTCCTGCTGTACTTCGTGTTGCGTCGCGACGTGCGCGCGGTCGTCGTCACCGCGATCTCGGCCGTCGTCGCCACCGCCGTCGGTGCCGCGTTCGCCTGGCGCGACTCGCTGGAGTACTGGACCGAGACCGTGCGCAACACCGACCGCATCGGCACGGCCACGTTGAACACCAACCAGAACATCGCCGGGGCGCTGGCCCGGCTGGGACTGGGCGAAGGCCCGCGGTTCGTGTTGTGGGTGGTGGCCTGCTTCGCGGTGCTGGCCGTGACCGTGTGGGCGGTGCGCCGGGTGCTGCGGGCCGACGAGCCCGTGCTGGCGCTGATCTGTGTGGCGATGTTCGGGCTGGTCGTCTCACCGGTGTCGTGGTCGCACCACTGGGTGTGGGCGGTGCCCGCGCTGGTGGTGATCTCGGTGCTGGCCTACCGCAGGCGGCACGTCGGGCTCGCCGCGGTGGCCCTGGCCGGGTTCGCGCTGATGGTGTGGACGCCGATCACGCTGATGCCCGAACACCGCGAGACCGCGGCGTCGCTGTGGCGACAGCTGGCCGGCGGGTCCTACGTGTGGTGGGCGATCGCGGTGATCGTGGCGGCCGGTTCGCTGAAAGCGACGGCCGCCCGGCGCGACAGCGCCGCCGTCGACGCCGCCCCTGTGCCGGCGACCAACTGATCAGCCGGCGGCTACTTCCGGCATGCGGGCCGACGGCTTCGTCGTCTCGTCGGCCTTACCCTCTTTGACGTCGGCGGCATACAGATCCACGTATTCCTGACCGGACAGCCGCATCAACTCGTACATCACCTCGTCGATGACGGCGCGTTCGATGAACCGGTTTCCCGCGAGCCCCTCGAAACGGGTGAAATCCATCGGCTTGCCGAACTTGATGTGAACCTTGCCGAACCGCCACATCTTGCTGCCGGGCGGGTTGACGGAGTCGGTGCCGATCATCGCGACCGGGATCACCGGGACACCGGTCTGCAGGGCCAGCCGGGCCAGACCGGTCTTGCCCTTGTACAACCGGCCGTCCGGGGACCGGGTGCCCTCGGGATACATCCCGAGCAGCTTGCCCTCACCGAGGATGCGTTCGGCGGTGTCCAGCGCCGCCTGCGCCGAATCCGCGTCGGTCCGGTCGATCGGCACCTGACCGGCGACGGTGTAGAACCAGCGCTGGAACCAGCCCTTCAACCCGGTGCCGGTGAAGTACTCGGCCTTGGCCAGGAAGGTGATGCGCCGGCTGACGACGAGCGGCTTGTAGAAACTGTCCGCAACGGCGAGGTGGTTACTGGCCAGAATCGCCGCGCCGGAACGCGGGATGTTTTCCAGCCCTTCGACTTTCGGCCGGCCGAGCAACGACAGCAGGGGGCCCATGAAGATGTACTTGAACAGCCAATACCACATGGGGCCTCCCGGAAATCGAACACCGGCCGGTGTTCTGCGACAACTTTACCCATGCGCTGTGGACGCGACCACAGCGCGCGATCCCTACTCCTCGACCGTTACCGGGATGTGCTGATAACGCCCGGGCGGCGGCGGGGCGGGCCCGTCGGGGCCAGCACCGGGCGCCGGGGGCGGACCGTCCGGCGGCTCGTCGGGGCCCGGCGCGGCGTGCTGGGCCTGTTCCAGCAGCGCGCGGATGACCGCGAGCAACGCGACGCTGTGTTCGGCGATCACGGTCAGCAGCGGGTGCTGCTCACCGGCCACCAGCGCGGCCAGCGCGCACACGGGACACCACACCTGCTGGCAGCTGCCCGCCTCGCCGGCCGCCGCGCGCGCGGCGGCCATCCGCACCGCGGGGTCGAGCTTGTCCAGGATCGACTGGGCCAGCTGCCGCAATTCGGGCCCGAGATCGGGGTGTGGCCCGCTCACTTCGGCCACACCTCCGGGTTGGGTCGGAACCGCACGGTCAACTCACATCCTCGCAGCTGTGCGTCCACCACGATGCACCGACGCAGGACGGACGCCAGGCGGACCCGGCGCCGCAAACCGCCGGCGCCGATGATCAGGTCGTCGTCGACCCGGCCCAG
>NZ_MIHA01000027.1 GCF_001722335.1 Mycolicibacterium flavescens
CTGAGCCTGGGCATGCCGGTGGGCGTCGCCTACGGCGTGTGGACGGCGTGCGGGGTGGCGCTGGTCGCGGTGATCGCGCGTTTCCTGTTCGCCGAACCGCTGACGTGGGTGATGGCGCTGGGGATCGCGCTCGTCGTCGGTGGCGTGCTCACGATCGAACTCGGCGGTGTCGCGCACTGAGCGCGCCGGCCAGCAGCATGATCACCAGCCCGGCCGCCGGCACCGCCAGCAACCCCGCCCGCAGACCGGCCGCGTCGGCGACCACCCCGATCAACAGCGGGGCGCCGAAGAAACCGATGCGCATCAACCACGTCAGGATGGTCAGCCCGCTGCCGGGCCGCAGCCCCGGCAACTGATCGGCGGCGTGCATCGCCGACGGGATCGCGGTCGCGACTCCCAGACCGGCCAGACCGAACCCGGCGATCGTGCCGGGAACCGACGGGAAGGCCAGCGCCAGCCCCATCCCCGCGGCGGTCAACGCGCCGCCGGTGCGCACCACCGCCGTTTCGCCGAACCGGTCGACCAACCGGTCGCCGACCAGTCGCCCGACGAAGATGAACCCGACGACCGCGATGTAACCGGACACCGCGAGCGCGCCGGGAGCGCCCAGGTTCTCCCGCAGATACAAGACGGCCCAAGTGTTTCCGGCGTCCTCCACCGTCGCTCCGGCGACCGCCAGCACCACCAGCGCGACGAGCACGGCGTACACCGCCGGGCCGGGGCCGACCCGACCGGAATCGTCGCCCGCCGGATGGTCGTCGTCGGCTCCGGGCAGCAGATGGCGGTAGGCGACCAGCACCACCGTCGTACACAACAGCGCGGACGCGCCGAGGTGCACGGCCCGGGAGATGCCCAGCGCGATCGCCGCGGCCCCCATCAGGCCACCGGCGATCGCACCGGCCGCCCACACCGCGTGCAGCGAGTTGATGATCGAGCGCCCGTAGCTGCGCTGGACCCGCAGACCGTGCGCGTTCTGCGCCACATCGGTGACCGCGTCGCAGGCGCCGGCCAGGAACAGTCCGGCAGCGAACATCGCCGGGGTGGCGGCGACGCCGGCGAGCAGGACGAACACCCCGATGCCGACGGTGCCGACCACGGCCACCCGCGACGAGCGGTAGCGACGGATCAGCGCGGCCGCGGTCAACCCCGCCGCCAGCGCCCCGACGGAGAACGCCGCGACCGCCGCGCCGTACGCCGCGTTCGACAGCGCCAGGTCGGCCTTGATCTCCGGATACCGCGGCAGGATGTTGGCGAACGCCGCGCCGTTGGTCGCGAACAGTGCCGCCACCGCGACCCGCGCCCGCCGGGCCTGCGCCCGGTCGGTGCGGTCGGCGGACATGCGATCCGACCCTACCGACCGGCCCGGGGTTGGGTTTCGGCCCAACGGGTATCTGCCGGTGCGTGACGAGACGCGACAGCGACAACCCGGCAAGATTGGCGCCATGACGGCACCGGCGGCTGCACTGGTCGAGTTGGCGCACCGCTACGGTGTCGCAACCGAATACGACGACTGGACGGGCACGCGGGTGCCGGTCGCCGCGTCGACGCTGATCGCGGTGCTCGAAGCGCTCGGCATCCCCGCGGGCACCGACGAGGAGTGCGTCGCGGCGCTGGCGGCCCACGAACGCGAGTACTGGAGTCGCCCGCTGCCGCCGACGGTGATCGGCCGCGTCGGCGCCACCACCCCGTTCTGGGTGCACGTGCCGCACGGCGCGCCGGCCCACCCGTGGCTGCGGCTCGAGGACGGTTCGGTGCGCACCGACCTAAACCAGCTCGAAAACAACACCGCCCCATACGAATTGGACGGCCAGCTGGTCGGCGAGGCGACGTTCGAACTGCCGGACGATCTGCCGCTCGGCTACCACCGGCTGCACCTGCACGACGACGAGACCGAAGCCGGCGCACCGATCGTCGTCGCCCCCGCGTCGCTGGTGCCGCCGCACGGCAGGCACTGGGGCTTGGCCACCCAGCTCTACAGCGTGCGCTCGCGGGGATCCTGGGGCATCGGCGACCTGACCGACCTGACCGATCTCGCGGTGTGGTCGGCGGCCCGGCACGGTGCGAGCTTCGTGTTGGTCAACCCGCTGCATGCGGCCGCGCCGACCGCCCCGATGGAGCCGTCGCCGTACCTGCCCACGTCGCGTCGGTTCGTCAACCCGATCTACCTGAGGGTCGAGGCCATTCCCGAGTACGCCCGCCTGCGCAGACGCGGCGGCCTGCGCAAGGCCCGCGAAGACGTGCAGGCCCGCGCGGACCGCGCCGACCTGATCGACCGCGACGCGGCGTGGAAGGTCAAACGCGCCGCGCTGAAGAAGGTGCACGAGGTGCCGCGCTCGGCCGGACGGGAACTGGCCTACGGCGCGTACCGGGACCGCGAGGGCGTCAGCCTCGACGACTTCGCCACCTGGTGCGCGATCGCCGAACGCCACGGCGGCGACCGGCGGAGCTGGCCCGAGGAGCTGCAGCACCCCGCGAACCGGGCGGTCGGCGCGTTCGCCGCCGAGCACGCCGACACCGTCGACTTCCACCGCTGGCTGCAGTGGCAACTCGACGACCAGCTGACCGCCGCGCAGGCCACCGCGGTGCAGACCGGGATGGCGCTGGGCGTGATGCACGACCTCGCGGTCGGTGTGGACCCCGGCGGCGCGGACGCGTGGGCGCTGCAGGACGTGCTCGCGCTCGGTGTCACCGCGGGCGCGCCGCCCGACGAGTTCAACCAGCTCGGCCAGGACTGGTCGCAGCCGCCGTGGCGGCCCGACGAACTCGAGCGGCAGGCCTACGAACCGTTCCGCGCGCTCGTGCGCGCGGTGCTGCGGCACGCGGGCGGGGTGCGCATCGACCACATCATCGGGATGTTCCGGCTGTGGTGGATCCCCGAGGGCGTCCCGCCCACCGCGGGCACCTACGTCCGCTACGACCACGAGGCGATGATCGGCATCGTCGCGCTCGAGGCGCAGCGCGCCGGCGCGGTCGTCGTCGGCGAGGACCTCGGCACCGTCGAACCGTGGGTGCGCGACTATCTGCACGAGCGTGGCCTGTTCGGCACCTCGATCCTGTGGTTCGAGGCCGACCGCGACGGAGGCGGCGGACCGCTACCCGCCGAGCGGTGGCGCGAGTACTGCCTGTCGGCGGTCACCACCCACGACCTGCCGCCGACGGCGGGCTACCTGGCCGGCGAACACGTCCGGCTGCGCGACGAGCTGGGGCTGCTGACCCGGCCCGCGGCCGAGGAACTGGCCGCCGACCGCCAACAGCAGGCCGGCTGGCTCGCCGAGTTGCGCCGCGTTGGACTGCTCGACGACCCCGACCCGGACACCGCCGCGATCGTCGAGGCACTGCACCGCTATCTGGGCCGCACCCCGTCGCGGCTGCTGGCGCTGTCGCTGGCCGACGCGGTCGGTGATCTGCGCACCCAGAACCAGCCCGGCACCACCGACGAGTACCCGAACTGGCGGGTGCCGCTGTGCGGACCGGACGGCAAGAAGGTGCTGTTGGAGGACGTGTTCGGCGACGCGCGGGCGGCGCGGCTCGGCGACGTCATGCGGAGCGCGGTGCGTCCGTAGGTGCAACGCCCGGTGTAACGCTGCGGCGCTGTTCTCCGGTTTCACATTCGTCACGTCTGCGATATGTTCGCACCGCACCGACCGAGGAGAGATACGTGAAGAAGCTGGTAGTGCTCAGCGGTGGCCTCGTCGCCGTCGGTTCCGCGGCGCTCGTCGGCGCCGGTATCGCGATGTCGCAGCCGTCGGTGAACAACTACAACGTGGTCGGCGAGCCGTATCAGAAGGCGCTGCAGCTGCTGAAATCCCAGGGCGTGAAGGCCTACTTCGGCGGTTCGTTCGGCAGCGTGCTCCCCCAGGCGCAGTGCCTGGTCGACCAGCAGAAGATCACCGGCGGCGGCCGGATGCTGCTGATGCTGGACTGCAGCCAGAAGGCAGCCGACATGCTCGCCGAGATGGGTTCGGGTGGCGGCCCGACCGTCGGCGGCAACGGCATCACCACCGTCACCCCGACGCCGGTCGTGCCGATTCAGGGCGCGCCGGGCGCGGGCACCCCACCGCCGGCCTGACAGCTCAGGTTTCCACCAGCTGCCGCAGGTTGGTCAGCGTGCGGCTCATCGTGCGGCCGACCTGCCGGGCCGCGACCCGGTCGGCGATCAGCCCGAGCAGGTTGCCCGCCGACTCGTAGGACAGCCGGAACGTCACCTTCGTGCGGCCGTCGTCGGTGCTGCGCAGCCGGAACCGGCCGCGCTGCGACACCCCGGTGATGCCGATCCAGGACAGCTCGCGCGGCGCGTCGAACTCCACCACCTCGACGGTGCCGCCGATCGGCACCGACCCGACCTTCCAGTGCACGGTGTAGCGCGACCCGAGACCCGCCGGGTCCTCCCCGATCGTCTCCCAGCGCTCCAGGCTGGCCATGAACTGCGGGTAGCACCCGGGGTCGCTGACCACCTTCCACACCTGTTCGCGGTCGGCGTCGATCACGCACTGGCGCTGCACCCTCATCGCGTCACCTCAACCGATCACCGGGAACCGCCGCCGCGCCGCCAGCGCGTCGACACCGCCCTGCAGGCTGGCCAGCACCTTGTCGTTGATCACGTCGTCGTCGCTGGCCGCGATGTCGTCGGCGTCGATCGGGTCCTGCACCTCGATCGCGATCTTCGTCGGCAGCGGCAGCCGCGGGATCATGTCGCTGACCGTGAGCCCCCACGGCGGCGCGAACAGGATCGGCACGCTCTTGAGCCGGGCCGCCTTGTCGACCCCCAGCAGCCGCGCCAGCCACTGACCGCGGTCGAGGAACAGCGCGGCCTCCTGACCGCCGACGCTGGCGACCGGCACGATCGGCACGCCGGCGTCGCGGGCGAGTTTGACGTAACCCTTGCGCCCGCCGAAGTCGACGGTGTGCCGCTCCCACGACGGCCGGAACACCTCGTAATCTCCGCCGGGGTAGACCAGCAGCGCGGCCCCCGACCTCAGCGCCAGCGTGGCGTTGTCGTGGTTGGCCGCCACCGTGCCGAACTTGCGCAGCGAGCCCAGCCCCGGCATCGACACGACCAGGTTGTGCGCGAGTTGGTAGAACGGCCGCTCGACCCCGAAGTACGAGCTGAACGCCAACGTGAACACGAAGGTGTCCGGCGGCAGGTTGCCGCCACTGTGGTTGCCCACCAGCAACACCGGGCCGTCGGCGGGGATGCGGTCCAGACCGCGCACGTCGGCGCGGAAGTACAGCGACGCCAGCAGCCACAGCCCCGGCAGTTGTTCGCGGATGTAGTCGGGATCGCGCTGATCCAGGTCGGCCTTCGGGACGCGGGTGGACACCTGCTGTCTGGCCCAGTCGAAGATCCCCGCCATGCCAGTGGCTATTGACACCGCGCAACTACCTGAAACCTCCGTTCCCGGGTAACCGGATAAACTGCCGACCAGACCATCGGAGGTGAAGCCGCGATGACGCAGTCGCCAGTCCGGGCGTCGACGCTTCGGCCGCGCCGGTTCAACGAGGAGATCGACCCCGGCCCGGTGCAGATCCAGGCGCGCAAGGTGCAGTTCGACCTGTCCGGTATCCCGCTGGAGTGGATTCCCGGCCACCCCGTGGCGTCCACGATGATCAACCTGTTCAACGTGGTGCTGCCGGCGGCCGAGCACTGGTTCGTCGCCGCACTCGACGAGGCGCTGCCGTTGGTGCGCGACCCCAAGCTGGCCGACGACATCCGCGGGTTCAGCGGCCAGGAGGCCACCCACGCCGCCGCGCACGACGACGTCATCCGCGACTTCCTGATCGGCAACGGTCTCGACGTGACGCCGATGCTCGATCTGGTCAACTACATGTTCGGAAAAGTGTTGGCGGCCAAGCAGTTCGACGATCCCGAGCGGCGACTGAGCAACCTGTGCGAGCGGCTGTGGCTGATCGCGGCGATCGAGCACTACACCGCGGTGCTCGGCGACTTCGCGCTGAACTCCAGCTGGGACGACCACGGCGCACACCCGACGATGGTCGACCTGTTCCGCTGGCACGGCAGCGAAGAGGTCGAGCACCGCTGCGTGGCCCACGACGTCGCGACGTACTTCCACAACAGCTACCCCGACCGGATCCGGGCGATGACGGTCGCGGCGGCGGCGATGTTCGTGTTCTTCCAGCGCGGCACGTGGTACCTGCTCAAGTCCGACCCCTACTACGACATCAGCTGGCTGCAGATGCAGCGGCTGCGCCGACGTGACTCCGCGCTGGGGTTGCTGCCGCGGTTCCGGACGCTGTTCGGCACGAACACGCTGTCCTACTTCCGGCCCGGCTACTCCCCCGAGGACATGGGCTCGACCGCGCAGGCCGTCGCGTACCTGGCGTCGTCCCCCGCGGCCCGCGCCGCGCACCTGTGATACCGGTGACCGGTCTGCGGGAACGGTACCGGGCCCTGCCGCCCCACCCGTTCCGGCGGCGCCGCGACGTGCTGATGGGCCTGGCCGGCGCGATGCTGTCCGGGATGGAGACGGTGACGGGCCGCGCGCGCAAGGTGCGGTTGCCCGACGCGGCGGACGGGACCCGCACGCTCGAAGTCGTCGAGCGCACCGTCGTGGCCCGCGACGAGAACGTGGTGGCGCTGACGTTCGCCGCCGCCGACGGCCGGTCCCTGCCGACCTGGCATCCCGGCGCCCATCTCGACATCGAACTGCCCAGCGGGCGGATGCGTCAATACTCGCTGTGCGGGGACCCGCAGCACCCCGACCGGTACCGAATCGCGGTGCGGCGCATACCCGACGGCGGCGGCGGGTCGCTCGAGGTGCACGACGCGCTGCAGGTCGGCGCGACGGTGCGCACGCACGGTCCGCGCAACGCGTTCCCGCTGACCGTGCCCGGATACGGCTCCCCGACGCGGCGGCTGCGGTTCATCGCCGGCGGAATCGGGATCACCCCGATCCTGCCCATGCTCGGGCTGGCGCGCCGGCTGGGCGTCGAGTGGTCGATGATCTACACCGGCCGCAGCCGCGACAGCCTGCCGTTCCTCGACGAACTCGACCGGTACGGCGGCCACGTCGAGATCCGCACCGACGACGCAGCGGGCCTGCCCGCCGCGGACGACCTGCTCGGCGACTGCCCCGACGGCACCGCGGTCTACGCCTGCGGTCCGGCGGCGATGCTGTCCGCGATCCGCGCCCGGCTGATCGGCCGCGCGGGCGTGGAACTGCACTTCGAGCGGTTCGCCGCCCCGCCCGTCGTCGACGGCACAGCGTTCACGGTGACGGTCGCCTCGACCGGCCGGACCGTCGAGGTCGGCGCCGACGAAACCCTGCTGGGCGCATTGAACCGGTCCGGCGTGGCGGCGCGGTACTCGTGTCAGCAGGGGTTCTGCGGTACCTGCCGGACGCGGGTCCTCGCAGGCGCGGTCGATCACCGCGACGGGCTGCTCACCGATCCGGAGCGGGCGGCCGGGCAGATGCTGATCTGCGTCTCGCGCAGCGCCGACGGGGCCGATCTGACGCTCGATCTGTAGCTCGGTCTCGTACGATGCGCCCATGCCGTTGGCCGCTGGCGCGACGTTCGCGGGTTACACCATCGTCCGGTTGCTCGGCTCCGGCGGGATGGGTGAGGTCTACCTCGCGCAGCACCCACGGCTGCCGCGCCGCGACGCGCTCAAGGTGCTGCCCGCCTCGGTGTCGGCCGACGCGGACTACCGGCGGCGGTTCGAGCGCGAGGCCGACATCGCGGCGACGCTGTGGCACCCGCACATCGTCGGCGTGCACGACCGCGGCGAATCCGACGGCCAGATCTGGATCTCGATGGACTACGTCGACGGCACCGACGCCGCCCGACTGCTGCGCGAGCATCATCCCGACGGCGTGCCCGCCGGTGAGGTCGCCGCGATCGTCACCGCGGTCGCCGAGGCCCTCGACCACGCCCACGAGCGCGGCCTGCTGCACCGCGATGTCAAACCCGCCAACATCCTGCTCGCGTCCTCGGCAGATCGGCGGATCCTGTTGGCGGACTTCGGCATCGCCCGCTGGGCCAACGACATCAGCGGCCTGACGGAAACGAACATGACGGTCGGCACGGTGTCCTACGCCGCACCCGAACAGCTCATGGGTGAGGCGCTGGACGGTCGCGCAGACCAGTATGCGTTGGCCGCCACCGCGTTTCACCTGCTGACCGGTTCGCCGCCGTTCCCCGACTCCAATCCCGCGGTGGTGATCAGCCGGCACCTGTCGGCCGCGCCGCCGGCGCTCGGCACGCGCAGGCCCGACCTCGCGGGTCTGGACCCGGTGCTGGCCAAGGCGCTGGCCAAGAACCCGGAGCACCGCTACGAGCGCTGCGCGGATTTCGCGCGGGCGCTCAGCCACCACCTCGGGATGCCCGGCGAGGCCACGGCACCGGCCCCGGTCGTGTCGAAACGGTCGCTGATGCGCACCGGCGTGCTGGTGCCGGCGGTGCTCGCCGTGCTGCTGGCGGTGGCGGTCGCGGTGGCGGTGTTCGAGTTCCGGCGCGCCGACGAGGAACGCCCGGCCGCCGTCGCGCCGACGACGACGCAAACCCGCACCGCCACAACGACATCCACCACCACTCCAACACCCGCGACCACCCCACCTGCGAACCCACCCACGACCCCACCCGCCACCGCCCCGCCGCCGGCGGTGATCGGCGCGGCCTGCTCACCGGTGGGCGCCACCGCAACGACCGCGGCCGGGGCGACCGCCTACTGCTCGACGCTGCAGAGCACCGGGGCGTCGATCTGGTCGCTGACCCAGGGCGACATCCCCGAGCCGACGGTGACCACCGAACCGACCGACGAGCCGCTGCCGATCGCCGAGGAGTCCCCGGTGCGGGTCTGCATGCAGCAGACCGGCCAGACCCGCCGCGAATGCCGGCGCGCCATCCGGGAGAGCAACGGACTGCCACCGCTGTGAAATACGCCGTCGTCGCGCCCGTCGCCGCCGGGGTCACCGCCGACCCCGGCTACATGACCGCGTTCGCCCAGCACCTGGAGGCATGCGGGTTCGAGTCGATCGTGGTGGTCGAACACACCGTGCTGATGGCGCAGTACACCAGCGTCTACCCGTACGACCCGTCCGGGCGGGTGGATCTGGCCCCCGACTGCCCGGTGCCCGATCCCGTTGACCTGCTGGCGTTTCTGGCCGCACACACCCGCACGCTGGGATTGGCCACCGGCGTCCTGGTACTGCCCAACCATCATCCGGTGGTGCTGGCCAAGCGGATCGCCACGCTCGACGTGCTCTCGGGCGGGCGGACCCGGTTGTGCGTCGGGATGGGCTGGCTCAAGGAGGAGGTCGAGGCGTGCGGCGCCGACTTCGCCGGCCGGGGCCGCCGGGCCGACGAACAGCTCGCCGTGCTGCGCCTGCTGTGGGAGGACCGGCCCGCCGGCGCCGAATTCCACGGCGAGTTCTTCGATTTCGAGCATGCGATGTGCTACCCGAAACCCGTCAGCGCGGTTGCGCTGCACATCGGCGGCCACAGCCGCGCGGCGGCCAGGCGGGCCGGCCGGTTCGGCGACGGTTTCCAGCCGCTCGGCGTCGGCGGCGCCGAGCTCACCGCGCTGGTCACCGTGATGCGGGAGGAGGCGCAGCGGTGCTGGCGCGACCCCGACGCGCTGGAACTGTCGCTCGGTCATCTGGTGACCAAGGTCGACGCCGAACGCGCGGCCCGTCTGGCCGCGCTCGGCGCTGACCGTCTGATCCTGGCGATGCCGCCGGTCACCGACATCGACGAGGCCCGCGACGTGCTGTCGGCGTGCGCGGACCGGTTGGGGCTGAACCGATGACGCTGCGCCCCGCCGACCGGCTCGCTGTCGCCGACCTTGTGCACCTCTACGCCTCGGCCGTCGACGACCGCCGCTTCGACGACGTCGCAGCGCTGTTCACCGAGACCGCCGAACTGCGGCTGCCCGACCCGCCGCGGTCGCTGGAACCGGTGCGCCGCCACCACGGCCGCGACGGTGTGCGTTCGGCGATGGCCCCGCTGGCCGCGGTGACCCGCACCGAACACGCGATCGTCGGCGAGGTGTACGCCCCGGGCGAGCGACCCGGCTACGCGCTGGGCCGGATCACCTGCATCGCCCACCACTGGACGCTCGGCGACGGCGATCCGACCGACCTGGTGTGGCATCTGCGCTACGACGACGAGTATCTGCGCACCCCCGCCGGGTGGCGGATCCACGGCCGCGCGTTGACGATCAACGCGATCGAGACCCGTCCTGTCCGTCGGGTGCGACCGCCTCGAGCAGGCGGTCGAGCAGCGGCCGTTGACCTTTCAGCAGCTTCGACCGAGCCTCATCGACGGGAAACCAGGCCACCCGGTCGATTTCGGGAAACTCCCTGACCGTGCCGGACCCCTTGGGCCACTCGAGGGTGAACGTGTTGGAGGACGTGCCTTCGAGGTCGAGGTCGCCACGTACGGCGAACGCGGTGATGATCTTGCCGCTCGGCTGGCGCACGGGTGCGAAGTCGACGCGCGGGCCGGCCGGCGGCGCCTTGCCGAGTTCTTCTTCGAACTCCCGGCACGCGACGGTCCACGGGTCCTCGCCCTCGGTGTACTCGCCTTTCGGGATCGACCAGGCGCCGTCGTCCTTGCGCGCCCAGAACGGCCCGCCGGGATGCCCGATCAGCACCTCGACCGAGCCGTCGACAATCCGGTACAGCAGCAGCCCGGCGCTCAACTTCGGCATATCGATCCACTCTTCAGCGCGAGCGTGCGGGTCTGCGCACAACACGCCGCGCAAAAACCGCAGTTTCTGCACGCTCACCGCCACCCGACGGTGCGCACCGCGTCAGTACTTGCGGTCGCCTTCGCTGTCGTCGAAGAAGGCCCACTCCCCGTCGTCGGTCTTGACCTCCATGCGCCAGCCGAGTTCGGGCTCCGCCTTCTGGTCGACGAACCACGCATGGGCGTCGTCGGCGCTCTCGATGTCCTTGGTGTCGACGACCTCACCCTTGGGGTTCAACACGCGATATGTAGCCATGCCGACACAGTTCCCCGCAATCGCGGGTTTGAATCAGTCCCGCTTCGGTACCGGGATGCCCTCGCTGGCGGAGAACTGCGCGTCCTCGCTCGACGACAGCCCGAACGACACGACCGAACGGTCCCAGAAGAGGTCGGTCAGGTAGGCCAGCGCCACCGCCCACCGGTTGACGCCGCGCGGTATCGCCATCACGTGGTAGCCGCGCGTCACGACCTTCGCGGGGAAACCCGACAGCTGGATGTTGAGCGGATTGGCCACCGCGTACCGCGGACCCAGATCGACGACCAACCCCATGTTGCGGTGCTTGTACCGCTTGGCCTTGCCGTAGCCGAGGCTGGCGGCGACGTTGCGCGCCAACGTCTTTCCCTGCCGGGTGGCGTGCTGGGCGGTCGGCGGGGTGATCTTGCCCGGCTGAGTCACATCGGGCACCGCCGCGGCGTCGCCGGCGCTGAACACATCCGGATGTCCCGGCACCTGCAGTTCGGTGGTGACCTTGAGCCGGCCCCGCTCGGTCTCCAGGCCGAGCCTCTCGATCAGGGGTGCGCCGGTGACCCCGGTGACCCATGCCACGGTGTGCGTGCGCAGCAACGAATCATCGCTGAGCACAACATGTTCGGGGTGTACTTCCTTGAGCGTGACGCCGAGCCGCACGTCGATGCCGCGGGCCCTGAGCACCCGCTGCGCAGCCGCGCCCAGCTTCTCGCCGACCTCCGGCATCACCTGCTCGGCGAGGTCGAGCAGCACGAACTTCACCTCGCCGGGGTCGAAGCCCATGTGCTTGGCCGCGGTGTCGGCCAGCGCCCGAAGCTGCACGGCCAGTTCGGTGCCCGAATACGACGCGCCGACGACGACGATGGTGCGCCGGGCCGCCGCGCGACCGGGATCGTCGTCGACGTTCGCCAGCTGCAGCTGTTCGAGCACATGGTCGCGCAGATACAGCGCCTCGGCGGTCGACTTCAGTCCGCGGGCGTGCTCGGCCAGACCCGGCACGTCGAACAACCGCGTCACCGAACCGGGGGTCAGCACCAGCCGGTCCCACTGCAGCGCCCGCGACCGCTCCTCGGAGTCGGTGACGGTGACCGTGCGTCCTGCGAAGTCGACCTCGTCGACCCGGCCGCGGATCGCGCGCACTCCGCGCAGCGAGTTCGCCAGCGGAATCGCGACGAATCGGGCGTCGACCAGGCCACCGGCGACATCGGGCAGCAGCGGTGTGTAGAGCATGTAGTCGACCGGCGAGACGATCGAGATGTCGACGTTGTCGGCGCCCACCTTGCGCAGTCGGCGCGACAGCGCTCGCGCGCATTCGAACCCGGTGAAGCCGCTGCCGACGATTACCACGGAGGTCATTGGCCCCCACTGTACGGAACCGGCCGCGAATGGGAATGCTGAAGCCATGACGCACCCGTCACCCGTCGCACTGCTCACCGCGCCGATCGGCCTGGGTGCGGCTATCGCCCAGCGGGCCATGGTCATGCCCCTGCGCCTGTTGGTGGTCGGCAGGCGGCTCACCGTCGGGCTGGACGGCGGCGAGCTGAACCTGACCGTCACCGAGTTCGACCCGCGGCTCGACGTGCGCGGCCTGTCCGTCGGCCGGCTCAGCGACGTCCGGCTCGCCGCGTGTGACATCCGCTGGTGGGGCACCGAAAACGATTCTTACGTAACGAGATTCGATCACGCGACCGCGGTGCTGCACAACGTGCGCATCCGCCCGCCGGTGCTGGTGGCCGAACCGGTCGAACTCACGCTCGAGGTCCCCGCCCCGGCCCTCGACGGGCTGTTCGAAGCGGCGGCGCCACGCCTGTCCGGCGACATCGGCCCCGACGGGATCGCCCGGTTGCGCCTGGCGCGCCGCCCGGGCGCCGGTCACGTCGAAGTCGAGGCCCGCCTCGAGGGTTCGACGCTGTGGCTGCACCCGCGGGGCCTGGCGCTGCGCCGCTCGCGCTGGACGCTGCCGGGCCGGCTGCCGGCGTACCCGGTGCGGCTGCCCGCCCTGCCGCACGGCATGCAGCTGACGAACATCGCCTTCGCGCCCGGGGTGGTCCGACTGTCGGCGCAGGTGGAGCACTGGCGGATGCAGCTTCCGCTGCGCCGGCTGCTGTGACGTCACCCGGGTCGACGGCCCGATGCGGCGGTGTGCACAATTTCTGACGTGGTCGAACTCGCCCGCTACCAGGACGGGCCTGCGTCGGTGGCGATCTGCCGCGACGACGCCGAACTGGTGTTCCGCACCGACGACGACGGACGCGGCGTCGTCTCGGAGACGCGGTTACCGGTCGAGGACTTCCTCGCCAAGGGCGAAGGACCGTGGCCGTGGTACGACCTGGGTGCCAAACGCGACGCCGTGCTGCGGGTGCTCGATCTGCTGCACGCGACCCCGCCGGCCTGGACGCACACCCTGTCCGCCGACGCGCTCGACCTGTTCGCCAGGGCGCACCGGGGCGACTCGGAGGTCATCGAACTGCTCGCGATGGGCGCCGACCCCGATCCCGTGGATGCCTGCGGCGCGTCGCCGCTGTGGTACGCGGTGCGTTCCCTGGCCTCGGGCATCGCGGTCGCGCTGATCGACGCGGGCGCCGACGCGGGACGTCGCATCGAGTTGTCCGCGCGCGGTGACCGGTTCACCACGATCCTGCACGAGATCGTGCGTGCGGGCCGCACGGTGGCACTGAAGCACGCGCTGGCCAACGGCGTGGAACCTTCGCTCGTCGACTCCGAGGGCGCCACCCCGATGCACGTCCTCGGCGACGCCTACGACCACCTCAACCCCGAGATGGTGCGCACGCTGGTGCGGGCGGGCGCGTCGGTCGAGGCCGAACTGCCCGACGGGACGCAGCCGATCGAGATCGCCGCCCGCCGGTTGCTTCCCGCGACGACGGCCGCGCTGCTCGAGACCGGCGCCGACCCCGGGCGCGGCCTCGACGCGCTGATGGCGTGGTGGGCGGTCACCGGCCGCGGGAACGGTGCCCGCGCGGGTGCCGTCGCCGACCTCGTCGCGCTGCTGCGCGCGGCCGGCGCCCGCATCAGCGCACAACACCGCGAGGTGGCGGAGAGCGCCGGCGTCGAACAGGTGAGCGCGGCACTTCGTCACTAGAGTGCGGAGCGTGACACCGTACTCCCGCTACGTCGCGATCGGTGACAGCCAGACCGAAGGCCTTTGGGACGGAGACGATTCCGCGGGACTGCTGGGCTTCGCAGACCGGCTCGCCGCCGTCATCGACCAGCACCGCCCCGGGTTGTTGTACGCCAATCTCGCGGTGCGTGGCCGCCGGATCCGCGACGTGCTCGACGAGCAGTTGCCGCAGGCGTTGGCGATGCGCCCCGACCTCGTCACGGTGTGTGTCGGCATGAACGACGTCACCCGGCCCGGCCGCCGATTCGACCGCGCATTGACCGACCTCGACGAGATCTACGCGCGGCTGGCCGGTTCCGGCGCCACCGTGGCCACCACGACGTTTCCGGACCTGACCCGGATCCTTCCCGTCGGACGGCTCATCGCCGCCCGCGTCGAGCAGATCAACCACCGCATCCGCGCGGCCGCCGACCGGCACGGCTTCCGGCTCGTCGACCTCTACAACGCGCCGTCGATGACCGACCTCGACACCTGGAGCGACGACCGCGTGCACGGCTCACCGAGGGGACACCGGCTGTTCACCGCCGCCGCGGTCGAGGCGCTCGAACTTCCCGGCGGAAACCACGACTGGGCTTCGACGTCGGAGCCGCCGCAGCGCCCGTCGATCCGGTCGCAGGCGTATTCGCAGCTGCTGTGGACCCGCAACCTGCTGATGCCGTGGGTGTGGCGGCACCTGCGCAACCGCTCCAGCGGTGACGGTCGCGAACCCAAACGTCCGCGGTTGTTGCCGCTAGATGCCCAGGAACGGCAGCGGGATCGGGGAGACGCCGTTTCCGATCGATGACACCATCGCCGGGCAGAACATCGAGATCGCGATGCCGGTGAACATCGTCGCCGGTCCCAGCGACAGCCCGCCCATGTCGGCGACCTCGGCGGCCACGTTCGCGGCGTTCTGACCGGGCTCGGCGAGCATCGGGCACACCTGCTGACCGATCGCCGCCGCGCTGCCGGGATCGCCCATCATCACGCCCGCCTCGCTGACGGCGTGCAGGAACGCGTCATCGACGGGGTCGGCGTGGGCAGGGGCGGCGACGACGGCCGCCGCGGCGAGAATTCCGGAGCTCAGCGCGAGCGCGGTGAGTGGTTTGCGAAGCACCCGCCTACCGTACGCGGCCCGCCCCTCAGACGCCCGTCCAGGCGGTGTCGATGGTTGCTCCGACGTCGATGACCTTGGCCTTCTGCGAGGCGGGGCTGTCGATCTCCCCGGCCACGTGCATCGCGATGAACCGCCGGATCTCGGCGTCGATGCCGCCGAGGATGCGCACCACCTCACCGCGCAACGACTTCGAGGTGACGTGGATCGAGATGTCGGAGGCCCGGGGTTTCTCGACGTCGAGGATCAGCAGCAGCGGCTCGGCCGCCCGCGCGGTCGCCCGCAGTGCGATCTCGCCGAACACCATGAACTTGGGCCGGTCGATGCGCAGGTCGACGATCATGTCGATCTCCAGGGGTATCCGGATCGCGAACGTGATCAGCGGTCCGACGTCGCGGGTCAACCGCGGTTCCTGGATCCGCACACGCGCCGTGACCTTGGCGATCTTGCCCGGTCCCTGCGCGATCGGGCCCATCTCGAATTCGTCGCCCGCGATGTCGGCGATCGCGGCGCCGACCCGTTCCACGGTCACCGCGGTCTCGAAGAATTTGCGACCGAACTCTTCGTAGGTGATCTCGTCGTCGATGGACATGGTTCTCATACCGTCTCACGAGCCGTTGGCCGACGGCGCGCGGCGCGACCGAATCGAGACCGCACCGAGCCGTCGGTACCCGTCAGTTGCCGTCGTTGCTGCGCGCCTCGGCGCCGGTCTCCCCCGCGTCGATCGCGTCGTCGGAGAACGTGCGCCCGACGTAGGTGCCGTCGTCGTCGCCTTCTTTGCCTGCGCGGGACGAGGCGACGTTGTCGTCCTGGTCGACGTCCTGTTCGCTCTCGTCGTCATCGGGGCGCGGTGTCATGCGATGCGGTTACCCGTCGCGGCGGGGGTCAAACGGGCCGGCCCGGGCACCAGCTGCAGCGCGAGGAACCCGAGCGCGAGTTCGAGTGTGACCGGCACGCCGAGCAGCAGCACGCCGGCAGCCAGCGTGGTGCTGGATCCGTTGAGCGCCGACACCGCCACCACCAGCGACGAGCCGCCCGCGGCGGCCAGGGTCGCGGCGGTGACGACGAGCGCGACGGCCACCGCGCGCACCGGTCCGTAGTGCCGCATGCCGGTGACGGCGAGCACGGTCCCGATGGGGACACCGAGAATCACGGCGGCGGTGGTGGTCCCGTCGGTGGTTGCCAGGCGGCTCAGCGCAGGCACGATCAGGCACGCCGCGAGCACGGCGGCCGCGACCACACCGGCTGCGGCGGTCTTTCGCGTGGTGGGCATGTGTGCCGGTTGCCCCGGCCGGCCGATCGGGAAACGAGGTCGCCCGTCGGGCAGGGAGCCGCGGTGGCGCAGTGCGCTCAGTGCCCGCCATCGGCGAAGTAGCGAATCCGCCTGATCGCGAAGGGTTTTGTTGCGACGTCGGCGATCAGCACGGCGCGCCCGTCGGCGCCGTCGACGCCGGTTGCGACGCTGTACCCGGAGGTGATCACCTTGCGGTAGCGGGCGCCGGTCAGCCGCGACAGCAGGTCGGCGCCGCTCATCGGTGTGTGGTCGCCGACGGTGATCCTGGTGGCGCCCAACCATCGTCGCAGCCCGACCTCGTCACCGGCGCTGGCCGCCGCCAGGAACTCGCCGAACCGCCGCTTGCCGTCGGCGCCTGCGCCACGGAACCCGCCGAGGAAGCCGAGCGTGCCGACCACCCCCTGGTTCGTCAGCAGCCCCCGCGACAGTTGCGCACCGGCGGGCACCGAGCGCACCCCCGCGCGCAGGAACTGCGCGACCATGGCGGGCAGTTCCCAATACGCCGCCATCTCAGCGATTTTCGGCGATTCGAGATCCTCTTCGAGGTGGTAGCGCAGGTAGGCGGGAATGCGCATCGTCACCCCGGCTGACATGGTGACCCCCAATTCGAGGTCGCGCACCACCGTGGGCCCGACGACGATGTCGACGTCGCGGTGGAAGGTGATCTCGCGAGGCCCGATGAACGTGTCGTAGAAGCGGATCAGCGCGGTCGTGCCGCGGTGCGGTTGCGATCCCACCGGGTCCTCCACGACACCGTCGAACGTGAACGCGTCGACCCATGCGTGGCGGTCGTGGGCGCCGACCGCGGCCGGGGATCGTTCGACCGCGGCCATCGCGTCCGCCGGGGAGATGGTCATACCGTTGCCTACCACTCACGGTCGCCTCAGTCGACTGGCGCCCGCGGCGCGGGCACACTGGACGTACCGCCGCGCTGCGGTGCGCGGTGGTGAGGAGGAAGCGTCATGAGCAGCAACGGACCGTTCGGGTTCGATCCCGAGGACTTCGACCGTGTCGCCCGCGAGGCCGGTGAGGGGTTGCGCGACGCACTCGAACCGGTTCTGTCCAACCTCGGCAGGATCCTGAACACCTCGGGAGAACGCGCAGGCTGGGCGAACCTCGTCGACGAGTTCACCCGCTCCACCCGGGCCCGCCGCGAACCGGAGACCACCGGCGAGACCGGGGACGGCGTGTGGGCGATCTTCACCGTCGACGCCGACGGCGGCGCCCACATCGAGCAGGTGTATCCGACCGAACTCGACGCGCTGCGGGCCAACAAGAACAACACCGATCCAACCCGCAAGGTGCGGTTCCTGCCGTACGGCATCGCGGTCAGTGTGCTGGACACGGCCACGACCGACGGCGACGACTCCTAGTCGGCGGTCAGGCTGTCCCGGCGATCCGCAGGAGCGCCGCCAGGCTGCGTTCGACGTCGTCGTCGGTGGTGGCCCACGACGACACGCTGATCCGCATGGCGGCGCGCCCCTGCCAGACCGTGCCGCCGAACCAGCAGGTGCCGTCGGCCTGAACCCGCTCGATGACCCGCCGGGTGGTGTCGTCGTCGCCGAACGACACCAGGGCCTGGTTGAGCACGACGTCGTTGAGCACGTCGTAGCCGGCGCTGCGTAGCCCGTCGGCGAACCGCCGGGTGTGCCGGCAGCACCGGTCGACGAGGTCGGCCACCCCGCTGCGGCCCAGCGAGCGCAGTGCCGCCCACACCTCGACGCCCCTGGCGCGCCGGGACATGTCCGGCGTGAAGTGGCACGGTTCGCGGTCGGCGCCCGCGATCAGGTAGGCCGCACCCACCGTCATCGCGGCGCGCAGGTCGTCGGCGTTGCGCACGAACGCGATTCCGCTGTCGTACGGCACGTTGAGCCACTTGTGCGCATCGGTGGCCCACGAATCGGCCTCGCCGAGACCGGCGGTCAGATCAGACAGCTGCGGGCTGGCCGCGGCCCACAGCCCGAACGCGGCGTCGACGTGCACCCAGGCCCCGGCGTCGTGCGCGGCCGCGCAGATCTCGGCGGCCGGGTCGAACGCGCCGGTGTTCACGTTGCCCGCCTGAATGCAGACGATGGTCGACGGGGACAGCTCCGGCAGCGCGTCGGCGCGCATCCGGCCCTGACTGTCGGCGGGCACCCGCTCGACGCGGGCGCGACCCATGCCCAGCAGCGACAGCGCCTTGAGCACGCTGGCATGCACTTCGTCACCGACCACCACGCGGATCGGCGGGGCCCCGAACAGCCCGTCCTCTTCGACGTCCCAGCCGGTGCGGCGCAGCAGGGCGTGGCGCGCGGCGGCCAGCGCGGTCAGGTTGGCCATCGTTGCGCCGGTGGTGAAGCCGGCGCCGGCCTGGGTGGGCAACCCGAGCAGCTCGCGCAGCCAGTTGGCGCTGACCTCCTCGAGCGTCGCGGCGACCGGTGACATCACCTGGTAGGCGCCGTTCTGATCCCACACCGCGGCAAGCAGATTGGCGGCCAGCGCCGCGGGCAGTGTGCCGCCGGTGACGAAGCCGAAGTACCGGCCGCCGGCCGTCGCGACGGTCGCTTGAGAGCCGGCCTCGTCGAGCAGTCGCAGCACCGCACCCGGATCGGCGGGGTGCTGGGGCATCGGCTCGTCGAATCGCGCCAGCGCGGCGACGGCATCGGGTCCGGGCGCCACCGGGCGGGTGTCGAGCGTGTCGGCGTACCGCGCGATACGCGCGCAGACGTCGGTCAGGAGATCGTTCACCTCCTCAACGCTAGCGCGGCCCGAGGTCACACAGAACGTACGACTCAACATCGTTGCCGGACTTCGGCTTTGGGCGGCGCACCGCACAGGTCTGCGTCAATAGTCCGACATGCGTCCGCGTACCGCGTCGTTTTGTTATGTTTGCCGCGAGAGCACCCTTGGCGCGCGGATCGGTCGCCGCGCGGAGTGAAACCGCCGACAGGGAGATGGCCATGAGAGCGCTGAGGTATGACGAGCTGTTCATCGGTGGCCGCTGGCAGCCGCCGGCGACCGACGAACGCATCTCGGTGATTTCCCCGCACACCGAACAGCCGGTCGGTGAGACGCCGGCAGCCTCCCCCGCCGATGTCGACCGCGCGGTGCAGGCTGCGCGCCGCGCCTTCGACGACGGGCCCTGGCCCCGGATGGGCGTCGACGAGCGGATTGCCAAGGTCGAGAAACTGGCGGCGTTGTACGCCGCGCACACCGATGAGATCGCCGACCTGATCACCGCCGAGATGGGGTCGCCGCGCAGCTTCAGCCGAATGGGCCAGGCGGTGGGTGCGCTCGCCCAGATGCACCTCAATATCGCTGTGGCACGCGAATATCCGTGGGTGGAGCGGCGGAAAGGACTGTTCGGCGACGTACAGGTGCGCCGTGCCCCGGTCGGCGTCGTCGGCGCGATCGTGCCCTGGAACGTGCCGCAGTTCCTGATCATGCCGAAGATGATCCCGGCCCTGATCGCGGGCTGCGCGGTGGTGGTCAAGCCGGCACCCGAAACGCCGATCGACGCGATGTGGCTGGCCGAGATGCTGGCCGAGATCGATCTGCCCGAGGGGGTGGTGTCGATCCTGCCCGGCGGGCGGGAGGCCGGCGAAAGCCTCGTGCGCCACCCGGGTGTCGACAAGATCTCGTTCACCGGGTCGTCGGCGACCGGACGGCATATCGCCGCCGTCTGCGGTGAACAGCTCAAGCGGGTCAGTCTGGAACTGGGCGGAAAATCGGCGGCGATCATCCTCGATGACGCCGACATCGACCGCACCGTCGCCCATTTGAAGACCGCCAGCCTGATGAACAACGGTCAGGCCTGCGTTGCGCAGACCCGGATCCTGGTCAGCGAGCGGCGCCACGACGACGTGGTCGACGCGCTGGCCGACATGATGGCCGGTCTTCAGGTCGGCAACCCCGCCGACGACGCCACCGATATCGGTCCGTTGGTCGCGCGCCGCCAGCAGCAGCGCGTGCAGGGCTACATCCAGTGCGGGATCGACGAGGGCGCGCGAATGGTGTTGGGCGGAACGGACTCGCCGGCGCAGAACGGGTGGTATGTCCGGCCGACTTTGTTCACCGGTGCGACCAACGCGATGCGGATCGCGCGTGAGGAGATCTTCGGCCCCGTTCTGACCGTGCTCCCCTACACCGACGAACGCGACGCGGTGCGGATCGCCAACGACACCGAGTACGGCCTCGCCGGCTCGGTGTGGACCTCCGACGTCGCGCACGGGTTGCAGATCGCCGCCCAGATCCGCACCGGCACCTACGGAATCAACATGTACAACCTGGACACCACGATGCCGTTCGGGGGTTTCAAACAGTCGGGCATCGGGCGCGAGTTCGGCGCCGAGGGCCTCTCGGAGTACGTCGAGTTGCAGACCACGGTCAGCGCCGATCCGTTGCCGCCGGTCTAGTGTCGTGAGTCGAAAGTTCAGACACGGCAGTGCGCGGGATTCGGACCGGCCACATGGTGTGGACGTTCTTCGAGATCTGCACGGGGGCTGTGAAACCGCGCTGGTAACGACCCTCGTGCAGATCTCGCGGCCCAGATGACCCATGACGATGTACTGCACCCGATTTAACGACTCACGACACTAGCCGGGCAGTTGCAGCGTCACCTCGGCCGGACAGCACAGTTCGCCGCGCTGGTTGCACACGGTGATCTCCAGATCCACCAGCCGGTCGGCGCGCGTGGCCACCACCCGACCGCGGCCCACCATCGAGTCGCCGGCGTAGATCGACCCGAGCAGGGCGATGCGGCGCCGCACGACCCGGCTGGCCGGACCGGCCCAGTCGGTGGCGATGCGGTCGACGAAGCCGGCGATGTGCATGGTGTTGACGAAGATGCCGGGGTGGCCGTGTTGTCCGGCGTAGGCCGGATCGTAGTGGCCGGGAAAGTAGTCCCAGGTGGCACCGGGATTCATCACGACGCGCAGGTAGTCGATGCGGTCGACCACCTCGCACAGTTCGGTGCCGACGCTGACCGTCGCCCAACCCGGATAGGCGGTCACCGTGACACCGGCGCAGGTGTGAAACGGAACAGGGTGTTGCGGTTCACCGCGACCAGGGTCCCGTCCTGGCGGCGGAACTCGTCGCGGGTCTCCACGAAATGCCCGCTGCCCACGCGGGTCCGCTTGTGCGGTGACACCGAGATCACTTCCTCGACGACGTGCAGGCGATCTCCGTCGACGATCACGGTCGGCAGCTCGACCTCGTTGGCGGCGTTGATGAATGTCGTGCCGGGTAGTGGCACCTTCAGCGCGATCGCCGCGGTGGGCGGTTCCCCGGACGGCAGCCACGGCAGGGGGATCAACCATCCCATCAGCATCGCCGGCGGCGCCGGCAGACCGCCCCACTGCCGCTGCGCGAACTCCTCGTCCCAATAGGATGCGTTGGCGTCGTGCACCATCGACGCGAAGTGCTGGATGCGCGCGGCGCTCACCGCGGTCCCGGCATACCTCGGCGCGGTCCGGGTGCCGACCATCTTCAGCGCGTCCTCGTAGGTGCCGAACGCCAGCTCGTACCGAAGCGTCACACCGGCAGCGCGCTTTCACACCTGGCGGTATCCCCGTCGTCAGCCCGAAAACTACTGTCGCGCAACCACAACCCGAGACGCGTCTGCGCCGCTTCGGTTCCGTCGCCGGTGACCAGCCGGTATCCGACGGACGGCCGCTGGCGGGTCAGGGTCATCGGGTCGACTCTCAGGCGTGGGCCGCGGCCGGATCGGGGCTGCCGTCGCCGGTGTAGCCGAAGTCTTCGGACGACGGCTCGGCACCCGGATAGAAGCGGTGCGCCCACCGGCGCAGCGCGGCGTAGTCGCGGGCCTCCTCGGGCGCCAGGTTCGGCTTCTCCAGGTACTTCATGTTCTCCCAGGTGAAGAAGTCCTGTTTGATGACCTCCTGCTGGAGTTGCAGGAATTTCGCGGCCCGCCCGGTCGGCCGGTCGCCGGTGTCACCGGGTTCGCGGACCGAAGCCTGCGTGTAGAAGTAGTCGGTGTAGTCCTCGTCCACCGGGGTCTGCCCGGTGACCTGGACGGTGGCCACCAACTCCGGCGGGAAGCGCACGACGCCCAGGCCCAGCGAGTAGTTGTCGTAGACGATCTTCGCGTCGACCGGACCGTTCGGCGTCAACCACGTCTTGGCCCGTCCCCCACCGAAATTCGCGTTCACCGTCGCGTGCAGGTGATAACCCGACACCTCGAACGACGCCGTGTGGGCCGGGTTGGCGGCCTTGTGCACGTACTGGACGTGGTAGGGGTCGGCGGCGTTCTCGATGATCATCTGCGCATGGACTTTGACCCGGTTGACCATGCGGGTGTGCGGATGCAGCGGGTAGTACTCGTCGGTCTCGAGTTCGGGCAGCACCGGCGGCTGCCAGTACGGCGGACGCCCGTGCCGTTCATGCCAGACCAGGATGAAGCCGTACCACTCCGTGCAGGGATAGGTCTTGATCCGGACGTTCTGCTTGCAGCCGATCTTGCTGTACGGGATCAGAGCGTTGGTGCCCTCGCCGGTCCAGTGCCAGCTGTGCCAGGGGCAGACGATGTGCTCACCCTCGACCGTGCCGCCGACACCCATGTTGGCGCCCAGGTGCTGGCAGTACGCGTCGAGCACGGCGACGCGTCCGGCCGCGGTCCGGAAGATCACCAGTTCCTCGCCGAAGTAGTGGGCGCGCCTGACCTGGCCGGCGGCGAGATCATCGGCGAAACCGACGATGAACCAACCGGTGGGGAAACGGTAGGTGGACAGGCTGATGCCGCCGGCGCCGAACTCCCGCTCGGACGGGTCGATGGCGGGCTCGTCGACCGTTTCGGTCATCTTCGCTCCGTTCGCACGCAGGTCAGCGCGTCTGCCCGTTGCCTATTCTTACTATTTTAGGCATTCTTTGGTCAAGGACGACGAAGGAGCCGTGAATGTCCACGACGACGCCGGTCGATCTTTCGGATCCAATGTTGTGGCAGAACGGTTTTCCCGACGAGCTGTTCGTCGAGCTGCGCCGCGACCGCCCGGTGTTCCACCACGAACTCACCGACGGGGTGGCGGCGACGCTGACGCGGGATTTCTGGATGACCACCAAGTTGCGGCACGCCCAGCGCATCCACCGCGACACCGACGCGTTCACCGCCGCCGACGGGCCGCTGATCCAGGGGGTCGGCGCCGTCGGGTCGTTCCCGACGATCATCAACATGGATCCCCCGCTGCTGGTCAAGCGGCGCCGGGTCCTGTCCCACGCCTTCACCCCGAAGGCGGTCGCCAAGCTCGAGCGCGACATCCGGCGCCGGGCCACCGGGTTGGTCGACCGGCTCCTGGAGTCCGGCGGCGGGGACTGGATCGAGGACGTCGCCGACGTGCTTCCGATGTCGGTCATCGGCGACATCATCGGGATTCCGGACGACGACCGGCCGGAGGTGTTCAGGACCTTCGACCTGATCCTCGAGGCCAACGAAACGGGCTCCGAGGCCGGCGGCCAGGAGCACCTCGAGCTGTTCGCGAAGGTGTTCTCCTACGCCCAGCAGCTGACCGCCGAGAAGCGCCGCAACCCCGGCGACGACATCTGGAGCACGCTGGCCACCGCCGTCGTCAACGACGAGAACGGCGAAGAGTTGTCCATCCCGGCCAACGAGTTGGAGATCTTCTTCTTCGTCCTCGCCTTCGCGGGCAGCGACACCACCAAAATCGCGCTCGCCCAGGGGTTGCGGGCCTTCGTCGAGAATCCCGCCCAGATCCGGCGTTACCGCTCCGACGAATCCGTTCGTTCGACCGCCGTCGAAGAGGTCCTGCGCTGGGCGACGCCGGTCGCGTTCTGGACCCGCACCACCAAGGTCGACGTGGAGATCGACGGTGTCACCATCCCGAAAGGGGAACGGGTGGTGTCGATGCTGCGCTCGGCCAACCGCGACGAGGAGGTGTTCGACGACCCGTTCGTTTTCGACATCGCCCGCTCGGGCAACCCGCACGTCGCGTTCGGCGGCGGCGGACCGCATCACTGCCTGGGCGCGATGCTGGCCCGCGCCGAGATCCGCGCGGTCTTCGACGAACTGCTGCTGCGCACCCGCGACATCGAGCTGGGCCCGCCGCAGGTCACCTACCCGACGCTGGCCAACAACATGACGATGTTCGAGTCGATGCCGATCTCGGTCCGCTGAACCGTCACAAGCCCTTGGGCCGGGTGCCGATGACGCCGTCGGCGGCCAGCGCGGCCAGCTCTTCGGCAGTGACCCCGCACAGTTCGGTGAGCACCTCGCCGGTGTGCTCCCCCAGCGTCGGCGGAGGGCGCCGCAGCCAGCGCTGCACACCGTCGAGACGGGTGAACGGCGGGCACGGGTACAGGTTCTCGCCGGTGCTCGGATGGGTGAGGCTTTCGAAGAAACCGCGTTGGCGCAGTTGCGGGTTCGCGATGACCAGCGACGGTGAGATCACCACTTCCGCCGGGACCCCCGCCGCGGTGAGTGTTTCGGCGGCCTCCTCGGCGTCGCGGGCGGCCAACCAGCCGGCGACCTCGTCGTCCAGCCCGCCGGCCAGTTCGGCCAGCGCGGCGCACTCCCGTTCGGTGCGGGCCGTCACCGCCACCCAGTTGTCCTCCCCCGCACAGCGGTAGACGTCCTGCACCGCGGGGCCGTGTCCACGGTTGCCGCGGCGGTGCATGAGCCGGCCGAACACCGCGTGTTCGATGATCTGGATCGCGGTGACGTTGAGGACGGTCTCGATCATCGGCACCTCGACGAGTTGCCCCACACCGGTGCGTTCGGTGCATTCGAGGGCGGCGAGCACCGCGAACGCCGCGTGTGCACCGGCCAGCGGATCGCATGCCCCGCGGGGTGCGACGGGTGGGCCGTCCTCCTGACCGGTCACCCAGGCCAGGCCGGCGATCTGCTCCATGGTGGGGGCGAACCCGACGCGGTCGCGCCACGGGCCGTCGAGCCCGAACGCGGGCATCCGCACCACCACCAGCCGGGGGTTGAGCTCCAGCAGCGCCTGCGCTCCGAGACCGAACTGTTCCATCACCCGCGGTGAGAAGTTCTCCACCACGACGTCGGCCTGGCCGATCAACCGTCTGATCAGTCGCCGGCCCGGCTCCGACTGCAGGTCCAGGGTGACCGACCGCTTGTTGGTGTTCATCGCGTGGAACACCCAGCCGTACTCCCACCAGTCGTCGACGTCGTCGCGCATACCGCCTGAGAAGCGGATGCCGTCCGGACGCTGGATGGACTCGATCTTGATGACGTCGGCCCCGAACGCGGCCAGGGCGTGGGTGGCGGCCGGGCCGGCCCAGAAGGCGGTGAAGTCGATGACCCGGATACCGTTGAGCGGCAAGCTTTCCGACGAGTTCGGCGAGTCCGATACGCGCGGCTCCCAGTGAGGGCCGGCCCCGTCGTCGAGCACGGGCGCCGGGCGCACCGGCGCGGGAGCGGCCGCCGACATCCGCCACGGCGGGCGCGGCTGCGGGAAGCCGGCCGGGTGGTCGACAAAGACGCCGCGCTCACGCAGGTGGTCCATCTGCGCGATGGTGGCGCCGTTTCCGATCGGGGCCAGCGGCAGCCGGAACAGTTGCCCGAGTTCGACGATCTCCGCAACCGTGCGTTCGGCCATCCAGGGCCCGATGCGTTCGCGGATCCAGTCCCGGTAATCCCAGCGGCCGATCTGGAATTGCAGCTGCGGAACCTCGGTCAGCTCCGGGCATTCCACCATCGAGGCGAAGTCGAGCCACTGCTGGCCGGTCACCATGCTGATCCCCACGTAGCCGTCCCTGGCCGGTTCGATCGACGGCACCTCGACTGAGCGCCGCACCGGCGGAACCTGAAGCAGCGCCGAATGCAGCCACTCACCGCTCTGCATCAGCGTGATCGCCTCGAGGACCGACATGTCGAGGTGGCCGCCGGCGCCGCCGCCGAGCACCCGACGGCGCAGCGCGAGCGCGCCGTACGCGGCCCACACCCCGGCCATGTACTCGCCCAGCTCACCTCCGATGGAGATCGGCGGGCCGGCGGGATCACCTCGGAAACCGGTGAGGCCGCTGGCCGCCTGCAGGGTGAACTCGCTGGCCGGTCGCCGCGCCCGGGGTCCTTCGCGGCCGAAGTCGGAGATCGTGATCACGATGCAGCGCGGTGCCGCGTCCAGCAGTGCGGCCGGATTGACGCCGTCGGCGTGACCGGTGACGATCACGATGTCGGCGGCGGCCGCCAGGTCACTGGAAAACGTTGTGATGCTGCGCTTTCCGGCGTTCAGGTAGCTGAACAGCGGCGAAGCTCCCCCGTCGTCGATGGGTGCGCCGGTGACGGTCACGCGGCGCAGCGGATCACCCTGCGGCGGCTCCACCTTGACCACATCGGCTCCGGCGTCGGTCAGCAGCTTGCCGCAGTAGGCGCCGGCGATCCGGTCACTGATCTCGACGACCCGCACGTCGTGCAGCGGGGTGGGCGCTGGCTGACTCACACCGTCTCCTGTCTTCACTATCTTTGCAGTTATTGTCAGATAGCCGGTCCCGGTGGGTGCGCTATCGCTGTTAATATTGCCAAGACATGACGACGCTGGGGATCGGTCCTGAGGCGCGCCGTCGGCTCGGAGCCCGGCGGACCGCCGAGATCGTCGCCGACGAACTGCGACGGCAGATCATCGAGGGTGAGCTCGTCGACGGCGACCTGTTGCCGCGCCAGGACGTGCTCGTCGAGCAGTTCGGTGTGAGCCTGGTGTCGTTGCGGGAAGCGTTGCGAATACTGGAAACCGAAGGCCTGATATCGGTGCGGCGTGGCAACCGGGGCGGCGCCGTGGTGCATGCACCGGCCGAGGCCAACGCGGCCTACATGCTGGGGCTGCTGCTGCAGAGCGACTACGTTCCGTTGGCGGACCTCGGCACCGCACTCCAGGAACTCGACCCGATGTGCGCGGCGCTCGCGGCCCGCCGACCCGACCGCGACAAGACCCTCGTCCCCAAGCTGCGGGAGCTCAACGACGCGATGGCCCAGCACATCGGGGACGGCGCGCGGTTCACCGAGATCGGTGGGCAGTTCCACGACGAGATCATCCGCGAGTGCGGCAACCACACGATGGTCGCGGTGGTCGGCAGCCTCGAGACGTTGTGGACCGGGCACCTGAACTGGTGGGCGCAGGAGAGCGCCGCCAAGGGCGAGTACCCGGCGATGAACAAGCGTCGGGTCGCGTTGGGCGTCCACACGAAGATCACCGATGCGATCGAAGCCGGTGACGCCGACCGCGCCCGCAAGTTGGCCGCTCGCCACGTCGCCGACACCCAGACCTACCTGCTCTCCGGTGATCCCGAGCAGCGGATCGTGGCGCTCTCACCTCAGGCGCTGGCTCAGCGTCGTCAGTGAAAGGTACGCGGTGCGAACGGCTTTGATCACCGGTGGTAGCGGCGGGATCGGAAAGGCTTGTGGCCGCAGGCTGGTCGAAGCCGGCTACGACGTGGTGCTGACCGCGCGCCGGGAAGCCCCTCTGCGAGCGGCAGCGGAGGAACTCGGTGCCCGCTACGTCGTCGCCGACGCCGCCACCCCGCAGACTTTCGCCCCGGCCGTCGAAGCGGCGGAGTCGATCGGGCTGGTGGTGCACGCCTCGGGGGTTCTCGGCGGAACCTATGCGCGCAAGCAGACTTTCGAGCAGTGGCGCGCGATCATGTCGGCCAACCTCGACTCGTGCTTCGCGGTGACCTCCGCGGCGCTGCCTCGGATGGCGCCCGGGTCGCGCTTCGTGTTCATCTCCTCGTCGGCCGCGCACGAACCGATGAGGGCGCGCACGGCGTACTCCGCGGCCAAGGCCGGGATGAACGCGTTCGCCGGCGCGCTGGCACAGGAAGTCGACCGCGACGGAATCAGCGTGCACCTCGTGACGCCGGGACCGGTGGAGACCGAGATGCTGGCCGATGTGCCGTTCGAGATGTACGCGATCCGGGCGGCCGACGTCGCCGACGCCGTCGTCTGGCTCGACACCCTGGACCCGTCGGTGGAGGTGCCCGAGATCAGGTTGCACGCCGTCACCCGCGGACCGTCGGCGCGTCCACCGGTGGTTCCCTTGGAGGTGCAGCGCCGCGGTCAGTCCAGCCGGTAGAAGCGTGCCGCGTTACGGGCGCCGACCTTGCGCCGCGCGGAGTCGGACAGGTCGCCGCGTCCGCGCAGCGGTTTGGTGCTTTCCGGCCAGTCCCCGCTCCAGAGCGGATAGTGGCTGGCGAACATCAGGAAATCCTCGCCCAGCACATCGATGACGCCTGACAGAAGCGGTTCGCCCGCAGCGCAGGTGACCCAGATGTTGCCCGCCGCTAGGTAGTCGTAGGGATCGCGTCGCCAGCCGCCCTCGATCCAGTCACCGCGTTTGACGAAGTGGCTTCGCAGACGGTCGATGAAGTACGGCAGCCAGCCCGCCCCGGCGTCGAGGAACGCCACCCGCAACCCCGGATGCCGGTCGAAGACGCCGCCCGATACCAGAGACGTCATCGCCGACATCTGGTCGAACGGCGAGCCGATGCTGTGCACCTGGACGTAGTTGGTGAACCGGTCGACGCCGATCTTCGGCATGTTCATCCCCGCTGCGCCGTGGATGCCCAGCGGCATGTCGAGGTCGACCGCCGCGGCGTAGAACGCGTCGAGGTCGGGATGGTCGAGGTTCTTCGACCGCAGCCCCGGCGGCACATGGGTGGCCACCAGCCCGAGGTCCTTTGCCTCACGCATGATCTCGATGGCGGTGGCGCCCATCTCGATCGGGGTGACCGCGACGCCGTACAGCCGGCCCGGCGCCGTGGCGCAGTAGTCGGCGAGCCACTGGTTGTAGAACCGGGCGAAACCGGCGGCGAAGCCCGGATCCCGCAGGGTCGGGGTGCACAGCCCGAGGCTCGGATACAGCACCATCGCGTCGATGTGGTCGCGTTCGGCGTCGCCGACGACGCCCGCCGGCGTGCGGCAGTTCAGACCGGGCGCCGTCGTCAGACCGTGGTCGATAGGGCACCCGGCGCCCGGGCCGGTCGGTTCGGGGTACTGCCTGCCTTCGATGACCAGCCCGAGGCCGTCGGTGCGGGGCGCGATGTGCCGCGGCCAGCGCTGCATCGCCTGGACTGCCAGCGATGCACCCTCGGCGACGTGTCCGTCGGCATCGATGATCCGCATCAGTTTGCCAAAAGTAGCAGGTTGAGGCGAAACGCCAGCCCAGTCCGGGCAATGTTGCGCTCAGGCGCGGTGCGGAAACCGCTGGTGCGCGGCGGCTAATACTGCCCGAGCGGGCGGCAGACGTTGGTGATCGGGTTCCAGTACTCGCCCGGCGCGCACGCCAGCGGGACCGTCGCCACCGGTCCGCGGCAGACGTTGTCGACCGGATCCCACCAGCCGCCCGGGCAGTTCAGCGGTTGCGCCGCGGCGGACGGAGCCATCAGCAGGGAAAGGGCCGCGACCGGAGCAGCAGCTGCGGTGGCGACCATCGCACGACCAATGATCTTGTTCATGCGACGAGCTTGCCCCGAACCCGTCTGGTCCAAACAGCCGGGGTGCCCGAATCTTCGGGGGCAGAACACCGTCAAGGGAAGAACGCCGTCAAGGGAAGAACGCCGTCAAGAAAAGAACACCGTCAGGAGACAACCACGTCGAGGCGCTCCCACCCGCGCACCGTGGACGTGGGCGCGAGCCGGGCTGTCGCAGGGTCGATGTCCCACTCGGGCCACCGGTTGAGCAGTTCGTCGAGGGCCACCCGCCCCTCGAGCCGCGCGAGGTTGGCGCCCAGGCAGTAGTGCACCCCTTTACCGAAGGTGATGTGGCTGATGTTTTCGCGTCGGATGTCGAACACGTCGGGCCGGTCATAGCGGCGCGGGTCGCGGTTGGCCGCCCCGAACATCAGCAGGATCGCCGCACCGGCGGGCGCGGTGCGGCCGTGCGCCTCGAAGTCGCGTGTCACCAGCCGGGCGACGTTGTGGCCGGTCGGCTCGAAGCGCAGCGTCTCGTCGACGGCGCGCGTCAGCAGCGTGCGGTTCTGCACCACCTCGCGACGCTGGTCGGGGTGCTCGGCGAGCACTTTCGCCAGCCAGCCGATCAGCCGGCCCGTGGTCTCGTTGCCCGCTCCCGCGACGACCTGCGTGTAGTGCAGCACCTCTTTGCGGGTGAGCTTGCGGGTCACCCCGTTCTCGTCTTCGAACTCGACGTTGAGCAGCGCGGTCATCAGGTCGTCGGACGGGTTCTGCGCCCGCCAGTCGACGTAGTCGGCGTAGATGCTGCCGTCGGCGATCTTGTCGGCCCGCACCACTTTCATCGGTGAGCCGGGCTTGGTCCGCAGGCTGGCGTCGTTGGCGTCGCGCACCGAGATCTGCTCGGATTCCGGTATGCCCAACAGCATTCCGATCACGCGCATCGGCATCATCGAGGCCAGTTCGGCGATGATGTCGAAGCGGTCGGACCCGACCAGCGGGTCAAGGCAGTTGACGCAGTACCGCCGGATCTGGTCTTCGAGCTCGGCCATGCGGCGCGGGGTGAACACCCGCGACATCAGACCGCGCAGCATCGTGTGGACCGGCGGATCCTCCATCATCATCACGCCTTTGGGCATGTCGAACTGCGACTGGATGAGTTCGAGGATGTCGCCGCGGCTGTTGGAGAAGGTCCGCCAGTCCAGCAGTGCGCGTTCGACGTCATCGTGTCGCGACAACGCCCAGAAGTCGTACTGCTCGTTGTGATACAGCGGCGCCTCTTCGCGGAGACGCTCGTAGATCGGATACGGGTCGGCGACGATGTCCACCCGGTACGGGTCGTAGTAGACGGTGTCGTCGGTCCGCTCGGTGACGGTCATCGTTTCTCCTCTACTTCAGGAGGCTGCCGGCATCCACGGGCAGCGGCACACCGGTGATGTAGCGGGCTTCGTCGGAGGCCAGGAACAGCACGGCGTTGCTGATGTCGACGGGCTCCACCCACGGGATCGGCAGGAAGTGGAACGACTGGCAGATCGGCGCGAGGTCGTCGGGTCCCGGGTTCTCCAGGTCCGGACGAAACAGCCGGTAGGTCGGCTCGTTCATCAGCAGCGGGGTGCACACATGGGTCGGGTGCACGCTGTTGACCCGGATCGAGTGCTGCCCGAGTTCGACGGCGAAGGTGCGCATCAGCCCGACGACACCGTGTTTGGCCGCGATGTAATGACCGACCTGCGGGTAGGCCTTGGTGCCACCGACCGAGCTGGTGAGGATGATCGAGCCGCCGCGCCCGCCGGCCAGCAAGTGCGGGACGGCGGCCTTGACGGTTTTCCACACCCCGCCGAGGTTGACGTCGATGGTCTCGTCGAAGCGGTCCTCGGCCATCTTGTGCAGTTTGACTCCGGTGGTGCCGATACCGGCGTTGCCGACGACGATGTCGAGCCGGCCGAGTTGTTCGACGCCGCCGTCGACGGCCGCCTTGAGCGCGTCGTAGTCGCGCACGTCGACCTCGGCGGTCACGATGCGGCGGTCGAGGTTCTTGACCATGTCGGCGGTCTCGGCGAGATCCTCGGGGGTGGCGGCCGGTGCGGTCGAGTCGGCGAATCCGCGGCAGATGTCGACCGCGATGATGTCGGCGCCCTCCTGGGCCAACCGCACCGCGTGGCTTCGTCCCTGCCCGCGTGCCGCGCCGGTGACGAATGCGACCTTGCCTTCTACTCGACCCGTCATCGGCGCTCCCCTCGCGTGTTGGGCGATCGCCCAACATCTAGGCTGGCGCCATGTCTAGCAGCCCCGTCGGCGAGCGGTCAAGGGGTGGGCGCGAGTCATCGGCCCGGGCCGCGCTGATCGAGGCGACGGCCCAGGTCATGCTCGAGGAGGGCTACGCGGCAGCCACATCCAGGAGGGTGGCGGCCCGGGCCGGGGTGAAGCCCGCGCTCGTGCACTACTACTTCCCGAGCATGGACGATCTGTTCCTGGCGGTGCTGCGCGACGGCGCGGAGGCCAACCTGGCGCGACAGCGCGAGGCGCTCGCCGCCGATGGGCCGCTGCACGCGCTGTGGTGGCTCAACAGCACCCACGGCGCGCGGCTGTTCATGGAGTTCGTGGCGCTGGCCAATCACCGCAAGGCCATCCGCAGCGAGATCGCGACGTATGCCGAGCGATTCGGCGAGGCCGAAGAGGCGGTGGTGACCGCGGCGATGAGCGCCCACGGTATCGACCGCGACGCGTTCCCGCCGGTGGTGATGTCTATGATCATCACCAGCCTGGCCCGGATCGTTTTGCTCGAGCGCGGGCTCGGCATCACCCGTGGACACGCCGAGGCGGAAGCGTTCGTCGAGCGCTATCTCGACCGGCTCGAACCGTGAGCATCGTGGTCGGAATTGTGACCTGGATCACGGCACTGCGCCGGGGGTGACCAGCAGCACGATAACTTGAGTTAACCTAGGCCTCAGTGAGAACTTATACGGGCTAAGTTATGTTCAGCGAGATCACAGCAACCGAAAACGACTGAGGGCGGATATGCGCGGCAATGGGCGGGATAAGTAGATGCTCCGACTCGCGAAAAAGGTTTGGATTCCCATTGTCATCATCGTGGTGGTGGTGATCGCCGGCTTCACGGTCAGCCGTATCCGCACCTTCTTCGGCGCTGAGGGCATCATCGTCACGCCCAGGGTGTTCGCCGAGGACCCCGAGCCGTTCGACCCCAAGGTCATCAAGTACGAGATCTTCGGTACCGGCTCGTACGCCGATATCAACTATCTGGATCTCGATGCCCGTCCTCAACGCGTCGACGGTGCGACGCTGCCCTGGACTCTGACGTTGCAGACCACGGCGCCTTCGGCCGCCCCCAACATCGTCGCCCAGGGCGACGGCGGGAGCATCACCTGCCGGATCACTGTCGATGACGAAGTCAAAGATGAAAGAACCTCCACAGGCGTGAACGCTCAAACCTTCTGCTTTGTGAAATCCGCATGAGTGCGCCGACGAACGAGCCGGCCACCGACGCCTTCCCGCCGGTCCGGCACGCGAAGCGGCCGTTCATCCCGCGGGCGATCCGGACCTTCGCGCTCCCGATCATCATCGGCTGGATCGCGCTGATCGCGCTGGTCAATGTCACTGTGCCGCAGCTGGAAGAGGTCGGCCAGCAACGCGCCGTTTCGATGAGCCCGAGCTTCGCGCCATCGATGATCGCGATGAAGCGCGTCGGCAAGGTCTTCGAGGAGTACGACTCAGACAGCTCGGCGATGATCGTCATCGAGGGCGACAAGCCGCTCGGCGACGACACCCGCGCCTTCTACGGCGATATGGTCGCCAAGCTCGAGGCTGACACCAAGCACGTGCAGAGCGTGCAGGACTTCTGGAGCGATCCGCTCACCGCGTCGGGTGCGCAGAGCAGCGACGGCAAGGCCGCCTACGTGCAGGTCTACCTGTCCGGGAACCAGGGCGAAGCGCTGGCCAACGAGTCGGTGGAAGCCGTGCAGTCCCTTGTCGAAGGCATGCAGCCGCCGCCCGGGGTGAAGGTGTTCGTGACCGGCCCGGCGGCACTGGCCGCCGACCAGCACATCGCCAGCGACCGCAGCATCCGGGTGATCGAGGCGCTCACCTTCACCGTGATCATCATCATGCTGCTGCTGGTCTACCGCTCGATCATCACCGTGGTGCTCACGCTGGTGATGGTGGTACTGCAGTTGGCTGCCGCCCGAGGCGTGGTGGCGTTCCTCGGGTATCACGAGATCATCGGGCTCTCCCCATTCGCCAGCAACCTGCTCGTCACGTTGGCGATCGCGGCCGGCACCGACTACGCGATCTTCCTGACGGGTCGCTATCAGGAGGCCCGCGGCACCGGGGAAGACCGGGAGTCCGCGTATTACACGATGTTCCACGGCACCGCACACGTGGTGCTGGGGTCGGGCCTGACAATCGCCGGTGCGCTGTTCTGCCTGAGTTTCACCAGGCTGCCGTACTTCCAGACAATGGGTGTGCCGCTGGCCGTCGGAATGGTGACCGGGGTCGTCGCGTCGTTGACCCTCGCGCCGGCGATCATCAGCATCGCGAGCAGATTCGGCAAGGTGCTCGAACCCAAGCGGGCGATGCGGGTGCGCGGCTGGCGCAAGGTCGGGGCCGCAGTGGTGCGCTGGCCCGGGCCGATTCTCGTTGCGACAGTGGCGCTTTCGCTGGTGGGCCTGCTCGCGCTGCCGGGCTATCGCACCAACTACAACGACCGCAACTACCTGCCCGCCGACCTGCCGGCCAACGAGGGCTACGCCGCTGCGGACCGACACTTCTCGCAGGCCCGGATGAACCCCGAGCTGTTGATGGTCGAAAGTGACCACGACCTGCGCAACTCGGCGGACTTCCTGGTGATCGACAAGATCGCCAAACAGATCTTCCGGGTGCCGGGGATCTCGCGGGTGCAGGCCATCACCCGCCCCGACGGTAAGCCGATCGAGCACACGTCGATCCCGTTCCAGATCAGCATGCAGGGCACCACCCAGCAGATGAACCAGAAGTACCTTCAGGACCGGATGGCCGACATGCTGGTGCAGGCCGACGAGATGGGTAAGACCATCGAGACCATGGAGAAGATGTCCGCCCTCACCGAGGAGATGGCGGCCACCACGCACAGCATGGTCACGAAGATGAAGGACATGACGGTCGACGTCGCCGAATTGCGCGACAACATCGCGAATTTCGACGACTTCTTCCGGCCCATCCGCAACTACTTCTACTGGGAACCGAAGTGCTACAACATCCCGATCTGTTGGGCGCTGCGGTCGATCTTCGACACCCTTGACGGCATCGACACGATGACCCACGACATCCAGGACCTGATCCCGGAGATGGAGCGGCTGGATGAGCTGATGCCGCAGATGGTCACGCTGATGCCGCCGATGATCGACACCATGAAGACCATGCGCACGATGATGCTGACGATGTATGCCTCGCAGAAGGGCATGCAGGATCAGATGGCTGCGCTGCAGGAGAACTCGACGGCGATGGGCGACGCGTTCGACGCGTCGATGAACGACGACTCGTTCTACCTGCCGCCGGAGGTCTTCGACAACGAAGAGTTCAAGAAGGGCATGGAGAACTTCATCTCCCCCGACGGCAAGTCGGTGCGGTTCATCATCGCCCACGACGGTGACCCGATGACCGAGGAGGGCATCGCCCGGATCGACTCGATCAAGCAGGCGGCCAAGGAAGCCATCAAGGGCACCCCCCTCGAGGGCTCGACGATCTACCTGGCCGGTACCGCGGCGGTCTACAAGGACATGTCCGACGGCAACAACTACGACCTGATGATCGCGGCCATCCTGGCGTTGGCGTTGATCTTCACGATCATGCTGATCCTGACCCGCGCGGTGGTCGCGGCCGCGGTGATCGTCGGGACCGTGGTGGTCTCGCTGGGCGCGTCGTTCGGGTTGTCGATCCTGATCTGGCAGCACATCCTGGGCATCGAACTGCACTGGATGGTGATGGCGATGGCGATCATCGTGCTGCTTGCCGTCGGCGCCGACTACAACCTGCTGTTGGTCTCCCGGCTGAAAGAGGAACTGCACGCCGGCATCAACACCGGCATCATCCGGGCGATGGGTGGCAGCGGTTCGGTGGTGACCTCGGCGGGCCTGGTGTTCGCGTTCACCATGATGTCGATGGCGGTCAGCGAACTGACGGTCATCGGCCAGGTCGGCACCACGATCGGGTTGGGTCTGCTGTTCGACACGCTGGTGATCCGAGCGTTCATGACGCCTTCGATCGCAGCGCTGATGGGTAAGTGGTTCTGGTGGCCACAGCGGGTCCGGGCCCGGCCGGTGCCCGTGCCGTGGCCCACGCCGCGGGAAGTGACGACGACGTCGGAAGGAAGCCAGTCATGAAACGACTGATCGCCGCGATGGCCACGCCGGTGGCGGCCCTGGTGTTGGCGGCGCCGGCGCAGGCCGACCCCGACACCGACTTCGCCAACGAGTTGCACACCTACGGCATCTACGGGCAGAAGGACTACAACGCCTGGATCGGCAAGATCACCTGCAAGCGGCAGCGCAACGGCGTGGACAAGAGCGCCCACGATTCAGCGCAGTTCGTGCAGAACCAGCTGGAGCGCAGCCAGAACAGCACCGAGCAGTCCTACCAGTTCCTGGCGGCTGCGATGCGGTTCTACTGCCCGGACCTGCTGCCGATTCTGGATCAGGCGCGATGACCGCGATCACGAGGAGTCGAAAAGTGTTCCGTAAAGCGAGCATTGCGCTGGCGTCCGTGGGATGCGCAGCGATGCTGTTCCCCGTCACCGCGTCCGCCGACGCGACCGACGACTACCCGATCCCCAACCGGATGCTCAAGACGACGTGCACGGTCGACCAGTACATGGCCGCGGTGCGCGACACCGACCCGGTGTACTTCGAGCGCTACATGATCGACTACCACAACCGGCCGGCCGATGTTCAGCAGGCCGCCCGCGACCGCATCTACTGGTTCTTCTCGCTCGACTACGCCGGTCGGCGGCAGTATTCGGAGAACACCGCGACCAACGTGTACTACGAACAGGTCGCCACCCGGTGGGGTAACTGGGCCAAGCTGTTCTTCAACAACAAGGGCGTCGTCTCGCACGGCACCGAGATTTGCCAGAACTACCCGCCGAGCCAGCCGGAGATCTGGAACTGGCGCTGACCGCTCACCCGGTCAGGGCAGTCCGCCGAACAGCGGGCTGAGCACGACCTGGATCGGGTCCGGCGGAGGCAGCGGGGCCGGCAGCGCCTCGGGCGCAGCCGCAGGTGGCGGGCCGGCCGGGAGCGCCTCGGGCGCCGGAGGCGCCGGCGCCGGCAGCACGTCCGGCGGCGGGATCAGCGGTGCCGCCTCGGGTGCTGGTTCGCTGACACCCACCGGTGCCGCGGTCAGTGGTTCGGCGACGGCCGGTGCCGCGACGGCGGGTACCGCTTCCTGCGCGGCTTCGACCACCACGGCGGGCGGGGTCTCGGGCTGCACCGGAGCGGCCGCGTACTGCTGCACCACGGCCGGGGTGCGGGGCACCGACGGCACCGCGTGCACGCTGATCGACGATGTCGCGGAATGCACGGCCACGGTGGAGGTCTCGGCGGCGGTTTCCGTCGGCGCGGGGGGTGCGTCGTCGGCGGCCAGCCCGACACCGATCGCGAACAACGCCGAGACACCGGCCACGAGCACGGCCGCGGCCCGGGCGGGCGTGCTGAACCGCGCCCAGGGGCGTGATTCGGATGTTGTCGGGGTTTTCGGCGCCGGTACCGCCGCCGGTTCAGGTTCGGCGACCGCGGCCAGCGCCGCGCCGCGGGCGAGTGTGAGTTGCGCCTCGTCGGAGGCGATCACCGGCATCGGTAGCGCTTCGTCGACGGTGGCGGCGACGAGTTCGAGATCACCGCGTGTGCCGAGCAGGAACAGGCTTTCCGGCTGCGCGCAGTTCACCTCGAAGACCCCGGTCAGCCAGCGCGCGATACCGTCGGCACTCTCCCGCATCTTGGTGGTCGCGGTGCGCACGGAGTTGTGCAGCACCGACACCACCGTCACGGCCGACGGCTCGACCACACACAGCGCGCACCGCTCGAATCCGAGATGCCGGCCGAACCGCCGCGCCCACTGCTGGGCAGCGTCTGCCAGCGGAACCGCGCTTACCGAGTCAAAGCCCATGTCCGACAACGATTTCAGCAGCAGCGTCGCCTTGGCTTCGACGTCGTTGCTCCACGTCAGGCCGATCAGCCGCACCTGGTGACCGCTGGCCTCCGCGATCGCGCGGGCACCGCGGGCGGCGGCTTCGTGCCTGGAGATGTCGCCGTCGGTGGGCACGTCGCCGTGCACGGTGAAGTGATCATGGTCCAGGGTCACCGCGTCGGCGCCGGATCCCTGCTGCAGCACCCAGGCAATTCCGGACGACGTCATCGACATCCCGAGCACCGTGTCCACGCTGCCTCACCTTCGTCGATGTTCGATTCGCTACCGCTGGGCTACCGGCGCAGCCCGGTGCGGCGAACCGAGCATAGTTTGCTCCGCGGTGCGGGGCACGCCGAAGCCGCGATGGGTTCCGGCGCTACCGCGGTTATCGCAAATATGAGTCGGGTGTTACATATGAGGCTGCTCTTGCCGATGAGGTTGCGCGGTTACCCGCCCGTGCCGCCTGCGCCACCGGCCCCGCCCGCTCCTCCGGCGCCACCCGCTCCACCAGCGCCGCCGGCGCCACCCGCTCCACCGGCACCGCCGGAACCGCCCGATCCACCGGCACCACCACCGTCTTCGCCGCCCTGGCCGCCGGCGCCGCCGCGTCCACCGGCAGCGCCGTCGGGACCCGCCGGACCGTCGGCGCCGTCCCGCCCGTCGGGCCCGTGCCCTGACTGGTCAGCTGGGGTCGGTGACATCGGCGGGGTGGTCGTCCGAGGCGGCGGAGAAGTGGACGGACTCGACGTCACCGGCGTCGTCGACGGTTCGGTAGGTGCCGGCCCGGAGTCACAGGCCGTCATCGTCAAAAGGCCCACGACCGCCACGAGCGCGCAGCGCGCCCCGCCCACGAACATCCGTTGCTGCGACATCCTCATCTCCCCCATGGCGCCACGGTAACGGAGTTTGCCGGGCGAAAGCTCGGTTAACGTCGTAGTAAATTCGCCTGCCGAGTTGTCGAACGCGCGGGGTTCGGCGCCGACGGCCCCGATTCCGCCACGCGGGCGGCGCATCCACCCCGCGCCGAGACCCGCCGCCGCGGAATTGGTTAAATAAGCTGCGCAGTTCGCTGCGAACGCGATTTCTGACTACCCGCCCGACTCCTTCTTCTGGTAGGACTGAGGCGGTCCTAACAACGCCGGGAGGAGCTCCGCCGAGGTGAACTGGTGAGCGCCCCAACCCAGCACGCCGCCCCGACCGAGCACGATCGCCGGTCCTTGCTGGCCACATGGATCCGCCGACTGTCGATCCCGATCATGATCGGGTGGGTGCTGCTCATCGCGGTGCTGAACGTCAGCGTCCCGCAGCTCGAGGTCGTCGGGCAGCTGCGGTCTGTGTCGATGAGCCCGTCCGAAGCGCCTTCGGTGATCGCGATGCAGCGCGTCGGCAAGGTCTTCGAGGAGTTCGAGTCCGACAGCGCGGCGATGATCGTGCTGGAAGGCGAACAGCCGCTCGACGACGAGGCGCGCAGCTATTACAACCGGCTCGTCGCCGCGCTCGAGGCCGACGACAAACACGTCGAGCACATCCAGGACTTCTGGGGCGACCCGCTGACCGAAGCGGCGGCGGTCAGCGCCGACGGCAAGGCGGTCTACGTCCAGGCCTATCTCGCGGGCAACATGGGCGAGGCGCTGTCGAACGAGTCGGTGGAGGCGGTCAAGCAGATCGTCGACGGGCTACCCCCGCCGCCCGGGCTGAAGGTCTTCGTCACCGGCGGCTCGGCCCTGGTCGCCGACCAACAGATCGCCAGCGACCGCAGCATCCGGATCATCGAGTACGTCACGTTCGCGGTCATCATCACGATGCTGCTGCTGGTGTACCGGTCGATCGTGACGGTGCTGATCACGCTGGTGATGGTGGTCCTGGCGCTGGCGGCCACCCGCGGCGTCGTGGCCTTCCTCGGGTATCACGAGCTGATCGGGCTGTCGACGTTCGCGACCAACCTTCTGGTGACGCTCGCAATCGCCGCCTCGACCGACTACGCGATCTTCCTCATCGGGCGCTATCAGGAGGCGCGCACGGTCGGCGAGGATCGGCTGACGGCGTACCACACGATGTTCCACGGCACCGCGCATGTGGTGCTGGGCTCCGGTATGACGATCGCCGGCGCGACGTTCTGCCTGTCGTTCACCCGGCTGCCGTACTTCCAGTCGCTGGGTGTGCCGCTGGCCGTGGGTATGACCACCGCGGTGTTCGTCGCCCTGACACTGGGCCCGGCGATCATCACCGTCGCCAGCCGCTTCGGGCTGCTCGAACCCAAACGCGCGATGCGGATCCGGGGTTGGCGCAAGATCGGTGCCCTGATCGTCCGCTGGCCGGGCCCTGTGCTGCTCGCGACGGTGTTCCTGTCGCTGATCGGGCTGCTGGCGTTGCCCGGGTACCAACCCAACTACAACGACCGGCTGTACCTTCCGCCGGATCTGCCTGCCAACGAAGGATTCGCGGCGGCCGAGCGGCATTTCTCGCCTGCCACCATGAACCCCGAGTTGCTGCTCATCGAAAGCGATCACGACCTGCGCAACTCGGCGGACTTCCTGGTGATCGACAAGATCGCCAAGGCGGTCTTCCGGGTACCGGGCATCTCGCGGGTGCAGGCGATCACCCGCCCCAACGGCAAACCGATCGAGTTCAGCACCATTCCGGCCCAGCTCAGCCTCAGCGGTGTCAACCAGGAGCTGAACCAGAAGTACATGGACGACCGTATGGCCGACATGCTGGTCCAGGCCGAGGAGATGCAGGTCAACATCGACACGATGACCCGCATGATGTCGCTGATGGGTGAGATGAACGCCACCACCCACCACATGGTCGAGAAGACCCGCACCATGACCGTCGACATCACCGAACTGCGGGACTACATCTCGAATTTCGATGACTTCTTCCGGCCCATCCGCAACTACTTCTACTGGGAACCGCACTGCTACAACATCCCGGTCTGCTCGTCGATGCGGTCGATCTTCGATGTCATCGACGGCACCAACCTGATGACCGAGAACGTGCAGGAGCTGCTTCCCGACCTCGAACGGCTCGACAAGCTGATGCCGCAGATGCTCGCGCTGATGCCATCGCAGATCGAGACGATGGAGAAGATGAAGCAGATGATGCTGACGATGCATTCCACCCAGAACGGGATGCAACAGCAGCAGGCCGCGCTGAGCGAGAACCAGTCGGCGATGGGCGATGCGTTCAACGACTCGTGGAATGACGACACGTTCTATCTGCCGCCGGAGATCTTCGACAACGAAGAGTTCAAGCGCGGTATGGAGAACTTCATCTCCCCCAACGGGCATGCGGTGCGAATGATCGTCCAGCACGAGGGCGATCCGCTCTCCGCCGACGGCATCGACCGCATCGACGCGATCAAGCAGGCCGCCAAGGAAGCGATCAAGGGCACCCCGCTGGAAGGTTCCACGATCTACATCGGCGGCACGGCGTCGGCGTTCAAGGACATGCAGGAGGGCAACAACTACGACCTGATGATCGCGGGCATCCTCGCGCTGGCGCTGATCTTCACGATCATGCTGATCATCACCCGCAGCCTGATCGCCGCGGCGGTCATCGTGGGCACCGTGGTGCTGTCTCTCGGCGCGTCGTTCGGCCTGTCGATCCTGGTGTGGCAGCACATCCTGGGCATCGAACTGCAGTTCATGGTCATGGCGATGGCGGTGATCATCCTGTTGGCCGTCGGCGCCGACTACAACCTGCTGTTGGTGGCGCGGTTGAAGGAGGAGATCCACGCCGGTCTGAACACCGGGATCATCCGGGCGATGGGCGGCAGCGGCTCGGTGGTGACCGCCGCGGGTCTGGTGTTCGCGTTCACGATGATCTCGATGGTGGTCAGTGAGTTGACCGTCGTCGCGCAGATGGGCACGACGATCGGTATGGGCCTGTTGTTCGACACGTTGGTGATCCGCGCGTTCATGACGCCGTCGATCGCCGCGCTGCTGGGCCGGTGGTTCTGGTGGCCGCAGTTCGTCAGGGCCCGCCCGAAGCCGGTGCCGTGGCCGACACCGACAACGACGCGCACCGACGCCTGACCCGTCAAGCCTTGGCGCGCAGGCAGATCCGCGCGGTGGCGGCGGTGCCGACGAAACAGCCGAGCATGGTCCATCCGGTCGGCCCGGTCAGACCGTTCTTGGCCAGCAGCAGCAGCGCCACCCCGGCGGCGATCACCAGCACGCCCGCCGCCGCGGACCGCGCGCCTGTGCCGGAAGCCGGTGCGTCCCACCACGGCAGCCGGCGATGCTCGAGCGGTGACAGCAGGCGGAACATCGCGAACATCACCACCGCGAACACCGCGGCCCGCAGGGCCAGGCGGCCCCAAAAGCCCGCCGCGTCAACGTCATAGGCGTCCAGGCCGACGGCGTGCAGCGAGAACGCGGCGATCGCGATCGCGACGATGTGCCACAGGTACAGCGTCATCGCTCCCCCATTGCCGACGGCCACCGCGTACCAGACGCGGGGCCGCTGCGCCCACCGCGCAATAGCGCCGGCGGCGGCGACGAACGCGCACGACATCCACGTGCAGTGCAGGGCGAGCAGCAGGGTGGGCGGTGAGACGTTGGACAACTGCTCGGTGCCGGTGACGACGAGCGACACCTCGTAGGGCCCGACCATCGCCAGCGTGATCTGCGCGGCCAGCGCACCGACCGCAACCGCGAGCGCCGTGCGGCGGCCGATCAGCCGCCGGGCGTAGGCGACGCCGATGACGACGGGAATGAGCCAGACCACGACGAAGTTGGCGACGCCGGCCATGGCGGTGCCGGTCGCGATACGGATGGTGTCGTTGAGCGCGGCGGCGGCGATGAGGCCGGCGACGACGGCGGCGGTGGCGCGCCCGCTGTCGAGGCGGGTCAGCAGCGGAACGAACGCGAGCACGACGAGGTAGACGCCGAGGAACCACAGCAGCGCGACGGATTCGCGGCCCAGATCGGCGGCGGATTCCGCACCGAGGGTCAGTCCGACGACGAACAAGGCCGCCGACCACACCGCGAGATACCAGAACACCGGCCGGCACAGTCGCTGTGCGCGGGTGAACAACCACGACCCCCACGCCCGTCCGGTGTGCCAGCCGTAGGCGCCCGCGGCGCCGCCGGCCAGAAAGAACAGCGGCATCACCTGGACCACCCAGGTGATCGGCGTGAGGGTCGGGATCTCGCCGAGGATGTTGCCGATCCGGACACCGCCGGTGTCGATGGTGGCCAGCAGCAGCGCGCAGTGCCCGAAGATCACGACGACGAGCGCGCCGAGTCGGGCGACGTCGATGGCGCGGTCGCGGTCCGGCGGGGTGTCGGCGGCGAACTTCTCGGCGCGGGACACAGGAGTGGTCAGCGGCATGCGTTCAGCATGCCCGCGTAGGTGGTCGGCGACCATGAGTAGTACTACGTGTCGCGCCCCGTGCGCGTTCAGGGCAGACGGGTGAGCACGGGCAGCTTGCCGGCCGGCAGGTTCGGGCGCACGCTGGCGCCGTTGCGCTGGGGCGCGGTGGTGGTCGTGATCTTGCCGCCGCGGCAGGACACGATCTTGCCGTCGACGAAGACGTCCTGACCGTCGTCGATCGGGATGGGGTAGCCGTCGGCGTCGGTGTAGGTGCAGCCGCCTCCGCCGGGGGTCGGGTCGTTGTCGACGGCGTAGGCGGTTGCCGGGGTGAGCACGAGCACGGCGAGCGCGCCCGCGAGCGTGGCGGCGTAGCGGAGTCGGGAGACGGTGGTCGGCTTGTTCATCGGAGTTCCTCTCGTGGTGGTGGCGTGATGAGAGAAATGATTCCGATTCGACCGAGCGTTCGTAATCTCCGGCGGGCCAGTTTTGGGCCGCGCGAGGGTAGGTTTTCCTATCCCCGCGGCAAGTGCGGGAATTGGCCTGCACGGCAACGACTTCGTCCGCCGAATCGTTACCGCATGCGGTGCGCATCGTTACCCGAAACTCTGCCCGATATCGCCGAGTCAGCGCCCGTCGTGGTGGACGATGGGTTTCGTCGCGATGGACGGGGACATCGCCACGGTGACCGGTTGGATGGGGAGGGAGCTATGCGCCGACCGACGGCGGTTCTCGGTGCCGCGATGGTGTGCGTACTGGTCAGCGGATGCGCGCAGACGGTCAGCAATGCGGTGTCGACGACGACCACCCGCTCGATGATCCCGCGCCCGCTGGTGGAGCGGGAATTGCCCGAACTGCTGCTGCGCCCCGAGCAGGTGGACGCCGCGATGGGAGCCACCGACATGACCGTGACAAGCACGCAGACCGCGATGTCCGACAACAGCGCCACGATGGCGCCGCGCGAGTGCCTGGCGGTCGACGGTGCGGCCGAGGCGCCGGTGTACGCCGGCAGCGGCGCGACCGCCTCGCGTGATCAGAGCCTCAACGACGGCGACGACTTCGCGCACTACCTCAAGCAGGCGGTCGTGCTGTTCCCGCTGGTGCGCAACGCTCGCGCGTTCTTCGACGCGTCCGCGCAGCAGTGGCAGGCGTGCCGCGAGTACACGCATCTGCAGAGCGGCACGCGCTGGACCGTCGGGCAGGCGGCGACGGGTAACGACGTGCTCAGCGTCGTCACGAGGATGAACGATGCCGCGGCGCCGGGGTGGGCGTGCGAACGGGCGCTGGCGCTGCGGAACAACATCGTCGTCGACGTCAACACGTGCAGCGCGACGCCGGAGGACTCGGCGGTGCGGATCGCCAACCAGATCGGGGAGAAGGTCGCCGCGCGGTGGTGAGCGATTCGTGCGAAGCGCACGCGGGTACTTCTCCCCCGTCCACGCGGAGGTGGGAAGGCGGCAACGATGGCTGATCAGGACAACGACGACGGCGGCCGGTGGGATGTCGGCGCCAAGGACGGTGTGGTGTACGTCGAACGGCGCAGCGAAGACAACCAACCGGTGTTCAGCGACCAGCTCGAACCCGACGACGCACGTCAGCTCGCGGGATTGTTGACGAAGTTCGCGGATAAGGCGCAGGCCGCCGGCTCCGACGACTCAGACTCGGACGACGAATCCGATGACGACGACTCCAAGGACGAGTCTGACGACGATTCGGACTCAGACGACGACAAGGACGACTAGCGGGCGCTCATGTCGCCCGTGGCCGGGATGCCCTCGGCGCGCGCGTAGCGGATGTAGACGGTTCCGGTCGGGCTGACCGCCGGCGGGTCGACCAGCGTGAGATTCGTCGGGACCGCGCCGCCGTCGAACACCTTCTTGCCGACGCCCAGCACGATCGGATGGATCCACAGGTCGATGCGGTCGAAGAGTTTGTCGCGCAGCAGCGTCTGGACCAGATCGAGGCTGCCGACGACCTTGATGTTCTCGTGCCGGTCGCGGATCTCGTGGACGGCCGCGGCCAGATCGGGTCCCAGGTGGGTCGACCCGGCCCACGAGAGGTCGGGGGTGCCGCGGGAGGCGACGTACTTCGGGATCTTGTTGAACAGCCGGGCGATGCCGTCGTCGGTGCCGCCTTCCTGGTGCGGCCAGTGCGCGGCGAAGATGTCGTAGGTGCGCCGGCCCAGCACCAGTGCGTCGGTGCCCTGATAGGCGGCGTCGACCTGGGCGCCGGTGACCTCGTCGATCAGGGGCGCCTGCCAGCCGCCGAACGGGAAGCCGTCCGGATCCTCGTCCGGCCCGCCGGGCGCCTGGCCGACAAGGTCGAGCGTCGCGAACAGTTCGAGGTAGATGAGGCCCATGCCCGTGCTCCTGAGGTCGATGCTGCGGTCGGAGAGGTAGACCGACGGGCGGCCCCGGACTCATCGGGAATGCGGAAGAGGCGGCCCGGAGTTCCGGAACCGCCTCTGATCTCGCAATTCGCGTCGGGCTGACAGGATTTGAACCTGCGACCACTTGACCCCCAGTCAAGTGCGCTACCAAGCTGCGCCACAGCCCGCGCGCTGCCGAGGATCGCCCGGCAGCGGTCGAAATGTTACCCCAGCACACCCGCGCGATCCCAACCGCCGCACGGGGTACTCCGCTGTGGTGACCGCCACCGTCCGCGACGACACCCCGCTCTGGCTGTTCGCCGACCAACTCGGCCCGGCCGTGCACGGCGGCGAGCACGCACACCGCGAGGTTCTACTCGTCGAGTCCGACGCCGCGTTACGCAAGCGGCGCTACCACCGCCAGAAGCTGCACCTGGTCCTCTCGGCGCTGCGGCACGCGCACCGCGATCTCGGCGACCGTGCGACCTTGCTCAGGGCCGACACCTACACCGAAGCGTTGCAGCGCTTCGGCCGCCCAGTCCTCGTGCACCAGCCAACCTCGCACGCCGCCGAGCGGTTCGTCGAACGGCTGCAGAAGGTCGGCCTGGTCGCCGACATCCTGCCTACGCCTACATTCACGTTGCCGCGCAACGACTTTGAGGAATGGGCCGGTGGCCGGACCCGGTTTCGGATGGAGGACTTCTACCGCGATCAGCGCCGGCGCTTCGACGTGCTGATGGACGGTGCCGATCCGGTCGGGCGGCGCTGGAACTACGACGAGGACAACCGCGAGTCGCCGCCGAAGAATCAGGCCACGCTCGAGGTGGCCAAGCCCTATCAGCCGCGCGAGGACGACATCGACGAGCAGGTCCGCCGCGACCTCGACCGGATGGACCTCGACACCGTCGGCGTCGACGGCCCCCGCCTGTTCGCGGTCACACCGACCGAGGCCCGCCGTGCCCTCAAGCGCTTCATCGACCACCGCCTGCCGCTGTTCGGCCGGTTCGAGGACGCGATGATGGGCCAGGACTGGGCGATGTCGCACTCGCTGCTGTCGGTGCCGCTGAACCTCGGCGTGCTGCACCCCCTCGACGCCGTGCACGCCGCCGAGCAGGCCTACCGCACCGGCGCGGCGCCGCTGGCCGCGGTCGAGGGGTTCATCCGCCAGATCCTCGGCTGGCGCGAATACATGTGGCACCTGTACTGGCATTTCGGCCCCGGGTACATGCGCAACAACGAGTTGGACGCGCGTACCGAACTCCCGTCGTGGTGGCGCGACCTCGACGCCGATGCGGTCACCGCCGAGTGTCTGCGGCATGCGCTGATGGGAGTCCGGGATCGTGGGTGGACGCACCACATCCAGCGGTTGATGGTTCTCGGCAACCACGCGCTGCAGCGCGGGTACTCACCGCGCGAGCTGACCGAGTGGTTCGCGACCGCCTACGTCGACGGATTCCGGTGGGTGATGCCGACGAACGTGATCGGGATGAGCCAGCACGCCGACGGCGGCAAGCTGGCGACCAAGCCCTATGCGGCCGGTGGCGCGTACATCAACCGGATGAGCGACCACTGCGGTGACTGCGCCTTCGATCCCAAGAAGCGCCTCGGCGACGACGCGTGCCCGTTCACGGCCGGATACTGGGGTTTCGTGCACCGCCACCAGGGTCTGCTGTCGCGGAATCGGCGCACGCAGCGCACCGTCTCACTGATGGAGCGCCTCGGCGACATCGACGACGTCGTGGCCCAGGAGAAGGCGCGTCGTCAGTTTTAGTGGCGGGGCCAGTTCTAGTGGCGGGGTCAGTTCTAGCGGCGTCCGAGCGCCGGAACCGTCTCGGTGTCTGCGGCGGTGGGTGCCGGCTCGACGACGCGGCGGTACCGCCAGGCGACGTAGAGCGCGACGCCCCAGCCGATGACGATCAGCGTGTACACCGCCGTCGACCACGGCCAGTGAATACCGAAGTAGTGCACCAGCTTCTGGCTGTTGGTCAGCACGATCACGCCGCCGACCGCAGTGCCCAGCAGGGCCGGTCGGATCCGGCTGACCAGCCATGCCGCCAGCGGCGCGGCCAGCACGCCGCCGACCGCCAGGCCCAGCACCACCGGCAGATTCTGCACGAACTCCTCGCGCAGTCCGATGCCGAAGCCGACCGACGCCGACAGCGCCACCAGGAACTCCGAGGCGCTGACCGAGCCGATCACCGTGCGCGGCGCGGTCTTGCCGCGCGACAGCAGCGTGCTGGTGGTCACCGGTCCCCACCCGCCGCCGCCGGAGGCGTCGATGAACCCGCCGAACAGCCCGAGCGGGCTGAGGAACCTCGCCGAGTGCGGCGTCTCGCCGTGCCGCAGCACCGGCGGGTTGCGCAGCGAGAAACGCAGCAGCACGTAGACGCCGATCGCGACCAGGATCGCGGCCATCAGCGGGGCGGCGTGCTCGGTCGACAGCGACGACAACACCGTCGCACCGGCGAACGCCCCGATCGCGCCGGGCAGGCCCAGCTTGAGCACGATCGCCCAGTCGATGTTCTTGAACCGCCAGTGGGAGGCGCCGGACGCCAGCGTCGTGCCGACCTCGGCCAGGTGCACCGCGGCGCTGGCCTGCGCCGCGCCCAGCCCGCTCAGTACCAGCAGCGTGGAGGCGGTGACGCCGAAAGCCATGCCCAGCGCGCCGTCGACCAACTGGGCTCCGGCACCGACGAGCGTGAAGATCAGAAGCGAACGCACAGGTTCGGCTGCTTTCGAGAATGGTCACCGCAGCAACGGCGACCGGACGGACAGGGCGGGCGCGATCAGATGCGCGCGCGACACCATTCGTCGAAGGCGATGACCCGACGTGACGGCCAGAACGGCTCCAGCGCACACAGCGCCGACGGCGCGGTGCGGAAGCGACGTGCGGCCACCGGGCGGTCCTCTCTCCAGGTCATACGACGGGCTCTACCTTACCCAACATCGTCAGAGGGTCACCAACCGCCACAGCCCGATGAGCCCGACCACGACGATCACGGCCCGCAGCGCCGTCGGCGACATCCGCCGTCCGTAGTGCGCTCCGAGAAATCCGCCGACCAGCGAACCCGCCGCGATCAGCCCGGCCGCGACCCAGCTGATCCGGTCGAACGCCACCGCGACGTAGGCGACCGCCGCGACGATGTTCACGATCAACGACAACAAATTTTTCGCCGCATTCATCCGCTGCATGTCCTCGGGCAGCAGCGCGCCCATCGCGGCGATCAGCAGAATCCCTTGCGCCGCAGTGAAATAGCCACCGTAGATGCCGACCAGGAATGTCGCGACCACCACCGCGGCCATCCGCAGCCGCGAGACGTCGTGCGCCGACTGGCCGGCCGCTTCGGCGCGGCGTCGCGCATACGCCTGGATCCGCGGCCCGACCACCACCAGGATCAGCGCCCCGACCAGCAGCGCAGGCACGACCTGTTCGAACACCTTCTCCGGCAGGTGCAGCAGCAGCCAGGCGCCCACCCCGGCGCCGACGAACGACGCGGGGATCTGCCACCTCAGCCGATGCCACTGGCCCTTCAGTTCGCGGCGGTAGCCCCAGGTGCCCGACACGCCGCCGGCCACCAGGCCGATCGCGTTCGACATCGTCGCGGTCACCGGCGGGAACCCGAGCGTGACCAGCGTCGGAAACGTGATCAGCGTGCCTGAGCCGACCAGCGCGTTGATCGCGCCCGCGCCGACGCCGGCGAGCGCGATCAGGATCAGGTCGACGACGGACACCGCCGCCAGGCTAGTCGCGTCCGCTGGGCAGACGCTGGCCGGCTACCGGCCCCGCTTCGGGCCGCGCTTCTCCCGCACGCGCACGTTGATCCGGATCGGGCTGCCTTCGAAGCCGAACTCCTCGCGCAGCCGCCGCTCCAGGAACCGCCGGTACCCGGCCTCGAGGAAGCCGGTGGTGAACAGCACGAACGTCGGCGGCCGTGCGGTGGCCTGCGTGGCGAACAGCACGCGCGGTTGTTTCCCGCCGCGCACCGGAGGCGGGTTGGCCGCGATCACCTCCTTGAAGAAGGTGTTCAGCCGTCCCGTCGACACCCGGGTGTCCCACGAGGCCAGCGACTTCTCCAGCGCCGGCACCAGCCGCTGCACCGCGCGGCCGGTCTTGGCCGAGATGTTGACCCGCGGCGCCCACTGCAGCTGCACGAGTTCGCGGTCTATCTCGCGTTCCAGCAGGTAGCGACGGTCCTCGTCGACCAGGTCCCACTTGTTGAACGCCAGCACCAGCGCGCGGCCCGCCTCGATCACCATCGACAGCACCCGCTGGTCCTGCTCGGTCAGCGGCTGCGACGCGTCGATCAGCACGATCGCGACCTCGGCGGCGTCGATCGCGCCGTGGGTGCGCACCGACGCATAGAACTCGTGGCCGCTGGCCTGGCCGACCTTACGGCGCAGACCCGCGGTGTCGACGAACCGCCACAGCTTGCCGTCCATCTCGATCAGCGAGTCGACCGGGTCGACGGTGGTGCCCGCGACGTCGTGCACGACCGAACGCTCGTCACCGGCGAGCCGGTTGAGCAGCGAGCTCTTGCCGACGTTCGGCTTGCCGATCAGCGCGACGCGGCGCGGCCCCCCGCCGCCGGAGCCCATCTCCGAGACCGTCGGCAACGCCTCGATCACCGTGTCGAGCAGATCGGCCACCCCGCGGCCGTGCATCGCGCTGATCGGGTGCGGCTCCCCCAGCCCCAGCGACCACAGCGCGGCGGCGTCGGCCTCACCGCGCTCGGAGTCGACCTTGTTGGCGGCCAGGAACACCGGCTTGCCCGAGCGCTGCAGCAGTTTGGCGGCGGCTTCGTCGGCAGTGGTGGCGCCGACGACGTTGTCGACGACGAAGATGATCGCGTCGGCGGTGCGCATCGCCACCGACGCCTGCTCGGCCACCAACTGCTGCAGACCCTTGGCGTCGGGTTCCCAGCCGCCGGTGTCCTGCAGCACGAACCGCCGCCCCGACCACAGCGCGTCGTAGGACACCCGGTCGCGCGTCACGCCCGGGACGTCCTGCACGACGGCTTCGCGGCGCCCCAGCACGCGGTTCACCAGCGTCGACTTGCCGACGTTGGGCCGCCCGATCACCGCCACCACCGGCGGCGCGGCCGACACTTCGTCGACGGCCTCGGAGATCTCGTCGGCGCCGATCTCCCAGTCGCCCTCGTCGACCCAGGTGCCGTCCTCGCTCATCGCTGGGCTCCCGCGCGTTCCCGTACGAGCCGCTTCAAGTGCTCGATCACCTCTGTCTGAGTCATCGCGCTGGTGTCGACCACCACCGCGTCGTCGGCGGGGCGCAGCGGCGACACCGCGCGGGTCGAGTCCAGATGGTCGCGGCGTTTGACGTCGGCGAGCACGGACTCGTAGTCGTCTGGCTGCCCCGCCGCGACGTTCTGGTCGTTGCGGCGCCGGGCCCGTTCCTCGGCCGAGGCGGTCAGGAAGATCTTCACGTCGGCGTCGGGCAGCACCACGGTGCCGATGTCACGGCCCTCGACGACGACGCTGTCCTGCCCACCGGCCAACGTCCGCTGCAGGTCGACCAGCCGGGTGCGCACCGCGGGCACCGCCGAGACCGCCGACACCGCCTTGGTCACCGCGTCGCCGCGGATCTCGACCGAAACGTCTTCTCCGTCAAGGTAAGAGCGGTCCTCGTCGGGGTCATGCCCGACCGCGAGGTCGGCGTTTTTTGCAACGGCCGCGACCGCGTGCGCGTCGCCCAGATCAGCGCCCGCGCGCAGCACCGCCAGCGTGACGATCCGGTACATCGCGCCGGTGTCCAGGTAGCGTGCCGCCAGCTCGCGCGCCAAACCCCTTGACACCGTTGACTTCCCGGTGCCGGCCGGACCATCGATGGCCACGACCAGCGCGGTCACATCCCCACCGCCTTGTAGAGGTCGCCGAGTTCTTTCTGCGTCAGCACCCGGATGCTGCCCGGGCGTTGCTCACCCAGCGACACCGATCCGATGTCGGTGCGGACCAGTTCCTGCACCGGGAAACCGACCGCAGCGAGCGTCCGTCGCACGATCCGCTTACGTCCTTCGTGCAGGGTCACCCGCACCAGGGTCTTGCCGGGCACCTGGTCGACGACCGCGAAGTCGTCGACGCGCACCGGCCCGTCCTCGAGCTCGACGCCGTCGCGCAGTTGCCGCCCCAAACCGCGCGGCACCGCGCCGAGCACCGTCGCCACATAGGTTTTCGGCACCTCGTACGACGGGTGCATCAACCGGTGCGCCAGCTCGCCGTCGTTGGTCAGCAGCATCAGCCCCTCGGTGTCGGCGTCGAGGCGGCCGACGTGGAACAGCTTCTTGTTACCGCGCACCCGGTGCTCGACCAGGTCGCCGACGCAGGGTCTGCCGCGGTCATCCGACATCGTCGAGTGCATACCCTTGGGCTTGTTGATCGCCAGATGCACCAGCGTGTCGTCGACGGTCACGCGGGCGCCGTCGACGCGGATCACCGAGACGTCCGGATCGACCCGGGTGCCGAGTTCGGTGACGACGCGGTCGTCGACCTCGACCCGGCCGTCGCGGATCATCTTCTCCGCCACCCGGCGCGACGCAATCCCGGCCTGCGACAACACTTTCTGCAGCCGGACACCCTCGGCTTCACTCATGGCCATCGGTGTCCACGTCGAACGACGACGGCTGCGCGGGTGTGGGCGCGCCACCGCTCAGCTTGACGAATCGCGGATCGTCGTCGAGGGTTTCGCTGAGGTCGTCGATCACGTCGACGTCCGGCAGAAGCGGGGCGATGTCGGGCAGGTCGGCCAGCGAGGTCAATCCCAGCCTTTCCAGGAACAGTTCGGTGGTGGCGAATGTCACCGCGCCGGAGTCCGGGTCGGTGCCGGCTTCGGTGATCAGCCCGCGCGCCACCAGGGTGCGGATGACCGCGTCGACGTTGACGCCGCGCACCGCGCTGACCCGGGCGCGGGTCACCGGCTGACGGTACGCGATGACGGCCAGCGTCTCGAGCGCGGCGCGGGTCAGCTTGGTGCGCGCACCGTCGAGCAGCAGCCGCTCCACGTAGGGGGCGTAGCGCGCGCGGGTGTACATCCGCCAGCCGCCGCCGGCCTCGCGCAGGTCGATCCCGCTGCCGCGCTCGGTGTAGTCCTGCGCCATCAGCTGCAGTTTGGCCGCGACGCGGTTCGGCGGCTGTCCGGTGGCCGAGGCGAGCTGCTCGACAGTCGCTGGCGTGTCGACGACCAGCAGCAGCGCCTCGAGCGCCGCGCCGAGTTCGGCATCCCCGAGTTCGGCACCGTCGAGTTCGGCACCGTCGAGGTCCTCGGCGGTGTCGACACCGAGGTCCAGGTCGGTCGCCGCCCCGTCGTCCGGCCCGGGTTCGTCGAGGTTGTCGTCATCCATACTGATCTTCTTCCACCGCCAGGTGCTGATGTGTCGGCCGCTCGCCGGTCCACGAAATCTGCAGCACTCCAAGCGGTTCCGGTTGTTCGAATGCTACTGCCCGGGCGCGGTAGAGCTCGAGCAGCGCCAGGAACCGCCCGACGATCTCGATCGGCGCCTGGCAGTCGGCCACCAGGTCCCGGAACGAGGCCCACTGGCCGATCCCGCGGTTCTCCAGCAACGCCATCAGATTACCGACCTGTTCGGGCACCGACACCGCGACGTGGTGCAGGTGGTCGGTGCCCACGGTCGGGGTCGGGCGCGGCGTGAACGCGGCCGCCGCGATCTGCGCGAACGCGTCGGCGTCCACGCCGATCATCACCTCGGGCAGCAGCTCGGCGAACCGCTCCTCGAGCGCGACCGAACGCGGATAGCTGCGCAGCGCCGCGGCCTCCAGTTCCGCGAACATCTCGGCGACGTGCTTGAACGCCCGGTACTGCAGGAGCCGCGCGAACAGCAGGTCGCGGACCTCGAGCAGCGCGAGGTCCTCCTCGTCGTGGACCTCGCCGGCCGGCAGCAGCCGGGCGGCCTTCAGGTCCAGCAGCGTGGCGGCGATCACCAGGAACGCCGTCGTCTCCTCGAGTTCGAGTTGGCGGCCGATCTCCTTGGTGTAGGCGATGAAGTCGTCGGTGACCTGATGCAGCGCCACCTCGGTGACGTCGAGGCGGTGCGCGAAGATCAGCTGCAGCAGCAGGTCGAACGGGCCCTCGAAGTTGCTCAGCCGGACCCGGAAACCCGCCTGATCGGACTCCGTGGCTGGCGAATCCGTCACCGCGTCATTCACGCGCCGAACCGGGCGATGACCTCGCGGGCCAGCGATCGATAGGCTTGTGCGCCACCGGATTTCGGTGCCCATGTGGTGATCGGCTCACCGGCGACGCTGGTCTCGGGGAACCGCACCGTGCGGGTGATGACGGTGTCGAACACGAGGTCGCCGAAGCGTTCCACGACGCGGGCCATCACCTCGCGCGAGTTCACGGTGCGCGGGTCGTAGCGGGTGATCAGGATGCCGCTGATCGACAGCTTCGGGTTCAACCGGTCGTGCACCTTTTCGACGGTGTCGGTGAGCAGTGCGAGCCCGCGCAGCGAGAAGAACTCGCACTCGGTGGGGATGATCACGCCGTCGCTGCACGCCAGGCCGTTGACGGTGAGCAGACCCAGCGACGGCTGGCAGTCGATCAGCACGTAGTCGTAGCGGTCGAGCACGGGGTACAGCGCCCGCGCCAGCGACTGCTCGCGGCCGACCTCGTTGACCAACTGGATCTCCGCGGCCGACAGGTCGATGTTGCTGGGCACCAGGTCGAGGTTCTTGACCCGCGTTTTGACCAGCACATCGTCGATCGACACCCGCGGTTCGACCAGCAGGTTGTGCACGGTGTGCTCGAGTTCGTAGTGCGGTACGCCCAGACCCGCCGACAGGGCGCCCTGCGGGTCGAGGTCGACCAGCAGCACGCGGCGGCCGTACTCGGCGAGGCTGGCGCCGAGGTTGATGGTCGACGTGGTCTTGCCGACGCCGCCCTTCTGGTTGCACATCGCGATGACCTTGGCCGGGCCGTGTTCGGTCCGGGGTTGCGGCTCGGGAATGTGCCGCGGTGGCCGGCCGGTGAGGCCCACTTCCACCGCTGCGTCGTCGTCGCTCATGCCGGACCGTCGCTGGTCAGGCGAAACGCGGGCATGGCGAACATCCGGGCAAGTTTAACGGGATGCGACTGCCAGGTCAGCCAGACCCGCGGGCAACTTGGCCGCCGATCGTGGCTGTTGGCGGCTTAGGCTGACGCGATGGGCTTGGAGCGACTGCGGCCGCTGCTTCGGTGGTCGGTCCTGCGCATGGCGGTCGGGGTGCGCCACATCACCACCACCGGCCAGATCGGCGACGGCCGCGAGGCCGCGCTCGGGGACTACGTCGTGGCCGAGGCGCGCCAGGGTGACCTCGACGACGTCATCGCCACCATCGACCGGTTCGCCTACCAGAAGTCGTTCCTGATCAACGTCGGTGACAAGAAGGGCGAGCTCCTCGACGCCGCGGCGCGGCGGGCCGATCCGCGTCTGGTGCTCGAACTGGGCACGTACTGCGGGTACGGGGCGCTGCGCCTGGCGCGGGCCGCACCTGAGGCCCGGATCTACTCGGTCGAGCTCGCCGAGGCCAACGCCGAGGTCGCCCGGCGCGTGTGGGCACACGCCGGTGTCGCCGACCGGGTGACCTGCGTGGTCGGCACCATCGGCGACGGTGGTCGGACGCTCGACGCGCTGGCCGCCGAACACGGGTTCGGCCCGGGCCGCCTCGACGTGCTGTTTCTCGACCACGACAAGGACGCCTATCTGAGCGACCTGCTGAGCATGCTCGACCGCGGGTGGTTGCACCCCGGGTCGGTGGTGGTCGCCGACAACGTCCGGCTCCCCGGCGCGCCCAAGTACCGGGCGTACATGCGCGAGCAGCAGGGCAAGCTGTTCGACACGGTCGAGCACAAGACGCACGCGGAGTACCAGACGCTGCTGCCCGACCTGGTCCTCGAGTCCCGTTACCTCGGCGAGCAGACGTGAAATGCCCTGAAAACCCGCGAAAAGAGGGCAATTTGCGTCTGTTCGCGGAAGGAAAGCGCTACCTCGCGCGCGGGTGGGCGCCGGCCCACACCTCGCGCAGCGCGTTGACCGTGACCATCGTGTAGATCTGCGTGGTGGTGACCGAGGCGTGGCCGAGCAGTTCCTGCACGACGCGCACGTCGGCGCCGCCGTCGAGCAGATGCGTGGCGAACGAGTGCCGCAGCACGTGCGGTGACACCGCGGCGGTGATGCCCGCCCGCTCGGCGGCGTCCTGCAACACCTGCCAGGCGCTCTGCCGCGACAGCCGGCCGCCGCGGGAGTTGAGGAAGATCGCCGGGTTTCCGCGACCGCGACGCGCCAGGTCGGGCCGCCCGCGCACGAGGTAGGCGTCCAGCGCGCTGACCGCGGGGCGGCCGATCGGCACCAGTCGGTGCTTGCCGCCCTTGCCGCGCAGCAGCACCGACCGGGCATGGGTGTCGACGTCGTCGAGGTCCAGCCCGACCGCCTCGGAGATCCGGGCGCCGGTCGAGTACAGCAGTTCGAGCAGCGCGCGGTTGCGCAGCGTCAGCGGACCGTCGGCCTCGCTGTCGCCGCCGGCCGCGTCGAGCAGCGCCACCACCTCGTCGATCGACAGGCTCTTGGGTAGCCGTCGACTCGGCGTCGGCGGCTTGACCGCCGAGGCCACGTCCAGGTCGATCAGCCCCTCGGCGGCCGCGAACCGGTGCAGCCCGCGCACGGCGATCACCGCCCGCGCCGCCGACACCGCCGACAGCGGCGCGGTGCCGGTGTCGGGGTCGCCGCGGCGCAACGAGACCAGGAACTCGCTCACGTCGGACTCGGTGACGTTGCGCAGATCGTCGATGCCGCGGGCGGCCAGATGCTCGGTGTAGCGGCGCAGATCGCGCCGGTAGGAGCTCAACGTGTTGGCGGCGACCCCGCGTTCGATGCTCAGGTGGTTGAAGTAGTCCTGCACCTGGGTGTCGAGCGCGGAGGTCAGAGTGCTCACGGATGTCCCTTGCGGCGGCCGAACGCGCTCGGCCGGTCCGTCCACGGGGCGTCGATCGGGCGCAGGGCCGACGGGTCGGTGACGGCGTTGGCGGCCAGGATCCCGCCGACGGCAAGCGAGTTGACGATCTCACCGCTCATCACCATGCGCACCGCCTCCTCGAGCGGGACCCACCGCAGCGTCATGTCGGCCTCTTCGTCGGCGGCTTCGGGCCTGCCGATGTCGGTCAGCCCGGTGGCCAGGTACACCCGCACGCTCTCGTCGCTGAAACCCGGCGCGGAGTTCAGGTCGACCAGCACGCGCCAGTCGGTGGCCGACAGGCCCGCCTCCTCCTCGAGTTCGCGCGCGGCGGTCACGTGCGGCGGTTCCCCGCCGAGGTCGAGCAGGCCGGCAGGCAGTTCCCACAGCCGCCGCCCGAACGGGTGCCGGTACTGGTACACCAGGACGATGTTGCGGTCGTCGTCCATCGCGAGCACGGCGACCGCGCCGTAGTGCTCGACGACTTCGCGGCGCGCGGTGTGCCCGCCCGGCATCCGCACCTCGTCGGCGCGTAACGCGAAAATACTTCCGACGTACAGGGTTTCGGAAGAGACCGTCTCGAAGTCGTGGTCAGCCACGGGTCGCGGGCTCTTGCAGCAGTGCCCCGACCTCGTCGGTGTGCTCGGCGCCGTTCGACCGCTCCCCCGGAATGTCCATCCCCGGCAGCCGCTCCTCGGCCTTGTAGCCGAGGGCCGCGCCGACGAACGCGACGAACAGCGGGTGCGGCCGGGTGGGGCGGCTCTTGAGTTCGGGATGGGCCTGGGTGCCGACGATGAACGGGTGCACCTCGGGGGCGTACTCGACGAACTCGACGAGGTGCCCGTCCGGGGAGGTCCCGGAGAACCGCAGTCCGCTCTCGGCGATGCGGTCGCGGTAGGCGTTGTTGACCTCGTAGCGGTGCCGGTGCCGTTCGGACACCTCGGTGGCTTCGTAGGCACGCGCGACGATCGAGTCCTCCTGCAGTACAGCCGGATACGCTCCCAGCCGCATGGTGCCGCCCAGGTCGGCCTCACCGGCGACGGCGTCGCGCTGGTCGGCCATCGTGGAGATGACCGGATCGGAGGTCTTCGGGTCGAACTCGGCGGAGTTGGCCCCGTCGATGCCCACTGACCGGGCGGCCTCGATCACGATGCACTGCAGTCCCAGGCACAACCCGAGCACGGGCAGTTGCCGCTTGCGCGCGTAGTGGATCGCGCCGATCTTGCCTTCGATGCCGCGGATGCCGAACCCGCCGGGGATCAGCACGCCGTGCACGTCGCCCAGCGCGGAGGCCGCGCTGGCGTCGGTTTCGCAGTCATCGGAGGCCACCCAGCGCATCTCCACCTTCGCGTGGTGGGCGAATCCGCCGGCGCGCAACGCCTCGGCGACCGACAGGTACGCATCGGAGAGGTCGATGTACTTGCCCACCAACGCGATCCGGACGGTTTCGCGCGGCTCGTGCACGCGGCGCAGCAGATCGTTCCACTGGGTCCAGTCCACGTCGCGGAACGGCAGGTTGAGTCGACGCACCACGTACGCGTCGAGTTCCTCGCGGTGCAGCACCTTCGGGATGTCGTAGATCGAGGGGGCGTCCGGGGTGGAGATGACGCCGTCGATGTCGACGTCGCACATCAGGGCGATCTTGTTCTTCAGCGGTTCGGGTACGTCCCGGTCGCAGCGCAGGATCAGCGCGTCGGGGGTGATACCGATGCTGCGCAGCGCCGCCACCGAGTGCTGGGTCGGTTTGGTCTTCAGCTCCCCCGACGGCGCCATGTACGGCACCAGCGAGCAGTGCAGGAAGAAGCAGTTCTCCCGGCCGACCTCGTGGCGCACCTGCCGCGCGGCCTCGAGGAACGGCAGCGACTCGATGTCGCCGACCGTGCCGCCGACCTCGGTGATGATGACGTCGGGGCGGCGGCCGTCGACGTCGGGCTCGGCCATCTCCAGGATGCGGTTCTTGATCTCGTCGGTGATGTGCGGGATCACCTGCACGGTGTCGCCGAGGTACTCGCCGCGACGTTCCTTGGCGATGACGGTCGAATACACCTGTCCCGTGGTGACGTTCGCCGATCCGGACAGGTTGCGGTCGAGGAAGCGCTCGTAGTGGCCGACGTCGAGGTCGGTCTCGGCGCCGTCCTCGGTGACGAACACCTCACCGTGCTGGAACGGGTTCATGGTGCCGGGGTCGACGTTGAGGTACGGGTCCAGCTTCTGCATCGTCACCCGCAGGCCGCGCGCGGTGAGCAGCTGCCCCAGGCTCGACGCGGTGAGCCCCTTGCCGAGCGACGACACGACGCCGCCCGTGACGAAGAGGTGCTTGGTGGCCGTTTGCGGGTGCTTGCGTAACGCTGGCAAGAGCAACCTCCGTGACGACGGGCAGGGCTTACTTTTCTAGGCCGATTCCTAGTTTCGGGGCCTGCCGACCCACGGAACCCCACCCTAACACCGTCGCCGACACCGCGTCGGTGACGCGCCGCGGAGGGCTCCCGGTGAGACCGATTCGCCGCTACTGCGGGACGGTGACCGACGTCGCGCCGGGGCCGACACCGTACTGGGCGGGCCGGGCGCCGTTGATCAGATCGCCCAGCGCAAGCACCGACGTGATGCGGCCGGATTCGCTGCCGAGGTCGTCGACGGTGCTGACCGCCGAACTGAGCGCGGGGTCGGATCGGGTGACCGCGACGGCCGCGGTGCCCGACGCCGAACCGTCCCGCCCCGCGAGGACCGTGCCCGCGCCGTGTGGGGCCAGCCCGGCGGCCAGCCGCGCCACGGTGGCGCCCCGGTTGCCCGCGTCGTCGCCCAGCGCCCCGCCGGTCACGATCATCGCGGTGTCGGCCGCGCCGACCCGGTCGTCGTAGGTGATGAAACCGGTGTCGCGCAGGGTGGCCAGCACGGTGTCGCGCTGGGCGTCGTCGACGGTGTTGACCTTGGGGTCGCGGTTGATCAGCAGTGCGATGCCCAGCAGGTCACCGGCTTGGGAGCCCTGGTCGACGGCGGCGGTGCTCAGCTGCCTGCCCGCGGGCACGATCGGCGAGTTGACCACCGACAGCAGTTTCTCCGCGGCGTTGGCGTCGACGAACTGCTGGGTCAGCGTCACCGCGCCGCTGACGCTGCCGCCGGCCTGCCCGACCAGCCGGGTGACCGCCTCGATGTCGTCGTCGGAGGCGTCGGGGGTGCGGAACAGCACCACGGACTTCCCGGCCATCGCGTCGCGCACGATGCGCGGCGACATCTGCGCATCGAATTCGCCGGCGGCGCTGAGCTTCTCGTTGAGTCCGTTGCGCTCGTCGGTGAGCACGTTGATCCGGTCCTGCAGTTCGCTCTTGTCGTCGCGCAGGCCCGACAGCACCGTGTTCGACAGCAGCCCGGACCCCAACGCCACCCCGATGGCCAGCGCGAGGAACACCGCCGCGAGCGAGATCGCGTGTGTGCGAAGCGAAATCATGAGGTGCTCCTAAGTGACCCAGCCCTGGACCCACAGCGAGAACCGGTTCCAGTAGTCGACGATCCAGTCCAGCAGAGCGGCGTCCACCCGCGCCACCCACAGCGCGACGATCACCGCGACCAGCATCGCGAGCACCAGCAGCGCGATCGCCCCGCCGGACACCCGGCTGCGGTACAGCGTCGCAACGGCTTTGGCGTCGACCAGTTTCTCGCCGACCTTGAGCCGGGTCAGGAACGTCGACGGGTTGCTCTGCTGGCGGGACCGGTCGAAGAACTCCTCGATGCTGGCGGTGTGGCCGGCGGTGACGATCAGCGACGCGCCGTGGTGGTCGCAGAGCAGCAGCGCCAGATCGGCGGCCGACCCCGCGGCGGGGAACGTCATCGCCCCGACTCCGAGGTCCTGGATGCGTTCGAGCCCGGCTGCGTGGCCGTCGGCGTCGGCGGGCAGCACGACCTGCGCACCGCACCGCAGCACCTCGGCGCTGATCTTGTCCGGGTCCCCGACGATGAGCTGCGGCCGGTATCCGGCCTTGCGCAGCACGTCCGCGCCGGTGCCGACGCCGACCAGCACCGGCTGGTACTCCTTGATGAACGGTTTGAGGGCCCGCAGGTCGTTGGCCGCCCCGGCGTCTTCAGCGACGATCACGACGTGGCGCCGGTTGAGGTCGACGTCGATGTCGGGGATGCCGATGCCGTCGATGAGCAGCGGGCTCTCACTGCGGATGAACTCGATGGTGTTGCCGGCGAACGCCTCGAGGTGGGCCACCAGACCGCTCTTGGCCTCGTGCATCAGCTCGTGGATCTCGTGGTCGGTGCGCTCGGCGCCGAGGATCAGCCGGCGGTCGCCGCTGTAGATGCCGCCTTCGTGCAGGCGGACCCGCGCGCCGTCCTTGACCTTCTTGAAGACCTCGGGGCCGGTGTTGTCGATCAGCGTGATGCCGTTGGCGACCAGCACCTCGGGCCCGAGGTTGGGGTAGCGTCCCGAGATCGACGGTGAGGCGTTGACAACCGCGGTGACACCGGCCTCGACGAGCGCGTCGGCGGTGATGCGGTCCAGGTCCAGGGCGTCGATGACGACGATGTCTCCGGGGCTGATGCGGCGCAGCAGCCGGTCGATGTCGCGGTCCACGCGGGCGGTGCCGGCGATGCCCGGTCGAGAGCTGGCATTACGGGTGAGCAGCGCTGACATCTTCATGGGCCGATTCTGGCGAGACCGGGCCGTGATCCGTCGGAGGCGCGCCGTAACATCAGTCACATAAGTACCTTGTGTCCCACAGGTCACATGCGGACGGCCAGCGTTGAGCAAAGCCGCCAGTAACCAAGACAGGCTTTCAAAGCCCGGAATGTGTAACGGCCAGCAAACAGCTACGGGCTAGGTTTCCGCGCGGTCCTTCTGCGCGGCGTCGAGCAGCTCGCGCGCGTGCGCGCGGCCGCTGTCGGACTCGCCGAGCCCGGCCAGCATCCGCGCCAACTCGGCCACCCGCTCGTCGTCGTCCAGTCGGCGCACACCGCTGGCCTTGGCCTTCCCCGCGCCCTTGGCGCCCGCACTGTCGACCACCAGGTGGACGTCGGCGTAGGCCGCGACCTGCGGCAGATGGGTGACGACGATGACCTGGTGCGTGTCGGCCAGCCGCGCCAACCGGCGCCCGATCTGCACGGCGGCCCGGCCGCCGACGCCGGCGTCGACCTCGTCGAACACCATCGTGGTGCCTTCCGCCGACGCGGCCAGCACCACCTCGAGGGCCAACATCACGCGCGACAGTTCACCGCCAGAGGCGCTCTTGTTCAGCGGCAGGATGTCGGTTCCGCGGTGGGCGGCGAAGCCGAACTCGACGTTGTCGACGCCGTCGTGCCCGGCGTGCACGACCTCCCCGGACGCCAGCGTCAGCGGCGCGGAGTCGTCGGCCCGGGCCGGCAGCGGGCCGACCGACACCGTGAAGTCGGCGTCGGCCATCGCGAGCCCGGCGAGTTCGGCGGTCACCGCCTTGGACAGTCCCTTGGCCGCCTTCGTGCGCGCCTTGGTCAACTCGGCGGCAGCGGCGACGACCTTGCGCTGCAATTCCTCGACCTTGCGCTCGAGACCGGTCAGCGCCTCCTCGGAGACGTCGAGTTGGTCGAGGCGCTCGCGTGATTCGCGCGCCCAGGCCAGGACACCGTCGACATCGGGGGCGTACTTGCGGGTGAGCGTGCGTAGTTCGGCCTGGCGTGCCAGCTTGCTCTCCAGCGCGCTGGCGTCGCCGGGCAGCCCGGACAGGAACGACCCGAGTTCGCCGCCGACACTGGCGATCACCGCGACGGCTTCGTTGAGTTGTTCGGCCAGCGACACCAGCGCGGCGTCTCCGGTGGACTCCAGCGCCGCCTTGGCGTGCGCGACGCCGTGTGAGGCCGACAGATCCTCCGGCGACGGGTCGTCCGGCCCGGACAGCGCGGTCCGTGCGGTCTGGGCGGCCTCGCGCAGCGCGTCGAGTTCGGAGAGTCGGCGGATGTCGTCGACGAGCGCGTTGTCCTCACCGGGTTCTGGTGCGACAGCATCGATTTCGTCTAGCGAGAACTTCAGCCGGTCGGCTTCCTGCGCGAGTTCGCGGGCCCGCTGCCTGCGGTCGATCAGGTCGCGGCGCGCCGCCGCCCAGTCGTCGCGGGCGGCGCGGTACTTCTTCAGCGGGGCCTCGACGTCGGCGAACCGGTCCAGGGCCGCCCGCTGCTCCTCGGGCCGCATCAGCCGCAGTTGGTCGTTCTGCCCGTGCAGGGTGAGAAGTTCGGTGGTGAAGCCGCTCAGCGATTTGGCGGGCACGCTGCGTCCGCCGAGGTAGGCCCGTGACGGGCCGTCGCGGCTGACCGAACGCGCGGCGATGACGCTGCCGTCGTCGTCGCGTTCGGCGCCTGAGGAGTCGAGGATCTCGTCGACGAGCGCAGCGACGTCAGCGGCGAGTTCGGTTGTGGTGAAACGGCCTTCGACCACCGCACGGTTGGCGCCCGAGCGCACCCGGCTGGCGTCGGCCCGGGCTCCGCCGAGCAGGTGCAGACCGGTGACGACCATGGTCTTGCCGGTGCCGGTCTCGCCGGTCAGGACCGTGAAGCCGCGGTCGAACTCGGCGGTCGCGGTGCTGATCGCGCCGAGTGACTCGATTCGGATTTCGGAGAGCACTACTGACCGCGCCACCCCGTGACCGGCAACCGGAACTTGCGCACCAGACGGTCGGTGAACGGGGCACTGTCGAGGCGCACCCATTTGACCGGTGTACCGCAGCGGGTCACCTCCAGGCGCCCGCCGGCAGGGACCACCATCTCGCGGCGGCCGTCGCAGAACACCAGCGCGTCGTGGCCGCGGGCCTCGATCTCGATCGCGATCGCCGCCTCGGGGCTGGTCACCATCGGGCGGGCGAACAGCGCATGAGCGTTGTTGGGCACCACCAGGATCGCCTCCAGGTCCGGCCACAGGATCGGACCGCCCGCGGAGAACGCCCACGCCGTGGACCCCGTCGGTGTGGCGACCAGGACCCCGTCGCACCCGAACGACGACACCGGCCGTCCGTCCACCTCGAGCACCGCACCCAGCACCCCGAGCCGCGGGCCCTTCTCCAGGCTGGCCTCGTTCAACGCCCAGCCCCGGTCGATGACGCGGCCGTCCACCCGGACCACCACGTCGAGCGTCATCCGCTCCTCGACGCTGTAGTCGCGGGCGATCACGTGGTCGAGGACGGCGTCGATGTTGTCGGCCTCGGCTTCGGCGAGAAAACCGATGCGGCCGAGGTTGACCCCCAGCACCGGGATCTCGACGTTGCGGGCGAGTTCGGCCGCGCGCAGGAACGTGCCGTCGCCGCCGAGTACGAGCACCAGTTCGCAGCCCTCGGCGGCGCGTTCCTCGGCGTCGACCACCTCGATCTCGACGCCGAGCGCGCGCATGTCGTCGGGCGACAGGTGCACCGGCCCGCGGTCCACCGCTTCGGCCGAGAGCACTTTGAGCGCGATGCCGTTGTCGCTGAGCACTTTCTGGACCCGCCGGGCGACCTCGGTGGCCTCGGCGCGTCCGGTGTGCACGACCATCAAGATGGTGCGTTCGGCGTTCACTGGGGTCCTTCCGCGACGGCGTTGCGCACTGCCTGCGCCAGGGCCGTCCCGTCGAGCGCGGCCTCGGTGCGGGCGCGCAGGTGCAGAAAGTACTCGACGTTGCCGGACGGCCCGGGCAGCGGGCTGGCGACGACGCCGACGGTGTGCCACTGCAATTGCGCGGCGCGCTGCGCCACGCTCAGCACGGCTTCGGCGCGCAGTTCGGGGTCGGCGACGACGCCGCCTGCCCCGACGCGGTCCTTGCCGACCTCGAACTGTGGTTTCACCATCGGCACGATATCGCCGTCGGGCGACGCACACGCTGTCAGCGCGGGCAGCACCGTGGACAGCGAGATGAACGACAGGTCGGCGACCACCAGGTCGACGGGCCCGCCGATCGCGTCGGCGGTCAGTTCGCGCACGTTCGTGCGTTCCATCACGGTGACGCGCTCGTCGGTCCGCAGCGCCCACGCCAACTGGCCGTAGCCGACGTCGGCGGCGACCACCTCGCGCGCACCCCGGTCGAGCAGCACCTCGGTGAAGCCGCCGGTCGACGCGCCGGCGTCCAGGCAGCGGCGCTCCTCGACCGCGACGTCGAAGGCGTCCAGGGCGCCCAGCAGTTTGTGGGCGCCGCGCGAGACCCAGGTGCGTTCGTCGGCGCCTTCGACCCGCAGTGACGCGGTGACCGCGACCGCGGTGGCGGGTTTGGCGGCCGGCATGCCGTCGATGCGGACCCGGCCCGCGCCGATCAACTCGGCGGCCTGCTGGCGGGACCGGGCCAAACCGCGTCGCACCAGCTCGGCGTCTACTCGTGCCCGCCGCGTCACGGCGGTCAGCCCTTCTCGACCGACTCGAGCGCCTGCACGAGCACGTCGTGCGCCTCTTCCAGCCGTGTCGCGATGGCCTCGATCTCGTCGTCGGTCAGACCGTCGAGGTTGGAGCCGTCGGGACCGGGGTCGGGCAGATCGGCCAGCAACTGCGCGATGCGTGCGCGAATCTGATCGGGATCGGTACTCATGTCGGTGTTCACGCTAGTCGATCAGGGACCAGCGCTGTGCGGCCTGGCGGGCGGTGTCGTCACCGGCGGCGATGGTCACCGACGCGGCGTCGAGCCCGGCGGCCCACAGCGCACCGGCCGTCGCGCGCACCACGGCCAGCGGATCAGTGGCCGCGTGACCGGTGGAGTGCACCGTCACCGTCGTTGCTTCGACGTCGACGCGCCACGCCGGGTGCGGCCGATGCGCAGTTCCTCGGCGGGGCTGGTCAGCGCCCGGAGGTCGGGCGCCAGGAAGTCGGGCCGCTCCCCCTCGGCGGCGCGCACCATGTCGGCGGCGGTGCTGACGCCGGTGAGCACGAGCAGGCTGGGCAACCCCGCGGCGTTGGCGCCCGCGATGTCGGTGTCGAGTCGGTCGCCGACCACGAGCGGCGTGGTGAAGTCGCCGCGGGCCAGCGCGTCGTTGAGCAGCGTCGGCTGCGGCTTGCCGGCGACCTGGGGTTCGCGGTCGGTGGCCACCCGCAGCGCGGCGACCATCGAGCCGTTTCCGGGCAACAGGCCGCGCTCGGACGGCAGGGTGCGGTCGACGTTCGCGGCCACCCACAGCGCCCCGTCGCGGATGGCCAGCGCGGCCTCGGCGAGTTCGGGCCAGCCGGTCTGCGGCGAGTGCCCCTGCACCACGGCGACCGGGCCGACGGAGAACTGACGCACCGGTTTGAGCCCGACCTGGCTGACTTCGGCGGCCAGCGCGTCGGTGCCGACAACGAGAACGGCTGCGCCGGCGGGCAATTGGGAGGCCAACAGCCGGGCCGCGCTCTGTGCGCTGGTGACCACGTCGTCGGGTTCGGCGGCGAAGCCCAGCGAGTGCAGGTGCTCGGCCACCTCGGCCGGAGCGCGCGAGGCGTTGTTGGTGACGTAAAGCAAGCGCGCTTGCAGAGTTGCCAGGGTGTCGACGGCGCCCACGGTGGCCTGGTGCCCGCGGAACACGGTGCCGTCGAGGTCGAGCAGCAGGCAGTCGTGGTCCTGCGCGAGGGCACTCACCTCAGGAGAGCTCCGTGACGCGCTCTTCGGCGTCGGTGACGCCGTCGACGTCGGCCGCGGCGGCGGTGAGGAACCACTGCAGCGCCTCGTCGTTGCGGCCAAGGGCCAGAAGGGTTTCGGCGTACACGTAGAACAGCCGGGCCGCGGTTTGTCCGGTGCGTGAGCGGTCGGGCTGCGGACTGGACAGCAAGGCGAGAGCCTGCTCGTGTTGGCCGAGATCCGAGCGTGCGCCGGCCACGACGATGCGCAGTTCGTCGGCGTCGTCGCCGGTGAGCTGGGCGGCCTCGGGGCTGCGGCCGAGTTCGATCGCCCGCTCGGGACGCCCGACACCGCGCTCGCAGTCGGCGATCAGCGCCAACAACGGTGAGCGGCTGCCCATTCGGCGTGCGGCGCGCAGTTCGGCGAGCGCCTGCGCCCAGTCACCGCAGTGGTAGGCGGCGATGCCGACGGCCTCGCGCACCGCGGCGATGCGCCCGGCCCGGGTCCGGGCGGCGCGCGCGTGTTCGAGCGCGGCCTCGGGGTCGTCGTCGAGCAGTTCGCCGGCGGCCACGAGGTGGCGGGCGACGTAGTCCGCCGAGGACCGGTCCAGGGTGGTCAGTTCGCCGCGCACTTCCGGCGCCAGTTGCCGCGCCTCGATCCGGTCGGGAAGCGGCGGGCCGGCCGATGCGCGCGCATCCTTGTCGGGGCGCGGCTGCGCGCGGCGCGCCCGGTTGGGTCCCGACGAGCGCGGCGCTGCCCCGTTTGGGCGCCCGTTGTTGCCGCCCCGTCTGTCCTCAGCCACGTATGCCTTTCTACCCGATGACGCGATCGGTGAGAATTCGAAATGAGTTCTCGGGAAATGGAATTACCCCCCACGCAATTGTGGGGGGTAATCCTAATGTGTGTTCGGCGGTGTCCTACTTTTCCACCCGTGTTGGGCAGTATCATTGGCGCTGGCAGGCTTAGCTTCCGGGTTCGGGATGGGTCCGGGCGTTTCCCTGCCGCTATTGACCGCCGTAACT
>NZ_MIHA01000028.1 GCF_001722335.1 Mycolicibacterium flavescens
GCCACCAGCCGAAACCGAGGTGGCGGTGCGGGACCTGACGGCCTACGACGCCGCGTTCGGAGTCGATCTCGACGGCGGAGCCGCCTGATGGCCACCACCAAAACCAGCACGCCCGGCCGCGATGTCACCGCCGAGCTGGCCTATCTGACCCGCGCCCTGAAAGCACCGACCCTGCGTGACTCGATCGCCCGGCTCGCTGAACGCGCCCGCGCCGAGAACTGGACCCACGAGGAATACCTGGCGGCCTGTCTGCAACGCGAAGTCTCCGCCCGCGAATCCCACGGCGGCGAAGGACGCATCCGCGCAGCCCGCTTCCCGGCCCGCAAGTCGTTGGAGGAGTTCGACTTCGATCACGCCCGCGGACTCAAACGCGACACCATCGCCCACCTCGGAACGCTGGACTTCGTCACCGCCCGAGACAACGTCGTGTTCCTCGGCCCACCCGGCACCGGCAAAACCCACCTGGCCATCGGACTAGCGATGCGAGCGTGTCAGGCCGGCCACCGCGTCCTGTTCGCCACCGCCGCCGAATGGGTCGCCCGGTTAGCCGAAGCACACCACGCCGGACGCATCCACGCCGAACTCACCCGACTCGGGCGCTACCCACTCATCGTCATCGATGAAGTCGGCTACATCCCCTTCGAACCCGAAGCCGCCAACCTGTTCTTCCAACTGGTCTCAGCCCGCTACGAACGCGCCAGCCTCATCGTCACCTCCAACAAAGCCTTCGGCCGCTGGGGCGAAGTATTCGGCGACGACGTCGTCGCCGCCGCCATGATCGACCGCCTCGTCCACCACGCCGAAGTCATCACCCTCAAAGGAGACAGCTACCGACTCAAAGACCGAGACCTCGGCCGCACACCTACCGCGGCCACCACCACTGAGGAATAATCACCAACCACCCCGGCAGGGGGTCAATTTTCACCTGCCGCCAGGGGGTCAAAATTCAGCCGCCGCCGACATGCGGGAGTTGGCGCACCGCGGTGAACTGCCGGGCGTATCGAAATCGAGCTGGTGACGGCGATGGCGAAGAAGAAGACGGTGAGGCGGTCTTCGATACCAGAGGTCAAGCGCGTCAAGCGTAACCCGCTCAAAGCTGCCGGAGTGGAACGCATCGACTACAAGGACATTCACGTGCTCCGGACATTCATTTCGGAGCGAGGAAAAATCCGTTCGCGCCGGGTGACCGGTTTGACCCCACAACAGCAGCGGCAGGTCGCTATTGCAATCAAGAATGCACGCGAAATGGCGCTCCTGCCGTTCGGCACCTCCCGTTGACGGGTGCGCGCGGCATAGGCACCCGGCTTCGACAGCGTCCGCGGCTCGAAGCGGACGGCGCGAGAAGAGTCGGCCAAGAAGTTCTGCCGCTCGTGCGTGGTGCATGCCGAGTGTCTGCGCTACGCGTTGGCATCGTCTGAACCATGGGGAATTTGGGGTGCAACGACGCCGGCTGAGCGGAGAAGGATTGCGAACTGAGGTGGCGACCCTCAAAGAGGCGCTCTGCATGGTCGCGAACACGTGTGGCAGGATCATTTTCGACTGGCGACGGTGACCCGAGGAAGCCGGTGTGAATCCGGTGCGGTCCCGCCACTGTGATCGGTCCGCCCAGGTCCGAGAGCCAGATACTCGACACGGTCGCCTCCTCACGACAACTGGGGCGGATCTCCCCGGCGAGGACGGACTCGGTGTGCCGAGAGGTCTTCCTGCGCTGTGCCCGCCCCCGACAGGAAGGCGAGCCGTTCGATGAGGATCACCGACGAACTCGGCGATGTGGCGAAGCTCGGCGGGTTCTTCGCGATCGGGGTCGGCGAGCCGCCTGGCCGGTGGCAGCCGATCGAACGGTTCTACACAGACGGGTTCGCGGATCTGATCACCCGCACCGCCGAGGGCAGGGGCGCCGGGGCTCTGCGGGTGTCCGCGTCGCTGGTGCAGTTCAGCATCGCCTCGCGGCTGTGGTCACCGGCCCTGGCGTGCGCGGTGATGCACGGTGTGGCACCGGATTTCGTCGGTCTGCAGCGTGCGGGCGATTCCGCGGATCTCGCGATCGTCGAACCGACAGGTGTGCGCGGAAGCGAAAGCGAACTCGTCGAGGTGCTCTACGAGGCGGTGGTGCAGCGCCACCTCGAGCCGCTGGGGGCGGGTTTGGGGGTCAAGCTGGCGCCGGGGCTGCTGTACGGAAACGTGGCGTCGGCGATGGTCGCAGCGACCCGCGCGCTGTACTCGGCCCGGCCACGGCTACGGGACCCCGCGACCCGGCTGGCCCGTGCGCTGTTGGACACCGGCAAGCTCACCGGGACCGGAACGGTCAAATACAACTTGGCGTTTCGTCGCCGCAGCTGTTGCCTGTACTACCGCATCGCCGACGGGGCGAAGTGCGGTGACTGCGGGCTGACCCGACCGGCTAGGTGAACGGCCGGATCTCGACGCCGTCGGCGGTCAGCCGGTCTCGCACCGCGGTGGCGATCTGCACCGCACCGGGCGAATCACCGTGTACGCAAACGGATTCGACCCTGACCACGATCGTGGACCCGTCGACCGCGTCGACCCGGCCGCGGTTGACCATCGAGCTCACCCGCTCGGCGATCTCAGCTGTGTCGTGCAGCAGGGCGTTGCGCTGCCCGCGCGACACGAGCTGACCGTCCGGCCGGTACGCGCGGTCGGCGAACGCCTCGGGTACCGTCTGCAGGCCCAGTTCGGCGGCCTCGCGGAAGAACGCCGAAACCGAGAGTCCGAGCACCGGCAGCCCCGGGTCGACGGCGTGCACCGCCTCGGCGACCGCGCGCGCCTGATCGCGGTGGTTGACAATCGTGTTATACAGCGCGCCATGGGGTTTGACGTACGTGACCGATGTTCCGGCAACCTGCGCGATGGCCTGCAGCGCGCCGATCTGGTAGATGACGTCGGCGGTCAGCTCGTCGGGTGAGATGTCCAGAAAGCGGCGCCCGAACCCGGCGAGGTCGCGGTAGCTCACCTGCGCGCCGATGCGCACACCGCGTTCGGCGGCCGCCCGGCAGGTGCGCAGCAGCAGGGCCGGGTCGCCGGCATGAAACCCGCACGCCATGTTGGCGCTGGTGATGATGTCGAGCATGGCCTCGTCGTCGCCGAGTCGCCACACCCCGAAGCCCTCGCCGAGGTCGGCGTTGAGGTCGACGACGGTCATCAGCGCATCCCCGCCGGCGCCGGCCACCGGTTCTCGCAGACGAACTCGCTCAGCGGCCGCCCCGAGGTCCATTCGTCGATCTCGAGTTGCGGGCGGTCCGGGAACTCGGGCACCGGGCCCAGGCACAGCACCGCGACGGGCTCTGCGCCGTCGGGCATTTCGAGCAGTTCGGCCAGTCCGCGGGGTTCGAAGATCGACACCCAGCCCATGCCGTACCCCTCGGCGCGGGCGGCCAGCCACATGTTCTGGATCGCGCACGACACCGACGCCAGGTCCATCTGGGGCAGGGTGCGGCGGCCGAACACGTGCCGCTGCCGGTCGTCGCCGAGGGCCACCACGAACAGTTCGGCGCAGTCGAGGATGCCTTCGACCTTCAGCGCGAGGAACTCCTGACCGCGTGCGCCCAGCGCCTCGGCGGTGCGGTGCCGCTCGTCGTCGACGAGCCGGTGAATGGCCCGGCGCAACCGAATGTCGGTGATCCGGATGAACCGCCACGGCTGCATCAACCCGACGCTGGGCGCGGCGTGCGCGGCCGCCAGCACCCGCGACAACGCGTCCTCGGGCATGGCGGCGCCCGCGGTGAAACGGCGCATGTCGCGTCGCTCGGCGATGGCGCGGTAGACGGCCCGGCGCTCGGCCGCGCTGAACGCATGCTCGCTCACGCCGCTCAGCTTAAGCGGCGGCCCGGGGACACCCGGATGCGCCGATTAATGGAAACGGTTATCGTTATCGCCATGTTTTACGACCCCAGACTGGTCCGCGTCCTGGCCGCCTGCGCCGTGCTGGCCGTCCCGCTCGCCGGGTGCTCGGACGACGGTGACCGCGCCGCGCCGCAGGGTGCGTGCCCGGTCGCGCCGGTCGATGTCGTGGTCAGCGTCGACCAGTGGGGTGACCTGGTCGAGCGGCTCGGCGGTGACTGTGCGCAGGTCACCACGGTGATCGCGAGCAGCTCGGTCGACCCGCACGACTACGAGCCGACGCCCGCGGACGCGGCGACGTTCGAGGGCGCCCAACTGGTGGTGCTCAATGGCGGTCACTACGACGAGTGGGCGGCCAAGCTGGCGGCCGGCGCTGCGCCGGACGCGCCGGTCGTCGAGGCCCTGGCAGCCGACCACGACCATGACCACGAACATGACCACGACCACGATCACGGTGCCGGCGCCAACCCGCACGCCTGGTACGACCCCGCCGCGGTGACCGCGGTCGCCGACGCCGTGCGCGACCGGCTGAGCGCGCTGGCGCCCGAAGCCGCGGGCTACTTCGCCGAACGTCGCCGGGGGCTGGCCACCGCGCTCACGCCGTACGATGAGCGCATCGAATCCATTCGCGCGGGCGCGTCCCGAAAGACCTACGCGGCCACCGAGACCGTCTTCGACGACATGGCCGCGGCGCTCGGTCTGACCAACCGCACCCCGGCCGGGTACCAGGTCGCCTCGGCCAACGAGTCCGAACCCTCACCCGCGGATCTCGACGCGTTCCTCCGGCTCCTCGAAGACCGCGGCGTCGACGTGTTGATCTACAACGTGCAGACCGAAGGCTCTGTGCCGCAACAGATCCGGGCTGCCGCCGAGCAGGCCGGGGTACCGGTGGTCGAGGTCACCGAAACCGTCCCGCCCGACACCGACTCGTTCGTCACGTGGCAGGTGGACCAGTTGACCGCACTCGCCGAGGCGCTCGGTGTCCGAACCTGACACCGCGGCGCTGAGCTTCGACGACGTCAGCGCGGCGCGCGGCGGCCGGCTCATCTGGTCGGAAGCCACGTTCGACGTGCCCGCGGGCGGCATCGTCGCGGTCATCGGCTCCAACGGCGCGGGCAAGACCACGCTGCTGCAGATCATGCTCGGGCTCATCGCCCCGGCGTCCGGACACGTGAAGGTGTTCGGGCAGCCGCCGGGCGCGCTGAACAAGGCGATCGGCTACGTGCCGCAGAACTACGCGTCGATTTCCGGTGAGGCGATCCGCGCCCGCGACGCCGTGATGCTCGGGCTGACCGGACACCGGTGGGGCTTCGGCCGCCCCAGCCGAGACGACAACCGCCGCGTCGACGAGGCGCTGGCCGCCGTCGACGCGACCGACGTGGCGTGCAAACGGCTTTCGCAACTGTCGGGCGGTCAGCGCCAGCGGGTCGCGCTGGCCGAGGCGCTGGTCTCCAAGCCGCGGATGCTGGTGCTCGACGAACCGCTCGCGGCGCTCGATCTGCGCAGCCAGCGCGAGATCGTCGCGGTGCTGGAGCGGATCAACATCGAGTACGGCGTGACCATCTTCGTCGTCGCCCATGACCTCAACCCGCTGCTGGGCGTGTTGACCAGCGCCATCTACCTTCTCGACGGCCACGCACACTTCGACACCCTCGACGGGGTGGTCGACGAGGAACTGCTCAGCCACCTCTACGGCACCCGCGTGGAGGTCGTGCACACCCCGCAGGGCGAGCTGTACATGCGGAGGACGTGATGACCACCTCCGTCGTCGCGCTGGGCTACCAGGAGAACTGGCTCGACATCCTCACCTCGGCGTTCATGCGCAACGCGCTGATCGGAGGCACGATCGTCGCGCTGGCCGCCGGGCTGATCGGCTACTTCGTCGTCGTGCGCAACACCGCGTTCGCCGCGCACGCGCTGGCCCACATCGGGCTGCCGGGCGCCACCGGCGCTGTGCTGGTCGGCGTGCCCGTGGGGGTGGGGCTCGGCGTGTTCTGCATCGGCGGGGCGCTGGTGATCGGCGCGCTCGGGCGCCGGGCCGCCGACCGTGAGGTCGCGACCGGCACCGTGCTGGCCATGGCGACCGGGCTGGGCCTGTTCTTCAACTCGCTGGCTACCCGCGGCTCGAGCACGATGACCAACGTGCTGTTCGGCAACCTGCTGGCGATCTCCAACCAGCAGATCGCGATGTTCGCGGCGCTGCTGGTGGTATTGGCGCTGTCGATCGGCTTCATCTACCGGCCGCTGCTGTTCAGCTCGGTCAACGCCCAGGTGGCCGACGCCAAAGGGGTTCCGGTGCGGGCGCTGTCGGTGGCGTTCATGGCGCTGCTAGGCCTCGCGGTGACGATGGCGGTTCAGGCCGTCGGCACTCTGCTGCTGTTCGCGCTGGTGGTCACTCCCGCGGCCGCCGCGATCATGCTCACCCCGCGGCCGGCCACGGCGATCGCGCTGTCGACGGGCTTCAGCCTCGCGTCGGTGTGGGCGGGGCTGGGCCTGTCGGCGATGTTCAACGCGCCGCCGAGCTTCGTGATCGTCACCGTCGCCTGCAGCATCTGGGCGGTGGTGTGGGCGGCCGAACGCGGACTGCGGCAAACCGCCGATCAGGTGCTCATCACCTGAGGGCAGCCCCGCGTCCACTACGCTGCGGGAGCATGCCGAGGAGTCCCACGCCCAGACGGCGTGCCACCCTGGCCTCGCTGGCCGCTGAGCTGAAGGTCTCGCGGACCACGATCTCCAACGCCTACAACCGGCCAGACCAGCTGTCGGCCGATCTGCGTGAACGGGTGCTGGCCACCGCCAAGCGACTCGGTTACCCGGGCCCGGACCCGGTCGCGCGCTCGCTGCGGACCCGCAAGGCCGGGGCGGTCGGGCTGATGATCACCGAACCGCTGAACTACTCGTTCAGTGATCCGGCCGCGCTCGATTTCGTTGCCGGGCTTGCGGAGTCGTGCGAGGAGGCCGGCCAGGGCCTGCTGCTGGTGGCCGTCGGACCGAGCCGCGACGTCGGCGACGGCACCGCCGCGGTGCTGGCTGCCGGGGTCGACGGGTTCGTGGTTTACTCGGCCTCCGACGACGACCCGTATCTGGCGGTGGTCCGGCAGCGGCACCTGCCGGTGGTGGTCGTCGACCAGCCGATGGACGTGCCGGGGGCGTCGAGGGTGTGCATCGATGACCGCGCAGCGATGCGGGAGCTCGCCGAATATGTTGTGGGACTGGGCCATCGAGAGATCGGCCTGCTGACGATGCGGCTGGGCCGCGACCGCCCGGCCGGTGAGGTCGGCGCCGCTGTCGCCGATCCGCAGCGGCTGCAGACGCCGCATTTTCACGTGCAGCGCGAACGCATCGCCGGGGTGGTCGACGCGATCACCGCGGCCGGGCTCGCCCGCGACTCGTTGACCGTGGTGGAGAGCTACGAGCACCTACCCACCTCGGGCGGTGCGGCGGCCGAGGTGGCGTTGTCGGCGAACCCGCGGCTGACGGCGCTGATGTGCACGGCCGACGTGCTGGCGCTGTCGGCGATGGACTATCTGCGCGGCCGCGGCATCTACGTGCCGGGGCACATGACGGTCACCGGCTTCGACGGGGTGCCCGAGGCGCTGCGGCGCGGACTGACCACGGTCGCGCAGCCGAGCGTCGAAAAGGGCCGCCGGGCCGGTCGGCTGCTGCACCAGCCGCCGCGCTCGGGCCTGCCGGTGGTCGACGTGCTGGACACCGAGCTGGTCCGTGGCCGCACGTCCGGCCCGCCGGCCTGATCAGAGCCGGGTGATCGGCGGGGCCTCGCGCCAGAGGTCCAGCATCGGCGCGACACCGTCGATCAGCATCGGCAGCTCGGGAGCCATCGCCAACGCCGCGACTATGCCGAGCCGGCCCGCGGCCTCGGTGACTGCCAGCACCCGGGGATCGGTGGGGCGCAACCCCAATCCGACTGCCGCGGCGTCATAGGCGGCGACGGCGTCGGGACCCGTCATCGCCAGGTCGGATTCGACGGCGCCGATCGTCACCAGCTCGAAGTCGGACCACAGCTCGCCGATCATGTTGTGGTACGGCGCGTCGCCGTGAATGGGCTGGACGCCGACGCCGGGAAAAGTCGCCGCGAACACGTCGCGGGAGGTGAGCACCGGCGCGATGACAGCCCATTCTTGTTGCGCGCGTTCGAGATCGGCCGGTGGGAGCACGTCGGGCAGTTCCCGCAGCCGGGTGAGACCCTCGGGGATGTAGGTGCCGAACGGCGCCCAGAAGCCGAGCTCACCGGGGTAATCGCGCAGCGCGGCGTGCAACCGCGCGGTGGCGGCCATGCGGGCGGCCATGTCGGGCTCGGCGGACCGCTGATGCTCGACGTACTGCCAGAACGTCATCGAGAACCCTTCGCGGCGAACAGGTTCGCGCGGCGTCAGCGGACTCGGTGCGACGACGGGGTACCCGCGCTCGGCCAGCCATCCGGTGACGTCGAGTTCGGCGCGCTGCTGCGCGGTCTGCGCCTGCGGGTTTCGCCGGTACGACGGCGGCACGACGGTCGGCACCCGCGCCACGACCGGCGCCGGCCGCAGGTGCACGATGACCGAGAACACGTCGTAGAGCACGCGGGGTTCGTCGACCTGCAGGCCGAGGTCGGTGGCGGCGGCCACGGCGGCGCGGACCGCCCGGTCGGTGCGTGCGGCGAGCTGTTCGGTGCTCAGCATCGCTGGCGACGGGCCTGCAGCAGGTACTGCAGCGCGGCGGCGACGTCCTCGGGGGTGTCGACCCGGTAGCCGGCCAGCGTGTCGCCCGGCCCGACCTTCACACCGACATCGCCGTCGCGCATCCGGCGGAACGCCTTCTCGTCGGTCACGTCGTCACCGAGAAACACGACGGCGGTGGCGTTTTCCTGGTCGCGCAGGATGTCGACGGCCTCACCCTTGTCGGTCTGGATCACGGCGAACTCGAGCACGGCCTTGCCCGCGGTGGCCTGCGCGCCCCACGCGCTCGACGCCTCCTGAGCGGCGGTCAGCGCGGCGTCGCCGTCGGCCGGTGAGGCGTTGCGCACGTGCAGGGCGACGCTGGCGGGTTTGGTCTCCACGGTGACGCCGGGCTTACCGGCCGCGATGGCCTCCAGCTCGGCGGTGATCCGTTGCAGCCGAGCGGTGTCGACGTCGTGTGAGAAGCCGGAGGTGAACTCCGCGCCGTGGCTGCCGACCAGGTGCACGGCCGGCGGCATCCCGGACAGTGCCCGCAGCACCTCCAGCGCGCGCCCGGAGATCAGCGCGCTCGCGGTGTCCGGCAGATCGGCCAGCGCGACCAGGGCGTCGGCGGCGGCGGGCAGCGGTCGCGCGTCGGCCGGGTTGTTCACGATCGGCGCCAGCGTGCCGTCGAAGTCGGAGGTGACCAGCAGTCGCGGCGTCGCAGCGGCCGCGTCCAGCGCCCGCGCCAGGTCGTCCGGTAAGCCCACCGGCTAGATCTTAGGGTGCTCGCCGTCGCCGATGAGCAGACGCACGGCCAGGTCCAGTCGCTTGCTGACGTCGGTGGCCGACGCCCGCCTGGTCAGCCAGGCCAGCAGGTTCGACAGCCAGACATCGGAGATGACGCGGGCGATGTGGTACTGGTCCTCGGTCGGTTCGCCGTCGCTCATCGCGCGGGCGAACATCGAGTCCATCAGCTTGCCGACGTGGTCGACCTCGCCGGCGGCCGAGGCGTCGGCGAACACGAACGCACGGGTCATGGCCTCGGTCAGCAGCGGGTTGCGCTGCATTGCGCGGTTGAGCTTGCCGACCATGATGTTGAGGCGCTGATACGGCGTGCCGCCGGACAGCGACGCGCGGTCGGTCTTGGCGTCGATGCGTTCGAATTCGCGTCCCAGCGCGGAGACCAGCAGGTGCACCTTCGACGGGAAGTAGCGGTAGAGGGTGCCGACCGCGACGTCGGCGCGTTCGGCCACCGCGCGCATCTGGACGGCCTCGTAACCACCCTTGGAGGCGATCGCCAGCGTGGCGTCCAGGATCCGCTTGCGGCGCTCGCGCTGGGCCTCGGAGCCGAGTTCGGACTCCGACAGCACCGCCACGTTCATCACCTGGCGCGGCCGGGATTCCGACTGTGGGTTGGGCGAGGCCGACGGGGACGGGCCAGACATGCGGCAGACAGCTCCTTCATCACGCGTTCTCGCTGAAAACGATACGCATGCCGATCCTTTTTGTGCTCACCTCGGCAGCGGCGACGGCACCGATGTGTCCTGCTGTGACGGCGGTCGACTTGACGGTCGATCGCTGGCACTATTAGAACACGTTCTAGTGGGGAGTACTGCCTTCTCACCCAACGCTAGGAGTGGACGGTGTCGGTCGCATCCCCGGGGACCATTGCTGACGAACAGTTAGCCGTACGCGAGCTGATTCGTGACTGGGCCGCAGCGTCCAACGCCATCGCCGCAGCCCGCGACGTCGAGCAGGGGCAACCCGACGCGTGGCGCGGCCCCTACCGCGGGTTAGCTGAGCTCGGGATCTTCGGCGTTGCGCTGCCCGAGGAACACGGCGGGGCCGACGGCACCGTCGAGGATCTGTGCGCGATGGTCGACGAGGCGGCCGCCGCGCTGGTGCCGGGGCCGGTGGCGACCACCGCGCTGGCCACCCTCGTCATCACCGACCCGGATGTGCTCGCGGCGCTGGCCGCCGGGGACCGGGTCGCCGGTGTGGCGTTGGCCGCGGACCTGCAACTGGCCGACGGGGCGGTCTCGGGCACGGCCGATTACGTGCTGGGCGCCGACGGGGCCGGTGTGCTGGTGCTGCCTGCCGGCGACGGTTTCGTCATGGTCGACGCCACCGCCGCGGGGGTGACGGTCGAACCGCTCGAGCCGACCGACTTCTCCCGGCCGCTGGCGCGCGTCGTGCTGGACTCGGCCCCGGCGCGGCCGATCGACGGTTCGGCGCAGCGGATCGTCGACGTCGCGGCGGCGATGATGGCCGCGGAGGCCGCCGGGCTCGCGCGCTGGGCGCTGCAGACCGCCACCGAGTACGCGAAGGTGCGCGAACAGTTCGGCAAACCGATCGGGAGTTTCCAGGCGATCAAGCACATGTGCGCGGAGATGCTGTTGCGCTCCGAGCAGGCCGCGGTGGCCGCCGGTGACGCGGCGCGCGCGGTGTCCGAGGGCGACGACGCGCAGTTGTCGGTCGCGGCCGCGGTGGCCGCGGCGGTCGGCATCGACGCGGCCAAGAACAACGCCAAAGACTGCATCCAGGTGCTGGGCGGAATCGGGATCACCTGGGAGCACGACGCGCACCTGTACCTGCGCCGGGCCTACGGGTTGGCGCACTTCCTGCGCGGCGAGAAGCACTGGCTGCGCCGGGTGGCGGCGCTGACCCAGCAGGGTGTGCGGCGCGAGCTGAGCATCGACTTGGCCTCGGTGGCCGAGCTGCGGCCCGAAATCGCCTCGGCGGTAGAACAAGTCGCGAAGCTGCCGGTCGAGCAGCGGCAGGCGGCGTTGGCGGACGCCGGGCTGCAGGCGCCGCACTGGCCGAAGCCGCACGGTCGGGGCGCCGGGCCCGCCGAGCAGCTGCTGATCGACCAGGAACTGGCTGCGGCCGGGGTGACGCGCCCGGATCTGGTGATCGGCTGGTGGGCCGCGCCGACGATCCTCGAGCACGGCACCCCCGAACAGATCGAGCGGTTCGTGCCCGCAACGCTGCGCGGTGAGCTGCTGTGGTGTCAGTTGTTCTCCGAGCCGGGAGCCGGTTCGGACCTGGCGGCGCTGCGGACGAAAGCCGTGCGCGCCGAGGGCGGTTGGAAGCTGACCGGCCAGAAGGTGTGGACGTCGGCGGCGCATAAGGCGCAGTGGGGGGTGTGCCTGGCGCGCACGGACCCGGAGGCGCCGAAGCACAAGGGCATCACGTACTTCCTGGTCGACATGTCCTCGCCGGGGATCGACATCCGCCCGCTGCGGGAGATCACCGGCGACAACCTGTTCAACGAGGTCTTCTTCGACGACGTGTTCGTGCCCGACGAGATGGTGGTGGGTCAGGTCAACGACGGCTGGCGGTTGGCCCGCACGACGCTGGCCAACGAGCGGGTCGCGATGGCCGCGGGCACCGCGCTGGGCAATCCGATGGAGGAGTTGCTCAAGCAGGTCGCCACGCTGGACTTCGACGTGGCCGGTCAGGACGAGCTGGGTGCGCTGATCGTGGCCGCGCAGGTCGGCTCGCTGCTGGACCGCAAGATCGCCGAACTGGCTGTGGGAGGACAGGATCCAGGTCCGCAGGCCAGCGTCCGCAAACTCATCGGGGTGCGGTACCGGCAGGCGCTGGCCGAGCTGCGGATGGAACTGTCCGAGGGCGGCGGCGTGGTCGAGAACCAGACGGTGTTCGACTTCCTCAACACCCGCTGCCTGACCATCGCCGGCGGCACCGAGCAGATCCTGCTCACCCTCGCGGGCGAGAGGCTGCTCGGGCTGCCGCGCTAAGCCTCCCCTTCGGGGGTCCCGCCGGATCCGCCCGAGCCGCTGCCGCCGCTGTCGGAGCCGCTGGAGCCCTCATCATCGTCGGTGCCCGACGAGCCGTTGCCGCCGGTCCCGGTACTTCCCGAGCCGCCAGTGCCGCCTGAGCCGCCACCGGCGGCGAGATCGACGATGGTCTGGCCGGTCGACCCCGTGACGGCGTCCGAGGTCAGGACGACTGCCGACGTCCCGTCGAAGCCGCCGACGGAGGCGGTCTCGGCGAAGGTGATGGTGTCGCCGATCCGGGCGCCGCTGTCGAGGTCGACGAATGCGACGTCGTTGAGCATGTTCGACCCGAGCGAGCTCACGAGCGAGGAGATCCCGAGGAAGCGTCCGTCCCCGCTGACGGCGATGCGCGGGGGTTGCCCGGGTTGGGCCGCCAACAGGATCGGGGCACCGACCTGGTTGCCGGCGACGCCGTCGAAGACGGTGATCTGCGACACTGTGCCGTCGTTGTAGGCGACGACGATCCGGTTTCCATTGCCGACCATGAGGACCTGCGACTGGTAGGGAATCGAAGTCGCCGGCAGGACCATCGCGCCAGTGGCGGCGTAGAGCAGCGCATAGTGCTGCGCCGGCGCGGCCCCCGTGGAGTTGGTGATGAACAGCAGTCGGGTGCCGTCGTCGCTGAGCTTCGGGGGATCGTTGCTGAAGCCGCTCAGCGTGACGCCGGTGCCCAGCGTCGCGCCGTCGGTTACGTCGACCAGGACCAGATGCGAGGTTCGCGCGACGTCGTCATAGGTGGCGACGACGGCCCGGGAGCCGTCCTGGTTCATCGTGGTGCTGCGCCAGCGGCCCGGCGCCACCGCCTGTGAGCCGACGAAATCCCCGCTGTAGGTGTCGATGACCGAGACCCGGGTGGTGTTACCGGCCGTGTCCGCGGAGACGACCACGATCGCGCTGCGGTCATCTGTGACGGTGGCGATGCCCTGCATGTCCTGCGGGATCACGAGGCTGTTGCCTGCCACCTGCGTGCCGGTGGCGGTCTCGACGGTGACCACGTGCAGCGTGCCGGTGCCCGACGCGCTGTCGAGCGAACTGGTGACGACGGTCGCACGGGTCTCGTCCGGACTCAGTGCGACTGCGCCTGCGCGCCAACCACTTACCACGATGTCGGCGCCCAGCTGATTGCCGGTGGCCCCGTCGATGACCTTCAACGTCGTGTCGGTGAACGCCGACCCGGTAAAGATTATCCTCGATCCGTCGGCGGTCAGCGCCACCGTCATGTCGCCCGGAACGGCAATGTTGGTGCCGATCTGCTGGCCGCTGGCCGTATCGACGATCGCGACCTCGGTGATGTCCGGGTGCGGGCTACCCGGGCGCGCCGAGATGATCGCACGATTGCCGTTGGCCGAGAAGGTGATCGGCTGCGGATTGCCGCCCAGTGTGACGGTGTCACCGATCTGGCCGCCGTTGATTGTGTCGACGAGCACCGTGGTTGTGGTGCCGTAGCCCACCCCTTCGTCCTCGTCATATGAGTAGGAATAGCCGCTCACTGCCATCCGGGTGCGGTCCGCGTTGAAGTACAACGCGCGTTCCATCGAGCCCTGCACGGCGACGGTCTCGCCCAGTTGCTCACCGGTTTCGGTGTTCACCACGACGATGCGGAGGGTCCGATCGGCACCCGAGTACGAAGTGACGATATAACGGGTTCCGGCGCCGGTGAACCGCTGTGGGTTCGGATCGTAGAAGGGCTGCGGGTCGACCGCAGCACCGGCCACATCTATTGTGGTGCCGAGCTGTTGACCGGTCTCGGTGTCGATGACGGCGACGCTGGTGGTGAGGTTGCCCTGACCCTTGGTCGTGATGACCGCGCGGGTGCCGTCGGCGTTGAGCTGTGCTGGCCGTTGCGCGAACGCATCTGCGTACCCGGCGACCGCGACGGTGTCGCCGATCTGCTGACCGGTGGCCGTGTCGATGACGGTCACCCAGACCGTGTCGGCGTTGTTCGTGGTCGTGATGACCGCGCGAGTGCCGTCCGGGGTGATCTCGATCCCGGGTTTGATCGCGCCGGGGGACGGCGAACCGAAGGTCAGCGTGCCCGGTGTCGTGACCATGCCGCCGATCTGCTGACCGGTCCTGGTGTCGGTCACCGCGATGTTGGTGAAGTCGGTTCCGCCGGAGCGGATCACGCCGGCGAGCACCGAGACATGCCCGGTTTCGGACACCACCGGGTTACCCCGCGGGATTCCGGGGATCTCGGTCTCACCGGCCACACGCGTCGGCGCGATCTCGACGGTCACCTGGGTTTGGACGACTCCGCCGAAGCCGTCGGTGACCGTGACCGTGAAGGTGTCGGTGTCGGCTTGGCCGGTGGTCGCGGCCGCGGACCGGGCGGCTGCGGTCGGGTTGTAGACGAAGACGCCGTCGCCGAGCGCGGTGACGGTGCCTTTGCCGCTGAGCCCGCCCACGGTGTAGCTCAGGGCGTCGCCGTCGGTGTCGGCAGCGTGCAGGTCGATGTGGACGGTGCCGTTGACCGGTTTGGCGACGATCGGCGCGACAGTGGGCGCCGCGTTGACCCGGGAGACCGTGAATACGACGGTGCCCGAACTCTGCGTCACACCGTCGAAGATCACGTAGGTGATGGTGTCCGTGCCGACGAAGTCCGCGAACGGGGTATAGGTCAGGGTGCCGTCGCCGTTGTCGGTGACGACACCGGACGCGCCGTCGGTGTAGGAGACGAGCTGCAGGGGACCACCGTCGGGGTCGACGTCGTTGTCCAGCGGATTGAAGGTGACCGAACCGTTCATGTCGACGCCGAGCGCGTCGTCGGCGGCCACCGGCGCATCGTCGACGGGGACCACGGTGATGTACACGATGCGCATCTCGCCGTCTGCGAGGCCGTCGGTGGGTTGGTAGGCGAACCCGTCGAGTCCGTGGAAATTGGCGTTCGGTGTGTAGGTCAAAGTGCCGTCGTCGTTGACGACCAGGGTTCCGTTGGGCGGTTGGTTGTATCCGATGTAGGTCAGGACGTCGCCGTCGGGATCGCTGTCGTTGGCCAACGGGCTCACGATGATCGACCCGTCTTCGCCGACGGTGTAGTAGTCGTCGGCAGTGACCGGCGCCGCGTTGAACGGATCGATGGCGACGGTCACCGTGACCGGCACGATCTGCCCGCGGCCGTCGTCGACGGCGACGACGAACGTGTCGGCAGGTGAGCCGGTGCCGAACGCGGCGTCGTGGCGGGCCTGCGCGCTCGGCGTGTAGGTGAACGTGCCGTCGCCGTTGTACACCAGCGTGCCGTGCGTCGGAAGGGTCGCGACGGCGTAGGACACGACGTCGCCGTCGGGATCGGTGGCCTCGAACTCGATGACCGTTGCGCCGTCGGTGATGTCGGCTGCGCTGACGGTGTAGACCACGTCCGGCGCCGCGTTGCCGGTGAGCACGATCACGGTCACCGTGTTGTCCCCGCTGTTGGTCACAGTCGCCTGGGTGCCGTCGGCGTTGACCGCGACATCGGTGGGTGCGTCGCCCACGGCGACGAACGTGACCACACCCGTTGTGGTGTCGATGACCGCGACGTTGTCCGACCCGTAGTTGGCGACGTAGAGCCGTCCGTCACCGGTGATGTCGATACCACGCGGGTCGTCGCCGACATCGATGTAGGACACGGAGTTTCCGTTGCTCAGGTCGACGATCGCCACCCGGTCCTCACCGCTGACGGTGACGTAGACGCGGTCATCCGTCGGGCTCACCACCACCCCGGTCGGGGTGTCGCCGACCACGACGGTGGTTTGATCGCCCGTCTCGCGGTCGATGATGGTCAGCCCGCTCTCGTCGGGGTTGGCCAGGTAGACGTAGCGGCCGTCGGAGCTCGTGGCGATTCCGGTCGGGTCGACCTCGATCGATGTCGTGGCGCCGGTCGCCACGTCGATGATGGTCAGGGTGTCGTCGGTGTTGGTCGTGAACACCAGCGAGCCGTCCGGGCTCACCGCGATGCCGGCGGGCTCCGCGCCGATCTCGATCGGCTCGCCGGCCGTCAGCGACGCGGTGTCGATGGCGACAACCGCACCGTCGCCCGCGGTCGCGACGTAGAGCACCGATCCGCCCGGGTTCAGCGCCAGCGCGACCGGGCGGTCACCGACCGGGATCGTCGTGATGGTCGAGTAGTCCGCGGTGTTCAGCACGGTGATCGAATCACCCTCGGCGTTGGCGACATACGCGCGCGAGCCGTCCGGGCTGATCACCACCGCCCGGGGGCCCTCGCCGACCTCAGGGGTGGCGATGACGCTGTTCACCGGCAACTCGGCGACCACGATGCCCGACACCGTCACGGTGACCGGTGCATTGACCCCGTCGCTGACCCGCACGGTGAACGTGTCGGTCTCGTCGACCGCCGTGCTCAGCGCCGCCTGCAGTCGCGCGGCGTCGGTCGGGGTGTAGGTGTACGTCCCGGTGTCGGCGTCGATCTGGACGGTGCCGAGGGTCGGGCCGGACACCATCTGATAGGTCAGCGCGGTGCCGTCGGGGTCGGTGACGCCCAGAGAACCGGTGACGACGCCGTCGCTGTTCGGGCTGCCGACGGTCGGATCGGTTACGAGCGGGGCCCGGTTTGCCGGTGCCACAGTGACTTCCACCGAGATGCTGGTCGTCGCCCCGCGACTGTCGGTGGCGGTGACGACGAACGTGTCGGAATCCGCGCCCGCGGTTGCCTGAGCGTCGGCGCGGGCCTCGTCGGTCGGGGTGTAGGTGAATCTGCCGTCGGCTGCGACGACGACATTGCCTTTCGGAGTCTCACCGCTGCCGCTGTAGGTCACCGGGTCACGGTCGGAATCGCTCGCGGTCACCGACCCGTTCACCACGCCGGTCAGCGGGTTCGGTTGCGGTGCAACGACCATACCGGCGACAGGGGCCCGGTTCGGACTGATGGTCACGGTGACGGGTACGGCCAGGGTGCCGCCGTGGCCGTCGGTGACGGTGACGGTGAAGGTGTCCCTGGCCGCGGCGCCGCCTGCTGCGGCGTTCTCCCGGGCCGGTTGCGTCGGCGTATAGGTGAAGTTGCCGTTGCTGTGGACGACGAGCGTGCCCTTGGTGGTGTCGGTCGGGCCGCTGTAGGTCAGCGTGTCACGGTCGGCGTCGGTGGCCCGCACCGTGCCGGTGACCACGCCGGTGACCGAATCTGGTTTGTCCACAGTCACTTTGGGGGCCTGCGGTGCCTTGTTCGCCGGTGTGACCGTCACCGTGACCGGCACCGCGAGGGTTCCGCCGTGGCCGTCGGTGACCGTGACCGTGAAACTGTCGGTCACTGGCGCGGTGGTGGCCGACGCGGCGTGGCGGGCGGCGGCCGTCGGGGTGTAGGTGAAGGTGCCGTTGCTTGCAACGGTCACCCTGCCCTTGGCGGTTGTCGTGGTGCCCTTGTAGGCCAGTCGGTCGCCGTCGGGGTCGGCCGCCGAGACCACACCTCTGACGATGCCGGTGCCCGGGTTCGTCTGTGTCACGGCGAAACCGCCGTTGATCGGTGCGTCGTTGGCCGGGGTGATCGGGATGTTGCGGACCGTCACCACCCGCACGCCGCCGCGGGCGTCGCGAAGCGTCACCGAGAACGACGCGAAATCGTCACGCGCGGTTGCGCTGGCGGCGTGGGCGGCCGACTCGCTCGGGGTGAACGTGAACTCGCCGGTGTCGCTGACGGTGACCCGGCCGTTGGCCGGCTGCCTGACGGTGTAGGTGATCGCGTCGCCTTCGGCGTCTGTGGCGTTCAGCCGGCCGGTCACCACGCCCGAGGAGGTGTCGACCTGGGTGATCGTCGGTGCGGCGGTCGGCGGCCTGTTCGTCAGCGCGGTCACGACCCCGCGCAGGAAGTTCTCGAGCGCCGACAACGGGTTCGGCGCGGCGGCGCGCGCTGTCGGTCCGACACCGAGGCTGGTGAGCGTCTGGGTCGCAGAGGTGGCGGGCGTCGGTTCGAGCTCGCGGCGCGCGAACGCGAGGACCGCCCACACCAGCGCGGGCGCTGCCGGGGTGCCCGGCGACGGGACAAGCAGCGGGGAGAGCAGCGACGCGAACTGCGACACCACCGTGGTGGCGGGCTCCGGCGCCGGCACTTCGCGGGCGGCGCTGAACGTCTGGATGCTCGAGGTGTCCGCGGGCTGGATGACCGGCCGGTCGACGGATTCGGGCGTGGCCGACGGACTCGCGACGGGCTCCTGCTCGACAGGCGCGGGAGCGGGTTCCGGCGTCGCCGGGGGAGCCGCGGGCTCAGGCGGCTCGACGGACGACGCCGGCGCCGGGTCGTCGTTGCGCGGCCGCGGGTCCGGCGGGTCGGCCGGTGCGGGTTCAGGCGCTTCGGTCGGCTCGACTTCCTCGGTCGGCTCGACCTCTTCGACAGGGGAGCCGTTGATGGTGGTGTTCGCGCCGCCCGATCCGCTCACCGTCACAGTCGGTGCGGTGTCGTCACCGATCGTGTCGGTGGTCTGCGAATCAGCAGGCTCAGGCACCTCTGCCGACGCGGGCGGCTGCGGTTCGTCAGCGGGGGCGTTCGCCTCGGCCGGTGCCGACGTATCGGCGGAGCCGGTCCCGGTGTCCGGGGTGGCCCAGGCCGGACCGGACGCCGCGCCGATCGCGGTACCCACCCCGAGGGCCACCGCCAGCGCGCCGACGCGTCCGACGTAGCGGGCGTAGGTACCGGTGCCGTGCTTTGCCCGCTGATTCATCTGGACCTCTCGTGAGAACGCGTGGGGGTGACTCGTCACCGCCGGATCGGCGTTACGAGGGTCGATCGAAAAAAGACCTCAGCGTATTTGCTGAACTGAATTCAACGTACGGTTTGCGGGGTCGATAGGAATCGGGTGAATCCCTACGATTTGACTGCCCGACCCCTGTATTCGGGGGGCGGAGTCAGCTGAACGCGGCCTGGGCGCAGGCGTCGGGTGAGGTGATGTTGACGCCGGCGTACACCACCTGGATGTGGGTGCACACGATCAGCGGGACGTCGGTGCGCGGGGCGCCGGTGCGGGAGTCGACCGGCCAGCTGTTCCCGCGGAACTGGAACTTCTCCGGTGGGCCGCCCCCGAAGTAGATCGTCGCGAACTCGACGTCGGTCAGCGATTTGAATGCCCTGGTGTTGGGCGCGTCGAACTGGAAGTTCAGGTACACGCTGCGGTCCATGGTGCGCAGCGTGGTGGTCTGCCGGGCCCACAGGTCGCCGGGGAAGCCGAGGACGTCCGGTCCGCGACGCAGGTTGGCGCTGGTGTTGAACAGGCAGTTCGCCTCGGCGGCAATGCAGTTCGCGGTGACGTGCATCTCCAGAGTGGTGCCGGGGTCGACGGGGATGGAGGAGTCGGCGGTGTCGACGGCGGCCGTCGCCGACGGCAGGGACACCGCGAGCGCCAGCCACACCGCCGAAACCGCAGCGGCGATGCGGGTCAACCGCTTAGCCATGTGTTGCCTTCCTGAGCCGTCGTGCGGCGAATGTTAGCCCGCGCGTTATTCGTCGTAGGTGACTTCGACCGAATCCGACCGGGGGGTGGCCTGGCAGCCGAGGATCAGCCCCTCGTCGAGGTCGGACTGTTCGAGCACGTCGTTGACCTCCATGTCGACGTCGCCGCTCTTCTTCAGGACCGCGCAGGCGCCGCAGTGCCCTTCGCGACAGGAGAACGGCGCGTCGAGGCCCTTGTCCAGCAGGACGTCGAGCAGCTTGGCGCTGCGGGGCCACCGGATCTCGTGCGTTTCACCGTCGAGTGTGACGATCGCGGTGGCCGGGCCCTGGTCGCTGTCGTCCTCCTCGATCACCACCGCGGCGAACGGGTCGGAATCCAGCGACTTGAACACCTCGATGTGCAGCCGCTCGGCGGGCAGGCCCGCGCCTTTGAGGGCCTCCTCGGCGGCCGCCATGAACGGGCCGGGGCCACAGATGTAGGCGTCGTGACCGGTGTACGGCGCCGCCAGCCCGGCCAGGGCCGCAGCGCTGGGCAACCCCTGAACCGACACCAGCCAGTGCACGACGGTGAGCCGGTCGGGGTATTTGTTCGCCAACTCCCGTAGCGCCGGGCCGAAGATCACCGAGTTCTCGTCCTGATTCGCGTAGATCAACACCACTTTGCCGCTGCCCTCGGCCAGCGCGGATTTGCAGATCGAGATCATCGGCGTGATCCCCGAGCCGGCGGCCAGCAGCAGGAAGTCGGTGTCGAGCGTCTTGGGCACGAACGTGCCCGACGGCGCGAGCACGTGGACCTTCATCCCGGCGTGCGCGTTGTCACACAGCCAGTTCGACGCGTATCCGTCGGCGGTCCGCTTGACCGTCACGGTGAGCCGGTCGTCGGTGAACGGGGAGCTGCACAGCGAGTAGCAGCGCGCCACCGAACCGGTGCGGTCGCTGGGCACGCGCAGCGTCAGGAACTGGCCGGGCGCGTAGCGCAGCCGCTCGGCCGGTATCTCTGTGCCCGCGGGCACCGCGAACACCAGCGAACGCGCGTCGTCGGTCTCGGTGATGACGTCGGCGATCTCCAACTCGAGGACGTGGCTGCCGAGCGGCTCGTCGGTCACTGTGGTCTTCACCCTTCGTGTCAGCTGGAGGCCGAGAATTAGAACAGGTTACAGAAATGCATGTGTGCAGGTCTAGCCGCTGCAGGAATGCGCTGCTCGACATGAATCGTAACGTGTTCTAATCTCAGAACAAGCGATCTGTGCTTCGCGCAAGCGCTCATCGCCAGGTCCTTATCCTCGGGAGGCACACCAGTGACGTCCATTGAACAGCGTGACGCGCAGTCGGTCCTAGCCGGCATCGATGACCTGCTGCCGCTGATCGCCAAGCGCGCCCAGGCGACGGAGGATCTGCGGCGCCTGCCCGACGAAACCGTCAACGAACTCAACGAGGTCGGTTTCTTCAAGCTGCTGCAGCCCGAACAGTGGGGTGGTCTGCAGTGCGACCCGACGCTGTTCTACGAAGCGGTGCGCCGCCTCGCCAGCGCGTGCGGTTCGACCGGTTGGGTCAGTTCGATCATCGGCGTGCACAACTGGCACCTCGCCTTGTTCGACCAGAAGGCCCAGGACGAGGTCTGGGGTGAGGACCCGTCCGTGCGGATCTCGTCGAGCTACGCGCCGATGGGTGCGGGCACCGTGGTCGACGGCGGCTACATCGTCAACGGCTCGTGGAACTGGTCCTCGGGATGCGACCACGCGACATGGACCTTCGTCGGCGGACCGGTGATCAAGGACGGCAAGCCGGTCGACTTCGGCAGCTTCCTGATCCCGCGCACCGAGTACGACATCGACGACGTCTGGCACGTGGTCGGTCTCAAGGGCACCGGAAGCAACACGCTCAAGGTCAAGGACGTTTTCGTGCCGCGGCACCGCTTCCTGTCCTATAAGGCGATGAACGACCGCACCGCGGGCGGCCTGCAGACCAACACCGCACCGGTGTACAAGATGCCCTGGGGCACAGTGCATCCCACCACCATCTCGGCGCCGATCGTGGGCATGGCCTACGGCGCGTACGACGCGCACGTCGAGCACCAGGGCAAGCGGGTGCGCGCCGCGTTCGCCGGCGAGAAGGCCAAGGACGACCCGTTCGCCAAGATCCGCATCGCCGAGGCGGCCAGCGACATCGACGCGGCGTGGCGCCAGTTGATCGGCAACGTCGGCGACGAGTACGCACTGCTGCAGGCGGGCCAGGAGATCCCGTTCGAGCTGCGCGCCCGCGCCCGTCGCGACCAGGTGCGTGCGACCGGCCGCGCGATCGCCTCGATCGACCGGCTGTTCGAGGCGTCGGGCGCCACCGCGCTGAACAACGACGCTCCGGTGCAACGCTTCTGGCGCGACGCCCACGCCGGACGTGTGCACGCCGCCAACGATCCCGAGCGCGCCTACCTGATCTTCGGCAATAACGAGTTCGGGCTCCCCCCGCAGGACACGATGGTTTAGCCCCCCGATGACCTCCTACATTCAGGAAACCGAGCAACAGGTCGAGATCACCTTCGAGTCGACCTCGCGGTACGCGCAGGTCCGCGAGGACATGCGGCTGCACTACCACGAGGCCGGCGTCGGCCACTCCGAGACCATCGTGCTGCTGCACGGCGGCGGTCCCGGCGCGTCGAGCTGGTCGAACTTCTCGAAGAACATCGGGGTGCTGGCCAAGCACTTCCACGTCATCGCCGTCGACCAGCCCGGCTACGGGCACTCCGACAAGCACACCGAACACGAGCAGTACAACCGCTACAGCGCCACCGCGCTGCTCAACCTGTTCGACCACCTCGGCATCGAACGCGCTGCGCTGGTGGGTAATTCGCTGGGCGGCGGGACCGCTGTGCGCTTCGCGCTGGACAACCCGAAGCGGGCCGGCCGGCTCGTGCTGATGGGTCCGGGCGGGCTTTCGGTGAACCTGTTCGCGCCGGACCCGACCGAGGGCGTCAAGCTCCTCGGCAAGTTCGCCGCCGAGCCGACCCGCGAGAACATCGAGAAGTTCCTGCGCATCATGGTTTTCGATCAGAACCTGATCACCGAGGAGCTGATCGACGAGCGGTTCGAGATCGCCAGCCAGCCCGAGTCGCTGGCCGCGACGCGGGCGATGGGTAAGTCGTTCGCCGGTGCCGACTTCGAGCTCGGCATGATGTGGCGCGAGGTCTACAAGCTGCGCCAGCCGGTGCTGCTCATCTGGGGTCGTGAGGACCGGGTCAACCCGTTGGACGGTGCGCTGGTGGCGCTCAAGCAGATTCCCCGCGTGCAGCTGCACGTGTTCGGGCAGTGCGGGCACTGGGCGCAGCTGGAGAAGTTCGACGAGTTCAACAAGCTCACCATCGATTTCCTGGGAGGCTCGCGATGAGCATCAGATCGCTCGGGTATCTGCGGATCGAGGCCACCGACGTCGCGGCCTGGCGCGAGTACGGGCTCAAGGTGCTCGGCATGGTCGAGGGCTCGGGGCAGACCGACGGCGCGCTCTACCTGCGGATGGACGAGTTCCCCGCGCGGCTGGTCATCGTTCCCGGTGACCATGACCGGCTGCTCCAATCCGGTTGGGAGACAGCCAACGCCGCCGAGCTGCAGGACATCCGCAACCGGCTCGACGTCGAGGGCGTGCCGTACAAGGAGGCGACGGCCGCCGAACTCGCCGAACGCCGCGTCGACGAGATGATCCGCTTCGACGACCCGTCGGGCAACACCCTGGAGGTGTTCCACGGGGTCGCGCTCGAACACCGCCGAGTCGTCAGCCCCTACGGCCACAAGTTCGTCACCGAGGAGCAGGGCCTGGGGCACGTGGTGCTGACCACCCGCGACGACGCCGAGACTCTGCACTTCTACCGCGACGTGCTCGGGTTCTACCTGCGCGACTCGATGCGGCTGCCGCCCCAGTTGGTGGGCAGGCCCGCCGACGGCGCCCCCGCGTGGCTGCGCTTCCTCGGCGTGAACCCCCGCCACCACAGCCTGGCGTTCATGCCCGGCGAGACGCCCAGCGGCATCGTGCATCTGATGGTCGAGGTCGGCGAGGCTGACGACGTCGGGCTGTGCCTGGACCGCGCGCTGCGCCGCAAGGTGCCGATGTCGGCGACGCTGGGCAGGCATGTCAACGACAAGATGCTGTCGTTCTACATGAAGACGCCCGGCGGCTTCGACGTCGAATTCGGTTGTGAGGGACTGCAGGTCGAGGACGACGACTGGGTCGCGCGGGAGAGCACGGCGGTCAGCCTGTGGGGCCACGACTTCAGCGTGGGCTTCAAGTAACGGTGACGGCCGAGCCCATCGACCCGCGCACGTTCCGCAGCGTGCTGGGGCAGTTCTGCACCGGCATCACGGTCATCACCACGGTTCACGAGGATGCGCCGGTCGGGTTCGCGTGCCAGTCGTTCGCCGCGCTGTCGCTGGACCCGCCGCTGGTGTTGTTCTGCCCGACGAAGATGTCGAGATCCTGGCAGGCCATCGAGGCCAGCGGGCATTTCTGCGTCAACGTGCTGCACGAGAAACAGCAGCACGTCTCGGCCCGGTTCGGGTCCCGTGAGCCCGACAAGTTCGCCGGGATCGACTGGCACCTCTCGAAACTGGGCTCCCCGGTGATCGACGGTTCGCTCGCGCACATCGACTGCTCGGTGCATTCGGTGCACGACGGCGGCGACCATTTCGTCGTGTTCGGCGCCGTGCACTCCCTGTCTGATGTGCCGCACCGCAAGCCCCGGCCGCTGCTGTTCTACCGCGGCCAGTACACCGGCATCGAGCCGGACAAGAACACCCCCGCGCAGTGGCGCGACGACCTCGAGGCCTTCCTCACCGCCACCACGGACGACACCTGGTTGTGACGCCGGCGCGCTGGATGGCCTCAGATGCAGCCCATCGCGCACGGGTCGGCCGGGGGCCGCATCTCCGGCAGCGGAGCGTTCGGGTCGGCAGGCGGCTGCTGCTGGGTCAGGTCGATGTCGTGGTCGAGTTCGGGCGCCATCGGGATGTACCTGCACAGGAACGCCAGCGCCAGCTCGCACGGCGGCGGGCCGCCGGGCTGGGCGCCGGCGGGGGCCGCCGTGAACAACGTCGCACCGCAGGCGACGAGCGCCGCGACCGTGAACCGCTTCAACATCACGCCGACCCTAGCGCCTTGGCCCGCACGAAGTCGACGATCGCCGAAGCCACCTCGCGGTGCGCCACGTCGTTGAGGATGTCGTGCCGGCCGCCGGCCACCTCGTAAAGGTCGAGCGCGTCGATCTGGTCGGCGTACGCGCGCACCGCGCCGACGTCGGCGATCGGGTCGGCGCTGCCGTGCACGGCCAGCGTCGGCACGGTCAGCTTCGGCAGTTCGGCGCCGAACCGGTCCCAGGCCCGGTCGAGTTCGCGGACCATCGGGGCGCCGTCGGCGTCGACGAACGACAGCGGGTCGTTGGCGAGCAGGTCAAGGTAGAACGGATCCTCCGACAGCCAGCCCGGATCCAGCGCGATCGAGGTGTCGCTGTCCAGCATCGCCGGGTTCGGCACCAGCGGAGCACCGGAGATCACCCCGGCCCGGTAGCGGTCCGGCTGCTGCAGCAGCCGCACCAGCGTGACGATCGCACCGAACGAGTGTCCCTGCGCGATCAGCGGCTTGCCGTCGCGGCCGGCCATCTCGGTGAGCGCGTCGGCGAGCGCCGAGCTGTCCTCGATCGAACCGAAGTCGCCGCGGTCGCCGGGGCTCAGACCATGGCCGAGCTGGTCGGCCGCCCACAGGTCGATCCCGGCGGCGGTCAGCGCGAAGCCGTAGCGGTGGTAGACGCCGGTGTGCTCACCGAAGCCGTGCAGGAACACCACCGCGGCACGCGGTTCGGCGGCGGCCCAGTGCCGGTAGTAGGCGCGGCCGGTCGGAAGGTCGAGGTACGGCATGCCATGAACTGCAGCAGCGACGGGCCCGTCGCGCAAGATGCTGCCAACCGCCGATCAATTTCTGCCAGCGGAATTAATGCGCTGACCTGCCTGTTTGCACCATCAGACCGGCGCGAAGAACCACCGGCAGGAAGTACGGAAGAGGACAGAAAATGAGGAAGTTCGGTATCGCCGCCATGATCGCCAGCTTTATGACCGCCACCCTCGTCGGCTTTGCAGGACCGGCGCAGGCGGGTGTGGATCACCTCGATTGGTTGGACAAGGTTCACCCGACGGTGAACGTGCCCCAGGTCGACACCACCGTGCGCCACAGTCGCTGAGCGATCACGACACGAACAAGGCACCCCGCAAGGGGTGCCTTGTTCGTTGTCAGGGCCGGCCCAACAGCACGTCCTGTTGATCGCGGACCCGGGCGCGGATCGCGTCGACGACGGCGGCGACTTCGGGCCTGCGCAGGGCTTCCGCGCGGGTGACGAGCCAGTACGTCAGCCGCACCGACACGTCGCCGGGCAGAACGCGGACCAGGTCGTCGTGACGGTCGGCCATGAAGCAGGGCAGCAGCCCGAGCCCCGCCGCCGCTCGCGTCGCCTCCACGTGGACGAAGACGTTGGTGGAGGTGACCGATTCCCGCATGGCGGGCGTGTAACTGGCCGCCACGTCGAGGTCGTCGACCTGCAGCATCGAGTCGATGAAGTACACCAGCGGGTACCGCTCGAGGTCGGCGGTGCTCGACGGGGTGCCCTGTTCGGCCAGATAGGAGCGGGCGCCGTAGAGCCCGAGGCAGTAGTCGCCGAGCCGGATGGCCTCGGCGCGGTGCACCTTGGGTTCGCCGACGACGATCTCCACGTCCAACCCCGATCGCTGCTGGGTGGCGCGGCGGGTGGTGGCGACGATCTCGACAACCACTTTCGGATGCTCGCGCTGCACCTGCGCGGCGGCCGGCGCGGCGATGTAGGCGGAGAATCCGTCGGTCGCCGAGATCCGGACGACGCCCTTGAGGCTGCGGTCGCCCGAGCGCAGTGACCGCACCGCCGATTCCACGGCCTCCGCGGCGGACAGTGCGTCGCGGCCGAGGTCGGTCAGCTCCCATCCGCCGCTGCCGCGGACCAGCACACGCCCACCCATCGCCGCCTCGAGCGCGGCGATGCGGCGCGAGATCGTGGTGTGGTTGAGGCCGAGTTCCTCGGCGGCGAGGTTGTAGCGGCCGGTCCGGCCGACCGCGAGCAGCACCAACAGGTCGTCGGCGCTGGGCCCCCGCTCGGATCCCAGCCCGTCCGGCGGCGGTACATCAGACAGCACGCCTGCATTTTTGCAGAGACGCGGTGCGGTTTTGGCCATTGCACGCAGGGGGTATCTGCATGAATACTCACAGCCGCCTGTGCCCGCCATCACAGCCGAAGGAGTCTTCTGATGAGCGTCACCAACGAGTCGTCAGGTGGGCCGATCACCACCGGTCTCAAGCGCGTCGTGGTCGCGTCGATGGCCGGCACGGTTGTCGAGTGGTACGAGTTCTTCCTCTATGCGACCGCCGCCACGCTGGTGTTCAACAAGGTGTTCTTCGCCGAGGGGACCAGCGAGGCCAGCGGGCTGATCGCCGCGCTGCTGACCTATGCGGTCGGCTTCGTCGCGCGGCCTCTCGGCGGCATCGTGTTCGGCCACTTCGGCGACAAGTACGGCCGAAAGAAGTTGCTGCAGTTCGCAATTCTTCTCGTCGGCGCGGTCACGTTCCTGATGGGCTGTCTGCCCACCTACAACCAGATCGGTGTGTGGGCACCGATTCTGCTGGTGGTGCTGCGGTTCCTGCAGGGCTTCGCCGTCGGCGGTGAGTGGGGCGGCGCGGTGCTGCTGGTCGCCGAGCACAGCCCCAACGACAAGCGGGCGTTCTGGGCGAGTTGGCCGCAGGCGGCGGTGCCGGTGGGCAACATGCTCGCGACCGTGGTCCTGCTGGTGCTCACCGGGGTGCTGCCCGAGGCCGCGTTCATGTCATGGGGTTGGCGCGTGGCGTTCTGGCTGTCGGCGGTCGTCGTGCTGATCGGCTACTACATCCGCACCAAGGTCACCGATGCGCCGATCTTCGTGGCCGCGCAGGAAGAGGTCGAACGCACCAAGGCCGTGTCCTATGGCGTGTTCGAGGTGCTGCGGCGTTATCCCCGTGGCGTTTTCACCGCGATGGGGCTGCGCTTCGCCGAGAACATCATGTACTACCTGGTGGTCACGTTCTCGATCGTGTACCTCAAGACGCACGTCGGCGCCGACACCAGTGACATCCTGTGGTGGCTGTTGGCCGCGCACGCGGTGCACTTCGTGGTCATCCCGCAGGTGGGCCGCCTGTCCGACAAGTTCGGCCGTCGCCCGGTGTACATCGCCGGCGCGGTGCTGGCCGGAACGTGGGGCTTCTTCGCGTTCCCGATGATGAACAGCGGGTCCTATCTGCTGATCATGGCCGCGATCATCCTCGGCCTGATCATCCACGCGCTGATGTACTCGCCGCAGCCGGCGATCATGGCCGAGATGTTCCCGACGCGGATGCGCTACTCCGGTGTGTCGCTCGGCTACCAGGTCACCTCGATCGTCGCCGGGTCGCTGGCGCCCGCGATCGCGACGTGGCTGCTCGACAAGTTCGACTCGGCGATCCCGATCGCCCTGTATCTGGCGGGTGCGGCGGCGATCACGCTGGTGGCGGCGTTGTTCTGCCGCGAGACAAAGGGTCTGGATCTTCAGACCCTCGACGTCGCCGACCGCGAACACCTGGCCAGGACAGGGGCGGTATGAGCGACCTCGCCGGCCGCAGCGCGCTGGTCACCGGTGGGGCCAGCGGTATCGGCGCGGCCTGCGCCAGGACACTGGCCGGACGCGGCGCCGCCGTCACGGTGGCCGATCTCGACGAGGCCGCCGCCGAGAAGGTGGCCGACGAGATCGGCGGAAAGGCCTGGGCGGTCGACCTTTCCGACGTCACGGCGCTCGAGGACCTGCGGCTCGACGTCGACATCCTGGTCAACAACGCCGGCGTTCAGCATGTCAGCCCGATCGCCGACTTCCCGCCCGAACGGTTCCGCTTCATGCTTGCGCTGATGGTGGAGGCGCCGTTCCTGCTGATCCGGGCGGCGCTGCCGCACATGTACGAGCAGGAGTTCGGCCGGGTCATCAACATCTCGTCGGTGCACGGACTGCGGGCGTCGGAGTTCAAGAGCGCCTACGTCGCCGCCAAGCACGCCATCGAGGGGCTGTCGAAGGTGACGGCGCTGGAGGGCGGACCGCACGGGGTCACCAGCAACTGCGTGGACCCCGGCTACGTGCGCACGCCGCTGGTGACGAAGCAGATCGCCGATCAGGCCAGCACGCACGGCATTGCCGAAGATAGGGTGATCGCGGACATCTTGTTGAAGGAGAGTGCGATCAAGCGACTTGTCGAGCCGGACGAGGTTGCCTCGCTGGTGGCGTGGCTGGCGTCGCCGGCCGCCGCGATGGTGACCGGGGCGTCGTACACGATGGATGGCGGCTGGAGCGCCCGGTGACCACCACCGCGCAGTGGACGCCGACCGACGCCGATGTCTCCGACGCCCGGGTGACCGATTTCGCGCAGTTCGTCAGCGGGCGGACCGGGCTGTCGCTGCCCGACTACCGGTCGCTGTGGCAGTGGTCGGTCGACGAACCCGCCGCGTTCTGGGCGGCGCTGTGGGACTACTTCGAGCTCGGCGACCGCCCGGACACCGTGCTGACCTCGATGGAAATGCCCGGCGCACAATGGTTTCCGGGCACTACGCTCAACTATGTCGACCAGGTGGTGCGTAACGCGCGGCCCGACCGCCCCGCGATCCTGAACATCGCCGAGGGTGGCGCGACGACCGAGGTGTCCTGGTCGGAGCTGCTGGGACGCGCCGCGGCGTTCGCCGAGCGGTTGCAGTCGCTCGGGGTGACCGCCGGAGACCGGGTGATCGGTTACCTGCCCAACATCCCCGAAGCGGTGATCGCGTTCCTCGGTGCGGCCAGCATCGGGGCGATCTGGAGCGCCTGCGGTCAGGACTATTCGGCCAAGGCCGCGCTCGACCGGCTCGGACAACTCGAGCCCGTCGTGCTGGTGACCGCGGACGGCTACACCTACGGCGGCAAGTTTCACGACAAGGCGAACGACATCGAGGCGCTGCAGGCCGGGTTGCCCACGCTGCGGGCCACCGTGATGGCCTCCGAACTCGCCGAGTCCAGCGGCGACACGCTTGCGACCACGCCGGTCGATTTCGCGCACCCGCTGTGGATCCTGTTCTCCTCGGGCACCACCGGGCTACCCAAGGGCATCGTGCACGGCCACGGCGGCGTCCTGATCGAACACCTCAAAGCCGTTGCGCTGCAGTGCGACATCGGGCCGGATGACACGTTCTTCTGGTACACCAGCCCGAGCTGGATGATGTGGAACTTCCAGGTCGCCGGCCTGCTGGTCGGGGCGACGATCGTCTGCTACGGCGGCAGCCCCAACGCGCCTCGCCCGGATGCGCTGTGGGACATCGCGGGCCGGATCAAGGCGACCGTTCTGGGCACCAGCCCCGGCTACGTGCTGGGCTGTGCCAAGGCCGGTGCGGTGCCGCGTAAAGAGCACGACCTGTCGGCGCTGCGGACGGTCGGGATCACCGGGTCGTCGCTGCCGCCGTCGTCGTCGCTGTGGTTGCGCGACAACGTCGGCGAGGATGTGCAGGTCGCCTCGATCAGCGGCGGCACCGACGTGGTGTCGGCGTTCATCGGCGGGGTGCGGACCGTCCCGGTGTGGCCGGGCGAGCTGTCGGCGCCCTACCTCGGTTGCGCGCTGGACTCGTGGGACGAATCCGGCAACCCTGTGCGCGACGAGGTCGGCGAGTTGGTGGTGACCAAACCGATGCCGTCGATGCCGGTCTCCTTCTGGAACGACGACGACGGATCACGGTACCGCTCCGCTTATTTCGAGATGTTCGACGGTGTGTGGCGACACGGCGACTGGATCACCATCACCGACCGCGGCAGCGTCGTTGTGCACGGCCGATCGGACTCCACGCTGAACCGCCACGGCATCCGGATGGGCAGCGCCGACATCTACCAGGCCGTCGAACGGCTACCCGAGGTCGCCGAGGCACTGATCATCGGCGCCGAACAGCCCGACGGCGGCTACTGGATGCCGCTGTTCGTGGTGCTCACCGACGGCAACGACCTGACTGACGATCTGCGCGCCCGGATCAACGACACCATCCGCTCGGAGGTGTCGCCGCGGCACGTGCCCGACGAGATCATCGTCGCGCCCGGCGTCCCGCACACCCGCACCGGCAAGAAGCTCGAGGTGCCGATCAAGAAGCTGTTCCAGGGCGCCGACCCCGCCAAGGTGGTCGAACGCAGCGCCGTCGATGATCCCGCGCTGCTCGACTGGTACGTCACGCAGCGTCGAACGTGATCAGGTCGATGCTCAGCCGGCCCTCCAGTCGACTGATGGTGCGCACCGGCGGCCCCGCGACCGGCGGCGCGGTCGAGCGGTAGGTCGCCCTGGTCGGCGTGGTGAACTCCGCCTCGTGCACCCCGTCGCGCTCGACGGTGGTCACCGACCAGCCCGGCGCTTCCTTCGCGTAATTGCAGGCCTCGCACGCGCCGAGACCGTTGAGCCCGCTGGTCGGCCCGCCACGGTGCTTCGGAACCGCATGGTCGCGGTGCCGGATCGGCGCATTGCAGTACGGCGTGCGACAGGTCTGGTCCCGCAATCCGATGAACGCCGCCAAGCCTTTCGGGAACACCCGCGCGCGTGACTCCATTGCGACCAGCTGGCCGCTTCGCGGGTGCCGGTACAGCCGGCGCAGCATCGCCTTCGCCTCCGCGTCGGCCACCGCGTCACCGGTCAACCCCCGTGCGATCGCGCTCGGCAGCGGACCGTAGTCGTCGAGCCACGCGGGCGCGTCGTCATCGCCCATCAGCGTCGTATCGGCCATCACCAGGTTCAGGTGGACGTCCACCGGTTGTGCGGCCGGTCGACCGGTCACCCGCTCCACCATGGTGTCGGCCATGACCTGGCCGCGCGACCGGTCGTCGAAAGTGGTGTCGGCGCTGCGTTTCAGCGCCGCGTACACGCCGACTCCCTGCGCCACCGGCAGCAGCGCGGTCACATACGTCATCGAGTCCGCCGCCGGGCGGATCGTGACAGTGCGGTCCTCGGCGGCCTTGGCGCTGCGGTCCACCACCGCGGCGACATCGAGTTCACAGGCGATCCGCTTGGCCTCCGCGGCGATCCGCTTGTCACCCCAACCCTCGAGACGCGAGACGTCACCGCACATCTGGGCGTCCAGCCGGCGCCGGTGCTCGACGCTCAGACACGCCGACTCCCGCACGATCAGGGTGGCGCGCCACTCGGACAGCGCACCGCATTCCAAAGCCGCCAGCGTGCACGGCATTTCGTCGACCAGCGCCGTCGCGAAGCCCAGATGGCGGCCGCCCTGCACCGGCGCCTCCCGGCGGGCCAGCGCCACCTCCGTCGCCAACCCCCGCCCCCGCTTGCTCGCCGGGATTCCGGCCGCCCGCTCGGCGGCGTCGCGTTTGGCCTTCCACGCCGCGGTCGCGCGGGCCTGAGCCGCGGCCGCCTGCGCCTTGACCGTCTCGAGGTGTTCGACCTGCGCCCGCAGGCAAGCTTCACTCGCCTCGGGGTCGATTTCGAACACGTGTGCGACCATATTCCGACCATACGCCGGGACTCCGACAAGTTCTTCAGAACCGGCCGGGATCGGCCAGCACCTGCGCAAACGCCATCTCGGCCGCCCCGATCACCAGGGTCTCGGCGCCCAGTGTGGCGGGCACGATGCGCACCAGCGCGCGCGGTGCGGCCATGCAGTGGCGCGCCAGCTCCTCGCGCAGCACCGCCGCCGCGAAGGCCGGAAACGCCCGCAGGAATCCGCCGAGCACGATGAGGCCAGGGTTGAGCATGTTCACGGCATTACCGAGTGCGATCGCCAAGGCGCGCGCCTGGCTGGCGAGCATGTCGGCTTCGGCGGGATCCGGCTCCGGGCGGCCGGAGTCGGACAGCAGTCGGGTCAACGGTGCCTGGATGACCACGGTCTCGAGGCAACCCACGCTTCCGCAGTGGCACTGGTCGCTTCCGCCCACGTAGGTGTGCCCGAGCTCGCCCGCATAGCCGGAGGCGCCCTCGAGGAGACCACCCGCGACCACGAAACCCGCGCCGATACCGCTGGGGCCGCCGTTGACGTAGATCAGGTGGTCGGCATCTTCGTGCTGACCGAACAGGTGCTCGGCGATGGCTCCGGCGTTGGCGTCGTTGGTGGCGACAACCGGCAGATCGATTGCATCGCTGAGCATCTGGCCGATAGCGACGTCGTGCCAGCCGAGGTTCGGTGCCAGTTGCACCGCCGAATCCGGACCGCACACCAACCCGGGCACCGCCAGGCCGACGGCAATCACCGTCTGGTCGTCGCGCAGGGTGCGCCGCAGATCGCCGATCGCGTCCGCGGCCAGCGTGACTGTTTGCTCGGGGCTCGGCAGATCGACAGGGTGGCGGACGACGTGGCGAACGGACCCGCCGAGCGAAACCAGGCCGACGGTGACCGCGTCGACCTCGGGAGTGACGGCCACCGTCAGCGCCCGATCACCCGGGCGCACAATCGGACTCGGCCGGCCGACCTGTGTTGCCGCCAGCGCGGGCGATTCCTCGACCAGGCCGCGGGCGACCAACTCCTCGACGAGGTCCTTCGTGGTCGACCGCGACAACCCGGTGTGACGGGTGAGGTCGGCGCGACTCGCCGCGCGCTGGCGGTGCACCAGCGTCAGCACGCTGGACAGATTCCGCCGCCGGACATCGTCGCTGCTGGTGCCGATACGGCCCTGCGTCGCCCTCATTGGGCCACCATCCCCCTCACATCGGGCCTTGACAGTGTCGCAGACCACATTTTATGTTCGCTCGGAGAACAAAACCCTAGCATCGCTGTTTGGAGCCCCGATGACCGTGCTGGAGTCCAGCATCCCTGTATCCGATGCGCTCACCCCGAAACGCGAAGACCGGTTCTCGTTCGGGTTGTGGACCGTCGGCTGGACCGGCGCCGACCCGTTCGGTGTGGCGACCCGGCCCGCGCTCGATCCGGTCGAAGCGGTCGACCGGCTCGCCGAGCTCGGCGCCTACGGCGTGACGTTCCACGACGACGACCTGTTCGCATTCGGGAGCTCGGAGGCCGAACGCCGCCGCGCCATCGACCGGTTGACCTCAGCCCTCGACGCGTCCGGGCTGGTGGTGCCGATGGTGACCACCAACCTGTTCACCCAGCCGGTGTTCAAGGACGGCGGTTTCACCAGCAACGACCGTGCCGTGCGGCGGTTCGCGCTGCGCAAGGTGCTCAACAATCTCGATCTGGCCATCGACCTCGACGCGCAGACCTTCGTGCTGTGGGGCGGGCGCGAGGGCAGCGAGTACGATTCGGCCAAGGATGTGCGGGCCGCGCTGGAGCGCTACCGCGAAGCGCTGGACGTGTTGTGCCAGTACGCAATCGACCAGGGCAGCAGTATCCGGTTCGCGATCGAACCGAAACCCAACGAACCGCGCGGCGACATCCTGCTGCCGACCGTCGGGCACGCGCTGGCCTTCATCGAGACCCTCGCCCACCCCGAGCGCGTCGGCGTCAACCCCGAGACCGGCCACGAGCAGATGTCGGGCCTGAACTTCATGCACGGCATCGCCCAGGCCCTCGACCGCGGCAAGCTCTTCCACATCGACCTCAACGGCCAGCGCGGCATCAAGTTCGACCAGGACCTGGTGTTCGGCCACGGCGACCTCATCAACGCCTTCTCGTTGGTCGACCTGCTCGAACACGGCGGCCCGGACAGCACGCCGGCCTATGACGGGCCGCGGCACTTCGATTACAAACCAAGCCGCACAGAGGATTTCACCGGGGTGTGGGCTTCGGCGGCGGCGAACATGCGGATGTACCTGCTCCTGCGCCAGCGCGCAGCGGCGTTCCGTGCGGACCCCGCCGTCCAGGAGGCGATGGCTGCGGCCAGAGTCGCCGAGTTACGGCACCCGACGCTCTTCGACGGGGAGACCTACACCGATCTGCTTGCCGACACCAGCGCGTACGAGGACTTCGACACCGGCTCGTACTTCGGCGGAAACGGCTGCGGTTTCGTGGCTTTGCATCAACTCGCCGTCGAGCACCTGATGGGAGCCCGGTGACCAGCCATCCGATCACAGAGGAGAATCCGTGAAGCGAACCAGCACCCTGATCTTCACCACCGTCGTCGCGGTCGGAATGACCCTGACGGCGTGCGGATCAGACACCGAAACGGGCGCGCAGTCCGGTGCCGGGAAGGTCGGCGTCATCCTGCCGGACACGAAATCCTCGGTGCGCTGGGAAACCAAGGACCGCCCCGCGCTCGAGCAGGCGTTCGGCAACGCCGGCGTCGAGTACACGATCCAGAACGCCGAGGGGTCGGCCGACACGATGGCGACCATCGCCGACGGCATGATCGCCGACGGGGTCACGGTGCTGGCGATCGTCAACCTCGACTCCGACAGCGGCGCCTCCATCCAGCAGAAGGCCGCCGCCCAGGGCGTCAAGACCATCGACTACGACCGCCTCACGCTGGGCGGCTCGGCCGATGTCTACGTGTCGTTCGACAACACCAAGGTCGGCGAACTGCAGGGGCAGGGGCTGGTCGACTGCCTCGGCGGCCGTCCCGCGAATGTGGTGTTCCTCAACGGATCTCCGACCGACAACAACGCCACGCTGTTCAGCACGGGCGCGCACTCGGTGGTCGACGCGACACCGTCGGTCACGATCGTCGGTGAGCAGGCGGTGCCCGACTGGGACACCGACAAGGCGGTCACCATCTTCGAGCAGCTCTACACCGCAGCCGACGGTCGCGTCGACGGTGTGTACGCCGCCAACGACGGACTCGCCGGTTCGGTCGTCTCGATCCTGGAGAAGAACAAGCGCGCGGGTCAGGTTCCCGTCACCGGCCAGGACGCGACGGTCGAAGGCTGCAGAACATCCTCGCCGGCACCCAGTGCATGACGGTCTACAAGTCGGCCACCGAGGAAGCCAACGCGCTCGCCGAGGTGGCCATCGCGCTTGCCAACGGTGAGCAGCCGACGACCACCGCCACCTCACGCGACGACACCGGCGGGCGCGACGTGCCCTCGGTGCTGCTGACGCCGAAGTCGATCACCAAGGACAACGTCGACATCGTGTTCGACGACGGCGGCCAGTCCAAGGACGAGGTGTGCACGGGCCAGTTCGCGCCGATGTGCTCGGCGGCAGGAGCCTGATGGACGACCGCGCGCCCATCCTCGAACTCCAAGGCGTCAACAAGAGTTTCGGGGTCGTGCACGTGCTGCACGACGTCGACTTCCGCGTGTACCCGGGCCAGGTGACCGCGCTGGTCGGCGACAACGGCGCGGGAAAGTCGACGCTGGTCAAGGCGATCGCCGGCATCCATTCGATCGACAGCGGCCGCTACCTGTTCGAAGGCGAACCGGTGACGGTGCGCAGCCCCAACGACGTCTCCGCGCTCGGCGTCGAGGTGGTCTACCAGGACCTGGCGCTGTGCGACAACCTCGACATCGTCGAGAACATGTTCCTGGGCCGTGAACTCAAGACCCGCGGCGTGCTGGACGAGGCGCGGATGGAGACGATGGCTCGGCAGGCGCTGAGCTCACTGTCGGTGCGCACGGTGAAGTCGGTGCGCCAACCGGTTTCGAGCCTGTCCGGCGGACAGCGCCAGACCGTGGCGATCGCGAAGTCCGTGCTGTGGAACAGCAAGGTCGTCCTGCTCGACGAGCCGACCGCCGCGCTCGGCGTCGCGCAGACCCGGCAGGTGATCGAGTTGGTGCGCGGGCTGGCCCGCCGCGGCCTGGGGGTGGTGCTGATCTCGCACAACATGAACGACGTGTTCGAGGTCGCCGACCGGATCTGCGCGCTGTATCTGGGCCGGGTCGCCGCCGACGTCAAAGCCTCCGACGTCACCCACGGGCAGGTGGTCGAACTCATCACCGCGGGCCGCTCGGGAAGCCTCGGGCTGGTGCAGGCCGCCGAATCGATGTGACCCCCGCACCGTGACACCGGCCGAAGAGGACCTCGAAATGACCGCTGTGCGAACCGAACCCGCGCTCGACCCGGGCTTCTCTGCCGACACGCGCGCCGACGAGACCTTCGGCGATGCGGTGCGCGGCTACCTGCGTCGGGTGCGCGGCGGCGACATGGGGTCACTTCCCGCGGTGCTCGGGCTGATCGTGTTGTTCATCGTCTTCGGTCTGGCCAACGACCGGTTCCTGTCCGCGCTGAATCTGGCCAACCTGATCACCCAGGCCGGCGCGATCTGTGTGCTGGCGATGGGACTGGTCTTCGTGCTCCTGGTCGGCGACATCGATCTGTCCGCCGGGGTCGCGGGCGGTGTGGCGGCCTGCACGATGGGCCTGGCGGTCGTCAACATGAACTGGCCGTGGTGGAGTGCGCTGCTGGCCGGAATCGCCTGCGGCGCAGTCATCGGGCTGGCGATCGGACTGCTGCGCGCGAAGCTCGGGATCCCGTCGTTCGTGGTTACGCTCGCGTTCTTCCTCGGCCTGCAGGGCGTCACGCTCAAGCTCATCGGCGAGGGCGGCTCGGTGCGCGTCGACGATCCGGTGATCCGCGGGCTGACGATCAGCAACCTGCCCGTCACCGCCGGCTGGGCGGTCGCGGCGGTCGTCGTGATCGGCTATGCGGCTCTGGAATTCGGCCAGCATCGGCGCAAGAAGACGCTGCAGCTGTCACACTCGCCGGTGGGCGTCGTCGCCGCGCGGGTGGCCGCGGTGGCCGCGGTGGTCCTCGGCGTCACCTACGTGCTCAGCGTCAACCGCAGCGTCAGCGCGGCCACCGAGATCCGCGGCATCCCGTACGTGCTGCCGCTGATCCTCGTGCTGCTGATCGCGATGACCGTGGTCCTCAAACGCACGTCGTACGGCAGGCACATCTACGCGGTCGGCGGCAACGCCGAAGCGGCACGGCGCGCCGGGATCTCGGTGAACCGGATCCGGGTGTCGGTGTTCGTGGTCTGTTCGTCGCTGGCGGCGTTGAGCGGCATCATCGCCGCCTCCTACGCGGGCAAGGTGTCGGCGTCCTCCGGTGGGGGCAACACGCTGCTGTACGCCGTCGGGGCCGCCGTCATCGGCGGCACCAGCCTGTTCGGCGGGAAGGGCCGGGCCGTCGACGCGGTGATCGGCGGTGTGGTGGTCGCGACCATCGCCAACGGCCTGGGCCTGCTCAACCAGTCGTCGTACATCAACTTCCTGGTCACCGGTGCCGTGCTGCTGCTCGCGGCCAGTGTGGACGCGATCTCCCGGCGCAGGCGCTCGACAACTGGGCTCGGCTAGGGACCCAGCCAGCCGCCGATCCGGCGCAACGCCTCCTCGATGTCGCCGGTCGGCCCGGCGAACGACAGGCGCACGAACGAACCGCCGCGCGCCGGGTCGAAGTCGATCCCCGGTGCGATCGCGACCCCTGTGTCGTTCAACAGCTTCGAGCAGAACGCCAGTGAATCGGTGGTGAGGTGGGAGACGTCGGCGTAGACGTAGAACGCGCCGTCGGCCGGGGCCAGTCGCTCGATACCCAGGCCGCGCAGCCCGTCGAGCAGAAGAAGCCGGTTCGCGGCGTAGTGGTGCAGCAGCGCATCGGACTCGGCGATCGAGTCGGGGTGAAACGCCGCCACCGCCGCGAGTTGCGGCAGCGTCGGCGGGCAGATGGTGAAGTTGCCGGTCAGCCGGTCCACCGCGCGGTGCAGCTCCTTCGGCACCAGAAGCCAGCCCAGCCGCCAGCCCGTCATCGCGAAGTACTTCGAGAAACTGTTCACCACAACGGAATCCCGCGAGGTGGCCCACGCGCAGCTGGTGGCCGGCGCGCCGTCGTAGACCAGGCCGTGGTACACCTCGTCGCTGATCAGCCGCGCACCGGTGGATTCACACCACCGGGCGATCGCGGCGAGTTCCTGCGGCGGAATGACCGTGCCGGTCGGGTTGGCCGGACTGGCGACGATGACACCCTGCACCGGCGGGTCGAGCGCCTCGAGCATCTGCACCGTCGGTTGAAACCGGGTCTGAAGACCGCAGGGGATCTCGACAACCTCACACCCCAACGCGGACAGGATGTTCCGGTAACACGGGTATCCGGGACTCGCGATCGCCACCCGGTCCCCGACGTCGAAGCAGGCGAGAAACGCGAGCAGGAAGCCGCCGGAGGAGCCGGTCGTGATGACCACGTCGTCCGGGTCGACGGTCAACCCGTGCCGGTCGAGGTACTGGCCGGCGATCGCGGTCCGCAGCTCCGGGATGCCCAGCGCCACGGTGTAGCCCAGCACGGTGGTGTCCAAGGCTTCCTTGGCGGCCGCCCGCACCGCGGCTGGGGCGCCCGCGCTGGGTTGCCCGGCCGACAGGTTGACCAGGTCACCGTGGCTGCGCTGCCGCTCGGCGGCGGCCAGCCACACGTCCATCACGTAGAACGGCGGTATCCCGGACCGCAGCGAGACGCTCACGCCTCCAACGCTAGAGCACCTCGGATTCGAGCCGGCGCAGATGCTCCCGCGGCGGCCCGAGCAGCTGCGCGCTGCCGTGCGCGCGCTTGAAGTACAACTGGATGTCGTGCTCCCAGGTGATCGCGATGCCGCCGTGCATCTGCACCGCTTCGCCGGCCACCCGGGTGAACGCCTCGGTGGCGGTGAACAGGGCCAACGAGGCCGCTGTCGGCGACGGAGCCGCGACCACCTCGTCGACCACCGCGCGGGCGGACTGCACCGCGACGTACAGATCGGCCATCCGGTGCTTGAGCGCCTGGAAACTGCCGATCGGCCTGCCGAACTGCACCCGGTCCTTGGTGTACTGCACCGTCAGGTCCAGGCAGCGTGACGCGGCGCCGATCTGCTCGGCGGCCAGCAGCAGCGCGGCCGCGTCGGCGAGCCCCGGGTCCGCGCCGATGTCGGTGCTCTGCCGGCCTTCGACGCGGGCCAACCGGCGCGTCAGGTCCATCGCGTCCAGGCGGGTTGCGGTGAACTCGGTCCACCGGGTCAGCCGGTCACCGTCGGCGGCGATCACGACGTCGGCGACGTCGCCGTTGACCACGTAGCCGGGGTCGAAGACCACGGTGCCGACGCGGCTGCCCTCGGCGAGTCCCTCGAGTGCCTCGGCGTCGGGTTGGTCGGCCGCCAGCAGGGCGACCTCGGCGAGCGTGGTGCCCAGCAGCGGGGTCGGGACCAGCGCCTTGCCGAGTTCTTCGAGGACGACGGCCGCGTCGGCGAGCTCACCACCCGCGCCGCCGAGGTCTTCGGGCACCACCAGCGCCGCGGCGCCGACCTGCTCGCACAGCAGCGTCCACAGCGACTCGTCGTATCCGCGTTCGGACGCCATGGCCTCGCGCACCGCCGCCGGCGGGGCGTGCTTGTCGACGAGCGCGGCCACGGTTTCGCGCAGCAGTTGCCGTTCTTCGCTCACAACGCCTCCAAAACGCGCCGACGATGGATGGTCGGATCACCCCACGCCGACCGCAGCGCCTGCACGCGCAACAGCCACAGCGACAGATCGTGCTCCTGGGTGAACCCGATCGCACCGTGTGTCTGCAGCGATGCGCGTGCGGCCAGCAGCGCGGCGTCGGACGCGGCCGCCTTGGCTGCGCTGACGTCGCGCGCGGTGTCGGAGGGACTACCGGCCCCCTGATCTGCCAGGGCCAGCGCCGCACCGTAGACCAGCGGACGGGCCAACTCGACGGCGATGTGCACGTCGGCGAGCTTGTGCTTGATCGCCTGGTAGGTGCCGATCACCTTGCCGAACTGACTGCGCTGTTTGGCGTATTCGACCGACATGTCCAGCATCGCCTGGCCGGCGCCGACCAGTTGCGCGGCCGTCGCCAGCGCCCCGAACTCGTAGGCGCGCGCGACATCGGCCGGTCGGCCATCACCGGAGGTGTTGACGTCGAACAGCTTTCGGCTGGGGTCGACGGACTCGTGCTGGGCGCCGACCGCGGCCTCGCTCACCGCGCCGTCGCCGGCCAGCAGGATCAGCCCGGCGAAGTCGGCGTCGACGGCGCGCGGCACCTGCGGCGGCAGCGCGACGGTGGCGATGAGATCCCCGGCGGCCAGCGCGGCGCTGCGGTCGTCGTCGGCCAGCAGAATCGGTGCCACCGCGATGGATTCGGCGACGGGTCCGGGTACGCACCAGCGGCCCAGTCGTTCCAGAGCGACCGCCAGGTCGACGGGGTGCGCGTCGATGCCGTCGTACTTCTCGGGCACCAGGAGCGCGGTCACGCCGAGATCGGCCAACTGTCCCCACACCTTGCGGCCCGGCGCGGTGTCCCCGGCGGCCCAGGCCCGGACCGCGCCGGGCAGATCGGCGGCGCCGAGTGCGGCGTCGATGCTGGCGGCGAAGTCGCGCTGCTGTTCGTCCAGTTCGAAGTTCATGTGTCTACTTTCGGGGGAGCCCCAGTAGGCGCTCGGCGATGATATTGCGCTGAATTTCGTTGGTGCCCGCATAGATCGGGCCGCCCAGGGCGAACAGCAGGCCATCGGTCCAGTGGTCGGCGAGCTCGGCGTCCGCGCCGCGCAGGTCCAGCGCGGTCTGGTGGATCGCCACGTCGAGGTCGGACCAGAACACTTTGGTCACGCTCGACTCGGCGCCGAGTTCACCGCCGCCGGCCACCCGGGTCACCGTGCCGAACGTGTGCAGGCGGTAGGCCTGCGCCTTGATCCAGGCGTCGGCGACCCGGTCGGCGTAGGCGGGGTCGGGGTTCTCTTTCCACTGCGCGACAAGGCGTTCGGCTGGCGCGAGGAAGCGGGCCGGGCTGCGCAGCGACATGCCGCGTTCGTTGCTCGACGTGCTCATCGCCGCGCGCCACCCCTCGTGCACGTCGCCGATCACGTCGTTGTCGGGGACGAACACGTCGTCGAGGAAGATCTCCCCGAAGCCGGTGTCACCGCCGAGTTGCGCGATCGGCCGCACCGTGACGCCGTCGGCCTTGAGGTCGAACATGAAGTACGTCAGACCGCGGTGACGTTCGGCCTCGGGGTCGGAGCGGAAAAGGCCGAACGCGCGTTCCCCGAACGGGGCGCGGGAACTCCAGATCTTCTGCCCGTTGAGCAGCCACCCGCCGTCGGTCCTCGCGGCCGTGGACCGCAGCGACGCCAGGTCGCTGCCCGACTCCGGCTCCGACCACGCCTGGGCCCAGATCTCCTCGCCGCTGGCCATTTTCAGCAGGACGCGGTCGAGCTGTTCCTCGGTGCCGTGCGCGAACAACGTGGGGGCAAGCATCGAGGTGCCGTTGGCGCTCGCGCGGCCGGGTGCGCCGGCGCGGAAGTACTCCTCCTCGTACACCACCCATTGCAGCAGGCTGGCGTCGCGGCCACCGTACTTCTCGGGCCAGGTGATCACCGACAGGCCGGCGTCGAACAGCACCTTGTCCCAGCGGCGGTGCTGCTCGAACCCCTCGGCGGTGTCGTAGGACTTGGTGGGGAAGTTGTCCTTGTTCGCGGCAAGGAACTCGCGCACCTCGGCCTGGAAGTCGCGGGTGGCGTCGTCGAAACTCAGGTCCATCAGGAAGATCCAGCCCTCTCGCGCAGTATCGGTTTGACCACCTTGCCCCCGGGGTTCCGCGGCAGGACGTCGAGGAACTCGACCGAACGTGGCACCTTGAAGTTCGCCAGATGCTCCCGGGTGTAGGCGATCACGTCGTCTTCGTTGAGTTGGGCGCCGGGCTTGACCACGATGTAGGCCTTGCCGACCTCGCCGAGCCGCTCGTCGGGCACTCCGATCACCGCGGACTCCGCGACACCGTCGAGGCGGGCCAGCACCTGCTCGATCTCGGCCGGATACACGTTGAACCCGCCGCAGATGTACATGTCTTTGAGCCGGTCGGTGATGCGCAGGTTGCCGTCGGCGTCGACCGCGCCGACGTCACCGGTGTGCAGCCAGCCGTCGGAGTCGATCGCCGCCGCGGTGGCTTCGGGGTCGTCGAGGTAGCCCAGCATCACGTTCGGGCCGCGCAGCAGCACCTCACCTGTGCCGTCATCGCTCGGATTGGCAATGCGCAGTTCGAAATCCGCGATCGGTCGGCCCGAGGTGGTGGCGACGGTGACGGCGTCGTCGTCGGCTCGGCACATCGTGCCGAACCCGTTCGCTTCGGTCAGGCCGTAGGCGGTCAGCACGATGTCGATGTCGAGTTCGGTCTGCATTCGCTCGATCAGTACGACGGGGATGGTCGCCGCGCCGGTGACGGCGAACCGCAGCGAGGTCAGGTCGTAGTCGGCGCGCCTGGGATGGTCCAGCAGGGTCTGGTAGATGGTCGGCGGACCGGGCAGCACGGTGATGCGGTGCTCCTGCACGGCGGCCATCGTCTTCTCGGGATCGAACGTCAGCTGCGGGATCAGGGTGGCGCCGGTCTGCAGGCACGCCAGGATGCCCGCCTTGTATCCGAAGTTGTGGAAGAACGGGTTGATGCACAGATAGCGGTCGTCGCTGGTGAGTTGTCCGCATTCGGCCCAGGCGGACGGGGCGGCCAGCGACTGGCGGTGCGCGCACAGCGCGCCCTTGCTGCGGCCGGTGGTGCCGGAGGTGAACAGGATGTCGGACACGTCGTCGGGCCGCACCGCGGCGGCGCGTCGGTCGACGGCGGCCAGATCGGTTCCGGTCGCGATGAACTCGTCCCAGGTGCCGTCGGCCTTCTCGACCGGCACCCGCACCACGTCCCGCAGCTTCGGCAGGGCGGTGCGGTCGACGGAGGCCGCCTTGTCGGCACCGAGGAACTCGCCCGACGCGAACAGCAGCGGGGCTTCGGTGCGGGCCAGGATGTCGGTGGCCTCGCTGGCGGTGTAGCGGGTGTTGAGCGGGACGACGACGCCGCCCGCGTGGTGGACGCCCAGGCAGGCGACCACCCAGTGCCACGTGTTGGGGGACCAGATCGCGATTCGATCGCCGGCTTCGATACCCGAAGCGACCATCGCGGCCGCAGCGCGGCGGACCTCGTCGCGCAGCTGGGCGTAGGTGAACGTGCGGTCGTCGGTGACCAGGGCCGGATGGTCGGCGAATCGGTCGGCGACGTCATCCAAGACCTGGGGAATGGTCCTTGGATCCGAAGTCATCGACGCTCCCTTAACAAAGCAAGTGCTTGGTAGGTTAGCCTACAAGGGTGATTGAGGTCGAGGAGTTCCGGGCCGAGGTCCGTGACTGGCTCGCCGACAACCTCGTCGGCGAATACGCGGCGCTCAAGGGGCTCGGCGGGCCCGGGCGCGAACACGAGGCGTTCGAGGAACGACGGGCGTGGAACCAGCACCTGGCGGCGGCGGGGCTGACGTGCCTGGGCTGGCCCGAAGAGCACGGCGGCCGTGGGTTGACGGTCGCGCACCGGGTGGCGTTCTACGAGGAGTACGCGATCGCGAACGCTCCGGCGAAGGTCAACCACTTCGGCGAGGAACTGCTCGGCCCGACGCTGATCGCCTACGGCACGCCCGAACAGCAGAAGCGGTTCCTGCCGAAGATCCTCGACGTCACCGAGTTGTGGTGTCAGGGCTACTCCGAGCCGGGGGCGGGCAGCGACCTGGCGAACGTCGCGACGACCGCAGAGTTGGACGGCGATCAGTGGGTCATCAACGGGCAGAAGGTGTGGACGTCGCTGGCGCACTGGGCGCAGTGGTGCTTCGTCGTCGCGCGCACCGAGAAGGGTTCCAAGCGGCACGCCGGTCTGTCGTATCTGCTGGTGCCGCTGGAGCAGCCGGGTGTGGAGATCCGCCCGATCGTGCAGTTGACCGGCGATTCGGAGTTCAACGAGGTGTTCTTCGACGACGCCCGCACTGAGGCGTCTCTGGTGGTGGGGGAGCCGGGCGACGGGTGGCGGGTCGCGATGGGCACGCTGACATTCGAGCGCGGGGTGTCGACGCTCGGGCAGCAGATCGAGTACGCGCGTGAGCTGTCCGGGGTGGCGGAATTGGCGAAACGCACGGGTGCGGCGGATGATCCGTTGATCCGCGAGCGGTTGACCCGGTCGTGGGCGGGGTTGCGGACAATGCGGTCGTATGCGCTGGCGACCATGGACGTCGAGCAACCCGGGCAGGACAACGTGTCGAAGTTGTTGTGGGCCAACTGGCATCGTGAGCTCGGTGAGATCGCGATGGACGTGCTCGGCCGCGAGGGGTTGACCCTGACCGACGGCGATTTCGACGAATGGCAGAGGCTGTACCTGTTCTCCCGGGCCGACACCATCTACGGCGGCTCGAACGAGGTGCAGCGCAACATCATCGCCGAGCGGGTGCTCGGCCTACCGAGGGAGGCCAGGCCGTCGTGAACCTGTCAGAAGCTCCGAAAGAGATCGAGGGACACGGCCTTCTGGCCGGCAAGGTCGTCGTGGTGACGGCCGCGGCGGGAACCGGTATCGGGTCGTCGGTGGCGCGCCGGGCGCTGGCCGAAGGCGCCGACGTCGTCGTCTCCGACCACCATGAGCGTCGCCTGGGTGAAACCCGCGACCAGTTGAGCGAACTCGGTATGGGCCGGGTCGAGAGCGTCGTGTGCGACGTCACGTCGACCGCGCAGGTGGATGCGCTGATCGCGTCGACGACCGCGCGGATGGGGCGGCTGGACGTGTTGGTGAACAACGCCGGCCTGGGCGGGCAGACACCCGTCGTCGACATGACCGACGAGGAGTGGGACCGCGTCCTCAACGTCACACTCACTTCGGTGATGCGTGCGACGCGGGCCGCGCTGCGGTACTTCCGTGACGCCGGCCATGGCGGAGTGATCGTCAACAACGCCAGCGTGTTGGGTTGGCGCGCACAGCATTCGCAGTCGCACTACGCCGCAGCCAAGGCCGGGGTGATGGCGCTGACGCGGTGCAGTGCGATCGAGGCGGTCGAGTACGGCGTGCGGATCAACGCGGTCTCGCCGAGCATCGCGCGCCACAAGTTCCTGGAGAAGACCAGCAGCTCGGACCTGCTGGACCGGCTGTCCGAAGGCGAGGCGTTCGGGCGCGCGGCCGAGCCGTGGGAGGTCGCCGCCACGATCGCGTTCCTGGCCAGCGAGTACTCCAGTTACCTGACCGGAGAGGTGATTTCGGTTTCCAGTCAGCGGGCCTGACGGTCAGGGCTTTTGCCGCTGATGGCGCCCATATGCTTGGCGCGGTACCACCCACCGCTTGCTTGCGGTGTACGCGGCGAAGTAAAAGGCAGTGAATACGCCGACGGTTCCTATAGACAGTATTCCGAACTGTAACCGTTGGCCCGCCCCAACGGGCTGTGACATAACCGCATCGCGGTACCCGAAAGAGCCAGCCGCAAGTATCACGACAGCAGCCGCAATCACCGCGACCCGGCACCGCTGCAGCCGCTGCGAGGATGATGATCTTCGTCCGCCGCGAGAGTCGCCGCCGGGGGTGTGGCTCTTCGGTCACCGCTCATGTGTACCGATTGCTGGATGTTCCCGGTAGCGGCATTGTACTGAGCAAGCGCTTGGTTGCTACCCTGTATCGGTGAGCGAGGCGGCCCGGACCAATCCGGTGAGCAGACGCGACGAGCTACTCGAGCTCGCCGCGACGATGTTCGCCGAGCGCGGGCTGCGCGCCACCACGGTCCGTGACATCGCCGACTCGGCGGGCATCCTGTCGGGCAGCCTGTATCACCACTTCTCCTCCAAGGAGCAGATGGTCGACGAGGTGCTGCGCAACTTCCTGGACTGGCTGTTCGGCCGCTACCAGGAGATCGTCGACACCGAGCCCAATCCGCTCGAACGGCTCAAAGGCCTGTTCATGGCGTCGTTCGAGGCGATCGAACACCGGCACGCCCAAGTCGTCATCTACCAGGACGAGGCCAAGCGGCTGTCGGGTCAGGACCGGTTCTCCTACGTCGACGAGCGCAACCGCCAGCAGCGCAAGATGTGGCTGGATCTGCTCAACCAGGGCGTCGAGGAGGGGTACTTCCGGCCCGACATCGACGTCGACCTGGTGTACCGCTTCATCCGCGACACCACCTGGGTTTCGGTCCGCTGGTATCAGCCGGGCGGACCGCTCACGGCTGAGGAAGTCGGCCGTCAGTACCTCGCTATCGTTCTTGGTGGCATCACTAGAGAGAAGGACCCCAATGCCTGAGGCTTATGTCATCGACGCCGTGCGCACCGCCGTCGGCAAACGCAACGGATCACTGGCCGGAGTTCACCCGGTCGACCTCGGCGCGACCGGGTGGCGCGGGCTGTTCGAACGCAACGACGTCGACCCCGGCGCCGTTGACGACGTCATCGCCGGCTGCCTCGACACGATCGGACCGCAGGCCGGCAACATCGCCCGGTTGTCGTGGCTGGCGGCGGGCTTCCCCGAAGAGGTCCCCGGCGTCACCGTCGACCGGCAGTGCGGCTCCAGCCAGCAGGCGATTTCCTTTGGCGCACAGGCGATCATGTCCGGAACCGCCGGTCTGATCGTTGCGGGCGGCATGCAGAACATGAGCCAGATCCCGATCAGCTCGGCGATGACGGTGGCCGAACAGTTCGGATTCACCTCGCCGACCAACGAGTCGAAGAGCTGGCTGCACCGCTACGGCGACCAGGAGATCTCGCAGTTCCGCGGCGCGGAGCTGATCGCCGAGAAGTGGGGGATCTCCCGGGAGGAGATGGAGCAGTTCTCGCTGACCAGCCACCAGCGCGCGCAGGAAGCGATCCGCTCCGGCTACTTCGAGAACGAGATCATCCCGGTCGAGGTCGACGGCGGCACCTTCGTCACCGACGAGGGCCCGCGCGACACCTCGCTGGAGAAGATGGCCGGGCTCAAGACGCTGTCCGAAGGCGGCCGCCTGACCGCGGCGATGGCCAGCCAGATCTCCGATGGCGCCAGCGCGGTGCTGCTCGCGTCCGAGCACGCCGTCAAGGAGCACGGCCTCAAGCCACGCGCCCGCATCCACCACATCAGCGCCCGCGGCGCCGACCCCGTGTTCATGCTCACCGGGCCGATCCCGGCCACCGAGTACGCGCTCAAGAAGACCGGCCTGTCGATCGACGACATCGACACCGTCGAGATCAACGAGGCGTTCGCGCCGGTGGTGATGGCGTGGCTCAAGGAGACCGGCGCCGACCCCGCGAAGGTCAACCCCAGCGGTGGCGCGATCGCGCTCGGTCACCCGCTCGGCGCGACCGGTGCCAAGCTGTTTGCGACGATGCTGAACACGTTGGAGCGCACCGGCGGTCGCTACGGACTGCAGACGATGTGTGAGGGCGGCGGCACCGCCAACGTCACCATCATCGAGCGCCTCTGATCCAGTCAGTGGACCCACAGAACGCGGCACCGGTACGGCCTGCGGCGACAGCGGTCCTGGCCCGCGACGGCAGCTCTGGTCTAGAGGTTCTGCTACTCAAGCGTGCCGGAACGATGTCCTTCGGTGCCGACGCCTGGGTGTTCCCGGGCGGCCGGGTTGATGACGACGACGCCGGCGCGGATGACCTGTTCAGCATCGAGGCTGCCCGGCGGGCCGCGGTACGGGAGACCCGGGAAGAGGCGGGCATCGCGGTCGACGGCGCGGCACTGCGGGTGCTGTCGCGGTGGGTGCCGGGACCCGAAGCGCCGAAACGGTTCCAAACCTGGTTGCTGTTCGGCCGGGCCGAGACCACCGACGTATGTGTCGACGGGACCGAGATCGTCGACCACTGCTGGATCACTCCGGCCGCTGCACTCTCAGAGCATGGTCAGCGGCGCATGGGCCTACTCCCGCCCACGTGGGTCACCCTCCACCAATTGTCTGGGCACCGGTCGGTCGACGACGCCGCCGCGGCCATCGATGCGGCCGAACCCGAGTACTACGAAAGCCACTTCGTCAACACCGACACCCATCCCGTGATTCTCTGGCACGGCGACGCCGGCTATGAGACCCGCGATTTCGACGCGGTCGGCCCGCGGCACCGGCTGCACATGGGGCGCGGACCCTGGCGCTACGAACGCGGCAACTGATCGCCGTACCGTCAGGAGTGGTCGTGGATGATCACGCCGCGGATGTTGCGCCCGGCGAGCATGTCGTCGTAGCCCTCGTTGATGTCGTCGAGTTTGTATTCGGCGGTGACGGTCTCGTCGAGTAGCAGCTTGCCGTCGCGGTAGAGGTTGAGCAGCCGCGGGATGTCGGCGCGCGGATTGGCCTCGCCGTAGAGGCTGCCGAGCAGTCGCTTCTGGAACAGCGTCATCATCGCCATCGACAGCGTCGGCGTCACATCGGCCATCGACGCGATCGCGGTCATCACCACCGCGCCGCCCTTGCGGATGATGTTGAGCGCCTCGTCGATCATCCGCCCCTCCAGCACGCCCATCGTCAACAGCGCGGAGTCGGCCATCACGCCGCGGGTCAGTTCGCCGACCAACTCCATCCCCTCCGCCATCGAGGTGACGAAGTGGGTGGCGCCGAATTCGAAAGCCTTGTCGCGCTTGCTTTCGAGGATGTCGATGACCACGATGTGCTCGGCCCCGGCCAGGCGCGCGCCCTGGATCGCGCCGCTGCCGATGCCGCCACATCCGATGATCACCACGGTGTCGCCGGGGCTGACGTCGGCGGAGTTCACCGCCGACCCCCAGCCGGTCATCACGCCGCAGCCCAGCAGGCAGGCCCGGGCCAGCGGAAGGTCGTCGTCGATCTTGACGACCGACGCCTCCGACAGCGTGCCCAACTGCGCGAAGCTACCGACGCCCGACAGCACGCCGACATCCTGGCCGCGCACCTTGCGTCGATACGTGCCGTCGGCCTGCAGCCCGACGAGGATCAGCGCGCCGAGGTCGCAGAGATTCTGGTGGCCGCTGGCGCACCACCGGCAGCGGCCGCACGCCGGGAGGAACGAGGTGACGACGTGATCGCCGACCTTGAGGTCGCGCACGCCGGGGCCCACGTCGGCGACGACGCCCGCGCCCTCGTGTCCGCCGATGATCGGCAGCGGTACACCGGCGAAATCACCGGTCACCACATGGTGATCCGAATGGCACAGGCCGGTGGCCTCGAACGAGATCAGCACCTCGCCTTCCTTGGGCCCGTCGAGGTCGATCTCCTCGATGCTCCACGGTTCGTTGAGTCCCCACAGGACGGCGGCATTGGTCTTCATGGCCGGAGTGTAGAAAACCGACGGGGCGCGCACGGGCGAATCGGACGGCCCGCCGTCAGTGCGCGAGGGCGAGTCCGCCGAGCGCGACGATCCAGCTGGCGAAGCTGCCGACCAGGAAGTACTCGGTGACCTCGTCGATGCCGATGCCGCCGTTCTCGCGGGCCTTCTGCGCGTTGATCTCCGGGAATCGGATGATGCTCTTGGCCGCGACCACAGCGGTGGCTGCGGCCAGTTGTCCGGCCAGCCCCAGTCCGAGGATCAGTACCCGCTCCATCGGGCCGAGCAGTCTGCCGCCCTTCAGCCGGTCCGACGCCTGCGGCTGACCCGCCGGCTTTACCGCGCCGACGGAGCCAAGTATCAAGCGCACCAACTGATTTCCGGTCACCAACTGCATCAGCGTCACGCCGACGATCATCAGCAGCCGGTCGGCGGACACGCTGATCCCCACCCAGCCCGGCCAGCGCCCCGCCACGCCGGCGACTTCCGAGCTCCAGCCCGAACACAGCACCAGTAGTGCGACCGCACCGCCGAACACGAGCAGCGGGGCCAGTTGGCGTCGGCCGTGGCGCTCGGCGCGCGCACCCGAAACCACCCAGGCGACGCTCGCCGCCGCCGCGGCGCTCAACAGCAGGATGTCTCCCAGGCGCCACAGCCCGGCCAGCGCCGCGCAGCCGATGACAACGACAGGCGCTGCGAGCGCGGGCAGCCAGATCCGGTCGGTCATCCGCCGGAGGATGTCGGCGACGCCCATCGCGATCAGCATCACCGCCAGCGAGCTCACGGCACGCTCCGCAGATGACGCGAGGCCACCACGATCAGGTCGAGCCCGTCGCGGCCCGCGCGCTGGGATACCGCCGACGCGCTGATGCCCTCGGCGGCCGCGATGTCCTTCTTGGTCTGGTCGGTCAACAGTCCCTTCACAATCCGCAGTGATCGGTCATCGAGCGATCCAAGCAGATGGTCCCGACACATCAAGGCGGCGTTGATCGCGTCGGTGTCGCCGCGAGCACTCCGGAACGACGTGCGCACCAGCGCCAGCCCCGGCTGCTGCTGTGCGGCGGCGGTCCACTCGATGGCCTCGCGGGCCGCCCACCAACCCGGCCCGTCCTGGATGCCGGTCGCTGCGTCCAGCACGGTCACCTCGCCCCAACCCAGCCCGAAGCGGATGTCGAGGTCGGGTGCGACGGCCAGGCGAATGGTCAGCGCCGCGTCGAGGGCCACGCCCACGGACGGATAGCTGCCCTGGAACTCGTCGCCGACGGTGAACGCCGGCGCATCGATCGCATCGGTGGATACGCGCGCCAACGCGTCGCTGAGGAGGCGGTGCGCAGCGGCCCGATCGGCGACGTGCCGGGATGCGACGACGTCGCCGATCAGCGTCGCACACGCTCCTGATGAAGCACCACGCTTCATCTCCGACATATGAAGAGTATAGCTTCACTCTCCCGAAATGAAGGAATCGGCTTCACGCCAGGTAGGAGTGGGCCTGCCGCAGGTGTTCGACCGCGTCAGCCACGATCGTGTCGATCAATTCGGCACACGAGGGAAGATCCTCAAGGATGCCGGCGACCTGCCCCGATGCCAGCACGCCCGCGTCGGTGTTGCCCTCGACCAAACCGGCCTTCAGCAGCATCGGGGTGTTGGCCGCCATGACGACCTGCGACCAGGTCAGCTCCTTGCCGTGCCGCATCTCGAGGCCGTCGCGGATCATCGACCGCCAGGTCATACCCGACATCTTCTTGAACTTCTGCGCGTTGCGGACCGCGGCGGTGAACCCGCGCAGCCGCGAACCGCTCTCGAGCTTTTCCACCAGCCCCGTGCGCAACACGCGGTGCGGCATCCCGTCGACGCGCGTGGAGACCACCGTGCCGTCCAGCGCGGACTCCAGGTAGCGGCGCTTGACGGCGTCGGGCACCGTCGAGTCCGAGGTCAACAGGAAGCGCGTGCCCATCGCGACCCCGGCCGCGCCGTAGGACAGCGCAGCCGCCAGACCGCGCCCGTCGAAGAACCCTCCCGCGGCCACCACCGGGATGTCGACCGCGTCCAACACCGAGGGCAGCAGCAGCGTGGTCGCGATCGGGCCGGTGTGCCCACCGCCCTCGCCACCCTGGACGATCACGGCGTCCGCGCCCCAGCCGGCCACCTTCTTGGCGTGCTTGGCCAGCCCGACCGACGGGATCACCACCACGCCTGCCTCTTTGAGCCTCGCGATCAGGTCCGGTTTGGGCGCCAGCGCGAACGATGCGACCTTGACACCCTCGCGGATGAGCAGGTCGATGCGCTCGCCCGCGTCACCGGCGTCGGCGCGGATGTTGATCCCGAACGGTTTGTCGGTGGCGCTCTTGACCTTGGCGACCGCGGTCTGCAGCTCGTCGAGCGTCATCGTCGCCGACGCCAGAATCCCGAGGCCACCGGCGTTGGACGTGGCCGACACCAACCGCGCACCGGCCACCCAGCCCATCCCGGTCTGGACCACCGGATGTTCGATGCCGATCAGCTCGGTCAGCGGGGTCTTCAGGTGCGCAGCCATTTAAGCCCGCACTTCCTTGTCCCGCAGCGACTTCGGGTCGATCGTCTCGCGCAGCAGCGTGAGTTCCTCCATCGACGGCAGACGCGTCGTGTCGGCTTCACCCAGCCCGTGCACCTCGAACGCCGTGTTCTCGGCGACTTGTTCGGCCTCGACACCGGGATGCAGCGACAACGCGCGCATCTGATGGTCGGGACCGTTGAAGTCGAACACACCGAGGTTGGTGACCACCCGGAACACGTTGACGAACCGGTACGCCGGGTTGGCCGGATCGATCTTGTCCCAACCGATACCGGACACGATGTCGACGGATTCCTCGAACACCCGCTTGGAGTGGTTGCCCACCCAGTAGCTCGTCGCGTGGTTGATGGTGTTGCCGGGCGCACCGCGCACACCGAACATCTGTCGGGTCGGATGCTGCAGCGGCCCGAATGCCGAGAGGTTCTGGTTGCCGTAGCGGTCGATCTGGTTGGCGCCCATCACCACATGGCGACGACCCCAGGCCAGCGTCTCGAATACCCGGCCGAACGGCATCCATCCTTCGATCGCCCCGGCGGCACCGAGCGCGGGGGTGTCGGCCAGCAGCCGGGCTTCGCCGTCGGTGAGCAGGATGTCGGGGGAAAAGGTCAGGCGGGCCAGTCGGGCGCCGATCGACACCATGGTCGTCATCGGGCTGACCATGATCTCGCCTGCGTCGCGGAACAATTCGGCGCACGCGACGGCGCACACCTCAGCACGGGTCACGGACATCACTGCTCCTCCTGGAACTTCCGTACGGCCGCTTGGTAATCGGCCTCGCTACCCGACAGGTAGGTCGAGACGAACTGCTGCCAGGTCTCGTCGGAGCCGGCCGCTTCGGCGTAGTGGCGCTGGAACTTCTCGTCGCGGCGGTAGTCGGGTTCGGCGGTGGTGAAGTGCGCGCCGTCGGGTGCCTCGACCACGGCGTCGACCATCATCCGGTTGACCAGAAGTGCCTGCGGTGGAACCGCTTTGACCAGCTCCTCGGTCGAGACCACCCGTTCGACGGACAGGAACCGCCGCTCGGCGGCCATCAGGTACAGGTCGTCGAAGTACGGGTCGATACCGGTGTAGGCCGCGTTGCCCTTCTCGTCGCCGAGGTTCATGTGCACGAATGCGGCGTCCAGGTTCAGCGCCGGCATCGCGATCAGCTCCTCGAAGCCGGACCCGGTGGGGTAGGGGGACGTGACGGTCTTGAGTTCGTCGCCCCAGAACGTGCGCACGTCGCTGCCCAGTCCGGCGCGGATCGGCAGGAACGGCAGCCGCTGGGCGGCGGCCTGCAGACCGCACCGCAGCATGCCCTCGTCCATCTCGCGGGCCTCGATCGCACCGCTGGTGCGGGCCTTGGCGAACCACGGATCGTAGAACGGCGGCGAATCCAGCGATACGAAGCCGTAGTACACCCGCTTGACCTTGCCCGCCGAGCACAGCAGTCCGAGATCGGGCCCACCGTAGGTGACGACCGTGAGGTCGGTGACGTCGGTGCGCAGCAACGCCCGGATGAACGCCATCGGCTTGCGTCGCGAGCCCCACCCCCCGATCCCGATGGTCATCCCGCTCTCGATCGCGGCGACCGCGTCGTCGAGAGTTGTTCTCTTATCGCTCATTTGGACCCCTTGTCGGTGCCGGCGAACGCGTCGCGGTGCTCGTCGGAGACGCCCGCGAGGTTGAGCTCGAAGGTAAAGCCCTGTTCCATGCGGTACCGCGCGTTGACCGGCTGGATGTCGATGAAGTTGAGCGCCTCTTTGGCCGCACGGATCACCCGGGTGTCCTTGGCGGCGATGTCACGGGCGACGCGCAGCGCGGCCTCGTCGAGTTCGGCGCGGGGCACCACCTCGTGCACCGAGCCGAAGTGATGCAGGGTGTCGGCCGAGACGGTGGCGGCGGTGAAGAACAGCCGCCGCATCATGTGCTGGGGCACGAGCCGGGACAGGTGGGTGGCGGCACCGAGCGCGCCCCGCTCCACCTCGGGCAGGCCGAATTTCGCGTCGTCGGAGGCGACGATCACGTCAGCGTTGCCGACCAGGCCGATCCCGCCGCCGACGCAGAAGCCGTTCACCGCGGCGACGACCGGCACCGCGCACTCGTACACCGCGCGGAAGGCCTCGAAGCAGCCGCGGTTGGCGTCGATGAGCGCGGTGAACCCCTCGGTGTTCTGCATCTCCTTGATGTCGACGCCGGCGTTGAAGCCGCGCCCCTCGGCGCGCAGGATCACCACGTGGGTGCTCTGGTCACGCCCGGCGGCGGTGATGGTGTCGGCCAGTTCGAACCAGCCCCGCGACGGAATCGCGTTGACCGGCGGGTAGTCGACGGTGACCGAGACGATGCCCGGTTCAGTGACGGTGGAGGTAATGGTCATGGCACTTCCTGGGGCTCGATAGGAAAGCAAGCACTTGCTTGGTACGCTAGCACAGTGACCGACACCCAAGACATCAACCTCGCGCTCAAGGATCGGGTGGTCCTGGTGACCGGCGGAGTCCGCGGCGTCGGCGCGGGGATCAGCGCGGTGTTCGCCGATCAGGGCGCCACCGTGGTGACCTGTGCGCGCAGGCCCGTCGAAGGGCTGCCGTACGAGTTCCACTCCTGCGATGTCCGCGATGACGACGCGGTGGCCGCGTTGATCAACGCCATCGTCGAACGGCACGGCCGACTCGACGTCGTGGTCAACAACGCCGGTGGATCGCCGTACGTGCGGGCCGACGAAGCCTCGGCCAAATTCAGCCGCAAGATCATCGAACTGAATCTGCTTGGCCCGCTGTCGGTGTCGACGCACGCCAACGCGGTGATGCAGCAGCAGCCGACCGGCGGGTCGATCGTCAACATCGCCAGCGTCAGCGGGCGCAGGCCCACGCCGGGCACGGGACCCTACGGCGCGGCGAAGGCGGGGGTCGAAAGCCTCACCTCGACGCTGGCCGTCGAGTGGGCGCCGAAGGTGCGGATCAACTCGGTGGTCGTCGGCATGGTCGAGACCGAGCAGGCCGACCTGTTCTACGGTGACGCCGACTCGATCGCGGCGATCTCGAAGAACGTGCCGCTGGGCCGACTCGCCACCCCGGCCGACGTCGGTTGGGCGGCGGCGTTCCTGGCTTCCGATGCGGCGTCCTACATCAGCGGGGCGTCGCTGGAAGTGCACGGCGGCGGGGAACCCCCGCACTACCTGGCCACCACCACCGCAGACATCAAGTAGCGAATACACAAGGAGACAACGGATATGGGACTGCTCGACGGCCGCGTGGTCATCGTGACGGGATCGGGCGGCGGCATCGGACGCGCCCACGCGCTGGCGTTCGCGGCCGAGGGCGCCCGAGTGGTCGTCAACGACATCGGCGTCGGCCTGGACGGCTCGCCCGCCGGTGGCGGTAGCGCCGCGCAGAGCGTCGTCGACGAGATCGTTGCGGCCGGAGGGGAAGCCGTCGCCAACGGTGCCAACGTCGCCGACTGGGCGCAGGCCGAAGGTCTGATCCAGGCCGCGGTCGACACGTTCGGCGGACTCGACGTCCTGGTGAACAACGCCGGCATCGTGCGTGACCGGATGTTCGCCAACACCAGCGAAGAGGAGTTCGACGCCGTCATCGCCGTCCACCTCAAAGGACACTTCGCGACCATGCGGCACGCCGCGGCTTACTGGCGGGCGCAGTCCAAGGCGGGCAACACGGTGGACGCACGCATCATCAACACCAGTTCCGGTGCGGGCCTGCAAGGCAGTGTGGGACAGGCCAATTACAGCGCGGCCAAAGCCGGTATCGCGGCGATGACGTTGGTGGCCGCCGCGGAGATGGGCCGCTACGGCGTCACGGTCAATGCGATCGCCCCGTCGGCGCGGACCCGGATGACCGAGACCGTCTTCGCCGAGATGATGTCGACCCAGGACCAGGAGTTCGACGCGATGGCACCGGAGAACATCTCGCCGCTGGTGGTCTGGCTGGGCAGCGCCCAATCGCGCGACGTGACCGGTCGCGTGTTCGAGGTCGAAGGCGGCGTCATCCGGGTCGCCGAGGGCTGGGCCCGTGGCGCCGAGGCGGACAAGGGTGCGCGCTGGGATCCGGCCGAACTCGGCCCCGTGGTCACCGGTCTGCTGGAGAAGTCCCGAACGCCGATGCCGGTTTTCGGGGCCTGATCACTCGCGGTGTCTGCGGGCGGAGATCTGGGTGGCCGAGTTTAGGCCGCCTGCTGCTCGGACTGCTGCTCGGACGAGGCGTCGGCGTCTTCGCCGTCAGTCGATTCGTCATCATCGGTTGTGGGTGCTTCGTTGTCGGCGTCCTCGGTCTCGTCGACCACCTCGAGCTCGTCTTTCGCCTCGACCTCGTCCGTAAGAGTCTGCGTGTCGACCTTGTCGCCGGGAGCGACCTTGTTCCCGCCCGTCAGATCGGTTGCGCCGTTCGTCTTTTGACGCTTGTCGAGGCGCGTGACCGAGACTTCGGCGGTGTCATCGTCGGTGTCCTTGTCCGTCATCGCAGCTGGTGCCTCGGGTTGCGGCGCGCGCTGATCGGAGGTGGGCGCCGGCGCGGGCCTGAACTCGTCGACGATGTCGCGGACCGTATCCGGGATGAACCGCACCACCGCCTCGGTGACGTCGAAGATGCCGTCGCGCACCGCATTTGCCAGCGCCGCAACGTCGCCGGATGCGAACGCCCTGCCGACGTTGTACAGCGCGGTCTGGGGGGCCACCACCAGATCCCGGACGTTGACGAACAACTTGGTGGGCAGCGACGGGTCGGCCGACACCGGCCGGCCCGCCCAGCTGACCAGCGTCCATCCTTCCTCCGGACTGCCTTCGACCACCACCGCCTCGGTGTTGCCGAGCTGATGGCTCAGCATCAGCCCGAAGTCGGGATTGTCGACGTTCATCATCACCCAGAACATGATCGTGGCACCGTGCGCGAACGCCACCGCGTTCTCGTCACCGTTGTCGGCGATCTGCTTGAGCGCGCCATCGACCCTGGCGTCGAACGCATTTCCGTCCTCACCGCCGAGGACCGGCAGGAAACGCGCGCCCAGCATCCACGCGGCCGGCGCGAGCGCGTAGCCCAGGCGGCCCAGCCCTTCATCCTCCGACGCGCCCTCGAAAACCCCCGCCGAGATCTCCCGCAGACCCGGCAGCACCTCATAGGACGAACCGGGCAGCAGGTCCAACAACGGCTGCGCGGTCTGCTGGGTGCGCAGCATCGACGAAACATAGATGCCGTCGTAGCCGTTTCCGACCAGCGCGGCCGCCGCGTCGAGGGCCTGCTGTTCGCCGAGTGGGCTGAGCCCCGGCCCGGGCACCGACGTGTCGATGACGCCGGCCGCGTTCGCCTGGGATTCGGCGTGCCGCACGAACGTCACGGTCATCGCCCACGACGGGACCGCCGCGACCAGAACCAGTAGCACCGCACTGACCGCCGCGACGACGATCCGCAGGATTCGCTGAGTCGAAGAATTGCGCATCGCCACTCCGTCCGCCGCCCCGATGCGTGTCGGCTCACCGTACGACTCCATCGCGACGAAGTGGGTGAAAACGCCGATAAGGTCGCATCGGGCACTCCATGATGGAGCCGTGAAACGGCACGGGATCGGCGCCGTACTCGGCGCAATGTTGTTGCTGTTGGCCGGTTGTGGCGGTCAGCGCGGTGGAGACGACGGATCGGCGGCGGCCGAACCGACATCATGTGAAGTCACCACCGACGCGCGGATCAGCATCGCCACCGGCAACACCACCGGCGTGTACTACGTACTCGGCGGCGCATACGGCGAAGCGGTCAGCCAGCAGAGCGACGGCCGGTTACGGGCGACCGCCGCCGAGACGTCGGCCTCGCTGCAGAACATCCAGCAACTCGTCGCGGGCACCCACCAGGTCGCGTTCTCGCTCGCCGACACCGCCGCGGACGCGGTCAACGGGATGGGGTCGTTCGACGGCAAGCAGCCGATCGCCGCGTTGACCCGGCTCTACCCGAACTACACCCAGGTCATCGTCCGCACCGACGCCGGGATCAACTCGATCGCCGAGATGCGCGGCAAGCGGGTGTCGACCGGTTCACCGAACTCCGGCACCGAGGTCATCGCCAACCGCATGCTCGAGGCGGCCGGCCTGAACCCGGCGACCGACATCGCCGCACAGCGCACCGAACTGGGCAAGACGGTCGAAGGCATGAAGGACGGGTCGATCGACGCGATGTTCTGGTCCGGCGGCCTGCCCACCGGCGGCATCACCGACCTGTTCGTCAGCGAGCGCGACAACGTGAGGTTCCTCGACGTGACCGACACGTTGGGAAAACTGCAGCAGATCAATCCCCTCTATGAGAGCGGCGTCATCCCGGCCGCCGCCTACCAGACACCGGCCGACGTGCCGACGGTCGTGGTGCCCAACCTGCTGCTCGTCAAGGACGACATGGACGGCAACACCGCGTGCGTGCTGACCAAGGCGCTCTACGACCACAAGGACGCGCTCGTCAAAGCCAACAAAGCCGCCGAGGGTATCTCGCTCGACACCGCCCGGCAGACGGATCCGGTGCCCCTGCACCCCGGCGCGCAGAAGGCACTCGACGAACTCGGCGCACCGAACTGACCGGGACCCGCCATCAGGACGACCGGGACGCCCCGGCCGAGGCGGACCCGGCCGCCTACGAGGACGAAAAGCCCGCCCGCCAACTGACCGGCCGGGTCGCGGTGCTGATGCGCGGATGTTGCGTCGCGATCGCGCTTTTCGCGATATACCAGGTATTCTTCCCGCTTGCGCAGGGCAACCAATACTCGCTCATCCTGTTCCTGGCCGCGGTGGTGCCGCTGACCCTGCTCTGTTACCGGTCCGGGCTGCATCTTCGCCGCCGGCCCGACGCGCAGCCGCGGCCGAACCCGGGGATCCTCGACTGGGCGCTGGCCGCCGTCGCGCTGATCGCCTGCCTGTACCCGGTGCTGCCGTTCGAAATCGGCGACGGCGGAGGCGGATTCGACGAGTTCCTGAGCAGGCAGGCCACCCCCGGGGTCGTCGACATCATCGTCGGGACGATCGTCTTGCTGCTCGTGCTGGAGGCGTGCCGCCGCACCACCGGGGTGGCGTTACCCCTGGTGCTGTTGCTCGCGCTGGCCTACGCCTACTACGGCGGGTACCTCCCGCAGGGCGCGGCGATCGCGCACGCGGGAGTGGACTGGGCGCAGATCGTCAGCGCGTCGTTCCTGCAGTCGACCGGCCTGTACGGGGTGCCATTGGACGTGGCGGCCACCTACATCGTGTTGTTCACCATCTACGGGGCGGTGCTCGACGCGTCCGGCGCCAGCCGGTTCTTCATCGATCTGTCGTTCGCCGCGTTCCGCCGGTCCCGCGCGGCACCCGGGCGCACCGTCACCCTCGCCGGGTTCCTGCTCGGCAGCGTGTCCGGATCGGGCACCGCAACGACCGTAAGCCTCGGCACCGTGACGTGGCCGGTGCTGCGCCGGGCGGGATATCCGAGCGAGAACGCGGGCGGGATGCTGGCCGCCGCGGGTATCGGCGCGATCCTGTCCCCGCCGACGCTGGGCGCGGCGGCGTTCATCATCGCCGAGTACCTCGGCGTGCCGTATCTGACCGTGCTGGTGTGGGCGATCGTCCCGACGATCCTTTACTACCTGGGCATCCTGCTGGCCGTCGAGATCGATGCCCGTCGTTACGCCACCTCCGAGGTGGAGGCCGGCACGTCGCAGTCGGCCTGGCGGCTGCTCGGCAGGTTCGGCTACCACCTGATCTCGTTGGCCACGATCGTGCTGTTCCTGGCGATGGGAATGTCGGCGACGCGTGCCGTCGTGTACGCCACCGCTGTTCAGATCGTGCTGTCCTACCTGGACTCTGAACATCGGCTCACCCCGGCCCGGCTCTACAGTGCGCTGGCCACCGGTGTGCGTGGGGTCCTTTCGGTGGCGGCGGTGTGCGCGGCGGCCGGCGTCATCGCGGCGATGATCACCCGTACCGGACTGGGCCTGCAGCTCAATTCGATACTCGTCAACACGGCCCGGTCCATCAGTGAAAACCCAACGGCCGTCCTGATATTCACGGCGATCTTCGCTGCCGTGGCGGTTTCTGTGCTCGGCCTGGCCGTACCGGTGACGGCGTCGTTCGTCATCGCATGGGTGATCGTCGGGCCGGCGCTGCAGGATCTCGGTGTCGTCGCGCCGGCGGCGGCGATGTTCGTCTTCTACTTCGCGGTGCTCTCGGAGGTGACGCCGCCGACGGCGCTGGCCGCCGTCGCCGCATCGGCGATCACGGGTGGGCGGGTGGTCGCGACGATGATGCAGACGTGGAAGTACACGCTGCCCGCGTTCCTGGTGCCGTTCGCGTTCGTGCTCACCGAGAACGGGGAAGGCCTGCTCGGTCTGCGCTCGTTCCCGGACCTGGTGTGGACGGGGGCCGTGGCGGCGCTTGCGGTCGCCGCGCTGGCCGTGGTGACGGGAGGGTGGATGATCCGCCGGGCGGGATTGCCCGAGCGGTTGCTGTGCGCACCCGCGGCCGTGTGCCTGCTCTACCTGGACACGGTGACGATCGCCGTCGGCGCGGGACTGTTCGCCACCGCGGCGGTGGTGCACCTGGTCACGTCTCGCAGACGACCGGCGGAATAGCTCTGGTGCGTTCATGAAAGTGGCGCCTCTCGCTGTGCGAGAGACGCCACTTCCCGGCGATCAGTTCACTTCACCAACTGCGCTGTCCTAGAAGGGCAGGAAGCTGGTGAACGCCTCGATCAGCGCGGCGAACGGGTTGGACGACCCGCCACCGGTGTTGCCGCCCTCGGCGCTGGCGCCGCTGTCGCTGCCGCCGATGCCGAAGAGGCTGAGGAACCCGTTGAGGAAGTTCGACAACAGATTCGACGACGATGCGCTGTTCGAATTGCTGTTCGCCGAACCGCCGTTGGCGGTCCCTCCGGCGTTACCGGCATTGGTGTCGCCGCCGGTTCCGGTCCCGGAGCCATCGCCGCCGTCGCCGTCACCGCCCGCACCGGAGCCGCCGGCGCCGTTGCCGCCGTCACCGTCACCGCCGGTCGCGCCGCCGCTGGTGCCGTCGCCGCCGTCGGCGTCACCGCCGGTCGCTC
>NZ_MIHA01000029.1 GCF_001722335.1 Mycolicibacterium flavescens
TCCCAGGCTCAGGGTCAGCCACAGCAGATAGAACGACGCGAGATAGCCCGCGATGACCGGGGCGATCCACTTCTTGCGGCGGAAACCGTCGGAGGCCCGCAGCGAGAGTGTCGCGACCACCTCGATGATGATCGCGGCGGCCAGCGTCCAATACATCACGGGCCCGGCACCCGACGGTGGGAGCCGAGTTCGATCAGCAGCACGCCGCCGATGATCATGCCGATGCCGACGACGATCGGGGCGGTGAACGGGTCACCGAACAGGAGCGCGGCGAACACCGCGGTGCCCGCCGTGCCGAGCGCCCCCCAGATCCCGTAGGCGACGCCGACCGCCATCCCGGCGCGCAACACCAGGGTCAGCAACACGAACGCGCCGAGGTAGCCGGCGACGACGACGATCAACCACGCCGTGTGGTCCTGCGAGGCGCGCAGCGACAGGGTGGCCGCCACCTCCACGCAGATCGCCGAGCCCAGCAGCGCCCATTTGTGCACGCAATCAAGCTATCTGACTTGCGATGACCGGGAGTTGTCGGCGCCCGGGCGTAACCTGAAGTTTGCTGTTCTCACCGACCCGAGGAGTTCTCATGACCGATTCCCAGCGCGCGCTCATCGCTGTCCTGCTCGACCGGTCCGGGTCGATGGAGTCCATCAAGAGCGACACCGAAGGCGGGTTCGACGCGTTCATCGGGGATCAGCGCAAGGCCGTCGGCGGCCTCGACGTACGGGTGACGCTGGCGCAGTTCGACACCGAATACGAGGTGGTCTACGGGAACCGGCCGGTCGCCGACGTTCCGCCGCTGCAGTTGCAGCCCCGCGGCGCGACGGCCCTCTACGACGCCGTCGGCAGGCTGATCACCGACGTCGGCGCCGAACTGGCCGCGCTGCCCGAGCAGCAGCGGCCCGGCCGGGTCACCGTGGTGGTGCTCACCGACGGGCACGAGAACTCCAGCAGGGAGTGGACGCACGATGCGGTGAGCAAGGCGATCGGTCGCCAGGAGAGCGAATACGCCTGGGATTTCGTCTTTCTCGGGGCGAACATGGACGCGGTGGCCATCGGTCAGCAGCTCGGTTTCCGGGCCGACCGCTCCATGACCTACGCCGCCGACGGCGACGCCGTCGGGTCCGCGTGGGCGTCCACGTCGGCCTTCGTGTCACGCCGCAACGCCGCCCCGGTCGCGGCGGAGGTCCCGGGGTTCTCCGACGAGGACCGCCGGGCGGCCGCGGGCGCCGACCGATGACGGCGGGCCCGGACAGCGGCGACGATCTGGTCGTCGCCACCGCGCACGGCCCGGTCCGCGGCAGCGACGACGGAGTCGTCAAGTCCTGGAAGGGCATTCGCTATGCGGCCCCGCCGGCGGGGCCGCTGCGCTGGCGGCCGCCCGAGCCGCCGCCGCGCTGGACGGAGCCGGCCGACGCGACCCGCGTCGGCCCGGTGTGCCCGCAACCGACCGATCCCCGGATCCCGATCGACCTCGGCGCGCCCCAGGGTGACGACTGTCTGAGCCTCAACGTGTGGGCGTCCTCGGACACCGAACCCGGTGCGGGCCGCCCGGTCATGGTGTGGGTGCACGGCGGCGCGTACGTGCTGGGCTCGTCGGCGCAGCCGCTCTATCACGGGCGCGCGCTGGCGGCCGGCGGTGAAGCGGTGATCGTCACCGTCAACTACCGGCTGGGCGCGCTCGGATTCCTCGACCTGTCGGCGTTCGGTGACCAGTTCGCCACCAACCTCGGACTGCGCGACGTGCTGTTCGCGCTGCAGTGGGTCCGCGAGAACATTGCCGGATTCGGGGGAGACCCGGACCGGGTGACGGTGTTCGGCGAGTCGGCCGGCGGCGGGATCATCACCACGCTGCTGGCCAGCCCCGCCGCGGCGGGGCTGTTCGGCGCGGCGATCGCGCAGAGTTCGCCGGCCACCTCGATCTACGACCGCGAGCGCGGCCGGCGGGTCGCCGAGATGTTCCTCGACGAACTGCTCGTGCGCCCGCAGGACGCCGACACGCTCACGTCGGTGCCCACGAAGGCGCTGATGGCGGCCTCCAAGCGGGTGTTCGACCACGTCCCGGTCCGCACCCCGGGCACGCTGGCGTTCGCGCCGATCATCGACGGCGACGTTGTGCCGGGCCATCCCGTTGAGCTCGCCCGGGCCGGGCGCACCCATCCGGTGCCGCTGATCATCGGGACGAACAAGCACGAGGCCGCGCTGTTCCGGTGGATGAAGTCGCCGCTGATGCCGATCACCCCGGCCGCGATCCGAGCGATGTTCGCCGAGATCGCCGCCGAGCAGCCGGATCTACAGCTGCCCGACGAGCAGCAGATCCGGGCCGCCTACCGTGGGCGCGGCAAGACCCTGGGCATGGGGGTGGCCCGCGACATCGGGTTCCGGATGCCGTCGGTGTGGTTCGCCGAGGGGCACCGCGACGTCGCGCCGGTTCACCTGTACCGCTTCGATTTCAGCACCCCGATGCTGCGGCTGCTGCGGTTGGGCGCCGCGCACGCCACCGAACTGCCGTACGTGTGGGGCAACCTCGTCGCCGGGCCGAAGGACCCGACGTTCAAGCTCGGCGGGCTCAAGGCGGGCAGGACGGTGTCGGCCCGGATGCGGGCCCGCTGGCTGAATTTCGCCACCGACCACACACCGGCCGGCCTGCCGGGGGACCCGGTGTGGCGACCGTATCGCGCCGCCGACCGCGCCACGCTGCTGATCGACGCGGCCGACCGGGTGGTCGACGACATCGACCGCCCGCTGCGCACCGCGTGGGGCGATCGGGTTCTCAGTTTCCGGTGAGTCGTATGCTTTGGCCGGAGGTGTCGACGTGGACGTAAGTGCTGCCTTCGCGCACGTGCTGCCGCCGCTGATGCATGATCCGGTCACCTTCGCGGTGCCGTTCTTCCTGCTGCTGTTGGTGATCGAGTGGGCCGCCGCGCGCCGCCTGGCGCACGAGGAGGCCGACCGGGCGCCGACGGGTGCCTACCAGCGCGCCGACGCGTGGGCCAGCATCTGGATGGGTGTGGTGTCGATCGGCACCAGTGGGGTGGTGAACTTCCTCGCGCTGCTGGGCTACGCGGCGCTCTACGTCTACGTGGCGCCCTGGCAGTTGCCGGCCGACGCCTGGTACACGTGGGTGATCGCGATCGTAGGTGTCGATCTGTGCTACTACGCCTACCACCGCATCGCGCACCGCGTGCGGCTGATCTGGGCCACCCACCAGGCGCACCACTCCAGCCAGTACTTCAACTTCGCGACCGCGCTGCGCCAGAAGTGGAACATCAGCGGCGACGTGTTCCTGCGCGCGCTGATGCCGCTGCTCGGGGTGCCGCCGTGGATCGTGTTCGCCAGCTTCTCGATCAACCTGATATACCAGTTCTGGATCCACACCGAGCGCATCGGAAAGCTCTGGGCGCCATTTGAGTTCGTGTTCAATACGCCGTCGCACCATCGGGTGCACCACGGGATGGATCAACAGTATCTGGACAAGAACTACGGCGGCATCTTCATCCTGTGGGACCGCGTGTTCGGCACGTTCGCGGCCGAGACCACCCGCCCGCACTACGGGCTGACCAAGCAGGTCGACACCTACAACATCTGGACGCTGCAGACCCACGAATACGTGGCGATGGCCCGCGACGTCCGGGCCGCGACGCGCTGGCGCGACAAACTGGGCTACATCTTCGGCCCGCCCGGATGGGCACCGGCGGTGCGTCGCCCGGCACGCGAGAAGGCAGCGGTTGACGCGTAATCGCCGCAGCCGGCATCAAACGTCCGCGGCCACGTCTTCGCACCCGTAGTCTGCGGCGTTGTGGACACCGTCTTCGACGCGCCGGTCGACCCTGCCCTGATCGAACGTGCCCTTGCGCCAAGCACGTTCGGTTCGATGTGGTTGGACATCGCCCGGCCTGACCGGCCGGCGCTGACCGGGCCGACGACGTGTGACCTGGTGGTGGTCGGCGGCGGCTACACCGGCCTGTGGACCGCACTGCACGCCGCGCAACGCGACCCCGGCAAACGGATCGTGCTGATCGACGCGCACCGCATCGGCTGGGCGGCCTCCGGTCGCAACGGCGGCTTCGTCGACGCCAGCCTCACCCACGGCGAGGAGAACGGAAAAGCCCGCTGGCCCAACGAAATCGCGACTCTCGACGAGATGGGGCGTGACAACCTCGACGGGATGCAGGCCGAACTGCAGCGGCTGGAGCTGGACACCGAATGGCAGCGCACCGGAATGCTGACAGTGGCCACCGAACCCCATCAGGTCGAGTGGCTGCAGCGCAGCGCCGCGGCCGGACAGGGACAGTTCCTGGACACCGACGCGGTGCGTGCCCAGGTCGACTCGCCGACCTACCTGGCCGGGCTGTTCGACGCCCACACCTGCGCCATCGTGCACCCGGCCAAGCTCGCGCTCGAGCTGGCCCGGGCCTGTGAGCAGGCCGGTGTGCGGATCTACGAGCACACCAACGCCCGGCGGGTGGACTCCGGGGGTGTGGGCCTGCGCATCGAGACCGGCGAGGCGGTCGTCACCGCCCGCGAGGCGGTGCTGGCCACCAACGTGTATCCGAGCCTGCTCAGACGCAACCGGCTGCACACCGTGCCCGTGTACGACTACGTGCTGGCCTCCGAACCGCTGACCGCCCGTCAGCTCGACCGCATCGGCTGGCGCGGCCGCCAGGGTGTCGGCGACTGCGCCAACCAGTTCCACTACTACCGGCTGACCATGGACAACCGGATCGTGTGGGGCGGCTACGACGCCGTCTACCACTTCGGCCGCCGCGTCGACCCGGCGTATGAGGACCGGCCGCAGACCTACCGTCGCCTGGCCGCGCACTTCTTCCTGACCTTTCCGCAACTCGACGACGTGCGGTTCAGCCACCGGTGGGCCGGTGCCATCGACACCAACACCCGGTTCTGCGCGCACTGGGGTCTGGCGCGCGGCGGCCGGGTGGCCTACGTCAACGGGTTCACCGGGTTGGGGGTGGGCGCGGCGCGGTTCGCCGCCGACGTGTGCCTGGACCTCCTCGACGGCCGGCCCACCCCGCGCACGCGGTTGGAGATGGTGCGTCGCCGCCCGCTGCCCTTCCCGCCCGAGCCGCTGGCCGGCGTGGGTATCCAGGCGACGCGCTGGTCGCTGGACCGCGCCGACCATCGCGCGGGCCGGCGCAATGTGTTCCTGCGGACCCTCGACGCGCTCGGTCTGGGTTTCGATTCCTGAGGCGTCAGCCGCAGGGGATTAGCTGACTGGCGAGACGGCGATCCGGCTGACGCGTAACGTTTCGGTCACGGTGATCGATGGGCAAATCACGGGACCATCGTCGAGTGGTTGCTCCGGCCACCGGGCGTGACTGCCAGCTCACGCGCCGGGGTAGGAGAGTCCGCGACACCTGGAACCGGGCACCGTCATTGGACCGGAAGAGCGGAGGCGGCCATGGGCCGACGATGGATTCGTGCACTCGCGGCGGTGGCCGCCCCCGTGGCGGCGCTCGTGTTGCCGTCGGCACCCGCCCCGGCGAATCCCGGCGTCGTGGTCTATCCCGGGATGGAGATCCGCCAGGACTCCAACGTGTGCACGCTCGGCTTCGTCGAACCGCAGGCCCGGATCGCGTTCACCGCCGGCCACTGCCGCGGCAGCGGACCGGTGCGCGACCGGCACGGCAACCTGATCGGGATGCAGGCGGTGTTCCGCGACAACACGCCCAACGGCGCGACCGTCGACACCAATCACCAGATCGCCGACTGGGAGGCCATCACGCTGGCCCCCGACGTCCAGGTCAACAACGTCCTGCCGGGTGGCCGGATGCTGGTCGTCGACCCCGGTTTCGCGCCGGCCGCCGGCCAGCCGGTCTGCCACTTCGGGGTGGTCACCGGCGAGAGCTGCGGCACGGTCGAGGCCGTCAACAACGGCTGGTTCACGATGGGCAACGGAGTGGTCAGCCAGAAGGGCGACTCGGGCGGGCCGGTGTATGTGATCACCCCCGACAACCGCGCGGCGATCATCGGCATGTTCAACAGCACCTGGGGCCGGTATCCGGCCGCGGTGTCCTGGCAGACCGCCAGTCAGCAGGCCCGCGAGGACGTCATCTCGGCGGCCTCGGCCAACGTCGGGCCGCCGCCGCCGCCGGCAGTGCCGATGCCCTGATCAGGGCAGCATTTCGAACACCGGGATCGTGGGCGCGACCGCACGGATCTCGTCGTCGCCCGACCGCGGGGTCAACCCGCCGACGTGCCCTTTGACCTCCCAGAACCACCGGTCCAGATAGCGCCGGAGCAGGTCGGTTTTCGCGTCGTCGGCCACCTCGGCGATCCGGCGCTCGCGGCGGCGCCAGCGGGGGCCGACCTCAACCGCGCCGGCCACCCGCGCGTTGCGCGCCCACTGGGTGTTGCCGCGCGGCGACACGACGTAGTCGCGGCCGTCGACGGTGAGCACGTTGACCACCACGGTGCGCCGTTTCCCGGATTTCCGGCCGCGCACCTGCAGCGCCCGGGTTCCGGCCACGCTGACACCCGCTTCGGCCAGCCAGCGGAACAGCGTGTTGACGGCGCGGGCGGCGCCGTTCGGTTCGTCGTAACGCACGGTCATGTTCGTGTCCCTTCAATATTGAGAGCGGTGCTCTCGTTTCAGGGTGACACGCGTGGGACGGTAAAACAAGAGCGGTGATCTCGTTTCGTGTCACACTCACCGGATGGGCAAACGGCAGGAGAGTCGCGACCGGATCGAGGCGCAGATCGTCGAGCTGGCGCGCGGACAGCTGGAGACCGCGGGGGCGGGCGGCCTGTCGCTGCGCGCGATCGCCCGCGATCTCGGCATGGTGTCGTCGGCGGTGTACCGGTACGTGGCCAGCCGCGACGAACTGCTGACCCTGCTGCTGGTCGACGCCTACTCCAGCCTCGCCGAGCACGTGGACAGCGCGCGCGCCGACGGTGATTGGCGGGATCAACTGCTCGCGATGGCGCGCGCGGCGCGGGAATGGGCACTCGAGCGGCCGGCGCTGTGGGCGCTGCTGTACGGCAGCCCGGTGCCCGGTTACCACGCCCCCCGGGAGCGCACGGTTGGCCCGGGCACCCGGGTGGTGGCCGCACTGCTCGACGTCGTATCCGCCGGGATCGTCGCGGGCGACATCCGGTCCTCGAAAGCTACTGCGCCCCAGCCGTTGTCGTCGGACTACGAACGGCTGCGCGAGGAGTTCGGCTTCACGGGCGACGACGCCGCGGTGACCAGGAGCCTGCTGCTGTGGGCGGGATTGATCGGCGCGATCAGCCTCGAGGTGTTCGGCCAGTACGGCCCCGACACCCTCACCGAGCCGGCAATGCTGTTCGACCGGCAGATCGGGCTTCTCACCGACACCTTGATTAACCCTTGACTTATATAAGCTGACACTTAGACTCATGGGCGTGCACGCGTTCGATATCCTGGGCGATCCGGTCCGGCGCCGGATCCTGGAACTGCTCGCCGACGGTGAGCTCGCGGCGGGCGCCATCGCCGACACCATCCAGGCCGAGTTCGCGATCACCCAACCCGCGGTGTCCCAACATCTGAAAGTACTGCGCGACAACGGGTTCACCTCGGTCCGCCCGGACGGCCAGCGCCGGCTCTACGCGGTCAACGGCGACGCCCTGCGCGACGTCGACGAGTGGCTCGCGGGCTTCCGCCGCTTCTGGGCGCCGCGCCTGGACGCGCTGGGAACCGAGATCGCCCGGGGAAAACGACAACGACGAAAGAAGGCACCATGACCGAGATCGACGTCGACCACCAGATCAACGCGGTGCAGCGCACGCTCGGCACCAGGACGATCGAGGCCGGAGAGGCGCACGTCGTCACGATCACCCAGACCTACGACACCGACCGCGACGACCTGTGGGACGCGGTCACCAACATCGAGCGCATTCCGCGGTGGCTCATGCCGATCACCGGCGAACTCGAACCGGGTGGGTCATATCAGTTGCACGGCAACGCCAGCGGCAAAGTGCTGACCTGCGATCCGCCGAAGAACTTCACCGCGACCTGGGAGTTCGCCGGCAACGTCAGCTGGATCGACGTCACCGTCGAGGGCGTGGACGCCGACCGGGCGCGACTGGTGATCGAGCACATCGCGGTCGTCGGCGACGAGATGTCCCTGCAGTTCGGGCCCGGCGCCGTCGGCATCGGTTGGGACTCCATGGTTCTCGGCCTGGCGCTGCACCTGGCGACCGGCGAGTCGATCGACCCCGGCTTCGGGGAGCAGTGGGTGACCACCCCGGGGGGCCGCCGCTTCCTGGCGCTGTCCAACGAGGCCTGGTACGAGCAGAACGTCGCTGCCGGCGCCGACCCGGCTCAGGCCCGTGCGGCCGCCGACCGGTGCCTGGCCGCCTACCTCGGCGAGGCCTGAACTAGAACACGTTCTAGCCAACCGGGCGGGCCGGGGATATCCTCGACGCGATGCTTGCCCAGACACCTGTCCAGATAGCGTGGGTGACGCGGGACCTCGACGCCACCGAGCGGTCGCTCACCTCGCTGTTGGGTGCCAGGAAGTGGGTGCGCATGCCCGGCGTGCACTTCGGCCCGGACACCTGCACCTACCGCGGCGAGCCCGCCGACTTCGTCGCCGACATCTCGCTGAGCTACGCCGGCGCAACACAGTTGGAGCTGATCGCCCCGGGTGCGGGCGCGAGCGTCTACACCGAGTTCCTGGAGCGCTGCGGGCCCGGCCTGCACCACGTGTGCGTCGAAGTCGACGACGTGGACGCCGCACTGTCCGGGCGCGACGCCGACGTCGTCGCGCGCGGGGTGATGCCCGGCGGGATGGAGTTCGCCTACGTGTCCGCACCGCAGGCCGGCGTGCCCTACATCGAGCTGGCCTACATTCCGGACGAGATCAGATCGTTCTTCGACCACATCAAACGGGAGCAGCAGTGAGTACCGACATTCCTGACACCGTCGACGTCGCCGAGGCGTCGTTCTCCGACGAGGTCGACGTCGTGGTGATCGGCTTCGGCATCGCCGGCGGATGCGCGGCGGTCAGCGCGGCCGCCGCGGGCGCGCGGGTCCTGGTGCTGGAGAAGGCGGCCGCGGTCGGCGGCACGACCGCGATGGCCGGCGGGCACTTCTATCTGGGCGGCGGCACCGCCGTGCAGCAGGCGACCGGACACGACGACAGCGCCGAGGAGATGTACAAGTACCTCGTCGCGGTGTCCCCGGATCCCGACCACGACAAGATCCGCGCCTACTGCGAGGGCAGCGTCGAACACTTCAACTGGCTGGAGGGTCTGGGTTTCCAGTTCGAACGCAGCTACTACCCGGGCAAGGTCGTGGTGCCGCCGGGCACCGAGGGCCTGTCCTACACCGGCAACGAGAAGGTCTGGCCGTTCTACGAGCAGGCCAAACCCGCCCCGCGCGGCCACTCCGTGCCGGTGCCCGGTGAACTCGGCGGCGCGGCGATGGTCACCGACCTGCTGCTCAAACGCGCCGACGAACTCGGCGTGCAGATCCGCTACGAGACCGGCGCGACCAACCTCGTCGTCGACGACGGCGCCGTGGTGGGCGTGCGCTGGAAGCACTTCACCGACACCGGCGACGTCCGCGCCGCGTCGGTCGTCATCGCCGCCGGTGGGTTCGCGATGAACCCGGAGATGGTGGCCCGGCACACCCCGGCGCTCGGGCAGAAGCGTCGCACCAAGCACCACGGCGAGGTCGAACCCTACATCCTGGGCAACCCCAACGACGACGGCCTCGGGATCCGGCTCGGTGAGTCGGCGGGCGGAGTGGCCAAGAACCTCGACGGACTGTTCATCACCGCGGCCGCCTACCCGCCGGAGATCCTGCTCACCGGCGTCATCGTCAACAAGGACGGGCAGCGCTTCGTCGCCGAGGACTCCTACCACTCGCGGACCTCGGCGTACGTGCTCGAACAGCCCGAGCAGAAGGCGTATCTGATCGTCGACGAGGCGCACCTGCAGATGCCCGAGATGCCGCTGATCAAGTTCATCGACGGCTGGGAGAGCATCGCGGAAATGGAAGAGGCCCTGGGCATTCCGGCCGGCAACCTGGCGGCCACCCTGGACCGCTACAACCGCAACGCCGCCGCCGGACAGGATCCCGACTTCCACAAGCATCCCGACTACGTCGCCGCGCAGGACACCGGACCGTGGGGCGCGTTCGACCTGTCGCTGGGGGTGGCGATGTACTCGGGGTTCACCATGGGCGGACTCGATGTGTCGCTCGACGGTGAGGTGCTGCGCGAGGACGGTTCACCGGTGCCCGGCCTGTACGCCGCCGGTGCGTGCGCGTCGAACATCGCCCAGGACGGCAAGGGGTACGCGAGCGGCACGCAGCTGGGCGAGGGCTCGTTCTTCGGGAGGCGGGCGGGCACCCACGCCGCCCGGCAGGCCGGTACTCACGCCGCCGCGCGCTAGACCCGCGCCGGCTCCTCGCCCTCGATGCGGTTGAACCGCCACTCACCGTCCCCGAGCAGGGCGAGTTCGTGGGTGTGGTGTTGTTCGACCGTGCTGCGGTGGCTGACGCTGACCAGGATGGTGTCGGGCAGCTCGGTGCGCACCAGGTTGTAGAGCAGGTACTCCAGGCCTTCGTCGAGCGCTGAGGTCGCCTCGTCGACGAACACCGCCTTGGGTTTGGTCAGCAGGATCCGGGCGAACGCGACGCGCTGCTGTTCCCCGGGGGAGAGCACCTTGGCCCAGTCGAGCACCTCGTCGAGGCGGGATTCGAGATGGGGCAGGGCAACCTTGTGCAGCATCGCCTTGAGCGTCCGGTCGTCGATCGCGCCTTCCTCGTTGGGGTAGCTGACCACCGCGCGCAGGTCACCGAGCGGCACGTACGGCATCTGCGAGAGGAACATCGTCTCGTTGGGCCCGCACGGACGGGTCAACGTCCCGGAGGTGAAGGGCCACAGTTCGGCCAGGCTGCGCAGCAGCGTGGTCTTGCCGACGCCGGAGGCGCCGGTGACCACCAGCGAGTCGCCGACCTCCAGGCGCAGACCCAGCGGCTTGATGAGCTGCTTGCCGTCGGGGGTGCGGACCTCGACGTCCTTCAACTCGACGGTGCCGTCGACGCAGGCGGTGGTGGTGATCTCGGGCAGGGCGCGGCCCTCCTGGTTGGCCGTCACCAGGCCGTCGAGGCGGATGATCGCGGCGCGGTAGCCGGCGAACAGGTCATAGGCGTTACGGAAGAACGACAGGCCGTCCTGGATGTTGCCGAACGCCGACGCCGACTGCGACATCACACCGAGCATGATCTCGCCGCTGACGAAGCGGGGGAACTGCAGCAGGTAGGGCAGCGGCACGATGAGTTGGCCCATCGACCAGTTCCAGCCGTTGAAGCCCAGCGAGCGCGCCACGTAGCGCTTGTAGTTGTCGACCACCGGGCGGAACAGCTTGCGCAGCCCGGCGCGTTCGGCGTTCTCACCGCGGTAGAACGCGACGGCCTCCGACGAATCCCGAAGGCGCACCAGCGCGTAGCGGAACGCGGCGTTGAACTTCTCGTTGCGGAACGACAGCCAGATGATCGGCCGGCCGATCCAGAACGCGATGACCGAGGCGAAGAGCACGAACACGATGCCGATCCAGAACATCGCGCGCGGCAGTTCGACGTTGATGATCGGGATGGCCAGCGGCCCGGACAGGTTCCACAGGATCGCGGTGAACGAAACCATCGAGATCACCGCGTTGATGGCGCCGAACAGCAGCGTGTTGCCCGAGCCGTAGTAGGGCACGTTGGGCAGCGGCCCGTTGTTGGCGGTGAAGATGTCGATGTCGTTCTGGATGCGCTGATCCGGGTTGTCGATCTTGTCGCCGATGAACCGGGCGCGGTAGTAGGCCTTGCCGTCGAGCCAGTCGCCGGTCAGCCGGTCGGTCAGCCAGGCGCGCCAGCGCAGCGAGAACCGTTGCATCACCCACATGTCGAGCAGCAGACGGCAGATGAACAGCGTGGCCAGCACCGCGAACACGGTGATCGACAGGTAGAAGCCGCTTCGGCCGGACTCGCGCATCGCGTCGTCGTCGGCCTGCAGTCCCGCGGCGACCACCTGGAACGAGTTCGACATGTCCATCGAGTAGTAGCTGAGCAGCACGTCGAGCCGCACACCCGCGACCACCAGCAGCAGGATGCCGCCCAACCACAGCCAGACCTTGACGCTCTCGGCGCCCTTGAAGTAGTCGCCGGTGATGCGCCACCACTGGCGTCCCCACTCGGTGAACCGGGCAATCAGGAACAGGACGAACAGTGTCGCGGCGGCTGCCATCAGCCAGGCGCGGCCGATCCAGATCAGCGACACCCACAGCTCATTGCCCCAGTCGAGCGATGGGACGAATTTTTCCACCCGCGCAACCTACCGCGACAACCTGGCACGGGCTGCTCGAAGCGCCTATCCGCGCGGGCACGCCGCGCGCTCAGCCGAACGTCGCGCGCAGGTATGCGGTGAGGGCGTCGACGTCGATGTCGCCGGCGTAGCCGAGGTAGCCGTCGGGCCACGCCCTTGTTCGGCGAGCGAGCGCGACGAGAACCGCTCGACCCGGCGTGCGCCGGCGACCATGCTGAACGGTATGCAGGTGCGGTTCCACGACTCCGGCGACGACTTCCGTGCCGTCGCGGGTCCGCTCTACCGCCGCGCGCCCGTCGCGAACACCGTCGAGCTGACCGTCCTGGACACCGATGACATTCCGGAAGATTCGCTGCTGCTCACGCTGTGGAAGGGCTCGACACTCGTCGGCGCCGCGCTGCAGACACCCCCGTATCCGTTGGCATGCAACAACATTCCGATAGCCGGCGTGGAAGCCGTCGCCGCGGCGGTGGCCGAGGCGCGCCCGCAGCTGCCCGGCGTGCGCGGCGCCCGCGACGTCGCGCTCGCCTTCAGTACGTCGTGGCGGGAGCGGACCGGCGCCGAGGGCGTCGTCGCACTCGAGGAATGCCTCTACGCGCTGGCCGATCTGCACCCGCCGACGACGGTCGCCGGCGCGGCCCGGATCGGCGACAGGCGCGATCGCGCGGTGCTGATCGACTGGACCGAGCGGTTCTTCGGCGAGACGTTCGGCCACCCGCGCGACGACGCCGCCGGTGCGCGGTTCGTCGACACGGCGCGCGACCGGGGAGACGTGTACGTCGTCTGGGACGTCGACCACGCCCCGGTGAGCACGGCGGTGCTGCGCGCCGCGGCGGCCGGGGTGTCGCGGATCGGGCCGGTGTACACCCCCGAGCCTCACCGCCGGCACGGCTACGGGTCGGCGGTCACCGCCGCGGCGGCCGCGATCGCGCTCGACCGGGGCGACGACGGAGTGGTGCTGTTCACCGATCTGGCCAACCCCACGTCGAACGCCATCTACCGGCGGATCGGGTTCCGGCCCGTCAGCGAGTGCGTCCGCATCGATTTCCGCACGCCCGGTTGACCGCGAGCGTGCGCGACGGTCGGAATTGCCGCGGCGTGTCGTGTGCAAGCGCGCACGCTCTCCGTGGCCCCGGGGCGTGGGGCGCCGGCGCGGCGACCGCGTACCGTAATTGTGTGGCGAAGACGAAGACCCGCACTTCAGGTCGTGTCAGCAATCGGTTCTGGCGGCTGCTGGGCGCCAGCACCGATCGGGACCAGGCGCAGTCGATGGACCAGGTACGCGGTTCGGCCGAGTTCGACGAGAAAGCCTCCGCGCTCGACGACGAACAACTGCGCAAGGCCGCCGAACTGCTCAACCTCAGCGCGTTGGCCGACTCCAACGACATCCCGCAGTTCCTGGCGATCGCCCGGGAGGCCGCCGAGCGGACGACCGGGATGCGACCCTTCGACGTCCAGCTTCTTGGCGCGCTGCGGATGCTGGCCGGCGACGTGGTCGAGATGGCCACCGGCGAGGGTAAGACGCTCTCGGGTGCGATCGCCGCCGCCGGTTACGCGCTGGGCGGGCGACGCGTGCACGTCATCACCATCAACGACTACCTCGCCCGCCGCGACGCCGAATGGATGGGCCCGCTGCTGGAGGCGCTCGGCCTGACCGTCGGGTGGATCACCGAGAGCTCGACCCCCGACCAGCGCCGCGCCGCCTACACCTGCGACGTCACCTACGCCTCGGTCAACGAGATCGGCTTCGACGTGCTGCGCGACCAGTTGGTCACCGACGTCGCCGACCTGGTGTCGCCGAACCCCGACGTCGCGCTGATCGACGAGGCGGACTCGGTGCTCGTCGACGAGGCGCTGGTGCCGCTGGTGCTGGCCGGAACCTCGCACCGCGAGACGCCGAAGGTCGAGATCATCCGGATGGTCGGCGAGCTCACCCCCGGCGTCGACTACGACACCGACACCGACAACCGCAACGTGCACCTCACCGAGGTCGGCGCGCAGAAGATGGAAGCCCGGCTCGGCGGCATCGACCTGTACTCCGAGGAGCACGTCGCGACCACGCTGACCGAGATCAACGTCGCCCTGCACGCGCACGTGCTGCTGCAGCGCGACGTGCACTACATCGTCCGCGACGACGCCGTGCACCTGATCAACTCCTCCCGCGGCCGCATCGCCCAGCTGCAGCGCTGGCCCGACGGCCTGCAGGCCGCGGTCGAGGCCAAGGAGGGCATCGCGACCACCGAAACCGGCGAGGTGCTCGACACCATCACGGTGCAGGCGCTGATCAACCGCTACGACACGGTGTGCGGCATGACCGGCACCGCGCTGGCGGCCGGCGAACAGCTGCGCCAGTTCTACAAGCTCGGCGTCTCGCCGATCGAGCCGAACAAACCCAACATCCGCGAGGACGAGACCGACCGGGTGTACGTCACCGCGGCCGCCAAGACCGCGGCCATCGTCGAGCACATCAAGGCGGTCCACGAGACCAGGCAACCGGTGCTGGTCGGCACCCGCGACGTCGCCGAATCCGAAGAGCTGCACGCGAAACTGGTCAAGGCCGGTGTACCTGCGGTGGTGCTCAACGCCAAGAACGACGCCGAGGAGGCCGCGGTGATCGCCGAGGCCGGCAAGCTCGGCAGCGTCACCGTGTCCACCCAGATGGCCGGGCGCGGCACCGACATCCGGCTCGGCGGCTCCGACGAGTCCGACCACGATCAGGTCGCCGAACTCGGCGGCCTGCACGTCATCGGCACCGGCCGCCACCACACCGAACGCCTCGACAACCAGTTGCGCGGCCGCGCCGGGCGTCAGGGCGACCCCGGCTCGTCGGTGTTCTTCTCCAGCTGGGACGACGACGTCATCACCGCCCACCTGGATCCGAACAAGCTGCCGATGGAGACCGACGAGGACGGTCGCGTCGTCAGCCGCAAAGCGGCCAGCCTGCTCGACCACGCCCAGCGCATCGCCGAGGGCCGCATGCTCGACATCCACGCCACCAACTGGCGCTACAACCAGCTGATCGCCCAGCAGCGCGCGATCATCGTCGAACGCCGAGACACGTTGCTGCGCACCCCGACTGCGCGTGAGGAGCTGGCCGAGCTGGCGCCGAAACGCTACGAGGAGGTCGTCGAGCGGCTCGGCGAGGAGAAGCTGGAGACGATCTGCCGGCTGATCATGCTCTTTCACCTGGACCGGGGCTGGGCCGATCACCTCGCCTACCTCGCCGACATCCGCGAGAGCATCCACCTGCGGGCGCTGGGCAACCAGACACCGATCGACGAATTCCACCGGATGGCCGTCGACGCGTTCGCCTCGCTGGCCGCCGACGCCATCGAGGCCGCCCAGCAGACGTTCGAGACCGCACCCTCGATCGAGGACGAACCCGGCGTCGACCTGTCGAAGCTGGCGCGCCCGACGTCGACGTGGACGTACATGGTGCACGACAACCCACTCGCCGACGACTCGCTGTCGGCGCTGAGCCTGCCGGGCGTGTTCCGCTAGGTTGAGCCCATGACCGAGGCGCATGGCCGGGCGCCGTCGCCGCCGGCCCGCGACCGCGTGCTGACGGTGCCCAACGTGCTCAGCGCGTTGCGCCTGCTGCTGGTGCCGGTGTTTCTGTGGCTGCTGCTCGGTGTGCAGGCCCACGGTTGGGCGGTCGCGGTGCTGATGTTCAGCGGCTTCTCGGACTGGGCCGACGGCAAGATCGCCCGGCTGGTGGACAACCAGTCGTCGCGGCTCGGTGAGCTGCTCGACCCGCTGGTGGACCGGATCTACATGATCACGGTCCCGATCGCGCTGGCGATCCACGGGTCGGTGCCGTGGTGGATCGTGGTGACCCTGCTGGCCCGCGACGCCGTGCTGGCCGCGACGCTGCCGCTGCTGCGCGCCCGCGGGCTGACCGCGCTGCCGGTCACCTACATCGGCAAGGCCGCGACGTTCGCGCTGATGTCCGGGCTGCCGCTGATCCTGCTGGGGCAGTGGGACGCCACTTGGAGCCGGGTGGTGCTGGCCGTCGGCTGGGGTTTTCTGATCTGGGGCCTGGCGATGTACCTGTGGTCGGGGATCCTGTACCTGATCCAGGTCGCCATGGTGGTGCGGCGGCTGCCGAAGGTGCCGCGATGACGCAGAGCTTCCGTAAGACCCTTGGCGGCTACGACCCGCGGGCCGGCCGCAACGCCCACGAGGCCAACCGGCCGACGCTGATCCCGGTCCCGTCGCTGCTGCGCTCATTGCTGACCGAACATCTCGACCCCGGTTACGCGGCGGCCGCCGAAGCCCGCCGCGTCAACGAGGCCGCCGGGCGGGTGCGGCCGTGGTGGCAGGCGTGGGCGTGGCAGCTCGCGGGCGCGGCGCTGCTGGTCGCGGTGTTCGCGGTGGCGATGGCGCAGGCGCGGGCCACCGCGCCCGGTGTGCGGGAAACCCAGCAGGTGCTCGCCGACAGCGTGCGCACCGCCGAAACCGAGGCCACCGCGGCCACCGACCGCCGCGACGAACTGGCCGCCCAGGTCGACACCGAACGGCGCAGCCGCCTCGAGGGCGACGCCCGCGGTCAGCAATTGCTGCGCCAGCTCGACGAGGCCGGCTTCGCCGCCGCGGCCACCCCGGTGATCGGTCCGGGCCTGACGATCACGGTTACCGAGCCGGGCGCCTCGGCCAACCTCAGCGACGTGTCCAAGCAGCGGCTGCCGGGCAACCGGCAGGTGATCCTGGACCGCGACCTGCAACTGGTGGTCAACTGGCTGTGGGCCAGCGGGGCCGAGGCGGTGTCGGTCGGCGGCGTGCGGATCGGGCCCAATGTCACCATCCGCCAGGCGGGCGGCGGCATCCTGGTCGACAATCAACCCATCAGCAGCCCCTACCAGGTGCTGGCGGTCGGCCCGTCGCACACGATGCAAGACGTGTTCGATCGCAGCCCGGGACTGCAGCGGCTGCGCCTGCTGGAGGCGTCCTACGGGGTTGGGGTCAGCGTCAGCGCGGGTGACGCGGTGACCCTGCCCGCCGGCTCCGTGCGGGAGCTCAACTTCGCCGAACCGATTGGGCCGTAACGGAAAGATGACAACAGACACATGATCGGAATCGCCGCACTGGTCGTCGGCATCGTGCTCGGACTGGTATTTCAGCCCGATGTGCCGGAGTTCGTCCAGCCGTACCTGCCGATTGCGGTGGTGGCCGCGCTCGACGCCGTGTTCGGCGGGCTGCGGGCCTACCTGGAGCGGATCTTCGACTCGAAGGTGTTCGTGGTCTCGTTCGTGTTCAACGTGCTGGTGGCCGCGCTGATCGTCTACCTCGGCGACCAACTCGGGGTCGGCACCCAGTTGTCGACGGCGATCATCGTCGTACTGGGCATCCGGATCTTCGGTAACGCAGCCGCGTTGCGGCGCAGGCTGTTCGGCGCGTAGTCAGGGTCATCCGATGAGTGAACACACCGAGCGCGGCCGCCACGAAGCTCACGGCCGCCACGAGGCCCACGGCCGCCACGAGCTGCCGCCCGACCAGCCGGCGCCGGAGATCGGCGAGTTGCACGGCGGCGGCGTCGGCGGGGTGGCGCGGCGGGGCCGCACGCAGATCGTGTTCGGCGCGCTGGCGGTGCTGCTGTGTCTGCTGCTGGGGGTCGGGATCGTCACCCAGGTGCGCCAGAACGAATCCGGCGACAACCTCGAGAGCGCCCGCCCCGCCGACCTGTTGGTGCTGCTGGACTCGCTGCAGCAACGCGAAGCCGCGCTCAACACCGAAGTCGCCGACCTGCAACGCACCCTCGCCCAGCTGCAGGCCTCCGGCAGCAGCGACCAGACCGCGATCGAGAACGCCCAGGCCCGCCTCGCCGCATTGTCGATCCTGATCGGCACCGTGCCCGCGACCGGCCCGGGTGTCACGCTCACCATCACCGACGACGCGCCCGGCGTTCCGCCCGAAACGCTGCTCGACGTGATCAACGAGCTGCGCAACGCGGGCGCCGAAGCGATGGAGATCCGCGGCGGCACCGGCGACCAGCAGACCGCGGTGCGGGTCGGGGTCGACACCTGGGTGGCCGGCGACCCCGGCGCGCTGATGATCGACGACGTCACCGTCAAACCGCCGTATTCGGTTGTCGCCATTGGCGATCCGCCGACGCTGGCCGCCGCGATGACGATCCCGGGCGGTGCGATGGACAGCGTCGAGCGGGTCGGCGGCGCCATGACCGTGCAACAGTCCGAGCGGGTCGACGTGACCGCCTTGCGGCAACCGAAACAGCGCCAATACGCTCAGCCAGTCAAGTGAGCCAACTTCAGTCCACCTGAAAGCCCACCAGAGAAACCGCCGACGAACGAGGAGCGCCGTGAGCGAGATCCCAGCCGACCTGCAGTACACCGAAGAGCACGAATGGGTGCTGCGCACCGGCGACGACACCGTGCGCGTCGGGATCACCGACTACGCGCAGTCGGCGCTCGGTGACGTCGTGTTCGTCCAGCTACCCGACGTCGGCTCCGAGGTGACGGCGGGGGAATCGTTCGGCGAGGTGGAGTCGACCAAGTCGGTGTCGGACCTCTACGCGCCCCTCACCGCGAAAGTCGTTGCGGTCAACGGCGATCTGGAGGGCAACCCGCAGCTGGTCAACTCCGACCCGTACGGCGAGGGCTGGCTGGTGGAGCTGCAGGCCGACGCCGCGGCCCTGGAATCGGGGCTGTCCGGGTTGCTGGACGCCGAGGGCTACCGCCAGACGACGACCGAATGACGGGTTGTTAGGGTTTTGCAGACCGGACGCCAACTAGGGCGGATCCGGCGGTGGTGGGCACAACCACGCTCACCGCGCGGTACGGTCGACATCAGACGCGGTATCGCCACAGCAGCCAGTTAGGAGCAGCGGGTGACGGAAAACGACCAGAACTCTGGAGCCGACCAGACGTCTGACGAAGTCACCGTGGAAACGACTTCGGTCTTCCGCGCCGACTTCCTCAACGAGCTGGACGCTCCGGCGGCGGCAGGTACCGAAGGCGCCGTCTCCGGCGTCGAGGGCCTCCCGGTCGGCTCGGCGCTGCTCGTGGTCAAACGCGGACCCAACGCGGGTTCGCGCTTCCTGCTCGACCAGCCGACCACGTCGGCCGGCCGGCACCCCGACAGCGACATCTTCCTCGACGACGTCACCGTCAGCCGCCGCCACGCGGAGTTCCGGCTGGAAACCGGCGAGTTCCAGGTCGTCGACGTCGGCAGCCTCAACGGCACCTACGTCAACCGGGAACCGGTGGACTCCGCGGTGCTGGCCAACGGCGACGAGGTGCAGATCGGCAAGTTCCGCCTGGTGTTCCTGACCGGCCCCAAGAGCGACGACAGCGGTCCAGGCAGCTAGTAGTGACAGCCCCCGACACTCCCGCTCTCACTGGGATGTCGATCGGAGCGGTCCTCGATCTGCTGCGACCGGACTTCCCGGACGTGACCATTTCCAAGATCCGGTTCTTGGAGTCCGAAGGCCTGGTCACCCCTGAGCGCACGGCGTCGGGTTACCGGCGGTTCACCGCCTACGACTGCGCGCGGCTGCGGTTCATCCTGACCGCGCAGCGCGACCAGTACCTGCCGTTGAAGGTGATCAAGGCGCAGCTCGACGCGCAGCCCGACGGCGAACTGCCGGCCAGCGGATCCGGTTACGGGGTACCGCGTTTGGTTCCGGTCGGCGCAGACGATCAGCCCGGCCACGAGGTGGCGGCGGTCGCGCCGACGCAGGTGCGGCTCTCGCGCGAGGACCTGCTCGCCCGCTCCGGTGTGCCCGAGGAACTACTCAACGCGCTGGTGAAGGCCGGAGTCATCACCACCGGACCGGGCGGGTTTTTCGACGAGCACTCCGTGGTGATCGCGCAGTGCGCGCGCGCCCTGGCCGACTACGGCGTGGAGCCGCGGCACCTGCGGGCGTTCCGTTCGGCGGCCGATCGGCAGTCCGACCTGATCGCGCAGATCGCCGGCCCGGTGGTCAAGGCCGGTAAGGCCGGCGCCCGCGACCGCGCCGACGACCTGGCCCGCGAGGTGGCGGCGTTGGCGATCACCCTGCACACGTCGCTGATCAAGTCGGCTGTGCGCGACGTACTGGATCGCTGAGGATTAGACTCGAAATGGTGACTTTCAGGCTGGCTTCATCGGTGCGGAGGGCAGACACATATGGGTGAGGTTCGTGTGGTCGGCATTCGCGTGGAGCAGCCTCAGAATCAGCCGGTCCTGCTGCTGAGGGAATCCAACGGCGACCGATACCTGCCGATCTGGATCGGCCAGTCCGAGGCCGCCGCGATCGCCCTCGAACAGCAGGGGGTCGAACCGGCGCGTCCGCTCACCCATGATCTGATCCGAGATGTCATTGCCGCGCTTGGTCATTCGCTCAAAGAGGTGCGCATCGTCGATCTGCAGGAAGGCACCTTCTACGCCGACCTGATCTTCGACCGCGACATCAAGGTCTCGGCGCGGCCGTCGGACTCGGTGGCGATCGCGCTGCGCGTCGGGGTGCCGATCTACGTCGAGGAGGCGGTGCTGGCCGAGGCCGGGCTGATCATCCCCGACGAGAACGACGACGAGGCCACCGGCGCGGTACGCGAGGACGAGGTGGAGAAGTTCAAGGAGTTCCTCGACAGCGTCTCGCCCGACGATTTCAAGGCGACCTGAGCGTCGCCTGCCCGTTTGTCACGGATCCGTCTCGTCGGCCTCGACACGCGGGGCGGGTTTTCAGCAACCCCCATCCGGGCAGCCATACTTTGGTGGCCGGACCACTGATGAGCAGTCGAAGGCTCGGCGAGAAGCGTATGCTCGACACACTCGGGCTCGGCACATGTGCGCCCAGCAGCTCACAGTTGCGGGTTCGATCGGCGAGAGGAATCTAGAAGTGGGAGACACGCCACGTCAGGAGCAGCTGGATCTCACTGCGGCGAGCGGTCCCGCTGATCCGGATCTGACGGCGACGGACGCCACCGCAGAGCCCGTGCAAGCCGGGCTCTTCCCCGACAACTCCGTGCCCGACGAACTGGTCGGCTACCGCGGTCCCAGCGCCTGCCAGATCGCCGGTATCACCTACCGCCAGCTGGACTACTGGGCGCGCACCTCACTGGTGGTGCCGTCGATCCGCAGCGCGGCCGGCTCGGGCAGCCAGCGGCTGTACTCGTTCAAGGACATCCTGGTCCTCAAAATCGTCAAACGCCTGCTCGACACCGGGATCTCGCTGCACAACATCCGCGTCGCCGTCGACCATCTGCGCCAGCGCGGGGTGCGGGATCTGGCCAACATCACGCTGTTCTCCGACGGCACCACGGTCTACGAGTGCACCTCCGCCGAAGAGGTCGTCGACCTGCTGCAGGGCGGCCAGGGCGTGTTCGGCATCGCGGTGTCCGGCGCCATGCGCGAACTGACCGGTGCGATCGCCGACTTCCCCGGTGAGCGCGCCGACGGCGGCGAGTCGATCGCCACCCCCGAGGACGAGTTGGCGTCGCGGCGCAAGCACCGCGACCGCAAGATCGGCTGACACGCCCAGCCGCACGTCGCGCTGAGTGCGACCCCGCGCGGGTCCGCCGGTAGAATCGGCCACGCATCGCACTTGTGCGGGAGAGTTTCGTGGCGGCCAGTCACGGACGCCGAAGGAGCAACACCTCTCCGTCAACCTCTCAGGCACCCCGGACCGCACAAGACCCCGATGCCTCTGGAAAGCGGTGAGCACTCTCACCCGCCCATGGGGAAAGGCGCGTCGCACCGGTGCGGCCGCCGAATCTCTCAGGCACCCGCACCGGGTCGACGACAGAGGGGGAGGAACCAGCGGTTTCTGCCCTGACGCGTCTGGAGTCCGAGTGTTCGACCACCACCAGCCCAACTTCGCCGACCGCCACATCGGCCCGGACGCCGACGCGGTCGCGGTCATGCTCAAGACGATCGGCGTCGGTTCCCTCGACGAACTCGCCGAAAAGGCGCTGCCCGCGGGCATCCTCGACGCGCTGTCGCCCGACTGCGTCGCACCCGGGCTCGATCAGCTGCCCCCGGCGGCCTCCGAGCACGACGCGCTGACCGAACTGCGCGCGCTCGCCGACACCAACACCGTCGCGGTGTCGATGATCGGGCAGGGCTACTTCGACACGCTCACCCCGCCGGTGCTGCTGCGCAACATCATGGAGAACCCGGCCTGGTACACCGCCTACACGCCGTATCAGCCGGAGATCAGCCAGGGCCGGCTCGAGGCGCTGCTGAACTTCCAGACCATGGTCACCGACCTGACCGGCCTCGAGGTCGCCAACGCCTCCATGCTCGACGAGGGCACCGCCGCCGCCGAGGCGATGACCTTGATGCAGCGGGCGGTGAAGGGAAACCGGTCTGCCCGACTGGCAGTTGATGCCGACATCTACCCGCAGACCGCCGCGGTGCTCGCCACCCGCGCCGAACCGCTCGGCATCGAGATCGTCACCGCCGACCTCACCGCGGGCCTGCCCGACGGCGACTTCTTCGGCGTCATCACCCAGCTGCCCGGCGCCGGCGGTGCCGTCGTCGACTGGAGCGACCTCGTCGCGCAGGCACACGAGCGCGGCGCCCTGGTCGCGGTCGGCGCCGACCTGCTCGCGATGACGCTGCTGACCCCGCCCGGCGAGATCGGCGCCGACGTGGCGTTCGGCAGCACGCAGAGATTCGGTGTGCCAATGGGATTCGGCGGCCCGCACGCGGGCTATCTGGCCGTGCACGCCAAGCACGCCCGGCAGCTGCCCGGCCGCCTGGTCGGGGTGTCGCTGGACGCCGACGGCGCCCCGGCGTACCGGCTGGCGCTGCAGACCCGCGAACAGCACATCCGTCGCGACAAGGCGACCAGCAACATCTGCACCGCCCAGGTGCTGCTGGCGGTGATGGCCGCGATGTACGCCAGCTACCACGGCGCCGACGGCCTGACCGGCATCGCCGAGCGGGTGCACGGTTGCGCGCGGGCGATCGCGGCCGGGCTGACCGCGGCCGGGGTGCAGGTCGTGCACCGCGCGTTCTTCGACACCGTGCTGGCCCGGGTGCCGGGCCGGGCGGCGACGGTGCGCGACGCGGCCAGGGAGCGCGGGATCAACGTCTGGCTGGTCGACGACGACCACGTGTCGGTGTCCTGTGACGAGGCGACCACCGCCGCGCATGTCGAGGCGGTGCTGGCGGCGTTCTCGGCGGCGCCGGTCGATTCGGATTTCGACGGCCCCCGCATCTCGACGCGCACCTCGGAGTTCCTGACCCATCCGGCGTTCACCCGCTACCGCACCGAAACCGAGATGATGCGGTACCTGCGGTCGCTGGCCGACAAGGACGTCGCGTTGGACCGCAGCATGATTCCGCTCGGGTCGTGCACGATGAAGCTGAACGCGGCCGCCGAGATGGAGCCGATCACGTGGCCCGAGTTCGGCCGCCAGCACCCGTTCGCGCCGTCGTCGGACACCCCGGGCCTGCGCAAGCTGATCGCCGACCTTCAGACATGGCTGACCGGTATCACCGGTTACGACGCGGTGTCGCTGCAACCCAACGCGGGGTCGCAGGGCGAGTACGCGGGTCTGCTGGCGATCCAGGCGTATCACGCCGAGCGTGGCGAGCCCGGCCGCGACGTGTGCCTGATCCCGTCGAGCGCGCACGGCACCAACGCGGCGTCGGCGGCGCTGGCCGGGATGCGGGTCGTGGTCGTGGGTTGCCGGGAGAACGGTGACGTCGATCTCGACGACCTGCGGGCCAAGGTGAGCGAGCACGCCGAGCGGCTGTCGGCGTTGATGATCACCTACCCGTCCACGCACGGGGTGTACGAGCACGACATCGCCGACATCTGCGCGGCCGTGCACGACGTCGGCGGTCAGGTCTACGTGGACGGCGCGAACCTCAACGCGCTCGTCGGCCTGGCCCGGCCCGGCCGGTTCGGCGGCGACGTCAGCCACCTCAACCTGCACAAGACGTTCTGCATCCCACACGGCGGCGGCGGGCCCGGGGTCGGCCCGGTCGCGGTGCGCGCACACCTGGCGAAGTACCTGCCGGGCCACCCGCTGGCCGGCGAGCTCTCCGACGAGCGCACGGTCTCGGCGGCGCCCTACGGTTCGGCGTCGATCCTGCCGATCACCTGGGCCTACATCCGGATGATGGGCGCCGGCGGGTTGCGGGCGGCGTCGCTGACGGCGATCGCGTCGGCCAACTACATCGCCCGCCGGCTCGACGAGTACTACCCGGTGCTCTACACCGGCGAGAACGGCATGGTCGCCCACGAGTGCATCCTCGACCTGCGGACCATCACCAAGCAGACCGGCGTCACCGTCGACGATGTGGCGAAGCGGTTGGCGGACTACGGTTTCCACGCGCCGACGATGAGCTTCCCGGTCGCGGGCACGCTGATGGTGGAGCCGACCGAGAGCGAGAGTATCGCCGAGGTCGACGCGTTTTGCGAAGCGATGATCGCGATCCGCGCTGAGATCGACAAGGTCGGCGACGGTACCTGGCCCGCCGAGGACAACCCGTTGCGCAACGCGCCGCACACCGCCGAGTGCCTGCTGGTCGACGACTGGAATCACCCGTACACCCGCGAGCAGGCGGCCTATCCGCTGGGCAAGAACTACCGGCCGAAGGTGTGGCCGCCGGTGCGCCGCATCGACGGTGCGTACGGCGACCGTAACCTGGTGTGCTCCTGCCCGCCGGTTGAGGCCTTCGCCTGACAGGCTTCTTCAGGACGAGCCCCGCCGAGTGTGGGGTCGACGCACGCTCGGCGGCCAAATCGCGTGCGGGTAACCCACGTTCGGCGCGAAGATCAGCCGATGAAGTCGGCGATCGCGCCGGTCAACTCCGGTGAGTCCGAGGTGGCCAGGTTCTGGTAGCGGCCGCCGGTGATCTCGGCGACGGCCTCCCAGGTGGCGCGGTCGGCGTCGGGACCGAAGTCGATCACGTTGACCGCCACCGGCCTGGCCTCGTCGAACGCACCGCGCACGTACTGCTGCAGCCCGTCGCCGTCGAGGCTCCGGTCGGTGTGCGGGCCGGTGGTGATCACCAGGATCGAGTTCGGCTGCCCCGGACGGTAATTGGCCATCGCCTCGGTGTAGACCAGCCGCAGCGTGGTGAACGACACCGCACCGCCGCCGGAAGCCGTCTGCCCGTCGAGCACCGACGTGAGCGCCTCCGACCGCGGCCGGCCGTTGACCTGGTCGGTCAGCGGTCCGGTGCTGATCTCGGATCGGCCAGCGGTGCCGTCGAACGTCCACAAGCCGACCGCCGCCGAGGGGGGCAGCGCCTGCAGCCGGGCGTTGAGCGCCGCGACGACGTTGGCCAGCCGGCTGCGGCCGCCCTCGTCGGCGGGCATCGACTGGTCGAGCATGATCGTCACCGCCGGGTTGGCCGCCGGCGCGGTCAGCGCGCTGGCCAGCTGCGCCCGCAGCTCACCGTCGCCGACCGACAGCGGCGCCGGCACCGGCGCGAAGTCGGTGACGTCGCTCTGCGGCGGCGCGACTCCTTCGACGCGGAACCCGGCGTTGGCCAGTTCGGCCAGCTGTTCGGGTTTACGCATGAACCGGGCGAACTCGCTGGCCGCGGTCTTCTGTTCCTGCGACAGCCCCTCACTGGACACCAGCACGGTCGGGTAGTCCGCCGTCGGCGTCGGCCCGGGCGGCAGCCACGACGCCAGTTGCCCGGCGTCAGCCCCCTGGGCGCCCCGCTGGAACAGCTGCTGCTCGGTGGTGACGACGGCGTGCACCGGGGCCGCCGCCGGATCGGGCGCGTTCAGCAGCGCGTCCATCGCGGTGGCGGCCTTCTTGTCGGGAAGCTCGGGTTGCCCGGCCACCAGTGTGTTGACCGCGCCGGTGCCGTCGGCGGCCGAGCGGCCCGCCGGGGCCGACGCGGCGGCCACCGCTTCGGCGGCCAGATAGGACGCATCGCTGTCACCGCTCATCGGCAGCGCGAGCCGCAGCGACCCCCACCCCGGTAGGTTCAGCGCCTCCAGTGACGTCGGGTTGGTCTGCAGGGCCGGCAGTGTCGACCAGTTCTGTTGCGCCATCGCGTTCTTCAGCTGCGGTCGCATGGCAAGCAGCACCGGGGAGGTCACCAGGGACCGGCTGTCGATCACCGTCTCGGCGCCGGTCGACGCCTCGAGGCGGGCGGCGGAGACCGAGCTGCCCGGAATCCACAGCGCCGGTCGTTCACCGAGTTCGCCCGGCCACTGACCGACGAACCCGTTGACCACCTGATCGGATTCGGCGGGGGTGACGCCGATCTTGACGCAGCGGTCGCCGACCGGTGCGGCGGTGTCGTTGTACTGCTGGGCCAGCGTCTGAATCGGCGCGGCGATGTTCGGGTCGGCGACCACCGCGACGGTCAGATCGCCGTCAACGCACCGGGCGGCGTCGGCGTCGCTGCGGCTGGACAGCGCGTCACCGACGAAGCGCCACACGATCACCGCGCCGACCACGACAACCACCGCGACCAGCGCGGCGATCACGCCGACGCTCACGCCACGCCGGCCCGCGGTCACCGCGCGGTGGCTGCCGGTCCATTCACCGCCCTCCCACTCGCCGCTGTGCTGCGGACCCGAGCGCGGCGGCACCCGGGGCGGGGGAGTGACGCCGCCGGGTTGCGGCTCGCCGACCTCGGGTGGCTCGTCCCCGTACTCGTCAGAGGCGCCGTAGTCGTCCGGGTCGCCGTAATCGTCCGGGTCGCTGTAGTCGCCGACGTCGGGATAGTCGCCGTAGTCCGGGCCGTCGGGTTCCGGGTCGTCGAACTGCCGGCGCCCGGGAGCGTCCGACCCGCCGAAGTGACCGAAGCGCTCGGTCGCGGATTCGTCGTGCTGACCGCCGAGATCCGACCCCGCCGAGTCCTGGGGTTCGTCCTCGGGGTCCGGTTTACTGTGCCTGCCCACTTCCGCCCTTACTCGCGACGCCGACCGGTCACCGGATCACGCACCCCCGTTGGCAGCCTTATATTCACGCCGGCGGCGGTGCAGGATCGGTTCGGTGTAGCCGTTGGGTTGTTCGGCGCCGGACAGGATCAGCTCCTGCGCGGCCTGAAACGCGATGTTGTGGTCCGGATCCGTTGCCATCGGCCGGAATTCGGGATCCTTCTCGTTCTGCTGGTCGACAACCGAGGCCATCCGCTTGAGACTGGCCACCACGTCGTCGGGGGTGATCACCCCGTGGCGCAGCCAGTTCGCCAGCAGCTGGCTCGAAATACGTAGCGTGGCACGGTCTTCCATCAACGCGATGTTGTGGATGTCGGGCACCTTCGAGCAGCCGACACCGGCATCGATCCAGCGCACCACGTATCCGAGGATCGACTGGCAGTTGTTGTCGACCTCTTCGCGGATCTCCTCAGGCGCCCAGGCCAGTTCCTTGGCCAGCGGGACAGTCAGCAGTTGCTCGATGCTGGCGCGCCGCTTGCCTTCCAGTTCCTTGTGCACCGCGTACACATCCACCTCGTGGTAGTGCATCGCGTGCAGGGTGGCCGCCGTCGGGGACGGCACCCACGCGGTCGTCGCACCCGCCTTGGGCTGTCCGATCTTCTGCTCGACCATGTCGGCCATCAGGTCGGTCATCGCCCACATGCCCTTGCCGATCTGGGCGCGCCCGGAGAAGCCCGTCGCCAGACCGATGTCGACGTTCTGGTCCTCGTAGGCCTTGATCCAGTCGGTGCCCTTCATCGCACCCTTGCGGATCATCGGCCCGGCTTCCATCGAGGTGTGGATCTCGTCGCCGGTGCGGTCCAGGAACCCGGTGTTGATGAACACGACGCGGTCGGCGGCGGCCTTGATGCAGGCCTTGAGGTTGACGGTGGTGCGCCGCTCCTCGTCCATGATGCCGACCTTGAGCGTGTTGGCCGGCAGGCCGAGCACGTCCTCGACGCGGCTGAACAGCTCGACGGTGAAGGCGACCTCTTCGGGGCCGTGCATCTTCGGCTTGACGATGTAGACCGACCCGGTGCGGCTGTTGACCAGGGGACCGTTGCCGTCCCCGGACTTCAGGCCGTGTATCGCGGCCAGGCTGGTGAACAGCGCGTCCTGGATGCCCTCGAAAACCTCGACCTCGTTGCCGTTGCCGTCGGTTCTGACGATCGCGTCGTTGGTCATCAGGTGGCCGACGTTGCGCACGAACAGCAGGCTGCGCCCGGGCAGGGTCAGCTCGCTAGGCCCGTCAGGGCCCGGATTCGGCCGAGTGTAGGTGCGGTCCTCGTTGAGCCGGCGGGTGAAGGTCTTGCCGCCCTTGGTCACCTCTTCGGTGAGGTCGCCGCGGTTGAGGCCGAGCCAGTTGCGGTAGCCGAGCACCTTGTCCTCGGCGTCGACGGCGGCCACGGAGTCCTCGAAGTCCATGATCGTGGTGATCGCCGACTCCAGCACGACGTCCTTGATGCCCGCGGCGTCGGTCGACCCGACGGGCGACTCGGGGTCGACGAGGATCTCGGTGTGCAGGCCGTTGGTGCGCAACAGCACCGACCACTGCGGTGAACCGAGCTCGCCGGAGTAGCCGACGAACTGCTCGGGGGCCGCGAGTCCGACCGAGTTGCCGTCGCCGACGTCGACGAGCAACTGGCCGTCGTCGATGCGCAGACCCGTCGCGTCGCTCCAGGAGCCGGCGGCCAGCGGTGCGGAGGTGTCGAGGAACCGGCGGGCGTAGGCGATGACCTTGTCGCCGCGGACCTTGTTGTAGCTCGAACCCTTCTCGGCGCCGTCGTCTTCGGAGATGACGTCGGTGCCGTAGAGCGCGTCGTACAGCGAGCCCCAGCGGGCGTTGGCGGCGTTGAGCGCGAACCGGGCGTTGAGGATCGGCACCACGAGCTGCGGGCCGGCGGTGGTGGTGATCTCGTCGTCGACGCCGGTGGTGCCGATGGTGAAATCGTCCGGTTCGGGCTGCAGGTAACCGATCTCGGTGAGGAAGGCCTTGTACGCCTCGGCATCCAGCGGCTCGATGACCCGCTGCCGGTGCCACTTGTCGATGCGGGCCTGGATGTCGTCGCGCTTGGCCAGCAGCTCCTCGTTCTTCGGCGTGAGGTCGGCGACGACCTTGTCCACACCGGACCAGAACGTGTCGGGATCGATGTCGGTGCCCGGCAACGCCTCGTCGTTGATGAAGTCGTACAACACCTGGGCCACGCGCAGGTTACCCACCGTCACGCGATCGGTCATCATTCCTCCCTTGGACTGTCGATCCAGCTTACCCAGCGGTAACCGGCCCTAGTCGCGAGCGGTTGACCGGTCGTCGCGGCCCGCCGCCAGCAGCAGCCGCTCGCACCGATCGGCGAGCTCGGACCGCAACGGGGCGGCCCGATCCGCGATCGTTTGCTGCACGCGGACGTACTCGGCGCGACCGGCCGGTGTCTCGATAGCGATCGGGCCGAATCCGTATTCGCGGAGATCATAGGGGCTGGCCCGCATGTCGAGTTCACGGGCATCAGCGGCCAGCGCCAGGCAGTCCATCACGAGACCGGATTCCAGCAGCGGCCCGAGTTTGAACGACCACTTGTAGAGATCCATCGCGGCGTGCAGGCACCCCGGTTGTTCGGTGTCGACCTGGCCCTGCCGCGACAACCGTTCGGTGTTGCGCCGGGCGGCCGGCTCGGTGAAGAACCGGAACGCGTCGAAGTGGCTGCAGCGCAACGGCATCGACTCGACGACGGCGTCGGTGCCTGCGGTCCCGAGGCGCAGCGGCACGCCGTCGTGGCGCGGGGTTGCGGTGCGGTAGACCATCGCCCATTCGTGCAGGCCGAAACAGTTCAGCCGCATCGGCCGGCCGGCCGTGGCGCGCAGCAACCGCGCGATGAACGCGACCGTGTCCAGCCGCGACAGCAGGTAGTCGCGTGACACCGTGACCCCGTCACTGCCGGCCTCGTAGCCCGCCCGGTCCAGATACTGCCGGGCCGGGTCACCGGCGAGCGCCACCCCGTAGCCGGGATGCCAGACCCGCAACTGGCGGGGCCGCAAGCTGTAATACGTGAACAGGAAGTCCCACACCGGGTGTTTCTGGCCGGCCCGGGCGCGTCGGCGGTGTGGCGCACAGAACTCGTCGACGCGGATGTGATGTTCGCGCTCACGGTGCAGCCAGTCCGCGGGATCCAGCACCGACCGGGTTGCGACCGCGACCTCAGACACGGTGGGTCCCGTCGCGCACGGTGCCGACCAGGTCCTCGACCAGGTCCTCCAGCGCGACCATCGCCTCGACGGTGCCGTCGGCGCCGGTGACCAGCGCCAGGTGGCTGTTGGTGCGCCGCAGCCGCGACAGCGCGTCGGGCAGCGGCAGCGATGCGGGCACCAGCGGCAGCGGGCGCACCATCGACAGGTCGAGCACGGCGTCCGGGTCGTCGACGAACGCCAGCACGTCCTTGATGTGCAGGTAACCCAGGTAGGTGCCCGACGCGTCGGTGATCGGGAAGCGTGAGTAACCGGTTTCGGTCAACGCCTCCTCGATCGCGCCGACCGTCGGCCCGGCGCCGTCGCCGGCCACCTGCACGGCCCGGATGTCGCGCAGCGGGAACGCGACGTCCTTGACCGCGCGGTCGCGGATCTGCAGGGCCCGGGTGACGCGGCTGTGCTCCTCGGGGTCGAGCAGACCTTCCGACAGCGATTCGGCGATCATCTCCGACAGCTCGACCGTGGAGACCGCGACGTCGAGTTCGTCCTTGGGCTCGACCCGGAACAGCCGCAGCGTGGCGTTCGCGCACCAGTTGTAGAACGCGATCAGCGGGCGGGCCACCCGGATCCAGACCAGGTACGGCGGGATCAGCAGCATCGCCGCCGATTCCGGCCCGGCGATCGCGATGTTCTTCGGCACCATCTCGCCGAGCAGCACGTGCAGCACGACCACGATGACCAACGCCACCACGAACGAGACCGAGTGCAGCACCGCATCGGAGATGCCCAGCGCCCCGAACGGTTTCTCCAGCAGGTGCGCGACGGCGGGTTCGCCGACGCGGCCCAGCAGGATCGAGCAGATCGTGATGCCCAGCTGCGCGCCCGCCAGCATCAGCGACAGGTGCTCACCGGCGCGGATCACCGTCACCGCCCGTTTCTTGCCCTGTTCGGCCAGCGCCTGCAGCCGGTCGCGGCGCGCAGAAATCAGCGCGAACTCCGAGCCCACGAAGAACGCGTTGACCGCGAGCAGCACGACGGTCAGCACCACGCCCAGGAAGTCACCCATCGGCGCGCCCCTCGTCTCGGCGGCGGCCCAGTTCGGTCAGCGCGAGCGTGTCGATGCGGCGGCCGTCCATCCGCAGCACGGTGGCCAGCCAGCGGTTCGGGCCCCCCTCGACCGCCCCGTCCGGGTCGAACGCCTCGAGTTCGATCGTTTCGCCTTCTTCGGGGATGTGGCCGAGCTTCTCGAGCACCAGGCCGCCGATCGTCTCGTAGTCGCCCTCGGGGGCGCGGAACGGGGTGGCGCCGGCGACCTCGTCGATGCGCAGCAGCCCCGAGATCTGCCAGCCGCGCCCGGCGGGCACCACGTCGGGCGACTCGTCGTCGTGCTCGTCGCGGACGTCGCCGACGATCTCCTCGATCAGGTCCTCGACGGTGACCATGCCTGCGGTGCCGCCGTATTCGTCGACGACCAGGGCGGTCTGCAGGCCGTTGGCACGGATCTGGGTCATCACCGCGTCGCCGTCCAGCGTGGAGGGCACCCGCGCGACGGGCAGGGCCAGCGATGCCAGCCGGGTGGTCGCGCGCTTGTCGGTGGGCACCTCGAAGACCTGCTTGACGTGCGCGATCCCGATGGTCTCGTCGAGGTCGCCGCGGATGATCGGGAAACGGGAGTAGCCGGTGCGGATGGCCGCGGTCACCAGGTCGGCGACGGTGTCCTCGGCGTCGAGCGACTCGATCTTCTGCCGCGGGGTCATCAGCTCCTCGGCGGAGCGGTCGCCGAACCGCAGCGACCGGTCGACCAGCAGCGCGGTGACCGGGTCGAGCGAGCCGCTGCGCGCCGAGCTGCGCACCAGCGACACCAGCTCCTGCGGGGAGCGCGCCGAGCGCAGCTCCTCGGCGGGTTCGATGCCCAGCCGGCGCAGGATCATGTTCGCGGTGCCGTTGGTCATCCGGATCAGCGGGGTGAACAGCGCCGAGAACACCAGCTGGGGGCCCGCCGACCAGCGGGCGGTCGGCAGCGGCCGCGCCACCGCGAGGTTTTTGGGCACCAGTTCGCCGAAGACCATGGACAGCGAGGTGGCGATGAGGATGGCCAGCACCAGCGCGATCCCGCTCGAATACTGCGCGGGCAGGCCGATCGCGTCCAGGCCCGGCCGGATCAGCCGGGCGACGACCGGTTCGGCGAGGAACCCGGTGGCCAGCGTGGTGATCGAGATGCCGACCTGGGCGCCGGACAGCTGGAACGACAGCGTGCGGTGCGCGCGGCGGACCAGCTGGTCACGGCGGCCGCCGGAGCGGGCGTTGGCTTCGACGGTGCTGCGTTCCAGCGCGGTGAGCGAGAACTCGGCGGCCACGAAAACCGCGGTGCCCGCGGTGAGCAGCACGATCGCCAGCAGCGACAGCACGGAGGTCGCGACGGTCATCGGATCGCCGTCGCATGGAGGCCGGGCCCGGAGCCCGGCCGTCTAGAGGAGGGCTCGGCGTCGGGAGGTTCGGGCCGCTCGGCCCGGAAGGGCCCTTCAGACTCGGCCCGAAAGGGTCCTTCAGGCTGAGCCCGGGAGAGCCCTTCAGGCCGGGCCTCGACGGGTGCCAACGGCACGGGGACCCTTTCGCGTAGGAGACGACTTGCGGAAGACCATGGTAACGGGTGCTGCAGTGCGGGAGGGACTACCAGCCCGTGGGCAGCGGATGGCCCTCGGCGAAGCCGGCGGCCGACTGCACCCCGAGCACGACCTTGTCGTGGAGTTCGGACAGCGTGGCGGCCCCGACGTAGGTGCATGTGCTGCGCACCCCGGAGGTGATGTGGTCGAGGAGGTCCTCGACACCTCCGCGCGACGGGTCCAGGCCCATGCGCGACGTCGAGATGCCCTCCTCGAACAGTCCCTTGCGGGCACGGTCGAACGCGCCGTCACCCGCGGTGCGGGCTGCGACCGCGCGTTTGGAGGCCATCCCGTAGCTCTCCTTGTACGGCTGGTTGTCGCGGTCGCGCATCAGGTCGCCGGGCGATTCGTAGGTGCCGGCGAACCAGGAGCCGATCATCACGTTCGCCGCGCCCGCCGCCAGCGCGAGCGCGACGTCGCGGGGGTGCCGGATCCCGCCGTCGGCCCACACGTGGCCGCCGAGTTGTCTTGCGGCCGCGGCACATTCGACGACGGCTGAGAACTGGGGCCGCCCGACGCCGGTCATCATCCGGGTGGTGCACATGGCGCCGGGCCCGACGCCGACCTTCACGATCGAGGCGCCGGCGGTGATCAGGTCGCGGGTGCCTTCGGCGGACACCACGTTGCCCGCGGCCAGCGGTAGCCCGAGGTCGAGTGAGGACACCGCCTTGATCGCGTCGAGCATCTTGAGCTGGTGGCCGTGCGCGGTGTCGATCACCAGCAGGTCGACTCCGGCTTCGGCGAGGCTGCGCGCCTTGGCGCCGACGTCGCCGTTGATGCCGACCGCGGCGGCGATGCGCAGCCGGCCCGCGTCGTCGACGGCGGGGGAGTAGATGCCGGCCCGGACCGCACCGGTGCGGGTCAGCACACCGGCCAGCGTGCCGTCGGGCCCGGTCAGCACGGCCACATCGACGAGCGCGTGTTCGAGCAGGTCGAAGACCTTGCGGGGATCGGTTCCGACCGGGGCGGTGACGAAGTCGGAGATCGCGACGTCGCGGACCCGGGTGAAGCGGTCGACGCCGACGCAGTTGGCCTCGGTGACCAGGCCGATGGGCCGGTTCTCGAACACCACGACAGCCGCGCCGTGGGCGCGCTTGTTGATCAGCGCCGCGGCGTCGGAGACCGAGTCGTCGGGCGACAGCGTGACCGGGGTGTCGACCACCAGGTCGCGGCTCTTGACGAAGTCCACCGTCTCCTTGACCGCCGAGGCCGGAAGGTCTTGGGGCAGAACGACGATGCCGCCGCGACGCGCGATCGTCTCGGCCATCCGGCGACCCGCCACGGCGGTCATGTTGGCCACCACCACCGGGATCGTGGTGCCCGAGCCGTCGGACGTCGACAGATCGACGTCCATCCGCGACTGCACATCGGAGCGGCCGGGGACGATGAAGACGTCGTTGTAGGTCAGGTCGTAAGCGGGCTGGTGCCCGTCAAGAAATCGCATCGCTCACGAGTGTAGTGCGCCCACTTACCCGCGTGAGCAGACGCAAAGTGCACCAAAACGCCGCCGGTCACTTTGCGTTCCCAGCCTTCGGCGTGGCCCCGGCTCGCAAGGGAAACTCAGGCCTCGACCTCACTGCGGTCGCCGCTCCACAGGGTGTGGAACCGCTTGGCCGGGTCGGTGTCGATGCGGCCGTAGGTGTGCGCGCCGAAGTAGTCGCGCAGCCCCTGGGTCAGCGCCGCGGGCAGCCGCTCCTGGCGCAGCCCGTCGTAGTACGACAGCGCCGAGGCGAAGCCGGGGATCGGGATGCCGAGCTCGGTGGCCTTGACCACGACACGGCGCCAGCTGTCGATGGCGTTCTCGATCGCGTTGCGGAAGTACGGGTCGACGATCAGTGTCGGCAGGTCGGCGTTGTTGTCGAAGGCCTCGGTGATCCGGTTGAGGAACTTGGCCCGGATGATGCAGCCGCCGCGCCAGATCCTGGCCATGTCGCCGGGGGTGATGTTCCAGTTGTATTCGGCGCTGCCGGCCTGGATCTGGTTGAAGCCCTGCGCGTAGGCGATGATCTTCGACGCGTACAGCGCCTGGCGGATGTCCTCGACGAATTGTGCTGCGTCGGAGGGCTTGTCGCCCAGCGTTCCGGACGCCAGCCCGGTGGTGGCCTTGCGCTGGGCCACCGAACCCGACAGCGCCCGCGCGAACACCGCCTCGGCGATCCCGGTCACCGGCACACCGAGGTCGAGCGCCGACTTCACGGTCCAGCGGCCGGTGCCCTTCTGCTCGGCCTCGTCGAGGATCAGGTCGACGAGCGGCTGCCCGGTCTTGGCGTCGGTCTGGCGCAGCACCTTGGCGGTGATCTCGACCAGGAAGCTGTCCAGGTCGCCGCTGTTCCACTCGTCGAAGACGTCGGCGATCTCGCCCGCGGTCTTGCCCAGCCCGTCGCGCAGCAGCTGGTAGGCCTCGCCGATGAGCTGCATGTCGGAGTACTCGATGCCGTTGTGCACCATCTTCACGAAGTGGCCTGCGCCGTCGGGCCCGATGTGGGTGCAGCACGGGACGCCGTCGACGTGCGCGGAGATCTCCTCGAGCAGCGGGCCGAGCGACTGGTACGACTCAGCCGGCCCGCCCGGCATGATCGACGGCCCGTTGAGCGCGCCTTCCTCACCGCCGGAGATGCCGGCGCCGACGAAGTGCAGGCCCCGCTCGCGCATGGCCTTCTCCCGGCGGATGGTGTCGGTGTAGAGCGCGTTGCCGCCGTCGATGATGATGTCGCCTTGTTCCATCGCGTCGGCGAGTTCGTTGATCACCGCGTCGGTCGGGTCGCCGGCCTTGACCATGATCAGCACCCGGCGCGGCTTCTCCAGCGCGTCGAGGAACTCGGCGATCGTCTCGCTGCGCACGAACTTGCCTTCGGAACCGTGCTGTTCGAGCAGCGCATCGGTCTTGGCGATGGAGCGGTTGTGCAGGGCGACGGTGTAGCCGTGCCGGGCGAAGTTGCGCGCGATGTTCGATCCCATCACTGCCAGGCCGGTGACCCCGATCTGAGCGGTACCGGTGGTCGGGGCAGATGCGTCAGAGCTCATTCGGGCAGCCTCTCGTTGTTTTGTTGTGGGGGTGTTGTCGTGGGTAACGCTTGGCCGGGGGTGACTTCGTCCCTAGCCGGCGAACAGCCGCTGCAGTTCGGTCAACCAGGGCAGCGCGACGGCGTAGGTCGGGACCACCAGCACCGCCGCGGCCGCCGTGTACGCCGCGGCCGACAGCGCCAGGCTGTTGCCCGCCCCGCCGAGGCGGCGCACCCGCTGCACGGTCGTCGGACCGCCGACGGCCAGGGCGCCCGACGGTGCGTGACCGTCGGCGCAGGCGACCAGCGCGCGGGCCAGGGGAGTGCGGCCGGCGGCGCGCACCGCGGCGTCGTCGGCGAGCATTTCGATCAGCAACTTCACCGCGCCCAGCGCGCTGGCGCTGCGCACGAACCGCGGGAACGCGGCGTGCACGGCGGTGAACATCTCGAGCACCAGGTCGTGGCGGGCGCGCAGGTGGGCGCGTTCGTGCGACAGGATCGCCGCGATCTCGTTGTCGGCCAGCGTGGTCAGCGTGCCCTGGCTGACCACGACGCGGCTGCGCACCCCGGGCAGGCAGTAGGCCAGCGGCTGGGCGACGTCGAGAATCCGCAGCCCGACGCCCGAGTGGGCGAGATGGCGGGTCTTCTGATTCGTGCCGACGAGGTCGACGACCATGCGGTGGTGGGCGCGGCGGCGCCGGGTGGCGATCGCGACCTGCAGCACCGCGGCGATCAACCGCGCGCCGATGACCAGGGTCAGCGCGAAGACCACCACGTAGCCGATCCACAGCGGCCAACCGAGCACGGCGATCTCACTGGTGATGGTGGCCGTCGGCCTGCCGTCCGGTCCGGGCGCGAAAAGCCTGCTGGCGATGGCGATTCCAGCCGAGAACGCCGACAGCACGGCGGCCATGGCGATCGCCTGCCAGAGCACGATCGCGGCCCGCGGAGCGCGCGTCGGCCACGACGCCCGCGCCAGCACCGCAGGCACTGGTCCGGACAGGACCAGCGCCAGAATGGTGAAGGCCAGCGCGGACACGCTGTCAGTGTCTCTCAGCCGGTGCCCGGATTACCAGCGGGCGACCAAATGTGGTCCTTGCTCTCCAGTTCGGCGAGCGCGCGGCGCAGGGCGGCGGCCTCGTCGGCGCCGACGCGCTCGACGAAGTGCACCAGCGCGGCCTCGCGGCTGCCGGAGTCGGCGGCCTGGTCGAGAGCATCGACCATCAGGCCCGCGACGAGTTCGTCGCGGCCGTGGGTGGGGGCGTATCGGTGAGCGCGGTCGTCGCGGTGCTGAACCACGAGGTTCTTCTTCGCCAACCGCTGCAGCACGGTCATGATCGTCGTGTAGGCCAGGTCGCGGTGTGCGGCCAGCGCCTCGTGGACCTGACGCACGGTTTGGGGCTCGCGCGTCGACCACAGGTGGTCCATCACCGCGCGTTCCAGCTCCCCGAGACGCGTCAACTTCGCCATGCTCGTTCCATCTCCTAGAGGCTGTCGTTCCAGCGTACTACGGGTTTACTACCGTGCGTCGTATCCCGCACGCCGGACCGCGTGCGATGGGCGGTGACCGGCGCATTCTTCGCCTCTCACCGCGCATTCCACCGGTCCTGTGAGTCGGCTCACAGGGTCTGGCCCCTGCGATCTCGGTAGCTATAGTAAGCCTAACCTAAGTCGCGAACGGGAGGTCCCATGACGGTTCTGGTCGACGACCCGCTGATCGCCAGCATGGCAATCAGCCGGGCGCTGCCGCTGCACGAATCCAGCAGACGGCTGCGCGAGCTGTACCCCGAGTGTCCGCGGGTGTACGGCGTCGCCGTGATGGGCGATCTGTCGCGGCGCCGGTGGTGGCCGTTGGCCGAAGCGCTCACCGGGAACCGCCTCGAGGCCATGTACGACCTGGCCGCCCAGGAGACCGACAGCCGCGCCGCGGTGGCCCAGCAGTTGGCCGCCACCCTCGCCCATGTGGTGATCGGCCGGGTCATCCCGCTCGTCGTGCTGGAGGGCCGGGCGTGGGACACCGGTTCGGAGAACCTGTGGGTGCACGTGGACTCCGAGGGCGCGATCGACTGGGTCGGCGTCGTGGATCCGACAGTGCGGGCGCTGCCCGACGATCCCTATTTCGACGGCCGACCCTCGCACCTGGGCCGCACGACGCGCGACGGCATCGTCGCGCTGCCCAGCGAGGCCGCGCTGACCACCTGGGTGGCCCACCGCAGCCACCGCACGCTGGCGCCGCTGTTCGCCAACCTCGCCGAGATCAGCGACGGCGCCATGTCGGTGGCCGCGATGTGGCACGTCGTCGGCGGTGCGGTGGTCAGCGCCGCCACGCAGGTGCCGCTGCTCGCCGGCTCCAGCGAGTTGACCAGCATGCGTCGCGGCCAGTTGGTGCTCGACGCATTGGTCAGCTTCGGGCTGCCGGTGCGCGGCACGTCGCGGGCAACCGCAGGGAAGGTCTTGTGTAATTAGGCAAGCCTTGCCTATGCTGATTCTTGTTCGACCAACGGACCGCGCCGGAGTCCTGAGGGCTGCAGAGACCCCCGGTCCACACGAAGGAAGGGCCCCACGCCATTGGTGTGGGGCCCTTCCGCATGTGTCGTGGGCGGTTACCCGGATTTCTCGGTGGCACCGCCGTTGTCGGCCCAGTCGCCGAACCCACCGAGGTTGTACACCTCGCCGTAGCCCAGTTCCTTGAGCGCCTGACCGGACAGCGCCGCGCGTCCGCCCGAAGCGCAGTAGACGATGACCGGTTTGTCCTTGCTGAAGTTCGGGTCGTGATACGGCGACTCCGGATCCGCCCGGAACTCCACCATGCCGCGCGGCACGTGCACGGCGCCGGCCACCTTGCCGCTCTGCTCCAGTTCGGGTCCGTCCCGGACGTCGACGACCAGTGCGCCCTTGTCGATCAGGTCGCGCGCTTCGTCGTGAGAGATTTTGGGCACCACGGCGTTGGCGGCCGCTACGAGGTCTTTCGCTGTCTTGGCCATGGCCGACCCTAACTCCGTCGACCCGACGCGAAAGCGTTTCGCGCAGACGTGTAGACACGTTCGCGTGACCACCGACATGCCTTCTGAACTGGGTAAGGGCTTCGACGCCGGGCTCGGGCTGAAGTATCTGGAACTGAGCCCCGACGGCGGCCGCGCCCAACTGACGATCACCGACAAGCTGCTGCAGCCGCACGGCATCGTGCACGGCGGGGTGTACTGCTCGGTCATCGAAAGCCTGGCCAGCGTGTCGGCCTCGGTCTGGCTCGGCGAACACGGCGGCGGAACGGTCGTCGGCGTCAACAACAACACCGACTTCCTGAGGGCGATCTCCACGGGCACCGTGACCGCGGAGTCGACACCCATTCACCGCGGCCGCCGCCAGCAGCTGTGGCTGATCACCATCACCGACGAGGACGGCCGAACGGTCGCGCGCGGTCAGGTGCGGCTGCAGAACCTGCCCGGCGAGTAGCCGACGCGAGCGCTGCTGAGCGGCGCGCGCCGTGGCAGGATCGCCCACTATGCGATTGACGCCGCATGAACAAGACCGGCTGCTGGTGTCCTATGCGGCCGAACTCGCCCGCCGCCGTCAGGCCCGCGGTCTCAAGCTCAACCACCCCGAGGCGGTCGCGATCATCACCGACCATCTGCTCGAGGGCGCCAGGGACGGCCGCACCGTCGCCGAGTTGATGGTCAGCGGCCGCGAGGTGCTCGGCCGCGACGACGTGATGGAGGGAGTCCCCGAGATGCTCGACGACGTCCAGGTGGAGGCCACCTTCCCCGACGGCACCAAACTCGTCACCGTCCACCATCCGATCCCGTGAGCCGGCCGATGATTCCCGGTGAGGTGGTGCACGGCGACGGCGACATCGAGATCAACCCTGGTGCCGCGCGGCGCGAGCTCGAGGTCGTCAATACCGGCGACCGACCCGTCCAGGTCGGCAGCCACGTCCACCTGCCGCAGGCCAACGGTGCGCTGTCGTTCGACCGCGACGCCGCCCACGGTCACCGGCTCGACATTCCCGCCGGCACCGCGGTGCGCTTCGAACCCGGTGTCGCGCAGACAGTTTCACTGGTCCCGCTGGCCGGGTCCCGCGAGGTGCACGGCCTGAGCCTGACTCCGCCCGGCCGGTTGGACGCACGATGAGCGGGTTGTCGCGGCCCCGGTACGCCGCGCTGTTCGGCCCGACGGCCGGCGACCGTATCAGGCTCGCCGACACCGACCTGTTCATCGAGATCACCGAGGACCGGAGCGGCGGGCCGGGCCTCGCGGGCGACGAGGCGGTCTTCGGCGGCGGCAAGGTGCTGCGCGAGTCGATGGGGCAGTCGCGGGCCACCCGCGCCGACGGCGCCCCCGACACCGTCATCACCGGCGCGGTGATCCTCGACTACTGGGGAATCATCAAGGCCGACATCGGCATCCGGGACGGCCGGATCACCGCGATCGGCAAGGCCGGTAACCCCGACATCATGTCCGGCGTGCACCCGGACCTGGTGGTGGGCCCGTCGACGGAGATCATCGCCGGCAACGGACGCATCGTCACCGCCGGAGCGATCGACTGCCATGCGCATCTGATCTGCCCGCAGATCATGGAGGAGGCCCTCGGCGGCGGCATCACGACCATCGTCGCCGGCGGCACCGGTCCCGCCGAGGGCAGCAAGGCCACCACCGTCACGCCGGGCTCCTGGCACCTGGCCAGGATGCTCGAAGCGCTGGACACCTGGCCGCTGAACGTCGCGCTGCTGGGCAAGGGCAACACCGTCAGCGCCGACGCGCTCTGGGAGCAGTTACGCGGCGGCGCAGCGGGTTTCAAACTGCACGAGGACTGGGGGACCACCCCGGCCGCGATCGACGCCTGCCTGACCGTCGCCGACGCGGCGGGGGTGCAGGCCAACATCCACACCGACACGCTCAACGAGATGGGGTTCGTGGAGGACACGCTGGCCGCGATCCGGGGCCGCTCGATTCACGCGTACCACACCGAAGGCGCCGGCGGCGGGCACGCACCCGACATCATCACCGTCGCTGGGCATCCCAACGTGCTGCCCAGTTCGACCAACCCGACCCGGCCGCACACGGTCAACACCCTCGACGAACACCTCGACATGCTGATGGTGTGCCATCACCTCAACCCGAGCGTGCCCGAGGATCTGGCGTTCGCCGAGAGCCGGATCCGGCCGTCGACGATCGCCGCCGAGGATCTGTTGCACGACATCGGCGCGATCTCGATGATCGGCAGCGACGCGCAGGCGATGGGCCGCATCGGCGAGGTGGTGCTGCGCACCTGGCAGACCGCGCACGTGATGAAGGGCCGTCGCGGGGCGCTCGCCGGTGACGGCGCAGCCGACAACCACCGCGCCCGCCGCTACGTCGCCAAGTACACGATCTGCCCGGCCGTCGCGCACGGCCTGGACGGCGAGATCGGCTCGGTGGAGGTCGGCAAGCTGGCCGACCTGGTGCTGTGGGAGCCCGCGTTCTTCGGGGTCCGTCCGCACGCGGTGGTCAAGGGCGGCATGATCGCCTGGGCGGCGATGGGGGATGCCAACGCGTCGATCCCGACGCCGCAGCCCGTCTTGCCGCGGCCGATGTTCGGCGCCGCCGCGCCCGCGGCCGCTGCCACGTCGGTGCACTTCGTCGCGCCGCAGGCGGCCGACGACGGGCTCGCCGACCGCCTCGACATCAGGCGCCGGCTGGTTCCGGTCAGAAATGTCCGGCAGGTCGGCAAGGCCGACATGCCGCTCAACGACGCGCTGCCGCGCATCGAGGTCGACCCCGACACGTTCACCGTGCGCATCGACGGCGAGGTCTGGCAGGAACAGCCGGCCGCCGAACTGCCCATGGCGCAACGCTATTTCCTGTTCTAGCGATGACGAACCTGACCACGCTGCTCGCGCTGGCCGACTCCCGACTGCCGACCGGCGGGCACGTGCACTCCGGCGGGGTCGAGGAGGCGGTGACCGGCGGCCTGGTCGCCGACGTGCCGACGCTGCGGGCCTATCTGCGGCGCCGCATCCGCACCCAGGGGCTGGTGACGGCGTCGCTGGCCGCGGCCGTGCACGCGGGCAGCCTGTCGGTCGAGGCGGCCGACCGCGAGACCGACGCACGCACCCCGGCGCCGGCCGCGCGCGATGCGTCCCGCGCCCAGGGCCGCGGCCTCGTGCGGCTGGCCCGCCGGGTGTGGCCCGACCAGGACTGGGACGCCCTGGGAACGACGCCCCATCTGTCGGTGGCCGCCGGAATCGCCGGTCGCGCAGCGGAACTGACGCCGGAGCAGACCGCCCTGTCGGTCGTCTACACGACGATGACCGCCAGCGCGACGGCCGCACAACGCCTGCTGGCCCTCGATCCCGGCGACGTCGCCGCGCTGACCTTCGAGCTGGCGTCGTGCTGTGACCGGACCGCCGCCGCGGCGGTCAAGGAGCTCGCCGACCTGTCCGACCCGCTGCTCGACGTGCTGGCCCAGCGGCACGTCCAACGCGAGCGCCCCCTGTTCGTGTCGTGAAAGGACCGCCATGCCACCGCATTACCTCGACGGAGATCCGCACCAGCACCCGCCGCGGCCCAAACGCGAACGGCGCCAGGGCGAGCCGTTGCGTATCGGGGTGGGCGGTCCGGTCGGGTCGGGGAAGACTGCGCTCGTGGCGGCACTGTGCCGACAGCTGCGCGACGAGTTGTCGCTGGCCGTGCTGACCAACGACATCTACACCACCGAGGACGCGGACTTCCTGCGCCGCAACGCCGTGCTGCCCGACGAGCGGATCGCCGCCGTGCAGACCGGCGGGTGTCCGCACACCGCGATCCGCGACGACATCACCGCCAACCTCGACGCGATCGACGACCTGGTGGCCGCCCACCCCGGGCTGGACCTGATCCTGGTCGAGTCCGGCGGGGACAACCTGACCGCCACCTTCTCGTCGGGCCTGGTCGACGCGCAGATATTCGTCGTCGACGTGGCCGGCGGCGACAAGGTGCCCCGCAAGGGCGGTCCCGGCGTGACGTTCTCGGACCTGTTGGTGATCAACAAGACCGACCTCGCGCCGATGGTCGGCGCCGACCTCGACGTGATGCGCCGCGATGCGGCCGCCGTGCGCGGTGAGCGGCCCTTCGTGCTGGTGTCGCTGACCGACGATCCGGGCGCCGGCCCGGTGCTGGCGTGGGTGCGCGACCAAGTGCGGGTGTCCGTCTAGTGCGTTCCGAGGTGCTCGTCGCGGCGTCTGCGCACCGCCGCCCGCGCATCGAGTGCACCGGCGCGCTGGCCGCCCGGTTGACCGAACCCGACACCGTGCATTTGGTGTCGGCGGCGGCGACCCCGCTGGGCGGCGACTACCTGCACATCCGGGTGGTCGTCGAGGCCGGTGCCACGCTGCGGGTGCGCAGCGCGGCGGCGACGGTGGTGCTACCGGGTGCGGTCACGCTCGAATCGCACGCGATCTGGACGCTCGAAGTCGACGGGCACCTCGACCTGGACCCGCAGCCGACGATCGTCGCGGCCGCCTCGCGCCACCACACCTCGACGCGCCTCACCCTCGGCGGCGCCGCCGGAGTCCGGGTGCGCGAACGTGTGCAGATCGGCAGAACCGATGAGCGACAGGGGTTTTGGTCCGGTTCGCTGCACGCCGACGTCGACGGTGCGCCGCTGCTGCGCCACCGCGTCGAACTGGGCGTCGGCGCGGTCGCCGACGACGAGCTGGGCACCCCGATGGCCGCGATCAGCGAACTGCACTACCCGCAGCGCGAGGCCGAGACCGCGGGCACACCGCTGGCACTGGCCGCCGGCGGCTGCCTGTCGACCTGGCAGGGCCGAGCGCTCTAACTGGCCGCCTTCTCGGAGTCCTGCAGCGACGCGGCGATCTCCTCGAGTTCCTCGATGCGGGTGCGGGCGTAGGCCTGCTGCTCGGTGATCGTCAGGTTGCCGCGCTGCGTCGACAGGAACGTCACCGTCCACGACACCAGCGTGGTGAGCTTGCGCCGGAACCCGACCAGGTAGATGAGGTGCAACCCGAGCCAGGCCAGCCAGGCGATGAACCCGCCGAACTCCAGCGGGCCGATCTTGGCGACCGCGGAGAACCGCGACACTGTGGCCATCGAACCCTTGTCGAAGTACTTGAACGGCTCGCGCTGCGTGCGGTCGGCGCCCTTGAGCTCGGCCTTGATCGCGTCGGCGGCGTACCGGGCGCCCTGGATCGCGCCCTGCGCCTGGCCGGGAACGCCCTCGACGTGCGCCATGTCGCCGACCACGAACACGTTGGGGTGACCGGGAATCGACAGATCGGGCTGCACGAGCACGCGGCCGGCGCGGTCCACCTCGGCGTCGGACTGCTCGGCGATGATGCGGCCCAGCGGGCTGGCCTGCACACCGGCCGACCACACCTTGGTGGCCGATTCGATGCGCCGGATGGTGCCGTCGGAGTCCTTGACGGTGATGCCGTTGCGGTCGACGTCGGTGACCATCGCACCGAGCTGGATGTCGACACCCATCTTCTCCAGCCGCGCCTGCGCTTTCTTGCCCAGCTTCTCGCCCATCGGCGGCAGCACCGCGGGCGCCGCGTCGAGCAGGATCACCCGTGCTGTTGTCGAATCGATGTGCCGGAACGCGCCTTTGAGCGTGTGGTCGGCCAGTTCGGCGATCTGCCCGGCCATCTCGACGCCCGTCGGGCCCGCGCCGACCACGGTGAACGTCAGCAGCTTCTCGCGCCGGGCCGGGTCGCTGGAACGCTCGGCCTGCTCGAACGCGCTCAGGATCCGGGCGCGCAGCTCCAGCGCGTCGTCGATCGACTTCATGCCGGGCGCCCACTCCGCGAAGTGGTCATTGCCGAAGTAGGACTGGCCCGCACCGGCGGCCACGATCAGCGTGTCGTAGGGCGTGACGTAGGTGTGGCCCAGCAGCTCCGACTTGACCGTCTGACTGGTCAGGTCGATGTGGGTGACGTCGCCGAGCAGCACCTGGCAGTTCTTCTGCTTGCGCAGAATCATCCGGGTGGGCGGCGCGATCTCGCCGGACGGGATGATGCCGGTGGCCACCTGGTACAGCAGCGGCTGGAACAGGTGGTGGGTGGTCTTGGCGATCATCTTGACGTCGACGTCGGCCCGCTTGAGTTTCTTGGCAGCGGTCAGCCCACCGAACCCTGATCCGATGATCACGACTTTGTGTCGATCAGATGCAGTGGCTCCGGGATGGCTCATGTTGGGCTCCTCGGCGGTGCTTCACGTGCAGTTCTACCCGTAACGGTAGTCGCCCGAACCTGCTATCGACGATCCGGTCCGTTGTGGCATATAACACGTCGCGGCCAGGATTACAGGCCTAGCCGCGGCCTGAGCTGCTCGGCGACGGCCGTGATCCCGCCGGGCTGGTAGCCGTTGATGTTGGTGACCGGGCTCAGGATGACCCCGTCGACCCCGGCGTCTAGGACGTTGGTCTGGACCTGCTCGGCGATCTGCTCGGGGCTGCCGACGACGGCCTGTCGCTTGAAGGCGTCGGGCAGCGCGTCGACGGTGACGTTCTCGTCGATGATGGCCACGGCGAGCACGCTGGTCTCCACCGACGCGGGATCGCGGCCGATGCGCTCGCAGTTCTCCCGCAGCACCTGCACCTTGCGCGGCAGGTCGTCGAAGCTGGCGATGATGTTGAGGTGGTCGAAGTGCCGCGCGGCCAGCGGGATCGTCTTCTTCTCACCGCTGCCGCCGATCATCAGCGGGATGTGGTCGCGGAAGCGGGGCTCGGCCATCGCCTCCTTGGCGCGGTAGTACGTGCCCTCGACGGTGGGCCGTTCACCGCGCAGCATCGGCAGGATGATCTCCAGCGCCTCGCCGAGCTTGTTGAACCGGTCGGTGAAGGTGCCGAACTCGTAGCCGAGGCTGTCGTGTTCGAGCTCGTACCAGCCGGTGCCGATGCCCAGCACCGCGCGGCCCTGGCTGATCACGTCCAGGGTGGTGATCGCCTTGGCCAGCAGTGTGGGGTTGCGGTAGGTGTTGCCGGTCACCAGCGTGCCCAGTTGCACGCGCTGCGTTGCCGTCGCCAGCCCGCCGAGCGCGGTGTAGGCCTCCAGCATCGGCTGGTCGGGGGTGCCGAGTCCGGGCAGTTGGTAGAAGTGGTCCATCACGAAGACGGAGTCGAAGCCGGCGGCCTCGGCCTCCTGCGCCTGCGCGATGACGGTGGGGAACAGCTGCGCGACGCCGGTGCCGTAGGAGAAGTTGGGGATCTGGAGTCCGAGTTTGATCACGCAACTCACGTAACCACAGCTAAGCGGAGGCAGCAGCCCGTTTAGCTGTCGGCGAACCGCGGAATAAGCGGCGACTACCCGAAGTTGGCGAGCGCGCCCTGGCTCACATGCAACGTCTGACCGGTGATGTGCCGGGCGGCCGGAGTGCTGAGAAACACTGCGAGCCTTGCGATTTCGTCGGCAACCGTCGGTGGTGTCCGCGACAGGCCGTCGTAGCCCGGTTCGACGCTGCGGCCGGAGGCGACCGCGTTGACCGTGATGCCGCGGGTGCCGAAGTGGGTGGCCTGACCCGCCGTCCAGTCCGAGACCGCGGCCTTGATCGCCGCCTCGGCGCTGCCTTCGGCGGGGTTCTCGGGCACCACGGTCACGATGGAACCGCCCGAGCGCAGATGGTCGCCGAGGATCTGCACGGTCAGCACGGCCGAGAGCACGGTCGAGTCCAGCGCGCTGCGCCACGCCGCGGCCAGATCGGCCAGCGAATACGTCCGCGGGTCGCCGCCGTGCCAGGCCGGGGCCGGCACGTTGACGATGGCGTCGAGGTGATGCGGGAACTGGGGCCGGACCGCCTCTAGGCTGGCCGGATCGGTGTTGTCGAACGCGATCGCGTCGACGTCGAGTTCCTTGGCGGCCACCTCGAGCTCGTCGCGGCGAGCGCCGGCGATCACGACGCGGCACCCCTGCTCGCGGAAGCCCCCGGCGATCGTGCGGCCCAGATCGGTGTCACCACCGGTGACGAGCACATCCATCGCGCGACCTCCCTGTCGTCGTCGAACCACACGGTTCCTCGGAAATGTTACTGGACAGTAGCTAGAGGACGAAACCGGCGCGCGGGTCGATGCCATAGGGTTTGGCTCGTGGACCGGAGGGTGGCACCGGGTTGAGCGATTCCGCTGGTCTGCCGCGGTGGATGTATCTGCCCGCCGCACTCGGCGCGCTGTTCGTCGCGCTGCCGTTGGTGGCCGTCGCGGCCAAGGTCGGCTGGCCGGACTTCTTCGGTCTGATCAGCAGCGAGTCGTCGGTCACCGCGCTTCTGCTGAGCCTGCGCACCGCCACCGCGAGCACCGTGCTCTGCCTGCTGCTCGGGGTCCCGCTGGCGCTGGTGCTGGCGCGCAGCGACAGCCGACTGCTGCGCGCGGCGCGGCCTGTCATCCTGCTGCCGCTGGTGCTGCCGCCGGTGGTCGGAGGCCTGGCCCTGCTGTACGCGTTCGGCCGGTTGGGTCTGATCGGTGAGCATCTGGAGGCGGCGGGCATCCAGATCGCGTTCACCACGACCGCGGTGGTGCTCGCGCAGACGTTCGTGTCGCTGCCGTTCCTGGTGATCGCGTTGGAGGGGGCCGCGCGCACCGCGGGCGCGGACTACGAGGTGGTGGCCGCGACGCTGGGCGCCCGGCCCAGCCGGGTGTGGTGGCGGGTGACGCTGCCGCTGCTGGCGCCCGGCCTGGTGTCCGGGGCGGTGTTGGCGTTCGCCCGGTCGCTGGGGGAGTTCGGCGCGACGCTGACGTTCGCCGGTTCCCGCGAGGGCGTGACCCGCACGTTGCCGCTGGAGATCTACCTGCAGCGCGAGGCCGACCCCGACGCCGCGGTGGCGCTGTCGCTGCTGCTGGTCGTGGTGGCGGCCGTCGTGGTTGTCGGCCTGGGCAGCCGGCGGTTGCGAGGTGCCAGTGCCTGGTAGGACCCCCATCGGCGGGACGGCGTGACCGGGATCGATGTGCGCGCGGTCGTTGCGGCCCGCGGTGTCGACGTCGCCTTCGACGTCGCCGCCGGCGAGGTGCTGGCGGTGCTGGGCCCGAACGGGGCGGGCAAGTCCACGCTGCTGCACGTGATCGCGGGCCTGGTGCGCCCCGACCACGGTGTCGTGCGGGTGGGCTCGCGGGTGCTGACCGACACCGGGTCCGGCCGGCACGTCGCCACCCATGACCGGCGGGTCGGCCTGCTGCTGCAGGACGCGCTGCTGTTCCCGCATCTGAGCGTGCTCGGCAACGTCGCATTCCCGCCGGGGAGCAGCCGCCCGGCGCACTGGCTGGCCGAGGTCGACGCCGCCGATCTCGCGGACCGCCGGCCGCGGCAGCTGTCGGGGGGACAGGCGCAGCGCGTGGCGCTGGCCCGTGCGCTGGCCGCCGAGCCCGACGTGCTGCTGCTCGACGAGCCCCTGGCCGGCCTCGACGTCGCCGCGGCCGCCGCGATGCGCACGGTGCTGCGCCGGGTCCTCGGACGCGACGGGCGCTCGGTCGTGCTGGTCACCCACGATGTGCTCGACGTGCTGACCCTCGCCGATCGGGTGCTGATCCTGGAGGACGGCCGGGTCAGCGAAACCGGTCCGGCGGCAAGCATTCTGGCCAGGCCCCGGAGTCGGTTCGGGGCCCGCTTCGCCGGGGTGAACCTCGTCGCGGGCACGGCGGGCGACGGCGGCGTGCTGCACACGGCCTGGGGTGCGACGTGGCACGGCGTCGCCGGCGCCGATGTGGTGGCCGGCCGACCCGCGGTGGCGCTTTTCGACCCGGCGGCGGTCGCGGTGTACCGGGACCGCCCGTCGGGCAGCCCGCGCAACACCGTCGAGGTGGTGGTCGCCGAACTCGACAGCCGCGGGCAGGCGATCCGGGTCCGCGGCGAGGAACAACCCGACGGCGGCCCCGGACTGGCCGCCGACGTCACGCCGGACTCCGCCGCGGAGCTCCGCCTGGTGCCCGGCGACCGGGTCCACTTCGCGGTGAAGGCGCAGGCGGTGGCGCTGCATCCGGGTGCGTAACGCGCGACCGGCGGACCACGACACACCGGTTGAGACACCGTTGCCGCGGCCCCTGAGCCCGCGCCGCCCACGCCGAGACAGGCGCGGGCCGCCCGACCGTGTCAGCAACGTTTTATTTACGGTCTGGCCTGCCCACTTACCGGAGTCAGCTATTTCAAATCGTGACACATTTTCAGCAACTCACACTTGCGTCACGCCGGTAACACGGTAGTTTCTTCCCCATGGATCTGCCGGACGCGAATTCTCACCACCGCAGGGGCCGCTCGAAGAAGCTGGCGATGGCGACGCTGGCCGGTGCCACGGCGGCGGCGCTCGCGCTGCCTTCCGTTGCGCAGGCTCAGCCCGAACCGACGCCACCGCCGCCGCCGCCGGGCAATACCTTCCTGCAGGGTCCGCCGCCGCCACCGCCGCCTCCCGGCGCACCCGCTCCGCCGCCCGCGGATCCCAACGCCCCACCGCCTCCGCCGGCGGATCCCAACGTTGCTCCGCCGCCCCCGGGAGCGCCGCCACCACCACCGGGGGATCCGAACGCCCCGCCGGCGCCGCCCGCTGACCCCAACGCCCCACCGCCAGCTGAGCCCGGCCGTGTCGAGGTGCCCGCCGGCGGCCTGAGCTACGTCGTCCCGGCGGGATGGAAGGTGTCCGACGCCACTCAGCTGTCCTACGGACAGGCGCTGCTGACCAAGATCACGCCGGAGGGTGCCGAACCGCCGAGTGACACCAGCGTGCTGCTCGGCCGGTTGGACCTGAAGCTGTTCGCAGGCGCCGAGACCGACAACACCAAGGCCGCCCAGCGCTTGGCCTCGGACATGGGCGAGTTCTTCATGCCGTTCCCGGGGACCCGGGTCAACCAGGAGACCGTCCCGCTCGACGCGAACGGGATGCCCGGCGTCGCTTCGTACTACGAGGTGAAATTCACCGACACGAACAAGCCGAACGGTCAGATCTGGGCCGGCGTCGTCGGCAATCCGGTCGAACCGGGCACCCCGCGGGGCCAGCGCACCCCCGAGCGGTGGTTCGTGGTCTGGCTGGGTACCGCGAACAACCCTGTGCCCAAGGACGAAGCGGTGACGCTGGCCAACTCCATCCGGCCCTACGTCGCGCCGCCGCCTCCGCCGCCCGCGGATCCGAATGCGCCGCCACCGCCGCCGGACCCCAACGCTCCGCCGCCGGACCCGAACGCGCCCCCGCCGCCGCCGGACCCCAACGCTCCGCCGCCGGACCCGAACGCGCCGCCGGCTCGACCGGGTGTCGGGGTGGCTGTTCCGGTGGCCCCGGAGAGCGCGCCGGGCATGCTGCCGCCCGCCTGATCAAAAAGACTCGGGTTCACTCCACGGCCGACACCGTGGGGTGAACCCGATTCTTGTCTGGCGGAAAGCGCTCGAGCGGAGCGTGTCTCAGGGGCCGACGCGCGGGGGATTCGCGTTGGCGACGTTGGCGATGAAGCAATTCGTGCCGCCGAAGCCCATCGCTCCCGCGGTCTGACAGCGCTCGAAGTTGCCGTCGGCGCTGACCGGACCGTCACAGATCGTTCCGCCGCCCCACGGCGTCCAACCCCCCTGGCACCCGGCGCTGGCCGGGGCCGCGAACGCGATGCTGCCGGCCGCGAGCGCGCCGACCGCCAGTGCGACAAGTGATTTCATGTTCCACCCTCTCTTCGCGGTACCGGCATCCCACAGCCGGTACGAAGCCGTTCCTGCAGCCCGTCGTGATCTCCAGGTTATGCCGTTGTTATGACATAGGAATCGGGATTTTCCCTACCCTTCTCCGGTGCCGCCACGCAAATCCGCGGGTGCCCCATGAACTCTGTCCGTCGGGTCCGCGCGGTCGTTAGCGCCGTTCGCCGACGGTGAACGACACGCCGCGCGACGATGGCGTGGTGGAGACGACGATGACGGCCTGGCAGGTCCGCCGTCCCGGCCCGATGCAGACTCGGCCGCTGGCCCGGGGGCGGTTGCCGGTGCCGCGACCCGGTCCCGGTGAGCTTCTGGTTGCGGTGCGCGCGTGCGGGGTGTGCCGCACGGATCTGCATGTCGCCGAGGGTGATCTGGCGGTGCGACGGGAAGGTGTGGTGCCCGGCCATGAAGTCGTCGGCGAGGTGGTCTCGATCGGAGAGGACGCCGTGGGGGACGGGGGCGCGCGGGACACCGAGCGGTTCGCGGTCGGGGACCGGGTCGGGATCGCGTGGCTGCGTCACACCTGCGGTCGGTGCCGGTACTGTCTGCGCGGCGCGGAAAACCTGTGCCCGCAGTCCCGCTACACGGGCTGGGACGCCGACGGTGGATACGCCGAGTTCGCCGTTGTTGCAGGTGCTTACGCGCACCGACTGCCCTCCGGCTACACCGACGCGGAGTTGGCGCCGCTGCTGTGCGCGGGGATCATCGGATACCGGGCGCTCATGCGTGCAGAGCTGCCCGCCGGTGGGCGGCTCGGCATCTACGGGTTCGGCGGCAGCGCGCATCTGACCGCGCAGGTGGCGCTCGCCTCGGGTGCCGAGGTCCACGTGATGACCCGCGGCGAGCGGGCCCGCGAGCTCGCGCTCGCGTTGGGGGCGGCCTCCGCGCAGGGCGCCGCCGACCAGCCGCCGGTCGCGTTGGACGCAGCGATCCTGTTCGCTCCGGTCGGCGATCTCGTACCGCCGGCGCTGGAGGCGCTCGACCGCGGCGGCACGCTGGCCGTCGCCGGCATCCACCTGTCCGACATTCCGATGCTGAACTATCAGCGCCACCTGTTCCAGGAGCGGCAGCTGCGCTCGGTGACGTCGAACACGCGCGACGACGCACGCGACTTCCTGGCGTTCGCGACCGCGCACCACCTCGAGGTGAGTTGTCCGCAGTATCCACTCGACCGCGCCGACGAGGCGTTGGCCGACCTCGCAGCCGGCCGCGTCTCGGGCGCTGCGGTCCTGCGAATCTAGAGCTCGGCCAGCGCCGCGCCCAGCCGGCCCGTGAGATCGCCGCGACCGTAGCGGTACAGCGGCCCGGTGCCGTCGGCGAGCAGCACCCGCAGCCGGGCCATGCCGCGGGCCGCCACGGGGCGAGGCGAGTGCAGCCGCAGGGTGATGTCGTCGATCAGGTCTTCGGCGGCGGCGATGTTGGGGGTGTGCAGCGGCACCCGCGACGACATCAGCGGGCCCCGCCCGCGCGCGTCGCGCACGATCCGGCGCAGCGCACGGGTGACCGCCTCGCGCTCCCTGGGGGACGTCAACCGCGCGCAGTGCGCGGCCAGCGCACTACCGGCGGGTGCAGGGGCGCCCACGGCGAGGCGACGGTCGAAATCGGCGGCCTTGATGCGGGCGATCAGGCGGGTGACCGGCGGGATCCAGGTCGGCGAGGAGGTTGTGGCGACGGGGGAGATATTCAGGGTGACGGGTATCGAGGTGTCAGACATATCAATCAGCTTTGTTTCGACAGCGGGACAGGATGACCATCATCAATGCTATACAGGTCACGCATGACCGGTCAAATTGCTATACCAGTCACGTCGTCCGTACAGTGGATTCATGAGCGTTGCACCCCGCGAATGGCTCGGCGACACCGAGACGAAACCGGCACCGCCGGGGCTGGCGCGCGTCCAGAGCCTGATCAACACCGTCGAGCTGCCCGTGGGGCCGGATCGCCTGGCCCACGCCGACGACGCCCGGCCCTGGCTGCAATCCCAGGAACTGCTCGCCGCCGACGAGGATGTCGACGACGCCGACCTTCGATTCCTGCGCGACGTGCGAGAGGCGTTCCGCGCGATGGTCATCCACAATTCCGGTGGACCCGCACCCACCCCGGAGGCGCTCGCGCCGCTGCGGGCGGTGACAGCCGGCAGCGTCGCCCGCGCCGAGATCGGCGACGACGGTCAGGTAGGGCTGGCGGCCTCCGCCGCATCACTGCGCGACCGGGTGCTGGGACTGCTGCTGGCGGTGCGCGACGCGCAACGCGACGGTACCTGGCCGCTCCTGAAGGCCTGCGCCAACGACGAGTGCCTGTGGGCGTTCTACGACAGGTCGCGCAACCGCGGCGGCACCTGGTGCAGCATGGCCACCTGCGGCAACAAGCTCAAGAATCGCGAGTTCCGCGCCCGCCGACGGTCGTCGACCTGACCGTCAGCTCAGGTGCCACACGAAGGCGGCGGCAAGCGCGCCGAGGCCGTTGAGCGACCAGTGCAGCGCGATCGGCGCGATCAGGCTGCCGCTGCGCCGCCGCAGCCAGGTGAACACGAACCCGGCCACCGCGGTGGCCGCCACCGCGAGCACCACACCGGCGACCGTGCCCATCACCCCGCCGCCGAAGATCCGGGTGAAGCCGACGTTGCTGCTGGTCAAACCCAGCGACGTGGCGATGTGCCAGAGCCCGAACAACAGTGACCCCGCCGCTGCGACACCGCGCCAGCCCCACGCCCGGTCGAGCGCGCCGTGCAGAACGCCGCGGAACGCCAACTCCTCGGGGATCACGGTCTGCAGCGGGATGATGATCATCGACGCGATCAGCGCACCCGAGATCGTCGCGTAGTTGTTGTTCATGAACATCGGCCGCGTCCACGGCAGCAGCGCGCCGATCGCGATCACCGTCAGCACCACCCCGACCGCCGCCAGCGCGTAGCCGGCGCCAGACTTCCAGTGTTCGCGGCTCAGCCCCAGTTCGCCCCAACCCAGGCCGCGCGAGCGCACCAGCGCCACCAACAGCAGCGCGGCCGCCGGCACCGTCGCGACGCTGGCCCACGGCGTCGTGAAGTGCGCAATCAGGTTGGTCAGCGCCAGCACCACCACGACCACCGCGACGTCGACGTACGTGCGGAACCGGTGCAGGGCGGAGAGCTGTTCGACCAGCGGATGCGGCGCTGGCACGGCTTGGTCGGACACGAAAATCCAGTCTAGCGACTGTGTTCGCTGAGCGTGTCCTGAGACAGCGACGGCGCTGAATAGTCCGGGTCCCAGGTCCACCCCGAGATCGCCGGATCGTCCTCACCGTGCTCGCGGGTGTAGCGCCGCGCGGCCAGCCGGGCGTCGGCCATCTCCTGACGCAGCCCGGCCGCGTTACTGCCCAGCCCCTCGACGCGGTCGATGACGTCCATGACCAGATGGAACCGGTCGAGGTCGTTGAGCATCACCATGTCGAACGGGGTGGTCGTGGTGCCGCGCTCCTTGAAACCGCGCACGTGCAACTGCGCGTGGTTGGTGTGCCGGTAGGTCAGCCGGTGGATCAGCCACGGGTAGCCGTGGTAGGCGAAGATGATCGGCTTGTCCCTGGTGAAGATCGAGTCGAAGTCGCGCGCCGACAGCCCGTGCGGATGCTCGGAGTCGGGCTGCAGCCGCATGATGTCGACGACGTTGACGACCCGGACCTTCAGCCCGGGCAGCCTGCGACGCAGGATGTCGGCGGCCGCCACGGTTTCCAACGTGGGGATGTCACCGGCGCAGGCCAGCACCACGTCGGGTTCCGCGGTCGTGGTGCTCGCCCACTCCCAGATCCCGAGCCCCCTGGTGCAGTGCGCGATCGCGGAGTCCATGTCCAGGTAGTTCAGCGCGGGCTGCTTACCGGCGACGATCACGTTGACGTACTGGCGGCTGCGCAGGCAGTGGTCGGCCACCGACAGCAGGGTGTTGGCGTCCGGCGGCAGGTACACCCGCACGACTTCGGGGCGCTTGTTGGCCACGTGGTCGATGAAGCCGGGGTCCTGGTGCGAGGCGCCGTTGTGATCCTGTCGCCAGACATGCGATGTCAGAAGGTAATTCAGCGAGGGAATCGGCATCCGCCAGTGCAGCTCCCGGCTGCTGGACAGCCACTTCGCATGCTGGTTGAGCATCGAGTCGACGATGTGGATGAACGCCTCGTAGCAGTTGAACAACCCGTGCCTGCCGGTCAGCAGGTAACCCTCGAGCCAGCCCTGACAGAGGTGTTCGGACAACACCTCCATCACCCGCCCGCCGGGGGCCAGGCTCTCGTCGTCGGGTTCGATCTCGGCCATCCACGCCTTGTCGGTCGCCTCCAGCGTCGTCGCCAACCGGTTGGAGGCGGTCTCGTCGGGTCCCATCACCCGGAACCGGTCGGGGTTGCGCACGATGACGTCGCGCAGGAAAGCCCCCAGCACCCGGGTCGCCTCGCTCGACTCGGAGGCCGGCGCCTCCACAGGCACCGCATAGTCGGTGAACGACGGCAGGTCCAGGTCCCGCATCAGCAGCCCGCCGTTGGCGTGCGGGTTGGCGCTCATCCGCCGCTCGCCGCGCGGGGCGATCGCGCGCAGTTCGGGTCGCAGGCCGCCGTTGTCGTCGAACAGCTCCTCCGGACGGTAGCTGCGCAACCAGTCCTCGAGCTGCGCGCGGTGTTCGGGGTTGGTGCGGGTCCCCGACAGCGGGACCTGGTGTGACCGCCACGTGCCCTCGACCTTGTTGCCGTCGACCTTCCGGGGGCCGGTCCAGCCCTTCGGGGTCCGCAACACCACCATCGGCCACAGCGGGCGACCGGCCTCGCCGTCCAGGCGGGCGGCCCGCTGGATCGCGGCGATCTGGTCGAAGGCCTCGTCGAACGCGGTGGCCAGCTGCTGGTGCACGTTGGCGGGATCGTCGCCGGCGACGGTGATCGGCCGGTAGCCGTAGCCGAGCATCAGCGACTCGAGTTCCTCCTGCGGGATCCGCGCCAGCACCGTCGGGTTGGCGATCTTGTAGCCGTTCAGATGCAGGATCGGCAGCACCGCACCGTCGGTGACCGGGTCGAGGAACTTGTTGGAGTGCCAGCTCGCCGCCAGCGGACCCGTCTCGGCTTCGCCGTCGCCGATCACGCATGCGACCACCAGGTCGGGGTTGTCGAACGCCGCACCGTACGCGTGCACCAGCGCGTAACCCAGCTCACCGCCCTCGTGGATCGAGCCGGGCGTCTCGGCGGCCACGTGGCTGGGGATACCACCGGGAAAGGAGAACTGCCGGAACAGTTTCCGCATGCCCTCGGTGTCTTCGGAGATTCCGGAGTACACCTCGCTGTAGGTGCCTTCCAGGTAGGCGTTCGCGACCAGGCCCGGGCCGCCGTGCCCCGGGCCGGTGATGTAGATGATGTTCGCGTCGCGGTCCCGGATGATCCGGTTGAGGTGCGCGTAGACCAGGTTGAGCCCGGGGGTGGTGCCCCAGTGGCCGAGCAGCCGCGGTTTGACGTGCTCGGGCGCGAGCGGCTCACGCAGCAGCGGGTTGTCCAACAGGTAGATCTGGCCGACGGACAGGTAATTGGCCGCACGCCAGTAGGCGTCGATCAGTTCGAGTTCGTCGGCGGACAGCGTGGGAGACAGTGCCTGGGCAGTCATCAACTCATCATCGTCGAGTGGGGTGAACAACGTCGGACTTCCAGTACCCGCTGGGGCGGACGCTACGCACCGTCAGCCCGGCCCATTCCCACTCGAGGTCGGCAGATCGGGCCCAGGTTGGCGGGGCCGCGACCGTTTAGCCTGTGCAGCGTGTTGGGATTCGCACTGCCTCAGTTCGGGGCTTCGGCTCGCGCCGACATCGCTCGCTTCGCGACCACCGTCGAGGAACTCGGCGCGGACAGCCTCTGGGTCGGTGACCGACTGGTCACGCCGGTGAATCCCAGCGTCGGCTACGCCGGTCAGGACACCATCCCCGAACGGTTCCGTGCCGGCTTCGATCCGTTCATCGCGTTGGCGGTGGCCGCGGCGGTCACCGACCGGGTGGCGCTCGGCGCCAGCGTGCTCGTCGCGCCCTGGTATCCGCCCGCGGTGCTGGCACGCCAGCTCACCGCGCTGGACGTGCTCAGCGGCGGTCGGCTCAAACCCGGCTTCGGTATCGGCTGGTCGCCCGAGGAGTTCGCGGCCGCGGGCGCGCCGTTCCGCCGGCGCGGAGCGCAGCTCGACGAGATGCTCGACGCCCTCGATGCCATCTGGACCACGAATCCCTCGGCGCACGACGGCCAGCGGTGGACCCTGCCGCAGTCGTGGATCGACCTGAAACCGGCGCAGCAGCCACGCCCGCCGTTCTACCTGTCGGCGATGACGCCGGCGAGCCTGACGCGCGTCGGTGAGCGCGGCGACGGGTGGCTGCCGGTGGCCGTGGTTCCCGGCTTCGTCATGCCCGACGTGCTCAGGGCGCAGCGCGACGTGATCGACGCCGCCGCCCGGGCCGCCGGCCGCGACCCGGCGCAGATCGACACGGTGGTGCGGATCAACGTCGGCGAGGGCAGCTCTCCCGACGACGTCGCCGAGGCGATCCGGGCACTGGCCGGCGCCGGCTTCTCCGACGTGTTCGTCGACCTGATGTACGTTGCCGAGGACACCGACGACTACCTGCGATGGGCGAAACGATTGTTGTCCGAATGAACCGGCAGTGCCGGTGAACCAGCCTCTGCTGGACGGCGTTCGGGTGCTCGACCTCGGCGGCGCGCAGTCCGACGGCGTCGGGCGGTTGCTTGCCGACCTGGGCGCCGACGTGCTCAAGATCGAGCCGCCAGGCGGCAGCCCGGACCGTCGCGCGTTGCCCGCAGTCGCCGGGGTGAGCCTGGCGTTCGCGGTGGCCAACGCCAACAAGCGGTGTGCGGTCCTGGACCCGGCGGATGCCGGGCACCGCCACACGCTGTACGAGCTCGCCGCTACCGCGGACATCGTGGTCGACAGCGGAAGTTCCGGTCTTGCCGCACCCTTCGGCACGTCGTGCGCCGCGCTGGCCGCACAGTTCGGTCACCTCGTCGCGGTGTCGGTCACCGACTTCGGCACCACCGGCCCGTATGCGTCGTGGCGCGCCACCGATCCGGTGCTGTACGCGTTGTCGACGGCGCTGTCACGCAGCGGGCCGATGGCGGGGCCCCCGGTGCCGCCTCCGGTCGGGCTGGGAACCGGAACCGCCGCCACCCAGGCGGCGTGGGCGGCGCTCGCCGCGTTCTACCGCCGGTTACGCAGCGGCGCAGGCGAATACATCGACTTCTCCCGGTTCGAGGGGGTGCTGCAGTCGCTGGACCCGCCGTTCGGTTCGGAGGGGCAGGCCGCCGTCGGGGTCAAGAAGACCACCGAGATCTGGCGGGGCAGGCCGCGCAACCAGAACATCTACCCGATATTCGCCTGTCGGGACGGGCAGGTGCGGCTGTGCCTGCTCTCGCCGCGCCAGTGGCGGGGGATGCGGGCCTGGCTCGGTGAGCCCGCGCAGTTCGCCGACCCGAAGTTGGATACCATCGCCGCGCGCTACGCGGCGTCTCGGGAACTCAATGCGGCGATCTGCGAGGTGTTCGCCCGCCACACCATGGCCGAACTGGTCGCCGAGGGACAGGCCCGCGGCGTGCCGGTCGCCGCCCTTCTGGCCCCCGCAGATGTGTTGGCCACCGACCATTTTCGCGTCACCGGTGCGCTGACCACCCTGGCGCTCGGCGACGCCGACGTGGTGGCGCCCGCGGGCCCGTTCGTCGTCGACGGTCACCGCGCCGGTGTGCGCTGGTTCGCCACGACGGCCGGATCGAGCGAACCGGTGTGGCCGGGCCCGCCGGTCGCCGCCGGCACCCACGCCGCGCTGCGTCGGCCGTTCGAGGGCCTGCGCATCCTCGACCTCGGGGTGATCGTCGCCGGCGGCGAGCTGGGCCGGCTGTTCGCCGACCTCGGCGCCGACGTCGTCAAGGTGGAGAGTGCCGCCTATCCCGACGGCCTGCGGCAGACCCCGCCCGGGCAGGTGATGAGCCGGTCGTGGGCGCTGACGCACCGCAACGAGCGCAGCCTCGGCTTGGACCTGCGCCACCCCGAGGGCGCCGCGCTGTTCGCCAGGCTGGTCCGCGACGCGGACGCGGTGTTCGCCAACTTCCGGCCGGGAACGCTTGCCTCGCTGGGGTTCTCGTACGACCGCCTGCTCGAGCTCAATCCGCGGATCGTGCTCGCGGAGAGCAGCGCGTTCGGGATGACGGGTCCGTGGAGCGCGCGCATGGGCTACGGACCGCTGGTACGGGCAGCGACCGGCGTGAGCGCTCTGTGGACTTCCGCCGACGGCGGAAACTACGACGCAACCACCATCTTCCCGGACCACGTGTCGGCCCGAACCACCGCGATCGGGGCGCTGGCCGCGCTGATTCGGCGCGACCGCACCGGCGCGCCCGCCCACGTGCATGTCTCGCAGGCCGAGACCGCCATCCATCAGCTGGCGACGCGCTATGTTGCCGAGTCGGCCCGTGCGGCAGGACACGACGTGACCGAGGAGTCGACCGTCCACGGTGTCTACCCGTGTGCCGGCGACGACGAATGGTGCCTGGTGTCTATCGAACCCGGGGCGCGGGTGACCGAGGTGACCGGCGGGCTGGATATGGTGGACTGGACCAGTCACCGGGACAAGACGGAGGTGGCGCACCTGCTGCAGAACGCCGGCATCGCCGCGGCGCCGATGAACCGCGCCGTCGACATTCCGGCCGATCCGCAGGTGCGGTCGCGAAAAGTATTCACCGACATGACACATCCGCTGTTCGAGGCGCCGCTGCTGAGCGAGACCGGGCCGGCGCCGTTCGCCGACATCCCGCCCGCGCAGCTGCGACCGGCGCCCACACCCGGCGAGCACACCCGGCAGCTCTGCGGTGAGCTTCTGCGCATGTCCACCCAGGAGACCGACCGGCTGATCGCGTGCGGTGCGCTGTTCGCCGACGAGGAGAGGACATGATGGACCCCAGAACTCCGGTGCTGGTCGGCTACGGTCAGGTCAACCAGCGCGACGAGAACCCCGCGGTGGAACCGGTCGACCTGATGGTCGCGGCCGCACGGGCCGCCGCCGACCCGCGCGTGCTGGAAACCGTCGACTCGGTGCGGGTCGTCAACCTGCTGTCGTGGCGGTACCGCGATCCGGGTCTGCTTCTCGCGCAGCGCATCCGCGCGGACAACGCCGCTACCCGCTACACCGGCATCGGCGGCAACACGCCGCAGTCCCTGGTCAACGAGGCGTGTCTGGACATCCAGGGCGGCCGGGCCGACGCGGTGCTGATCGCCGGCGCGGAAACGTGGCGTACCCGGAACCGGTTGCGCCGCAACGGGGTCAAACCGGACTGGAGCCGCCAGGACGAGTCGGTGCCGATGGCCGAGGGCGCCGACGACGGCGTGCCGATGGCCGGTCCGGCCGAGATCCGCATCAACCTCGACAGGCCGGCCTACGTCTACCCGATGTTCGAACAGGCGCTGCGGATCGCCGCGGGCCGCTCGACCGAGGCACACCGCCGCCACATCGGTGAGCTGTGGGCACAGTTCAGCGCGGTGGCCGCGACCAACCCGAACGCCTGGAACCGCACCGCGCTGACCGCCGAACAGATCTGGCGCGAGGGCCCGGACAACCGGATGATCAGCTGGCCGTACCCGAAGCTGATGAACTCCAACAACATGGTCGACCAGGCGGCGGTGCTGGTGCTGACCTCGGTCGAGAAGGCCGAACATCTTCAGATCCCCAGGGACCGCTGGGTGTTCCCGTACGCCGGCACCGACTCGCACGACACGTACGCGATCGGCGAGCGCGCCGAGTTCCACACGTCGCCGGCGATCCGCATCGGCGGACGCCGCGCGCTGGAGCTGGCGGGTCTGGGCATCGACGACATCGACCACGTCGACCTGTACTCCTGCTTCCCGTC
>NZ_MIHA01000030.1 GCF_001722335.1 Mycolicibacterium flavescens
CGTCGAGCTCGCGGCGAACCACCGCAAGCGCTTCGTACATACGTTCGATACCCACAACCCGACACTAACCACCCCCACCGACACCACACCCCCAAATGTGGCCCCAGAAACCAAAGTGACAGAAGTTTTTTCGCGGCGCCCGCGAGCTGCGACAATGGCCGCATGCGCCTGCCCGTGACGCCGCCGGTATCGCCGATGCTGGCCAAAGCGGTGACCGCGGTGCCCGGTGACCCGACCGGCTACTCCTACGAACCCAAATGGGACGGCTTCCGCTCGATCCTGTTCCGTGACGGCGACGACGTCATCCTCGGCAGCCGCAACGAACGCCCGCTGACCCGCTACTTTCCCGAACTCGTCGACGCGGCGAAAGCCGAACTCCCCGACCGCTGCGTCATCGACGGTGAGATCGTCATCGCGACGGAACAAGGTCTCGATTTCGATGCGCTGCAGCTGCGCCTGCACCCGGCAGCCTCGCGGGTGCAGATGCTCGCCGAGAAGACACCCGCGTCATTCATCGCGTTCGACATCCTCGCACTCGACGAAACCGACTACCGGCAAACACTATTCACCGAACGACGCCATGCCCTCACCGCCGCGCTGACCGGTGACGGCCCCAGTTTCTTCGTCACCCCTGCCACCACCGACCCCGAGACCGCCGCGCGCTGGTTCGACGAGTTCGAGGGCGCCGGCCTCGACGGCGTCATCGCCAATCCGCTCGACCTGACCTACCAACCGGACAAGCGCGTGATGTTCAAGCTCAAACACCAGCGCACCGCGGACTGCGTGGTCGCCGGATACCGGCTGCACAAGTCCGGCGCCGACGCCGTCGGGTCGCTGCTGCTGGGTCTCTACAAGGACGACGGCACCCTCGCGTCCGTCGGCGTCATCGGCGCCTTCCCGATGGCCAAGCGCCGCGAACTCTTCATCGAATTACAGCCGCTGGTAACGACATTCGATAACCATCCGTGGAACTGGGCGGCCGACGTCGACCCCGAGGTGGTGCGTCGCTACGGAGGCGGATCCCGCTGGAACGCCGGCAAGGACCTGTCCTTCGTGCCGCTGCGGCCCGAACGCGTCGTCGAGGTCCGTTACGACCACATGGAAGGCGAGCGGTTCCGCCACACCGCGCAGTTCAACCGGTGGCGTCCCGACCGTGACCCGCGTTCGTGCACCTTCGACCAACTCGAACGGCCCGTCGCGTTCAAACTCGGCGACATCGTCAAAGGCCTGGGCGGCTAGCTGCTCACATGGTGGGACGGGCAGGAATTTCGTCAGACCGATGACCCGGCCCGCACCGACGTGTGATGCTCGCGAGATGAGCTTTCTGCGCGCGTTGCCGACGGCCGTGGTCCTCGCCGGTGTCGCCGTGACGACGGCCGGCCCGGCATCGGCCGACGAACGCCTCGACGGTGACTTCGTCTTCGTCAACGGGCCCACGACCAACCGGTGGTCGATCACCACCCAGTGCAATCCCGAAGGAGAATGCGGCGGCACGGTCTCGAGTTCGACCGGCATGATCGCGCACATCAGCCGAGTCGCCGGCGGCCCGTGGACCGTCGAGCGGCACGACGTGCCCAACGGGTGGACCTGCGCCGACGGCACCACCGGCCCCGGCGACCTGTCATACGCGTTCGATCCGGCCACGCTCGCCGGAACCGCCACCTACACGTCGAAACCCGGCGCCTGCAACGACCCCAACGTGCTGCAGCACCAGAACCCGATCAGCCTGCTGCCCGCCTGACGTCAGGTGGCGCGCTGGAACGAAAGCGTCTCCCCGCGAACGCCGCCCATCCACAGGTCCTGGCAGGCCTCGGCCATCTCGTCGAGTCCCTCGGTGATCGCGCCGAACACGTTGCCCGGCACCCAGCCCTGGTCGCCGTTGATCAGCAGGTTGTTGCGGCCGTAGAACAGCGCCAGGTCGACGATCGCACCGGTTGTGCCGGTCCCCGTGCTGTTCTCGTAACCGTAGGCCGGGTTGCCCAGCTGATCGGAGTCGAACGAGAACCAGCACAGGTCGCCGGGGATCGGGGTCACCGTGGTGTTCTCCTTGCCGGGGTCGGTCGGCGCGAAAGCCGGTAGCAGCGTGTAAATCTCGTTGCGGGCGTACTTTCCGTGGAACACCGGGGAGGAAAGCGGAAGCGCATCCCACACCGCCGCGCAGGTGCGCGGTGCCGCATCGTCGAGCAGGCGGGCGGTGCAGCTGACGCCGCGTTTGTCCAGGGACACGGTGATCAGCCTGCTCATCGAACTCCTTGTGCGGTCAGGGCCGGCGTTCGCCGGTGCCAGTCGGTGGCCATCTCGTGGGCACGGCCCACCCGCAGCACTGTGGCGTCCGCGTGCCGGGGGCCGACGATCTGCAGTCCGATCGGCAGCCCGGCCGCGGTGAATCCGCATGGCACGCTCAACGCGGGCTGCTGAGTCATGTTGAACGGGTAGGTGTACGGCGTCCAACTCGCCCAGTCCGGTGACGGCCAGCCGTCGGGCACGTCGCGGCCGCCGTCGAACGCGGGCAGCGGCAGCGTCGGCGTGACCAGCACGTCGTAGTCCTCGTGGAACCGGCCCATCAGCTGACCCAACTGCATCCGCACCGCCGTCGCGTCGAGGTAGTCCGACGCCGAGAACGTCGCTCCCACCGCCGCGATCCGGCGTAGCCCCGCGTCCACCCGGTCGTCGACCCCGTCGCCGTAGCCCTGCAACACCTTCGCCGCACCCGAGAACCACAAGATCTGGAACGCCTCGATCGGATCGGCGAATCCGGGGTCGACCTCCTCGACCCGGGCACCCGCATCAGCCAGCACCGTCACCGCGGCCCGCACCGCGGCGTCGATCTCCGGGTCGTTGCGCACGAACCCCAGGTTCGGCGAAAACGCGACGCGCAGACCGGCAATGCCGTCGTCGAGGCCGGACAGGAAAGACGTGCGCGGCGTCGGCATCGCCGACCAGTCGCGGGCGTCGAAACCCGTGATCACGTCCATCAGCGCGGCGGTGTCGGCCACGGTCCGCGTCATCGGGCCCGGATGCGCCAGCGTGCCGAACGGGCTTGCCGGATAGTGCGGTATCAGGCCGTAAGTCGGCTTGAGCGCGACTGTTCCGGTGAATCCCGCCGGGATGCGCACCGATCCGCCCGCGTCGGTGCCGACCGACCACACCCCCATGCCGAGGCTGACCGCGGCCGCGCTGCCGCCGCTCGATCCGCCCGCCGTTTTCGTTGGATCCCAGGGGTTTCCGGTGACGCCGAACCGCGGTGAGTCGGTCACGCCCTTCCACGAGTACTCCGGCGTGGTGGTCTTGCCGAGCAGCACCGCTCCGGTCTCCCGCAGCCGCGCGGTCGCCGGCGCGTCCTCCAGCCACGGTCCGGCCTCGTCGATCAGCCAGCTGCCGCGCAGCGTCGGCCAATCCCGGCTCCACAGCGCGTCTTTGATCGATGTCGGTAGTCCGTCGCCCGGGCCCAGCGGTTCTCCGGCGTGCCAGCGGGCCTCCGACGCCCGCGCTGCGGCCAGCGCGCCGTCGGGGTCGACGAGCACGAACGCGTTGACCGCGCCGTCGTACGCCTCGATCGCGGCCAGTGCCTCCTGCGTGGCCTCCACCGGGGAGAGTGTCCGCGTGCGGTAGCCGTCGACGAGTTCGGCGGCGGTCGGGATCATTTCGCGCTCCGGTTTGATGTCGCCGGCTTCGCGGCTCCGGCGGCGACGTACCCGAGTTTCTTGTCGACCACGTTCCTCAACGGCTCACCGGCCAGCCAGCGGCGCGCGTTGTCGGCGAACTGCTCGGCCAGCGTCTCGCGCCAACCCACCACGTCGCCTGCCATGTGCGGGGTGATCGTCACGTTGGGAGCGTCCCACAGCGGATGGCCCGGCGGCAGTGGTTCGGTGTCGAACACGTCCAGCGTCGCACCACCAATCCTGTTGTCACGCAATGCCGAAATCAGTGCCGCCTCGTCCACCAGCGGACCGCGGCCGATGTTGACCAGATGTGCGTCGGGCCTCATCGCGGACAGTACCTCCGCGTCGACCACACCGCGCGTCGACGACGTCAGCGGCGCGGCGAGCACCAGGTGGTCGCACCAGTCGACGTGAGCCGCCAACTCCGCGCTGGCCACCACGTCGCCGAAATCCGGATCGTCCGTCCTGGCGGTGCGACCCGCCCCGCGAACCTGCATTCCCGCAGCCCGCAGCAGCCGCGCGATCTCGCGCCCGATGCTGCCGGTGCCGACGACGATCGCGCGGGCGCCCGCGATGCCGCGGGTTTCGCGGTGCTGCCAGCGGTGCTCGCGCTGCAGCGCGAAGCTGGTGCGGCTGTCCTTGGCGTGGGCGAGCACCGCGCCGAGCACGTACTCGGCGATCGGCCGGTCGAACACCCCGCGGGCGTTGGTCACCACCACGTCGGAGTCGCGCAGTTCGTCGAACAGCAGGGTGTCGACGCCCGCCGCGGTGACGTGGATCCATTCGAGCGCGTCGGCCTCGTGCCACACGTCGCGCACGGCGGTGGAGAAGTAGTCCCACAGCAGCAGCGCGCGCGCACCGCGCACCGCATCGGCCAGGGTCGACGCCGTGCAGTACCGGAGGTCGAGGCCCTCGAGGCCCTCAACGCCGGGTGGGCGGTCGGTGTCGTTCTTGCAGAGCACCGTGACCTGCGGCAACGTCTCGATCTGCACGCTATCGCGGGGGCCTGGCACGCCCCGAGGCTAGGGACGCTCCGTAGGATTGTCAACAATCTGTTGCCGAGTTGGCCCACTGGCCTCACACTGTGCAAATGAGGATCGGGGATCTGGTGCCGCCCCCACTGTTGGAGCAGGTAGGCATAGGTGTTGTCACACCGTACGACTTCGCGCTCGACCGCGAACTCTGGCGCTGGGTGCCCGACGACGTCAGTCTCTACGTCACCCGCCTGCGGTACGCGCCGCTGCAGGTGACGGTCGACATGGCGGTACAGGTCTCCGAGCCCGAACAGGTGCTCGCCGGCGCCGCGAACGTGCTGGCGGTCTCCCCTCTGGTCACCGCGTACGCGTGCACTGCGGGCAGCTTCGTCAAGGGCATGGCAGGCGAGGCCGCGCTGGTCGCGGCGATGCGCGCGGCCGGGGCGCCGGCGGCGGTCACGACCAGCGGGTCGGTGCTCGAGGCGCTGCGGCATCTCGGCGTCGGCCGGGTCGCGACCGTGACGCCGTACACCACGGACCTGACGATCGGGCTGACCAGCTACCTGATGGAGGCCGGCGTCGAGGTCGTCGCCACCTCGGGACTGGGTCTGACCTCGCAGATCTGGTCGGTGCCGTATGCCAGGACCGCCGATCTGGTCCGCGCCACCGACGTTCCCGAGGCCGAAGCCATCGTCATCAGCTGCACGAACCTGCCGACCTACGACCTGATCGCGCAGCTCGAGGACGAGCTGGAGAAGCCGGTGATCACCGCGAACCAAGTGACGATGTGGGCCGCGCTGCGCGTCGCCGGGCGCAAGGCAGTGGGGCCCGGGCAACGCCTACTCGAGGCGTAGCCCGGTTAGCATTGTCGACAATCTGTCGATCGAGAGGGCCGTCATGGCGACCGTAGGACTGCTCTACCCGGGACACAGCGCCGAGGACGACTTCCCCGCGCTCGAGACCCGGGTAGCCGGCCGACTGCGCCTGCCGGTGGTGATCACCTCGGTCGGCGAGGATGCGCACCGGGTCGACGCGCTGCTGGATCTCGGCGGCGACGAGCGTCTGGCCGACGGGGTCCGTCAACTCGCCACCGCACGCCCGCAGTCGGTGATGTGGGCGTGCACGTCGGGCAGCTTCGTTTTCGGGCCCGACGGTGCGCGCAGGCAAGCCGCGAAAGTCGCTGCGGCGGCAGGTGTTCCGGCGTCGTCGACGTCGATCGCGTTCGTCGACGCGCTGCACCACCTCGGAATCCGGCGGGTCGCGGTGGCGGCGTCCTATCCGCAGGACGTCGCCGAGCACTTCGTGCGGTTCCTGGCGGCCGACGGCGTCGAGGTGGTGGCGATGGGCAGCCACGGCATCATCACCGCCGCCGAGGTCGGCACGCTGGAGCCGGACCGGGTGCAGGCCATGGTGGCCGCGGCCGACCATCCCGACGCCGAGGCGGTGCTGGTGCCCGACACCGCGATGCACACGCTGGCGATCATCGACCGGCTCGAAGCCGCGGTCGGCAAGCCGGTACTCACCGCGAACCAGGTGACCGTGTGGAAGGGCCTGCAGCTCGCCGGCGGGGTGCCCGCGCTCCCCGGGCTGGGGCGCCTGTTCGAGGCGGTCCGGTGACCGAGTTCCTCGCGCCCGTCGAGCAGGAGTCGACGCCGAGCATCGTCGCCGACAAACTGCGCCAGGCGATTGCGCACGGCGAGCTGGCCCCCGGAACGCAGCTGATCGAGGCCGACCTGGCCCGCAGGCTCGGCGTCAGCCGCGGTCCGCTGCGCGAGGGCATGCAGCGGCTGACCCAGGAGGGCCTGCTGATCGCGATCCGCAACCGCGGGGTGTTCGTGATCGACATGACGCCCGAGGTGGCCGCCGACATGTACCTCGCGCGCGAGGCGATCGAACGCGCCGCGACCCGCAAGATCCTGCAGGGCGACTACGCCGCCGCCGGCGACGGACTGCTGGCGATCGTCGAGGAGATGGCCGAGGCCGCCGACGTCGAGGAAGGCAGCGAGGCCGACATCCGCTTCCACGAGCTGCTGGTCGAACTGGCCGGCAGCCCGCGGCTGTCGCGGATGCACCAGACCTATCTCGTCGAGACCCGGATGTGCGTGCACGCGCTGGCCGACACCTACGACAACCCCAGCGACCGGGTGGTCGAGCACCAGGCGCTGGCCAGCGCGATCAGGGCCGGTGATGTGCAGCTGTCCGACAAGCTGCTGATCGCGCACATGGAGGACGCTGTCGACCGGCTGACCGAGCGGCTGTCCCGCGCGGGCTGAACCTCACGCCAGGGCGATGCCGATGTACTTGGTCTCCAGGAACTCGTCGATACCTGTCGGACCGCCCTCGCGGCCGAGCCCGGACTGCTTGACGCCGCCGAACGGCGCGGCGGGGTTGGACACCACGCCCTGGTTCAGGCCGACCATGCCGGTCTCCAGCGCCTCGGCGACGCGCAACGCCCGCCGCAGGTTGTTGGTGAAAACGTAAGCCACCAAGCCGTATTCGGTGTCGTTCGCGGCGGCGACGACGTCGTCCTCGGTTTCGAAAGCCGTCAGCGGCGCGACCGGGCCGAAGATCTCCTCGTCCGACATCCGGGCGTCGCGCGGAACGCCGGTCAGCACGGTGGGTGGATAGAAGTATCCGGTCCCGGAAACCGGTGTGCCGCCGGTCAATACCCGTGCCCCGCGACTCACCGCGTCGTCGACCAGGTCCTGCACCTTGTGCAACGCGGCCTCGTCGACCAGCGGGCCGACCGTGACGCCGTCCTCGGTGCCCGGGCCGACGCGCAGCGCCGCCATCCGCTCGGCCAACCGGCGGCCGAACTCGTCGATCACCGAGGCGTGCACGAAGATCCGGTTCGCCGCCGTGCACGCCTCGCCCATGTTGCGCATCTTGGCCGCGATCGCCCCGTCCACCGCCTCGTCGAGATCGGCGTCGTCGAACACGATCAACGGCGCGTTGCCGCCGAGTTCCATCGAGGTTCGCAGCACCTTCTGCGCGCACTGCTCCAACAGGATCCGGCCCACCCGCGTCGACCCGGTGAACGACAGCTTGCGCGCCAGGCCCGACCGGATCAGCGGCTCCATCACCGCGTTGGCGTCCGTCGCGGTGATGCAGTTGACGGCGCCCGCCGGCACCCCGGCCTCATCGAGGATCCCCATCAGCGCCAGCATCGACAGCGGGGTCTGGTGGGCGGGTTTGATGACGCTGGTGCAGCCGGCGGCGATCGCGGGCCCCAGCTTGCGGGTGCCCATCGCCATCGGGAAGTTCCACGGGGTGATCAGCAGGCACGGCCCGACGGGCTGGCGTGCGACCAGGAAGCGCGCACCGCCCGCGGGGGCGGTCTGGTAGCCGCCGTCGATGCGGGTGGCCTCCTCGGCGAAGTGACGGAAAAACTCGGCGGCGTAGGCGATTTCGCCGCGCGCTTCGGCCAGCGGCTTGCCCATCTCCAGGGTCATCAGCAGCGCCAGGTCGTCGACGCGTTCGTGCAGCAACTCGAACGCGGCCATCAGCATGTCAGCGCGGGCCCGCGGTGGCGTCGCCGCGAACTCGCGCTGGGCGGCGACGGCGGCCTCGAGTGCGGCGCGCCCGTGGCCGGGGGTGGCGTCGGCGACCGCGCACAGCGTTCGCCCGGTTGCGGGGTCGACGACGTCGAACGTGCGACCCGTTTCGACCCATTTGCCGTCGATGAACAGTCGCTTGTCCACCGCGTCGATCACGTACTGCTCGCGGTCCACTCCACCTCCCTGTGTCGGATTGTTGACAATCTACAGCCCGCCGCTCAGGATCGTGCCATGACGGCCGCACAGCTTTCGCCAGTTCTGAAACAGGCCACCGGCGTGGTCGCCGCCCGCGGCGAAGGGGTGCTGCTGTACGACGAGCAGGACCGCCGCTACCTCGACTTCACCGCCGGCATCGGGGTGACCAGCACCGGGCACTGTCATCCGCGGGTGGTCGAGGCCGCGCAGCGCCAGGTCGCCACGCTGATCCACGGTCAGTACACGACCGTCATGCACCGGCCGCTGCTCACGCTGGTGGAACGCCTCGGCGAGGTGCTGCCGGCCGGACTGGACCGGATGTTCTTCGCCAACTCCGGAAGCGAGGCGGTGGAGGCCGCGCTGCGACTGTCGCGCCAGGCCACCGGACGGCCGAATGTCATCGTGTTCCACGGCGGATTCCACGGCCGCACCGTCGCGGCGGCCTCGATGACCACCTCCGGCACCAAGTTCCGCTCCGGGTTCGCGCCGCTGATGGCCGGAGTGCACGTCGCGCCTTTCCCGGACCCCACGCACTTCGGCTGGCCGGTCGAACAGGCCACCGACTTCGCGCTGAACCAGCTCGACTACCTGCTGCAGACGATCAGCGCACCCGCCGACACCGCCGCGTTCTTCGTCGAACCCGTGCTCGGCGAGGGCGGTTACGTGCCGGCCAACGAGCGGTTCTTCGCCGGGCTGCGTGAACGCGCCGACGCGCACGGCATCCTGCTCGTGGTCGACGAGGTGCAGACCGGTTTCGGACGAACCGGCCGGTTCTGGGGCAGCCAGCACTTCTTCACCGATGCGCGTGCGGACATCCTGATCACCGCCAAGGGCCTGGCGTCGGGTTTCCCGCTGTCGGGGATCGCGGCGCCGGCGGCGTTGATGGAGCGGGCGTGGCCGGGTTCTCAGGGCGGCACCTACGGCGCCAACGCGGTGGCGTGCGCGGCGGCGCTGGCCACGCTCGACGTGATCGCCGACGAGCGGCTCGTCGACAACGCCGCCGAACGCGGGGCGCAGCTGCGTGAGACGTTGCAGACGGTCGGCGACAAGTTCGACGCGATCACCGACGTCCGTGGCCTCGGGTTGATGCTCGGCGTCGAATTCCGTGACACCGCAGGCAAACCCGACGGCGCGACGGCTGCGGCCGTACAGCGGGAGGCCGCCCGGCGCGGCCTGCTGCTGCTGACCTGCGGCGCCTGGGGTCAGGTCGTCCGCTTCATCCCGGCGCTCGTGGTGACCGCCGGTCAGATCGACGAGGCAGCGGGCATCTGGTCGGACGCGGTGACCGCGGTCCTGTGACTCAGCGACTGGGTTCGAGCTCGTAATCCAGCTGGGCCGGCGCCTCGGCGGTGCCCGGAATCTCGGTGCTGTTGATCGGGCACCGCGCGGTTTCGGGCACCTTGATCAACGCGATCGCGCCGACGACGCACGCGGCCATCATGTAGTACGCGGGCACGAGGTTGTCGCCGGTCACGTTGATCAACCAGTCGTTGATCGCGGGCGCGGTGCCGCCGAACAGCGCGGTCGACACGTTGTAGGCGATCGCGAAGCCCGCGAACCGCACCTGCGTCGGGAACATCGCCGGGAACGTCGCCGAAATCGTCGCCAGCTGCGGCACATACAGCAGGCCCAGCACCGCGAACCCGATGATCGCGCCGACGACGCCCGTCGACATCAGCATGAACATCGGGATGCCGGCGATGAACAACCCGGCCAGCGAGATCCACCACACCGGTTTACGGCCGAACCGGTCCGACGCCAGACCCGCGAACGGCAGGAACACCATCATCGACAGCATCCCGATTATCGGCACCACCAGCGACATGTCGGTGGACAGCCCGATCGAGGTCTCGAGGTACGTCGGCATGTAGGTGAGCAGCGTGTAGTTGACGACGTTGAGCGCGACCACCAGTCCACCCAGACGCAGGATCGGCCCGCGGTATTCGCGGATCAGATCCTTCAACTCGGTGCCGACGGCGCCTTCCTGCTCACCGGACTCCTCGAGTTCCTTGAACGCCGGTGTCTCGTCCAGTCGCGACCGCAGGTACAGCCCGATCAGGCCGAGCGGGGCGGCGAGCAGGAACGGCAGCCGCCAGCCCCACGAGTGCATCTGGTCCTCACCGAGCACCAGCGAGAACCCGAGCATCATCAGCGCACCAGCCGAGAAGCCGGCCAGCGTGCCGAACTCCAGGAAGCTGCCCATGATGCCGCGGCGGCGGCTGGGGGCGTACTCGGCCATGAACGTCGCCGCGCCGCCGTACTCGCCGCCGGTGGAGAAGCCCTGGACCATCCGCAGCAGCACCATCAACGCGGGCGCCCACAGCCCGATCATCGCGTAGCTGGGCACCAGCCCGACGCACAGCGTGGCACCGGCCATCACCAGGATCGTGATCGCCAGCACCCGGCGGCGGCCGAGACGGTCACCGAGCGGGCCCCAGACGAACCCACCCAGCGGGCGCACCAGGAACGACACCGCGAACGTCATCAGCGCGAGAAGCGTTGCCGTCGTACCCTCGCCCGGGAAGATCGCCGCGGAGATGTAGGTGACGCCGTAGGCGTACAGACCGTAGTCGAACCATTCGGTGAAGTTGCCGATGGCCGAGGCTGAGATGGCTTTCTTGACGGTGGCGGGTTCGACCGTCGCCTCACCGCCGTTGTTGTGCTGGCTGGTGGAACCGTCGGGGTCCACGTCGGGCCTCCTCGCGTCCGTCTGGCACGGCTCGACCGCCTCGCACGACGATCGCAGGCGGGGGCCGTGGGTGCACAGGCAACGTACCAATGCGCAGCAGGGGTACCCAAGATCATCCCGTCGTACCCCCCGGCCACCGATCCGTTACCGTGCCGGCCTTCACCGGTGGCAAAGTTGTGGCCATGAGCGCTGGCCGGTTCGCACCGAGCCCGTCGGCCGATCTGCACATCGGCAATCTGCGCACCGCGGTGTTGGCGTGGCTGTTCGCCCGATCCTCGGGCCGCCGGTTCCTGCTGCGCGTCGACGACCTCGACGACCGCACGTTCACCGAGATCGGGCATCGGCAAGTCGCTGATCTAACGGCGCTCGGCCTGACCTGGGACGCCGAGCCCGAGTGGCAGTCGCAGCACCCGGACCGCTACGCGGCGGCCGTCGACCGGCTCTCGGCCGCCGGGCTGCTGTACGAATGCTATTGCAGCCGAAAGGACATCGCGCAGGCACCGCGCGCACCGCATGCGCCCCAGGGCGCCTATCCGGGCACCTGCCGGGACCTGACCGAGCCCGAACGCGCAGCGCGGCGGGCCGAGACGGGCCGGCCGCCCGCGCTGCGGTTGCGCACCGACACGGCCACTTTCACCGTGCACGACGTGCTGCACGGCGACTACACCGGGATCGTCGACGACTTCGTGGTGCGCCGCGGCGACGGGGTGCCGGCCTACAACCTCGCCGTCGTCGTCGACGACGCCGCCCAGGGTGTCGACCAGGTGGTGCGCGGCGACGACCTGCTGCCGTCCTCACCGCGGCAGGCCTACCTGGCGCGGATGCTGGGTTTTCCCCAGTCGGTGTACGCCCACGTCGCGCTGGTGCTCAACGAGGACGGCGCGCGGCTGGCCAAACGCGACGGCGCGGTGACCCTGGCCGAGATCGGCCCGCGGCGCGCGCTCGAACAGATCAGCGCCTCGCTGGGCTGGCGGGCCACCGACGTCGAGGGGATGCTCGCCGAGTTCGACCCCGCGAAGCTGCCCCGCGAGCCATGGATTTACCGGCCCGGCTGAGCAGAACCGTTCCCCGACCCACGGCGCTTCGAGTAGGTTCCGCCGGTGCAGCGAAACCTCCGGCGGGTGCTCCCCGCCCTCCTGGTCCTGGCGGCGGTGATCCTGGCCGGCTGCGGGTCCCCCGAGACCGGCGGCAACGAGCCGATCAAGGCGGCGGGCGTGCTGCGGGTGGGCACCGAAGGCGTCTATCCGCCGTACTCCTTCCACGACGCGTCACAGGGTGGTCAGCTCGCCGGCTACGACGTCGACGTGGCCCGCGCCGTCGCCGAGAAACTGGGTGTGCGAATCGAGTTCGTCGAGACGTCGTGGGACTCGATCTTCGCCGCGCTGGAGGCCGACCGGTTCGACATCGTCGCCAACGAGGTGACCATCACCGACGAGCGCAAGGCGAAATACGATCTGTCCGCGCCCTATTCGATCGCCGAGGGCGTGATCGTCACCCGCGCCGACGACAACTCGGTCACCTCGCTGGCCGACCTCGAGGGCAAACGCGCCGCACAGAGCCCGACCAGCAACTGGGCCACCGTCGCACGGGACGCGGGGGCGCAGATCGTGTCGGTCGACGGGTTTGCGCAGGCAATCAGTGTGCTCAACGACGGCCGGGTGGACGTCGTCGTCAACGACAGCCTCTCGGTGCTGGCCTACCAGGCCGAACACCCGGACGCGTCGATCAAGGTGGCGGGCAACACCGGTGAGCAGAGTGAGCAGGCGTTCGCCGCCCGCAAGGACAGCGGATACCTTCCGGAGTTGAACAGGGCGCTCGAGGAACTGCGCGCCGACGGCACGCTCAGCGAGATCAGCCGCAGGTACCTCGACATCGACCTGTCGCGGTCCGCGCCGCAGAGCACCTGGGACCTGATCCTCGACAACCTGTGGCCGCTGGCGCGCGCGGCGATCGAGAAAACCATCCCGCTGACCATCATCAGCTTCGTGATCGGCCTGGTGATCGCATTGGTGGTGGCGCTGGCGCGGTTGTCGTCGAACCTGGTGGTCTCGGGGCTGGCACGGGTCTACATCTCGCTGATCCGCGGCACCCCGCTGTTGGTCCAACTGTTCATCGTGTTCTTCGCGCTGCCGCAGATCGGCGTGCGGATCGACCCTTTCCCGGCCGCGGTCATCGCGTTCAGCCTCAACGTCGGCGGCTACGCGGCCGAGATCATCCGCTCGGCGATCCTGTCGATCCCGAAGGGACAGTGGGAGGCGGCTGCGACGATCGGGCTGAATTACGTTGACACGCTTCGCCGGATCATCCTGCCGCAGGCCACGCGAGTGGCGGTGCCGCCGCTGTCGAACACGCTGATCTCGTTGGTCAAGGACACGTCGCTGGCGTCGACGATCCTGGTGACCGAGCTGTTCCGGACCGCGCAGAACGTCGCGGCGCCGACGTTCGAGTTCTTCGCGCTCTACGGCACCGCGGCGCTGTACTACTGGATCATCTGCTTGGCGCTGTCATTCGGCCAGAACCGATTCGAACGTCGACTGGAAAGGTATGTGGCCCGATGACCGAATATTGCGTCAAGGCCCAGAACGTGCAGAAAGCGTTCGGCGCCAACAAGGTTCTCACCGACGTCTCGTTCGACGTCGCGTCCGGCTCGGTGACCACCATCATCGGGCCCTCGGGTTCGGGCAAGACGACGCTGCTGCGCGCACTCAACGCGCTGGACGTCCCTGACGCCGGGGTGATCCAAGTGGGCGAGATCGAGATCGACTTCTCCGAACCCGTCGCCAAGGACACGCTGAGGCGATACCGCGCGCAGAGCGGCTTCGTGTTCCAGGGGCACAACCTGTTTCCGCACAAGACCGTGCTCGAGAACGTCACCGAGGGACCCGTCGTCGCGCAGAAGAAGCCGCGGGCACAGGCCGAAACCGAGGCGGTCCAACTGCTCGAGAAGGTGGGCCTGGCCGACAAGAAGGACCAGTACCCGTTCCAGCTGTCCGGCGGACAACAGCAGCGGGTCGGCATCGCGCGGGCCCTGGCGCTGCGGCCCAAGGTGGTGCTGTTCGACGAGCCCACCTCCGCGCTGGACCCCGAACTCGTTGGCGAGGTGCTCTCCGTCATCCGCGATCTGGCGGTCGAGGGGTGGACGTTGGTGATCGTCACCCACGAAATCCAGTTCGCGCGACAGGTTTCCGATCAGGTGCTGTTCACCGACCGTGGCGTCATCCTGGAGAAGGGTCCGCCGGCGGAGGTGCTCGAGCACCCGACGCAGGACCGCACCCGGCAGTTCCTCGACCGGATCCTCAACCCGCTGTGAGCAGCTCGTCGCGGAAGTCCGGATGCGCGATCGCGGCCAACGCCTGCGCCCGTTCGGCCAGTGTCCGGCCTTCGAGCTCGGCGGCGCCGTACTCGGTGACGATCACGTCGACGTGGTGGCGCGGGGTGGTGATCACCGCTCCGGCCGCGAACTCGGCCACGATCCGTGACCGCAGCTGCCCGTCCTTCTCGTAGGTCGACGGCAGGCAGATCAGCGAGCGGTCGGACAGCTCGAGTCCGGCGCCTGCGACGAAATCCTCGGCGCCGCCGATCCCGCTGAACTGCCGGCCGTCGATGCTGTCGGCGACCACCTGGCCGTGGATGTCGATCGCCAGCGCACCGTTGATCGAGATCATGTGGTGGTTGGCCGCGATCACCTCCGGCGCGTTGACGATCCCGACGGGCAGGAACGCGACGTCGATGTTTCCGTCGAGCCAGGTGTAGAGCTCGGCGGAGCCGAACGCGAACGTGGTGACGCTGACCCCGTCGTAGACGCCCTTGTTGGAGTTGGTGACCTTGCCGGCGCGGTGTAGCCGCATGCACCCGTCGGTGAACATCTCGCTGTGCAGGCCGTACCCGTCGCCGTCGCCCTCGGCGAGCAGGGTCGCGATCTGGTTGGGGATCGCGCCGATTCCGGTCTGCAGCGTCGATCCGGCGGGTATGAACGCGACGGCGTGCTGCGCGATCGCCTTGTCCACGTCGCCCGGTGGGGTGTCGCCGCCGGGCAGCGCCAGCGGTGCTTCGGTGGAGGCCACCAGAATGTCGATCTCGTCGATGTGCAACGCGTGGCGGTGCTCGCCGAGGCCGTATGTCCGCGGGTACTTCTGCGAGGTCTCCACGATCAGCAGCCGATCGGGATCGGCTCCGGCGCGGCGCAATTCGTCGATGGTGCCGCCGGCGTGCAGGGACAGCGAGCACCAGCCGTCGGCGTCGGGTGGCGTCGCGACGGTGGTCATCACCCGCGGGCACTGTCGCTGCAACAGCGGGCCGAAGCGGCGGAAGTCCGCCGGCGTGAACTCGATGCCGGCGCCCGCGTCGCGCAGCGCCCGTTCGAGCGGGCCGAAGAAACCGGACAGGTAACGCACACCCGGGCGGGTGAACAGCTCGGTGCCGACCGCGAGCAGCGCGCCGTAGACCCGCAGGTCGGTCCAGTCGGTGCGCTCGCCGAGTGCCCGCATCAGCGCGGGCGGCTGGCCGGGGCCGAGCGGGATTCCCAACGTGTCGGCGGCGGCGAAGCGCGCGGCGGCCTGCTCTGCGGTGAGCTCGATCGGCATGGCGAGAACCTACCCCGCCGAGTGTGGGCTCGACGCACGTCTGAGCGCCTCGAGGCGTGCGGGTAACCCACGTTCGCGCTACTGGGGGTCGTCGCGCTGGCCCCAGGGTGAGCCGTACTCGGTGAGCAGGTCCAGGAACGGCACCGCGTCGAACGCCTCGGGGCCCAGCACGCCGCTGCCGCTCCACGTCCCGTTCGCCAGAAGCTCCAGTGCCACAACGGGATTGATCGCGGTCTGCCACACCACACACTGGTGGCCGTACTGCGCCATCGACCATTCGTTGTCGACGACGTGGTACAGGTACGTCGACCGCGGGTTGCCGTCCTTGCCGGTACCGGTCACCCACAGCCCCGCGCACGTCTTGCCGCGCATCTTCGGCCCCAGCGTCGCGGGGTTGGGCAGGCACGCCGCCACCACATCCCGCGGGCTGACCTCGACTCCCCCGACCTTCACCTTCTCGGTGCGGTCCAGGCCGAGCTTGTTCAGCGTCTTGAGCACGCCGATGAACTCCTCGCCGAGGCCGTACTTGAACGTCGCCCGCCGGCACTTCACCCAGCGCGGCATCAACAGCACCTCTTCGTGCTCGACGTTGACGCACTCGACCTCACCGATGCCGTCGGGAAAGTCGAACACCTCCGGCTCGCTGAACGGTTCGGTGGTGTACCAGCCGCGGTCGGCCTCCCAGATCACCGGCGGGTTGAGGCACTCCTCGATCGTCGTCCAGATCGAGAACGACGGTGCGAAGTCGTATCCCTCGACGGTCAGGTTCGACCCGTCGCGGGTGCCCAGCTCGTCGATCTCGGAGAACAGATGGTCCGCGGCGTAGCGGGCGAACACGTCGGACAGTCCCGGCTCGACGCCGATGCCGACCAGCGCCAGCCGGCCCGCGTCGCGCCAGCTGTCCTCCGCGGCGAACTGCTCGTCGCCGAGTTTCACACCGGGCAGCGCGAACGGCTGCTCGGGATGGCGTTGCGACAGGCTCATCGCCATGTCGAGGTAGTCCGCGCCGCCGGCCAACGCGCCCTCGAAGATCGGCATCACGAACCGCGGGTCGACCGCGTTCATCACGTGGGTGATCCGGTGGCTGCGGACCAGTTCGGCGACTGCCTCCGCCGACGTTGCGTCGACTTGCGCGGCGACGAACCTGGCGTCGCCGACGGCTTCGGCGGCCGCCCGGGCGCGGCCCTCGTCGTAGTCGGCGACGACGAGCTTGTCGAAGAAGTCGCGGCGCACCGCGATGGAGCAGAACGCGGCCCCGACTCCGCCCGCGCCGACCAGCAGGATTCGCATGGGCCATAACCTACGCGATCAACGACGGATTCGGTGCTCAACCAGTCGCTGACCGATTGATTACGCACCGAAATCACTCAGTGGCGACGGAAAGCGAAGCCAGGCCGCGCAGCGTCAGGTTCGGCTTGTAGGTCGGCTCGGCCGCCAGCCGCGCGTGCGGGAACCGGGCCGTCAGCTTGGCCAGCGCGACGGTGCCCTCCAGCCTGGCCAGCGGGGCGCCCAGACAGAAGTGCGGGCCCCGGCCGAAGCCCAGGTGCCGGATGGCCTCGCGGTCCGGGTCGAACCGGTCGGGCTGCGCGACGGCCGCCGGGTCGTGGTTGGCGGCGGCGATCAGCAGCGCCATCACATCACCTCTGGGCACCGCGACCCCGCCGACCGTCATGTCCTCGGCGGCGATCCGGCTGACCAGTTGGACCGGCGGGTCGTAGCGCAGCGTCTCCTCCACGACGGCCGACGCCCGCGACGGGTCGGCCGCCAGTGCCCCCCACTGCTGCGGGTGGCGCAGCATCGCCAGCGCCGCGTTCGCGATCAGGTTGACCGTCGTCTCGTGCCCGGCGATCAGCAGCAGGTTGCAGGTCGACACGATCTCGGCCTCGGTGAGCTGGTCGCCGGACTCCTCGACCGAGATCAGCGCCGACATCAGATCATCGCCGGGGTCCGCGCGCCGCTTGCGGATCAGATCGCGCAGGTACTCGCGCAGCCACAGGCCCGCGGCCATCATCTCGTCGAAACTCTCGGGCGCCTGACCGGTGAACGTGAACACCGGGTCGAGCGCCTTGGCCAGGATCGCCGACGCCCGGCCGAACTCCGGTTCGTCTTCGACGGGTACACCGAGCAGCCGGCAGATCACCGCGACCGGCAGCGGATAGGCCAGATCGGCCACCACGTCGAGCGGCTCGCCCGCCGCATCGAGCAGCGCGTCGACCAGCGAGTCGATCTCCGGCTCCAGCGCCCTGACCACCTTCGGCGCGAACGCCTTGCTGACCAGGCGCCGCAGCCGGGTGTGGTCGGGCGGGTCCAGGAACAGGAAGCTCGGCGGCTCGGCCTCCTCCTGCGGGAACTGTTCGGCGAGCTCAGCGTAGCGGCGTTGCGCCGCAGTCGATTTCGCCCGGTCCGACGCCGAGGCCGGATGCCGCAGCACCTCGTCGCAGTGCTCGGCGGACGAGAACACGACGAGGTTCATCTCCGGCAGCTGCAGCGGCCCGTGCGCGCGGATCTCGTGGTAGATCGGATACGGGTGGGCGCGGGTCGCCGGATCGAGCAGCCGCAGCAGCAGCGCCTGCGAATCCGTTGCAGTGGTCACCCTCTTATTGTGCAGACGTCGAGTAGTACCGGCCGAGCGTGTGGTCGCGCAGCTCGTCGAACTCGCCGGCCTCGATCGCGTCGCGGATCCGGTCGACCAGGCGCACGACGAACCGCTCGTTGTGGATCGTGCACAGCGTCGCCGACAGCATCTCCTTGGCCTTGAACAGGTGGTGCAGATACGCGCGGGTGTAGTGCCCGCAGGTGTAGCAGTCGCACTCGTCGTCGATCGGGGTGAAGTCGCGGCGGAACCGCGAGTTGGTGATGTTGAAGCGACCGGTCGCCGAGTACACCGCGGCGTTGCGGGCGACCCGCGACGGGGACACGCAGTCGAACGTGTCGGCGCCCGCGGCGACCGCGGCGAACAGGTCGTCGGGTTCGCTGATGCCGAGCAGGTGCCGCGGCTTGTCGGCGGGCAGTTCGCTGGTCACCCAGCCGACGATGGTCGCCAGGTTCTGCTTCTCCAGCGCGCCGCCGACGCCGAACCCGTCGAAGTCCAGTGCGGCCAGCCCGCGGGCCGCCTGGCGACGCAGATCCTCGTACTGCGCGCCCTGCACCACCCCGAACAGCGCCTGGCGCGGCCGGTCGGTCCGCTGCGCCTGCAGCCGCTGATGTTCGGCCAGGCACCGCAGCGCCCACTCGTGGGTGCGCTGCACCGAGCGCTCCTGATATCCGCGGGTGTTGACCAGCGTGGTCAGCTCGTCGAAAGCGAAGATGATGTCGGCGCCCAGCTTGTTCTGGATCCCGATCGACACCTCGGGGGTGAACCGGTGCGTCGTCCCGTCCAGGTGCGAGCGAAACGTCACCCCGTCGTCGTCGACGTCGGCCAACCGCTCCTTGCCCTCGGCGATGATGTCGTCGGCCTGGATCCGCTCGGTGTCCATGGCGAGCACCTTGCGGAACCCGGCGCCCAGCGAGAGCACCTGGAACCCGCCGCTGTCGGTGAACGTCGGCCCGGGCCAGTTCATGAACGCGCCCAGCCCGCCGGCGTCCTCGACGATGTCGGGACCCGGCTGCAGATAGAGGTGGTAGGCGTTGGCCAGCAGCGCCTGCGCGCCGAGCGCGGCCACGGTCTCGGGCAGCACCGCCTTGACCGTGGCCTGGGTGCCGACCGGGATGAACGCGGGGGTGCGGATCTGGCCGTGCGGGGTGCGGATCACGCCGGTGCGACCGGGTCGGCCGGGCAGTTCGGCGGCAACGCTGAAGAAAGGCTCGGCCACGCCGTAGATTCTGCACTGTGAGAAATCGGTGGGTGATCGGGAACTGCGCCGCCGCGTGCGCGATGTTGCTGGCCGGCTGTTCGTCGGCGCCGGCGGACTTCGACCCGCCCCCGGGTGAACTGGTGCCGGGCACCGCGCAGGTGACGATCAACGGCCGCGACGTCGGTCTCACCGAGGCGGTGCAGTGCAACACCACCGAGTGGCTGACCACGATCACCACCGGAAGCCCGACATCCGGTGTGACCGCGCTGCTGTCGAACAAGGAAGCGCTCGTCACCGAGGCGGTGAACATCACCGACGTCGGCGGTTTCACCGGCAGCTACACCGCCGACGTCGGCGGAACCGGCGGCGACGCCGAGATCGGCATGACCGGCCAGACCTTCGACATCTCCGGCACCGCGGACGGCTTCAACACCGACGCGCCGAGTTTCCGGGTGCCCGCCACATTCGCCATCCGCGTGGCCTGCTGACCCCGGTTTCACCGAAACCGCTGTTGGCGGCGGGTCCGCGCACGATACTGCTGAAGATGATCCGATCTTGACGGGTCACGAACACGAAGGAGAACAGTGGTGAAGCGTGGTTTCCTGGTCGCCGTCGGCGGCGCTGCGATCGTGGTCGCCGGCCTGGCCGGTTGTTCGTCCGAAAACAAGTCCGAGACCTCCGGTGAGACCTCCACCGCGGCCGCCGCGGAGGGCAAGACCACCGTCACGATCGACGGGCAGGATCGAAGCGTGCAGGGCACGGTCGCGTGCAGCGACATGGGCGGCAACACCACCATCGCGATCGGTGACGCCACCACCGGCATCGGCGCGGTGGTCAGCTCCGGCGACGAGCCGACTGTGCAGTCCGTCGGCCTGGGCAACGTCGACGGAGTGACGCTCGGCTTCCAGGCCGGCGCCGGTCAGGGCGAGGCGACGGCCGAGAAGGACGACAAAACCTACAAGATCAGCGGCACCGCGACCGGTGTCGACATGGCCAACCCGATGCAGCCGGTGAACAAGCCGTTCGAAATCGAGGTCACCTGCCCCTAGGCACAGACCGCAGACGGCGGCGTCCCGAGCAGGGGCGCCGCCGTTTTTCGTGTGCGGGTCAGCCGGTGTAGCCGGCCGCGGACTGGCGCAGCTGCCAGATCTGCGCCGGGCACAGTTCGTTGACGGCCTGGTTGATCAGGTACGCGCCCTGGTACTTGTCGGTGGTGTGGAAGTCGGCGGTCACCTGGTCGACCAACTGGGCGTAACCCATCTGCCCGGCCACCCGGCCGCAGATCGTGTTGCCGTAGCCGATCGCCGCCTCGGCGTTCGGGAAGTTGTAACCCGGGCGCACGTGCACATTGACCAGATAGGCGACCGTGTCGGCCTGGGCAGCGGGTGCGGACACGAGGGCGGCCGCACCGGCGGTCGCGGCGAGGGCAACTAGGGCACGCTTCATGGCCAAGAGCTTATTCTGTGCCCGCCGCCGGTGTGGGGCACATACGCTAACCCCATGAGGCTCATGGCTGTTGCTGCGCTCGCGTGCGGGTTCGTCGCCGCCCCGCTGACCGTCACCGCCACCGCGCAGGCGTCACCCGGCTACTGCGACGGCGCGGACTGCGTGCCCTACGTCGACCGTTCGGCGGTCGAGGGCACCCACTGCACGCAGAACACCCGCTACAACTTCGGCATCGACGCGTCGGGCAACACGCTGGCGTGCAGTTCGCGCAGCACGTGGATCGCCTCGGCACCGCTGGTCGGGATCCGCACCAACCGGCTGCCATGCGGTGACGCCACCGGGGTGGCGCAGTCACCCGACGGCATTCCGCTCAGTTGCATCGGCGGGGCGTGGACACCCGACTACCGGGCGCCGTTCTACAGCTGAGCCGACTCGGCCGGGCGTTGGCGAATGTGACCTGCGCCTCGCTATCGATTCGAAATCGACCGACACGCGCGGCATGCGTGAGGAATGGGTCGCGGCGGGGTACAACACCGGCGTGGTGATCGACGTGCGTCTGCGGTCTGCAGACCCGCTGCGGATCGAGGTGCCGGCGACCGCCGATCGTCTGGCACAAATCCGTCGTGGCCTCACCGCCTGGCTCAAGCCCATCGGGGTGCCCGACGACGTGATCGCCGACGTGGTGCTGGCGGTCAACGAAGCGGCCACCAACTGCGTCGAGCACGCCTACCGGGGCAGCGACCGGGGCGTGATCGTCGTCGAGGCGTCCGTCGAGGACAACCGGCTGATGGTGTGCGTCGTCGACCACGGCGCATGGCGGACGCCGAGCTCCGAACCGTCCACCCGCGGGCGGGGGATCCTGATCATGCGGGCGGTCGGCGACGGAGTCGACGTCGACAACTCCGGGCACGGCACCACGGTGCGGATGACGTTCGACGTCACCGAAGGCGGCCGTCAGGAGTTGGGCAGCCGGACCACCTGAACGAAGAACTCGTCGATCTGGCGGACCGCGTTCATGAACTGGTCGAGATCGACCGGCTTGGTGACGTAGGCGTTGGCGTGCAGCTTGTAGCTGCGCAGGATGTCTTCCTCGGCCGACGAGGTGGTCAGCACCACGACCGGGATGTGGCTCAGATCGGCGTCGGACTTGATCTTCTCGAGCAGCTGCCTGCCGTCGTACTTCGGCAGGTTGAGGTCCAGCAGGATCAGGTCCGGGCGCGGCGCGTCGGCGTACTTGCCGCGGCGGTACAGGAAGTCGAGCCCCTCCTCACCGTCGTGGGCAACGTGCAGGGTGTTCTTGATCTTGTTGTGCTCGAACGCTTCTCGGGTGATCAGCTCGTCACCCGGATCGTCCTCGACGAGCAGCACGTCGATCGCGCGGACCTCCGCTGTCATACCGTTGATCCTTCCAGTTCGGCCGCGACCGGTTCGTCGACAGCGGTGGGAATCGTGAAACGGAACCTGGTGCCGTCGGTGTAGGCGGTGTCGATCCAGATGCTGCCGCCGTGATACTCCACGATCTTGCGGCACAGGGCCAACCCGATCCCGGTTCCGGTGTAGGCGTCGCGACCGTGCAACCGCTGGAAGATAACGAACACCTTCTCGGCGAACTCGTCGGGGATGCCGATCCCGTTGTCGGTCACGGTGAACGTCCACGGACCGGCCGGGGCGTCGTCCTCCTCGGCGGCCGGCGACGAGGCACAGTCGATCACGACGCGCGGCGCGGCGTCGGGTTTGCGGAACTTCACCGCGTTGCCGATCAGGTTCTGCCACAGCATCGTCAGCAGGGTGGGGTCGCCCTGCACCGTCGGCAGCGGTTCGCCGGTGCGCACCACCTCGGCGCCGGACTCCTCGATCGAGGTCGACAGGTTGTCGATGGCGCTGTCGAGCACCGACCCGAGGTCGACGTCGGCCTGCACCGAGTGCAGCCGACCCACCCGCGAGAACGTCAGCAGATCGTTGATCAGCACCTGCATCCGCTTGGCGCCGTCGACGGCGAACCGGATGTACTCGGTGCCGCGCTCGTCGAGTTTGTCGCCGTACCGCTTCTCCAGCAGCTGGCAGAACGACGCCACCTTGCGCAGCGGCTCCTGCAGGTCGTGGGATGCGACGTAGGCGAACTGTTCGAGTTCGGCGTTGGACCGTTGCAGCTCCAGCGCCTGATCGGCCAGCTGCGCGCGGGCCGCGCGCGCCGATTCGAGTTCGTCGACGATGCGCTGCCGCATGTCCTCGACGTCGGCGGCGATGGACTGGATGTCGCGCGGTCCGCGCACCGCGATCTTCTCGTCGAAGCTGCCCTCGGTGATCCGGCGGCAGGCGGCGGCCAGCGCGGCCAGCGGCCGGGTCACCGCGCCGCGCACCAGCACCGCGAGGATGATCGCGGCCACGAAGAACGCCGCGACGATACCGATCAGCACACGGTCGCGCCACGCCTGCGTGGTGGCCAGTTCATCGACGGCCTCCTGCCGCGCCGCAGACAGGCCGGCGTTCTGCCGGTCGAACAGCGCGCGCAGCGCGTCGAACTCGGCCTTGCCGCGGTCGGTGGTGGCGGGGTCGGGGACCTGCGGGGACCCCGGGGTCACCGACGCGATCAACGGATCGGCGTAATTCTTGCGCCAGGAGGCAGCGGCCCGTTCGATCGCATCGAGGTCGGCGATCAGGTTCTGCCGGTCGCCGATGCCGTCGCGCACCTGCGCGGCGGCCACGCGTTCGGCTTCCTGCCCCTGAAAGTACGGCTCGAGGAACTGCTCGTCGGCGGCGATCGCGTAACCGCGCAGCGCGGTCTCCTGGTCGCGCAGCGCCGCCTGCAGCTGGTAAGCCGCGATGCGCGCCGGCTGGATGCCGCCGGTCAGCTCCTGAGCCACATGATCGGTGCGGTTGAGCAGCGCCGTGCCGGCGACGGCCCCGGCGAGAACCACCACGCCCATCATCGACAGGACCAGGTTCTGCCACGCCTGGACCGTCAAGCGTGATCTCATCCGGTCGCCGTCCGCTCCACCCGCACGACCGCGATGTCGTCGCTGATCCCGCCGACCGACTGCGCGCGGCGTTCGACGTCGTCGATCAGCGAGCTGACGAACTCGGCACCGGGCAGGTGGGCGTAGGAGCGGGCGACCTCGAGCAGACCTGTCTCGCCCAGCCGTTCGGTGCCGCGGCCCGAGCGTCCCTCGAACAGCCCGTCGGTCAGCAGCACGAGCCCGTGGCCCTCGGGCAGGTCGAAGACGTTGAGCGGCCACTCGTGGCCGTACAGGCCGAGCGCCGGACCCGACGCGGGTTCGATCCACTCCACCGTGTCCGGGCCGTGCAGCAGCATCCCGGGATGGCCGGCGGAGACGACGTTGAAGCTGAGGCTGTCCGGGGACATCGCGACGCTGATCACGGTCGCGAAGATGCTGGACCCGGGCCGCTCGGTGCTCAGGATCCGTTCCATCTGGCGCATACGTTCGTTGCCGCGCAGGCCGGCGAACGTCAGGGCACGCCAGCCGATGCGCAGCGCCACCCCGAGCGCCGCCTCGTCGGGGCCGTGGCCGGCGACGTCGCCGACCATGACGTGCACGGTGCGGTCGGGGGTCTGCACGAAGTCGTAGAAGTCGCCGCCGAGCAGTGCGTGCTGGCGGCTGGGCCGGTACTCGGCGACGATGTCGACACCCGGCGGGTCCAGCAGCAGCGGCGACGGCAGCAGGCCGCGTTCGAGGCGGGCGTTCTCCCTGGCCCGCAGCTCGCTGGCGTGCAGTTCGACCGACGTCAGCTCGGCGCGTTTGCGTTCCACCGCGTAGAGCAGCGCGCGGCGCAGCGTCTCGGGTTCGACGCGTCCCTTGACCAGGTAGTCCTGGGCGCCGGCGGCGACCGCGGAGATGCCGAAGTGTTCGTCGTTGAGGCCGGTCAGCACGACGATCGGCATCGTGATGTCGCGGCGGGCGATCCGGTCGAGCGCCTTGATTCCGTCGGCGTCGGGCAGGTTCAGGTCGAGCAGCACGCAGTCCGGTCGGGTGCTCTCCAGGTGCTGCTCGGCGTCTTCCATCGTCGGCGCCCACACCACATGGATGTCGGCGGCGGCGTCGGCGATCAGCTCCTCGACGAGGATCGCGTCACCGCGGTCGTCTTCGACCAGCAGAACGTTGAATGGGCGCAGCAGACCGCCGCCCCCACCCGCAGCGGTGGGACCCTGGTCATAGAGCGCGCGCATTCGCAACCAATTCTCTCGCTTTGGCCACCGCGGTCGCTTCGACCTCTGCTTTAGTGACGAACTGACAATATCGTCCCGGGACGTTGCGGCACCGGACACCGTGTTTCTGATCGGCAACATTACCGATCGTTCCCGTGCCCAACGGGTATCGGGCAGGGTTGGCCGCACCCCGATTCGAAGTAATGTGGCGGTGGCGGAGGGATTTGAACCCTCGGACGGGGGTTACCCGTCACACGCTTTCGAGGCGTGCTCCTTAGGCCGCTCGGACACGCCACCGTGTGGCAGCTTACCGGGCGGGGCCCGACTACAGAAATCGCTGCCGGGCGAAGAACTCCTCCAGCGGTGCGGCGCACTCGGCGGCCAGCACCCCGCCGCGGACCTCGGCCCGGTGGTTCAAGCGCCGGTCGCGCACCACGTCCCACAGCGAGCCGACCGCGCCGGTCTTGGGCTCCCACGCGCCGAACACCACGCGGGCCACCCGCGCCATCACCAACGCGCCCGCGCACATCGTGCAGGGTTCGACGGTCACGGCCAATGTGGCCCCGGCCAACCGCCAGCCGTCGCCGAGCACCGCGGCGGCGGCCCGGATCGCCAGGATCTCCGCGTGCGCGGTCGGGTCGCCGAGCTCCTCGCGCGCGTTGGCGGCGCGGGCCAGTTCGGTGCCGTCGGCGGCGACGACGACCGCACCGATCGGCACGTCGCGGGGCCCGGCCGCGCGCGCCGCCTCCAGCGCGGCGCGGATCAGCGCCTCATCGGTCATTCGTGGGAACGGTCACCGACCCAGCCGGTCCAGCACCGCGGCCAGCTCGTCGGCGAAACCCATCTCGCGGGCGATGCGGCCGAGCTGCTCGTCGGCGTAGAGGTCGGATTCGTCGAGGATCACGCCGAGGACGGCCTCGGGCAGGCCGATGTCGCTCAGCAGTCCCAGATCACCCTCCTCGAACGGATCGGCGTCTTCGAGTTCGTCGGCCTCGATGTCGGCGTCGAGCTTGTCGAGCGCCTCGGCGGCGATGTCGTAGTCCAGCGCCGCGGTCGCATCCGACAGCAGCAGCCGGGTGCCGGCCGGCGCCGGGCGCACGATCACGAAGAACTCGTCGTCGATGTCGAGCAGCCCGAAGACCGCACCCGCGCTGCGGATCTCCCGGAGCTCGGTTTCGGCGGCCGACAGGCTCTCCAGCGCGGCGCGGCGCAAGGGTGCACAGCGCCACTTGCCGTCCTCGCGGATCACGGCGACGCCGAAGCCGTCGAGGGCATCGGCGGCCTGCTCTTTGGTCGAGGCTCGCTGTGCTCCCATGTCGGCTCACGGTAGTCGCCGACCAGGTACTTGACCAGCCGCCCGGACCCGGGCCGGCACCGGGACTGACGTCGACCGATGTGCCAACCTGGAAGGGTGACGAACACACCGGTCTGCGTGCTCGGGCTCGGCCTCATCGGAGGGTCGTTGATGCGCGCGGCCGCGGCCGCCGGACGCGAGGTGTTCGGCTACAACCGGTCGCTGGAGGCGGTCACCGCCGCGCGGGCCGACGGGTTCGACGCCGACGAGGACCTCGACGCGGTGCTGCGCAGGGCCGCCGACCGCGACGCGCTGATCGTGCTGGCCGTCCCGGTGCCCGCGCTCGCCCAGCTGCTCGGCCACATCCGCGACACCGCACCGGACTGCCCCCTGACCGACGTGACAAGCGTGAAAAGCGCGGTCTCCGAGCAGGTTCGGTCATTCGGGCTGCTCGAGCGGTTCGTCGGCGGCCACCCGATGGCGGGCACCGCGCACTCCGGGTGGTCGGCGGGCGCCGCCGACCTGTTCGTCGGGGCACCGTGGGTGGTCAGCGTCGACGACCACGTCGACCCCGCGGTGTGGGCGCTGGTGATGCGGCTCGCGCTGGACTGCGGCGCCGTCGTCGTGCCGGCCCGTTCCGACGAGCACGACGCGGCCGCGGCGACCATCTCGCACCTGCCGCATCTGCTGGCCGAGGCGCTGGCCACCACCGCGGGCGAGGTGCCGCTGGCGTTCGCGCTGGCCGCCGGCTCGTTCCGCGACGGCACCCGGGTGGCCGGCACCGCGCCCGACCTGGTGCGGGCGATGTGCGAAGCCAACGCCGACCGGCTGGTGCCCGCGCTGGACCGCACCCTGGAACTGCTCGACCAGGCCCGCACGGCGCTGGTGCAGGGCGACCAGTTGACCGAGTTCGTCGAACAGGGCCACGCCGCGCGGACCCGCTACGACAGCTTCGGGCGGCCCGACATCGTCGCCACCGTGATCGGGGCGCAGGGGTGGCGCGAGGAACTGGCCGCCGAAGGCCGGGCCGGCGGGGTGATCAGATCCGCTCTGCCAGTCCCGGATAGTCCAGGATGAACCCGTCGGAGTCGACGGTGATCGTGGTCTCGGCGACAGGCGAGTGCAGCTTGATGCCGTCCTCGGCGCTGCTGTAGCTGATCACCGCGGTCTCCACGGACAGCTCCGGCAGCCGCACGTACACCACCGGGCAGCTGAACGAGTCGGACCGCTCGTAGAGCCCGGTGCGCCGGATCGGCAGCGCGTTGAAGAACGGGCTGAAGATCACGTCGACGTCGAGGGCGCCGTCGAACGCCGCCCGGCTGGTCTCACCGGTGTGCTGCTGCACCAGCCACATGTTCTCTTCGTCGCGGGCGATCGACAGCTGCCGTTCCCGCTCGGCGAGCGTGACGGTCATCGACAGCCGTTTGGTACCGCCGGCCTCGTCGGTGACCAGATCGTAGGAGGCCGAGAACGCCGGGTGCGACGGCGTCGCGGCCGCCACGATCCGGCCGTAGGCCTTGATGCGGTTGCCCGCCACGTGCACGCGCACCGATTCCATCCGCGGGACGTCGTGCGCCCGCCAGGTCAGAATCGCCGGCCATGTTCTCGCGGAGCCACCTGCTTCACTCACCCCTATACCGTATGCGAAGGACCGCTCCGTTCGTAACGCGCTAGCCGGGTGGGATTTCAGGCACCTCAGGGCGGGCCGTGTGACGTTGCGCGCGGCCGGGATTCGCGCGGCCGGGATTCGACGGCGACCTCGTCACCGAGGAACGGCTGCGGCAGGCGGGTGCGGCTGAGCCGGCCGGTGCCCGGCACCGACGCCCACACCGCGAACGCCAGCACGGCGTCGAGCAGCAGCGCCAGCGCCGTCACCATCAGCGCGCCGACCAACGCCACGTGGAACTCGCGGATCTTGATGCCGTCGATGAGGTAGCGGCCCAGCCCGCCCAGGCTCGCGTAGGCGGCCACCGTCGCGGTCGCCACGATCTGCAGCACCGCGGTGCGCAGCCCGCCCAGGATCAGCGGCAGCGCGATCGGCGTCTCCACCCGCAGCAGGATGCGCCGCTCGGTCATACCCATCGAGCGGGCCGCGTCGACGACAGCGGGGTCGACGTTGGCGATACCGGCGTAGGTGCCGGCCAGCAGCGGCGGGATGCCCAGCAGCATCAGCGCCACGGTCGGACCCACCAGACCCAGCCCCCACAGCAGCACGCCGAGCAGCAGCACGCCGAGGGTGGGCAGGGCGCGCAGGGCGTTGACCCCGGTGACGACGAGGAAGGTGCCGCGGCCGGTGTGCCCGATCAGCATGCCGATCGGGACCGCGACCAGCGCGGAGAACACCACGGCGAGCAGGGTGTAGTGCAGGTGCTCGAGGATGCGGGCGGTCAGGCCTGCGGGTCCACCCCAGTTGTCGGCGGTGAAGATGAACGTCAGCGCCTGCTGGAGAAAGTTCATCGGGCTCATCCGGTGACCACCTTGCGGGCTGCGGACGGTCGGCCCGTCCTGGTCCACGGGGTCAGCGCCCGGCCGGCCAGCATGATCAGCGTGTCGATGACGATCGCCAGCACGAAGATCGCGATGATGCCGGCGACGATCTGGTCACTCTTGTTGGCCTGGTAGCCCTCGGTGAACCAGGTGCCCAGACCGCCGATGCCGATCACCGAACCGACCGACACCATCGAGATGTTGGTCACCGCGACCACGCGCAGGCTGGCGATGAGGACCGGGACCGCCAGCGGCAGTTCGACTTTCAGCATCCGGGTCAGCGGCCGGTAGCCGACCGCGGTGGCGGCGTCGAGCACCGTCGGCGACACCGCGTCCAGCGCCTCGGGCACCGCGCGCACCAGCAGCGCGACGGTGTAGATGGTCAGCGCGACGATCACGTTGGCCTCGTCGAGAATGCGGGTCGGGATGATCAGCGGCAGCACCACGAACAGCGCCAGCGACGGGATGGTGAACAGGATGCTGGCGGTGACCGTCGTGAGCCGTCGGGCGGTGGTGGTGCGCTGCACCAGCGCGCCCAGCGGGACGGCGATCAGCAGACCCAGCACGATCGGGATCAGCGACAGCCGCAGGTGGATCAGCGTCAGCGCCCACAGGTCGTCGAGGTGGGTGAACAGGTAGCGCACGGCTCAGCCCAACTCCGGAACCCGGCGCTGGCGCTCGAGCGCGGCGAGCACGTCCTCGGCGCGCACCCCGCCGGACAACCGCCCGTCTTCGTCGACCGCGACGCCCAGGCCGCTCGGCGAGGACAGTGCGGCGTCCAGCGCGTTGCGCAGCGTGCCGTCCGGGCGGAATAGCGATCCGCCGCCGATCGTGCTGTCGTAGAGGGTGCCGCCCTTGCGGTGCACGTCGACCCCGTCGGCGTTGATCCACGCGAACGGTCTGGCGTCCCTGGTCACCAACCGCCAGTCGCCGGAATCCAATTGCAGTGCGTCGACTTCTTTTTCGTCGACGCTTCTGACTTCGTGCAGCGGCAGCCCGGTGGCGTGGAAGAACTGCAGGCCGCGGTATCCGCGGTCGGCGCCGACGAATCCGGCCACCATCTCGTTGGCCGGATTCGACAGCACGAACGACGGTTCGGCGTACTGCTGCAGCACACCGCCGGGGCCGAACACCGCGACCCTGTCGCCCAGCTTGACCGCCTCGTCGATGTCGTGGGTGACGAACACGATGGTCTTGCGCAGTTCGCCCTGCAGGCGCACGATCTCGGCCTGCAGTTCCTCACGCACGACGGGGTCGACCGCGCTGAACGGTTCGTCCATCAGCAGGATCGGCGGGTCGGCGGCCAGGGCGCGGGCCACCCCGACGCGCTGCTGCTGCCCACCGGACAGCTGCGCCGGGTAGCGGTTGGCCAGCTTGGGGTCCAGGCCCACCCGCTCCATCACGTCGAGCGCGGATTTGCGTGCGCGTCGGCGGGATTCACCGCGCAGCACCGGTACGGTGGCGACGTTGTCGACGACCCGCAGGTGCGGCATCAGGCCCGCGCTCTGGATGACGTAGCCGATACCGAGGCGCAGCTTGACCGGGTCGACGGTGGAGATGTCGTTGCCGTCGACGGTCAACGTGCCCGAGGTCGGTTCGATCATCCGGTTGATCATCCGCATCGAGGTGGTCTTACCGCAGCCCGACGGGCCGACGAACACGGTCAGCGTGCCCTGCGGCACCTCGAGGGTGAGGTCGTCGACCGCCACCGTGCCGTCGGGGTACCGCTTGGTGACGTTCTCGAACGTGATCACTTCTGTCCCATCGGTTTGTCGAAACCGTTGTCGGTGATCCACTTTCGGGCGGCTTCGTCGGGGTCGACACCCTGGTTTCCCTCGACCGAGGTGTTGAGTTCGATCAGCGCCTCGGTGGTCATCTTCGCGCTGACCGCGTCGAGCACGGTCTTGAGCGGGGTGGACATCTTCTGCGACGCCACCAGCGGGACGACGTTGGCGGCCAGGAACACGTTCTTCGGGTCCTCGAGCACCACCAGGCGGCTCTGCTCGATCGCCGGCGAGGTGCTGAAGACGTTGGCGGCGGTGATCGCACCGCTGTTGAGCGCCTGCACGGTCGCGGGCCCGCCGCCGTCGCTGATCGCGACGAAGTTCGCCGGTGCGATGTCGAGACCGTACTTGTCCTTGAGGCCGACCAGACCGGTGACACGGGTCTGAAACTCCGACGGCCCACCGACTTTCACCTCCGCCGAGTGCTCGGCGAGGTCGGCGATGGTCTTGAGGTTCCACTTCTGCGCGGTCGCCTCGCTGACGGCCAGGGTGTCCTTGTCCTCGGCGGGCGACGGGAACAGGATCGACAGGTCGCCGGGCAGCGCCTTGAGCAACGCGATCAGCACGTCGTCCGGTGTCGTCGCCGTGGCCTCGGGGTCGAAGTACTGCAGCAGGTTGCCGGTGTACTCGGGGATCAGGTCGATGGAGTGGTCCTGCACCGCCGGGATGTAGGTTTCGCGGCTGCCGATGCCGAACTGGCGGCGCACGGTGAAGTCGTTGGCCTCCAGCGCCTGGGCGTAGATCTCCGCGACGATCTTGGACTCGGTGAAGTCCGCGGACCCGACCGCGATGGTCTTCAGGTCGCCGGAGATCTCCCCGCCGCCGAGCGGGTTGGAGCTGCCGCAGCCTGCGGCGACGAGGACGATGAGGGAGACCAGCGCCGCGACGGAAAAGGCGGGCCGACCTCGCGGCGGCCTCGCCAAGGGGGGCGTCATGAACTCGACAGTATCGAGATCGCCGCTGCTCCGCGCGCCTTTGTCGCGCGACGAGTGTGGGCCGGGAATGCCAAACTGGTTTCTTCGCAGCCGGGAACGGCAAAGATGGGGGCTATGAGTACCGATCCGTACGGGCCGTCGGCGCGCAACGAGCCGGAGCCGTTTGATCCGCCGAATCCGGGGCCCCCGGTCCCGCCGAGCGACGCCGAGCTCGCCGACCGCGACCCGTCGGCCGCCAAGGATGTGCACTTCACCCGGGCCGCCGCGCTGTGGTCGGCGGTGATCGCCGGCTTCCTGGTCCTGGTGATCCTTTTGATATTCATCGCGCAGAACACCGAGTCCGCCCAGTTCGCGTTCCTGGGGTGGCGGTGGGATCTGCCGCTGGGGGTGGCGATCCTGTTCGCCGCGGTGGGCGGCGGGCTGATCACCGCGCTGGCCGGGGCCGCGCGGATCTTCCAGCTGCGCCGCGCCGCGAAGAAGAACTACAAAGCCGCGATGCGTTAGTTGAGCTCGGCCAGCCCGGCGGCGATCAGCGGGGCGACCGCGTCGTCGACCTTGTCGATGTCGTCGGACACGCCGCCGCCGACCCGGCCGCGGTAGGCGATGCCGGCGGCGATGATCGCCAGCTTGAAGTACGCCAGCGCCATGTAGAAGTCCCAGTGGTCCAGCGGATGCCCGGCCGCGACCGAATAGCGTTGTGCGAGTTCGTCAGCCGTCGGGATCATCGGTGACGCCCACGCCGCATCCGAGTGCACGAGGTTGAACATGGGGTGGCGGTAGACGCACATCAGCGCGGCGTCGCTGACCGGGTCGCCGAGCGTCGACATCTCCCAGTCCAGCACCGCGAGCACCTTGGTGGGGTCGGTGGCGTCGAGCATGGTGTTGTCGATCCGGTAGTCGCCGTGCACGATCGCGCTGCGGCTCTGCGCCGGAATCTTTTCGGCCAGCGCCGAATGCAGACGTTTGACGTCGTCGTCGCGTTCGTCCCCGTCGCGGCGGACCAGCTCCCACTGCCCGCCCCACCGTCGTACCTGCCGTTCGAGGTAGCCGGTCGGCTTGCCGAAGTCGCCGAGCCCGACCTCCTCGGGGTCGACCGAGTGCAGGTCGGCGAGCACCTTGATCAGCGCGTCGACGCAGGCGCTCACCGCCGCCTGATCGCCGATCGCCTCGAGTTCGGGGGTGTGCCGGATGACCCGGCCGGGCACGTACTCGACCATCTGGAACGGGGCGCCGAGCACGGAGTCGTCGTTGCGCATGGTGACCGCGCGGGCGACCGGTACCGCGGTGTCCTTGAGGGCGGCCACCACCCGGTACTCGCGGGCCATGTCGTGCGCCGACGGGGTCAGCCCGTGCAGCGGCGGTCTGCGCAGCACCCACTTGGACGCGTCGTCGAACACCAGGAACGTCAGGTTGGAGCGGCCGCCGGAGATCAGCTCGGCGCGCAGGTCACCGTCGCGGGGGATGCCCTCGGAACGCAGGTGACGGTCAAGGGCGTCGAGGTCGAGCCCGTCGAGCGAGATTGTCACCGCACTTGTCTACCACTGCTGATTTCTGGGCAGCAGGTCCCATACGTGCTCGGTGGAGTTGATGCCGGCGACGAAGAAGGTGTTGCGCGACGACGACCACAGCACGCGGGTGACGCCCGCGTAGTCGACCTGCGCGCACAGCAGCCGCTCGGTGCCCATCACCTTGTGCACGACCGCGTTGATCACCCCGCCGTGACTGAACAGCGCGACGGTGTCCTCGCGGCCTGCGCTACGGACGATGTCGTCGACGCCGGCCTGCACCCGTTCGACGAACGCGTCCGCGTCGACGTTGCCGGGCAGGTCGCCGTTGGCCAGCCGCTGCATGTCCTCGTTGGAGATCTGCTCGACCGGGGTGTAGTGCGACAGGTCGCGGTCGTACTCGGCGAGGCGGTCGTCGATGTCGATGGGCAGGCCGAGCGCGTCGGCGACCGGTTGGGCGGTCTGGATCGCGCGCTTCTGCGGGCTGCTGACCAGCCGCGTGATCGGGTAGCGGGCCAGCGCGTCGGGCAGCCGTTTGGCCTGTTCGATGCCGTCCTCGGACAGGTCGGGATCCGAGCCCTGGCCGGGTTCGCTGCGGAGCGGCAACGCGTGACGAATGATGAGCAACTGCACCGTGCCACCATATGGCCCATGAGTTCATTCGCGGGCACGCTGTTCGACCTCACGGACCGGGTGGTGCTGGTCACCGGCGGCAGTCGCGGGCTGGGCCGCGAGATGGCTTTCGCGGCGGCGCGTTGCGGCGCCGACGTCGTGATCGCCAGCCGCAAGTACGAAACCTGTGTGGCCACCGCCGAGGAGATCACCGCCGAGACCGGCCGCGCGGCGATGCCGTACGGGGTGCACGTGGGCCGCTGGGATGAGCTCGACGGGCTGGTCGACGCCGCGTACGACCGCTTCGGCAAGGTCGACGTGCTGATCAACAACGCGGGCATGTCGCCACTGTACGAGTCGCTGACCTCGGTGTCGGAGAAGCTGTTCGACTCGGTGATGAACCTGAACTTCAAGGGGCCGTTCCGGTTGTCGGCGCTCGTCGGGGAGCGGATGGTGGCCGACGGCGGCGGGTCGATCATCAACGTCAGCACGAGCGGGTCGCGGCGACCGGACGCGCACATGCTGCCGTATGCGGCGTCCAAGGCCGGGCTCAACGCGTTGACCGAGGGGTTCGCGTTGGCGTTCGGGCCGACGGTGCGGGTGAACACGCTGATGCCGGGGCCGTTTCTGACCGATGTGAGCAAGGCGTGGGACATGGAGGCGACGGTCGCGGGGGTGCAGCACTTCGCGCTCAAGCGGTTGGGCAACCCGCCGGAGATCGTCGGGGCGGCGCTGTATCTGATGTCGGACGCGTCGAGCTACACGTCGGGTTCGATAATCCGGGTCGACGGCGGCATGCCATAGCTCTCTTTATCTTTCTGCGCCGAACGTGGGTTACCCGCACATATTTCGGCCTCGAAGCGTGCATCGACCCCACACTCGGCGGAGGTGTGGTTACGGCGTGATGATGTTGAAGCCGGAATCGGGGCGGTCGATCACCGCCAGAATCGCCTGCGGCGCCTCGGCGTCGCCGCTGATGTCTAGGCCCGGTGAGGTCTGGTCGCCCGCGGCGAGCGCCATCAGGCGCATCCGGTTCGCCAGCCGAACGGTGGCGTGCGCCGACGCCGGATCCGCGGCGGCCTTGCGGTGGATCAGCACGCCGTTGCGCAGCGTCAGCCGGTAGTTGGCTGCCGTGTCGGAGAACGTGATGTCGACCGCGATGTCGAGATCCCATGCGCGCGGGCCGTTCACGTTGATGGCCAACGCGTCGAACATCTGCTCCGGCGTCAGCTGCGCGAGGATCGTCGGCGACGCGCTCTGAGTCGGGGTGCCGAAGCTGCCGTCGCGCAGTTCGGTCGCACCGGAGAGGAAGAAGTTGCGCCACACGCCGTTCTCGGCTCCGTAGGCGAGCTGTTCTAGCGTGTCGGCGTACAGGTCGCGAGCCGGGCCGTGCTGCTCGTCGGTGAAGATGACGTGATCTAGAAGTGTTGCTGCCCAACGATAATCACCGCCGTCGAAGGCGGCGCGAGCCAGTTCGACGACGCGGTCCGGCCCGCCCATCGCCTCGACGTATCGCGGGCCGATCGCCTCCGGCGGATGCGCCCACAGCCGGCCGGGGTTGCCGTCGAACCAGCCCATGTAGCGCTGGTAGACGGCCTTGACGTTGTGGCTGACCGAACCGTAGTAGCCGTGGGTGTGCCACGCCTTCTGAAGCGCCGGCGGCATCGCGAAATCCTCGGCGATCTCGATTCCGGTGTACCCCTGGTTGAGTTGACGCAACGTCTGGTCATGCAGGTAGGCATACAGATCCCGTTGCAGCGAAAGGTATTCGATGATTCGCTCCCGGCCCCACGTCGGCCAGTGGTGGGAGGCGAAGACGACGTCGGCGCGGTCGGCGAAGCGCTCGATCGCCTCGGTCAGATACCCCGCCCAGCCGTGCGGGTCGCGCACCAGCGCACCGCGCAGCGTCAGCAGGTTGTGCAGGTTGTGGGTGGCGTTCTCGGCCATGCACAGCGCGCGGAACTTCGGGAAGTAGAAGTGCATCTCGGCGGGCGCCTCGGTGCCGGGCGCCATCTGGAACTCGATCTCGACGCCGTCGACGGTGTGCGTCTCGCCGGTTCGCCGGATGTCGACCGTCGGCACGATCAGCGCCACCTCGCCCGTCGACCCGACCTGGCCGAGACCGCAACCGACCTGCCCCTGCGGGCCGCGGGCCAGCGCCGCGCCGTACATGTAACCGGCCCGCCGGGCCATCGCGGTGCCTGCGTACACGTTCTCCTGCACCGCGTGTTCGGCGAAGTGTTCGGGCGCGATCACCGCGACCCGCCCGGCGTCGACTTCGGACTGGCTCGTGACACCCAGAACACCGCCGAAATGGTCGACGTGGCTGTGGGTGTAGATCACCGCGACGACGGGGCGGTCACCGCGGTGCGCCCGGTACAACCCCAACGCGGCCGCCGCGGTCTCGGTGGAGATCAACGGGTCGATGACGATCACGCCGGTGTCGCCCTCGACGAACGTGATGTTCGACAGGTCCAGACCGCGCACCTGATAGATGCCTTGGACGACCTCGTAGAGGCCCTGTTTCGCGCACAGCTGCGACTGCCGCCACAGGCTGGGATGCACGGACGTCGGCGCATCGGCGGCCAGGAACGAGTAGGCATCGTTGTCCCAGACCACCCGGCCGTCGCCGGCGGTGACCACACAGGGCTCGAGGGCGGCGATGAACCCGCGGTCGGCGTCGTCGAAGTCCGCGGTGTCGTCGAACGGCAGTGCAGCGAGGTGACTGCGGTGGGCGGACTCGATGACGGCGGCGGGCGGCTTCTGCGGCATACCGCCACGATATTCATCTGGGCGTCAACGCACTCCGGTATTGCTTCAACGACTTTGGCGGTCAACGAGAATATTCGGGATACTCCATGACGCGCGCTGCGGTGGTCGACGCCTCGACGCCGTATGACTTCTCAATCGATGCCAGCGCATCGTCGAGCGTCCGCATGGGCGTCGTTCCTTCCGGGAGGGTGACCACGTCGACCAATGCCGGATCGTCCGAGGCTCGGTCGGGCAAGATCGTCATACCGCGACGCGTCTGCACCGGCATTCGCCGTCGCGACACGGCATGGGCACGCGTACGTCCGTTGTGGCTGTAGGCGTCGGCGACGAGCGCGAAAGCGATCTCGTCGGTTCCCGAGCCCACCACGATGCCAACAGCGTCCAAGGTCGCGGGCCGCGGAATCGAATCGAGTGTAGGCCCGCGGCGGAATGAGTCACTGTCATGGACCGGTCCCCAATCGCGGACGCCCATGCTCTCGGCAACCAAATCGGCCCGAGAGGCGCCTGCGATTGCGGCGATCAATGCGATCGAGACAGGCATCGCTGCGCTGATACCCGAACTCGAGACGATAGGTCCATCAGCGATGTACCGGACGTTGTTACGCCAATGGACATTCGGGAACTCTGCGCGGCGCCTCGTCTCACTGGCCCAATGCGCCGTGGCGTGCCTGCCGTCCATCAACCCGGTTGCGGCAACCGTCAAAGCGCCGTTGCAGATGCTCAGTATCGAGCTGCCCTTCTCCGCTTGCGCCCTGATCCAAGCAATGGCGGCCGGGTCGTCGGTCGGCTGCAACGCAGGCACGATGAGGTAATCGGCTCCATCGGGGTGCTGCTTGTCGAATTGATTGACGGTCAGATGGGTTCGCGTCTGCACCCCCGGCCCCATCGAGACAGGTCCTGGCTGCGTCGACACGGTGATGATCTCCGCGACGTCGGCAGCGCTGAGCACGCCGAACGGCACAGCGAAGTCGGCCAACTCCGTTCCACTGTTCGCCGCGAGAACACCGATCACGGGCCGCGTCTGATGGTCGAATCTGGGCGTCCATTTCGCAATGCTCGACGGCGTCACGTCACCAGAGCTGGAATCCGAAAGCTGGCCTCGGTCACCGCAAGCCGCGACGAGGATTCCCAACGATCCAAGAGAAAAGCCTTTGATTGCCGTCCGACGGTCCATCGCCGTGAAACTACTACCACATGTAGTAGTCCGTCAATGGTCAACGCGTGCCCGGTTACCCTGCGCGCATCTCCGCGGCGATGCAGCTTATCTCGTCGGCGCCATGCCCGGCGGCGACCGCGGCGTCGACGTAGCCCGAAAATGCCTCCAGCACACCGGTGTCGACGTCGGCGTCACGTGACGCGGCGATCAGGTGCCGCACCGAGGCAGCCACCGAGGACACCGGCGCACTGGCGTCGTCATGCCGGTTCTCCTCGATACGCCGGCCAGCGAACCTTCGTCCGCAAACGGCGTCGGCGCCGGTAAAATGCTGAGCCGCCCGCTCGGGGGTGGGTTCTGGTCAGCGTCGCAACACCGACGGAGCACTGGTGTATCCGGCGGCCGACTGCCGCAGCTGCCAGATCTGCGCCGGGCACAGCTCGTTGACCGCCTGGTTGATCAAGTAGGCGCCCTGGTAGTAGTCGGCGGTCCGGAAGTCGGCCTTCACCTGGTCGACGAGTCGCGCATAGCTCATCTTCGCGGCGACCCGGTCGCAGATCGTCCTGCCGTAGCCGATCGCGGCCTCGGCGTTCGGAAAGTTGTAGCCCGGCCGGACATGAACGTTGACCAGATACGCCACGGTGTCGGCGCCGGCCTGCGGGGCGACCGCCACGAGGGCGGCGGCAGCCGTTGCGAGTGCCACGAACACGCGCTTCATGAACGAAGAGCCTATTCCGTGTTCACGCCGAAGGCGTCGGCGAAGCTGGTGTTGCCCATGCTCTCCCTCTGGCTGGCGTCCACCGCCGCTAGGAGGCGAGAGTTTTCGATGACGATCATCTCCACGTCGCGCCCGTCGTCGGCATAGTGGCGATGCCAGATCCACGGCGGCGTATACACGAAGCTGCCCGCGCTCCACCGCACGCGTTGATCGCCAATTTCCGACCAGCCCGAGCCATGTTGCACGAAGTGAATCGACTCATGTACGTGTCGATGAAGGTCGCTAGCCTCCCCCGCGGGGATCTTCTGCAGAAAAATTTCAATAGAGCTGGCGGGTATTCGCAGGAGCAACCCAATCTGCGATGGGCTTGCAGTTTCGATCCAGTGCGCCTCGGCGGAGCTGACGACGAGGTGCTCCTCCCCCACGTGCTGGCTGTCGCGACCTCCTGCTCGCGCCATGCTCTTGGCGAATTCATCTAACTCGTCACGGGATAGAGTCATTCAACGGCCTCCTTCGGGTATTCCTTCGCTCAGTCAGCAGAGTTCTCGGCCTGCCATGAAAGGTGACCCTTGGTGGACAAGGGTCCAACGGGACTCTGAGTTTGGCCATCATTGATTATCTCGCCGGGCCGATAGATTCGTTGCGATGACCACAGAGGCGTGTAGGGGTCAATGCAGGGAACGCACCCGTCACTATTCCTCCGCTTTGATTCATTGGGGCTTGCCGTACACCGCCTTCCTTCAACGTGAGCACCGAACCGACGATGTCGTCCTGCATGTCCTGAACAACGGCGGATGCCCGTTCGAGGGTGGCAACAATCGTCGAAGCGGCGAAGTAGCCGGGTAATTCATCGGGTTGACTCGGTTCCCCTCCGCTGAATTTCGTTCCCTCGGTGCTGGCGATGTTCCGGCACACTCTTTCAGGCTGAGCGTGGGAAACCAGCGGTCCGGCCTGGGCACCGATTTTGCGGGGATTTGCGACGACGATCATGCTGACCTTGGTCCTAGAGCTAGCCGTTGCGTCATGAAACTTGTAGACGTGCAGGAGGATTCGCTGCATGCTCTAAAGATCTGCCCGTCGGTGATCACCGAGGCCGCCAGCGCTGCCGATAGCGCCGCCAAGGTCAGCATTGACGAAGATCAGCGACGCGTCCATCACACGAGAGTGCCATGCGCATCCGCTCCTCGAGCGCGGCAATGCTGAGCCCGAACGTGTGCAAGACCCGCAGCTGGCCGCCACCGGTGTGGTCGATGTCAAACACGGCATAGTCGGTGTACACCCGATTGACGCATCGAAGTCCGGTCAGTGGATAGCTGCACGAAGGAACCAGTTTGGCGGTTCCGTCCTTTGCGAACAGGGTCATCATGACCAATACGCTCTTCGCGCCGATAGCAAGATCCATCGCGCCGCCGACGGCGGGTATGGCGTCAGGCGCCCCGGTGTGCCAGTTGGCGAGATCCCCGCGCTCGCTGACCTGAAACGCGCCGAGGACACAGACATCGAGATGACCGCCGCGCATCATGGCGAAGGAGTCGGCGTGGTGGAAGTAGGATGCCCCAGGGGTTTCGGTAACCGGGATCTTGCCGGCGTTCGTCAGATCCGGATCGATTGCGTCGCCGATCGCCTCCCCACCCATCCCGAGCATCCCGTTCTCGGTGTGCAACACGACCCCCGCGGCGGGGTCCAGGAAGTCAGCGACCATGGTGGGCTGCCCGATGCCGAGGTTGACGTACGAACCCGCGGGGATGTCGCGGGCGATCATCGCGGCGATCTCCCGACGGTCGAGCGGGCCCCGGTCGAGGTGCTCGACACAGGCGCGGGTCGATGCGTCGACTGTTCTCGTCACGAGGCTGCCTCCGTGGACGTCTCGGGAATTGCGGACAGGTCGAGGACGCGGTCGACGTAGATGCCGGGCGTGACGACCGTCTCGGGGTCGATCTGCCCGGTGTCGACGACGCGGGAGACCTCGACGACAGTAAGCAATGCCGCGGTCGCCATCACCGGGCCGAAGTTTCGCGCGGTCTTGCGGTACAACAGGTTTCCGACCTGGTCCGCTACGTGCGCCCCGATGAGCGCCACATCTCCGAAGATCGGGTACTCCAGCACGTAGTCGCGGCCGTCGATGGTGCGGATCTCCTTGCCCTCGACCAGTGGCGTGCCAACCCCCGTCGGGCAGAAGAATGCGCCGATGCCGGCCCCCGCCGCCCTGATCCGTTCGGCCAGGTTGCCCTGAGGGACCACCTCGAGGTCGACCTTGCCCGCCCGGTAGAGCGCGTCGAACACGTACGAATCGGCCTGTCGGGGGAAGGAGCAGATGACCTTGGTGACCCGGCCCGCCGCCAGCAGCGCGGCCAGGCCGGTGTCGCCGTTGCCTGCGTTGTTGCTGACGATGGTGAGGTCGGCGGCACCCTGTCGAATCAGCGCATCGATGAGCGTGGTGGGCATGCCCGCCATGCCGAACCCCCCGACGAGAACCGTTGCACCGTGGTCGATTCCAGCGACGGCATCCTCGGCACGGTCGCAGACAACGGTGCGACTCATGACGGCGCACCTGGGTGCTCGTCAAACTCCGGCAAGACCTCGGCGGCGATGCGGAAGGCGGAGTTGGCGTCGGGAACTCCGCAGTAGATCGCGGTCTGCAAGAGCAGCTCTTTGATCTCGTCGTTGCTCAGACCGTTCCGGCGGGCCGCCCGCAGGTGCATCGCCAGTTCCTCGTGGTGACCGCGCGCGACCAGCGCCGTCAGCGTGATCATCGAGCGGCTGCGGAAGTCGAGACCCGGGCGGGTCCAGATGCTGCCCCAGGCATACTGCGTAATCATGTGCTGGAAGTCGGCGGTCAGGTCGGTGGTACCGGCCACTGCCCGGTCGACGTGCGCATGGCCCAGCACCTCCCGCCGTACCGCCATTCCTGCACGGTGCACGTCTTCGAGGGACTTGCTCGGGGGCTGCGGAACACCGACGATCTCTGCGATGAGGCCGGCCACGCGCTCCGGCGCTTCGGCGGGGGCCAGGTGTCCGACGCCTTCGAGCACCACCAGGTCCCCGTCCTTTACGTCGGAGGCGATGCGCCGCAACGATTCCGGCGGCGTGGGGCTGTCAGCGCTACCCGCAACGGCCAGGACCGGAGTGACGATCTCGGACAACCTATCGGTTACATCAAACACTGCTAACGCTTCGCATACCTGCGCATAGGACTCCGCATCGGTGTGACTCAGGGCATCCAGCAGCGCCGAGGCGGTCCCCGGCTCGCGGTCGACAAAGCCCGGCGCGAACCAGCGCTCGGCCGCGCCGGTCAGCATCGTGTCGACACCGCCGGCGCGGACGGTAGCGGCACGTGCGAGCCAGCCGTCCGGGGTGCCGATGGCGGCGCCGGTGCACAGCAGGGTCGCCGAACTGACCCGTTGCGGAGCATCGAGCAGCAGCTGCAGACCGACGCAACCACCCACCGAATCACCGGCGTAGTGGAATGTCTCCACGTTAAGGTCGCCCGCGATCACCAACACCGCTGCTGCGAGGTCGGCGATGGTGAACGGGTGGGCCCGACGGCCGCGGCCGTGACCGGGAAGGTCCCATCCGACTACGCGCACATGATCGACCAGTCGTTGCGCCACGCCTGTCCACAGGGTGGCCGTCGTTGTCCCCAGCGACGGGCCCAGCAAAAGTAGCGGCCCGTCGTCGGGTCCGCCGAGGTGGATGGCGGTGAGAGGCGGATTGCTCATGGCGCGCCCTTGACGAAGCGGCAAGCCCGGCCGAGTGTCGAGTCGATCAGCCGATCCGCGGCGCCGGTGTAGCCGGGTAACGCTGCACGACCTGTCAGCTCGGTCATCGAGCGCTGTTCGGAAAGCAGGCTTTCGGCGGCGGCCAGATTGGCCGCGGCGCGCGGCGGGTCGACACGGAGGCCGGACAGGAGGTCGGATGTGTGCGCGGCGGCGACGACGGTGTGGCGGGCCAGTGTCCGCAGGGTTGCCCATTCTGTGTGCCAGGCGCCGTCGGAGCGTTCGTCGACGGTCGCGCCTGCGGCGGTGTGCAGGATGCTACCAAGGGGTCCGGCGGTGAGCGCGGCGCGGCGGATCAGCACCGAGCGGACCGGGTTGTTCTTGTGCGGCAGCGTCGACGAGCCGCCACCATGCCCCTCGGCCAGCTCGCCGATCTCGGGCCTACAGCCCGTCGTGACGTCGGTGGCGATGTGGCCCCAGGCGTCGCAGCAGCTCACCAGCGCGTCGCCGATCCGGGTGACCTGCCACCGGGTGGTATGCCAGGGTGGGGTGGGCGCCAATCGCAGCGTGGCGGCCAAGCCGTCACTGAGAGCGATGGCACCCTCGACGGATCCGGCCAATTCGGTTGCGGCTGCGAGCGATCCCACCGCGCCACCGACCTGCACCGGCAACGACGCTATCAGCCCCGCTATGGGCTCGGCGGCGTCGAGTACACCGGTCAGCCAGCGGGCGAACTTGGCGCCGAGGGTGCTCGGCAGTGCGGCCTGGGTCAGCGTGCGGGCGAGTGCCGAAGTGTCACGGTGAGTTTCGGCCAGTTCGGTCAGCGCCCGTACCTGGATGGCGAACTCGTCGCCGATGCGGATCAAGACGTCACGCGTGCAGAGCATCAGTGCGGTGTCGACGACGTCCTGACTGGTCAGCCCGCGGTGCAGCCAGCGGGCCGTTGGTTCCGCCGAGCGTTCACGCAACATCAGCACCAGGGCGGAGACGGGATTGCCGTCCGCGCCAGCACGCCGGGCGATCGTCGCGGCGTCACCGTCGGCGAGCAGGATGGTCAGGTCCGCGCGCGCCTGCCGGGGCGCGATGCCCGCGTCGACGAGTCCATCCAGCCAGGCTTGTTCCACCGCGACCATCGCGGACAGGAATGCGCCGTCGCTCATCAGGTCGCCCGCGAGATCGTCGCCCGGCCAGAACAGATCGATCATCGTTGGTGGCCCGGGTAACGCAAGAAGACCGTCTCGGGCTTGTCCGGGGTGCCCTGCAGTTGGATGTCGAAGCGTAGACCGGTTCGGTCGCGGGTGGCGATGAGCGTGTCACGACGCTCGGGCGTAAGCGTGTTCAGCAGCGAATCGTTCTCCAATTGCTTGCCGGGAATGTAGGCGCGGGTGAACAACCGGTTCAGCAGTCCCCTGGCGAACACGGTGATCGAGATGAACGGCGCGGCAACGGGTTCGCTGACGCCGGGGATGACGGTGGTAAAGGTGTACCGCCCCGCTTCATCGGTAGTGGCACGACCCCACCCGGTGAAGGTCCAGCCGTCTCGGTGCAGGGAGCCGCTGGCGTTCGGGATGCTGCCGTCGGCGTCGGCCTGCCAGATCTCCAGCAGCGCGTCGGGTAACCCTCGGCCGTCGGCGTCTGCGACGACGCCGTGCAACTGAACAGCGTTCGGCGAACCGGGCGGCACCAACTCGTTACACCTGTCGAAGGGCAGTGCATAGCCGAAGAACGGTCCGACGGTTTGGCCAGGGGTGGCCGGCAGCAGCGTGGACATCAGCGGTGGGCTCCGCGGCCGAGGTTCTCGATTGGGGTGCGCGCCGACCCGGTCAGGACGACGTCCCATCGGTAGCCGGTAGCCCATTCGTGGGTGCTGAGTTCGTGATCGTAGCTGGCCACCAGCCGGCTGCGCGCCTTCTGATCCGGGATCGCCTGGAAGATCGGATCAAGGCAGAGGAGCGGGTCACCCGGGAAGTACATCTGGGTGACCATTCGCTGCGTGAATTCCGTGCCGAAGAGCGAGAAGTGGATGTGTGCGGGCCGCCACGCGTTGCGGTGGTTCTTCCACGGATACGGCCCCGGCTTGATCGTGGTGAACCGGTAGATGCCGTCCTCGTCGGTCAGACAGCGGCCGGCGCCGGTGAAGTTGGGGTCGATTGGGGACGGGTGCTGATCCCCCTTGTGGATGTAACGTCCGCCGGCGTTGGCCTGCCAAATCTCGACGAGCTGGCGCCGCACCGGCCGCCCTGCGCCGTCGACGACCCTGCCGGTCACCACCAGTCGTTCGCCGATGGGTTCACCCGAGTGCTGGACGGTGAGGTCGGCCTCCAGCGGGTGAACGTCGCGTTCGGAGAAGCACGGCGTCCATAGCTCGACCCCTTCCGGGTCGGCGTGGTGAAGGTCCTTTGTCGGATGCCGTAGCAGGCTGCTCCGGTAAGGCGGATAACTCAGGCGCGGCTGCGTCTCCTCGACCCCTGCACGCTGGTAGGCGGACTCGATCGCACCGATCTCCGCGCTGATCTCCGACTGGCTCGCTACGGCGCCGTCGGGATTGCTGTCGATCGACGTTGTCACGGCGCCTACGGTACCGACGACGTTGAGATTAGCGAACGGTAGAATTTCACTGAGCGGAAAGGCCATCCACAATTGGCAGGGAACACTTCGACGCCGGGAACCACTGTCACCTCGCGTTTGCTGAACATTCTCGGCGCCTTCGACGAGGGGCATAACAACCTGACGCTGTCCGAGTTGGCCCGCCGGGCCGGACTGCCGATTGCCACCACACACCGCCTTGCGGCCGAGTTGGTCGCCGGCTCGGCATTGCAGCGCCGCGCCGACGGTCAGTACGTGGTGGGCAGGCTGATCTGGAACGCGGGATTGCTGGCGCCGGTGGAAGGCCAATTGCGCCAGGTGGCTGAACCGTTCTTGCATGACGTATACGCGGCGACCCTTGCCACCGTGCACCTGGCCGTGCGCGATGGCGACGAGGTGCTGTACCTGGAACGGATGATGGGCCGGACATCCGTCCCGATTGTCAGCGCCGTCGGCAGCAGGCTGCCGATGCACTGCACCGGCGTTGGCAAGGTGCTGCTGGCCCACGCGCCGGAGGACGTTAAAGACCGAGTGTTCGCCACCTTGACTCGCATCACGCCGTACACCATCGTGTCGCCGACCGTGCTGTCTTCGCAGATGCAGCGCATCCATCGTGAAGGAGTGGCCACCACGAGCGAGGAGATGTCGCTGGGTGCATGTTCGCTGGCGGTGCCGGTCATCCGCCAGACCGACGACGCCGTAGTCGCCGCGATCGCCGTGGTGGTACCGACGCTGAAGCGCGATCGTCAGCGGCTTCTCGGCGCCCTGCAGGTCGCCGCGCACGGCATTGGGCGACTGCTATGACCCGTCAGGCGCCGTCGTAGCCGTCGCTCTGTGGGACAGAATCTCTCGAACGGGCAAGCTTTGGCGGCGGCCGCAACCTAGGTCGGAGTGCCACACGTTAGGCGCGAACCGGAGTCCGCGCAGCGCTTACCGGATAGACACCAACGAGTCTCCCCGCCAATGATTTGCAGGAAGCTGGCGCACTCCGCAGCTTCGAATATCCAGCGAGGGAGGCGATTCCGCCCACCCTCAAACCCTCAACAGCCGAACTATCGCTGAAGGAATTGCAAAGAACATGACCGCCACGACACCGCTGGGATCCGACGCCAGGGCGTGGGCCGCCGAGAACCTTCGAGGCTTCTATATGTGTCCTGTCACGCCCCTTACTGACGAGTTCGAGCTGGACGAAGAGGGTCTGCGGCAGAATATCGACGCGTTTGTGGAGATGGGGTGCACCGGCCTTGTCGTCGGCGGGTTTTTCGCCGAGGGATGGAACATGACGCTGGCCGAATGGCAGCGTTACCACGAGGTGGTCGCCGGTGCCACCGCCGGCCGCCTGCCCTTGTTCACAATCATTCTCGACCATTCGGCCTACCAGGCGATCGAAAAAATGCGGTTCGTGGAGTCCCTGGGCTTCACCGGCGCCGAGATCATGAACCCATCGGTGCAGCTCAAGACCGACGACGACGTGGTCGACTACTTCGACTTCGTGGCGCCCGCCACCGGGCTGGCGCTTGTGCTCTACCGGACGCCGGTATCCGGTTTCGTGTATAGCCACGACGCCGTCGCTCGGATCGCCGAGCACGCCAACGTCGTCGGGATCAAGAATGGCACTTTGAGTTGGACCGACAGCATCGCCTTACGCCACCGCTTCGGGGACCATCTTGTGATCAGCGAGCCGAATGAGCGCTATTGGGCTCATGATGCTGCGCTCTTCGGGGGTCGGGTGCTTTACGGGGAGCTCTCCCTGATCCTCTACGGGAAACGGCGGCAGGAACTGCACCAATACACCGACCTTGCGTTTGCTGGTGAACTCGCGGGGGCGCTACCTGTGTCGGCGAAGGTGGACGCAATTCGCCAGGTGTACGAAGAGGTGCTCATCGGCCGCATCGCGGCAACGGGTTCCTACGTCGCGGCCATGCCCTATCTGAAGGCGTGGTTCGAACTGTTGGGGCTGCGTGCCGGCCCGGTGCGACCGCCCGTCAAAGCCCGGCTGTCTGCTCCGGAGCGGGAAGTCCTGCAGGAGAAACTGACGGCCGCCGAGGCCATCTGATGCGCGTCCTGATCCTGGGCGCTGGTGGGCTCGGATCTGTCTTGGGCGGATATTTGGCGAACATTGGCGTCGATGTCACCCTGGTCGGCAGGCCCGCGCACACCGAGGCCATCACGCGCTACGGTCTCCGAATCACGGGCCGTCGGGGCGACCTGGTGATTACTGATAACTTGACCGCGGTCGACCAGACAGCCAAAGCCACGGGGCATTTCGATTACCTGGTGTTGGCGGTGAAGGGCAAAGATACCGCGCAGGCCCTGGCGGAGGCCGACGGGTTGCGTGATTGCGTGAGCAGCGCGTTGTCGGTGCAGAACACCGTCGAAAAGGATGCGACGCTCGCCGGGTGGCTTGGGCCCGACAGGGTGATCGGAGCCTCCACCATCGAGGGCGGCACCTTGCTCGAACCGGGGCTCGTCAGAAATCACCTTACAGCTGAGGTGACCGCTTACTTCGGCGAACTTGACGGGACATCTAGTGCGCGCGTCGACGACTTGACGGCTGCCTTCACCAACGCCGGCCTTCCTGCAAAGGCGGTAGGCAACATCGAGCAGGTCGAGTGGGAAAAGCTCGCCCAGATCGCGCTGGCGGCCGCGTGGTCGGTCACGGCACTGGGCGCAATCCCTGACGCCTCGGTCTTCGAGGGCATGGAGGTGCGCGAGGGAGCGATGTACTTCGTCGCGCTGGCAAAGGACCTTCTTGGGGTCTACCGGGCGAAGGGCTACGAGCCGATGAACTTCTTTGCGCCTCTCTCCCGCCTGAAGGAACTCGATGCCCTTCCGACGGCCGACGCGATCGAGTTTGTCATCGGGCAAGGCAGAGCAATGCGCGAGAAGGGAAACTCGGGACACCCCTCGATGTACGAGGATGTTCTGCGACGACGTAAGACCGAGGTCGACTTCATGCTGGCGCCTTATCTCGCCGCCGCTCAAGAACTGGGCATGGATACACCGACGCTGCGGGTCGCCTACCAGATCATCAAGACCGTCGACCGATTCCTGGCCTAGCAATGACGCGGTTCGAAGGCGATGTTCAGGTAGCGCGCAAGGTGTGTTGGGGAGTGACGCCGAACTTGCGCCGATACTCCGCGCTGAAGCGGCCCAGATGACCAAAGCCCCACTTCATCGCTACGCGGGCAACAGTCACGGCACTCTCAGACGACGCCGCCAGTTCTGCATGCGCACGGATCAGCCGGACTTCGCGCAGATACGTGAGCGGAGGGAGCCCGACGTGCCGCTTGAAGCTCTCTTGAAGAGCGCGGACACTGATACCAACCTCGCGAGCAAGATCGGTTGTCGTCCAACTCCGTTCGGGATGCTCCTCGATTAGGTCGAGAGCTGTCCTGAGTACTCTGGGCGGCGGCGCTGCGTGTTGGTCGGCGGCGAGCGCCATGGCCTGATAGTGAGGTTGGGCGAGTAGAAACCCATGCATGAGCAACTGTTCGAAATGTCGCCCGGTCATCGGATGTTGCACGATGCTCTCAGGGCGAGAGACCTCCCGATACAAGACCGATAGCAGCGCAGGCCACGCACGACTGCTGTCCGCCGTCAGGTCCATGCTATGCGCGATATTCAGCGGCCTAACCGCAGGTCGTCCAAGCAAGCCCTCGAGTTCGTATTCCAGATCCGTGCGGCTGAACTTCACGCACAGCTGACCACAATCGGCGGCCCACTTGATGCCGGCAGGACGGCCTGGGAGGAAAACCGCCGCCTGCGTGGGCGTCGCTTGGGCCGTGGCGGAGCCGCACCACGAATCGGCGTAGCTGGTGAGGGGAACGTTGATGTGGTAATCATCGAGCGCAGTCGAATTGACGAGCTCGACATCTGCACCGTACCGAAGGTAGCCAACGGTCACAGCACCGATTCGTGCGGCGCTGAGCCGCGCATTCAAACGCTGGCCGCGACGGGAGTAGCGGAGACGGTGCGGTGTGAAAATTTCCGAAGCGAGGTGCTCGGCCGCGCTCAACTGTTCGGTGCATACGGTCTCGCGTCGGCTGAAGTACGATCCTGCCATCTTCGGCCCATCCGCCATTGGTAACATCTCACTTTCTCGCTGCGGTAACCGCAGTTCGCCGACAGAATCTGTCGCTCCGTCGAACACCAGCGCGGAAGGCCTGGCCTCCGACTCAGGGTCCTGCGTCACCCAACCGCATTCTAGTGGATGAAGAACTCTGTTATGCAGAGAGTGATTCTTTTAAACGCGTGTTGCCCTTTCTCCGTGCAGCAGGGTCACTGGCTGCCGCGTGCATCGTCCACCTCGATGGTGTGCTGGCCGGCGACCGCCCCGACCCCGATATTGCTGTTGAAGGACGCTCTGGAGCTGTGTGAGCTTGCCGGCGTCAGCTCGACAGTTGTCGCGTGGCGTTGACTGGTGCGATCGCACCCCGGTGCGAGTGCCGTCCGGAGGGGATTCGCGCCTCTGGCGGGAACACATCCGATACCAGCTTGCGTGTGCAATAGCCTGCGCTCACAGATCCATGCCAGCGGAGATGGAGGAGCCAATCGGGCCTGAGGGGTCTGCATACCTTGAGTGCGGAATGTATTACACAGTGGGGCACTGAATAATCACAACGATTTTGCTTCTCGTCGCGCCTTCCGGTCGTGCAGGCCAGTGGGTTGAGCACTTCTGGCATCCATCCCATTCCTTCAAAGCTTGGAACCTTCTCGCGCTCTGAAGACATAGAGGTCGAGATCAAAATCGCTGGGAGAGAAGGAAAAATGATGGCTTCTTCTCAGACACCTCGGCCACACTAGTCCAGCTGGCGATGTTGCGCTAAACGCTCTGCCAAAGCTCGCGATGACCAAGTTGTGGTAGTCGATAGAAAAGATATCGCCCGACACCGCACGGCGCACAATCGCCTTAGTATCACATCGAAGCGGATGATTTGGAGATAAGTCAATATTCGCGAAAAAAGGAACCGCACAGGCCGTTTCGGTGATCATCACCGACACAGATTGACAATTCGGTTTAAGTGCACGAGCCTGTCATAGCTCCTCGACCGTGCCGTCGGACCAGATAACCATTTTCCGTAATCAGGGTGCGCGTAGATGTGAACCTTATACAGATGGTCTAGGTCATCCCACCAGACCCAAGACCCAGCGCCTACCATCCAGCGCTGCGCGACACGGCCATCAGAGAAGACGCACATTTCAAATTGCGCCTCGTCAGGCGGTTGTAGTTGTCCTTCTCGAAGTCGTCCTTCACGTCTCTGGCGAGCCGGCGATAGACGACAGCCGTTCTCACAGGTCAACCTCTGACAATCCCATCACGTCTAGCGTGCTCGTGAGAAGCAGAGACATAGTAGGCGGAAGGTCGCACCACGGAAGAGATCAGACGGCGCCGGGTGAGCGCCTGCGACAACGGCGGACGGTCGTTTGGGGGTGAACCTACCCGAGGAAGACATTTAGGGTGTCATTGCGCGGATCCGGAAGCACGTACGGTGATCGCCGCCGACGGGCATTCGTGTGCTGCCGCGCGGGCGTTGACCTCTAGATCAGCGGGAATGTCGCGCACCAATATCTCCGCCTTCCCAGCCGCGTTGATAGCGAAGACACTGGCGCGACGTCCACGCACAACTGGTAGCCGCAGCACCGACGTGGATCGACTTCCGCATGGATCACTTGTCCACTCCTCACTTAAGTGCACCCCTCCACCGCGATGGATCGAGCGGAGGACCAAGGCACGCCGCCGCGCAGCACCTGCAGTTGTCATCACAGACGTCCTTTCACGATTGGGGAAAGGGCGTCAAGTAGGAAACGATCCCCTGCTCACTGACGTGCGCGAGGTCAATGGCCAGGACCGTACGGGTCCTCGAGAAACCGCGAAAGGCTTTCCTTGGTCTGCCATGACAAACTCTCAAGTTCCAACGGGTCGAGCTGAATTCGGAAGCCGAGGCGGGGGCTGGCAATCTCCAACCGCTCTCCATTGCGGGTAAAGATTTTGTCGACGGTGACGACGGCGAACTCGTTCGCGATGGTCGTCGCCGCACCGTGGTCGCCGGTCACGACTGTACCTTTCTAGGTTTTAAGTAATGCAAGCTCAACGTCGCCCCGTTAGAAGAAGTTAGCCAGATTGTGGGTGCCGACAACGGCATGATCAAGCACTACCCGTCGGCTCGCTAACCGCAGGCCCATCTCACTGCGGCGGATGACATCGTGGCGCTCCGCAGAGATGAGGTCGTGCTGCGGACTGTCCCCCCTGTTGCGGAACACGAGAAGGTTGGAGCGGACATCGTATTCGTCCGTCCCTGCGCCGGGGCGTACCCGCACATTCGACACGTGGTGTCGGATCCGTGAGGGCGGATCTTCTGCCCATGCGTATTCGGTGTCCAGACGTAGCACCCGCAGCTGCAAGCCTGCGTAGTCGTCATCCCAGTGGGTCATGGTCGTCGAATTTCCGTCGCCGTTGGCGCGTTCTCTGCTCACGCGCACCGGGATGACGTAGTGGATATCTTCGGCGCACAGTTCTAGCCAGTCGTGAAACCGGCCGTCGTTCAGCAGCTCCGCCTCTTCGAACAGAAAGTTCTCCATCTCGCAGCGGAGCAGAAGCTGTTGCTCGACCGTCGCTACCATGGCACACCATCCTTTATGACTTGGTTGATTGTGGTTGTGAGACAAGCAGGTGCCTGATGCCTCATCAGGCGACCTCGTCTGCATTGGTCCGAGATTGCGCGAGTAGTTGGGGTTTGGGCTCGGTTTCGCTGGCGTCATCGCCTGAGTCGGTGAGTAACTCCAACAGGCGACCCCAGAATTCGCGTTGGTTACGCTCCGCGTACCCGCTGGACAGGGGACGACCGGGCCCCTTCCACGTGTCGTCGCTGGTCAGCACACCCATGCCCATCTCGAAGTTGAGTGTCTGGCTGCCTGCGAGAATGCCTTGCGTTCCCGCAGTGATGGAGCGCCAAGTCTCGGCGTCGTCCTGTTCGAACACACCGGAGATGCCGAACGTTCGTACGTAGGTCTCATACGACTGCTGTTTGAACTCTTCGTCGGCATCCTTCTCGACGAGAAACCACGACCACACTTCCATCGTGTCGTGTGACAGTGGACGCCACAGCCGAAATGTCAACATCGGCACTGGCATTGACTTCTTGTCCCTACCGATGAGGACGTTGAGGAACGACAGGTTGGGAAAGACCGTGCCGTGAATGAAGGCCGAACGCTGAAGCATGTCTGCGCGGTCCTGATCGCCGTAAGCCGCTGCGAGTCCATCGACGATCTCGGGTGGATAGTTCATAAAGGGCGGCATCGGTTGCCCGGGCGGCACCCCGAGGACGCCGAGGCCGTGACCGTTGGAGAGACTGATATGCGCCGGCTCCGACGCGAATTTCGGATCGGGCGGAGCCAGACCGAGCTCGACCGCCGATCGGTGCGTCATCAACGTGTGGTAGGCGTCCCCGACAAAGTTGTCCGCGCCGAGCTTCCAGTTGGAGTCGATGATCCAACGCTGGGGCTCACCCCGCACCTCCAGTCCACCCTTGGACTTCTGGGTGATCAGGTCCAGATACCACGCCATATCGCCCAAATAATCAACGAGAGGTTCTGCCTTCTCGTCCAGGCAACCGAATATCATTCCGCGGTAGTTCTCGAGGCGCGGAACCTGGGTAAGACTCCACTCGTTCTTGTCCATCTCGACCCCATAGACCTCTTTTTGTGCGGGTACACCCGCCAGAGTTCCGGTATTGCGGTAGGTCCAGCCGTGATAGGGGCAGCGGAAGTGCGAAGTGTTGCCCATCTCCGTGCGGCACAGCATTGTTCCGCGGTGCCGACACGAGTTCGCCATGGCGCGCACTTCGCCGTCTTCGCCGCGGACAACGATGATCGAACCGCCACCCAGATATCGGACCACGTAGTCCCCTGCCTGGGGGATCTCCGTCTCGTGGGCCAGGAATTGCCAGCACCGGCCGAAGACTCGCTGAGCTTCGAGCTTGTGGAGTTCTGCGTTGGCGACCAGCCCGGCGGGCAGACGGCCCTTAGCAAGGCCTTCTTGGCCCGCCGCTACCAGTTGCTGAATGTCGTTCTTACCGACAATAGACATGTACTTCTCCTACGTTTCTTGGATTGGGCTGCGTAATGTTCTCTTGGACAGATGTTTTCGTGATTGCGGCGTTCATGTTGTTGCGGCTTCGAGTGCGCCTGGTGGTGTTTGGGCGACCATCTGGTGGCCCCACACACTGGGTCGGTCGTACTGAGCGACTGTCCAGGTTTCCTCGTCGACGGTCACCGCATCCCAG
>NZ_MIHA01000031.1 GCF_001722335.1 Mycolicibacterium flavescens
CCCGCGGGCTGCACGCCCATCACATCGTGCACTGGGAAGACGGCGGACCCACCGAGTTGTGGAATCTGGTGCTGGTGTGCCCGCATCACCACCGCATGCATCACCGCGGCGAGATCACCATCCGCGGCCCGGCTGACAAGCTTGTCATCACCGACAAGGGCGGACGCAAACTGACCAACAAGTCACTGGCCCGACCACCCACCGAAGCACCCCCGGCGGTCCCGCCCTGGCGCGGCCCCCTGGGCGAACCCGCCCAATGGTGGTGGTACCAGCCCTACGAACCACCCTCACCGAACTAGATTCGAAACCCGAACACCCTGCAACACCGACGTATTCGGTGCCACCCAGCCCTGCACGCCGGTCCCCCAGCGGCGATTGTCACGAGGAAACCGTGCTGCGGTCATGACCGTTCACGATGCTCATCGCCGCACGACATGCAGTCGTAGGTGAGCGACATTGTCGCCACCAGGCTGACACTCCATGCCCCCGAACGGGCGACGCCGCGTTTGACTCCAGCCTCAGCGGGCACGCCTCCGGTAACACACAACAGGAGGTGCCCATGCGTGCAGTGACGTGGCAAGGCCGCCGGAAGGTCTCCGTCGACAACGTGCCCGACCCAGCGATCAAGGAACCCAACGACGCGATCATCCGCGTCACGAGCACCAACATCTGCGGTTCGGACTTGCACCTTTACGAAGTCCTCGGTGCGTTCATGAACCCCGGCGACATCCTCGGCCACGAGGCCATGGGCGTCGTCGAAGAGGTCGGCCGCGAGGTCGACGCCATCAAGCCCGGCGACCGCGTCGTCATCCCGTTCAACATCTCCTGCGGCAGCTGCTTCATGTGCGGCCAGGGCCTGCAGAGCCAATGCGAGACCACCCAGAACCGTGACCAGGGCACCGGGGCGGCGCTGTTCGGCTACTCGAAGCTCTACGGCGAGGTCGCCGGCGGCCAGGCCGAGTACCTCCGCGTCCCCCAGGCGCAGTACACCCACATCAAGGTGCCCGAAGACGGCCCCGACGACCGCTACGTCTACCTCTCCGACGTCCTGCCCACCGCATGGCAGGCCGTCGAGTACGCCGCGGTCCCCGACGGCGGCACCCTCGTCGTCCTTGGCCTCGGCCCGATCGGCGCCATGGCCTGCCGCATCGCCGCGCACCGGAAGGGCTGCAAGGTCATCGGCATCGACCTGGTCGACGAACGCCTCAACCGGGCCCGCTCCTCCTGCGACGAGGTCATCGATCTGCGCAGCGACGACGCCGACGAGATCGTCAAGAGCCACACCCAGGGCCGCGGCGCCGACTCCGTCATCGACGCCGTCGGCATGGAAGCCCACGGCTCACCTGTCGCCGAGACCATGCAGACCATGAGCCAGTTTCTGCCCTCACCCGTCGGCCGCGTGGTGATGAAGAACGCCGGCGTCGACCGACTGGCCGCCCTGAACTCCGCGATCTCCCTCGTCCGTCGCGGCGGCACCATTTCCCTGTCCGGCGTCTACGGCGGCGCCGCCGACCCGATCAACATGATGACGCTGTTCGACAAGCAGATTCAGCTGCGCATGGGCCAGGCCAACGTCAAGAAATGGGTGCCCGACATCATGCCGCTGCTGACCGCCGACGACCCGCTCGGCGTCGAGCAGTTCGCCACCCACCGCCTGCCGCTCGACGCCGCACCGGGCGCCTACGAGACCTTCCAGAAGAAGCAAGACGGGATGGTCAAGGTCGTCCTCAAGCCCTGACCTTTTCAGATTGACCGCCCACAGGCGGGGGTATGCGTCGTCCATGCAGCTTCGGAGGCGCATGCGTTTGGCGCGCGCCGAGCCCGCAACCCAATACCCGGTACCCCTGGTTTCGGCTGGGGGCCTTCTGGCAACATTACCGACGAGTAAGAAGTTTCCTCCGACATTGAGGTGGGGCAGATGACGGGTACGCCGGAAATTTCATACCTGGCACAGAGTGAGGGCGGCGGCACCGCCATCCACGAGGTGATCGGCCTTTCGGTGGCCGCCGTCATCGTCACGGCGGTCCTGCTGTGGATCGGCTGGATGCACCGCAGCCACAAGATCACGTGGCTGACCACCCTGGGCGACAAATTCGCCAAGCGCTTCAAACGACCATCGTGGGTCGCCCTACCGATCGCGATGTTCATCACCTCGATCATCTGCGCGCTGTTCGGCTTCATCTGGGACGTCAGCCTGCACATCGGCAACGGCCGCGACGACGGCGCGCTGGCCAACCCCGCCCACTACTTCATCCTCATCGGCCTGTTCGGCATCTTCGTCGCCGGTTGCACGGCGATGGTCCTGCCCTTCGGTAAGCCCGGACCCGCCGCCGTCCGCATCACCGACAACTGGTCGGCGCCGGTCGGCGGCATCGTGATGGCCGGCTGCGGCCTCTACGCGCTGATGGGCTTCCCGCTCGACGACATGTGGCACCGCATCTTCGGCCAGGACGTCACCCTGTGGGGTCCCACCCACCTGATGATGATCGGCGGCGCCGGCTTCTCGACCCTGGCCGCGGCCTACCTCGAGATCGAAGGTAAACGCGCCGCCGGGCCCGACGCCCCCCGCGACGGCATCGGCCTCAAGTTCATCCAGTACCTCGCCTTCGCCGGCGTGCTGATCGGCATGTCGGTCTACCAGATCGAATTCGACTTCGGCGTGCCGCAGTTCCGCCAGGTGTTCCAGCCGATGCTGATTGCCGCCGCGGCGGCGCTGGCTCTGGTCGCCGCCCGCGTGTTCCTCGGCCGCGGCGCCGCGCTGCTGGCCGCGATCATCGCCATCGGACTGCGCGGCATCGTCGCGTTCGCGGTCGCGCCCGTGCTCGACGCGCCGGCCAACTGGTTCCCGCTGTACCTCGGCGCCGCCGTCGTCGTCGAACTGATCGCGCTCACACCACTGATCAAACGGCCCGTCCTCTACGGCGCCGTCGCCGGTCTCGGCGTCGGCACCATCGGGCTGTGGCTCGAATCGCTGTGGATCGGTGCGGTCTACCCCTACCCGTGGCCCAGCAGCATCTGGCCCGAGGCCCTGTTGATGGCCGTGCCGGTGGCGATCCTGACCGGCGCGTGCGGCGCGATGATCGGCATGGTGCTGTCCGCCCGGCGGCTGCCGCGACGCGCCATCGGCGTCGGCCTGGTTGTGCTGACCGTGCTGGCCATCGGCGGCGTTACCGCCAACGGGCTGCGCTACGACGTCCCCGAGAATGCCTCGGTCGCAATGACTCTCACCGAGGTGCCCAGCGACGACGGGCAGCGGATGGTCACCGCGGACGTGCAGATCACCCCGGCCAACCAGGTCAGCGACGACCCCAACTGGGTGTCGGTGCTCGGCTGGCAGGGCGGCTTGCCCAACGACAGCGGACTGTTCATCGACCGCCTCGAGCAGGTCGGCCCCGGCCAGTACCGCTCCACCGAACCGATGCCGGTGTCGGGCACCTGGAAGACGTTGCTGCGCGTGCACGACGGGCGCACATTGGCCGCGGTGCCGATCTACCTGGCCGGTGACCCGGGCATCGGCGCCGAGGAAGTGCCCGCCGAGGAGAACATGACCCGCCCGTTCGTCTCCGAGATCACCATCCTGCAGCGTGAGCGCAGCCCCGACATCCCGCAGTCGCTGTGGCTGATCGGCTGCCTGATCGTGCTCGCCTGCACGCTGGCGATGGTCGCCGGGATCACCTGGGGCGCCGGGCGTATCGACAGCAGCGAGCCCAGCGGAAGCGAGGCCGAACTCCAACCGAGCGCTCAGGCATGACGCGCGAACACGACGTCGTCATCCTGGCCGACCACCCCATTTGGCTCGCCGTGCCGGCCTTCGCCCCCGCGATCGTCGTCGCGGGGGTGGTGGTGTACATCGCTGTGAAGAACCGCCGCAGGGGCCCGGAAGGCCCGACCGACGAAAGGACACCGTGACCTCGATCCGCCAGTACGCCACCGTCGTCGCCGCCACCGCCGCGCTGCTCACCGCAGGATGCGGCGGCTCACCGGACGAGTCGAGTAGCGCACCGAGCAGCCAGCCGACGACGGTCAACCCGTCGGACATGTCCGATGTGCAGCGCCCGCCGGACCGCCTGACCATCGACATCAGCATCGAGGGCGGCAACGTCACGCCGACGAACGCGCAACTGCAGGGCAAGGTCAATGAGCCGATCGTGTTGCGGGTCAACAGCGATGCCGCCGACGAGCTGCACGTGCACTCGGTGCCCGAGCACACCTTCCAGGTGGAACCCAACGACGGGCAGCAGTTCCAGTTCACCGTCGATGTGCCCGGCAACGTCGAGATCGAACTGCATGACCTGAACCGCGTCGTCGCCACCGTCCAAGTCCAACCGTGACGTCCGCGTCGTCGGTATCCGTACTGGCGCACGGCCTCGGCGGCTCCACCGATCTGCCGATCCCCTTCACCTACGCGCTGATCGGCGCGGCGTGGGCGCTGACCGCCACGTTCGCCGTCGTCGCGCTGGCATGGAAGAAGCCGCGCTTCGACCCGGCTAAACCCGCACGCGCCCTGCCACATTGGGTGACGACGGTGATCGACGCGCCGGCGACCCGCTGGATCGTCGCGCTGGCCGCGCTGGCGCTGGCCATCTGGATCGGCGTCGTCTCGGTCACCGGCCCGCAGGACGCCACCAATCCCCTGCCCGGCGTGTTCTACGTGCTGCTGTGGGTCGGCCTGGTCGCGGTGTCGCTGATCATCGGGCCGGTGTGGCGCGCGATCTCACCGGTGCGCACGATCCTGCGCTTGCTGCGCGGGCGCACGCTGGGCCTCACCTATCCCGCGGCGCTGGGTTACTGGCCCGCGGCCTTCGGTCTGTTCGCGTTCGTCTGGCTGGAGTTGGCCAGCCCCGACCCGGGATCGCTTGGCGCGATCCGGATCTGGCTGCTGGTCTACCTCGCCGTCACCCTGGTCGGCGCGCTGTGCTGCGGCCCGCGCTGGTGCACCCGCGCCGACCCGTTCGAGATGTACAGCGTGGTGGCCTCGCGGCTGTCGCCGTTCCGCCGCGATCCCGACGGCCGGATCGGCATCGGTAACCCGTTCGACCATCTGCCGTCGCTGCCGGTGCGAAACGGCGTCGTCGCGGTGATGGCCGTGCTGCTGGGGTCGACGGCGTTCGACAGCTTCTCGGCAATGCCGGTGTGGCGCAACTTCGTCGACGACACCGCATCCTCGACCGTCACCGCCACCCTGATCAAGACCGCGGGCCTGGCCGGGTTCGCCGGAATCGTCGCCGCGACGTTCTGGTTGGCGTCGATCGCCACCGGCGGCGTGGACCGCGCGCGTCGCCGCGAGCTTCCCGGGCTGATGGCGCACTCGCTGATCCCGATCGTCATCGGCTACGTGTTCGCGCATTACCTGACCTACCTGGTCGAGCGCGGACAGCTGACGATCATCCAGCTGTTCGGCCTCAACGCCGAGGTCAGCTACTTCCTGTCGCAGCATCCCGCGCTGCTGGCCACGCTGAAGGTCGGGTTCGTCGTCGCCGGACACGTCGGTGGCGTCATCGCCGCACACGACCGTGCGCTGCGGATACTGCCCCCCGGCCACCAGCTCACCGGGCAGCTGGCGATGATGCTGGTGATGGTCGGCTACACGTTCACCGGGCTGTACCTGCTGTTCGGCGGGTAGCGTCGAGGCATGAAGGCGCTCATCATCGTCGACGTGCAGAACGACTTCTGCGAGGGCGGATCGCTGGCCGTGACCGGCGGCGCCGCCGTCGCGCAAGGCATCAGCGAACTCCTCGCCGGTGACCACGGCTACGCACATGTGGTCGCCACCAAGGACTTTCACATCGACCCCGGTGACCACTTCTCCGACGAACCGGACTTCGCGACGTCGTGGCCTCGGCACTGCGAGGTCGGCACGCCCGGCGCCGACTTCCATCCGCAGTTCCGCCCCGACGTCGTGGAAGCGGTGTTCACCAAGGGTGAGTACTCGGCCGCGTACAGCGGGTTCGAGGGCTCCGACGACGACGGCACACCGCTGGCCGACTGGTTGCGCGGGCGCGGGGTCGACGAGGTCGACGTCGTGGGCATCGCCACCGACTACTGCGTGAAGGCGACCGCCGCCGACGCGGTGGCCAACGGGTTCGTGACGCGCGTGCTGCTCGATCTGACCGCCGGCGTCGCGCCCGAGTCCACCGACCGGGCCGTCGAGACCCTGCGCGCGGCCGGCGTCGCGATCGTCTGAAGTGTGATTCTCGTGCCGCGCTGATTGCGAACGTGCCGCATCGGGCACACCCCTATCGTTCTGATCCGCCACCGTCTGGAGTGTGACCTTTGACCCAAGCCCCCGCCCCGCAACCCGCACCGTTGGAGGTCTGGCCGGGTAAGGCCTACCCGCTCGGAGCGACCTACGACGGGACGGGCACGAATTTCGCGGTGTTCAGCGAGGCCGCCGAGAAGGTGGAGCTGTGCCTGTTCGACGCCGACGGAACCGAGACCCGCATCACGCTGCCGGAGAACGACGCGTTCGTCTGGCATGGATTCATCCCGAACATCGAGCCGGGGCAACGGTACGGCTACCGCGTGCACGGCGTCTACGACCCGCCGACCGGTCAGCGCTGCAACCCGAACAAGCTGCTGCTCGACCCGTACTCCAAGGCCATCGACGGCAACTTCGACTGGAACCAGTCGCTGTTCAGCTACAACTTCGGTGACCCGGACAGCCGCAACGACGACGACTCGGCGTCGAGCATGCCCAAGTCGGTGGTGATCAACCCCTACTTCGACTGGGGCAACGACCGGCCGCCGGAATACGAGTACGCCGACTCCGTCATCTACGAGGCCCACGTCAAGGGCCTGACGCAGACGCACCCCGACATCCCGGAGAACATCCGCGGCACCTACTCCGCGGTCGCCCACCCGGTGATCATCGAGCACCTCAAATCGCTGGGCGTGACGGCGATCGAGTTGCTGCCGGTGCACCACTTCGCCAACGACTCCACGCTGATCGACAAAGGCCTGTCGAACTACTGGGGCTACAACACGATCGGCTTCCTGGCGCCCGACTCCAAGTACAGCTCGAGCCCGAACCCGGGTGGGCAGGTGCAGGAGTTCAAGGCGATGGTGCGGGCCCTGCACGAAGCCGGCATCGAAGTGATCCTCGACGTCGTCTACAACCACACCGCCGAGGGCAACCACCTGGGTCCGACGCTGTCCATGCGCGGCATCGACAACGGCGCGTACTACCGGCTCGTCGAGGACGACAAGCGGTACTACATGGACTACACCGGAACCGGTAACAGCCTCAACGTCGGTCACCCGCACTCGCTGCAGCTGATCATGGATTCGCTGCGGTACTGGGTGACCGAGATGCACGTCGACGGGTTCCGCTTCGACCTCGCCTCGACCCTGGCCCGCGAGTTCTATGACGTGGACCGGCTGGCGACGTTTTTCGAACTCGTACAACAGGATCCGACGGTCAGCCAGGTCAAGCTGATCGCCGAACCGTGGGACGTCGGGCCCGGCGGCTATCAGGTCGGCAACTTCCCGCCGCAGTGGACCGAGTGGAACGGCAAGTACCGCGACACCGTCCGCGACTACTGGCGCGGTGAGCCGGCGACGCTCGACGAGTTCGCCTACCGGCTCACCGGATCGGCCGACCTCTACGAGCGGACCGGCCGCCGACCCGTCGCCTCCATCAACTTCGTCATCGCCCACGACGGCTTCACACTGCGGGACCTGGTGTCCTACAACGAGAAACACAACGAGGCCAACGGCGAGGACAACAACGACGGCGAGAGCCACAACCGGTCCTGGAACTGCGGGGTCGAAGGGCCCACCGACGATCCGGAGATCAACGCGCTGCGGGCCCGCCAGCAACGCAACTTCCTGGCGACACTGCTGCTGTCACAGGGTGTGCCGATGATCGCGCACGGCGACGAGCTCGGCCGCACCCAGCAGGGCAACAACAACGTCTACTGCCAGGACAACGAGCTGTCGTGGATCGACTGGGGCAGCGCCGACACCGAGCTGATGGAGTTCACCCGGACGGTGTCCGAGTTGCGCGCGGCGCATCCGGTGTTCCGTCGGCGCCGGTTCTTCTCCGGCCGCCCGGTCCGTCAGCGTGGCGGCGACGGGCTGCCCGACATCGCGTGGTTCGCGCCCAACGGCTCGGAGATGGGCGACGAGGACTGGGAGAGCGGCTTCGCCAAGTCCATCGCGGTGTACCTCAACGGCAACGGCATCCCCGACCTCGACGTGCGCGGTCAGCGCGTCGTCGACGACTCGTTCGTGCTGTGCTTCAACGCCCACTACGAGCCGATCGACTTCGCGATGCCGGAGAAGAAGTTCGGCGAGTCCTGGCGCGCGGTCATCGACACCGCGGCCGATGGTGACGACGAGGCCACGGTGGTCGCCGCCGGCGAGAAGGTGACCGTCGCGGCCCGCGCGGTCGTGGTGCTGCAGGCCGAGCCGACGGAGTAGGCGCGAAACTGAGCTTGTGCTCGAGGAATCGCGCGGATTTCGGGCACAAGCTCAGTTTCGGCGCAAGAGACCTACTCCACGACGGGGTAGAAGGAGTCGCCGTCCTCGGGGGTTCCGTCGATCTGGCCCTCGGTGCGGCCGTGCACATCGGGGTCGACGCGGTCGACCTCGTCGTCCGGGCGGACCTCGGTGTCGCCGCTGGGCTCGGCGAGCGGTTCGGCCAGCTCGGGTTGTTCGGGCTGCTCGGCGGCGAGTTTCTCGTCCAGGGATTCGTCGACCTCGCCGTCGGCGTTGATCTTGTCGGCCTCACGCCACCGGTCGGGCGGGTCGACGGTCGCGTCGCCGTCGTCGTTGCGCAGGTCGTCGGGGTCGGTGGCCTCCATCGGCCGGAGCGTGTCGCCGACGCCGCCGCCGTCGTTGGGTGAATAGCCTGGGTCCGGGTTCATGCTCACAACAGTTCGGGTGCCCAGCTGCCGACCTGCTAAACGCCGCGGGCCGGGATCGAGACCGCGGTCACCACGGCGCCGTCCAAACAGCCTGTGCGACAACACCCTTGCATGCCGAAACGGCTGATCTTGAGTGTCCCCGTGTGCTACGGTCACGGGCACAGCGACCGTGGCCGCCGCGGAGACATTCGACATGTCAGCGGCCAGGCGGGCCCTGGTGAGGCCGATGAGCGGCGGACCTCACCCCGGCGGCCATGGTTGCCAGACTTCGCGCGGATCCTTCACCGCCGGAAGTAATTTTCGCGAGTGTCAGTAAAAGCCCTCGAACCGCCGTATGCTGCCCCTCATGACGGCCCCACCCAGCACCGGTCGCCGCGTGACGGCCGATGACTGGATTCAGGCCGGCTTCGATGTGCTGTCCGAAGGCGGCCCGAACGCGCTGCGCATCGGCCGGCTGTGCGAGCGCCTCGACGTCACCAAGGGCAGCTTCTACTGGCACTTCGCCGACATGCGGGCCTACCGCGTCGCACTGGCCCGGGCCTGGGGCAATCTGCACGACGAACGTCGCCGCCGGTTCGAGAACATGCGCGACGCGGACCCGCGCAAACGGCTGGCCGTGATGATGCAGACCCTGGTGTGCCCCGACCACTGGGCGCTGGAGCGGGCGATGCGGGTGTGGGCGCTGACCGACGAGTCGGCACTGGCCAGCGTTCAGCGCAGCGACGGGAGCGTGCTCGGCGCGGTGCGCCAGGCGCTGGTCGACTACGGGTTCGAACAGGACGAGGCCGACCTGCGCTCGGCGGTGCTGTTCGCCACCGGCGTCGGATTGCTGCACGAGGCCAGTTCGACCGTGCAGGAGGCCACCCCGCTCAGTGAACGGGTGCTGGATCTGGTGTTGCGCCGCTGAGCCCACCCGACCGGCTAGGGTGACGGACGGCGGGGTTTGTTAACTTTCCGCCGGGCAATTCCGATACACCACGTGATCCGGTTCCGAGATGGGGGAATTGTGCGCAAGCTTTTCAAGGCGTTCGGTGCGTTGGCGGTTGTCGCACTCCTGGCGGTCACGCTGACCCAGATGCTGAGCAACGACGGCACCGCGCCGCGCACGCGCAGCCTGCCGGTCCAGGAGACCGCGGCCGTGAGCAACCTGGGCTTCGCCGACTCCTGGCTGTGGTTCCTGTCGCCCGGCGACGTGAACCGCCAGCTGGACCTGATGGTCAGCACCGGTGTGCGCAGCGCGCGCATCATGCTGCCGTGGGCCGGGATCCAACCCACCCCCGACACCTGGGACTGGGGTCAGGCCGACCTGATCGTCAACGCCGCCAACGCGCGCGGCATCGGGGTCGTCGCGCTGCTGAACTCGACACCCGGCTGGGCCACCGGCGGCGGACCGGCCGTCACCGCGCCGCCGGCCACCCCCGAGTCCTACGCCGCGTTCGCGGGGGCGTTCGCCGCCCACTTCGCCGGTCGGGTCGCCGCCTACGAGATCTGGAACGAGCAGAACGCGGTGCAGTTCTGGGCCATCCCGGAGGGCCCGCAGCCCGACCGGTTCGCCGCGATGCTCAAGGCCGCCTATCCCGCGATCAAGGGTGCCGATCCGGGCGCGACGGTCATCGCGGGCGGGCTCGCCCCGACGATCAACTTCTTCTCGCTGACCATGAACCCGGTGACCTACCTCGAGCGGATGTACGCGGCCGGCGCCGCGGGCTCGTTCGACGCGCTGGCGTTCCACCCCTACCTGTTCACCCCCGACGCCAAGGCGCGCTTCTCCGGCGGCCGTTCCAACGGGCCGCTCGGGCTGTACGACCAGCTGCGCGCGCAGATGAACCGCAACGGCGACGGCGGTAAGCAGATCTGGGCCACCGAGTTCGGCGAGTCGACCACCGACGTCGACGAGGCCACCCAGGCCGAGCGCATCCGCGACTTCATCGTCACCTGGCGCTCGCTGCCCGGCGCCGGCCCGGCGTTCATCTACACCACCCGCGACCGCGCCACCGGCAGCCCCAACGCGCAGGACAACTTCGGCGTGTACCGCACGGACTGGACGGCCAAGCCGGCCGCGGACGTCATCCGCAGCCTGGCGTAACGGGTTCTAGCCGACGATCCGCGCGATCGATTTCAGCGGAATCGGCAGCCAACTCGGGCGGAACCGGGCCTCGTAGGCCGCTTCGTAGACGGCTTTGTCCAGCTCGTAGGCCGCCAGCAGGTGGCTGGCGTGGCGCGGGTCGAGCCCGGCCACCTCGGCGTAGCCGTCGCAGAACGACGCGGCGTTACGGTCCACCCACTCGCGGGCCCGCGCGGCGAGCTGGCGGTCGCGGTCGCCGTCGCCGCCCTGCTCCATCAACCGCTGGTAGGCGGCGTACTCGTAGGACCGCAGCAGCCCGGCGACGTCGCGCAGCGGGGAGTCCGGCCGGCGGCGCTCCTCGAGCGGCTGTCCCGGCTCGCCTTCGAAGTCGATCAGCAGCCAGCCCTCCGGGGTGCGCAGCACCTGACCCAGATGCAGGTCGCCGTGGATGCGCTGGACGGTGATCGTCTCCTCGGCCAGCTTGCGGTAGCGCTCCTCGATCAGCGGCGCGTACTCCTCGAGTCCGGGCACCGCTTTGAGCGCCGACGCCAACCGCTCGAGCGCGGTGTCGGTGGGGAACACGACGGTCTCGGTGCCGAGTTCGTCGGCCAACGTGGCGTGCACCGCGGCGACGGCCTCGCCGAGACGGTAGGACTCGCCGGCGAAGTCGCCACCCACCTCGTCGGCGTACAGGTCGCCCTCGGCGAACAGGTCGCGGGTGCTGGCCGTCGCCATGTCCCAGCCCTCGGCGGAGTTGGCGGCGAACTCGGTGACCATCCCCAGCGCGCACGGCTCACCCCGGCCGTCGGCCTCCCACGTCGTCTCGAACGATCCGAGCAGCCGCGCGACGTGCGGGTTGCCGGCGCGGGCCAGCACCCGGTTCAGCTCGATGTCGGGGTTGATGCCGGGCGTGATCCGCCGGAACACCTTGAGGATCGCCTCGTCCTCGAACACCACGCTGGTGTTGCTCTGCTCGGCCGACGACAACCGCGGCGCGGCGTCCAGCGGCAGTGCGGCGTCGGGTTCCTTGACGAACCGCACGTGCCCGACGGTCGCCGAGGAGTCGATCAGCGACAGCAGGAACTGCGCGGCCGCGGGATCGTAGAGCGCGTCGTAGGCGGTGCGGTCGGCGTCCGCACCGATGGTCGCCACTTCGGCGTACTCGTCGATCGGTCCGGAGTCCCAGCGGATCAGCACCTGGTAGCGCTCGGCGGAGCCGTCGGTGTAGGACACGTCGAGCAGCGTCAGGTCCAGGTCGTCGCGCAGGGACGTGCTCGCCACCGCGTTCGCGGCGGCCAGTTCCCTGCTGCGGCCGGCGTACCACCGCTGCTGCGGTAGCCACTCGTCGAACTGCAGGGTCATGGGTGATCTCCGTGCTCGGGTTCGGGAGCCTTCAGTGAGAACCAGTAGAAGCCGTGCCCCGGCAGCGTCAGCAGGTACGGCAGCTGGCCGATCGGCGGGAACTCAACGTACCCCGTCATCTCCATCGGGGTGTAACCGTTGTAGGCCTGCAGGTTGAGCTCGATGGGCTGCGGGAACCGCGACAGGTTGTTGACGCACAGCACGATGTCCTTGGCCCCGTCCGGCTTCTCGAGCTCCCGGACGTAGGCCAGCACCGACGGGTTCGAGCCGCCGAGCTCGTGGAAGGTGCCGATCGCGAACGCGTCGTGGCGGCTGCGGACCGCGAGCATGGTGCGGGTCCAGTTCAGCAGCGAGTTCGAGATGTCGCGCTGGGCCTCGACATTGACCGACTGGTAGCCGTAGATGGCGTCCTGGTTCGGCGGCAGGTACAGCCGGCCCGGGGTGGCGGTGGAGAAGCCCGCGTTGCGGTCCGGTGTCCACTGCATCGGGGTGCGCACCGCGTCGCGGTCGCCGAGCCAGATGATGTCGCCCATCCCGATCTCGTCGCCGTAGTACAGCACCGGAGACCCGGGCAACGACAACAACAGCGCGGTGAACAACTCCATCTGGTTGCGGTCGTTGTCCAGCAGCGGCGCCAGGCGACGACGGATGCCGACGTTGGCCTTCATCCGCGGGTCCTTGGCGTACTCGGCGTACATGTAGTCACGCTCTTCGTCGGTGACCATCTCCAGCGTCAACTCGTCGTGGTTGCGCAGGAAGATGCCCCACTGCGCCATCTCCGGGATGTCCGGTGTCTGGGCGAGGATCTCCGAGATCGGGAACCGCGACTCGCGGCGGACGGCCATGAAGATGCGCGGCATCAGCGGGAAGTGGAACGCCATGTGGCATTCGTCGCCGCCGGTGTCCGGGTCGCCGAAATACTCCACCACGTCGGCGGGCCACTGGTTGGCCTCGGCCAGCAGCACCCGGCCCGGGTACTCGTCGTCGATCACCTTGCGGCAGTGCTTGAGAAACGCGTGCGTCTCGGGCAGGTTCTCGCAGTTGGTGCCTTCGCGCTCGAACAGGTAGGGCACCGCGTCGAGGCGGAACCCGTCGATGCCGATGTCGAGCCAGAACCGCAGGACGTCGAGCATCGCCTCCTGCACGGCCGGGTTGTCGTAGTTCAGGTCGGGCTGGTGGCTGAAGAACCGGTGCCAGTAGAACTGGCGGCGCACCGGGTCGAACGTCCAGTTCGACTCCTCGGTGTCGACGAAGATGATGCGCGCGTCGGAGTACTTGTCGCTGGTGTCGCTCCACACGTAGAAGTCGCCGTACGGGCCGTCGGGATCGCGCCGGGACTCCTGGAACCACGCGTGCTGGTCGGAGGTGTGGTTCATGACCAGGTCGGTGATCACCCGGATACCGCGGCGGTGCGCGGCGTCGAGCAGTTCGACGAAGTCGTCGACGGTGCCGAACTCCGGGAGCACGCGGTAGAAGTCACGGATGTCGTAGCCGCCGTCGCGCAGCGGTGAATCATAGAACGGTGGCAACCAAAGGCAGTCCACGCCAAGCCATTTGATGTAGTCGAGCTTTTCGGTCAGCCCGCGCAGATCACCGATGCCGTCGGAGTTCGAGTCGTAGAACGCACGCACCAGCACCTCGTAGAAGGTGGCGCGTTTGAACCACGTGCGGTCCTCCGGTAGCACCCGGGCGTGGCCGAAGTCCTCGGCGGTGGGATGTTCGACGACCCCGTCTTCGACATGACTGCCCTCGGCCGGGTCGTGGTCGGCCGACGCGTCGGAAGCTTTGACACCGCTGATGTGGTCCATACGATTCCAAAGCTACCCACGCCGCCGGAAATTGAATCGCCCGCCGACCGCATCGGAGCGGTTGAAACAGTGATCTTGACGGGTTACGGTTTCCGTCGTCTCGCTCACCCCCTACGAATCGAGTGGCTGTGGCTGATTCGACGCCCAACGATGGTGAAGCTCAGGTCATTGTCGGCATGGCCGACGCGGCGATGCACATGTACGGCGCCGCGATCGATGCCCTGCCCGACCACAGCGACCCGGACTTCCCCGACCGGGTGGGCGTGATCCTCGAGGGTATGCGCAAGCTGCAGGGTTCGCTGACCGAGGCGGCGGGCCGCAGCCGCACCCAGCCGTCGGTCATCGTGGCGCTCAGCGGGGTGCGCAGACGCTACGACGAGTTGATGGAGAACGCCGCGACCGGACCCAACGCCACGTTGGGGCAGCGGCTCTACGTGGCGCGCGGCCGGGCGAAGCTGTCGACCAAGGAAGCCGCCAACGGTGTCGGGTTGCGCAAAGACCTGATCGAGTCGGTGGAGGCCGAGGGGCCGGCCAACGAGGAAGAGACCTCACGCATCAAGGACCTGATCGCCGCGCTCGGCGGCTGACCGGGATTCGGTAGTGTCCTGGCGTGGCAACACGTGATCACGGTGACCCGGGCGACGCTCCGAGCGTGCCGCCCCCGCTGACGGAGATCGTCAACCCCGTCCGCCCGTCGGCGGCCGAAGAGGCCAGGACCATCGCCGCGTCGACCAACGTCGGAACCCTGGCGACGTTGACCGCCGACGGCAACCCGTGGGCGTCGTTCGTGACGTACGGTCTGCTCGACGGCGCGCCGGTGCTGTGCGTGTCCAACCTCGCCGAGCACGGCCGCAACCTGCTGGCGGATCAGCGGGCCAGCATCGCGATCGTCGCGCCGCAGTCGGGGTCCGACCCGTTGGCCAGTGCGCGGATCACGCTGGCCGGGGTGGCGTCGCGGCCGGCCGGCGACGATTTGGCGGCCGCGCGGGAGGCGCACCTGTCCGCGGTCGCCGCCGCCCGCTACTACATCGACTACAGCGACTTCACGGTGTGGCTGCTGCGGGTGGACCGGGTCCGCTGGGTCGGCGGGTACGGGCGGATGGACTCGACGACCGGCGAGGCCTACACCGCCGCGCAGCCCGATCCGGTGGCGCCGCGGGCGGCCGGGGCGGTCGAGCACCTCAACGCCGATCACGCCGACACGCTGGTGGCGATGGCCCAGGTGCTGGGCGGCTACCCGGACACCACCGCGGCGACCTGCACCGGCGCCGACCGCTACGGGCTGGACCTGCGGGTGGAGACGCCGCGCGGGATGGCCTACACGCGGATCGGCTACGCCTCGCCGATCGATTCGGTCGGCGAATTACGTTCAGCCGCAGTCGAGTTGACGCGTCGCGCGCGGGAGGGGCGATAGCATGGCGGCCGTGCCCGAGCGCCCGCAGAGTTGGCAGGCCGCGTTCGACCTGATCGCCACCCGCGGTCATGAGCGTCGCGAGGAGCCGTTCAAGCTGGCCAGCGGTCAGCTCAGCCACGACTACATCGACGGCAAGTACGCGATCGACACCGGTGAGCGGTTGACCGTGGTCAGCCGCGCGGTCGCCGAGCTGGCCGAGCTGCACGGCATCTCCTACGACGCCGTCGGCGGGCTGACGATGGGCGCCGACCCGTTGGCGCACGGCGTGGCGATGGTCACCGGCAAGGCGTGGTTCTCGGTGCGCAAGGAGCAGAAACAGCGCGGCCGCCAGCAGTGGATCGAGGGCACGCGGTTGACGCCCGGGACGCGGGTGCTGCTGGTCGACGACGTGATCAGCACCGGCGGGTCGACGGAGATCGCGTTCGACCGGGTGACCGCGGTGGGCGCCGTCGTGGCCGGCGTGATCCCGATGGTCGACCGCGGCGACATCGCGGCCAAGCGGTTCGCGGCGCGCGACGTGCCGTTCGTCGCGCTGGTCAGCTACCGCGATCTGGGGATCGACCCGGTCCGCGACGTCTAGTCTTTTCTTTGGCGCGAATTGCTACGACGCCGGCGGCACCACCAGCACGCCGTCGGACTCCACGCCGACGCGCACCGTGTCCCCGGGAGCGAACGCCCGCGCCGCCGAACTGCTCAACTGCGCGCCGACGACGGTGCCATCCGACAGCGTGCTGTACACCCGCGACACCGGACCCAGGAACGCCACCGAGCTGACCGTCGCGCCGCCCGCCGGGTCGGCGGTGACGGTCACCGACTCCGGTCGCACCATCGCCAGGCCTCGACCGGAGGCGACCGACCCGGGCAGCGTCGGCACCGACGAGCCCAGCACGGCCACCCGTCCGCCCGAAACCTCGCCGGGCACTTTGTTGTTCAGCCCGACGAACTCGGCGACGAACGGAGTCGCCGGGTGGGCGTAGAGATCGGCCGGCGCCGCCAACTGCTCGAGCCGGCCCTGACTCATCACGCCTACCCGGTCCGCGACGGCCAGCGCCTCCTCCTGGTCGTGGGTGACGAACAACGTCGTCGTACCGACCTCGAGTTGGACCCGCCGGATCTCGTCGCGCAACTGGGTGCGCACCTTGGCGTCCAGCGCCGAGAGCGGTTCGTCGAGCAGCAGCACCCGCGGCTGGATCGCCAGCGCCCGGGCCAGCGCCACCCGCTGCTGCTGTCCGCCGGACAGCTCGCTGGCGTACTTGTGGGTGTGCGCCGACAACCCGACCAGCTCCAGCATCTCGGCAGCCCGAGAAGTGCGCTGCGCCTTGTCTTTTCCGCGCATCTTCAAGCCGAATGCGACATTGTCGAGCACGGTCAGGTGCGGGAACAGGCTGTAGGCCTGAAACACCATGCCCAGGTCGCGTTTGTTGGCCGGCACCCGGCTGACGTCGCGGCCGCCGACCGACACCGTGCCTGAGGTGGCCTGGTCCAGGCCCGCCAGGATCCGCAGCGCGGTCGTCTTCCCGCACCCCGACGGGCCCAGCAGCGCGACGAGTTCGCCCGGCTCGATGTGCAGCGTCAACCCGTCGAGCGCCTTGACGGTGCCGTACACCCGGGTCAGGTCGTTGAGTTCGACGGCGAGTCCGTCGGTCATGCGGCGACTCCTTGCACCCTTCGGCGCCCGCGGGTGGCGAGCGACAGCACCAGCAGCAGGACGAACGCCAACAGCAGCACCGCCAGCGAGGCCGCCACCGACGTCGTCCCGTCGGATTTACCGATCAGCACGATCTGCACCTGCAGCGTCTCGTACCCGCTCAACGACGCGATCGTGTACTCGCCGAGCACCACGGCGATCGATATGAACGACGCGGACAGGATTCCCGGCCAGATGTTGGGCACCACCACCCGCAGGATCGTGGTGGCCCACCCCGCGCCCAGCGATCGCGCCGCCTCGGTCAGCGTCTGCAGGTCGATCGACGACAAGGCGGCGTCCAGCGCGCGGTAGGCGAACGGCAGCACCAGCACGATGTAGACGAACGTCAGCGTCAACGCCGACTCCCCGAGGAAGTACGTCACCCACAGGTACACGTTGCGCAGTCCGACGACGATCACCAGTGCCGGAATCGTCAACGGCAGCAGGCACAGAAACTCCACCAGCCCCCGCGCCCACGGGGCCCGCAGCCGCACCCAGATCATCGTCGGCAGCAGCAGCACCAGCATCGCGACCACGGTGAGCACCGCCAGCATCAGCGACACCACGATGGCCTGGTACAGCGCGTCGTCGGCGACCAGGTTGTTCCACGCGCGCAGCGTCCGGCCGCCGGCGATCAGGTTGCGCGTCGAGAAGTCGGCCATCGCGTAGAGCGGGAACAGGAAGAACAACCCGAACCCCACCCAGAGCACACCGCGAACCAGCTTGCCGGTCATCGCAGCCACCTCGCCGTGCGCCGGACCAGCATGTTGTAGGCAACCATGACGATCGCGACGACGACGATCATCTCGAGCGCCAGCGCGTAGGCGAGCCCGGACTGCCCCAGCACCACTTCACTGGTCAGCGCGGCCCGGATGAGCAGCGGCACGATCGGGCTGCCCTGGCTGACCAGCGCCGCGGCCGTCGCGTACGCGGCAAAGGCGTTGGCGAACAACAACAGTGCCGAACCCAGGAACGCCGGCGTCAACAACGGCACGACGACTTCGCGGAAGTACTGCCACCGCGATGCGCCGAGGCTGACCGCGGCCTCGCGCCACTGTTCACGCAGACCCTCCAGCGCCGGGATGAACACGATGACCATCAGCGGGATCTGAAAGTACGTGTACACCACGATCAGCCCGCTGAGCCCGTACAGCCACCCCGAGCCGGCGAGGTTGAAGCCGAACAGCTGCTGGACCCACAGCGTCAGCACCCCGTTGAGTCCGATTGTCGCCAGGAACGCGAATGCCAGTGCCACACCACCGAACTGGGCCAGCACACTGCACAGCGACAGCACGCTGCGGCGCAGCATCGACGTCGAGGGGCTGGACACGATCAGCCACGACAGCACCGCCCCGAACACCGCGCCGATCAGCGCGGTGCTCGCCGAGAGCACCATGCTCTTGGCCAGCGCCGACAACGCCGCCCCGGAGAACAGCGCCTCGATGCGGGTCAGCGAGAAGACGCCGTCGACGACGAACGCGTTGACGATGACCGTGACCGTCGGGATGACGAGGAAGATCACCACGACCGCCAGGAACGGCAGCAGCGGCAGTGCGGATGCGGAGGTCTCCCGCAGCTTTTTCAGCTTCACTCCTCGCGGTCAGCCGATCGCCGCGGCCCAGTGCTCGGCCAGGTACTTGGTGGCCGCCTCGGTCTGCTCGGGCGTCGGCACGGTCACCGGTCCGTCGATCACCGGCACCGACGCGGTCGCGGCCTCGTCGAGGGTTCCGTCGGCGGCCATGTTGTCGGCCCGTACCGGCCGAACTCCCCCGAGCGCGAACAGGTTCTGACCCTCGTCGCTGTAGAGGAACTCCTGCCACAGCCGGGCGGCGGCCGGATGCGGCGCGTCCTTGTTGATGGCCTGGTAGTAGTAGCCCGCCACCGCGTGGTCCGGCGGCACGAGCACCTTCCACGACGGCAGCTTCTTGGTCTCGGCGGCGTTGGTGTAGTTCCAGTCGATCACCACCGGGGTCTGACCCGATTCGATGGTGGCCGGGGTGGGGTCGACGGGCAGGAAGTTGCCTGCGTCGGCGAGTTTGCGGAAGAACTCGACTCCGGGCGCGATGTCGTCGACCGAACCGCCTTGGGACAGAGCGACCATCAGCACGCCGGAGAACGCGGCGCCGGCCTGGGTCGGGTCGCCGTTGAGCGCGACCGACCCGCGGTACTCGGGCTTGAGCAGATCGTCGACGCTGGTGACCTCGGGCACTTTCGCCGAATCGAAGCCGATCGACATGTAGCCGCCGTAGTCGTTGACCCAGGTGCCGTCGGCGTCCTTGAACGCGGCCGGGATGTCGTCGAAGGTGGTGACCTTGTACGGCGCGAACATCGCGGTGTTCGCCAACGCCACCGACTGGCCGAGGTCGAACACGTCGGGTGCGGTGCTCTTGCCCTTCTGCTGGTTGGCGGCGTTGATCTCGTCCTGGCTGGACGCGTCGGGCTGCGCGGAATTCACCTTGATGCCGTACTTGTCGGAGAACGCCTTGATGATCGCGCCGTAGTTCGCCCAATCCGGCGGCAGCGCAATCACATTGAGCTCGCCCTCGGCTTTGGCGGCTTCCACCAGGCCGTCGATCCCGCCGAAGTCCTCGGCCGAGGTGGCCTCGGCGGCCTTGACCCCGGACTGCGTCTCGGCGCCGCCGCTCTCCTTCTCCGGGGGCGCGCAGGCCACCGAGCCGCCGAGCAGCAGAACCGCCGCGGCGCCCGTGGCGGCGAGTTGTCGTGTGCGTGCGCTGAGTTTCATGGCCGAAACCTTCCGATGGTCAGGAGGCGGCAGGATGGCGCCGTGGTGACGGCCGCCGGTCGCCGCGGTGAATGAATCCATGCGAGGCGCTCGAAACCCTATCGCGACGGCGTCGCGGCCGCGCGGCTTCGCCGCAGTTTCCCCGCCCGAGCATTTGCGCAGGTACCGGCGTTAACATTCCTGTGTGGCGGAACGCGAAGCCTCGGGGGACTTCGACTACCTGTTCGATGACGAGGGCGAGCAAAGCGGTGCGGCGCTGCCCGCCGCTTCCGGCGAGGTCCCCGAGATCGGCGCGGACTACCGCTCCTTCGACGCGTTCGACTCGGACACCTGGTATTTCGAGCCGGCGCCGCCGCCGTGGTACCGCACCCGCAAGACCGCGACCCTGCTGGCCGCGATCTCGCTGGCCGCAATTGCGATCGTCGTCTCCGGTGTGTTGCTGGTGTTCGACCGGCCGTCGGGCACCGCGGTCGATGAGGTCACCACGGTGTCCCCGACCGCGCAGAGTTCCGCGCCGCCGCCGAGTTCGTCGCGGCCCGAGCCTCCCCCGCCGCCGCCTCCCCCGCCGCCCGCCGAGACGTCGGCCGCCCCGGCTCCGGCGCCGGCGCAGACGAACCGGCCGCGCACTCCGTCGACGCGGACCACCCGTGAGCAGCCCGAGATCGGCGTGACGCGTACGCCGGTGACCCGCTCGCCGATCAGCGTCGCGCCGCAGCGGCCGGACCAGCGCTAGGTGGCGCCGAGTGTGAAGTGGTTGCGATTTCGCGGCCGTTTTTTCGCAGCGGTTTCACACTCGGCGCAATGTCAGCGGTGCCGGCCGATCTTGTGGTGCAGGATCACCCCGAACGGCACCCCGTAGAACGGGGTCTGCAGTTGGGCCGCATCGCTGGCTGCCAGGCCGGGTTGGGCGGTGACCTGGGCGTTGCCCGGACTCACGCAGGTGGTGGCACCGCCGGTGTAGGAACACCCGGTCGGTGCGGCGACCGCGGTCGGGGCGAACCCGACGGCGGCGGCCGTGGCTGCCATGGCCAATGTCGCGATCAGACGTGTCTTCATGCCGTTTCCTTCGGTCACGCGGGGCGGGTCCGCGGTGGACGGCGTCTCGCAATTACTGAACTTCACGTTCAGTTTCAAGCGTACGCCTCAGCCCCCCCATCGCGGCGGCGACGACGTGGTCCACATCGCCGACGGCTGCGTGCCCGAGCAGCAACCGGTACAGCAGCGGGCTGAGCAGCAGATCGACCGCGACGTCGGCGTCGATGTCAGCGCGCAGCTCCCCACGCGCCACCCCCCGCTCCCACACCCTGCGCATCAACGCGCGGCGCGGGGCGACCAGATGCGTCTGCAACTCGGCGGCCACCGCCGGGTCGGACTGGCCCTCCCCGACCAGTTGCGCGAACACCCGACCACTCTCGCCGTCGTAGAAGTGCGCCAGCCCGCGAAGCACGCCGAGAATGTCCTCGCGCGCCGAACCGGTGTCGGGATCGGGCGCCTCGGCCATGATCTGGCCGAGGAACGCCTCGATGGCCACCGCGTACTTGTTCGGCCACCACTTGTAGATCGTCGCCTTGCTGACCCCGCTCCGGCCGGCGATCTCCTCGGTTGTCATCGCGCGTAAGCCGACCTCTCGCAACAACTCCGACGCCGCGCGCAGCACCGACAGCCGCGACTGCTCGCTGCGTGGGCGGCCGGGGCGCGTGGGCATGAGACCACTATCGACGACCGTTGCGCCCGCTGGCGGCAAACGGGTCAGGCCGCGTTCTCGTCGGCGGCCCACAGCCCGTCGATCTCGGCATGCGCCCGGCGCAGGCTCTCGGCGGCCAGCCCGCGCAGATCGGCCATCGCCGGGTTGGCGTCGGCCATCGTGAGCTCGGCGGTGATGAACCGCGGCCGCAGCCCTGTCATCGACACCGCGTGCGGCAACCAGGCGATCGCGTGGTCCCAGCCCTCACGCGGGGTGCCCGGTCCGTAGCCGCCGCCGCGGCTGGTGAGCACGACGAACTCGGTGTCGCCGAGCAGCCCCTCGCCGGTCTGAGCGTCGATCGAGAGCCCGACCGCGACCAGGTGGTCGACCCACGCGTGCACGCTGCTCGGCGCGCTGAAGTTGTACAGCGGCAGGCCCAGTAGCAGCACGTCGGCGCGCTTGACCTCGTCGATCAACGACGCGCTGAGCTCGACCGACGCCAGCTGCGCGGCGGTGCGCTGGTCGGCGGGGATCTTGCGGGCGGTGCCGGTCGACGGGATGAGATGCGGGACGGGATCGGCGCCCAGGTCGCGGTAGGTCACCGTGCCCCCGGGATGGGTCGCCCGCCAGCGTTCGGCGGCGCGGGCGGTCAGGCGCCGGCTGACCGACTGGGATCCGCGGACCGACGAGTCGATGTGGAGCAGATGAGCCATTGTTAGTCCTTTATAGACGATTAGTATTGTACAAACTATTAATACATCCATGACCGTCGGGGTTATTCCCGTAGCCTGGACAGATGCCCGAGTTGTCCGCCCCGCTGCTGGTCTTCCTGGCGCGACGGATGCAGACCGAGGGCGACGTCGCGCTGGCACAGTTCGGGTTGCGGGCCCGCCACGTCATCGCGCTGACCCTGCTGCGCGAACTCGGCGAGCAGAGCCAGTCCGACCTGTCCACCACGCTGGGCGTCGACCCGACCAACGTCGTGGCGCTGCTCAACGAACTCGAGGCCGACGGGCTGATCGAGCGCCGACGCGTCCCGCAGGACCGCCGCCGCCACACCGTGTCCCTCACCCCCGCCGGCGCGCGTCGGCTCACCGAACTCGAGGAGTCCCTCAGCGGCGTCGAGCAACGCGTGCTGGCCGCACTCGACGCCGACGAACAGGCCCAGCTGTACAAACTGCTGTCGCGGGCGACGTCGGCCCCCTACACCGAGTCCCTCAGCAGCTCGGCCTGCTACCTCGACGGGGCGAAGTAGGTTCGGCGATGGCCGGTTTCGACGCGACGACCGCATTCGCCGAGGCGCCGATCGCGCGGTTGTCGACGGTCGGACCCCAGGGTGCGCCGCACCTGGTCCCGGTGGTGTTCGCGGTGCACGACGGCGTGGTCTACACGGCCGTCGACGCCAAGCGAAAAACCACTCGGCGCCTGCGCCGGTTGGTCAACATCGAAGCCAACCCGCAGGTGAGCCTGCTGGTCGACCACTACGAGGACGACTGGTCCCGGCTGTGGTGGGTGCGCGCCGACGGTAACGCCGAAATCCACACCAGCGGTGAAGAATTGGCGACCGGTTACACCCTGCTGCGGCGCAAGTACCCGCAGTACGAGCGGCTCGCGCTCGACGGGCCGGTGGTCACCGTCGCGGTCACCCGATGGGCGTCCTGGCAGGCCTGAGATTTCGCCAATCCCTTGTGCTGTGTGCCGCCGAGGAGCAAGGTGTTGCACACACACTGCGGCGGCTGGGCGGCCGCCGTGGAAGGGGAACGTCATGGCCGACAAGACGACACATGCCCAGGGCGCCGGAGCCGCCCCCACCGCGGACAGTCCGGCCGCCATCCGCAACGTGGCCCTGGTCGGCCCGTCGGGTGGCGGCAAGACCACACTGATCGAGGCGCTGCTGGTGGCCGCCGGCGTGCTCACCAGAGCGGGTTCGGTGATCGACGGCACCACGGTGTGCGACTGCGACGAGGCCGAGATCGCCCAGCAGCGCTCGGTGGGCCTGGCGTTGGCCTCCCTGGCCCACTCCGACACCAAGGTCAACCTGATCGACACCCCCGGTTACGCCGACTTCGTCGGTGAACTGCGGGCGGGTCTGCGCGCCGCCGACTGCGCGCTGTTCGTCGTCGCCGCCAACGAGGCCATCGACGAACCCACCAAATCGCTGTGGCAGGAGTGCGCGCAGGTCGGCATGCCGCGCGCGGTGGTGATCACCAAACTCGACCACTCCCGGGCCAACTACGACAACGCGCTCGCCGAGGCACAGCGGGCGTTCGGCGACAAGGTGCTGCCGCTGTATCTGCCTGCGAACATGCCGTGCACCGGGCTGATCGGGCTGCTGTCGCAGACGCACTACGAGTACCGCGACGGCACCCGCGTGGCCGCCCACGAACCCGAGGCGTCCTACGCCGACGCGATCGCCGAGCACCGCAGCGCGCTGATCGAAGGCGTCATCGAGGAGTCCGAGGACGAGACGCTGATGGAGCGCTATCTCGGCGGCGAACAGATCGACGAGTCCGTGCTGATCGACGACCTCGAGAAGGCCGTCGCGCGGGCGTCGTTCTTTCCGGTCATCCCGGCCTGCAGCAGCACCGGGGTCGGCACCCTGGAACTGCTCGAGATCATCACCGCCGGTTTCCCCTCTCCGCCCGAACATCCGCTGCCCGAGGTGTTCACCCCGCAGGGCAAGGCGCGCGAGACGTTGCCCTGCGATCCGGCCGCCCCGCTGCTGGCCGAGGTGGTCAAGACGACGTCAGACCCCTACGTCGGGCGGCTCAGCCTGGTGCGGGTGTTCTCCGGCACCATCACCTCCGACACCACTTTGCATGTGTCGGGCCACTTCTCGTCGTTCTTCGGCGCGGGCTCATCGGGACCGGGCCACGAGGACCACGACGAGGACGAGCGCGTGGGGACCCTGAGCTTCCCACTCGGCAAACAGCAACGGCCCGCGGCCGCCGTGATCGCCGGCGACATCGCCGCGATCGGTCGCCTCAGCCGCGCCGAGACCGGTGACACGCTGTCCGACAAGGCCGATCCGCTGGTCCTCAAACCCTGGAGCATGCCCGAACCGCTGCTGCCGATCGCCGTGCAGCCGCGCGCCAAGACCGACGAGGACAAGCTGGCGGTCGGGCTCGGCCGGCTGGCCGCGGAGGACCCGACGCTGCGCATCGAGCAGAACCCGGAGACCCACCAGGTCGTGCTCTGGACGATGGGCGAGGCGCACGCCGGTGTGCTCCTCGAGGCGCTGGCCCGCCGCTTCGGCGTCGCCGTCGACACCGTCGAACTGCGGGTGCCGCTACGAGAGACGTTCGCGGGCAAGGCTAAAGGCCACGGCCGCCACGTCAAGCAGTCCGGCGGGCACGGCCAGTACGCCGTCTGCGACATCGAGGTCGAACCGCTGCCCCAGGGCACGGGTTTCGAGTTCGTCGACAAGGTCGTCGGCGGCGCGGTGCCGCGCCAGTTCATCCCCAGCGTCGAGAAGGGGGTGCGGGCACAGATGGACAAGGGGCTGTCCGGGGTGAGCGGCAGCGGCTATCCGGTCGTCGACATCCGGGTCACGCTGTTCGACGGCAAGGCGCACAGCGTCGACTCGTCGGACTTCGCCTTCCAGATGGCCGGCGCGCTGGCCCTGCGTGAAGCCGCCGCAGCGACCCGGATCAGCCTCCTCGAACCCGTCGACGAGGTGACGGTGTTGATTCCCGACGACTTCGTCGGCGCGGTGATGGGTGACCTGGCGGGCAGGCGTGGACGGGTGCTGGGCACCGACAAGGTCAGCGACGACCGCACCCTGGTCCGGGCGGACATCCCGCAGGTCGAACTGACCCGCTACGCAATCGATCTGCGCTCGCTCGCCCACGGTGCCGGGTCGTTCACCAGGACGTTCGCCCGCTACGACCCGATGCCCGAGCATGCCGCGGCCAAGGTGCTCGCCACGGTCTGATCAGCGACCTCACCGGGTCCGCTCAGGCCGGTCACAGCCGGCGTGCCTAGCGTCGTCGTCATGAACGACCGCACGCATCTGCTCGCTCATGTCCTGACCACCGGAGCGCTCGCGGTCACGGCGATGGTGGCGGCGTGGGTCTGGCTGTTCTGACTCACCGCGGCGGGTCGCCGCGCCAGGCGAAGCTGTTGACGTATTTGCCCATGTCCAAGGCGATCTGAAGATTCGCCCCGGACGGCTTGCCGAACCCGAAGTCGGGGCCGAACTGGTGGTAGGGCCCCACCGCGGCGGCGACCAGCGCGAGATCGTCCTTGACCGCGACCATCACGATCACCCGCATCCGCAGGTAGCTGCTGTTGGCGCCCTGCGGCCAGCAGTCGGCCACCTCGCCGTAGCCGGACTGGTAGCCGACCATCGCGTTGGGAATCTCGTAGGCCGTCCGGGTGTCGGGAAAAGTACTGTCCACCAACGTTTTCGCGATGTCACGCGGGGCACGGCCGGCGGCGGGTTCGCTGAACAGTTGCAGCGTGCCGCCGTCTCCGGCGGTGAATTCGGCGGTCACCCCGTTGGGTCTGGTGGTAATGCGGTAGGCCGAACTCGGCGCCGGATACGACACCGAGAACGCACCGTCGGCGGCGGTGAAGCGCGGGTTGATCTCCACCGGTGTTCCGGTGGGCGGCCGACCGCAGTCGGGCGGGCAGATGTAGCGCACAGGCGGTTTGGCGATCTTCGCCGACATCCAGAGCAGGGCGCCCGCGATGACCCCGATCGCGACGATCCAGGTCAGCACCAACCGGGTGCGCGACGTGCGCGGCGGTGGTGCCGCGGCGTACTCGCCGGCCGGAACCGCGTAGCCGGGAAAGAAATCGGGTGTCGTCGCTGTACTCATGACCGCGTGCTCATGGGCTGTCCGGTCTGCGGCCGCGCACCGGGCGCGCCTGGCGCCGGTGCTTGCGCGACGACCGGGACGACGCGCGCGTCGCCACCCCGCACGCCGGGCAGAACGCCATGTCCGGTACCACGTGCCCGCAGTGCGGGCACAGCAGCGGTTCGTCGGAGAGGATCTCGTCGTGCGCCTCGTGCAGCAGCGCCAGGTGCAGACCGATCCGCAGCAGCAACAGCGCGACCGTGGCCAGCAGCAGATACAGCACCAGCATCGGCACCTGCGGGAAGCGCGCCACGTCGATCAGTCCGAGGCTCAGATATACGACCAGCACCGCGACCGCGAAGCCGACGAGCACCGCACGGACCGCGCCCGGATGCTGATCGCGTTTACTGGCCGGGCGGGTGAACCACAGTGCGGCGCCGATCAATCCGCCGGCCGCGGCGGCGGTCAACGGCACCGCGATACCGCGGATGCCCGCCTCGACCAGCAGGCTCTCCATCGGCCGCCTGCTCACCAGGCCGGTGCCGAACTGCGGGGCCAGACGCGTCAGCGTCGCGGCCGCGGTGAACGTCAGCGCACCCAGCGCACCGACCATGAACCCGTCCAGCGATTCCCGCGACGGCGGCCGCCACACCCGCACGGCCACCGCGGGCAGCAGCATCAGCAGCACCCCGCCCAACGGGATGCCGATACCGTCGCGCAGCAGACGGGTGCCGACGATCCCGGCGCCCAGCCCCGTGCCGTACGAGCGCGCCACCACCGCGCCGGTCAGCAGCACCCACCCCACGCCGAGGCCGACACCGAGCGCCATCGTCAACACGATGGTACGAATCGGGAAGTCGCGGAACGCATCCGACTCACGTAGATAGATCAGGTACAGCAGCGGCAGGCCCAGCGCCGCCACCGTCACCAACGCCGCGGGCAGCCGTAGCAGCGTGAACGCGACCAACGCGGCCAGCAGTACCACCAGGCCGATCCGGAACGCCGCGCGGGACCGCTGCGGCAGATGCGGGAACAGCGAACTGGCCACCGACAGCTGCAGCAGGTGTTCGTTCGGTGCGGCGCCGAAGTCGCGAACGCGCAGCCAGTCCGGGCCCTCGTGTCTGCGCGGGGTCAGGTGGCATCCGCACAGCCCGCAGTACGTGCCCGCCGGGACGTCGGTCTTGCAGATCCGGCACTCGGTGGTGGGCACCGCGTCGTCATCGCCCGGGTTCTCGGTGCTCATGACGGAACCCGCTGCAGGACAAGAAGATTGCGAACGAGGTTGTCGACGTCCGGGGTACCCAGCCCGGTCACCAGGTCGTAACCCGGGGTGGCGTCGGCGACACTGTTGCCGCCCAGCGTGACGTCGCGGAACGCGGGCAGCGGGGCGCCGCGGGCCATCCGGTACAGCAGCGGGTTGAGCGCGCCGATCCCGCGGCCCCCGTTGGCGATCAGGTACTGGTTCATCACCGCCGCCATCCCCGCCCAGATCGGCGCGGACTGCGAGGTGCCGCCGCCGACCAGCGGCGTCTGCTGGAACACGATCCGCACGCCGGTGAACGGGTCGGCGACCGCGGCGACGTCGGGGGTCAGCCGCCGGTCGGAGTGCTGGCCGGTCATCACCGCGCGTTGCCACGGCGGGCGGTCGAACAGCGCCGAGACCCCGCCGCCGGTTCCGACGGTGAGCGGCACATCGAACCAGGCCTGCTCGGACAGCCAGCGGCCCTGGGCGTCGGTCGACAGCGTGGTGCCGCCGACATCGGTCATCTCCGGCAGCGACGCGATCGAGTCCAGGCCGATGTCGGCCTCACCGGGCGGCGAGGACCAGTCGTCGCCGCCCTTGCACTCCAGCCCGGCCAGGTCACCGCTGGCGTTGAACGCGGTGGTGCCGCGTTCCTGCGCGGCCGCCAGCGCCGCGCGCACCGGGGCCAGGTCGGCGGCGGTGATCAGCTTGTCGCAGCCCCAGCCGATCGACAGGCTCCACACCGCGCCCGGGAAGCGCCGGTCGGTCTCGGCGAACATCTGCCCGATCTTCTCGAACGCGCCGTCGCCGGTGACGGTCGGCTGCGCGCTGACGACGACCTTGCGGGCGTCGGGGGCGACGGCGTGCGCGACCTGCAGGTCCATCGTGGTCTCGCCGCGCGGTTCGTCGAGTTCCCCGCCGACCACCTCCGGGGTGAACCGCGGCAGCCGGTAGGTGTCGGCGAACGTGTCGAGATCGGCCTGGTCGAAGCCGTCGAACGCAAAGAACACGATCGTGGTGCCCTTGCCGGTGTACCCGGCCGCCGCCAGCGGGGTGATGTTGTAGGTGTTGAGCAGCGCCTCCGGTGTGAGCCCCTGGTCGGGCACGTCCAGCGGCACCGTCCAGATGTGCGACGTGCGGTGCGGCAGGTAGCCGAGGATGCGGCCGAGGTCGCGGACCTCTCCGGTCAGACCGTCGGGGACCCCGGGCTGCTGCGGCGAGGCGTAGAACACCTGCCCGCGGCGGCCGCGGTAGTCGTGCACCTCGACGTCGAAGGCGTCGGCGACGTCCTGCGCCCGTCCCTCGACGACAGCCCAGTCCTGCCCCGCATGCCAGCGCACCGCGAGGTCGCGGCCGCCGGCCCAGTCGAACAGCGCGTCGGGCCGGTCGCGGCCGCCCAGCGCCAGCGTGACCTGGACGTCGGCGGTGCGCGACGGTCCCAGGTCGGTCGAACTGGCCAGCAGATAGGAGTACGGCCCGGGGATCACACCGCCGCCGTCGCGCGCGGGATCGGGACGCAGATCCGCGGCGAGCGCCCACACGCCCACCGCGATCAGCGCCAGCACGCCTAGCTGCCGCGCACTCACGGACGCCAGCGTACGTCCGTTCCGGATCCGGTCAGTTGTCGCCGGGGATCGCCGTCGGCGCCGGCGGCGCGTGGACGGTCGGCGAGAACGGGTTCGGGCCGGGGTCGATGCGCGGCGCCTTCTCCGTCGGCTCCACCGGCGCGGCCGAAGTCGTCGTCGTCGTGGTCGTGGTGGTCGTCGTGGTGGTCTCCTCCGGCGCCTCCTCCTCGGAGGAGCACGACGCGGTGAACAGCACCATCGCCGCGGCGGCGGTCCCGGCCGCGATCACGCCGACGCGGCGGCCCAACTGAGCTGACCTCATGTTGCAGTCCTATCTGTCCCGATCGGTGCCAGGTCCGGTCAAGATCAGCCCGGCGTCGAAACTGTAACCCGGATGACCGGCGGGTCGCTCGGTGAGCGACCGAGAGTCAGGAACCGGACTGCAGCGCCGACAGCGCCTCGGGCAGCGTCGGGAACAGCGAGAACACCTGGTCGAGCCCGGTCAGCTGGATCGGTCGGCTGGTGGCCGGGCCGTCGGCGACGACCGCGAACCGGGCGGACTTGCTGACGGTCTCGTGGGTCGCGACCAGCGCCTGCAAACCTGCCGAGGCCAGGAAGTCCACGGCGGTCAGGTCGACGACGAGCGCTGTGGGTTCCTGCGTCAGCGCCTCGGTGATACCGGCCTGGAACGCCGGCACGGTGGCGAGGTCGATGTCGCCACCGACCGTCAGCACGGCGATGCTCCCCTCCTGGGAGACCGAGGTCGTGATCGGATCATTACGTGACAACAGATGTCCTCCGGTCGACGCCGCCCCTGACGGCGGCGATGCGCCGAGCTTAATACGTGGCCGCCGATCGCAGAGATCAACGCTTCCCAGGATCCGTACAGCGGGCGCGGACTATGGTCGGGACGACACTGCGACGACCGCGATTGACCCGAGGATGACCGACTCCGCAGACCTGTACCACCGTTACGAGCGGGAGCGGGCGCGGGCCGATCACCTGGCGGACCGCGACGAGTTCCGCGGGGCACTGGTCAATTCGTTGCAGGACGGCTTCTTCGTCGCCGACGGCCACGGCGCCGTAATCGAGGTCAACGACGCGTTCACCCAGATCACCGGCTACGGGCAGACCGATCTGCCGTATCTGGTGCCGCACCCGTGGGTGCGCGACGCCGACGCGGCCCACCGCCGCAGCGAGGCTCTGGTGAAGGACGGCCGGGTGACCGGCGAGATGGAGATCGAGCACCGCGACGGCCGGCGGCGCTGGGTCGCGCTCAGCATCAACGCCGTCACCGGTCAACCGTTCGGCGAAGGCCTCTACGTCGGCACGATCCGCGACATCACCTCGGCCCGTGCCGCGGGCGAACGCGACCGCGCGGTCGCCCGGCTGGCGACCGCGGTGAGCGTCGCGCGAAGCGTCGACGAGGTGCTGGCCATCACGCTCGCGCAGTGCCGCCGGTCCCTGGATGCGCGACGGCTGATGGCGGTGATCTGGCCGCGGAGCCCGGGCGACGGACCGTCGGTGCACGTGGCGGGCGAACCCGCGGTGTCGGAGTGGGACGACCTCGACGACGACTGGCAGCGCACCATCGACGACGCCCGCTCGTGGATCCCGCTGACCGTGACACCGGTCGGCGCGGCGCCCAGCGCCGGGACCACCCGCGGATTCGTCACGGTGCTGTCGGGTGCTCGCGATGTCGTGGTGTGCCTGGAGCACCACCGGCCGCGGGTGATCAGCGACGAGGACCGGTACCTGATCACCGCGCTGGTCGGCCACCTGGGCACCGCGATGCAGCATGTCCGCCAGTTCGAGAACGCGCGCGACACCTCGCTGACCCTGCAGCGGTCGCTGCTCGCGCCGATCGACCTGCCGCCGGGCTTCGCGGTGCGCTACGAGCCGGCCGTGCACCCGCTCGAGATCGGCGGGGACTTCTACGACGTGCTGCCGGTGGCCGAGCACCGGATCGGGGTCGTGGTCGGCGACTGCGTAGGGCGCGGGCTGGCGGCCGCAGCGGTGATGGGCCAGTTGCGGGCGTCCACCCGCGCGTTGCTGCTGACCGGTGCGGACACGTCGACGCTGCTCGAGCACCTCGACGCGGTCGCGTCCCACATCCCCGACGCGTTCTGCACGACGGTGTTCGTCGCGATCGTCGACACCGAGGCGGGCACCGTCGAATACAGCAGCGCCGGCCACGTACCGCCGATCCTGATCGGCGACGACGGCGCCTGCGAGCTGTTGACCGGGGCGGTCTCGGTGCCCCTGGGGGTCCGGCACCGCGAACCGCGACCGCGGGCCAGCCACCCGCTGAGGGCCGGCTCGACGCTGATGCTCTACACCGACGGTCTGGTCGAGCGGCGCGACCGACCGATCGACGCGCAGATCGAGCGGGTGGCCGCCGTGATCGCCGAGTCCGCGGCGCTGCCGGTGGACGAGGTCGCCGACACGGTGCTGGGCAAACTCGCCCCGGATCGCGGCTATGACGACGACGTCGCGCTCGTGCTGTACCGGGCCGAGCCCGCGCCGCTGGTCATCGACATCCCGGCGATTGCCGCGCAGCTGACCGAGATCCGCAGGCGGCTCACCGCCTGGCTCATCGCCCACGGTGTGCGGGAACCGTCGGCGTCCGACATGGTGCTCGTGGTGAACGAAGCCTGCTCCAACAGCGTCGAGCACGCGTACCGGGGACGGGAGCCCGGCCGCATGAAAGTGCACGCCGAACGACGCGGCACCTCGATCCGGGTGCGGGTCACCGACTTCGGGTCCTGGAAGGACCCCACCGACGATCCGGGCACCCGGGGCCGGGGTCTGCTGCTGATGCGGGCGGTCAGCGACGATGTCGATCTGGACGGCACTGCCGCGGGCACGACGGTCGATATGACATTTCAATTACCGGAGACCCCGAAGTGAGGACTCCCCGGCCGCCTCAACGGCTTCCGCGTGATATGACAATCACTGACAAAGAGCGTCTGTCAAGGCGAGGCAGCGGTGAGGGTTGTTTGGCGTGTACTGGGGCGGCGGCGCCTTTAGTACATCGGGAGGTGCTGTGACTGACACTGCTGATGAGAGCTCCTGCCGCGGCGACTCGGTGCCTGTGGGGGTCCGAAAGGCGTGACTGTCAACGAGTTCCGGCTCACGGCCGGAAACGCTGAGGCATCTCCGGTCGTCACTGCGGCCGGTGAGATCGACCTGGCGAACGTCGACCAGTTCAGCGCGGTGTTGTCCCGCGCGGCCGACGGTAACGCGGCCGTCACCGTCGACCTGACCGCGGTGACCTACTGCGACAGTGCCGCGTTGCGGGAGTTGTTCTCCACTGCGGCGGTGGCCAAACTCGAACTCGTCGTGCCCGCCAACGGGCCGATCACGACGCTGCTGCGGATCTCCGGCCTGGACAAGGTCGCCTCGGTCACGGTCGTCGACTGAACGGATCGTCGTCGTGCCCGCCCCCGACTTTCAACCCCGCCAGCACCCCGAGCTGATCACGCTGCTGCAGCGTGTGCTGGAGCGCCTGCACGCCGAGTTACCCCGTGCGCTCGGCGTCGCGGTCACCGTGCAGGACAAGCGTTTCGGCGAGACGCCGTCGGCGCTGGCGGCGCTGGGCGTCGAGGCCGAGATGGTGGCGGCGCAGTTGTCGGGTCTGGGCGGCCCGGTGGCCGACGCGCTGAACTATCAGGTGCCGGTACTCAGCGTCGACCTGTTCAGCGACGAGCGGTGGCCCGACCTGACCCGGGACGCGGCCGCGCGGTGTGCCCCGGCGATCGCCTCCTCGCTGCCCGAGGTCTGCGGTGTGGCCGCGGTGGCGGGCTTCTGGCGCACCGACGCCGCAATCATGCTGTCGTGCACGCTGCGCGAGCCCGGCAGCGCGTCGACCGTGGCGACGCTGATCGCCTATGAGCAACTGGTGTCCGCGGCCCTGGTGACCACCGCCGCGCAGAACGAAGCCGCATTCGAGGACCTGCTGACCGCGCTGCAGTCGCGCGGCGCCATCGAACAGGCCAAGGGCGCACTGATCGGCGCGATCGGCTGCGACGCCGACCAGGCGTGGAGCGTGCTGCGCCGCGCCAGCCAGGAGTTCAACGTCAAGCTGCGCGAACTCGCGGTCGCGCTGGTCGAGCACATCAGCGGCCGCCCCGCCGAGCAGCCCGGCGCCGCCGAACCGATCGCGCCGGACGGGCCCGCGCGCGACGCCGCCCGGTTGCTGTGGACCGCGATGGTCAAGGAGCGGCCGTCAGCCTGAGCGGGCCTGGCGCTTGGCGGCCTCCTCGAGCTGCTCCTCGAGCGCGCCTTCGTCGCGGCCGAGCGCGATGGTCGCCGCAGTCATCGCGGCCACCGCGACCGCGATCGCCGCGGCCTTGACCCCGTTGACCGTGAGGTGCTCACCCAGCACGACGGCGCCGAGCACGACGGCCACCACGGGTTCGAGTACGAGCATCGTCGGCACCGAGGTCTGCAGCGAGCCCGCGTGGAACGCCGACTGCTGCAGGATGACCGCGACGACGCCGAGCACCACCAGCAGGTACACCACCGGTGAGGTCAGCACGGCGCCCGGACCTTCGGTGGTCAACATGTGCATGACGATCTTGGTGAGCACCGCGACGACGCCGAACAGCAGCCCCACCGCAGCGGCGAGGATCACCGCGCGCCGCCACCCCGCGCAGCGGACCGCGATCACCACGCACGCCAGCACCGCGACCGCGCATACCACCGCGACGACGGCCGACGTCGGGGCCGAGGCCTCGTAGTCGCCGGGCCGCGCCTTGGCCAGCAACACGAACACCGCGAGCGCGGCGGTCAGCAGCAGCGCCCACGCCCACTCGGCGCGGGTCACACGACGGTTGGCCAGCCGCGCGCTCAGCGGCAACGCGAACAGCAGCGCGGACACCAGGATCGGTTGGACGACCAGAAGCGATCCCTCGGCGAGCGCCAACGCCTGGAATACGAAGCCGGCGACCGCCGCAGCCGTGCCGGCCCACCACAGCGGCCTGCGCAGCAGCGTCATCACCATCACACCGCTGACGCCGTGTTCGGGCGGCACATCCATGGTGGCGCGCTGTCGAACCACGATGCCGATGGCCAGAAATGCGGCGGCCAGCAGGGCCAACAGGACGACCAGGCCCTGCTCGATCAACGTGCACCCGTCAAGAGGATCCCTCCGCAGAAGCTGTCACCGCACAAGCGAAACACATCGTCGGTCGGGCCGCGAAAGCGGCTGGGCAGCCTTCGTCCAGGTTTGACGGTCGATCCGATCGGGCATCAATCCGATCATGAATCTGCGACGGATGTTGTTGCTGGTGGGTGCTGTGGTGCTGCTCGTCGGGGTGATCGGGCTGCTGATGCCCGTCTCGATCCCCGGCCCGGACAATCAGAAGATCGGGTGCGGCAACGCGATCGCGGCCGACGACTCCGCGGCGAGCCAGGCCGACAGCAACAACCCGGTGAACCTGCCGATCCTCAACGAGGTGGTCCCGCACACCGACTACGTCGCGCAGTGCCAGTCCGCGGTCTCCGACCGCCGGACCTGGACGATCCCGGTGGCGGTCATCGGTGTCGTGGTGCTCGCCGCCTCGTTCTTCGTCGGCGGCCGCACCGCGCGCGCGGGCTAGCTGGCTTCGCGGTCGGCGACGACCCGCAGGCGGGTGGGACCGGTTTCGGGAGCGATGCGGTCGTTGACGGTGGCGACGACCGTGTCGACCCGGTTGACCGCCCGGTCGCACAGCCCGCGGACCTTGCCGCTGGCCGCGTCCACATCGTCGGCGGCGCTCATCAGGTAGGCGCGGACGTTGAGGCCCAACCGCTCACCGGTCGCCCGGACCCGCCGCCGCAGGCGTTCGTCGATCTCGACCGTGACGTAGGGCATCACGCGAAGCTTCATGACGCCACCCTAGCTTTTTCCGCGCATCTCGTTCGGTTCCTTCCGCGACGGCAGGCGCGAGGCGGGAACGCCCCGCATTGGTTGGACTATTTCGTCCAGTTATGTGATGTTTCGACGGCTATGACGTCGTTGACGTGAGCAGATTTTGGACGATATAGTTCAGTCCAACTACAGTGAGGAATCAACCATGAACTCTGTTCACGTGCGCCGCCGCATCGCGGTTCTGGCCGGCGGCGCCGCAGCGCTCGCGATGGTGATGTTCACCGCGTCGTGCGCCCAGGAGGAGACTCCGGAGGAGACCACCACGACGACCACGACGGAGATGCCCAGCCCGACGTCGAGTCCGACCGAGGCTCCCGTCGAGCCGACGGACAAGGCGCCGCGCATCGACCCGGGTGGCCCGAACCCGTTCTCGCCGACCGTGATCGCGCCGCCCGCGCCGACGGCGCCGCCCGGCGACAACTGACGACAGAGGCGCGTCAGGTCACCGGCGCGCCGACGGCCGCGAACGACGCGACGTGGCCGATGGCCATGTTCAGCGCCGACTGCATCAGCCGCGGATCACGACCGGTCTGCGACAGCAGATACCCGCCCTCCACCGCGGCGAGCAATCCCGTTGCCAGCCCGCGGATGTCGGCGTCGTCGCGCAGCACCGCGCTGTCGCGCATCCGCTGCAGCGCCCCGGCCAACAAACCGTGCCATTCGGCGAAGTGCTCCGCGAGCGACTCGCGCGCCCGGTCGTCGGTGTCGGACAGTTCGGCGGCCAGCGAACCGAGTTCACAACCCCACAGCCCGCGCCGCAGCGTGCAGCGCTGCACCATGGCGTCGCGCCACTGGTAGAGCCCCTTGAACGAGTCAACCTTCTCCAGGCGCAGGCGCTGCCAGGACAGCACTTCGTCGGCACGCTGCGTGATGACCTCGTAGACCAGCTCGGCCTTGTCCTGAAAGTGTTGGTAGAACTGCGATTTGCTGGTCGCGCTGGCGGCGAGCACGTCATCGATGGTGGTCGGGGCGACACCCTGGGCGTGCATCAACTCGGCGGCGGCGAGCACGATGCGGTTGCGCGTCGCGGCTCCGCGGGCAGTCAGTCGGGGCCGCAGCGGACGATCGGATTGCGGCGGCACCCGTTCACTGTATCGCTGCCGCCTGCTGCCGGCCCTGGGTCTGGGCCAGCGGGCGGCCCGCCGATTCGGTGAGGGTGAGCACGACGATCAGCGAGATCACCGCGGCCGCGATCAGGTACCAGGCGGGCGCCAGGTTGTCTCCGCTCGCGGCGGTCAACCACGTGACGATGTACGGCGTGGTGCCGCCGAAACCGGCGACGCAGATGTTGTATCCGATCGAGAAGCCGCTGTAGCGCACCCGGGTGGCGAACAGTTCGACCCCCGCCGACACGGCGGTCGAGACGTAGATCGACTCGATGGCCGCCAACCCGCAGTGCGCCGCGACGGCCGCCACCACCGAACCCGAATTCAGCAGCAGGAACAGCGGGTAACCGAACACGATGAACGCCGCCGACCCGGCGATCAGCATGGGCCGGCGGCCCACCCGGTCGGACAGCGCGGCCAGCGGCAGGATCAGCACCAGGGCCACCAGGCTCGCCAGCGTCATCGAGACGAACGCGTCGGTCCTGGAGAACTCGAGCGTCTTGATGAAGTAGGTCGGCAGGAACGTGAACACCACGTAGTAGCCGATGTTGAACACGATGAACAGACCGATGACCTGAAGGATCGGCCGCCACGACGTGACGACCGCCTCGCGCAGCGGCGACTCGGCGACCTGCTCGGACCTGCTGAGCTCCGCGAACTGAGGCGTGTCGTCGAGTCGCATCCGGATGTAGAGCCCGACCAGCCCCAGCGGCCCGGCGATCAGGAACGGGATCCGCCATCCGTAACTGTCCATCGCCGCGGCGGGCAGCAGCGCCTGCAGCACCGTGACGGTGATCGACCCGAGCAGGAAGCCGAGCACCCCGGACCAGGCCATGAACGTGATGGTCAACCCGCGGCGGCGCTCGTCGGCGAACTCGGCGAGATAGACTGCGCCGCCGCCGTACTCGCCGCCGGCCGAGAATCCCTGCAGGCAACGCAGCAACAGCAGCAGCAAGGGGGCGGCGACGCCGATCGTCGCGTACGTCGGCAGCAGACCGATCAGCACCGTCGCGGCCGACATCAGCAGGATCACCACCGCCAGCACCCGCTGCCTGCCGATCCTGTCACCGAGCGGGCCGAAGACGAACCCGCCCAGTGGGCGCATGAAGAACGCCGCGGCGAAGATCGCGAACGTGTTCAGCAGCGCGGCGGTGTCGTTGCCCGCGGGAAAGAACTTCGCCGCGATGAACGTCGCCAGGAATCCGTAGATCGCGAAGTCGAACCACTCGACCGCGTTGCCGATCGACGCACCGGTGACCGCCTTGCGCACATCGCTGGACATGCCGACCTCCCGAAAGTAAGCGCCCCGCTGAGCAATTCGCTTACCTGTCGATAAGCGACCCTAGAAACATATCGGGCGTGCGGTGTCACATTCCATCAGTTGCGCAGTCGATCCGACCACAGTGGCCTGGTCGCCAGCACCACCGCCGCCAGCACCACCGGCGGCGCGACCAGCGGCAGCCACGGCACCTGCACCGGGATCGTGACCGCGGCCGATGCGACGATGCAGAACCCCACCATCGCCACCGCGGTCGGCGCGGTGATCTCACCGGTATGACGCAGAACCAGATAGGCCGCCGCGGTCAGCCCGCACACCGCCACCGGTAGCACCGCTGCCCCGGTGACGACCAGCGCGGCCGCCACCAGCAGCACGGCCACCGTCGCCGCCACCCGAAAAGCGTTGCCCACCAACACCGCGGCCGTCGCGGCGGCGCAGAGCAGGAGCCCGGCCGTGTCGGCGGGCAACGCCGCACCCGCGACCATCACCAGCCCGCACGCGGTCGACAGCAGCCGGTTCACCGGCGCCCCCGGTGGGCGGGCACCAGCTGCATGGACTGGTCGAGGGTGTCGTCCTCGCGCCAGGCCACCACGTCCACCCCGATCGTGCCCATGTCGCGGTACATGAACGATCGCTGCAGCGCCCACATCCGGGCCACCAGCTCGTCGCAGCCACCCGGAAACGGCGCACCCTGCAGCACGTCGACGGCCACCACCGTGTGCCCGCGCTTGCGCAGATCGATCAGCGCCAGCGCGAACTCCGTGTCGAGCAGCGTCGTGAACGCGATCACGATCGCGCCGGGCGGCAGCGCCGCGCGCGGTGCCAGGGTCCCGGAGGTGGTCTCGAAGCTGCCGCTGACACCGAGCAGGACGTCGAGCACGCGGTAGAACTGGCGCCGCCCGATATCGGCGCCGAGCCACCGGGGCCGTCGGTCACCCAAGGTGACGACACCGGCCCGGTCGCCGCTGCGCAGGGCGCTCTGCACCACCTGCACCGCGCCGCGCGCGGTGCGCTCGGTGGCCTCGGTCGCGGGCCCGGGTGGCTGGTGGTAGTTGTCGACGAGCACGACCACGTCGGCGGCCCGGTCGGTCAATCGTTCGGTGACGTGCAGGCTGCCCCGGCGGGCGCTGACCGGCCAGTTGACGGTCCGCAGTTGGTCGCCCGGTACGTAGCGCCGTACGTCGGCGTACTCGACGCCGGGCCCGACGTAGCGGGTCAGGTGGGTGCCGAGGCGGTCCAGCAGGTCGGTCCGCGGGATGACGGTGGACTGCGGCGGAGCCAGCGGGAACACGTAGACGTCGGCCGCGTCGACGGCCCCGCGGCCCTCGATGAGGCCGCCCCGGGCGGGCACCGTGACCTGCGCCCGCACCGGGTAGCGACCCCAGCGGTCGGCCGAGACCACGACGGTCTGTCCACCGTCGGCGCGGCGCTCGCTCTCCTGCACCGTCATTCCCGCGACCACGTCCAGGCTCAGCGCGCCGGCGTCCGCGCTGACCGTCACCCGCGCGGGCTCACCCTCGAAGCAGCGGTGGATGCCGGGTTCGCCCCGCACCCGGACCGCGGGCGGTGGCCGCTGCCAGTACACCGAACACAGCACCCCGGTGAGCGGGGCGGCGAACACCACGAGTTCCCAGCGCAGCGCGATCACCGCCACCGCCAGCGCACCGGCCACGCAGGTCAGCACCGAGCGCGCGAGCGGTGATGCGCGCCAATGTAGTTCGACGTCGGTGACCCGCGGCTCGATCACGACGAGGTTCTCGGCACCGGGAGTCGCCGCAGCAGTTCGTCGACCACGTCGCTGCCCTGTACCCTACGCACCCACATCTCCGGCCGCAGGCTGATACGGTGCGCGATCGCCGGTATGGCAAGGGTTTTCACGTCCTCGGGTACGACGTAGTCGCGGCCCAGCAGCAGTGCGCGGGCGCGCGAGAGCTGCACCAGATCGAGTTCCGCCCGCGGGCTGGCGCCGACCGCCACCTGCGGATGTTGGCGGGTGGCCGCGGCCAGGGCGACGACGTAGCGCAGCACGTCGTCGTGCACGGTGACCTGTTCGACGGATTCGCGCATCGCGACCAGATCGTGCGCGTCGACGACCTGGGCGACTTCGGGCCGCGCCGATCCGCGGTCGATGCGCCTGCGCAGCATGTCGGTTTCCTCGTGCTCGGACAGGTAGCGCAGTTCCAGCCGGATCGTGAACCGGTCCAGCTGCGCCTCGGGCAGCGGATAGGTGCCCTCGTACTCGATCGGGTTGTCGGTGGCCAGCACGATGAACGGCGCCGGCAGCCGGTGGGTCGAACCGTCGATACTGACCTGGCTCTCGGCCATCGCCTCCAACAGCGCCGCCTGGGTTTTCGGTGGGGTGCGGTTGATCTCGTCGGCGAGCAGCAGGTTGGTGAAGATCGGGCCGGGACGGAACTCGAAGCGACCGGACTGCATGTCGTAGACCGTCGACCCGAGCAGGTCGGCGGGCAGCAGGTCCGGCGTGAACTGCACCCGCGTGAAGTCCAGTCCCAGCGCGGCCGCGAACGACCTCGCGATCAGCGTCTTGCCCAGACCCGGCAGGTCCTCGATCAGCACGTGCCCGCCGGCCAGCACGGTGGTCAGGATCAACGCCAACGCGCCGCGCTTGCCGACCACCACCCGCCCGATCTCGTCGAGCACCGCCTCGCAGTTGGCGGTCGTGGCCGCCGCGGGCAGGCCCTTGCTTGCTGTCACACGCGTTCCAATCGCCGCAGGATCTCATCGAGTACCGCACGGCCCGGGCCCGGTTGCTCCACACCGCTTCTCGCCGCATTCTCCGGGTTCACCCACTCCCACAACTGGTCGCCGAACAGCATGCGGCCGGTCGCGTGGTAGGCCTGCCGGTCCTTGGTTCTGCGCTGCCCCGTCGACAGTTCGAACTGCCGTGCCAGCATCGGCCTCAGGTGACGGTCCCAGTCCCGCCGCGTCGACTCCGCGCGACTGATCAGCGTCTCGGTGCGTGCCAGCCAGCGGTTCAGCGACTCGGCCGCGGCATCGGAATACTCTGCGACATCGCCTGTTTCGCCTTCGCGAGTCAGATACCACCGCAGCGCGAGCAGGGTCAGCGCCGTCGCCGCTCCCGCGACGATCAGCACCGCCTGCCGGTCGCGGGCCACCAGCGTCATCAACTCGACGCCGATCACGAGCAGGAAGCCGGCTGCGGCAACCCTTTTCACGATCCCACCTCGGCGGCGCGCCGTGGGAGCTCGGCCAGCACCCGGTTGAGCACCTCGACCGCGGCGTCGCGGTGGGCCTCGGTCATCACATGCGGGGAGAACCGGGCCTCTTCGAACAGGTGCACCAAGTCGGTCGCGCTGTCGGCCCGCAACGCGCCGCTGTCGACCGCGCGCGCCAGCACCTCGGTGGGGGTGTCGTACGCCTGCGGCGCCGCGCCCGGCACCCGGGTGAGTTCGCGCTCCATCGCCGCGTAGCACGCGATGATCGCCTCACGCGGTTCGCGGCTCACGTCACCGATCGCGGCCAACCCGACCTCGGCGGCCCGGGCCAGCGACGGCGCGCGGGGCGGCGATGCGGCGTCGGTCTCGTCGTGGGCCGGCGCGGGCGCGACAGTCCGGCCCTGTTGGCGGGATGCGAGCGCCGAGCCGATGACGATCAGCGCCATCAGCACGAGCATCGGTGGAATCAGATAGTTGACCGGGTCGGGTGTTTCGTCGTCGGGCTTCGGATCGTCGGGCGTCCGGTCCTCGACCCCGGGCCCGGGGGTCTCCGGCGCCGTCGCCTCGGGCGGCGACGGCGGTTGCACCGGGTCGACGATCCGGTTGAGCACCGACACGAACAGCAGCCATCCGATCACCGCGAGCAGCGCGATGACCACGAACCGCCACGACGGCCGCTTCGCCCCGGACGCGCGCGGCAGCGTGCCCGCCGGTGGCCGGGCGGGCTGGGGGCTGCGCAGCCGGACGACGATCGCGAGGCCGATGACTGCGATCGCCGCGCACAGCAGGACCAGCACCGCGGCGAGCGCGAGCAGACTGCTGCGCCGGTCGTCGGCCGGCGGGTCGGGCGCGGGTGGTTCGACGCCCGGCAGGTAGCCCCGCAACGCCACCGCGGCAAGAACCAGGAGCGTGATCACCGCAATCACGCGCCGTGTCGACGTCCGGGGTGCGTCCATGGCCCTGCCGTCATCCTGGCACGCCGGTGGGCCGCGCCACCGCCACTCGGGCCGATAGGTTCGACACCGATAGGTTCGACACCGATAGGTTCGACACCGTGACCACCACTTTGCAGAACCCGCGGGTCGCGGCGACGCTCGACCGGATGTACGCCGAAGCCCGGGCCCAGATGACCGAGCTGCGCGGTACGGATTTCGCGCGGCTGTCCTCGGCGACCGCGCAGGAGCGGGCCGACGCGCTCAGCGAGTTCTACCTGCCTATCGCGCCCGAGGCGGGCCGCCTGCTCTACGCGCTGGTGCGCGCGGCCAGGCCGGCGACCGTCGTCGAGTTCGGGATGTCGCTCGGCATCTCTGCGATCCACCTGGCCGCCGCGGTGCACGACAACGGCACCGGAGCCGTGGTGACCACCGAACTCAGCGCCGCCAAGGTCGCCGCCGCCACCCGGACGTTCGCCGAGACGGGGCTCGACTCGGTGATCACCGTGCTCGAGGGCGACGCTTTGAGCTCGTTGCAATCCCTGGACGGCCCAGTCGATTTCGTGCTTCTCGACGGGTGGAAGGAGCTGTACCTGCCCGTGCTCGAACTGCTGCAGCCGCGGCTGTCGCCGGGCGCCCTCGTCGTCGCCGACAACACCTCCATGGCCGAACTCGCGCCCTACCTGGACTACGTCCGCGATCCCGCCAACGGCTACGTCAGCGTCGCATTCCCGGCGCGTGAGAGCGACAGCATGGAGATCAGCTGCCGCGCGGTCACGTGATCCGGCGCAGCCGCGCCTTGGCCTCCTTGACCGTGGCGGCGGCGTCGCGGCTGGCCTGCTTGCCCTGGTCGTAGGCGTCCTCGGCGGCGCTCAGGCCGCGTTCGGCGTCCTGTAACCGCCGCTGCGCGTCCTGGTGTCGCATCCGCGCGGTGGCCAGGTCCGACTGCAGTTCGGCCAGCGCGTCGTCGGCCTCGGCGCGCGCGTGTTCGGCGGCCGCCAGGTCCGCGCGGGCCTGCTGCCGTTCCCGGCGAGCCGCGGCCTCCCTGTCGTCGCGCGGCTTCTCCGGCTCGGGCTTTTCGGTTTTCTCGGGCTTGCGGCGGGCGGCCGGGCTGACCACGATCGCGGTATCACCGAACTCCCCGAAACCCGACCAGGTTTCGGCCTTCGTCAGCCTTCCGAGCCGGGCCGCGACATCCGGGTCGGCCACGGCCGCCTGCAGGGTCCCGGTGACGTCGTCGCGCAGCGCCCCGGTCGGTTTGAGCCCCTTCAACGCCTCGCGGGCGAGATCGTCGACCAGGCGTCGCTGTTCGGCGGACAGTTCGCGGATGCGGTCACCGTCCATCGCGGCGTGCGCGTCGCGCAGCCGCTGCCCGAGTTCGCTGAGCCGCCGGGCGACGCTGTCGTCGGCGATCGCGAGCCGGTTGACCACCCACGCCGCCGTCGTCGGCTTGCGCGCACCCGAAATGCGTTTGGCGGCATCGGCATCACCGCCCTTGCGGGCCTCACCGGCCAACCGCTTCCGCAGCGCGGTGAACTCCTCGAGCGGGGCGGCGTAGAGGTCGTCGAGCGGATCGTCGGCCATCGTCTCTGCTTACCACCCGCTACGGCGCCTGACCATGCTCGCGCAGCCAGCGGTCGGTCAACTGCCGGTAGGCCTGCTTGCCGATGCTGCCGGGCCGGGCGTCGAAGACGTGGTCGGCGAACGGCACCGACACCAACTGGGTCCGCACACCGGCCGCGCGCGCCTGCTCGACGAACGCGACCGTGTCGGCCGCCGGCACCAGGTGGTCGGCCTGCGGCAGCAGCACCAGCGTGGGTGGCGCCGCGGCGCTGATGTGGGTGGCCGACGCGATGCTGCGGTAGCGCTGCGGGTACTGCTGCGGTGAGCCGCCGGTGTAGGCGGTCACCATCGCCCGGGCCCGCGGCCCTGTCACCGGATAGTCGTTGGCGTACATCGCCTCCGGGTTCACCGCCGGGTACAGCGCCGACACCGCGTCGACCTCGGGGATGCGCCCGCCGCACGACGATTGCAGCCGGTTGTCGGCCCGCAGGTACGCCGCGTTGACGGCCAGGTTGCCGCCCGCCGAGTCGCCCGTGAGCGACAGCCGCTCCGCGTCGCCGCCGTACCGGTGCGCGTTCTGCCCGACCCAAGCCAGTGCGCAGCCGATCTGGCTGTGGGTGACGTCCCACAGGTGCCGCGTCGACGACGACAAGGTGTACCCGACGCTGATCGTCAGCCAGCCGCGGTCGGCGAACCACCGCAGGTCGTCGCTGTGCGCGGTCCGGTCTCCCGCGACCCAGCCGCCGCCGTGCACGAACACCAGCACCGGTGCGGGGGACCCCGATGACGCAGGACGGAAGATGCTCAGCGACAACGACTCTCCGTCGAATGCGGTGTACACCTCTTCGGCGTCGGGCGGTACGGGTTGCACCGACCCCACGGTCAGCAGCGCCGGCAGGTCCACCTGCGCGCCGGCGCGCTGCACGGCCGTCGTCATCGCCCCGAGGATCACCGAGGCCCCGGCGACCGCCGCCACCGCGGTCAGCGCCACCGCCGCCGCGAGCCGGGCCCGCAAACGCCACCACAGCGCGCCGGCCAGCAGGCCGCCCGCGAGCGCCGCGACGATCAGCCAGCCCAGGTACCAGGGCGCGAACGCGGTGGCCAGCCCGAGGTAGGGCACCTGCGGCAGCAGCATCCCGAGCACCGCGACGGCCGGCACCGCGACCAGCGGTACCGCGATCACCTGACCGACCACCGCCGCGATGCGCACACCCCATCATCGCCGTCGCCGCCGCGGCTACGTCCGGAACACCACCCAGCGCATCATCGTGTACATGAACACCGCCTCGCAGGCACCCGCCACCAGCCGCGCGACGCGCACGTCAACACCGTTCACGGCCAACAGGTTCGACAGCGCGAGGATGAACGCCAGGTAGTTCACCACGACGACAGCCACGTAGACGGCCAGCTGCGGCCCCACCGGCGCGTGGCTGCGGAAGTTGGCGACGCGGTTGAGCACATAGCTCAAGACGAACGCGCACGCGTAGGCCACCGTCACCGCGACCGGCAGCGGCGTCCGCAGCCCGTCGTAGAGCACCGTCAGCAGCACCAGATCCACCGCGAAGGTGAAGCTGTTGATCAGGCAGAAGCCCAGGAACGTCGGCGCGACCACGCCGTCGAGCCCGAACGGTAACCGCGCGACCACGCTGACACACAAGGCGTGGAAGCGGGCGACGGCCGAGGCCGCCGGTTCGGCTCGCACCCGACCACGCTGACAGGCCCGGGTGTCGGCCCCGTGGACGGCAGACGAACTTCGGGGGGTGGTTCAGGCCAGCCCGACCGACGCCAGCAGCGTGGTCGTGCGCCACCAGATCAGCACCGCGCACAACGCCAGCACCGCGACCGTCGCGGCGATCTGCACGGCGTTGCGGGACGCCCGGGGTGCGTACGCGTAGGCGGCGGCCACGACGGCCCCGGTGACCAGCCCGCCGATGTGGCCCTGCCAGCTGATGTTCTGGGAGCTGATCAGCGGGATCACGAACGTGAAGGCCAGGTTCAGCGCGATGATCACGACGACCCACCGCACGTCCATGTTCAACCGCCTGCCGACGACGAATGTCGCGCCGAACAACCCGAACACCGCGCCCGAGGCGCCGGCGGTCATCGCCGTCGGCGCCGAGGCCAGGTACACCAGCACCGAGCCGCCGAGCGCGCTGAGCGCGTAGAGCCCGAAGAACCTGAGCCGGCCCAGCGCCGCCTCCAACGGCACACCCACCACGTACAGCGCCCACATGTTGAACAGCAGATGCGCCATGCCGTAGTGCAGGAACGCCGACGTCAGCAGCCGGTAGAGCTCGCCGTCGGCGACCGCGAACGCCTGCAGCACGAACTCACGCTGAAATCCGGGCAGCGCCATCTGCAGCACGAACATCACCACGTTGATTCCGATCAACGTGTAGGTGACCGTCGGTTTGGCCGACGGCACCCCGCCGAACTGGGTGCGCGCCTGCCGCACGGTCTTGGCGCCCTGGTTCACGCACTCGACGCACTGGTGCCCGACCGCGGCGTCACGCATGCACTCCGCGCAGATGAAGCGGTTGCAGCGCGCGCAGCGCACGTAGGTCACCCGGTCGGGATGCCGGTAGCAGGTCGGCGTCACCTGTGGCCCGGGTGTGCCCGGGTGCGGCATGTTCACAGCGTTCCGAACAGTTCGATCCAGTTGCCGTCCGGGTCGGCGACGAACATCCAGCCCATTCCCGGCACGGGCGCGAACTCGGTCAGCGGTTCCACCACCTGGTACGGCGACGCCGCGAACGCCTCGGCCACGCCGCGCAGCCCATTGACCCCGATCGTGAAGTACCGGATGCCGGCCTGCGCCCGACCTCCGCCCGGCGTCGGCGGCTCCGGCGGCGCGGGCGTGTAGGTCACCAGCTTGAGCACGCTGGTGCCCAGCGAGTAGCGCCGCTGCGAGCCGCCGGGGAAATCGATGACCCCCTGGCCGTCGAGTTCGAGGAAATCCTCGTAGAAGGTGACCATCTCGTCGAGGTTCGTCGTCACCAGGCCCACCTCGACACCGGGGCTCAACAGGTCCAGCTTCACAGTGCCCACCTTAGATTCAAGGGTTCGGCGCTTCCGCTCGCCACCACCGCGGATAACAATTTGGTCACCGCGCAGATCACGATCAATTAAGGACCGGCGGGCAATCTTGAGAGAATTCACCGTCTCTGTTCGCGCGCTTATCGAAATCGGCCCCAATTGCGGCGCATCTCACGCCGAATCGGTGTAACGCCAGCGTGGGCATGGTTTTTCGATCCTCCGCGGACCGTTTGCCGGTGATCGCCTTGGGTACTTTTGATTTCGGGGACGGGGGAATCAGCGACCATCGCAATTGAAGGAAGTAAACACATGAAATCTCGTGGTATCGCCATGCGCCGGCAGATCGCCGGTGCCTGCGCCGCAAGCCTGCTCGGCGGTCTGGCCGTGGCAACCATCGCCGCGCCGTCGGCGATGGCAGCTCCGGACTGCAGCGCGGCCGCCGTGTCGGGCACCGTCAGCTCGGTGACCGGTGAGGCCCGCGCCTACCTGGACACCCATCCGGGCGCCAACCAGGCCGTGACCGCCGCGTTCAGCCAGCCGCGGCCGGAAGCCTCGGCCACGCTGCGCGGGTACTTCAACAGCAATCCGCAGGAGTACTACGACCTGCGCGGCATCCTCTCGCCGATCGGCGACGTGCAGCGCACGTGCAACATCCAGGCGCTGCCGCCGGAGCTGGCGTCGGCCTATGACGAGTTCATGGCCGGCTGAGCCTCCGCGTAAGCCGCGGACCTGCGTCCGCACCGGCCCGCCGCCACAGTCCGCTGTGGCGGCGGGTCTCGCATTTCCGCCAACCCGCGGCAAGCGCTTAGACTGGCTTCCTATGAACCTGACGCGACCCGTCGCCGTCGCCGCGGCGGTACTGCTGACCGTCGGCGCCCCGGGCCTCGCGCATGCCCAACCGTCGCCGGCGCCTGAGCCGCCACCAGCGCCGAAGACCTCGATCGACGCCGACGGCACGTACAAGGTCGGCGTCGACATCGTGCCCGGCACCTACGCCTCGGCGGGTCCGATCCCCGACGGCGCCTGCTACTGGAAACGCTCCGGGCCCGACAAGCTGCTCGACAACGCGTTGACCAAGAAGCCGCAGGTGGTGCGGATCGAACCCGGCGACGTGAGTTTCACCACCAACGACTGCCAGCCGTGGTCGCTGACCAACCAGGCGCCGCCGCCGAAGGGTGCACCGGGTGACCTGCTCGGTCAACTCGGCACGTTCATCGGCCAGGGCATCTTCGCCGGACCCCGCTAACCTGGCCGGATGGCCGGTAACCGCGCGCAGACGACGTCGCAGGGCCGCATCCGGGTCCCCGCCGATCTCGACGCGGTGACCGCGGTCGGCGACGAGGACCACTCCGGGATCGACCCGGCGGCCGTCGAGCGGATCTGGAGCGCCGCGCAGCACTGGTACCGCGCCGGTATGCACCCGGCGATCCAGCTGTGCCTGCGCCACAACGGCAAAGTCGTGCTCAACCGCGCGATCGGGCACGGCTGGGGTAATGGCCCCGACGATACCGAAGACACCGAAAAGGTCGCGGTCACAACGGCAACCCCGTTCTGCGCCTACTCGGCGGCCAAGGCGATCACCTCGACCGTCGTGCACATGCTCGTCGAGCGCGGCTGCTTCTCGCTCGACGACAAGGTCTGCGAGTACCTGCCCGGATACACCAGCCACGGTAAGCACCGCACCACGATCCGGCATGTGATGACGCACAGTGCAGGCATCCCGATCCACACCGGCCCGCGGCCCGATCTGCGCCGTATGGACGACAGCGAGTACACCCGCGAGAAGCTCGGCGAGCTCAAGCCGCTGTACCGGCCGGGTCTGGTGCACATCTACCACGGCCTGACGTGGGGGCCGCTGATCCGCGAGATCGTCGGCGCCGCGGCCGGACGCAACATCCGCGACATCCTGGCCTCCGAGATCCTCGAGCCGCTCGGGTTCCGGTGGACCAATTACGGTGTTGCGCCGCAGGATGTTCCGGCGGTCGCACCGAGCTACGCGACCGGCAAGGAGCTGCCGCAGCCGGCCGCGACCGTGTTCCGGCTGGCCGTCGGCGGGTCGTTGTACAAGATCATCCCGTTCTCCAACAGCCCGCAGTACCTGACCAGCGTGCTGCCGTCGTCGAACACCGTGTCCACCGCCTACGAGCTGTCCCGGTTCGCCGAATTGCTGCGCTGCGGAGGCGAACTCGACGGTGTGCGGGTGCTGGCGCCCGAGACGCTGCGCGCGGCGACCGCCGAATGCCGCCGGCTGCGCCCCGACGTCGCGGTCGGGCTGGCGCCGCTGCGCTGGGGCACCGGGTACATGCTCGGCTCGAAGCGGTTCGGCCCGTTCGGCCGCAACGCGCCGGAGGCGTTCGGGCACACCGGGCTGACCAACATCGCGGTGTGGGCCGATCCGCAGCGCCGGTTGGCCGCCGGGCTGATCAGCAGCGGCAAACCCGGGCCACACCGGGAGGCCGACCGCTACACCGCGCTGCTGGACCGGATCGCTGCCGAGATCCCGCGAAACTGAGCTTGTGTCGCAATCAGCCCCGGAACTTCGCCATCAACTTCAGTTTCGGCGCTGACCCAGCGGATCGTTTGGCCGCACACCGCGGTAGATACCGCGGCGCACGATCCACGGCTGCAGCACCCGATCGATCGACCAGCCCGGGAACCGGAACGCCCGCCCGCCGGGGGTGAACACCTCCAGCCCGTCGGGTTGTGCCCCGAGCACCGAACCCCACCGCCGTTGCGCGGGCCGGTACGCGCGCAGCGGCCGGCCCGCGAGCTCGGCGCGGATGTTGCGGGCCAGCAGCCCGTCGGCGCGGTTGCGGGCCGAGGACCGCAGCGGGTCGGTGGCCGCGACGTCGCCGATCGCGAACACCCCGCGCCGGCCGGGCACCCGTAGCTGCGGGGTGACCCGCACGAAACCGTCGTCGTCGAGGAGTTCGGCGGACAGCCAGTCGGTGTTCGGCCGGACCCGCCCGATCGCCC
>NZ_MIHA01000032.1 GCF_001722335.1 Mycolicibacterium flavescens
CTGATGAGTTGACCGTGCGCTCGAATCTCTTGTTCTTCCGCAGCCGCGGAGACAGCGGCCGCTGGGAGTTGCTGTCGGCCGAACGGGTCGACGTGTTGCGCCGGACCGACGATTCGCTGCGGCTCGCTCGGCGCGAGGTGTTGCTCGACCACTCGACGTTGCCTATCGACAACCTGTCGGTAGTCCTGTAGGGCCAGCTCCGTTCACCACCTCCGCGTGGATATCGCCGATTCCAGAAAGGGCCCAACCATATGACCACCGAAACAACCGGAACAGCTGACGCGACCGATCCCTACCTGCGGCGCGCGTTGCGGGAGGTAGCGGACGGGCTCAAGGTCGGGCGCTTACCGGCCCGCGTCGTCAGCGATCCCGCGCTACACACGATCGAGATGGAGCGGATCTTCGGGCGCGCCTGGGTGTTTCTCGGACACGAGTCGGAGTTGGCCAAGTCCGGCGACTTCGTCGTGCGGCACATCGGGGCCGATTCGGTGATCGTTTGCCGGGACAACTCCGGCCGCATCCAGGCGCTGTCCAATTCTTGTCGCCACCGTGGTGCGCTCGTGTGCCGCGCTGAGATGGGAAACACCGAGCACTTCCAATGCCCGTACCACGGCTGGGTGTACAGCAACACCGGAGAGCTCGTCGGCGTGCCGGCGATGAGGGAGGCCTATCCCGGCGGCTTCGACAAGTCGCAGTGGGGATTACGTCACATCCCCCATGTCGACTCGTACGCCGGATTCATCTTCGGCAGCGTCGATCCGAAGGCGCCGAGCCTGACCGACTACCTCGGCGACACGACCTTCTACCTCGACCTCATTGCGAAGAAGACAGCGGGCGGTCTGGAGGTGATAGGGGCACCGCATCGATGGGTGATGTCAGCGAACTGGAAGACAGCCGCCGACAATTTCGTCGGCGACTCCTACCACACCCTCTTTGCTCACCGCTCGATGGTCGAGCTAGGCATGGCGCCCGGTGATCCAAACTTCGCGAGCGCACCAGCGGAGATCTCGCTGCAGAACGGCCACGGCGTCGGCGTACTCGGCTTTCCGCCCACGCTCGCCGATTTTCCCGAGTACGAGGGATACCCCGACGAAGTCGTCGACCAGATGGCGACGTCCTACCCGTCGCCGGCACACAAGGACATGATGCGACGCTCAGCCTTTATTCACGGCACCGTGTTCCCGAATCTGTCGTTCATCAACGTGACCATCGCGCCGGACCACATGTCGCCCCCTACCCCCTTCATCACGTTCCGGGTATGGCATCCGCTCTCCCATGATCGGATGGAGATCCTCTCCTGGTTCCTGGTCGAACGCGATGCTCCGGAATGGTTGCGCGAAGCGTCCCAGGCGTCCTACGTCAACAACTTCGGCCCAGGCGGGGTTTTCGAACAGGACGACGCCGAGGCATGGAAGGCCATCACCGAATCTGTCCAGGGCCCGTTCGCCGGTGCAGGCCTGCTGAACTACGAAATGGGCATGGACTTGACTCCGCTCACCGACTGGCCAGGGCCGGGAGAGGCCCTCCCGAGCGGGTACGCCGAGCAGAATCAGCGGCGGTTTTGGGGGAGATGGCTGGAATACATGGGTCAGCCTCCCGCATTCGGCGGGCGTGCTTGATGAAGCTGCTGCCCAGGCTGTGCGCGAAATGCGCCCGTACAACGATCGGCGCCGCGTGAGTGCCATGACGGCGGGGGACCGCCGGGTCGCAATCGTCACCGCCGCCGCCGCGGGAATCGGAAAGGCGATCGCCCTGCGGTGGTGCCGCGAAGGTGGGTGCTGTGTCATGGCCGACACCGACGGCGAGGGCCTCGATGCCGCCGTGGCCGAATTGGCCGAGTCCGGCGCGGCGGTTTGCGGCGTCGCCGGCGACGTTTGCCTCAGCGAGGTTGCCGACAGTGTCGTCGAACGGGCGCTGACCGAGTTCGGGCGGCTCGACACACTGTTCAACGTCGTCGGCGGGAGCCTGGCCCGCAACGTGGAGGAGATCAGCGAGGAGCAGTGGCGCAGCCAGATCGACATGAACCTCGGCAGTGTCTTTCAGATGTCCAAACCCGTCATCCCACTCCTGCGCCAGGGTGGCGGCGGGTCGATCGTCAACGTCGCGTCGACGGCCGGGATCCTCGCCGAGAACAGGTGCTCCGCCTACAGCGCAAGCAAAGGCGGGGTCGTGCTGCTCACGAAGAACATGGCCCTCGACTTCGCCCGCGACAACATCCGCGTGAACGCGATCGCCCCCGGGGGCACCCGCACGCCGAGGATCGAACGGTTCCTGGCCGAGCACCCCGAACACGCCTCGATGATGGTGGACCTCTGCGCGATGCAGCGTTTCGCAGGACCAGACGAGATCGCGGCGCCGGCTGTGTTTCTTGCCTCGCCCGAGGCGTCCTACATCACCGGTGCCGTACTGCCGGTCGACGGAGGCATGACCGCCGGCGTCACTTTCCGGGCGTTCGAGGCGGTATGAGCATGATCCCCAACCGCTGGAATCGGCACCGGACCCACGAAAGCATCGCGAGCTGAGATGGAAGCGATCGTTCTCAACGGCACCAACGACGTCCGTCTGACGTCGGTGCCAGACCCGGCGCCGCAGGACGGTGAGGTCATCATCGAAGTGGCGGCGACAGGACTGTGTGGAACTGACCTCCACGAGTATGTCGCGGGGCCCACCTTCTCGCAGCCGCCGGTGGTGCTCGGTCACGAGGTCTCGGGCCGGATCGTGGAGGTCGGAGCGGGCGTCGACCAATCCCGCATCGGGGAGGGCGCCGCGGTGATCCCGATGGATTTCTGCGGGAGCTGCCACTACTGCCACCGGTCGCTCTACCACCTGTGCCAGCGCCCAGGATGGATCGGCTTCACCCGAAACGGAGGCCTCGCGAACTACGTCGCAGTGCCCTCTCGGCTCGCAGTCCGAGTGCCGGACGTGGTGGACCTCGAGGAGGCGGCGCTGACCGAGCCGACGGCGGTGGCGTTCCACGCGGTGCGGCGAGCGGAACTGCTCCTCGGCGAAACGGTGATGGTCCTCGGTGCCGGGGCACTCGGGCTCACCGTGATCCAGTGTGCACGCGCGGCCGGAGCTGCGCGAATCTTCGTCACGGAACCAAGCGGCGTGCGGGCCAGCCTGGCGCGCGACCTCGGCGCCACGTTGGTGCTCGATCCGCATGACCCCGGGACCACCGCGTGCATCCTGGAGGAGACCCGCGGCGTAGGGGTGGACGTGGTCTTCCATGTGGCGGGCAGCGCGGAGGCGTTCACACAGGGCCTGGACTGCCTCCGCAAACAGGGCCGTTTCATGGAGATGTCGTCGTGGGCCGGCGCGGCCTCGCTCGATGTCAACCGCCATCTGCTCAAGGAGATTCAGCTCCGGATGGTTTTCGGTTACGACATGTTCGACGATTTCCCGGCCGTTCTCGCCCTGATCGCCGACGGAAAACTCGCGCTCGCGCCGCAAATCACCGCTCGAGTCCCGCTGGACCGCGCCGTCAAGGAGGGATTGGGCGGGCTATTGGAGGGCCGGGAGGGTCTGGTCAAGGTGCTGGTGAAGCCGTGAGTGAGGGAGGCTTGATGGTCGTTGCCGCGACAAGCCGCGGTGTATTCACCGTGTCCGGCGACGGCAAGGCCCGGGCCTGGCCCGAGTTGCCGGGGCAGGTCATGGCCATGGCTGTCCAGGACGAGCGCGTCGCCGTCGCCGTCCACAAGCACGGCGTGTTTCTGGCCACCGCGGGCGCAGACCACTGGACTGACCTCGGCGATGGCCTCGCCCACCGCGACGTGCGCGCGCTGGCGTTCGACCCGCACACGCCCAACGCGCTCTACGCCGGAACAGAACCAGCGCACTTGCTGCGGTGGCAAGACGGGATCTGGGCCGAGTGTGGAAACGTCCTCGGCGTACCCGAAGCGAAAAGGTGGAGCTTCCCCATCCGCCCGGGAATCGCGCACGTCCGTACCATCGCCGTGCACCCACTAGAAGCTGACGTCGTCTACGTCGGCATTGAAGTTGGATCCCTCCTGATCACCCGGGACCGGGGACAGACGTGGGAGGAGATCGATGGCCTCGGTCACGACATCCACCGCGTGGTCCTGCACCCGGAAGCTCCCGACCGGCTCATCGTCACCACCGGCCAGGACACCAAGCCTTACCGCGGCGGCAAGGGCATTTACCGCAGCACCGACCGCGGATCGAGTTGGGTGCAGTCCAACAACGGACTTGGCGAGCGCAACTACACCGAAGACGCGATCGTGGTGCATCCTGCCGACCCCGACGTGGTGTTCCTCGCCGCCGCCGACGGCATCCCACCGAAGTGGGCCGCAGTGCGCCGGCTGGTGATGGGCGTGCTCAGCGGCAACGTCTATTTCTTGTCGCCGTCCAAACTGCGCCGACGCCGCGGCGCCGACGTGGGATTCTTCCGCAGCAACGACGGTGGCGCCTCCTGGGTACGGCTGGATACCGAGGACGACCGCGGCCTGTTCGACATGGTCTGGGCGCTGGAGGGCGAGCTCACTGATGGCGGCGAGCTGCTGCTGTACCACGGCACCACGGCGGGTGGGCTTTACGTGTCGGAAGACGAGGGCCACACCTGGAAGTGCCTGGCCGACGGCCTGGGCGCGATCACCCACATCGCGACGCCGAAGAAGGGAACAGCGCAGTGAAGCACGGACCGACGCTGGAGTTCGACCACGTACAGCCGGCGATCCGGAAACGGTTCACCTCTGCCGCGGACATCCCCAAGGAGGTGTTCAGCGACCCCGACGTCTACCGGGAAGAGCTCACCCGCATCTTCTATGGCCCCTACTGGCATCCGATCGCGCACCGGGCCGAGCTGGCCAAGCGCAACGCCTTCCGGACGAGATGGCTGGCCGACGTGCCGCTGCTGATGGTGAGGGACGGCGATGACCGCATCCGCGTGTTCGTCAACTCCTGCGCCCATCGGGGAACGCTACTGGAACAGCGCCGGTGCGGGGTGGCGGAGCGATTCGAGTGTCCGTATCACCGGTGGCTCTTCAACAATGACGGCCGTTTCGCCGGCGCGCCCCGCCGCATGCAGTTTCGCCCGGACTTTCGCGAGGAGGACTACGGCCTCCGGGAGCTGCACGCAGTCGAGGCGTGGGGTTTGATCTTCGTCAGCATGGCTGAGCAGCCGCCGCCGTTCGACGATTATCTCGGCGATAGCGCGGATCCGTTGCGCGACTGCATGGTCGATGACGGGAACTTGACGTTGCTGGGCTACCAGACGGTGGTGTTTCAGAGTAATTGGAAAACCTACATCGACAACGATCCCTATCACGCGCCGCTGCTGCACAGCGCATTCAAACTGCTCAACTGGCAGGGCGGCAGCGGAAACGTCTTGGTCAGCAAGCCCTATGGGCACATGTCGATTCTGTACGATGCGCAACCCTACGTGGACAACGGTTTCCTGGCTGACCCGAGTGTGGTCACGCGGATGGGGGATGACAGCCGAGCCCGCGTGATTGCGTTACGGCCGGTTACCGGGATCGTGCGTCACGTCGACACAATCAACATCCGGTACGCCCGCCCGCTGGGGGTTGATCGAACCGAGGTGCGATACACGTTCTTCGGCCATGCCAGTGACACCGAGGACTTCGCACGCCACCGAGTCCGCCAGTCGTCAAACCTGCTGGGGCCGAGCGGCTTCATCAGTATCGAGGACGCCGCCGTCTACAACCGCGTGCAGGCGACCGCGCGTGACGGCGGCTATCAGCGCTTTGTCGCCGGCGTCGGCCGACCATTGTCGGAGTCGTCGCAGAACGACGAGGTCGCCAATACCGGCTGGTGGGCGCACTACCAGGAGGTGATGGAGTTTTGCTGACATCGAGCGTCGAAGATCGGCGGGCACGTGCCGCGTACCTGGTGGACGAACTGCTGGCAGCCTACGCCCGCGCAGTCGACGATCAAGACTTCACCGCGTGGCTTGCCCTGTTCGCGCCGGAATGTGCCTACGAGGTGCGCGCGATGGAGAACGTCCGTGAGGGGCTGCCGCTGGCGTACATGATGGACGATTGCCGAGAACGGCTGGCCGACCGCGTGAAGATGATCCAGGAGGTCTGGGCGGGCACGGTTGAACCCTACGACACCCGCCACTTTCAGCAGCGTGTGGCGATGCGTGAGCTCGGCGAAGACCGCTGGGACGTACGGTCCAACGTCCTCGTCACCTACACCGGCGCCTCCGGCGAGCCCGGGATCTTGGTCAGCGGCTACAGCGAAGACGTCGTCGTCTTCGACGGTGAAACCGCGCTGTTTCAGCAGAAATTCGTGGTGGTGGACAACACTCCGCCGCGCTATCTGGTGTACCCCGTTTGACTCGTCGACCGAAAGAGAGGATTCGATAATGAGTGCCGTTGCGTTGATGTCGCCCGAGTGGGCACGCGCGTACCGCGACCTGTGGAACGACTCGGCCGAGATCCGGCAGGGCGCCAAAGAGTTGAGCATGCTCATCGAATGGCGAGTTCAGGACGCCAACGACCAGGTCTCACAGTTGGCGATCACCGAAGGTGAGGCCGTCTACGGCGGGGTGCAGATCGAAGGGCGAAAGCCTGACTTCGTTCTGACTGCCACCGCGAGCGTCTGGCACCGGGTCGCGGATGGCGAGCTCGGCATTGCGAACGCCATCTCAACGCGCAAGATCAAATTCGTCGGCCCGATCAAGGTGGCGATGGCCAACATGGCGGTGCTCGGCGCCGGACTCCGCCTCGTGGGCCAGGTCGACGGACTCGTCTGGGGAGATTGAGATGGCAGCTGTTTCACGGTGGCAGTGCGACCGGGCGGTCGGTGCGTCCGGGGCCATTCAGTTTCACGGGGTGATCACGGATGAAGATGGTCGACGAGTTCCTAACGTCCTGATCGAGACCTGGCATTCCGCGGGCGACGACAACAACGCGGCGACGAAGATCGGACGGCTGCGGTGCGACGGCCGGAACTACACCCTCCCGAAGAGCGTCATCACCGACCAACAGGGTCGTTACAGCATGAGAATGGTGCCGCCTCGAGCACCCGAGCACGGAACAGCGCCGTTCATTGCGGTGTCAGTACATGCCCGCGGGCTTCTCGATCGGCTGATCACCCGCGCCTACCTTCCAGGGTGCCATCTCGCCAAAGACTCCCTGCTCCGCCGCCTGCCCGCCGAGCGGCGGCAAGCCCTTATTGCCACCCGCGACGACATCGGACTGCGTTTCGACATCACGCTGCGGCCAGCAATTTACGTGACGGCTGAAATCTCTGATGAGCCGCTCCCGGAAGCAGCGAAATGACCGTTTGGGGGGTCCCGCTGATCGGGCGATGCGGTCTCGCCGTACCTGCTGTCACGGACGCATTCTGGCGGTGCTGTTGGCGTCGGAGTGGCCGCGGCGACGCCGACTCCGGTCCCGGAGTCGCACCTCAGCAAGGTAATGGGGGCTTCGAGTGAAACGCTTTACGCTCCGTAACACGGTCGAAGCCTTCCCGACTGCGGCTGACGTCAAAGCGTTGAAACCGCTCAGCGTGATCGGCGGGCTCTACGCGATGACGCTGGACATGTTCGTCAGCATGGTGAAACCACCGTTCCAGGGGCGCGAGTATCTGCTTCAATGCTGGTTCGTGGCGCGGGTGTCCATGGTTCCCGCGCTGACGTTGTCGATTCCCCTCGTGGTCTTGACATCATTTACCTTCAACACGTTGCTCGGCGAATTCGGCGCCGCCGACTTCTCCGGTACCGGCGCAGCTTTGGGCGCGGTCAACCAGATCGGCCCCTTCGTCACCGTTCTCGTCGTCGCCGGTGCCGGCGCTTCGGCGATGTGCGCCGATCTGGGGTCGCGCACCATCCGCGAAGAAGTCGACGCGATGCGGGTCCTCGGCCTTGACCCGATCCACTCTCTCGTCGTCCCCAGGGTGCTGGCGACGACGACGGTCGCGGTGCTTCTGTCCGCCGTCGTGACCCTGACCGGCCTGGTGGGCGCTTTTCTGTTCTCGGTGTACTTCCAGCACGTGACACCCGGGTCCTTCGTCGCCAGCATGACGCTGCTCACCGGTCTCGGCGATGTCCTCGTGTCCCTCGTCAAGGCCACACTATTCGGTTTCGTGGCGGGTCTGATCGCCTGCTATCAGGGTTTGCGCGTGCAAAAAGGCGCGGCCGGCGTGGGTAACGCGGTCAACGAAACCGTTGTGATCGCGTTCTTGCTGCTGTTCGTCGTCAATGCCATCGTCACCGCGGTCGGATTCGAGGTCACGAAATGAGCACAAGCGCGGTCTTAAGGCAAAGATATCCCCGCAGTGCTCGCGTTTTGAGTCAGTGGAGGGCCGGGTGGAGAGAGCTTGGCGAGCAGGCCCGCTTCTACGGTCAGTCGATCAGCTCGACCGTGCAGGCGGCCACGACCTACCGTGCCGAGGTGCTACGCCAGATCGCCGCGATTGGTCTCGGCGCAGGATCCTTGGCGGTGGTGGGTGGCACAGTCGCTGTCGTCGCCTTCCTGAACTTGTCGACCAGCGCCGCTCTGGCGAGTCAGGCCTTCAACCAGATGTCGCAAGTCGGCGTGGAAGCGCTGGCCGGCTTCACGTCGGCGTTCGTCAACGTTCGGTTGGTCACCCCGGCCAGCTCGGCCTTCGCGTTCGCCGCCACGATCGGTGCTGGTACCACCGCGCAGCTCGGTGCGATGAAAATCAACGAGGAGGTCGACGCGCTCGCGGTGATGGGCATCCGGCCGATCGCCTACCTAGCCTCAACTCGTCTGCTCGCCGGCGTGATCGTGGTCGTCCCGCTGTACTGCGTGGCCTTGTTGATGTCGTTCTTCGCGGTGCGGGTCATCACCACCGCGTTCTATGGGCAGGGGTCCGGAGTGTTCGGCCATTACTTCGACACCTTTCTCAGTCCGCAAGCCGTGTTCTTCTCCTTCGCCGTCACGGTCGCCGCAGCGCTGGTGATCCTGCTGATCCACACGTACTACGGACTCAACGCCACTGGCGGTCCCGCCGGTGTGGGTGAGGCGGTCGGGCGCGCGACCCGGACGTCGCTGATCGCCTCGCAGATGGTGATTCTCTTGGTCACTCTGGCTCTCTACGGCCAGACCGGCACCTTCAACTACGCGGGGTGAGGCGCATGGCTGACGGTACGGGTGCTCGGCGGATCTCCCCCGGGTGGTGGGCGATGTTGCTGGTCACGGGCATCGTGGCGGCGGTGGTGCTGAGTCTGGCCATGTTCAACAGGACGTTCACCCCGACCGTGCCGGTGACCCTGACAGCGGACCGCTCGGGTCTGGTGCTGGAGCCCAACTCGCGGGTCAAGATGCGCGGGGTGCAGATCGGCCGCGTCAGCGCGGTCACCGGCGGGGATGCCCCGCGCATCCAGCTGGCCATCCACCCCGACCAGATCCGACACATCCCGGCCAACGTCGAGGCACGCATCCAATCCGTGTCCTTGTTCGGGGCGAAGTACGTCGACCTTGTCTACCCACCCGACCCCAGCCCGCAGCGGCTGTCCGCGGGAGCAGTATTGACATCACAGAACACCGCCACCGAGGTCAACACCGTGTTCCAAAATGTGGTGCAGCTGATCAAGACGATCGACCCGCTCAAGCTCAACGCCGTACTTAGCGCGCTCGCCGAAGGGGTGCGAGGACAAGGCGACAGGATCGGTGAAGCGATCACCGCGAGCAATCAAGTTCTACTTGAGCTGAATCCACGCACCGACACTGTGCGCGAGGACTTCCGCGCGCTCAAAGGTGTCAGCGACACTTACAGTGCGGCAGCCAAGGACATCATCGACACCGTAGCCGCGGCGACCACCACCAGCGCAACAATCACCAGCCACGCTCAGCAACTCGACACGCTGCTGCTCAACGTGGTGGGGCTATCCCGCAGCGGAATCGACCTGCTAGGCGCCAGCAAAGACAACCTGGTGAAAGCGGTCAACCTGCTGGAACCCACAACGAACTTGCTGATGAAGTACAACCCTATGCTCACCTGCTTGTTTGTTGGCGCCAAGACCACACTCGACAACGGCTATGCCGACATGCTCGGCGGAAACGGCAAGTCTCTCATCATGGACGCTGCGCTGCTGCTGGGAGACGATCCATACCGTTATCCGGACCATCGGCCCATCAACGCCGCTAAGGGCGGGGAAGGTGGTAAGCCCAGCTGCGGCTCGCTGCCCGACGTCGCCCAGGACTTCCCGGTGCGCCAGCTGATCGCCAATACCGGGTTCGGCACCGGACTAGATTGGCGACCCAATCCCGGCATCGGCTTCCCCGGGTACGCCAACTATTTCCCGGTGACTCGGGCGGTCCCCGAACCGCCGAGCATCCGTTACCCGGGCGGCCCAGCACCCGGACCGATGCCCTACCCCGGTGCACCGCCCTACGGCGCTCCCCAGTATGGCCCCGACGGAACGCCCCTCTATCCCGGTGTCCCGGTCCCGCCACCGCCCTCCGCAGGACCCACACCGTGACCGCCGGCCGCGCAGATCGTCGAAAAATACCTGTAAACGTCGGAGGGGAGCATCGCCGTGACCAATAAGATGTCGGCCGTCTTGTGGCGCCTCGGAATCTTCGTCGTCGTGTGCGCTCTGGGTGCCTTCGCCCTCATCGCCGTCTTCGCGCAGCTGCGCTTCGAGCGCGAACAGCGCTACACCGCTGTGTTCGCGAATGTCAGCGGACTGACGAGCGGCGACTTTGTCCGCATCGCCGGTGTCGAGGTCGGCAAGGTCAGAACCCTCGCTGTCCGGGATGATTCCACCGTGGCGGTCGAGTTCGGGGCCGACGACTCGGTGGTACTCACCGACGGCAGCCGCGCTGTCATCAAATACGACAACCTGATCGGCGACCGTTACCTGGCGATCGAGGAAGGCGCGGGCGGAACCACGAAACTGCGGCCCGGCGACGCAATCCCGTTGGACCGCACCGCGCCGGCACTGGATCTCGACGCCGTGATCGGGGGCTTCCGGCCTCTGCTGAACGCGCTAGACCCCACCCAAGTCAACACCCTCACCAGCCAGCTCATCGCAGCCTTTCAGGGGCAAGGCGCCACGATCGGTTCCATACTGGCTCAGACCGCAGCGCTAACGAACACCCTGGCCGACCGGGACGAGCTCATCGGGCAAACCATCGTCAACTTGAACGTGGTGTTGGGATCGCTGGCCGGGCACAGCGACCAGTTCGGCAAGGCCATCGACTCACTGTCGCAGCTCGTGCACGGACTTCAAGCCCGTAAACAGGACATTAGCAACGGAGTGGCCTACGCCAACGAGGCCGCCCGCTCGATCGCCGACCTTCTCGCCCAAGCACGACCACCGCTGCAGAAAACGGTCCATGAAACCGATCGCACCGCGACCGCTGTGCTCGCCGATCGCGACTACTTCGACAACCTCCTGAACACCCTGCCCGACACATATCGGGTAATGCTCCGGCAAGGTCTCTACGGCAACTACTTCACCTTCTACCTGTGCGATCTGCTGCTGAAAGTCAATGGGAAGGGTGGGCAGCCGGTGTACATCAAACTGGTCGAACAATCCAGCGGTAGGTGCACGCCCCAATGAAGACCTTCAGCGAGCGCAACGTCATTGTCATCGGCGCCATCGGTGTCCTTCTCACCGCGGCTATCGTCGCTGGTGCGCTCAACTACAACAAGCTGCCGTTCGTTTCCTCCGGCAAGAGCTATTCGGCGTATTTCGACGAGGCCGGCGGACTGACCACCGGCGCTCCGGTGCGGGTGTCGGGGGCTCCCGCCGGCCAAGTGCAGAGCATCACCCTCGACGGGCAGTGGGTACTGGTCACGTTCACGGTAGCCGACGGCATCCGGCTGGGCGACCGTACCGAGGCTGCGGTCAAGACGACCAGTGTGCTCGGCAATAAGGTCCTCGACCTAACCAGCCGCGGCGCCGGGACGCTTGCGGGCACCATCCCCGTTGAGCGGACCACTTCGCCGTACCAGTTGCCGGACGCTATCGGAGACCTCACGACCACCATCAGCGGACTCGACACCGGCCAGCTGTCCGCTTCGCTGGCAGTGCTGTCCCAGACCCTCCAAGACACCCCCGACGATCTGCGGTTCGCCGTCGCCGGGATCGCCCGCTTCTCGGAAACCCTCAACCAGCGCGACGCCCAGCTGCGCGACTTACTGGCCAATGCCGCCAAGGCGACGACCGTCCTGGGCGAACGCAGCAACGACATCGTGCGGCTGATCTCCGACACCAACGCGGTGTTGGCGCAGCTGCGCACCCAAAGCGCAGCGCTCGACGAGATCTCGACCAGCATCTCCGCGGTAAGTCGCCAACTCGCGGGCTTCATCGCCGAGAACAAGACAACACTCAAACCCGCCCTCGAGAAACTAAACGGGGTTCTCGCGATCCTCGACAACCGGAAAGCTCAGATCCAAGAATCCATCAAGGGTCTGGCCGCCTACGCGATGCAGTTCGGCGAGACTATCGCAGCCGGCCCCTTCTTCAACGCCTACCTCGCCAACCTCGTGCCCGGACAGTTCATCCAACCGTTCGTCGATGCGGCGTTCTCCGATCTCGGTCTGGATCCCAACGTGCTCTTACCTTCTGAGCGCACCGACCCTCAGGTGGGCCAGCCCGGCACCCCGGCGCTGCCGATTCCGTATCCGAGGACCGGCCAAGGGGGCGACCCCAAACTGACTCTGCCCGACGCGATCACCGGAAACCCGGGTGATCCCCGCTACCCGTATCGCGAATCGGTACCGGCCCCTCCGCGAGGTGGTCCCCCACCAGGTCCGCCGGCACCGCCACCACCCGATCAGCAGGCCCCGCAGCCGCCGACCCCAAGCCCGGTCGTCGTGCCGGCGCCCGACGAAGTCGCGCCGGGACCAACAGATTCCTCGATCCCCCAAGGCAGACGATGACGAACTCTCGGACCAAACTCGGATTGGCAATCATTTTGGTCAGCCTCGTCGTGGGCGGCGCGATTGCGGTGACACGCGCGGCACACGAGCTCGATCGTGTTCACGTCGTCGCCTACTTCGACAACAGCAACGGTGTGTTCGTCGGCGACGACGTCCGCATCAAGGGCGTCCGCGTCGGCAGGATCGAGGCCATCGAACCGCAACCCACACAGGTCAGAATCACCTTCTGGTTCGACGCGAAATACCCGGTGCCCGCCGACGCCAAAGCCGTGATCTTATCCCCGACACTGGTCACGTCCCGCGCCATCCAATTAACCCCGGGCTACACTGGTGGCCCGACGCTGCAGAACAACGCGACCATCCCCCGGGCGCGCACCGCTGTTCCGGTGGAGTTCGACGAATTCCGCCAACAGCTCGAACGGCTGACCGCTTTGCTGCAGCCCACCGAGCCGGGCGAAGTGAGCACGCTGGGCTCCCTGGTGAACACCGCCGCCGACAACTTGCGCGGTCAGGGTCCGGCGATCCGCGACGCCATCATCAGGCTGTCCCAATCGGTGTCCGCGCTCGCCGATCACAGCCCGGACATCTTCACCAGCGTCAGAAACCTGTCGACACTGGTCTCGGCGCTGCAGGACAGCACCGTCCTGATACGTCAGCTGAATCAGAACCTTGCGTCGGTCACCGGGCTTTTGGCCAACGAGCCCACCGAAGTCGGGGACGCGGTGAAAAACCTCAATGACGTGGTGGGCGAGGTGACCGCGTTCGTCGCCGCAAACCGCGACACGATCGGCGCCACCTCGGACAAGTTGACGTCGGTTTCACAGGCGCTGACAGACAGCACCGACGACATCGAACAGCTGCTGCACATCGCGCCGACGACGCTGTCCAACGCCGCCAACCTCTACCAGCCCGCCCAGGGCACGCTCACCGGAGCTCTTAATGTCGCCAACTTCTCCGATCCGATCACCTTTTTGTGCGGCGCAGTGCAGGCCGCCTCGCGACTGAACAACGAGCAGTCGGCGAAATTATGTGTGCAGTACTTGGCGCCGATCATCAAGAACCGCCAATACAACTTCCCGCCGATCGGGGTCAACCCCTTCGTCGGTGCGACTGTTCGACCGAATGAAGTCACCTACAGCGAGGATTGGATGCGCCCGGACTACGTTCCGCCGCAGCCGACGCTGCCGGCCGCGACCGGCGCCGACCCGGACGCGCCGCCACCGCTTACCGGGCCAGCGCTGCCGGCCGAAGTGCCGATTCCCGGCCCGTCGAATCGGCAGACCGACCCAGCCGCCGGGTTGCCCGGCATGATGATTCCAATCGGGGGCGGCTCATGACATGCACGAGGCCTGCCCGCGCCGCCGCGGTGATCATGATCGCGCTGACCGTCGCCGGGCTGTCGGGATGCGGCTTTCGCGGGTTGAACTCCTTTCGGCTGCCCGGGACGCAAGGCCACGGGCAGGGCTCCTACACGATTCAGGCCGAAATGCCCGATGTCGAAACCCTTCAGCCGAACTCACGTGTCCGCGTGGGCGACGTCAATGTGGGCACCGTCACGAAGATCGAGCGTCGAGGCTGGCATGCGCTGCTCACACTCGCACTCAACGGCGACGTCGACCTTCCCGCCAACTCGACCGTGTCGTTGGGTCAAACCAGCCTGCTGGGCTCACTGCACATCGAGTTGGCACCCCCCACCGATGTTCGTCCCGCGGGAAAACTCCGGGCCGGTTCACTGATCCCGTTGACCTCAGCTGGGGCTTACCCGTCTACCGAACAGACCCTGGCGTCGGTATCCCTCCTGCTCAACGGTGGCGGAGTGGGGCAAGTACAGGACATCACCACCGCCCTCACGTCTGCGCTGGGAGGCCGCGAAGCCGACTTCCGCAGCCTGCTTACACAATTGGACACCTTCACCGCGAACGTCAACGGTCAAATCGGCGACATCATCGCAGCCACCCAGAGCCTCAACGATCTGGTCGCCCAGTTCGCGGCGCAAAAGCCGATCATCGACAAGGCCCTGGAAACAATCCCCGACGCGCTGGCGGTTATCAACGCCGAACGCGATCAGCTGGTGGAGGCGGTCGACCAGCTCGGCAAATTCAGCGCGCTGGCCGCCGACACGGTCAACCAGTCCCAAGAGTCGTTGATCCAGATCCTGAACGACATGGGACCGGTACTGGAATCACTGGCTAACGCCGGCCCGGCGCTGACCCGGTCCCTGAACCTGTTCACCACGATTCCGTTCGTGAAAGACAACCTGACCAAGTGGTGGCGCGGTGACTACGCCAACATCACCACGATCGTGGACCTGACTTTGAGTCGTATCGACGCGGGGCTGTTCACCGGTACCCGGTTCGAAGGGCACCTCACCGAACTGGAATTGCAGTGGGGCCGCACGATCGGGCAACTGCCCAGCCCCTACACCGCGCGAAACCCGTTGATCGTCCCCTACCGGCTGGATCAAGGACCGTAATGTACCTGAGCAAACGAGTCCGGCTGCAACTGGCCATCTTCGCCATGGTGACCGTGGTGGCCGGTGGAAGCATGGCCTTCGCCTATCTTCGGCTGCCAAGCCTGCTCTTCGGTGTCGGCCGCTACCAAGTCACCATGAAGCTTCAGGACGCAGCAAGCCTGTACCGCGACGCCAACGTCACCTACCGGGGCACAACGGTGGGCCGGGTCACAGACGTCCGCCTCAGCGACGCCGGGGTCGACGCCATGCTGTCGCTGCAATCGGACACCAAGATCCCAGCAGACCTCGATGCCCACGTGGGCAGCCAGACCGCGGTCGGCGAGTTGTTCGTCGACCTCGTGCCGCGAAGCGGTGACGGTGCGCCGCTGAAGAACGGCGACGTCATCCCGGCCGACCGCACCTCGGTGCCCCCCGACATCAACGCCTTGCTACGCGCGGTCAACACCGGTGTTCAGGCGATCCCCCGCGACAACCTCACGACGGTCATCGACGAGTCCTACACCGCTTTCGGCGGCCTGGGTCCCGACCTGGCCCGGCTGACCCGGGGCGCCACCACGCTGGCCATCGACACGCGCAACAACCTACCCGCCCTGACCACCCTCATCGACGACGCCAAACCCATCCTCGACACCCAAACCGAAACCTCCGATTCCATCCAGACCTGGGCGAGCAACCTCGCTCAAGTCACCAATCAGCTGCAGCTGCAGGATGAATCGGTGCAGGGCTTACTGGTCAACGGACCCCCCGCCGCAGACCAGGTACGTCAGCTCTTCGAACGGGTACAGCCCACCCTGCCCATCCTGCTGGCCAATCTGGTCAGCCTCGGGCAGGTGGCGCTGACCTATCAACCCAACCTCGAGCAGATCCTCGCCCTGTATCCGATCGAGATCGCCGGCCTCCAGGGTGCCGCGCTGGCCAACCGGAACACCAAACAGGACTACAAAGGCCTGTTCCTGTCGTTCAACCTGAACCTCAATGTGCCCCCGCCATGCAGAACGGGATACCTACCTGCCCAACAACAACGCGCACCGTCTGAAGTGGATTATCCACCGAAGCCGCCAGGTGACTTGTACTGTCGGATCCCGCAGGAGTCCGGCCTCACGAACGTCCGCGGGGCCCGCAACCTGCCGTGTGTGACTCGGCCGGGGAAGCGCGCGCCGACGGTGAAGATGTGCGAGAGCGACGAGAACTACGTACCGCTCAATGAGGGCACCAACTGGAAAGGTGATCCGAACGCGACGCTGTCCGGTCAGCCGGTTCCGCAGCCGCCGCCAGACCCGCCCCCCCCTGTGCCGGTGACCGCCCCGATTGCGGTCGCCGAGTACGACCCGAGCACCGGCAGCTACATCGGACCTGATGGCAAACAGTACAGGCAAGCGGATTTGGGCCAGAATGCTGCCGGGCAGCACACCTGGCAGGACATGCTGCTTCCGCCAAAGGACGGTGATCCGTGACCATCCACACCGCCGACGACCCCGCGGGCGACGATCCCACACCGTGCTCGCCTGCCCCTGATGACACCCTCGATGTCGGCACCGACAAGGGCGCTGGCGGTGCGGGCGCCGACAGCGAGGACACCGAAGTCGTCGACGGCAAACGCCAGCGGGACACCTCTCGCGCCTGGCGCAACCGAATGCCGCCGCAGCGACTGGCGCTTGTGATGGGATCGGTAGCAGCCGTGACGATGGGAGCACTGACCAGTTGGCTCGGCTTCCAGACCCACCAAGCGCATCAGGCCGCCGAACAACGTCAGCTATTCGTGCAGGTCGGACGGCAAGGCGCACTGAATCTGACCACGATCGACTGGCAGCACGCCGACGTCGATGTCAAGCGCATTCTCGACTCGGCTATCGGCACGTTCTACGACGAGTTCTCCCAGCGGTCACAGCCGTTCATCGACGTGGTCAACAAAGTAAAGTCGAAATCGGCGGGCACCATTACCGAGGCCGGCTTGGAATCGCATTCCCGTGACACGGCCCAGGTGCTGGTCGCGGTCAGCGTGAAGACCACTGTCGGCGATGGGCCAGAACAGGAACCCCGGTCATGGCGAATGCGCGTCACGGTGCAGAAAGTCGGCAACGATGCGAAGGTCGCCGACGTGGAGTTCGTGGTATGAGGAATTCACCAGCGAAAGTCGAGCCCGATGACGGCGACGCCGCCCACTCCGCCGGAGCCGACGACCAACCACCAACACCCGGGAAAACATCGAACAGCGCGTCGGGATGCGAGGCCGCCGTATCGCCAGAACGCTTGAACCGCAATGATATTGCCTCGACAGACAATCGTCGCGGCACTTTCGTGCGGATGCTCGGATTCTGGCTCTTGCCCTCTATCGCGTTGTTGCTCGCGCTGGGCGCGGCCTACTTCAAGTATCAAGAAGGGACCGCCGGTGACGAGGATCGCGCCCGCGTTGAAACCGTTCAGGTCGCCACCGAAGCTACGGTCGCGATGCTGTCCTACACACCCGAAACGGCAGCCGAGAAATTGAAGGCTGCGCGGGATCGACTGACGGGACCATTTCGCGGTTCATACACATCGTTGACGGAGGATGTCGTCATTCCTGGGGCACAGCAGCAACGAATCTCAGCCACCGCCAGGGTGTCAGCCGCCGCCTCCGTCTCCGTAAGCAAGAACCGTGCCATCGTCATGGTGTTCGTCGACCAAACCACCACTGTGGGCAAAGACGCGCCGACAGAGACCGACTCCGTAGTCCAGGTCAGCCTCGACAAGGTCGGATCCCACTGGTTGATATCGGGTTTCGAGCCGAAATGAGCACCATCCAAACTTCAGGGTCGGCTGGTGGCCCCCGAGTCCGCCGATAGCAGCGTGTGAGGAGTGACCTTGAGTGCCGTGCGCGCAGTGAGACCATTTAGCATCCACGTCGCCGATGACGTTCTCGACGATCTACGAACGCGTCTTTCGCGGACCCGTTGGCCGGAAGCCGAATGTGTACCGGACTGGACCCAGGGCATCCCGCTCGGGTACACCCGCGAACTGGCCGCCTATTGGGCCGACGGATACGACTGGCGGTCCCGTGAAGCCGCCCTCAACCGATTCGATCAGTTCGTCGTCGAAATCCACGGCGTGGACATCCATTTCATCCACCAGCGATCTCCGCACCAAGAGGCTTTTCCGCTGGTGATCACCCACGGCTGGCCCGGCTCGATCGTGGAGTTTCACAACGTGATCGAGCCGCTGACCAACCCGACTGCCCACGGGGGACGGGCCGAGGACGCCTTCCACGTGGTGTGCCCGGCGCTTCCGGGCTACGGCTTCTCCGGCAAGCCCACCAACGCCGGCTGGGGTGTCGGGAAGATCGCGCAGGCCTGGGAGACGCTCATGCTGCGCCTTGGCTACCAGCGCTACGGCGCCCAAGGCGGCGACTGGGGCGCAGCGATCACCACACAAATGGGCCGCAACCGCGGCCACTGCGCCGCCATCCATCTGAATATGCCGATCGCTTACCCTCCAGCGGACGGCATCACCGATCCGACCGAGGAAGAACAGCTGGCCCTGGCCGCCCTGACGACTTATCAGCGTTGGGAGACAGGCTATTCCGAGCAGCAGTCCACCCGGCCTCAGACCGTCGGCTACGGACTGGCCGATTCGCCGGTCGGCCAGATGGCCTGGATCGTCGAGAAATTCGCAGCGTGGATGGACTGCGACGGCCATCCCGAGAACGTGCTCAGCCGCGATGAGCTCCTCGACAACGTCATGATGTACTGGGCTACCAATAGTGGCTCCTCCTCGGCCCGGTTGTACTGGGAGAGCTTCAAGACCCTGGACGCGACAACTCGTGTGGAATTGCCCACTGGTATTGCTGCCTTCCCCAAGGAGGTCCTGCGCGCACCGCGAAGTTGGTGCGAACCGATCTACAACATCACCCATTGGACGACCATGCCGCGCGGCGGGCACTTCGCCGCTCTGGAACAACCGAGGCTCTTCGTCGACGACATCCGCGCATTCTTCGAATCCGTGCGGTGATGCGGCCAGCCGGCAGGCAACGAAGCTTTGGGAGCACGCTTTCGATGAGCTAAACTTTCTGTATTGCGGAGATATTATCTGCTAGAAAGAGGATGCCCGCTGACAAGCACGTGTCAACTATCAAGGAGGCGATGAGTGGTAGACGACCCACGGAGTGCAGTCATGAGAACGTGGACGCTCCCGCTAGGTGACGCAACTTTGCAGGGCCAAAGCGTCTACGACGTGGAGGATCCGTGTACCGGCGACGTGCTGACCCAGGTGCCCGACTGCAGCAGTGAGGATGTCGACAGGGTGGTGGCGACTGCACATGCCGCTCAACGCGATTGGGCGCTGCGGACGCCTCGCCAGCGCGGCACCGCGCTGCGGGCTTTGGCGACACTCATGCGCGATCACTCTGAAGAGCTCGCGCTGCTCGACGCAATTGACGGCGGCTTTCCACTGCCTGCGATGCGCGACGACGTCACGTGGGCGGCCGACGTGCTCGAGCTGATGGCAGACGACGCGCTCGACCTCGGCGGACGGACTATCCCGCTCTCGGCGAACCTGCACTACACGCTGCAGCAGCCCTACGGCGTAGTCGCTCGAATCGTCCCCTTCAATCATCCCGTCCTATTTGCAGGATCCAAGATCGCCGCTCCGCTGATGGCGGGGAACGCCGTGGTGCTCAAAGCTCCCGATCAAACACCGTTGTCGGCCATCCGGCTCGCCGAGCTCGCCAGGGAGGTCCTGCCCGAAGGCCTATTCGGGGTGGTAACCGGGCACGGGGCAACTGCCGGCGCCGCGTTGGTTGCCCATCCACTAGTCCGGCGAATCGGCTTCATCGGCTCCCCGGGCACGGGCCGACATATCCAGCGCTTGGCGGCCGAGCACGGCGTCAAATACGTCACGCTGGAACTCGGCGGCAAGAACCCGATGATCGTCATGCCCGACGCCGACCTCGAGGCGGCTGCCAAAAGCGCCGTGGTAGGGATGAACTTCACCACCACCGCGGGCCAATCATGCGGATCAACAAGCAGACTGCTGCTGCACGAAGCGATCGCTGACGAGGTGATTGATCTGGTCGTCGATCAGGTCGCTGCCATCAAGGTAGGCGACCCGCTCGTTGACGGCACGGACATGGGACCCGTCATCGACCAAGCGCAATACTCAAAGTCGTTGCGGGCCATCGAGTCAGGACGGGCGGGCGGCGCCAGCGTACTTACCGGTGGAGGACGCGCGCAGGGTGTTGGTAGCAAAGGCTGGTATGTCGCCCCGACCGTATTGGCTGGAGTGGCACCACAAGCCGATGTCGCCCGCGACGAGATCTTCGGGCCCGTTCTTTCGGTGCTGACCGTCCGTGACGAAGCCGAGGCTGTCGAAGTTGCCAACAGCGTCGAGTTCGGGTTGACCGCCGCGGTGTGGACCAACGACGTAAGCCAAGCCCACCGCATGGCTGCGGGACTTGATGCCGGCTACGTCTGGATAAACGGCAGTGCACGCCATTACTGGGGTTTGCCCTTCGGCGGTTGGAAATCGTCAGGTGTTGGATCCGAAGAGTCCACGGAGGAACTGTTGTCCTACACCCAAGTCAAGGCAGTAACCGTCACCTTGGACTGAACTGCGTCGATGCGCTGGAAGGCGTCGACTGCGGACGGTGACCTTTCTCGCAATCGAAATCCTGTGGGAGAACTGCTATTTGACGTAGGGCGTCAGTCGGCCGTGCATCGGCGCCCCAGACGATAAGCGACCGATTAGAAAATCGACTCGGGACACGGCATCGCGCCGTTGCGGGTATGTGACACGCGGCTGTTTCCCCCGGAACCCCTCCGATGCCCGCGGCGGCGGCTATGTCCGGCGTCGGGTCGGGCAGCACGCAATCGACTGGTGCACGCCGACTTGCGCTAGCATCAGTTGTAGTTTCAAAATAGTTGTGTGAATGAAACTGTTGTCGAACGACTGAGCCGCCGGCACAAGGCCTTCGTCCTGGCGTCCTGCTGCCTGAGCGTGCTCATTGTGTCGATCGACGTGACCATCGCCAACGTTGCAATCCCGAGCATCCGCGCCGACCTTTCGGCGTCGCCTTCGCAAATGCAGTGGGTCATTGACATCTACACCTTGATGGTGGCCTCGCTATTGCTGCTCTCGGGTGCCATGGCCGACCGATTCGGTCGGCGGCGTACGTTGCAGATCGGGTTGACAATCTTTGCGTCGGCCTCCCTACTGTGCAGCGTGGCTCCCAACGTCGAAACGCTGATCGGCGCCCGCTTCCTGCAGGCGATCGGCGGTTCGATGCTCACTCCTGCTGGGTTGTCGATCGTCACGCAGGTGTTCACGGGCAGAGTGGAGCGCGCGCGCGTCATCGGCATATGGGGGGGCGTCGTAGGCATCTCGATGGCCTTGGGTCCGATCATGGGCGGAATACTTCTCGAGTATGTTGACTGGCGAGCAGTGTTCTGGATCAACGTGCCGATCTGCGCGCTTGCGGTGCTGTTGACCGCGATCTTCGTTCCCGAATCCAAGTCGGTCACCATGCGCCACGTCGACCTGATCGGCTTGGTCCTGGGCATGGCCTTCCTGTTCGGACTGGTGTTCGTGCTCATCGAAGGGCCAGGGATGGGCTGGACCGACACCCGCGTCGTCGTTAGCTGTTGCCTCGCAGCGCTGGCCTTCGCGACATTCCTGCGCTACGAGTCACGCCGCCTCGACCCGTTCGTCGAGCTCCGATTCTTCCGCAGCATCCCGTTTGCTTCGGCGACGGCCATCGCGGTGTGCGCATTCGCTGCATGGGGCGCGTTCCTGTTCATGATGTCAATCTATTTGCAAGGGGAGCGCGGGCTTTCAGCGGTGAATACCGGGCTGATGTTTCTGCCCGTGGCCGTCGGCGCATTCATCTTCTCGCCCTTGTCTGGCCGGCTGGTGGGGCGATTTGGTGCCAGACCGTCGCTGATGATCGCCGGCGCATTGATCGTCGCCGCGACTCTCATGTTCGCGCAGATGAGCGACGCTACCCCGCAATGGCGAATGCTGGTCGCCTTTGCGGTTTTCGGCGTCGGTACTTCGATGGTGAACGCACCGGTCACAACCGCGGCCGTCAGCGGTATGCCGACCGACCGCGCCGGTGCGGCGGCGGCTATCACATCCACGAGCCGACAGGTGGGCGTCGCCATCGGTGTGGCCATATGTGGCCCGGTCGCTGGTGCGGCATTGGGCGACACCAACGTCGATTTCGCGGTCTCCGCCCAGCCCCTATGGCTAGTGTTCGCTGGAGTTGGTGTGCTGATCTTCACGCTCGGTGTCTACTCGACGTCGAAGCGCGCGCTGCGCTCAGCAGAGCATCTGGCGCCGCTGATCGCAGGAACCGATCCGCGACGGGAGGCTGCCGATGTCGCGTAATCCGGAAGCGGACGAGGTCTGGCGCGCGATGACCGCACTGGTCACCGACAACCGCGACAGTTGGAGGCGAGCGACCGTCGACCAGACGGGCCTACCTTTCAGTCGCATCCGGATACTGCTCCGGCTGTCCCGCGGGTCGATGACCGTCAAAGAGGTCGCGCACGCCGTGACAATCGATCCCCCGGCGGCCACGGTGGCCGTCAACGATCTGGAGGACCGCGGCTTAGTCATGCGTCAGACTATTCCCACCAACCGGCGGTACAAAGTGGTATCACTGACCGACGCCGGCTGGTCGATGGTGGCCACCATCAATGCGGTCGACGACCCGGCTCCCGAAGCGCTTGCGGCACTTGACGGTAATGAACTGAGGGCGCTGCGCGATGCGATAGCAAGAGTCAGCGCCGCCGCCAAACACTGAATGAAAGCCGCGGCCGGATCGCTCAACGAACGACTCTCAGTCCGGCCTAGCGAACCTGCAACTTGCCAGGGTCGCTGTGGGGTACTGCAGAAGTCGGGTCAGATGGCGGGATTGGTGGACCAAGGGCCGCGACTGTCGAGAAGAACTCTGTTCGGTTGGAGTCCTGGGTGGCAGACGTCGGTCTGCGAGGGGATGCCGGCTGATACCGCCGTTACCGCGGTGGCCTAAATAATAGCTTGCAAACAGTTGTCATCCTATGTAAGCTTCCGTGTGATGTAGCCCACATGAGTGCTCACGTTCTAGGGGCACAAATCGATAGGAAGGTGCGCCCGGTGGATTCGATGGCGCCTGATGCGACGACAATGCGAACCTTAGAGAATGCGCGCGGCTCCATCCTAAAGGGTCGCCTCCCTGCGTCTCTCATCGCTAATGCAGCGCTTTACGAGCTTGAATTGAAGCGAGTATTTGGTAGGACCTGGCAGTTTCTCTGCCACGAAGACGAGATCCCCAATGCGGGTGACTATGTAGTGCGCTACATCGCTGATAACTCAATTATTGTCGCGCGGCAGCAGGATATGACGATTCGGGCGATGTCGAACTCGTGTCGGCACCGCGGCACGCTGCTTTGCCGAACCGAGTCTGGGAATGAGTCGGCGTTCCAGTGTCCGTACCACGGTTGGACCTATCGAAACAACGGTGATCTCATCGCGATACCTGCGCAGCAGGCAGTGTACGGTGCTGCGTTCGACAAGAGTCGGCTAGGGTTGCGCGCTCTGCCGATGCTGGACTCGTACGCGGGCCTTGTCTTCGGGTGTGTGTCGGATGAGGCGCCGGGACTGGATGAGTACCTCGGGGACATGCGCTGGTATCTCGACTTGATGATGAAGAAGAGCCCGGCCGGCCTTGAGGCGTGGGGTGCCCCGCAGCGTTGGGTGATTGACGCGAACTGGAAGACCGGCGCCGACAACTTTGTTGGGGACGGCTATCACACGGTCATGACGCACCGTTCGATGTGTGAGCTGGGGTTGTTACCGCCCGATAATGTGGCCGTTTCGCCGGCCCACGTCAGCCTATCGGGCGGGCACGGGGCGGGCGTTCTAGGCGCACCACCCGGCATACCCGCACCGCCGTACATGGGCTATCCGGAGGAAGTCGTCTCCGGTCTCAGCGAGGGTTACGGCGATGACGTCCATGGCGAGATGCTGAAACGGACGATGTTCATTCATGGCAATGTGTTCCCGAACTTGTCCTTCTTGAACGCCTTCATCGCCAAGGACGGGGAGTCTATGCCGGTGCCCATTCTGACCTTGCGGCAATGGCGTCCCTTGGACGCAGCGCGTATGGAGGTGTGGTCGTGGTTCTTCGTGGAGCGCAACGCGCCCGAAGAGTTCAAGCAGCAGTCGTTTGAGACTTATGTTCGGACGTTCGGGGTCGGGGGTGTCTTCGAGCAGGATGACGCCGAGATATTCCAGGCTATTACCAAGGGAACACGCGGCGAGTTGGCTGGTGGTGTGGAGCTGAACCTGGAGATGGGACTGGACAATCTGGCTCCTGATCCAACGTGGCTGGGCCCGGGACGACCGTTGGCCAGTGGCTACGCCGAACAGAATCAGCGCGAGTACTGGAAGCAGTACTTCGACTATCTGGCCACACCGAGAAGGGATGAGAACGTATGACGACAACGGTGCCGCAGGATTCACCTAAGGCTGCGAGGGTTTCGCGCGACGTGCGCGAGGAAATCGAAGACTTCCTTTTCGACGAGGCCGATCTGTTGGATCGCGATGAGTTCGAAGAGTGGCTGGAATTGCTGGCACCGAATGTGCACTATTTCGCGCGCGTCCGTCAGACGCTTCGCAGAGCAGGTGGCCCGGGGTTCTCTGAGCGCTCTATGCACCTGAGTGATAACTACACGAGTCTGAAGATGCGTATTCAGCGGCACCGAACGTCGTCGGATTGGGCTGAGGATCCTCCGTCGCGGATCCGGCACTACATCACCAATGTCAGGGTCAGGTCTGGTGAGGACGGCGATGAGTACCGTGTGACGTCGAATGCGTTGCTGGTGCGCACGCGCGCGGACGAGCCTAAGGCGGAGACAGTCGCTGCCGAGCGCCGAGACATTATTCGTCGCGACGAGACGGGTTTGAAACTGGTCCAGCGCGAGATCCTGCTGGATCACACCACATTGCCCACGCACAACCTGTCATTCTGGATCTAAGGTGCCGGTGAGCTTGACATCATTACGGCGGCGCCTCCGCCGAAACTCCGGCCCACGAACGTTGTGGCCGAGCGAATTTGGGTCTGTCCTTAAGGTAGGCCGGTAGGTGCGCGCAGCTATTTATCACGGCCGCGAAGACGTGCGGATTGAAGAGCTTCCCGATCCGAGTCCACGTGCGGGCGAAGTGGTCATCGAGGTGGCCCGAGCGGGGATCTGCGGCACAGACCTGCATGAGTACATCGCCGGTCCGATGCATGCTGCGCCAGGGGTCGTCATTGGCCACGAATATTCCGGGACGGTGGTCGGCGTCGGGCCCGGCGTGCGCGAGTTCACCGAAGGTGACCGAGTCTGCGGCGTCGGCGTTTTCGGCTGCGGTGAATGCGGCTTCTGCAAACAGGGGGCTGAAGCACTCTGCGGAGCAGTCGGTTTCATCGGCTTCGCTGTCAACGGAGCACTTGCCCGCTACGCGTCGTTGCCGACGAAGGCGTTGTTTCGCATCCCGGATGAGATCAGTCTCGCCGAGGCTGCCGTCGTTGAACCGATCGCGTCGGCGTACCACGCTGTCCGCCGTAGCGGGTTGGCAGCGGGTGGGACCGTCTTCATCGCCGGCGCTGGCCCGATCGGCCTCGCCCTGGTGCAGTTCTCACTTGCCAAAGGTGCGACTCAGGTCATCGTCAGTGAGGTTTCGGCGACGCGCCGCGTTGCCGCTCACCGGGTCGGGGCTACGCGCGTAATCGATCCTCTGGCTGAGGATGCAGTTGAGGTGGTTCGGATGTTGACGAACGGAAACGGCGTCGACATCTCCTTCGACGCTGCCGGCGTACAACCCGCGCTTGATGCGGCGTTGGGCGTGCTGCGCCCCCGCGGTCGATTGATGGTCGTGGCGATTTGGGAGGCTCCGGCTGGTATCGACATCAATCGAAGCATCATGCGCGAAGCAGATATTGGCTTCTCATTTTGTTACGAAGCGCAAAGGCAGGTCCCGGCGATTCTTGACTTACTAGCTACGGGGGCGATCAGCCTCGGTGAACTCATCACCGACGAGATCCCGTTGGATGCCGTGATCAGTCAGGGCTTCGAGGAATTGCGCGTCAACCGCGATGCACACCTAAAGATACTGATCGACCCATCGGCATAGCTGCGACCGGTATCGCACGCAGTAGATGTCACACCGCCGCACCAAAGGAGTTAAGTGTCTGCCAATATGGAGAGCCTGTTCGACGGTCTGACAGTCCTCGAGCTGGGGCATGTGATCGCGGCGCCTTTCGCTGCGTCGCTGATCGGCGACTTCGGAGCACAGGTCATCAAGATCGAAGACCCCGGTTCAGGCGACATGTTGCGCGGGTCCGGTCCGAGGAAAGACGGAGTGCACCTTTGGTGGAAGTCCGCGGCGCGGAACAAGTCAAGCGTCGCTATCGATCTGCGTCTCCCCGAGGGGCAAGCGCTGGTGCGCAAAATGGTCGAACGCGCCGACGTGGTGATCGAAAACTTCCGCCCGGGAACGCTCGAGCGTTGGGGACTGGGATGGGAGGAACTGCACGCAGCGAACCCGCGGCTGATCATGTTGCGGATTTCTGGGTATGGCCAGATCGGCCCGGAGAGCGCAAAGCCGGGATACGGACGGGTCGGCGAAGCCATGAGCGGAGCGGTACACATCACCGGGCACCCTGACCGACCACCGACGCATTTCGGTTTCTCCCTGGGCGATGTCACGACAGGAATCATGGGTGCGTTCGCTGTTGCCGGAGCACTCTTCAAACGTGAAGCGATCGGGAATCGCTTCGATGGGGAATGTATCGACCTGGCTCTCTACGAGTCACTGTTTCGTGGAATCGACTGGCAGGTAATCCTCTACGACCAGTTGAACTATGTTGCCGAGCGTCAGGGCAACCAGTTTCAGGTCAGCCCGTCACCGGTGTCAGATACTTATCTCAGTTGCGATGGGGTGTGGTACACCGTGGCGACCGGCACCGTCCGGTCAGTACAGAGCCTGCTCGAACTGCTGGGCGGCACGACTCTGCGCAACGATCCGAAGTACGCGACACAGGAACTGCAGATGTTGCACCGCGAGGAGCTCGGCGAGATGGTTCGCCAGTGGTTCGCCGAAAACAACTCCGATATTGTCGAAAAGGCCTGCGCGAGCATGGGTGTCGTGGCTGCGCGGATCTTCACGCCGGCAGAGATGTTCTCCAGTCCCACGTTCGCGGCTCGCGAGAGCCTGGTCGAGGTCGCTGACCAGGAATTGGGTCCGGTCCGCGTCACCGGGGTGGTGCCGAGGTTGACGAACTTTCCCGGATCCGTGCGCAGCACCGGGCCCCGTCTCGGGATCCATGGCCAAGAGGTGCTGACTGAGTGGCTCGGCTTGGCCGACTCGGAGTACGAGGCGCTGGTATCGAGTGGCGTCGTCGGGGCGGTCGACGTTGACGGAGAGGTTCCAGGGCATTGAATTCGCTGCGGGACAAGGCTTGCATCGTCGGCGTTGGTCATACGGTCTACCGTCGTGATGCCACTGAGTCGGCAACGGACCTTGGCCTGCAGCTTGAAGCGGCCCATGCCGCGATCGTGGATGCCGGGCTGTCGGTTGGCGAGATCGATGGCCTCATCTGCCCGATCAACGGTGGCACGGCCGAAGATTTCATCGCGAATCTTGGCCTGACGAATGTTCGTTACGCGGTGACGTCCCATACCGGAGGCGCGGCAAGTGTGGCGGGTCTGGCAACTGCGGCGATGGCGGTTTGGTCGGGCGTCGCTCGCCATGTCCTCATTCCCGCGGGCTGGTGTGGGTACTCAGGTCCGCGTGCCCGCGGGATGGCATCGAGCGCGGACATGGCGATAGGCAAGGTTGTCCGGGATTATTACGCGCCACAGGGCGCGGTGTCGGCGGTGCACCAGTATGCGCTCGTGGCCGACCGCTACGTCCGCAAGTATGACGTGCCGCCTGAAGCGATGGGGGCGGTGGCAGTTGCGTTTCGTGCTAACGCGCAGCTCAACTCGAATGCGGTGATGTGCGGCCGTGAGTTGACGATGCAGGACTACCTCGACGCTCCACCGATCAGTTCGCCGTTGTGTTTGTTCGATTGCAGTTTGGAGACCGACGGCGCAGCAGCGGTGGTGGTATCAGGGGCCGAATGTGCGGCTGACGGCCCGCACCGGCCGGTGTTTGTGATGAGCGTGGCGGAAGGTCGCCCATTTCCCGTCGACGAATTCGCCAACAGGGCCGATCCATTGGAGATCGGGCTCGCCGAGGCGGCGCCGCGCGCGTTTGCCGACGCCGGTGTCGCCCCGTCTGATATCGATCTGCTCGAGGTTTACGACAGTTTCACTGTCAACGTGTTGCGGCAGATCGAAGCGGCCGGATTCTGCAAGGCGGGCGAAGCAGCGGATTTTGTACTCGACGGGTGTATCGCCGCGGACGGCCTGTTGCCGACGAATCTCAATGGCGGTTTGCTCTCCGAAGCGCACGTGCAAGGGATGAACAATCTAGTCGAGGCGGTGCGGCAACTGCGCGGGGGCTTAGCGGAGCGCCAGGTCCACGACGCGGAGTTGGCCGTAGTGACCGGTATGGGCGGCGGATGGGGTTCAGGTGCTCTCGCCATATTGCGTCGGTGACGGCGTTGTGACTGGCCGCTTCACAAGGGGCCCGATGTGAGGCGAACGGAAACGGATGTCGCAGCACCGCTGTTGCCATCCCTGGAAGGTCTCACGGCGGAGTTCTATGAGCATTGCCGACGTCAGGAGCTGTCGTTTCAGCGGTGTTCAAGGTGCGGCCGTTGGCGTCACGTTCCTCGCCTGACGTGTGCTGGCTGCGGCAGTAACTCCTGGTCTTGGCAGAGGTCGTCGGGCAGGGGAGTGGTATTCAGCTACACGGTTATTCACCGCGCGCTGCATCCCGGGTTCGACGAGGCCGTCCCGTTCGTGTGCGCCGTTGTCGAAATGGATGAGGGTGTGCGGATGGTGGCACGGATAGTGGACCTAGTTGCCGACCGGACGGCGATGCTGGTTGATGCGGCCGTCGAGGTTGTCTACGTGCACGTCGCCGATGATGTTGTGCTGCCGGCATTTCGGCTGTCCGCTGCGGAAGTGCGGGGCAATGGCCGCCGCTGACGAGTTACGCGATCGTGTCGGTGAGAAGATCCACTTTCGAGGAGCCGACTCGGTGACGCAGAACGACATCCGCCGCAAACTGGAGGTTTTCACCTTTTCCTGCCCACTGCATGACGACGAGGCGGCAGCGAAGGCGCACGGCTACCTCGGCGTCGTGGCCCCGGTGACGATGACCCCGCTGTGGGGGCTGCCGCCGTATTGGGCACCCGGACAGCCCAGTCCCTATCTGGTCGACGGGCAGGAGATGACGGGCACCATCACCGACACGCTGGCTCTGCCATTCAGCCGATCGGTCAACGTCAGCAGCGAGTGGCAATACCACACACCGCTGTACTTGGGGGACAGGTTGCAGGGGACTACGACGATCATCTCGGTAGAGCAGAAGCGCACCCGGGTGGGTACCGGAGTCTTCCTGCAATACGAGTCGGAGTACGTGAAGTTTTCGGGAGAACTGGTGGCGCTCAACCGAAATACCGTCTTCAACTACGACCCAGGCGACGCCTCCAGGCCTGAGCCCGGCACTTCGGCCCGCGCCCAGCTGGGCGACCGAGGTCCCCGCACGCGCTCAGTGGATGATGCCGATACCAGTGTCGACTGGAACACGCCAGTTCAGTTCGACGACGTTACGGTCGGTGCGCAAGTGCGCGGACCGGCTCTGGCCCTGACCTACCAGCGCATTGTGATGAACATTGCCGCGGATCGCATGTTTTCCGGGATACACCATAGCGCCGCGGCCGCTCATGCCGCGGGGCTTGCCGACATCATCTTCAATACTCGTGGCCTGGAAACTCTTTTCGAGACCGGGCTTCGTCGCTGGATGGGCCTTCGCGGCAGGTTGGTGCATCTGGGTCCGTTCAAGATGAGTGCCTCAGTTCACCCGGGCGACGTCGTGCAGGCGCGATGGACGGTGACTGGCAAGCATGCCCAGGCTGGCGCAGAAACCGTAGATCTCGATTTCGGTGTCTTCGCCGGGGATCGGCAAGCGGTGCAAGGGATTGCCACCATCGCCCTCGATGGCAAAGAGCAAAGCTGATCAGAAGTTCGTAGGACAAGAGGGGTTCCCATGAGTGTCATCAAGGCGGACGTGGAGGTCTGCCAAGGCTACGCGAACTGTGTCGTTGCAGCGGCCGACGTCTTCGACATCGGTGATGCGGGAACCGTTGTCATTCTTGATGACACGGTAACCGAGAGCGCTGAGGCAAGGATCGTCACGGCAATTCGCAGTTGTCCCGTCTCGGCTTTACGTCTCGCAACGATTTGAGTGAGACGGCCGTGAACGTGCAAGTACCAGCGGGTGAGTGCGTCGACCATGGTTGAGACGAGTTGGTTCCCGAATGTGCTTGCGTTTCAACCGGCATGAGTTCTGCTGCTTGCAGGCCGACCGGGGTCTGGCTCCACTCGACGAGGTACGACGTGAGATCGACGCCTGGCAGACGCGGTGACGGTTTGTGGTGACCTGAGTCACGGCTGTCTCGGGGGTGGTTCGGGCATTACAGCAAAGGAAAGGTAGCGATGACGTTAAGAATGATTACTTCAGGCGGTTCAGATCAAACCGCTCGTAGTCTCGTCGATGTCGATCGCGGGGAGATCAGTCGCGAAATCTTCATCGATGCTTCGATTTTCAACCGTGAGTTGGAGTATTTGTTTCCGCGAGCCTGGTTGTTTGTGGGCCATGCCTCGCAGGTGTCTGCGCCGGGCCAGTTCTTCTCGTCGAGGATGGGTTCGGATCCGGTGCTGTTGACCCGTGACGCTCAAGGTGAAGTGAATGTCCTCCTCAATTCGTGCCGACATCGGGGTATGGCGGTGTGTCGCTATGACGAGGGCCGTACGCTGCAGTTCACCTGCCCCTACCATGGCTGGTCGTACTCGATGGACGGTTCGCTGGTGTCCACTCCAGGGGATTTGCACGGTGTGCCGCAGCAGGGCATGGCCTACGGCAATGGCCTTGACAAAGCGAGTTGGGGACTTGTCAGGGCTGCCAAGGTGCACAACTTCAAAGGCCTGATCTTCGCGTGCTGGGACCCCGCCGCCCCGGATTTCGACGAGTATGTCGGCGACTTTCACTATTGGCTGGACAACCTGGCTGATGCTTTCGATGGCACCGAGGGCGCGACCGAGGTGTTCCGTGGAGTGCAGAAGTGGCGCATCAGATCGAATTGGAAGTTCGTTTCAGAAAACTTTCTGGGCGATACCTATCACGGGGCGACGACTCACGCCTCAGTTGAACAGGTGGGTATCGGCCCGGGCGGCAGAAACTCCCGGCGTCACGGTGAACGACCGGATCAGGGTGGTTTTTCGAAGGGCCGAGTGAAGACGTCGTTTCGTACGGGCCACGGTGCATCGGACAACCTGGCGTATGAGATCGCCTATCCTGAGTTCGCCGAAGAACCGGCCTTGAGTGAGTACTTCTCCCAGGCCTGGGCACTCCGTAAAGAGCGGTTAGAGGCGCAGGGCAGACAGCTCGGTGGTCGTGGCCCAGCGACGATGTTCCCCAATATGTCGTTCTCCGCCGGTTTTCCGCGGACGATCCTGGTGTCACACCCGATCAGCCCCACCGAAACAGAAGTGTGGCGGTGGTACCTCATCGACAAGAACGCACCCGACGATGTACGTGACTGGCTGCGCCGCTATTACATGCGCTACTCGGGTCCTGGAGGGATGACGGAGCAAGACGATATGGAGAACTGGAATTACGCGACGCAGGCCAGCCAGGGCGTGATAGCCCGGCGCTATCCCTACAACTATCAGCAGGGTCTCGATATGGAAACTCCCAGTGCGCTCGACCAGGCTGTGCATTCTCACCACCCCATCGCAGGCGAGGTGAATGCACGCGCCTTTTACCGGCGATGGGCCGAGTTCACCGACAACCTCTCGTGGCCTCAACTCATCGAACTTGCCAAATCCGACGAGAGAGCCGCACGGTCGTGAGTGCAACGGGCGGTGAAATTTCCACGAGGCAGGATGCGGTAGAGAAGTTGCTGCTTCAGGCCGAAATCGCCGATTTCCTCTATCGGGAAGCCGACCTGCTCGACGAACGACGTTACTCCGAATGGCTCGGTCTGCTCACCGACGACTACGAGTACTCCGTTCCACTGCGGGCGAACGTCGCCTACGACGACCTCGCGCAGCTGGAGCAGACTCAGGAAGGTCACGACATCTGCTGGTTCGACGAGAAAAAGGAGACCGTCGCTTTGCGGGTGGAGCAGCTGATGACTGGCCTGCACTGGGCCGAAGAACCCGTCTCGCGAGTGTCACACCTGGTTACCAACGTGCGTATTGAAGGAGTAGACGGCGCGGAAGTCGATGTGAGTTGCCGGTTCCTGGTGTATCGAAACCGGGTCGCCGATGAGACTGATTTGCTGGTCGGCCGGCGCAAGGACCGGTTGCGCCGCGTCGCCGGTGACTGGCAACTGTGCCGTCGCCGGCTACTCCTCGACCAAACGGTCTTACTCGCTAAGAACCTGTCGATCATTCTATGAAGCCGGACCGTGTCCTTGAACCCTTGACCTTCAGCACGGCAAAATATATTCTTCTCTAAACATATTTGATGGGTCGCGACCGATGAGGGGGCAGCTGGATTGTCTACTTCGCTCCAACCGAAGCGGCGTGCCGATGACGTGACCGCCCTGCGTGTGATGACAGAGGAAATGCGCCCGCTTCTCGTCGGCGACGGGTACCAGATGTTCGATGTGCGCGCTCCGCAATCATCGGGCCCACCGCCGCACCAGCATCCCTGGGATGAAAGCTATGTCGTGCTGGAGGGCGAACTGTGGGTAAGCCGCGGCGGCGAAGAAGCGACCCTGCAGGTGGGTGAGGCGATTCGAGTGCCGGCTGGCGTCGTGCACGCCTATCGCGTTCTCTCTGACGGCGCCCGGTGGATCACGACTTCGTCTTGCCCGGGCGGCGCGCTGGATTTCTTTTCAGACGTGGACGAAACGTCGAACGGTCCGGGTGACGTGAAGGCCCTCATTGAGGCGGCCAAGCGAAACAGTGTCCGATTCGCCGATCCGGCGCTGGGATAGCCGTCTGTTGAGCCACCAGGCCGCAGATGCCGGCATTCGCCGACGGTGTCGGTAGTCGGTTTACGGCCTGACATTCGGTGGTCGGTGTCATGAGGCGGGTCGGCGTGATCGGCTTGGGCGGCATGGGTTCCGCGCTGGCGGCGTCACTTCTTGCGACGGACCATTACGTAGTCTGTTTCGACATTCGGCCCGACGTATTACGCCCAATTGTGGAGCTAGGCGCCGAGGCTGCTGCGGACGCGCGTGAGTTGGCCGGCGCATGTGATGTCGTTTTGACGTTCCTCCCGGGGCCGAGTCAGGTGCTGGAGGTGGCGCTCGGGTCGGAGCGAGGTGTCCTGGCCGGCCTTGCCGACGGGGCCGCCCTGCTGGATATGTCGACCTGTAATCCCGAGGTCGCAGCAATCATCGGTCAGGCCTACGACGCGGCTGGGAGGCGTTTTGTCGATTGCCCCGTCAGCCGAAAGGCGCCGAACATGACCGTTCTGGTCGGAGGGCCAACCGGGGTGCTCGGCCCTGATGCCGATGTCCTCGCCGCCGTCTCGCGCACCTTGGTGTACTGCGGCCATCGAGGTGCGGGATATGCCACCAAGCTTCTCAACCAGCACATCAAGTACAGCTGGTACCTCGCTTCGGCGGAAGCCCTCTTAATCGCTGAGGCGATGGGATTGAATGCCGGCGAGGTAGCCGACGCGATCGCGGAGTGCAGCGGGGGGGACTCGGGTCTCACCACGGCGGCGGCGTACTTCCGCCACGACACCGAGTCAGTTAGGAACCGCGCCCCCGCTAGCACCATTACGAAAGACACCGCGCTCGCGGAACGAATGGCGACGAACGCCGGTATCCGCAGCAGGACGCTTGAGCCCGTCGTGGACTTCTTCCAAAGTGTTGCGGCCTCGGAGTTTCGCGACCGTGCCTACCCCGAAAGCACAGAACTTCTTCAACGAATCCGGTCGATGCCTCCGAAGTGAACCCCTACGTCTTGAGTGCGACCCCCGTCACGCTGTATAGCTAACTGAATTGTTAACGGGCCGAATATCGGTGAGCGGAAAGAAAGACCACCGACCATTTGCCGGTATGATCGGCACCCGGTGGAGATGTCTGCCAAACCGCTGATCAACGTTGCAAGGGACTTCATGAGTACCGAGAAGTTGACGATGGCCGAACAGGTCGCGGCCAAGACCCGCGAAGCCGGACCCGATCACGACCCCTCTTCGTTGGCGCTCCCGCTTGCGCTCTACCGTGCTGTGACCGCCTTCGGTCGGGTAGCCGTCGATGAGTTGACGCCGGTAGACCTCTCGATGAGCCAGTTCAACGTTCTGACCGTCCTGAAGCGCGCCGACGGGCCGATGACGATGGGCGCACTGGCCGATTCTATTTCTGTACGCCAAGCCAGCCTGACGAGCGTGGTGGACACGCTGACCAAGGCAGGTTTTGTCACACGCAAGGTGAATCCCCGCGATCGGCGCTCGGTTGTGGTCGCGATATCGAAGAAGGGCGATCAGTTCATGACCGAGTTTCTGCCCGGTCATTACGACTTTCTGCAGAGACTCTTTGCCGGTATCAACCCGCGACACAGGCAGCAGCTGCTTGCACGACTGAACGAACTAATAGATTGCTTGGAGAACTACCCGAGTGGCCAGCGCACCTCCTGATCGGTCCCCGGGTATAGGACGGTCGACGCCGCTACGGTGCTGACGTCCACTCACCGGTCCTCGCTTGGCATCCACGGCTCCAACTGAGTGGTCTATCGGGTGCACTCAGGTAGTGAGTACTCCCGAGAAGAACGTTCGCTCGTCGGCTAGGTTGCGTCCGACCTTGGTGAAACGTGGCAGTCCGCGTGGCGTTCAGGGTTTGTCGCGAGGTGCGAATGACATTGCGGCACAGAAAGAATTATTGATACGACGCTGCACGACCGCAGCGAAGAACTGTGTCGATGTGATGGTCGACAGTTTGCGTCGCCAGCCGCACCGCTGCGCCCGCTTGACGTGGGCATCGTCTCCCCTTCGAGAGTCCATTTACACAGGAGCCTAAATTTCTACCTTGCAGATATTCGTGAAGTATGATAAAAACTGGGTACTGCACTGGCTGAGGGGACGTCGAAGGTTGCATAAAGACGCTTCAATTTGTGTGAGCTTGCTTGGAGCGGAAACACGCTTCGTAGATGTCGACGGCGTCCGTACCAGGACAATTCAGGCAGGGGAAGGTCCGGACCTCATTCTCATGCACGGGGGAGGCGGTCACGCCGAAGCCTTCGCCCGCAATGTGACGGCGCTGTCGCGTCATTTCCGAGTGCATGCGCTGGACCTGTTGGGTCACGGTCTCACCAGTGGTTGTGAGGTCGCCCCGAACCGTAAGGACTATGTCACTCACCTACTCGGATACATGGACCAGGAAGGCATCGACCGAGCCCACCTGGTCGGCGAGTCGTTAGGAGGTTGGATCGCGGCGTGGACTGCGTTGGAACATCCCGACCGTGTCGACCGGTTGATCTACGTGTGCGGCGCGCGGTTGACGCTAGAGGTCGGCGCCGATGCCGAGGCTCGCACCGCTGCCGGGCGCGCAGAGCTTGCCCGGGTCACCCGGCAATTCCTGGCTGACCCGAGTCCGGCGAATGTGCGGGAGAGGATGGCGTGGCTTTTCCACCACCCTGACCGCGACCTGACCGATGAACTGGTGGCGCTGCGGTGGGCGCTTTACCAGAGCGAAGAATCGCGGTCGGCACTGACGAACGCGACGGCGCCGCCCTCAGCGGCGACTGCTGAGGACAATCTCACGGCTGAGCGATTAACCAGCTTGACCAGGCCCACGCTCGTGCTGTGGACGAGTCACAATCCCTCGGCGACGGTGGAATTCGGACGGCGGGCAGCCGAGCTAATTCCCGGCGCTGAATTCGCATTGATGGAGGATTGTGGCCATTGGCCGCAGTGGGAACGGCCGGAAGAGTTCAACCAAATCCTCACCAACTATCTTCAAGGTGATCGCGAGTCCCGAGGGCAACGTTGATGGAGACAATCGGTTCCAAAACCGGCCCGGCGCTGCCGATAGACTCCTCGGCCTTCTACGACGAGGCGGTGTACCAGCGGGAACTCGACTCCATCTTCAAGCGGTCGTGGCTATTCGTCGGCCACGAGTCCATGATCCCCAAGCCCGGTGACTTCCGCACAACCTATATGGCCGACGACGCCGTGATCGTATGCCGGGACAAGGAATCTCGTGTTCGTGTGCTGCTGAACAAATGTCGGCACCGGGGCAATAAAGTCTGTCAGTTCGACAAGGGCAACGCGAACATCTTTCACTGCAGCTATCACGGCTGGAGTTACGACACTGCCGGACGGCTGCGCAGTGTTCCGCTAGCCGAGAGCGCCTACGGGCCGCAGTTCGATAAGGCCAGCATGGGCCTCGTCTCCCCCCGGGTAGCTACCTACAAAGGACTTATCTTTGCTTGCTGGGATCAGTCGGCGCCGCCGCTGGAAGAATATCTGGGGGAGGGCCTGCTGTGGTACCTCGACAACTTTCTACTCGACTGTGACCCCAACGGCCTGCAGGTCGTTCCCGGCCTGCACCGCTACCTCATGCCCGTCAACTGGAAGTTGTTGGCCGAGAACTTCGGCGGCGACCAGTATCACTTCGCTGCCACTCACGGATCGGTTTCCGCACTGTCGAAAGCTGGGCAGACTGCCCGCATCAACTTTTCGATAGACGAGGGGCAGCACTACAGCGTGGTTCTCGACGGCTGCGCGCCCCATGGGTTGCTGCAACTGGCAGTCGGTAAGAATTTCTATCAGGACGATCTCGCCCAAGCCGAAACGCTGGGTACCGAAGCAGTCGACTGGCTAACCGAGCGGCAGCGCCTGCAAGACGAGCGGTTGGCGACATCCCCCGTGCAGCCCTACAGCTTTCACGTAGCCAATATCTTCCCAAACTTCAGCATGATTGGCATGGGCACGGCCTTTTACGGTCGGGGATTCATCATGTGGCAGCCTCGGGGACCGCGGTTGACCGAGGTTTGGGAGTGGTGTCTGGTGGAAAGCTCCGCGCCCCGTGCTGTCAAGGAACGCATGGTCTTCGTCTTGAGTCAGCGGCAATCGGCGGCCGGTCTCGTGACGCCCGATGATCACGAAAACTTCGAACGATTGTCTGACGCCCTTGACACCGGAGTCGCCCGGGATGTGCCGTTCAACTACTCACTCGGCGAGGACGTCGAACCAATGGAGTCGCTGGTTGCGGAGTTACCCGGCAATGTCAGGCCGCAGATCAGCGAAGCCTACCAGCGCGAGTTCTATCGGCACTGGCACCGAACTATGACGGAGCCGGCCTAGCCATGGAGACCAGCCAGTTGGACGTGGAACTGCGGCTGCGAATAAACGAATTCTATGCGCGGGAGACCATGCTTCTCGATGATGGGCGGCTGGACGAGTGGCTGGGCTTATTGGCGCCGGATGTCAGATACACGATGCCATTCCCAGAGTCCAGCACGCATCCGGTCGACGATGATGACGGCCTACCGCCGTTTCTGTTGTTCAACGACGACTACGAATCGCTGAAGCTGAGAATTGCCCGGCTGGCTACTGGGCTCGCCCCCGGGGAAACTCCACGCACGATCACTCAGCGCATAGTCAGCGACATCCTGGTCACCGATGTATCCGATCAAGAGCTGAGCGTCCGATCCAGCGTCATGGTGTTTCTCGTACGCCACGAACGCCACGAGAGCTTCTTCATCGGCAAGCGACAAGACGTTCTACGCCGAGACGAAGACTCGTGCCTGCTGCTGGCCGCCCGGGACATCACCCTGGCTCATAGCGTTCTTCCACGAGCGATTTCGATCTTCTTCTAATGCCCAGTCGTCCACAAGCCCTCAGTTAGGTCGCACATGACAGATGTCGCGTCACGCGAGCTCGGCCTAGGATTTCTCGGAATCGGTCAGGCAGTCGCCCGAATCTTCCAGCAGTACCCGGACATGTCGACGCTGCCGTATCGGGTTGTGGCGGCTGCGGATACCCGATCACACTCGCTCGCCCGCTTCGCCAACGAGTTTTCCGGCCAGACCTACACGAACGCAGAGCAACTGTGTGCCGATCCAAGCGTGGACGTCGTCTACATCGCCACCCCTCCCGAGCTGCATCGGGAGCATGCGCTAATGGCCGCACATTACGGAAAACACATGATCGTCGAAAAGCCGTTGGCCATGTCGATCGACGATTGCACTGCAATGGTCGAGGCGGCCCAGGCAGCGGGCGTACAGCTGATGGCCGGCCACACACACAGCTTTGACGCGCCGGTGCGAGCGATGGCCGAACTTGTCGGCAGTGGCGAACTCGGCGAGTTGCTCATGGTCAACACCTGGAACTTCAATGACTTCAATCGGCGACCGTGGCCTACTTCGGAATTGCGCTCGACCAGCGGGCCAGTTCTCAACCAGGGGCCCCATCAGGTCGATATCGTGCGGCAAATAGTCGGCGGTTTGGCCAGAACAGTGCGTGCGTCGACAATATGGGACGACGTCCGGAAATGCGTCGGGGGATACACCTGTCATCTCGGATTCAAATCAGGAGCTTCCGCCACGCTCGTCTATGACGCGCGAGCTTTCTTCGACGTCGCGGAGTTGCACTCGTGGGTGGCAGAAGACGGCGGCCGCCGCAGCCCCCAAGCCAACCAGCGAGTAGCCAACAACTTCGCTGCGCTCAGTCAGAACCCTGACCACCTTGAAGTCGCACTGGAAGCTCAGAAGGAACAGGGCCGCTACGGTGCTGCGACGACGACCGAAGAGTCACAGGAGCTGTGGGGTTACTCCGCCCCCGGAGAGATCATCCACCACCCCTACTTCGGCCTGACCGTGGTTTCCTGCGAACGCGGCGCGATCAGGCAGTCGCCCGACGGGCTGGTGGTGTACGGGCAGAACGGATTGCAGGAAATACCGGTCGCGCGCACCATGCGGGGCAGGGCCGCAGAGTTGGCTGAACTACATCGGGCGATCACTGAGGACCGCCCTGTTCAGCACGACGGTCGCTGGGGGCGCGCGACGCTAGAAGTATGTTTCGCCATCCTGCAGTCGGCCTACGAAGATCGCGAAGTCGTTCTCTCCCACCAGGTATCGCTGTGACTTCAGATGAGGAGAAATCGTGGGTGAGATTGTAGCCGGTTACGCGTCGTCCCATGCCTTCACTTTCATCCCGCCTCCCAGGTGGGAAGGCTTCCGCATAAAGAACAGGCAAAGCTACACATTGCGACGCGGTAAGACCCCACCTCGCCTGAGGAAAGACGAAGAACCATTCGACGACGCTGCGGCGCGTTACGCGCACATCGAGAACGGGCTTCAAAGGCTGCGTGACAGCATCAGACAAGACCGACTGGATTGCCTGATCATCATCGGTGATGACCAGAACGAGAACTTCGACGGTTCGGCACTGCCCCAGATAGCCATCCACACAGGAGATGGGTTCACAGTGTCTGACCGCTTCTTGCCAGACGCGCGGTTTTGGAAAAGTTCGCCCGAGCTCAGTAAGGACTTGAGTGAGCACACTGTCGAGGCGGGGTTCGACGTCGCCACCGTTGTCGATTTCCGTGAGACCACCTTGCACTCACACGCCCATGGCGAGATTGTGGCCAATATCCTTGGAGACCACCAAATCCCAGTGGTGTTGGTATTCCTCAATGCCGTTCACGTGCCGTCGTTGTCGCCTAAACGGTGCTTCGCGCTCGGCCGCGCGATTGCCGACGCCGTGCGGTCACGCCGCCCTGCAGACGAGAGGATAGGTCTTTACGCGTCCGGTGGACTTTCACACTTCACTGCCGGCTTTCCGTGGGCTGCCTACGATGGGCCGCGCGTTCACGGTTCAATCGACGACGAATTCGATCGCCGCACCCTGAAGTGCCTCGCTACCGGAAACGGCTACGAGCTGAGCAAACTGACCAGCGAAGACCTGCTCAACTCTGGCAACATCGAGCTGAGATCGTGGATATGTGCTGTCGGCGCAGTCGGCGGCAACACGCCATGGGCCAGCGTCTATGAGCCCATTCCCCGCGCCCTGATGGGAATGGCCGTCGCCTGGACGAACTGCGAAGTCACTGTTTAGCGCGTCGAACGTGAGGCACGCGAAATTTGATTCGGCGGGTGTGTGGGTTATCCGCAGACCTCCTCGACGTTTGCACTGAGAACCCCCACGGTCGACGGAAGATGTCGTCGGCCGTGACCCTGGGACGAGGGCATGTCTGCCCACCCTCTGGCCCAGTCAACCGGCAGCACCGTGGGGCGACCGAGACTTCGCTCGCGAAAGGGTATGTGTCCCAATGTCGTTGTTGCGCCGCCTGCGCGGACAATAGACCCACACCGAAACCAGAGTCTCTGTTTTACAGAGTAGATTTCTGTTATACAGTAAGGCTATTAGGTACAGCGCCTAACTGCGTGGAAGTGATTGCTCGTGGTTAACGATGCCCTTCTGCTTCGGGGCCTCAACAGCCCAAGCTCCATAAGAACGGACAAGGAGGCGAACCGGATGGCCATTTACGCTGCCAGCACCGCCCATCGCAGTTTGGGTAAGGCATCCGCAGACTTCGCTGTCGTCGTCAAGGACGGCGTCGACACCGAAACCCCGAGCTGGCGATGAGCTCCACCCCTTCGGGCGCAGGGCTAGACACCGAACGACACGCCATCGCGCTGGCCTGTCGCGTCCTGGCGGCGCGCGACTTGGCGCCAGGCATCCTCGGCCACATCAGCCTGCGCGTCGACCGAGATCGACTGCTGATCCGATGTCGTGGTCCGCGCGAGCGAGGGCTCGCGTTCACCAGCGCAGAGGACATCCGGATGGTCACGTTGGACGGTACAGCGGGCGGCAAAGGAGAACTCGACGATGGTTACCAGCCGCCGAACGAATTGCCACTGCACACCGAAGTGCTCCGCACCCGCCGCGATGTCAATGCTGTGGTTCATGCGCACCCCGAGGCGGTAGTCGCCGCCGATCTCGCCGGTCTGGCTGTCCGACCGATTGTCGGAGCGTTTGACATACCCGGTTTTCGGCTCGCCGCGGCTGGCGTGCCGGTCTATCGGCGAGGCGTATTGGTGCGCAATCGGCAACTAGCCCAGGAAATGGTTGCTGCTATGGCAGACCGGCCGGTGGTCGTTCTTCGGGCCCACGGCCTCACCAGTGCTGCGGAAACCGTCGAGCGGGCCGTACTACAGGCCATCAGCGTCGACACGATCTCGCGTTTGTCGCTCCAGATCGCTTCTGCGGGTGGCACTCTGGCTGATTTGCCTGACGCTGATGCAGCAGAGCTGCCTGATCTCGGTAACGCTTTCAACGAGACCATCGCGTGGCGTCACGAGTTGGGGCGCCTCGAAACCCATGGTTTGTCGTGTCACCCATCGGAGAAAAGGTCCTCATAGGCACATCCGGGCACGCGCTTATGTCCATTGCCGCGGGTGGTCTGGGACGCGGCTTCCGATCCCATCGGACCATTGGCGTAGACATCCCCCGCACTCTCCTCGCCCGAGCATCGAGACCCGCGTGAATCGGAGCTTCGACAGCGCTGCGCGGATAGACCCCCCATTCAGCGGCGAGGACGCTGGTGGGCAGATGCAGAGCAACAAGAGCATTGCGCATCACCGGAGGGACGATAGTTTTGAGTTGGTTGACCGGGCAAGTCGCCCTGGTGACCGGCGGGGCAGCCGGAATCGGTTTGGCCGTGGTCGAGCGTTTCTTGGCCGAGGGCGCATGCGTGGGCGTCCTGGATCGCTCGGAAGGCGACCTGGCTACCATCGGCAACGCCGACGGCAGGCTCATCGCGGTAACAGGTGACGTGACGTCGTATGCAGACAACGTCATGGCGGTGCGCGAAACGGTCGATGCGTTCGGAAAGCTCGACGTCTTCGTCGGCAACGCTGGGATCTTCGATTACTTTGCCCCTTTGGTGGGTTTCGACGGAGCCGACCTCAGCAGCGCCTTCGATGAGATCTTCGCGGTCAATGTAAAGGGCTACCTCCTTGGTGCCAGGGCCGCCGTTCCTGAACTCCTCAAAAGCGATGGCCCGAGCATGATCTTCACCGTCTCCAACTCTGGCTTCTATGCCTCCGGTGGCGGCCCGCTGTACACCGCTTCCAAGCACGCAGTCGTTGGCGTAGTGCGTGAACTGGCCTACGAGTTGGCGCCGAAGATCAGGGTGAATGGCGTCGCTCCAGGCGGCACGGTAACGGGCCTGCGTGGAATCGAGGACCTCGGCCAGGGTCAGGACGTGTTGTCATCGGTGCCCGGCATCGCCGACATTATGAGTACTACAAACCCATTGCAGTACGCGCAGCAGCCCGCCGATCACGCCGGCCTGTATCTGCTACTCGCGTCTGCAGACAACTCGCGAGCGGTGACCGGCGTCGTCATCAACAGCGACGGCGGCTTGGGCGTGCGGGGCCTCAACCAGCCGTCCGGAGGGCTGGAACTTGCCACCGGCGCGATGCGCATCGACGTCGGGTCAACATAGGAGGTTTTACACATGTTGGTGAAAGCGTTGGGTTATGTGGGTGTGGAGTCTCCGGATGCGAAGGAGTGGTTGGCGTTCGGTCCGGAGGTTTTGGGGATGGAGGCGGTTGAGGCGTCCAGTGGGTCGGTCCTGTTGCGGATCGACGACGCGGATCACCGGATCGCCGTTCATCACGGGGACCGCAACCGGATGCTGTATGCGGGCTGGGATGTGGGCAGCGAGGAGGCGCTTGAGGCTGCCGGGGAGTTGTTGCACAAGCGGGGTATTGGGTTTGAGGTGGGAACCGAGGAGGACTGCGCAGACCGCGGGGTGTTGGGCTTTTTGACGCTGTCGGATCCTTCGGGGTTGCGTCATGAGTTGTTTTACGGTCAGAAGGTGGTGCCGGGTTCCTTCCGGCCCGGTCGTGCGATATCGGGGTTCGTCACCGGT
>NZ_MIHA01000033.1 GCF_001722335.1 Mycolicibacterium flavescens
AGGTGCCACGCTCAACACGGCGGGGTGACCTCGTACTGTCGACCCAGCGGGTCTGACTAAAACCCACGCGCCACAGAGCGCTCCGAGGCACCCCGCCCCAAACACCCCTAATTCAGCAGACTCCTAGGCGGCGTCGGCGAAGCCGGGTACCAGTTCGGTGGCCAGCTTGCGTGCCGGGATACGCGCGTCGAGTTGGCAGGCGATCGCCACGTTGGAGGCGATCACCCGCAGCGGGATCGCGAGTTTCGCCGGGACATCCATCTGCCGGGCGGCCTTGATCTGCCCGGCGGCGCGGTCCGGTTTCATGTTCGCGGCGGTGATCTTCTGCAGCCACTTGCGCGAGTAGTGGAACACCTCGACCTCCAGCGGCTCGACGTACTGCCGCATGATGTCGTCCATCTCGCGCTTGGACACCTGTTCGCCCCGCTGGACGAACCCGATCTTCTGCATCGCGGTCAGCAGGTTGTCGTAGTCGTCTTCGAGCGCGTACCGCGTGGCCAGCCCGATCTCGATCGGGATGCCGCCGGGTAGGGGCGCCACCGCGCCGAAGTCGATGACGCCCATCCGGCCGTCCTCCAGCAGCATGAAGTTGCCGGGGTGCGCGTCGCCGTGCATCATCTGGATCCGGCGCGGCGCATCGTAGGTCAGCTCGAAAAGCCTGGCGCCCATCAGGTCTCGCTGTTCCTGGGTGCCGTTGCGGATGATCTCCGACATCGGCACACCCTCGATCCACTCCTGGATCACGACCTTGGGGGCGCTGGCCACGATGCGCGGCACCGCGAACCGCGGATGCCCGTCGTAGCCCTTGGCGAACGCCCGCTGGTTGTCGGCCTCGAGCCGGTAGTCGAGCTCCATCTCGGTGCGCTCGATCAGTTCGTCGACGACGCCCTGCACGTCGGCGCCGGGGGAGAGCTGCTTGAGCACCCCGACCATGCGCTGCATGGTCTTGAGGTCGGCGCGCAGCGCCTCGTCGGCGCCGGGGTACTGGATCTTGACCGCGACCTCGCGGCCGTCGGACCACACCGCCTTGTGCACCTGCCCGATGCTGGCCGACGCGACCGGCTTGTCGTCGAACGACGTGAACCGCTCCCGCCACTTGGTGCCGAGCTGCTGGTCGAGCACCCGGTGCACCTTCGGTGCGGGCAGCGGCGGCGCCTCGCGCTGAAGTTTGGTCAGCGCCTCGCGGTACGGCTTGCCGTACTGCTCGGGGATCGCGGCCTCCATCACCGACAGCGCCTGGCCGACCTTCATCGCGCCGCCCTTGAGCTCGCCGAGCACCTGGAACAACTGCTGGGCAGCCTTGTCCATCAGTTCGGCGTTGACCTCGTCTTTCGACTTGCCGGTCAACCGTTTGCCGAAGCCCAGCGCGGCCCGCCCGGCCATCCCGGCGCCCAGGCCGGCCAACTTGGCGTTACGCGCAGCGCTGCCCCGTTTGATCTCACTCACCAGACCATCATCCATGACGAGGCTGAACAGGTCGCAACGACTTGCCAACGTGTGTAGTCAAAACGTCGTCAGCACGCGCACCGCGGATGGCGGCTCCACCGGCGCGCCACCACCGATCCGACGTTGACGTCGAACTCGAGCGTGGTGTCCAGCGTCGGCGGCGGTTCGGCCCCGCGGGCGGCGTCACCGGCGCCGACGGCGCGTATGACGCGGTCGATCTGGTTGAGGGCCAGCGCCGCGGTGGCCAGGACCGTGGCGCGGTCGGCGTTGCCGACGGTGTGACGCAACTGGGCGGCGACCGCCGGCCACGCCGCGTCCCGGTCGCTGCGGTGAAGGTCGGCGCAGTCCAGGCAGCTGGTCACACCGGGGATGACGAGCGGTCCGACCAGGCCGACGCCGTCGCGCACCCGCACGGGCAGGTGCGGGACCGATTCGGTGTGCAGCTCGCGCAGCATCCTCGGGTCGGCGACCAGGTAGTCGGCGATCACCACGAGGTCGTGTCCGCGCGGCGCCCCGGTGTCGCTGCGGTTGCTGTGGGTGACCCGCGACCTCGAGCTGCGCAGCGCGCTGACCAGCAGATCCGACAGCGGGCCGCGGCCGTGTACCCGGATCGCGGCGGTCCGGTCCGGTCGCGGCGGGGCCGTGTTGAGCACCCGCGCCTGGACCAGCACGCCGATCAGGTCGGCCAGCACGGAATCGGGGACGTCGTCAGGCGTCAGGTTCTTCAGGTCGGCGGGTGTCGCGCCGGACTGCAGGTGCCGCAGCAGCGTCGCCAGCGTCGACGCCGTCATTCCCGACGGCGGCCGGACCAGCATCGCGCGCCGCGGATCCCAGCCCACCTGAACCGCGCCGTCGGGGCGCAACAGCACCGGGGTGGCGGGATTCAACGCGTATCGCGTCATCGATCGAGCGTGCCACGTCGCGCACACCCCGCCGCGAGTTATCCACAGGGCCCGCGATTTCGGTGTGGTTGGTGGCGCCTGGCGCACCCGACGGCACCGAATCGCCTACTCCGGGTCGTCGAGATCCTTCTCCAGGTCGGCGATGGCCTCCTGGAAGGCGCTGTCGATGCCGGACGTGTCGCCGCCGACGACGCGGTCGATGAAGCCGGCCGGCTCGTCGAGGTCCTGCGGGCTGGGCAGCAGGTCGGGGTGCTGCCAGACCGCGTCGCGGGCGTCGGCGCCGACCGCCTGGGTCAGCCGCTCCCATAGCGCGGCGGCCTCGCGCATCTTGCGCGGCCGCAACTCGAGCCCCACCAGCGTGGCGAAGGTCTGCTCGGCGGGCCCGCCGGTGGCGCGGCGCCGACGCAGCATCTCCGCCAGCGCCGACGTGCCCGGGATGCGGTCGCCGAGCGCCTCGGCGACGACGGTCTGCACCCAGCCCTCGATCAGCGCCAGCAGCGTCTCGAGCCGCTCGAGCGCCGCGGTCTGCTCCGGGGTGGCCTTCGGCTCGAAGATGCCCTGGTTGAGCAGCTGTTCGAGCTGCGACGGATCGGCCAGCGCGGCCGGGTTGAAGCCCTGCGCGAGTTCCTCGATGCCGCTCATGTCGATCTTCATGCCCTTGGCGAACGCCTCGACGGCGTTGAGCAGCTGGCTGGGCAGCCACGACACGTGGCTGAACAGCCGGTGGTGCGCGGCCTCGCGGGCGGCCAGGAACGTGAGGATCTCGCTGCGGGGCTGCTCGAGGCCCTCCGACAGGGACTCGATGGCCTCCGGCATCAGCGCCGCCACGCCCTGGGGCCCGAGCGGGAGCCCGACATCGGTGGAGGTCAACACTTCTCGCGACAGCTTGCCCAGGGCCTGGCCGAGCTGAGAGCCGAACGCCATGCCGCCCATCTGCGTCATCATCGACAGCAGCGGGCCGGCCATGCTGCGGGCCTCCTCGGGCAGGGTCGACGCCCACATAGTCGAGATCTGTTCGGCCACCGGGTCACACAGCCGCTTCCAGCGCTCCAGCGTGTTGTCGATCCAGTCCGTCGGGGTCCACGCCACCGACTTGCTGGTGCCGGCGGGCAGCGCGGTCGCGCCGTCGAGCCAGGTCTCGGCCAGCCGCACGGCGTCACCGATCGCGGCGGTCGTCGACTCGGGCACCGGGGCGACGAACCCGATCTGGCTGGACGCCAGCTGCCGGGCGAGGTCGTAGTTGACCGGGCCGGACTGTTTACCGCCGGCCATCGCGCCGCCGGCGCCGCTGAACATCTCGCCGAGTTTGGTGAAGATCTGGCCCAGCTGGCTCATGTCGAACTCGGAGCCGCCGGCGCCCATGCCGAAGGGATCGCTGGAGTCCTTCTTGCGCTTGTCGCGCTCGGGATCATCTCCGGAGTTGAAGCCGAAGGGCAGGTCAGCCATGACCTCAACGGTACTCACCGTGGCCAGGCCGTGTCGGGTGGCGGTGCACGCCGACAGCGAACGGTCTCCAGCGGTGCGTGCGCCGATTTCTGCACGACGGTCGTCGGCGGGCGATTTTCCCAGCCGTGGCGCAGAAATCGGCGTCGACCGCCACGAGCACGGGGTCTGCGGTCGCAACCTTTACATTGGGCGACGTGAACAGGCGGACTCTGACGTTGCTCGTCGCGCTCGTCCCGATCCTGGCCTTCGGGCTGCTGGTGTCGGTGGTGACGGTGCCCTACGTGTCGCTGGGACCGGGGCCGACGTTCAACACGCTCGGCGACATCGACGGCAAGCAGGTCGTCGACATCGAGGGCGCCGACGTCTACCCCACGACGGGACACCTGAACATGACCACGGTGTCGCAGCGCGACCAGCTCACCCTGGGCCAGGCGATGGCGCTGTGGCTGTCGGGCCGCGAACAACTGGTGCCGCGGGATCTGGTGTACCCGCCGGACAAGACCCGCGAGGAGGTCGAGCAGGCCAACACCACCGACTTCCGGCAGTCCGAGGACAGCGCCGAGTACGCCGCGCTGCACTTCCTCGACTTCCCGATGGCGGTCACCGTGGAGAACGTCAACGACGACGGCCCGTCGAAGGGCAAGCTCGAGGACGGCGACGCGATCGACGGTGTCAACGGCAAACCGGTGGCCGACCTCGAGCAGTTCCAGGCCCTGCTCAAGGACACCAAGCCCGGCGACGAGGTGGTCCTCGACTACCGCCGCAAGGACGCCGCGCCCGGCGTCGCGACCATCACGTTGGGCAAGCACCCCGAACGCGACCAGGGCTACCTGGGTATCGGGGTGCTCGACGCGCCGTGGGCGCCGTTCTCCATCGAGTTCAACCTCGCCAACATCGGCGGCCCGTCGGCGGGCCTGATGTTCTCGCTGGCCGTCGTCGACAAGCTGACCACCGGCGACCTGAACGACGGGCAGTTCGTCGCGGGCACCGGAACCATCACCGGCGACGGCGAGGTCGGCTCGATCGGCGGGATCACGCACAAGATGCTGGCCGCCCGCGAGGCCGGTGCGACGTTGTTCCTGGTGCCCGCCGACAACTGCGCGGAGGCGCTGACCGCACCGCAGGACGGCCTGGAACTGGTCAAGGTCGACACGCTGGCCACCGCGGTCGACGCGTTGAAGACGTTGTCCGCCGGTGGCGAACGGCCGCACTGCTAGTCGGCGTCGCCCGAACAACAAAAGCGCGGTTGCGTAGAGTTGGGGCACGTCAGGGTGACGATCAGAGAAATATGACTGGAGTCGACGAGTGGGAATGCGGCCCGCGGCACGAATGCCGAAGCTGACACGACGTAGCCGTTTTCTCATCGGGGCAGGTGTCGTTGCCGTCCTGTTGCTGCTGCTCGGGCCCCGCCTGATCGACACCTACGTCAACTGGCTGTGGTTCGGTGAACTGGGCTACCGCTCGGTGTTCACCACCGTGCTGGTCACCCAGATCATCCTGTTCGTCGTGGTGGCGCTGCTGATCGGCGTCATCCTGTTCGCCGGTATGGCGCTGGCCTACCGCACCCGGCCGGTGTTCGTGCCGACCAACGGCCCCAACGACCCGGTCGCGACCTACCGCACCGCGGTGATGACCCGGTTGCGGCTCGTCGGCATCGGGGTGCCCGCCCTGGTCGGCGTGTTCGTCGGGCTCTTCGCGGTCGGGCAGTGGGAGACCGTGCAGTTGTTCCTGCACGGCAACAGCTTCGGCGTCACCGACCCGCAGTTCGGCAAGGACCTCGGCTTCTACGCGTTCGACCTGCCGTTCTACCGGATGGTGCTGAACTACCTGTTCGTCGCGACGTTCCTGGCGTTCATCGCAAACCTGTTGGGCCACTACCTGTTCGGCGGCATCCGGCTGTCCGGGCGCGCCGGTGCGCTCAGCCGCGCCGCCCGCATCCAGCTGATCACGCTGGTCGGCATCCTGATGCTGCTCAAGGCGGTCGCCTACTGGCTGGACCGCTACGAGCTGCTCAGCCACACCCGCGGCGGTAAGCCGTTCACCGGCGCCGGCTACACCGACATCAACGCGGTGCTGCCGGCCAAGCTGATCCTGATGGCGATCGCGATCATCTGTGCGGCCGCGGTGTTCTCGGCGATCGTGCTGCGGGATCTGCGGATCCCCGCGATCGGCGTGGTGCTGCTGCTGTTGTCGTCGATGGTGGTGGGCGCCGGCTGGCCGCTGGTGGTCGAGCAGTTCAGCGTCAAGCCGAACGCGGCGCAGAAGGAAAGCGAATACATCAGTCGCAGCATCGGGGCGACCCGGCAGGCCTACGGGCTCACCGACGAAGTGGTGAGCTACCGCGACTATCCGGGCAACGCCGAGGCCACCGCGGCGCAGGTCGCCGCCGACCGCGCGACGACCTCGAACATCCGCGTGCTCGACCCCAACATCGTCAGCCCGGCGTTCACCCAGTTCCAGCAGGGCAAGAACTTCTACTACTTCCCGGACCAGCTGAACATGGACCGGTACCGGGACGAGGACGGCAACCTGCGCGACTACGTGGTCGCCGCACGCGAACTCAACCCCGACCGGCTGATCGACAACCAGCGCGACTGGATCAACCGCCACTCGGTCTACACCCACGGCAACGGTTTCATCGCCTCCCCGGCGAACACCGTGCGCGGGGTGGCCAACGACCCCAACCAGAACGGCGGGTACCCCGAGTTCCTGTCGAGCGTGGTCGGCGCCAACGGTGAGGTGATCTCGCCCGGGCCGGCGCCGCTGTCGCAGCCGCGCATCTACTACGGCCCGGTGATCGCCAACACCCCGGCCGACTACGCGATCGTCGGCGAGAACGGCCCCCCGCGCGAGTACGACTACGAGAACAACGTCGAGACCCGCAACTACACCTACACCGGTAAGGGCGGCGTCCCGATCGGCAACTGGCTGACGCGCAGCGTGTTCGCCGCGAAGTTCGCCGAGCGGAACTTCTTGTTCTCCAACGTGATCGGCGAGAACAGCAAGCTGCTGTTCAACCGCGACCCGGCCAAGCGTGTGGAGGCGGTGGCGCCGTGGCTGACCACCGACACCACGGTCTACCCGGCGATCGTCAACGAACGCATCGTCTGGATCATCGACGGCTACACCACGCTGGACAACTATCCGTACTCGGAGTTGACCACGCTGTCGTCGGCCACCGTCGACTCCAACGAGGTGGCGTTGAACCGGCTGCAGCCCGACAAGCAGGTGTCCTACATCCGCAACTCGGTCAAGGCCACCGTCGACGCCTACGACGGCACCGTGTCGCTGTACGCCCAGGACGAGCAGGACCCGGTGCTGCAGGCGTGGATGAAGGTGTTCCCCGGCACGATCAAGCCCAAGAGCGAGATCTCCCCGGAGCTGCAGGAGCACCTGCGCTATCCGGAGGATCTGTTCAAGGTGCAGCGCGCGCTGCTGGCCAAGTACCACGTCGATGACCCGGTGACGTTCTTCTCGACGTCGGACTTCTGGGACGTCCCGCTGGACCCGAACCCGACCGCGAGCAGCTTCCAGCCGCCGTACTACATCGTGGCCAAGGATCTGGCCGAGAACGACAGCGCCGCATCGTTCCAGCTGACCAGCGCGATGAACCGGTTCCGTCGCGACTTCCTGGCCGCGTTCATGAGCGCCAGTTCGGATCCGGAGACGTACGGGAAGATCACCGTGCTGACCATTCCGGGTCAGGTCAACGGTCCGAAGCTGGCGTTCAACGCGATCAGCACCGACACCGCGGTGTCGCAGGACCTCGGTGTCATCGGCCGCGACAATCAGAACCGCATCCGCTGGGGCAACCTGTTGACGTTGCCGGTCGCCGAGGGCGGATTGCTCTACGTCGCACCGGTTTACGCCTCGCCGGGCGCCAGCGACGCGGCGTCGTCGTACCCGCGCCTGATCCGTGTGGCGATGATGTACAACGACAAGGTCGGTTACGGCCCGACGGTGCGTGACGCGCTCATCGAGCTGTTCGGACCCGGCGCCGACGCCACCGCGACCGGGCCCGCGCCGCTCGCCGGCACGGGTGGGCAGCAGCCCGCCGCGCAGCCGCCCGCCGACGGTCAGGCGCCGACGGGCCGTCCGCCGGCCAATCAGCAGGGCCGGGCCCCGCAGACACCGCCTCCCGCGGCCGTCCCGCCGGGCGGGCCGGTGGAGCTCTCGGGTGCGAAAGCCGCTGCGCTGCAGGAGGTCAACACCGCGCTCGACGGGCTGCGTGAGGCGCAGCAGAGTGGTGACTTCGCCGAGTTCGGCGAAGCGCTGCAGCGCCTCGACGACGCGATGAGCAAGTACCAGTCGGCGGGCTGAGCCGTCCCCGCCGGTGCGCTATCGGTTACTGGGGCCGCTTCAGGTGGTCGGGGCCGACTCGGCGGTCGACGTCGGCCCGCACAAGCAGCGGGTGGTGCTGGCCGCGCTGCTGTTGGCCCGGGGCCGGGTGGTGTCGGTGGACCGGCTCGTCGACGCGGTATGGGGTGAGCAGGTCCCGGCCAGCGCGACCGCGAGCCTGCAGGCCTACATCTCCAACTTGCGGCGCGCGTTGCGGGCGGCCGGCGGTGAGAACCAGATGGCGTCCTCGGTGGCACAGCCGATCGTGCGGCAGCCGCCCGGGTACTACCTCGACGTCGACCCGGAGTCGGTGGACGTCACCGTGTTCGCCGCGCGCTGCGCGCGGGCCGCGGCGGCCGTCGAGGCCGAACGCTGGGACGAGGGGCTCGCCGAGGCCGACGCCGCGCTGAGCCTGGTGCGCGGGCCCCTGCTCGAGGACCTGCCCGACGCCGAGTGGGCGCGCGAAGAAGCGCAGCGGGTGTCGGATCTGCAGACCGAATGCCTTGCCGACAAGGTGATCTCGCTGCTGGCGCTGGGCAGGGTCCCGGCGGCGCTGACCGAGGTGGCGCGGCTGCGCGCGGTGGACCCGCTGGCCGACCGCGGCGCCCGGTTGCAGATGCTGACGCTGTACCGGGCCGGGCGGGTCGCCGAGGCGCTGGAGACCTACACGCGTCATGCCGAACTCCTCGACGGCGAACTGGGTCTGGAGCCGGGACCGCAACTGCGTGAGCTGCAGACCGCGATCCTGCGTCAGGCGCCGGAGCTGGCGGCGTGGCCGCGGTCACCCGAATGGACCGGTGCCGCAACGATTTCGGGGCCGACGGTGGATGCGGCGGCGACGGCCGTCGTCGAACCCGCCGCGCACCGCACGCCGTTGGTGGGGCGCTACCGTGAACTGTCCGTCGCCGAGGACATCCTGGCCCGGGTGGCGTCCGGCGCGACCCGCTGGCTGGTGCTGTCCGGGCCGCCCGGCATCGGCAAAACCCGGCTGGCCGAGGAGATCTCGGAGCGGGTGTCGGCAGGTGGCGGTCAGGTCGTGTGGGTCGGCTGTCCCGACGAGCAGGCGACGCCGCCGTGGTGGCCGATGCGTCAACTGGTCCGCGGGTTGGGCGCCGACGCGGACTCGGTACTCGAGGTGCCCACCGGGGCTGACCCCGACACCGCCAGGTTCCTTGTCTACGAACGCATTCAAGCGCTGCTGGAGTCGACCGACACGACGTTGGCCGTCGTGGTCGACGATGTGCAGTGGTCGGACCCGACGTCGGCGAGCTGTCTGGCCTACATCGCCGGTGCGCTGCGCGGGCGGCCGGTGCTGATGCTGGTCACGGTCCGCGACGGCGAACGCAGCCCGGAGGTGGCCCGGTTGCTCAGCACCGTGGCGCGCGGCGAGGCCAACCGGCACATCGAGGTGCCCGCGCTGTCGTCGGCCGATGTGGCGACGCTGGCCGACGAGATCGCCGAGGAACCGGTGACCGCTGACGAGGCCGCCGAACTGGCCGACCGCACCGGCGGCAACCCGTTCTTCGTCTCCGAGTATGCGCGGCTGCCGCGCGCAGAGCGGGTCGGTGCGGAGATCCCGCACGCGGTGCGCGCTGTGCTAGAACGCCGATTGGCCGCATTGGATCCCGTTGTCGTGCAGGTGCTGCGCACCGCGGCGGTCATCGGCGACGGCATCGACGCGGCCGCGGTGCCGGTGCTGGCCAAGACGACCGGACTGGATCTCGACACCCTGGCCGATCACCTCGACGACGCCGCCGACGAACGCATCATCGTCAGCGCCTACGGCGGCGAGGGTTACGTGTTCGCGCACGGGCTGCTGCGCGAGCAGTTGCTGGCGGGGATGCCCGCGCTGCGCAGGCAGCGGGTGCACGCCAAGGTCGGGGAGGTGCTCGCGGAGAGCACCGACGCGGACGCCCCGACGCGGCGCGCGCAGCATCTGGTGGCCGCGCAACCGTTGGTCGAGCCCGCCGAAGTGGTGCAGGCGTGCCGGCTGGCGGCCGAACAGGCCACCGCGCAGTGGAGTTCGGACATTGCGGCGCGCTGGTGGCAGGCCGCACTGGACGCCTACGACCGGCTGCCCGCCCCGGTGCGCGACGACGAGGAACGCGACGCGCTGACGGTGGAGCTGCTGGAAGCCCATTCCCGGGCCGGCCGAGGACAACTGGTGCTGGACAGCGTGCACCGCTACCTCGGTGAGGCGTTGCGGACCGGCCGGACGGCCACCGCCGGGCGGGTGGCCAGCGCGCTGCTGCGGGCCAGCGGCGGGTGGCCCTGGCTGGCGCCGGGCCGGGAGCCCGGCGAGCTGCTGGGCGTGCTCGAACGCGCCGCCGCACTGGCCGCCGACGACCCGGCCGCCGGCGCCCGGGTGCGCTCCGCGCTGGCAGTCGGGAACTGTTACCACCCGGATCCCACGGTGGCGGCGACCCTCCTCGACGACGCCGATCAGCTGGCCGAGGCGGCCGACGACCCGGATGTGACCGCCGACGTGCTGATCGGCCGGCTGATCACCTACTCCGGGATGGCCACCCACGCCCGTCAGACACTGGAGTGGGTGGAGCGGCTGAACCGGTTGCAGCACAGCCGATCCCGTGAGGACACGGTGATCGCGCACTCGGTCGCGACGATGGCGGCGATGAACCTCGGCGACCTCGCCGCCGCGCGTCGTCACCTGCAGGCCGGGATCGCAGGCAGCGACGAGCTGCAGCTGCCGGTGCTGCGCGCGCAGCTGCGGTGGATGGAGGCCGTCGTCGCGGCGTGGGTCGGTGACTTCGCCGAAGCCGAACGGCATCACGCGATCGCCGCGCACGTGCACGAGCAGACCGAGCTGTACGAGGCGGGCAGCGGGCTGCTGGCGACCGCAACGCTGCTGCGCGAGAAGGGCGGGCCGGTTCCCGCACACTTCCAACCGGTCGGGGACATCGAGGCGTTCGGCGGGCCGGGTGTCGTCAGTGTCGTTCGCACCGGCGTGCAGTCGCTGGGCCGCGGGCCGCAGGCGCGCGCCGAGGCCGAGGCGACGCTGCGCACCTGGGCAGCGCACGACGAGGCGCATATCTGGCCGACGCTCGGCCACCACACGCTGCTGGCCCATCTCGCGGCCGATCACGGTCTGACCGAGTTCGCCGATCTGCTGCTGGAGCGGCTCGCGCCGTTCGGTGACCGGATCGCGGTGCTGGGCCAGGTCGGCTCGGCGGGTCCGGTCAGCCTGGCCACCGCGCGGTTGCACGCGCTGCGCGGCGACGCGGCCCGCGCCCGCGCCGACGTGGCCCGCACCCGGGAGTTGGCCGAGCGCACCGGCGGCGTGCCGACGCTGCTGCGCGCCCGGCTGCTGGAGTGCGAGCTGGGTGAGCCCGGACCTGCGCGGACGGCGGCCCTGCAGGCCTTGGCGGCGGATGCGGCCGCGATCGGGATGGTGTCGGTGGTCGACGCCGCCCACGCGCTGGTGTGAGCCCGCCTCTTTTTCCGCCGAGTGTGCGATTGCGGCACGCGACACGCCGCGCGGGCGTGCACAATCGCACGCTCGCTGCTTGGATTTTTCTTGAATCCGGGGCCAAGGGAGTGCCAAGCCGGTTCGGCGATGCTTCGTGCCGACACCAGGAATGCCGACCTGACGGCTTGACGAAGGGACTCCGATGACGCTCGACCTGACGCGTGACCGCGCCGAGGTGCTGCCGCTGCTGTGTGACTACGTCGCCACGCCCGTGGCGCTGCCGGGGGAGCCCGGCTATGAGCGGTGCGCGCCGTGGAACGTGGCCGCGACGGTGGCCCCGGCGGCGGTGGTGATGGCGACGACGGCCCAGGACGTCGCGGGCGCGATCCGGTTCGCCGCCGCGTACGGGTTCACGGTCACCGTGCAGGCGACCGGGCACGGCGCGGTGGGTGTCGGCGCGGACACGATCCTGGTGCAGACCGCGGCGATGAAGCACTGCGAGATCGACCCGCACAGCCGCACGGCGCGGGTGGGTGCGGGCGCCCGGTGGCAGGACGTCATCGACGCGGCCGCCCCGCACGGGCTTGCGCCGCTGGCGGGTTCGGCGCCGGGTGTCGGGGTGGTCGGCTACCTGACCGGCGGCGGGATCGGTCCGCTGGTGCGCACGGTCGGGTTGTCGTCCGACCACGTCCGCAGCTTCGACGTGGTCACCGGGGAGGGCCGGCTGTTCCGGGCGTCGCCGCGCGACAACGCCGACCTGTTCTGGGGGCTGCGCGGCGGGAAGGCGACGCTGGGCATCGTCACGTCGGTGGAGATCGACCTGCTGCCGATCGCGCAATTCTACGGTGGTGCAGTGTATTTCGACGGCGCCGACGCGGCGGCGGTGCTGCACGCGTGGCGGGAGTGGACCGCGGAGCTGCCGGAGACGGTGAACACGTCGATCGCGATTCAGCAGCTGCCGCCGCTGCCGGGCATCCCCGAACCGCTGGCAGGCAGGATGACGGTGGCGGTGCGCTACACCGCCGTCGGCGATTTCGACGAGGCCGAACGACTGCTGGCGCCGATGCGGGCGGTGGCGACGCCGGTGCTCGACACCGTCGCGGTGCTGCCGTACGCGGCTCTCGGTGCGGTGCACGCGGATCCGGTCGACCCGATGCCGATCCACGAGGACCAGGCGCTGCTGCGGGAACTGCCCGCCGAGGCGGTCGACGCGGTGCTGGCGCTGGCCGGCCCGGGGTCGGGGTCGCCGCAGGTGCTGGTGGAGTTGCGGTTGCTCGGCGGGTCGCTGGCGCGGGAACCGCAGCACCGCAGCGCATTCTGCCATCGCGACGCGGCGTACTCGCTGGCCGTGATCGGGCTGGCCGCCCCGGAGATCGCGGACGTGGTGGCCGGGCACGCCTCGGCGCTCACGGATGCGGTCGCCCGGTGGTCGACGGGCGGACAGATGCCGAACTTCGCGCCCTCCTACGACCCGGCCCGCCCGTCGCGGGTGTACAACGACGACACGCTGCACTGGCTGGCCGCCCTGGCCGACCGGTATGACCCGGGCCGGGTGCTGGCCACCGGCCAGGTGATCCGCACCACTACCGCCTAATTGCGGCGAGCGTGCGGGTTTGCACACGACACGCCGCGGAATTTCGGCAGTTTGTGCACGCTCGTACCGCAGTGAGCGTGCGAAGCATGGGCGATGAGCAGGCGATTTGGAGGCCGAACGACCACTTGGGTAACCTAGCGTTCACCCGTCGCGGGGTGGAGCAGCTCGGTAGCTCGCTGGGCTCATAACCCAGAGGTCGCAGGTTCGAATCCTGTCCCCGCTACTAAATGGAACGGCCCCCGGAGGACACTCCGGGGGCCGTTTTCATTGGTTTTGGGAACACTTTTGGGGCATCCCACGCAAGGACTTCGCGGATCGGGAACGAAAGCGCCGTTGCCAAGATGTCTCCTACATGCCCGATGGAGGCGATCACGCGGGGGCGAGCGCCGGCTCGGTGTTACCCAGTCAATCGTCGCTCGGCGCGTTGAGGCGTCCGAGCCTAGGCAGCCCGGGCCTGAAACTGCTCCAGTCGCCGCTCGATGACCGTCCCGGCCGGAAACACCGAAGCGATCGCCAGGTTGTCGTCGACGACTCCTGCCGCCCAGTCCTGCGGCCACCCGCCGTCGGCCAGGCTTGTTCGCATCGCAACAATCATTTCGGCGCGGGTGAAATCGACCTCGACGACCTCCGCGGTTGTCGTTGCGCGGTGGGACGCCACGCCGGCGAAGCCTCGGCCGCATCCGCAGCCGCCATCGGGATTGCGGCGGCCTCGGTCGCACGGTTCTTGGACCCACACGAGTTCCCCTGGGACGCAGTAGTTGTAGTCACTGCTGCGGGCGCCCTGGGTGAGTTTTGTCGCCACCAGAATCTTCATTGTCCGCCCTCCTTCACGGTTGGCGCCGACGCTACGACTGCCCACCGACAGTTCGGGTTCATCACCGCCGCGGCAGCCAACAGCGCGCCCGCACGTCAGTCACCGTGGCCTCGTCCTTTCCGGTTTGTCGCTGCGCAGACCGGAGGGGCCCGGAAATGCCGCAGGCAGCAGGGCGACCCAGCAGGCCATCGCCCTGTCCGGCCAGTTGGCCGGAGTGCAGCTCATCGCCCAGGCAGATCCCGAACTGTCCTCGCCGCCGACAGGAAGGCGCTCAAGCGCCGGTCGGACCCGTGCGGGGGACCGGCCCCATGGCTTTGGCGAACCGGATAAAGAGCCCACCCGATTCCCATACGATCGGCCAAGAAATTCCGGTGCCCGTCCTGCTTTCATGATCGGAACCCGGCTTGCATGATGAGACGGCGCGCCCTTCGCAGGAAACCTTCGACGGAACGAGAAATTGATGTCCGACACCGCGTTCCAGATGTTGGCGATCGGCCTGTACTTCGTCCTGATGCTCGCGATCGGCTTCTACGCCTTCCGTCGGACCAGCGATCTCGACGACTACATGCTCGGCGGGCGCCAGCTCACCCCGACCGTCGCGGCGCTCTCGGCGGGCGCATCAGACATGTCCGGATGGCTGCTCCTGGGCGTCCCCGGCGCCATCTACGCCTCCGGGCTCATCGAGTCGTGGATCGTGATCGGCCTGGTCATCGGCGCCTGGCTCAACTGGAAGTTCGTCGCGCCGCGGCTGCGGGCCTACACCGAGATCGCCAACAACTCGATCACCGTGCCGAGCTTCTTCGAGAACCGGCTGCGCGACAAATCGCACGTGCTGCGGATCTCGGCGGGCACGATCATTCTGGTCTTCTTCACGTTCTACGTGTCGTCCGGCATGGTCGCCGGTGGCGTGTTCTTCGAGTCGTCGTTCGGCTCGTCGTACCTGACCGGCATGCTGCTGGTCGCCGGAGTCACGCTGTGCTACACGCTGTTCGGCGGTTTCCTGGGTGCATCGCTCACCGACGTCGCGCAGGCGCTGCTGATGTTCGCCGCGCTCGTCACCATTCCCGTCGTCACGATCATCGCCACCGGCGGACCAGGCGAAGTGGTCGCCCTGGTGCAGGCCGCCGACGCCGCCCACAACACCGCCGACCCCGGCGACGAATTGCACCGCACGTCACTGTTCTTCGGCGGAAGTGTGCTCGCCATCATCTCCGCGGCGGCCTGGGGGCTCGGCTACTTCGGCCAACCGCACATCATCGTCCGGTTCATGGCGATGCGTTCCTCGGCCGACGCCAAGGCCGGTCGCCGGATCGGCATCAGCTGGATGATCCTCACCTCACTGGGTGCGATCATCACCGGCCTCGCAGGTCTGGCGTACTTCTTCCGCGAGGGCGTGACGCTGGACAACCCGGAGACCGTGTTCCTCGAGTTGGCGCAGGTGATGTTCCACCCCTTCGTCGCGGGCATCGTGCTCGCCGCGGTGCTGGCGGCGATCATGTCGACGGTTTCGTCGCAGCTCATCGTGTGCTCGTCGGCGCTGGTCGAAGACATCTACCGGGCGTTCGGCAAAGAGGCCAACCCGACGAGGCTGGTCACCTACGGCCGGCTCGGGGTGCTGACGGTCGCGGTGGTGGCCGGCCTGCTCGCGCTCACCCCGGACGGCACGGTCCTCGACCTCGTCGGCTTCGCGTGGGCCGGCTTCGGTGCCGCGTTCGGCCCGCTGATCATCCTGTCGCTGTTCTGGCGCAAACTCACCTCGGCCGGCGCGATCGGCGGCATGATCGCCGGTGCCGTGGTGGTCGGCATCTGGGGCCAGACCGAGGCACTGTCGAGCGCGATGTACGAGATCGTCCCCGGCTTCCTCGCCTGCCTGGTCGTCGCCGTCGTCGTCTCGCTGATGACCGCCCGCGAAGACGACGAGATCCAACGCGAGTTCACCGAGATGGCAGAGCGGGCCGAGCAGACTCAAGAAGCCGTGGCGTCTGCCTGAAGTCGGGCAACCGCGCCGGAGGGTGGCTGCCCGCAGCCAATCATCATCGGTTAGCTTTGAGGCAATTGACCTGACCGACAATCGCTCGTTCGAGCGGGTTGACTCTGCGAGGTTTCCATGAACACGCTGGCGCAGGCCTTTGCTCAACGGCTGGCCAGCTCCGACAACAGCCTGTACGTCTTCGACGACGGGTCCTGGCGGCGCCACCCCTGGCCGGAGGTACACGCCCGTTCGGAGAACGTCGCCGACTGGCTGCTCAACGAGGAGGTCGCCACCCTGGGCCTGGCCAACGAGCCGACCGTCGAGATGATCGCCGCGATCCTCGGCGCCTTCCAGGCCGGAATCCCGGTCACCATCGCGCCCGGCCCGGTCCGCGGCGCCGACACCGACAAATGGGCGTCCACGACCGCGGCCCGGTTCGCGGGCATGGGCGTCACCCACGTCCTCAGCACGGGCAGCTACCTCGAGCAGCTCTCCCGCGTCGAGACCGGCCCGCTGGTCAAGGAACTCGATTCCGTCGCGTCGCTCACCCGGTCCACCACCTTCCGCGCCCCCGACCAGCGGCCCGAGATCGCGCTGCTGCAGGGCACCGCGGGCTCGACGGGCGTGCCGCGCGCCGTGCAACTGTCACCGGATGCCGTGCTGGCCAACCTGTCCGGGCTCAACGACCGCATCGGCGTGACCCCCGCCGACACCGGGTGCTCGTGGCTACCGCTCTACCACGACATGGGGCTGAGCTTCCTGCTCGCCGGTGCGCTCGCCGGCACCGACGTCTGGCAGGCGCCGACGACGGCGTTTCAGGCGTCACCGTTTCGCTGGCTGTCCTGGCTCACCGAGAGCCGAGCCACCATCACCGCCGCACCGAACATGGCCTACGGCCTGATCGGCAAGTACTCGCGACGCGTCAGCGACGTCGACCTCGGAAACGTGCGCTTCGCCCTCAACGGCGGCGAACCCGTCGACGTCGAGCTGACCGCACGCTTCGCCGAGGAGATGGCCCGCTTCGGATTTTCCGCGGGAGCCCTGGCTCCCTCCTACGGTCTCGCCGAATCCACCTGTGCGGTAACCGTTCCCGAGCCCGGCTGCGGCCTGGTCGTCGACGACGCCGGACAAGCCGTGCTCGGTGAGCCGATCTCCGGTATGGAGGTGCGCATCGGCGAGGTCGACGACGACGGCATCGGCGAAGTCTTCATCCGCGGCACCTCGATGATGTCGGGCTACCGTGACGGCGCGCCGCTGTCCGCCGACGAGTGGTTCCCCACCGGCGATCTCGGCTACCTCGTCGACGGCGGCCTGGTGGTGTGCGGTCGCGCCAAGGAACTGATCACCGTCGCCGGGCGCAACATCTTCCCCGCCGAGGTCGAACGCGTCGCCGCAGGCGCACCGGGCGTGCGGGAGGGTGCCGTCGTCGCCGTCGGCGTCGGGGAGCGCTCGATCCGGCCCGGTGTCGCGATCGTCGCGGAGTTCCGCGGCCCCGACGAAGCCAAGTCACGCGCCGACCTGATCGAGCGGGTCGCATCCGAATGTGGTGTCGTGCCAGCCGATGTCGTGCTCGTCCGGCCCGGCACACTGCCTCGGACCTCGTCGGGCAAACTGCGTCGACTCGAGGTCAAACGCGACCTGCTGCACCCGAGGTAGCACTGCCAGGGCCTGTCACCCGGGCCCCGCCTGCGATGGGATTCCTACTCGATGGCCGAAGGCCTCGAGAAAGGACCCCGATGACTCTGTCGGACGACCGCACCCGCACCGCCACCCTGCGGGATCACCTCAGCTGCCCCGTCGCGCTACCCGGGGAGCCCGGCTACGAGCGGTGCGCACCGTGGAACGGGGCCGCGGTGACACCGGCCGCGGTGGTGCTGGCGGCATCGGCGCACGACGTGGCCCGCACCGTGCGGTTCGCCGGAGCGCACGGGATGCGAATCGCGGTGCAAGCCACCGGTCACGGTGCGACCGGGGTGGATTCGGACACGGTGCTGCTGCTCACCGCCGGGCTCGACAGCCTCGACGTCGATGTCATGCGGCGCACCGCGCGGGTCGGCGCCGGGGTGTGCTGGCAGCAGGTGCTCGACGCGCTGACACCGTTCGGGCTGGCCGCACCGTGCGGTTCGGCGCCCGGCGTCGGGGTCGTCGGGCTGCTCACCGGCGGAGGCGTCGGACCGCTGGCCCGCAGCATCGGCCTGTCGTCCGACCACGTCCGCGGTTTCGAAGTGGTCACCGGCACCGGCGACATCCTGCCCGCGACGCCGAGCCAACATGCCGACCTGTTCTGGGGTCTGCGCGGCGGCAAAGGGACGCTGGGCATCGTCACCGCCGTCGAGATCGACCTACTGCCGATCCCCGAGTTCTTCGGTGGCGCAGTCTACTTCGACGGCGAGGACGCGGCCGCCGTACTGCATGCCTGGCGCGACTGGTGCACAGAACTGCCACACAGCGTGACCACTTCGATTGCGGTGCTGCAACTTCCGCCGCTACCGGAGGTTCCCGCACCACTGGCCGGGCGGATGACCGTCGCCGTACGCTTCGCCGCGGTCGGCGACCACGACGAGGCGCGACGGCTGCTCGAGCCGATGCGAAAGGTCGCCGAGCCGGTGCTCGACACGGTGTCGGTGCTGCCGTACGCGGCCATCGGCGCCGTGCACGCCGATCCGGTCGACCCCCTACCGGTCCACGAAGATCACACCGTGCTGCGCGAGGTCACCGCCGACACCGTCGACGCCCTGCTGGCCGTGGCCGGCCCGGGATCCGGCTCGCCGCAGACGATCGTCGAGATACGCCAACTCGGTGGAGCGTTCGCCCGCCCGCCGCGGCATCCGGACGCGTTCTGCCACCGCGACGCCGCGTTCACCCTCGTCACGATCGGGGTGGTGGACCCGGCAGTGCCCGGGCGCACCGCGCGGGTAATCGCCGCGCTCGCGAAGTGGTCCACCGGCGACTCGTTGCCGAACTTCGCGCCGGCGACCGGCCCGGACCGGTTGGTGCGCTGCTACGACATGCCCACCCTGTTCCGGCTGGCCGACCTGGCCGAGCACTACGACCCCGCCGGGGTGCTGGCTACCGGTCAGGTCGCCCGCATCCGCGACTGACGGCGCCGGCGAGTGACAGGATGGCCGACGTGGGTGAGCGCGTCATCTTTGCGAGTTCCAGCGGTCCGAACCTGTGCGGCGTCATCGACCACCCCGACGGCGACGTCCGCGGGTGGGGCGTCTTCGCGCACGGCTTCACGCTCGGCAAGGACAGCCCGGCCGCCAGCCGCATGTGCAAACAGCTGGCGGCCGAAGGCATCGGCATGCTGCGATTCGACAACCTCGGCCTCGGCGACTCCGAGGGGGACTGGGGCGATGGCTCGTTCTCGCACAAGGTCGCCGACACCGTGCGCGCCGTCGAGTACATGAACGCGGGCGGACGCGAGGTGCGCCTGCTGGTCGGGCACTCGTTCGGCGGGTCGGCCGTGCTGGCCGCTGCGCACGAATGCCCGACGGTCGCGGCCGTGGCGAGCGTCGCCGCCCCCTACCAGCCCGCCCACGTCGAGAACATCTACGACGCGCTCGTACAACGCATCGAGGAGGAAGGGGAGGCGCGGCTGCACATCGGCGGCAAGGCGCTCACCCTGCGCCGGCACTTCATCGACGACGTCCGCAAAGCCGACCTGCGCGAGCGCATCCACACCCTGCGGCGCGCGCTGCTCGTCATGCATTCGCCGACCGACAACACAGTCGGAATCGCCAACGCCAGCGACATCTTCCAATGTGCGCGCCACCCACGCAGTTTCGTCTCACTCGAGGGCGCTGACCATCTGCTGACCGGCAAGAACCAGGCCGCCCGTGCCGCCCGCATCATCAGCGCCTGGGCCGACCCGTACCTGTGAGCGCCTAACGCAGGGCGACGACGACCTTGCCCTTGGCCGAGCGGTCCTCCAGCGCCGCGATCGCCTCCGCCGCCCGCTCGAGCGGGAACACCTGTGGCTGCGGCGCGGCCACCTTGCCCGAGGCCAGCAGCGGCTCCAGTTCGGCCCACTGCTCGGCGAGATAGTTCGGATGCGTGAAAGTCCAGGCGCCCCAGCCGACTCCGACCGCATCGACATTGTTCAGCAGCAACCGGTTCACCTTGACCGTCGGAATCTCGCCGCCGGTGAACCCGATCACCAGCAACCGGCCGCCCGGCGCCAGCGACCGCAGCGAGTCGGTGAACCGGTCACCGCCCACCGGGTCGACGACGATGTCCACCCCGCGCCCGCCGGTCAACTCCTTGACGGCGTCTTTGAACCCGTCGGCCAGCACGACATCCGTCGCACCCGCGGCCCGGGCCACCTCGGCCTTGTCTTCGGTGCTGACCACCGCGATCACTCGCGACGCGCCCCACGCCGGCGCCAGCCGCAGCGTCGAGGTGCCGATGCCGCCGGCCGCGCCGTGCACCAGCACGGTCTCGTCCTCGGCCAACCGGCCGCGGGTGCGCAGCGCGTGATGCATGGTCAGGTCGTTGAACAGCAGGCCGGCGCCGGCCTCGAACGACACGTTGTCAGGCAGCTTGAACACCCGCTCGGCGGGCAGCGCAACGACCTCGGCCATCGCGCCGCACACCATCGTCAGCCCGGCGACCCGGTCGCCGGCGGCCACGTGCGCGTCGTCCGGGGCGCTGCGCACCACGCCTGCGACCTCACCGCCGGGGCTGTAGGGCAGGTCCGGCTTGTACTGGTAGAGCCCGCGCGACTGCAGCACATCGGGGAACGCGACGCCGGCGGCGTGCACATCGATGAGTACCTGACCGTCGGCGTCGGGCTCGTCGATGTCGACGAGCTTGGCGGCCTGGGGTCCGTCGAGGCTGGCAATCTGTATCGCGCGCATGGCGCCCATTAAACCCGCGGCGCGACACCGGCCGGGGTAATGCCACCGGCTTGCCGGAGCGTAGATAAGCTTACTTATCCGGCAGTGTTGCCGATCTGGAATGGAGCGCTCATGAGCCGTGGTCCCGCGAGACGATCCAGGACGTCCGTGTTCGCCCCCGCCGAGGCGCTTCCGCCGGGCCGCGAGGTCACGGTCCGGTCCGCCGACGGCACCCGCCTGCATGCCGAGGTCTGGGGCCCCGACGACGGCTACCCCGTGGTGCTGGTACACGGCATCACCTGCGCCATCCGGGTCTGGGCGAACCAGATCGCCGACCTGTCCCGGCACTACCGCGTCATCGCCTACGACCACCGCGGCCACGGGCGCAGCGAGGTCCCACGGTCGCGGCGCAGCTACAGCCTCGACCACCTGGCCGCCGACCTGGACTCCGTGCTGGAGCAGACGCTGGCACCGGGGGAGCGGGCCGTCGTCGCCGGGCATTCGATGGGCGGTATCGCGATCACCTCGTGGTCGGAGCGCTACGCCGAGCGGGTCGGCGAGCGGGCCGACGGCGTCGCGCTGATCAACACCACGACCGGTGACCTGCTGCGCCACGTCCAGCTGCTGCGGGTGCCTGCCCCGTTGGCCAGTGTGCGGGTCCGCACCGCGGGCACGTTGCTCAAGACGTTCGGCGCGGTGCCGGTGCCCCGCGCGATCCACCGCCCCAACCAGCGGTTCGTGTCGATGCTGGCCGTCGGTCGCGACGCCGACCCGACGATCGCCGCGTTCGTCCACGACCTGTTCGCCGGGACCGCGCCCGCCGGCCGCGGCGGCTGGGCGGGCGCGCTGGTCGACCACCTCGGGCCCCAGCACATCGGGCTGCACAACCTGGTGGTGCCGACGCTGGTGATCGGCAGCGAGAAGGACCGGCTGCTGCCGATGGTCTCGGCGCGCCGCATCGCCCGCGAGGTGCCCAACCTGGCGCAGTTCGTCGAACTGTCCGGCGGGCACTGCGCGATCCTCGAGCGTCCCGACGACGTGAACAACCACCTTCGGCTGCTGATCGACTCGGTCAGCGCCCAGCGCCGGATCAGCTCCTAGCCGGACAGTGCGCGGTGCACCTCGTCGGCCGCGCGCCGGCCCGAGCGCACCGCGCCGTCGAGGAACCCGGTCCAGGTGTCGGCGGTTTCCGTTCCCGCCCAGTAGATCCCGTCGATCGGCTTGCGCAGCCAGCGGCCGTAGGTCGTCCATGAGCCGGGCGGCACCGCGGCCGTCGGCCCACCAGGTGCGAAACCCTCCGCGCCCCAACGGTGGTCGAGATAGTCGATCGGGTTCAGTGCCTGATCGCCGAACAGCGCCGAGAACCCGGTCAGTGCGCGCTGTCTGCGCTGTTCGGGGGGCAGCGGGTCGAACGTGCGGGCGTCGGTGAAGCCCAGCAGCACACCGGGCCCGTCGTCGCCCGGGCTGACGTCGAACGTGATGAACACCGGCCCCTCGTCCGAAAGTGCCTCTCCGGACAGGCCGTTGGCCCGCCAGAACGGCTTCTCGTACGCGACGTAGGCCTTGCTCAGCTTGCCCTGCGGCCAGTGCTCGGCGAGCTTGCCGTACTCGGGTGGCAGATCGGGTAGGAACGTGATGGCCCTGCGGTGCTCGGGTGGGATCGCGACGACGACGGCCCTGGCGCGGACCGCACCGGAATCGGCGGTGACGGTGAGGGTGCCGTCGCCGTGACGTTCGATGCGCCGCACGACGGCGCCCAGCACCACCCGCGGCCCCAGCTCCTCGGCCATCCGCACCGCGATCTGCTGCGTGCCGCCCGGGAAACGGCTCTGCTGCGCGCCGCCTTCGACGTCGAGCATGCGGTCCAGCCCGCCGGCGGCCTTGACGTAACGCACCGCGTGCAGCATCGACACGGCGTCGGGTTCGGCGCCCCACGTCACCCGCGACATGATCGCCATCAGGTCGCGGGTGCCGGCGCTGGCGCGCACCGACTTCAGCCAGCCGTCGAGCGTCAGGCCGTCGAGCTGGTAGGCGTTCGACCCGGCCCACGGCTCGTCCACCCGCACCCGGCGGCACACGCGCTCGAAGCGCCACTGGATCCGCGACACGTCGAGCAACTCGATGACCGACAGCCGCGGAATCGTGCTGCGGTAGGAGCGGACCCGGCCCCGCCAGCGGATCAGGTTCTTGCCCCGGCTGAACGTCGGCACCGCCTCGCAGCCCAGCTCGGCGGCCAACGAGGTGACCGCGTCCTGGGTGGGGCCGACGAACGTGGCGCCGAGGTCGACTGCCACCCCGGCGATCGTCACGGTCGAGGAGCGGCCACCGACGCGGTCGCGGCCCTCGAGGACGACGACGTCGTGACCGAGCCGGGTGAGTTCGCGCGCCGCGGCCAACCCGGCGAACCCGGCGCCCACCACGACCGCGTCGGCACTGGCTTGCATGGTCACGCCGATAGGCTCTCACGTCGTGAAGGTCATGACAGCGTTGTTCGGGCCGACGGACGCGGCCGAACGCGCGCAGCAGCTGCGCGAGGCCGGGGCGGCCGGGGTGTTCACCTTCGAAGGGCCGCACGACGTGTTCGCGCCGCTGACCGTGGCCGCCACCGTCGGAGGCCTGGATCTGCTGACCAACGTCGCGATCGCGTTTCCGCGCAACCCCGTCCAGCTGGCGCACCAGGCCTATGACCACCAGCTGCTGGCGCGCGGCCGGTTCACCCTCGGGCTCGGCACCCAGGTCCGCGCGCAGGTGGAGAAACGCTACGGCGCGGCCTTCGACCGGCCGGTCGAGCGGATGAAGGAGATGGTCGGGGCGCTGCGGGCGGTGTTCACCACCTGGGAGACCGGCGAGCGGCTCGACTTTCGCGGCGAGTACTACCGGCACACGCTGATGACCCCGACGTTCAACCCCGGGCCCAACCCGTACGGCCCGCCGCCGATCTACCTCGGCGCGCTGGGCCCGCGGCTGACCCGCGCCACCGCCGAGGTCGCCGACGGTCTGCTGGTGATGCCGTTCGGCTCGAAACGGTTCCTGCACGAGGTGACGATGCCCGCGGTGCGCGACGGGCTGGCCGGTGCCGGCCGCTCGCTCGACGACTTCGCCGTCGTCCCGGAGGTCATCGTGTCGGTCGGGAGCGATCACACGGCCGCGCGCCGGCTGCTGGCGTTCTACGGCTCCACCCCGGCGTACCGGCCGGTGCTCGACGCGCACGGCTGGGGCGAGCTGCAGCCCGAGCTCAACGCGATGTCCAAACAGGGCCGGTGGCAGGAGATGGCGACGCTCGTCGACGACGAGATGCTGCACACCATCGCCGCCTGCGGCAGCCCCGCGCAGATCGCCGCCCACATCCGCGACCGCGTCGGCGGGGTCTCCGACCGGGTCTGCCTCTACCAGCCCGGACCCATCGCGATCAGCGCGTTGACCGAGATTGTCGACGCACTCGCCGCTTGACTCCTATCGTGGTACCCATCGGGACCAGAGGAGGTTGCGGATGAGTGAGCAGTGGTCCGATGTGCTGATCATCGGCGCGGGCATCTCGGGGATCGGGGCCGCCTACCGGATGCAGGAGAAGAACCCGCAGGCCACCTACACGGTGCTCGAGCGGCGGGCCCGCATCGGCGGCACCTGGGATCTGCACCAGTATCCGGGCATCCGTTCCGACAGCGACATTTTCACGCTCAGCTACCCGTTCGAGCCGTGGACGCGACCCGAGAACGTGGCCGACGGCGCCGACATCCGCGACTATCTGACCGAGACCGCCCGCAAGCACGGCATCGACCGTCACATCCGGTTCAACAACCGCGTGCTCTCGGCGGACTGGGACTCGACGACCGACACCTGGACCGTGCACGCCGAGGAGAACGGCACACCGAGGAGCTACCGGTCGCGGTTCCTGTTCTTCGGCACCGGCTACTACAACTACGACGAGCCCTACCGCCCCGACTTCCCGGGGATCGACGAGTTCGCCGGGGAGGTGGTGCACCCGCAGCACTGGCCGGAGTCGCTCGACTACACCGGCAAGCGGCTGCTGGTGATCGGCAGCGGCGCGACCGCGATCAGCATGATCCCGTCGCTGGCCGAGAAGGCCGGACACGTCACCATGCTGCAGCGCTCACCGACGTACGTGTTGTCGACGTGGCGGGTGCACCCGGTGGTGCAGGCGCTGCGCAAGGTGCTGCCCGGCCGCGCCGGCTACTGGGGCGCGCGGATCTTCAACACGATCTTCACGGTGTTCATCTACGCGTTCGCCCAAGCGGCGCCCAAGCTCGCCAGGGCCTTCATCCGCGGCTACGCCAAACGCAATCTGCCCAAGGGCTATCCGGTCGACGTGCACTTCAAGCCGCGCTACGACCCGTGGGATCAGCGGCTGTGCGCGATGCTCGACAACGACTTCTACGACACGATCAACACCGGTCGACTCGACGTGGTGACCGACCAGATCGACCACATCGATTCCGACGGTGTGGTGCTGCGGTCCGGGCAGCGCATCGACGCCGACGTGTTGATCACCGCGACCGGGATCCAGTTGCAGGCCCTCGGCGGGGTGGCGATCCACATCGACGGCGAAGAGGTCAAGCCGCAGGACCGGTTCGTTTACAAGGAGCACATGCTCGAGGACGTGCCGAACCTGGCGTGGTGCGTCGGCTACATCAACGCCTCGTGGACATTGCGGGCCGACCTGACCGCGCGAGCGTTCGCGAAGCTCGTGTCCTACATGGACTCTCACGGCTACACGCATGCCTACCCGCATCTCGGCGACAAGCCGATGGCCGAGAAGCCGGCGTGGAACATCAACGCCGGTTACGTGCAGCGCGCCGGGCATGTGCTGCCGAAGTCCGGTACCCACCGGCCGTGGAACGTGCGGCACAACTACGTGCTCGACGCGATCGACCACCGCCTGGACCGCATCGAGGAGTCGATGGTGTTCGGCCGGGCGCCGGTGCCGGTACGCCCGGTCGCCTAGAGAGAGCGCGGGCCGCCTTCTTCGGCGAGCAGACGCGAAGTGCCCTATTTTCGGCACTTTTCCGGTCAGTTTGCGTCTGCTCGCCACGTCTTGGGCACGCGGACCGCGGCGCCGGAGTCCAGCAGCGCCGAGGCCGTCAGCCCGAACGTCGACTTGAAGCGGTCGGACAGGTGCGACGGGCTGGCGAAACCGGCCTGCATCCCCGCGTCGGTCAGGTTGTGACCGTCGGCGATGGCCGCACCCGCGCGCAGTAGCCGCGCCCACAACCGGTAGCGGCGCAGCGTGGTGCCCACCTCGGCGCGGAACAGGTGCAGGAACCGCGACTCGGACAGCCCGACCGAGGCGGCCAGCTCGCGGGCCGACACCCGATCGGCAGGGTCCGCGCGAATCCGGTTGACCGCGAGTGTGATTCGCGGGTCCAGGTGGCGGTCGGCGACGGGCGCGGCGATGTCGAGCCAGTGCGACGCGGAGTCGTCGTCGTCCGGGGTGAACTGCAGGCGATGCGCCTCGACATGGCCAACGCCGATGTCGCCGCGCCGGGCGCCGACCTTGGCGCGGCAGCACTCGGCGCGGCTCGACGCCGGCTCCAGATAGCAGGAGACCAGCCCGTCGCCGTGGCAGGCCAGGTGGTGGGTGAACCGCGGCGGGATCAGCACGCTGGGTGCGCGCACCGGATCGGCGCCTTCGACGGTGACGCTCAACGGTCCGCCGATGCCGACCGCCAGACACCACACCGAACCTGAGTGCGGCGCCAGGTTCAGGCTCGGCCCGGCATACAGCGCGAGCCCCGGCCACAACCACACCGACGGGCGACAGGTTTGTGGAAGCGGGCCCGCTGCGTCGACGGTCATGCTGGCCTCCTACCGATCGACAGGAGGCTACCGTGGCAGACATCGTCGTGGCGGTCATCGCCGTGTTCTTCGCCGGGATGGGCGTTTACGCGCTGGCGGTGCCCGACCGGTTGGTGCGGCCCTTCGGCACCACGCTGGGCGGGGCGACCGCGCGGGCCGAGGTGCGCGCGGTGTACGGCGGTTTCGGGTTGGCGATCGCGGGCGTACTGGGGTACGCCGTCGTCGCCGCGGAGGTTCGCGCCGGCGTGCTGCTCACCGTGGGCGTCGCGCTGACCGGCATGGCGTTCGGTCGGGTGGTGTCGGCGGTCGTCGACACACGAACAGCGTTCTACCCCAACTGGTTCTACTGCCTTGTCGAGGCGGTCGCGGCCGTCGCCCTCATCGTGGTTTCGGTGCGCTACTGATCGCTGGTCGACGGTTAGCGCCCTGAAACCACTCAATCGGCGAGGGTGAGCCAGTCCTTGAAGCCCGACGGGTCGTGGCGGCCGAGCGCGCCGTGTTCGAACAGGCCCCAGCCCTCGCGGGACGCGCCGCCCTCGGTGCACACGGCGCGGCCGACGTGGTCGATGACCCCGAACATGGCGCGGCCGTTGACCGCCGGGTCGGTCATGTCGTAGGTCAGCCGCTCGGTGAACTTGTCGCCCTTCCACACCCCGTGCAGCCAGTCGGAGTCGCCGCCGTAGCCGCCGCCGATGTGGATCGGCACCGCCAACTTGGACTCGACCTCGAACACCACCGGCGACCCGTCTCGTGTGGCGGCCTCGATGGTGGCGCCGTACGGGATTCGGGTGCCGGAGGTGTAGTGGATCTTGGCCCGCGGCCAGCCGAGTTGTTCCACGCGGCCGTCACGCCAGATGCGGGTGCAGTCGTTGAGGCTGCGGAACCCGGTCGGGTCCTCCTGGATGATCAGGCAGATCCCGAAGTCGTCGAAGGCCATCGGCACGTACAGCCACCACATGCCCTCGAACGGGGGATCGGCGGGCCGGCCGGCCGGTTCGGCCTCGCCGATCGGGCGGATGCCCCACGACCGGTCGCGGCTGCCGATCCACACGTCCGGGTCGACGGTGATGTCCTCGCCGTCGACCGAGATCACCCCGCTCCACGACCCGACCTGCGCGAACCGCTGGGCGTCCAACGTGATCCGGGTGCCCGTGCGCAACACGTGGCGCTGCTCCTGGACGGCGTCGAACAGACCGTTCCAGGTCAGGTCGACAGCGATGCCCTCGGTCTCCTCGAGCACGATCCGCAGTTTGCGCAGCGGTTCGCTGACCTCGACCCGATAGCCCAGCACGTGCTGGTTGAGCCGGTCGCCGTCGATGGCGTCGGACAGGTGCACGGCGGTCTGGGTGTCACCGCGCCGTACCAGCACGAACGCGTCCTTGACACCCAGGTTCGGGTAGTACCCGATGCCGGTGATCGCGAAGATGTCGCCGGTGCGGTCGTGGGCGTTGAAGTAGGAGCGGTCGTAGAAGTTGCGGTCCGACGATCCCGGCCACGCGATCGGCTGGGGGATCTGGTGGATCGGGAATTCGTCTGTGGGTCCGAGCATTACGCCTCCTGGCCGATCAGTCGCTTGAGCAGCGCGCCGTGATAGAACAGCGACTCGACGTCGTCGGGCTGCTCGATCTCCCCGAAGCGCACCCGTCGGGCGCTGGTGCGCATGAACACGCACGCCCAGATCACACCGGAGTACACGTAGAACCAGTGCAGGTCACCGAGTTCGACGCCGGTCAGCGCGGCGTAGGTGGACCGCACGTCGTCCTCGCGCATGAAGTCCGGTAACCCGGGCAGCCCGGCCAGGCCGGCGAGCTCCTGGAAGACGTTGTGCGCAAAGATCATCCACGCCGCATCCATCTCGCGGGGGCCGAGTGTGGCCATCTCCCAGTCGAGTACGGCCGCCGGGTCGTAACCGGAGTAGAGCACATTGCCGACCCGCGAGTCGCCCCACACCAGCACGGGGTCGGCGGCCGCGACGTCGGCGGGCCAGTTCGCCTCCAGCCAGTCGAGTGCGCTTTCGACCAGCGTGGAAGATCCGATGTCGGGCACCGCGAACCGGTACCAGGATTGCAACCAATTCAGGTTGCGCCGCAACGCGTTCGGGTCCGAGCCGTCGTCGAGGAAACCGAACGTCTGTTGCGGGTTCGGGATCGAGTGCAGTTTGGCCAGTACGCCGACGGTGTTGTCCTGCAGTTGGCGGCGCTGTTCGGCGGGGGAGTCGGCGAACCAGTTGCCGCCGAACGTGTACGGCATGACGTCGGGCGGCACCCGGCCGTCGACGTAGTCCATCAGGAAGAACGGCGTGCCGAGCACGTCGCCGGTGTCCTCCAGCCAGCGCACCTGCGGCACCGGCACGTCGGTGTGCTGCGCGACGAGCCGGATGACGTCGAACTGGTGATCCATCCGGTACTCGGAGAACACCGGGACGTCCTGGGCGGTGGGGGCCACGCGCGCCACCCACTTCTGTTCGCGCGGCCGGCCGTCCTCGCTCCACCGCCCGGTGAGGATGATGGTCTCCGAGGACATCCCGTTGGCGTCGACGCCGCTTTCCACGGTGATCTCGGGGGCGACGCCGCCGGGCAGCACGCCGGAAAGCCAGCGCGACATCACGCCGGGCAGCGTGCTCAGGTCGCGACTGGAGTGTTCGAGGCGGCTGATGTCTTCGACAGCCGGTTCACTAGCCACAAGTTCTTCCTTCGGCCGCTAATTACGATACGCTGGGTAGCGATATGAAATCAGACGCGTCTTCGCTTGACAAGACCCCGGGCGCCGGGCGGCCCCGGGATCCGCGTATCGACGCTGCCATATTGCGGGCCACCGCGGATCTGCTTGTGGAAATCGGCTATTCGAATCTGACGATGGCCGCGGTCGCCGAGCGCGCGGGCACCACCAAGACCGCGCTGTACCGGCGCTGGTCGAGCAAGGTCGAACTGGTCCACGAGGCGGCGTTCCCGGCGGCGCCGTCGGCCATCGAGACGCCGCCGGGCAGTTTCGCAGCCGACATCCGCGCGATGCTGGCCGCCACCCGCGACGTGTTCACCAGCCCGGTGGTGCGCGCGGCGCTGCCCGGGCTGATCGCCGACATGGTCGCCGACGCCGAGCTCAACGTGCGGGTGATGGAACGGTTCGCCGGAGTGTTCGTGGCCGTGCGCAACCGGGTCGCCGACGCAGTGCGACGCGGTGAGGTGCGCGCCGACGTCGACCCGGACCGGCTGGTCGAGGTGATCGGCGGCGCGACGCTGCTGCGCATGCTGTTGCAGCCCGGCGAGCCGCTCGGCGATGACTGGGTCGACCAGACCACCGCGATCGTGGTGCACGGTGTGGTGACATAGGGGTCGTGCTCGAGGCGTTTCCGACCGACTGGCGCACCGCGGTGCTGCTGGTGCCGCATCCCGACGACCCGGAGTACGGTTGCGCGGCCGCGGTGGCGAAGTGGACCGGCGAGGGCAGGACCGTCCACTACGCGTTGGCCAGCCGCGGCGAGGCCGGCATCGCCGGTATGCCGACCGAGCAGGCGGGCCCGCTGCGCGAGGCCGAGCAGTTGCGCTCCGCGGCCGTCCTCGGCGTCGCCGATGTGCAGTTCTGGGACTTCCCCGACAGCGAGATCCGCAACACCGCAGAGCTGCGCGCGGCGATCACCGAGACGATCACCGCGCTGCGCCCCGACGTGGTGATCAGCATCTACGGCGGCCCCGAGTGGGCGCCCGGGCAGCCCAACCAGCGCGACCACATGGAGTTCGCCGCCGCGGTCGTCGACGCCTACGACGCGCTGGCCGACCCGCCGCGGTGGCTGTTCCAGAACGGTCCGGAGGCGACGCACGCCGAGGTGATCGACGACGGCTGTTTCGAGCGGGCGGTCGCGTCGCTGGCCGAGCACAAGGTGTACCTGTCGGTGCTCGACCCGGACACCCCGGTCGTCGAGCAGGCCCGCCGCCAGGTGGAGATGACCACGACGCCGCGCCCCGAGTTCGGCGGCCGCCGCACGGTCGAGTTCATCCTCGTCCGCGACGGTCGAGGCCGCTGAGCGTCGGGTTTCTGATGCGATATCGCGCATTTCGCGCGAAAGTTCCCACGCTCGGCGGACGAGCACGCGAGCGCTACGTGTCGATCTGGCGCTTGTTGCGCTGCGACACCGCCTCGAACCGGTCGCCGAGCCCCTCGAAATCGCGGTGCTGCGCGTACGCGATCTTCTCTTCGGCCGCCAGCGCCGGATCGATCACCGCGGCGGCGCCCGTCGTATAGATCTCCTTGAGCCCGCGCATGACCGGGCCCGGCACCTCGGCGATCTGAGCGGCCAGTTCGACGGCGCGGGCCAGCAGCCGGTCGTGCTCGACGACCTCGGTCACCAGCCCGATCCGCTCGGCGCGGGCGGCGTCGACCACCTCGCCGGTCATCGACAGCCGACGGGCCATCGCCAGCCCGACCACTTGCGGTAGCCGCGCGGTCATCCCGCCGCCGGGCAGGATGCCGACGCGGGCGTGTGTGTCGGCGAACACCGCGCGCTCGGACGCGACGAGAAAGTCGCAGCCCAACGCCATCTCTAGGCCGCCGGTGAAGGTGGCGCCGTTGATCGCGGCGATGATCGGCGTGCGCATGTTGCCGGTCGCGGCGATACAACTCTGCGAGCGGAACTCCTCGAAGTAGGCCAGGCCGTCGCGCTGGGCCTCCTTGAGATCGACGCCCGCGCAGAAGGCCGGGTCGGCGCCGGTGAGCACGACGGCGCGCACCGAATCGTCGTCGTCGGCGTCGGTCAGCGCGGTGTAGGTGGCGTGGATCAACGCGCGGCTCAACGCATTTCGAGCCTCGGGGCGGTTCATCGTCAGCACCCGGACCGGGCCGTTGTCGGCGACGAGGACGAGCGGTTGTTCGGTCATCACCTGAATCTAGCGGTCCGGGCCCGACGCGCGTATATTCCGTTACGTATCCGTTTCGTAAATGGAGGAGGCGCAGATGTCCCAGGTGCTGGTGACCGGTGCCGGCCCGACCGGCCTGGCGGCGGCCTGCGGGCTGCTCCGCCGCGGCGTCGCGGTGCGCGTCATCGACAAAGCCGACGGGCCCGCGACGACCTCGAGGGCGAACTTCCTGCATGCGCGCGGTTCGGAGGTGCTGGAGCGGCTCGGCGCGCTCGGCGACCTACCGGACCGCTCGGTGCGGGCCATGAGCATCACGACCTACCTCGGCGACCGCCCCGTCATGCACATCAGGTTCGGCGACCCGCAGATGCAGACCGCCGCGCCGCCGATGGTCATCTCCCAGGCCGAGGTGGAGGCCGCGCTGCGTGCCCGGCTGACCGAACTCGGCGGGCAGATCGAGTGGGACACCGAACTCGTCGGGCTCCACCAGAGCAATGACGGTGTGCTGGCCACCACGGACTCCGGCGCCCAGCACCAGACCGACTGGCTGATCGGCTGCGACGGCGCAGGCAGCGCCACCCGCAAGCTCGCCGACATCGGTTTCCCGGGGGTCAAGCTCAGCGAACGCTTCCTGCTCGCCGACGTCGCACTCGACTGGGATCTGGACCGCTCCGGAACCACCGGGTGGATCCACCCGGCGGGCATGCTCGGCGTGATGCCGATGCCGGGCGGAATGTGGCGCGTCATCGCCTACGACCCCGACGGACCGTCCGACAAGCCCAGCGACGCAGAGATGTTGAGCCGTCTCGAACGGATCCTGCCCGAGCGCACCGGTCGCCGAGTGCAGATCACCGACGTCGGATGGCTGTCTACGTTCCGGGTGCACCGGCGCCTGGCTGACACCTACCGGCGGTCACGGGTGTTCCTCGCCGGCGACGCCGCCCACACCCACGCCCCGTTCGGCGGGCAGGGGATGCTCACCGGGCTCGGCGACGCCGAAAACCTCGCATGGAAGCTGGCGACGGTGATCGGCGGCCACGCTGAACCCGCGCTGCTCGACACCTACGAATCCGAACGTCGCCCGCTGGCCACCGAGGTGTTGCGCAGCACCAGCGCTGTGACGAAAGTCAATGTGGCGCAACACGGTTTCGGACGGTTCCTCCGCGACCGGATCCTCGTCCCGGTGATGAACCTGGCGTGGATACAGCGCAAGATCACCTACCAGACCTCGCAACTGTGGGTCAGCTACCGCCGCGGTCCGCTGGCCGAACGGTCCCTGCCGTGGCAGCGGCCGCGACCGGGGGACCGCGTCGCCGGGGTCTCGGGTGAGCAGTTGCGCGGCGGCTGGGCGCTGCTATCCGGCGAGCGCGCACTGCTCGACGTCGCGACGCACCGACTCGGCCCGGATGTCCAGATGCTGGACGACCCGGTCGACGGTGACGCCCTGCTGGTCCGCCCCGACGGCCATCTCGCCTGGCGCGGAACCGATGCCGCGAGCCTCGACGACTGGCTGCGCCGGGCGCTGAGTACCGGCACGGTGCGATGACACGGGGCCGGCCGCGAGACCCGGCCACCGACACCGCGATCCTCACCGCGGCGCTGGACCTGTTCATCGACCGCGGCATCGCGGGCATGAGCATGGAGCAGGTCGCCAAGCGCGCCGGTGTCGGGAAGCCGACCGTCTACCGGAGGTGGCCGGACAAGGAGCGCTTGATCGCCGACGCAATCGAAACCCAGGTCAGCGCGGACATCCGGTGGCCCACCGACGGCGAAGTCGCAACCGTCGAGGCCCGGGATCTGGTGCGACGCAACATCGCCGCCGCCGCGGCCACCGCGGCCGACCCCAGGTTCCGCGGCCTGGTCGCACAGATCTACGGCTCCGCCGTCACACACCCGCTGCTGATGCAGACGTACTGGGACCACTACATCCTCCCGCGGCGCACGACGGTGCTCGCCATGCTGCGCCGCGCGCAGGCCGACGGCGCGGTCGACGCCGACGCCGACCTCGACGTGTTGATCGACATGCTCGCCGGGGCGGTCACTTACCGTATCCTGCAACCGAATCCGCCGACGGCGCGGCAGATGCGCCGCTACCTGGAAAGCCTCTACCGGCAGGTCGGGCTGCTCGAGTGAGCAGCTAGCGCAGGAACTGATCGGCGTTGTTCGCCATATCCAGCAGCGGCTGCGGCAGCGCACCGAGCGCGAACGTCACCGCAGCGGTCACCGTGACGACCGCGGTGCTCGGCAGGCTCGGCGCGACCACCGTCGGCGGGTCCTCGGGCGGGTCGGTGAAGAACATCAGCACGATCACCCGCACATAGAAGTAGGCGGCGATCGCGCTGGCCACCACGCCGACCACCACCAGCGGGATCGCACCACCCTCGCCGGCCGCCTTGAACACCGCGAACTTGCTGACGAACCCACTGGTCAGCGGGATCCCGGCGAACGCCAGCAGGAACAGCGAAAACACTATGCCGACAATGGGATACCGCCGTCCGAGACCGGCCCACCGGGCCATCGCGGTGTCCTCCTCACCGGCCGCGTCGCGGACCAGACCCACGACCGCGAACGCGCCGACCGTGCTGAACCCGTACGCGAACAGATAGAACAGCGTCGAGGACAGCCCGGCCTCGGTCCCGGCGATCAGACCGGTCAGGATGAACCCGGTGTGCGCGACCGCCGAATAGGCGAGCATCCGCTTGACGTCCACCTGGGTCACTGCGGTCACGGTGCCGACCACCATGGTCAGGATCGCGATGATCCACAGCACCGGCCGCCAGTCGTCGCGCAGTTCGGGCAGCGCGACGTAGAACACCCGCAGCATCGCGCCGAACGCGGCGATCTTGGTCGCCGCCGCCATGAAGGCGGTGATCGCCGTCGGCGCGCCCTGATACACGTCGGGGATCCAGGAGTGGAACGGCACCGCGCCGATCTTGAACAGCACGCCGACCAGCAGCAGGCCCATGCCGATCAGCGCCAGCGACGTTTTACCGGAACCGGATTCGACGACGGCGGCGATCCCGTCGAGATCCAAGGTGCCCGCGTAGCCGTACAGCATGCCCACGCCGTAGAGGAAGAACGCCGACGAGAACGCGCCCAGCAGGAAGTACTTGAGCGCCGCCTCCTGCGAGAGCAGACGCCGCCGGCGCGCCAGCCCGCACAGCAGGTACAGCGGCAGCGACAGCACCTCGAGCGCGACGAACATCGTCAGCAGGTCATCGGATGCCGGGAACAGCATCATGCCGCCGATCGCGAACATCGTCAGCGGGAACACCTCGGTCTGGATGACCGCGGCCTTGGTGGCCAGTTGTTCGGCGACGCTGCCGGGGACCGCCGAGGCCTGCGCGGTGAAGCCGTCCAGCCCGCGCTCGCCGTTGTCTCCGCCTGCGCGCGCGGGGATCTCGCGTTCGGCGATCAGCAGCACGCCCAGCACGCCGACGACGAGGATGGTGCCCTGCAGGAACAGTGCGGGCATGTCGACGACGACGGCGCCCATCACCGCCGAGCGTCCCACGCTGCCGTGCAGGTCTCGGGCCAGCATCACGACCGCGACCAGGGCGGCGGCCATGCCGCCGAACGCCAGCAGCAGTTGGGCCCGGTAGCGGTGCTGCCGCGGCAGGAACGCCTCGACGATGACGCCGGCGATGGCCACCCCGAAAATGATCAGAAGCGGGGAGACCAGGCCGTATTCGACGGTCGGTGGGGTCAGGGTCACGGTGTCGGCCCTTCGGCGAGTCTGGGTACCGGGTCAGGTTGGTCGATCGTGGTCAACGTGTGGTCGACCGCGGGGTTGATGACGTCGAGCGCGGGCTTGGGGTACACGCCCAGAACCAGCAGCAGCGCGATCAGCGGTGCGACGACGACGAGTTCACGCGGCAGCAGGTCGCGGATGCGGTCGTTGCCGTCGGTCACCGGCCCGGTCATCATCCGCTGGTACATCCACAGGATGTAGATCGCCGACAGCACCAGCGCGGTGGACGCGAACACGGCCAGCACCGGGAACCGGGTGAATGTGCCGATCAGGACCAGGAATTCGCTGATGAACGGCGCCAGCCCCGGCAGCGACAGCGTCGCCAGCCCGGCCACCAGGAACGTTCCCGCCATCACCGGGGCGACCTTCTGCACGCCGCCGTAGGCGTTGATCAGGCGGGTGCCCCTGCGCGACACCAGGAATCCGGCGATCAGGAACAGCGCGGCCGTCGACAGCCCGTGGTTGACCATGTACAGCGTGGACCCGGACTGGCCCTGGCTGGTCATCACGAAGATGCCCAGGATGATGAACCCGAAGTGGGAGATCGACGTGTAGGCGATCAACCGCATGACGTCGGTCTGGCCGATCGCGAGGATCGCGCCGTACACGATCCCGATCACCGCCAGCGTGACCACCAGCGGCTGGAAGTACAGCGACGAGTCCGGGAACAACTGCAGGCAGTAGCGCAGCATGCCGAACGTGCCGACCTTGTCCATCACGGCCATCATCAGCACCGCGCTGGCCGGGGTGGCCTCCACGGCGGCGTCGGGCAGCCAGCGGTGGAACGGCCACAGCGGCGCCTTGACCGCGAACGCGAACATGAAGCCGAGGAACAGCAGGTGCATCACGGCCGGGTTGACCACGAACTCGCCGCTGGCCACCGCGGCCACGATCGCGCGGAAGTCGAACGTGCCGGCGTCGAACGCGTCGCTGCCCGCAGTCACGACGTACAGCCCGACCACCGCGGCCAGCATGATCAACCCGCCGAACAGGTTGTACAGCAGGAACTTCACCGCCGCCTTGGACCGGTTCGCGCCGCCGAACCCGCCGATGAGGAAGTACATCGGGATCAGCATCGCCTCGAAGAACACGTAGAACAGCAGGATGTCCAGCGACACCAGCGACATGATGACCATGCCCTCGACGGCCAGGGTCAGCGCCAGATACGTCTGCACCGACCGGCCGCGCAGCCCGGTCTGGCCGTCGGCGTCGTTCCAGCCCGCGATGATCAGCAGCGGCACCAGGACGGCGGTGAGCACGACGATCGCCAACGCGATGCCGTCGACGCCGAGGATGTAGCCGGTCCCGAACGACGGTATCCAGCGGTGTGATTCGACGAACTGGAACTGTTCGCCGCCCGGGTCGAACCCCACGGCGAGCACCGCGGTGATGGCGAGCACCGCCAGCGAGACCGCGAGCGCGAACCACTTGGCCAGGACGCGTTGCGCGGCGGGCAGCAGGATCACCAGCGCCGCGCCGACTGTCGGGGTGGCCCACAGCACCGTCAGCCAGGGAATGCCGCTCACCACAGTTGCACCGCCAGGATCGCCACGAGCACCAGAACCGCACCTCCGAGCATCGACAACGCGTACGACCGGGCGAACCCGGTCTGCCACTGGCGCAGACCATCCGAGAGCCGGGACACCAGCCCCGCCAGCCCGCTGGCCGCACCGTCGACCGCTTCGTCGTCGATCTCGACGAGCCCGCGGGTGAGTAGCTGACCCGGCCGCATCAGCGCCGCCTCGTTGAACGCGTCGCCGTAGAGATCCCGGCGGGCGGCCACGGTGAGTGCTGACCCGTCGGGCACCTCGTCGGGGATCGGTCGGGTGCCGTACATCCGGTAGGCGATCAGGATGCCGACCGCGACGACGGCCAGGATCACCGTCGTCACCACCCACACGGGTGCGACGTGGTGCACCTCGTGGGTTCCGACGACGGGTTCGAGCCAGTGTTCGAGCGTGCCGCCGATCGCGAACGCGGCGCCGGACCCGACCGAGCCGACCGCCAGCAGGATCATCGGCCAGGTCATCACCGCGGGCGCCTCATGTGGATGTGCTTTTTCCGCCCAACGCTTTTCGCCGAAGAACGTCATCAGCATCACCCGCGTCATGTAGAACGCGGTGATACCGGCGCCGAGGATGGTGACCGCGCCGAGGATGATGCCCTTGACGCCGCCGGCGCCGAGGGCCGCTTCGATGATGCCGTCCTTGGAGAAGAAGCCGGCCAGTGGCGGTATTCCGATGATCGCCAGATAGCCCAGGCCGAACGTGACGAACGTGATGGGCAGCGCCTTGCGCAGACCGCCGTAGCGGCGCATGTCGACCTCGTCGTCCATCGCGTGCATGACCGAACCGGCGCCCAGGAACAGCCCGGCCTTGAAGAAGCCGTGGGTGAGCAGGTGCATGATCGCGAACGCATAACCGACCGGGCCGAGACCGGCGGCCAGCACCATGTAGCCGATCTGCGACATCGTCGACGCAGCAAGGGCTTTCTTGATGTCGTCCTTGGCGCAGCCGATGATCGCGCCGAACAGCAGCGTGACCGCCCCGACGATCACCACGCCCAGCTGGGCGTTGGGCGCGAGGTCGAACACCGGTCCGGACCGCACAATCAGGTAGACGCCCGCGGTCACCATGGTGGCGGCGTGGATCAGCGCCGACACCGGGGTCGGGCCTTCCATCGCGTCGCCCAGCCAGGACTGCAGCGGCACCTGCGCCGACTTACCGCACGCCGCCAGCAGCAACAGCAACCCGATCGCGGTGAGCGCACCTTCCCCGGCCACCGGCGCGGCCTCGAAAACCCCCGCGTACGAGATGGTTCCCAGGTACGCGAACATCACCATCATCGCGATCGCCAGGCCCATGTCGCCGACGCGGTTGACGACGAACGCCTTCTTGGCCGCCGTGGCCGCCGACGGCTTGTGCGCCCAGAACCCGATCAGCAGGTAGGACGCCAGGCCGACGCCTTCCCACCCGACGTAGAGGCCGAGGTAGTTGTCGGCCAGCACCAGCAGCAGCATCGCCGACAGGAACAGGTTCAGGTAGGCGAAAAACCGTCGCCGGCCGGGGTCTTCGGCCATGTAGCCGATCGAGTAGATGTGGATCAGCGATCCGACACCGGTGATCAGCAGCACGAAACACATGGACAGCTGGTCGAGTTGCAGGCCGAAGTCGACCTGCAGACCGCCGACCGGCACCCAGGAGAACAGGCTTTCGTGGACCGCCCGCTGTTCGCCGTCGCGCCCGACCATGTCGAAGAACAGCACGGCCGCGACGACGAACGACGCGATCGCGGCCAGGCAGCCCAGCAGGTGCCCCCACGCGTCGGTGCGGCGCCCGCCGAGCAACAGGATCGTCGCACCCGCCAGCGGCAGTGCGATGGTGAGCCAAACTGGAATCGTCATCGTGGCCTTAGGTTTCCAACCGACTTAGTGTTTCAGCAGACTGGCGTCGTCGACGGAGGCCGACTTGCGGGCGCGGAAGATGGTCATGATGATCGCGAGCCCCACCACCACCTCGCACGCGGCGACGACCATGGTGAAGAACGCCACGACCTGACCGTCGAGCGTGCCGTGCATCCGCGAGAACGAGACGAACGCCAGGTTGCAGGCGTTGAGCATCAGTTCCACGCACATGAACACCACGATCGCGTTGCGGCGCAGCATGACCCCGGCCGCGCCGATGGTGAACAGCAGCACCGACAGGTACAGGTAGTTGTCCGGGTTCACGCCTCACCTCCTCGCCCGTTGCGCACCGGCACGGTCCGTTGCTCCAGCGAGGGGCTGACCGACAGCTCCGACGGCGATCCGTCGGGCAGGCGGGCGGCGATGTCGACGGCGTTGTTGCGGGCGAACACACCGGGATTGGGCAGCGTCGTCGGGTATCCGCCGGGCCGGAACCGCTCTTCGGCGAGTTCGCGCTGGGTCTTGCGGTGGCCGAAGCGTTCGCGGTGGGCGAGCACCATGGCCCCCAGCGCGGCGGTGATCAGCAGCGCGCTGGTCAACTCGAACGCCCACAGATACCGCACGAAGATCAGCGCCGCGAGTCCTTCGACGTTGCCGTTGGCGTTGGCCTGGGCCAGGCCGGTGAACCCGGCGACCGAGACGTTGCCGACCCCGGCGATCAGCAGCAGCCCGAATCCGACGCCGACGACGCCTGCGGCGACCCGCTGTCCGCGGATCGTCTCGACCAGCGAGTCCGAGGAGTCCACGCCGACGAGCATCAGCACGAACAGGAACAGCATCATCACCGCGCCGGTGTACACCACCACCTGCACGACGCCGAGGAACAACGCGTCCTGGGCGATGTAGAAGACGGCCAGAATGATCATCGTCATGGCCAGGAACATGGCGCTGTACACCGCTTTTCGGGCGGTGATGACCCCGAGCGCGCCGATCACCGCGGCCGCGCCGAGCACCCAGAACAGCACCGCCTCGGTGGTCGATGTGCGACCGGGGGTGTCTTCGGCCATCGCGGCGATCAGGTCGAACCTCACCGCACGTCCTCGGTGATCTTGTCCGTCGGTACCGGTCCGATGTTGCCCAGGTAGTAGTCCTCGTCGGTGCTGCCCGGGGCCATCGGGTGCGGCGGCGGCAGCATGCCCGACCGCAGCGGCGCCAGCAGCTTGTCCTTGCCCCAGATGAGATCGGCGCGGTTGTCGTCGGCCATCTCGTACTCGTTGGTCATGGTCAGCGCCCGGGTGGGGCAGGCCTCGATACACAGCCCGCAGCCGATGCACCGCAGGTAGTTGATCTGGTACACGCGGCCGTAACGCTCACCGGGGGAGTAGCGTTCGGCCTCGGTGTTGTCGGCGCCCTCGACGTAGATGGCGTCGGCGGGACACGCCCAGGCGCACAGTTCGCAGCCGATGCACTTCTCGAGCCCGTCCGGGTACCGGTTGAGTTGGTGGCGGCCGTGGTAGCGCTTGGCGACCGGGCCCGGCTTCTCCGGGTACTCCTCGGTGACCGGCTTCTTGAACATGGTCCCGAAGGTGACCGCGAAACCCTTGATCGCTTCGATGAATTTAGGCATCTGCTCGCTCCTTCGTAGTCGGCCCGTCGGTGACCGGCAGGGGCGGTATCGGGAAGATCTGCGGGTCGAGGTTCTGTTGCGGGGCCTGGCGCACGTTCCTGGTCCGCATCCGGCGCCACAGCGCGACGACGATCAGCAGCGTGACGATCGCGGCCGCCGAGGCCAGCCAGGTGGTGAGCTCGTCGAAGCCCTCGTTGCGCAGCGCCCGCGCGGTCGCGACGATCATGATCCAGGCCAGCGAGAACGGGATCAGCACCTTCCAGCCCAGCCCCATGAACTGGTCGTAGCGCATGCGCGGCATCGTGGCGCGCAGCCAGAAGAACAGGAACATGAACATCCACACCTTGGCGATGAACCACAGCAGCGGCCACCACCCGGTATTGGCGCCGTCCCACATGTTGATCGGCCACGGTGCGTGCCAGCCGCCCAGGAACATCGTGGTGGCCAGCGCCGAGACGGTCGTCATGTTGACGTACTCGGCCAGCATGAACATCGCGAACTTGATCGACGAGTACTCGGTGTGGAACCCGCCGACCAGCTCGCCCTCGGCCTCGGGGAGATCGAAGGGGGCGCGGTTGGTTTCACCGACCATCGACGTCACGTACACCAGGAACGACGGCAGAAGCAGGAACAGGAACCAGACGCCGTCCTGTGCGGCGACGATGCCCGACGTCGACATCGTGCCCGCGTAGATGAAGACCGCGACGAACGACAGCGCCATCGCGATCTCGTAGGAGATCACCTGCGCGCTCGAACGCAGACCGCCCAGCAGCGGGTAGGTCGACCCGGATGCCCAGCCGGCCAACACGATCCCGTACACCCCGATGGAGGTCGCGGCCAGGATGTAGAGCACCGCGACCGGCATGTCGGTCAGCTGTAACGCGGTGCGGTGCCCGAAGATCGACACCTCGCCGCCCAACGGGATCACCGCGAACGCGATGAACGCGGGAACGGCGGCGATCACCGGCGCGGCGAGGTAGACGAACTTGTCGACACCGGTCGGCACCAGGCCCTCTTTGAGCGCCAGCTTCACACCGTCGACCAGCGACTGCAGCAGCCCCTTGGGGCCGACCCGGTTGGGTCCGAACCGCATCTGCATGCGGCCCAGCAGTTTCCGTTCGATCAGGATGGCCGACAGCACGGTCAGCATCAGCAGCGCGAAGACCGCGACGGCCTTCAGCGCGATCAGCCACAGCGGGTCGTTGCCGAACAGGGTCGGATCCGGATGGTTCACGATTCGGCCCGCCCGATCGACACGACGTCGCCGACCGTCGCCGCCAGCCTCCTGTGCACCGCAGAACCCGGCGAGTTCAGCGGTAACCACACCACCCGGTCGCCGATGTCGGTGATCGCCAGCGGCAGCGTGATCGACCCCCGCGGGGTGCGCACCGTCACGAGATCGCCCTCGGCGGCGCCGATCTCGGCCGCGGTGGCCGCCGACAACCGCGCGACCGGTGCGTGCGCGGTGCCGGCCAGGTGCGGTTCACCGTCCTGCAGCCGGCCTTCGTCGAGCAGCATCCGCCATCCGGCGAGCACGGCCTGCCCCACGGCCGGGGCCGGCGGCGCGGCGGGCGCGACGCTGGGTGCGGCGGGTCGGGCGCCCGCCCACAGTCCCAGCCGCGCCATGTCCTCGCCCGCGGCCGCCGGCGTGGGCAGGTTCAGCGCGACACCGAGTTCGTCGGCCAGGAAGTTGAGCACCCGCAGATCGGGGCTCGCGCTGCTCTGCAGCGCGGGTTCGAAGGGGCGCAGCCGCCCTTCCCAGTTCACGAACGAGCCCGCCTTCTCGACCACCGGCGCGACGGGGAACACCACATCGGCGACCGCGGTGACCGCGCTCTCCCGGATCTCCAGGCTGACCACGAACGGCGTCGCCTCGACGGCGGCCAGCGCGGCGGCGGGATCGGGCAGGTCGTCGAGTTCGAGGCCGCCGACCAGCAGGGCGCCCAGTTCACCGCTGCGGGCGGCTTCCAGGATCGCCGTGGTGTCGCGCCCCGGTGTGCTCGGCACGTCGCCGACGTACCAGGCGGCCGCGGTCTCGGCGCGGGCGGCGGCGTCGGCGACCGGCCTGCCGCCGGGCAGCAGGTTGGGCAGCGCGCCCA
>NZ_MIHA01000034.1 GCF_001722335.1 Mycolicibacterium flavescens
CGCACCTGGGTCGGCGTGGCAGGCACCATGACCACGCTGGCGGCGTTGGCGCACCGGATGGACGCCTACGACTCCGACGCGATCCACCTGTCGCGGGTGCCGTTCGGCAGGCTGCTCGAGGTCTGCGAGGAGCTGATCGCGATGCCGCGGTCCCGGCGCGCGGCGCTCGGCCCGATGCACGAGGGCCGGGTCGACGTGATCGGCGGCGGCGCGATCATCGTCGAGGAACTCGCCGACGCGTTGGCCCGACGCGCGGGCATCGACGAACTCGTGGTCAGCGAGCACGACATCCTCGACGGCATCGCGCTGTCGATCGCCTAGGGGGCCGGGGTAACACCCGGAAGTGACTTACTGCCCTGTCGCGGGCACCTCCGCGCGCGGGATTCTCATGGTGTGACTACCTCCCTGGAGCGCGGGCTGTCGACCCGCAGCGGTCCCGACGCCGAAACGCTGCGCACGGCACTGGCACTCGCGGTCAGGGCCCCGTCGGTGCACAACTCGCAGCCCTGGCACTGGAAGATCGGCGCGCAGAGCCTGCACCTGTACGCCGACCCGTCGCGGCACCTGCCCGCGATCGACGCCGACCGGCGCGACCTGATGATCAGCTGCGGGGCCACACTGCACCACGCGGTCGTGGGCCTGGCCGCGATGGGCTGGCGTGCCAAGGTGACGCGGTTCCCCGACCCGGCGGACCCCACCCACCTGGCCGCCATCGCGCTGGTCGCGCAGGAGCCCACCCCGACCGACGTCGCGTTGGCCGCCGCGATCTCGCGGCGCCGCACCGACCGCAGACATTTCAGCAGCTGGCCGGTGTCGCTGGCCGACATCGCCGCGATCGGGGCCCGCGTCGCGCGGATGGGTATCGTGATGCGCCGGGTGGAGATGTCGATCGACATCAGATCGATTGTGGAGCAGTCGGTTCGGCGTCATCGGGCCGATGACGCCTACCGCGCGGAGCTCGCCGCGTGGAGTGGTCGGCACGCCGCGCCGTACGGGGTGCCCGCGCGCAACATCCCCGAATCCGATCCGGCCGCCCGCCTACCGGGCCGGTTGTTCGCCGCCGCGGAACTCGCGCAGCCGGCCGGGGCGCCCGCGCTGGCGGATCAGGGTGTGTTGCTGGCGCTGGGCACCGCCGCCGACGACGACGCGGCGCGGCTGCGGGCAGGGGAGGCGTCGAGCCTGCTGCTGCTCACCGCCACGTGTTTGGGCCTGGCCAGCTGCCCGGTCTCCGAGCCGCTCGAGCTCGCCGAGACCCGCTCGGCCGTCCGCGACGAGGTGTTCGACGGGCGGGAGCACCCGCAGATGATGTTCCGGGTCGGGTGGGCCGCGGTCGGCGCCGAACCTCTGCCCGCGACGCCACGGTTGCCGCTCGACGCAGTGGTCAGCCGACTGGACATCGAGGAGGAGCGACGATGAAAGCACTGGTGTATCACGGACCGGGGCGGCGAAGCTGGCAGGATGTGCCCGATCCGGTGATCGAGCAGCCGACCGACGTCATCGTGCGTGTCGACGCGGTCACGATCTGCGGTACCGACTTGCACATACTGAAAGGCGATGTGCCGGAAGTCGAACCGGGACGGATCCTCGGCCACGAGGCGGTCGGCACCGTGACGGCCGCCGGGGCCGCCGTCCGCACGGTCGCACCCGGGGACCGCGTGCTGGTCTCGTGTATCAGCGCCTGTGGCACCTGCCGGTACTGCCGCGACGGCAGCTACGGGCAATGTCTGGGTGGTGGCGGCTGGGTGCTCGGTCATCTCATCGACGGAACACAGGCCGAGTATGTGCGAGTTCCGTTCGCCGACAACTCGACCCACCGGATACCCGACGGTGTCACCGACGAGCAGATGGTGATGTTGGCCGACATCCTGCCCACCTCCTATGAGGTGGGTGTCCTCGCCGGCGCCGTTGCGCCCGGTGACGTGGTCGCCATCGTCGGCGCCGGCCCGATCGGTCTGGCTGCCATCCTGACCGCGAAGTTGTTCAGCCCCAGTCATGTCGTCGCGATCGACGTCGCTGATTCCCGATTGGAGGCGGCCCGCAAGTTCGGCGCCGACATCGTGGTGAACAGCAGCCGGGAGGATCCGCGCGCGGTCGTCGACGCCGTCTCCGGTGATCTGGGCGCCGACGTGGCGATGGAGGCGGTGGGTCTACCGGAAACGTTCGAACAGGCCGTGTGCCTGGTGCGACCGGGTGGGCGGGTACCCAACATCGGTGTGCACGGTGCTCCCGCCACACTGCACCTGGAACAGATCTGGATCAAGAATCTGACGATCACCACCGGTCTGGTGGACACCCACTCCACCCCGACCCTCGTCAGGCTGGTCGGCAACGAGCAGATCGACACCACACCGATGATCACCCACCGCTTCACGATGGACGAATTCGAGCGGGCTTACGACGTTTTCGGCAGAGCCGGCGAAACCGGTGCGCTGAAGGTGCTGCTCACTCCGTCGACGTCAAGATCGAGCCGCGAAGGCACCAGGACATGAACGCACCCCGTCCCGATATCGAAACCTTCCGCGCGGCGCTGCTGCTGGCGACCCGGGCGCCGTCGGTGCACAATTCACAGCCGTGGCTCTGGCGAGTGGGTGAGCGCAGTGTCCACCTCTACGCCGATCGCCGGCGACAGCTGCCCAACACCGACCCTGACGGCCGGGACTTCCTGCTCAGTTGCGGTGCCGCGCTGAACCACTGCCAGATCTCCTTCGCCGCGCTGGGGTGGCGTGCCGAGGTCCACCGGTTCCCGAACCCGGACGATCCGGACCACCTTGCGGCTCTTGAGTTACACCGCCATCCGGCCGAGCAGACCGACATCAGCCTGGCCGCCGCCATCCCGCGGCGGCGCACCGACCGGCGTCGCTACGGTTCGGCACGCGTCGAACACGCCGACGTGATGTCGATCGGGTCCCGCGCGGCCGAACTCGACGTCGTCGTGCGACGGGTCACCGACCTCGATGGTCTGGGTAAGCTCGTTGCCGAGGCGGCCCGGCGGCACGCGGCGGACTACGGGTATGCGGCTGAATTGGCAACGTGGAGCGGCCGTTACGCGGCCACCGCAGGTGTTCCGGCTCGCAATACGCCGAAACCCGACGGCACGGCCACCGCTCGGGCCTTCGCCGGGCCGGTGTTACCGCAACCGGCCGGTTCGGAATCGGCGGTGGACAACGCCGTCGTTCTCGCGCTGGGCACTTCCGACGACTCCGATCTGTCCCGTCTGCGAGCCGGTGAGGCGACCAGCCTGACCTTGCTCACCGCCACTTCGATGGGCCTGGCGAGCTGTCCGATCACCGAACCGCTGGAGGTGGCGGGTACTCGAGATGAGGTCAGGGCGCAAGTGTTCGGCGACGGGTACTTTCCGCAGATGTTGATCCGGATCGGGTGGGCACTGCTCAACGCCGACCCGCTACCGCCCACCCCGCGCCGCGAGCTGTCCGAAGTCGTTGTCCGGTTGGACGGTTCGCCGTTCGCCCCCTTGGCGTGATGACACGCCGTCAATTCCGAGGAGTCCCAAATGAACACAGCATCAACACACCACGGCATCGTCGCCGCCGTCGACGGATCCCCGGCCGCCAAGGCCGCGGTCGTCTGGGCTGCTCGCGAGGCCGCCGGGCGAAGAGTTCCGCTGATGCTCGTGCATGTCGTGCAATCGCCGGCGGTGCGAATGTGGCCCGAGGTGCCGATGCCGCCGGAGGTCGTCGACCAGATCAGGCAGCGCGGTCGCGAAGTGCTGGCGTCGGCACAGGAAGACGCGAAGGCGGCCGCTGAGAACATTGAGGTGACAACGCAGTTGGCTACCGCCGACGTGGTTCCCACGCTCGTGGAGCTCTCCGAGAAGGCCGACATGGTCGTCGTGGGCTGCCGTGGATTGGGCGCCATCGCGCGCCGACTGCTGGGGTCTGTCAGCTGGGGACTGCTCCATCACGCGAAGTGCCCGGTCGCGGTCATCCATGAGGGCGCGCCCGAACCGGGTTCCACCGCACCGGTCGTGGTGGGCATCGACGGATCGCCCGCCTCGAAAGCCGCAACCGCGATGGCATTCGACATGGCGTCGCGGCGGGGGGTGCAACTCGTCGCCGTGCACGCCTGGAGCGATTTCTCTGCGTACGAGTTGCCTGGCCTCGAGTTCCTGGCTCTCAAGCAGGAAGCCGAAGAAGCTCTCAGCGAGAACCTCGCCGGGTGGCGGGAGCGGTATCCCGATGTCGATGTCCGGCGCGTCGTCGTGCTCGACCGGCCCGCACACCAACTGCTCGAACAGGCGCGGCGCGCGCAGCTGACCGTACTGGGTAGCCACGGTCGGGGCGGATTCGCCGGGATGCTGCTCGGTTCAGTGAGTTCCGCGGTCGCGGAGTCCGCAGGCACACCGGTGCTGGTGGTCCGCGGCTCGTGACCGGCGGGTCACTCGTTGGGGCGGCGCGACGTGTCGAGTTTCGAGATGAACACCGCGGCCTGAGTGCGTCGTTCCATACCGAGTTTCGCCAACAGTCGGGACACGTAGTTCTTCACGGTTTTCTCGGCCAGGAACATCCGAGCGGCGATCTGCTTGTTCGTCAAACCCTCTCCGAGCAGGTCCAGCAGCACCCGCTCCTGGTCACTGAGCCCAGCCAGGGGGTCGGCCTTCTCCGCGGCTCCGCGCAGTTTGGCCATCAGGGCGGCCGCGGCGCGGTTATCCAGTAGCGAACGGCCGGCACCGACATCCTTGATCGCCTGCGCGAGCTCCATCCCCTTGATGTCTTTGACGACGTAACCGCTGGCACCGGCGAGGATCGCGTCCAGCATTGCCTCGTCGGACGTGAAAGAGGTCAACATCAGACAGCGCAGGTTCGGCATCCGGGAGAGCAGGTCGCGGCACAGTTCGATGCCGTTGCCGTCCGGTAACCGGACGTCGAGCACGGCCACGTCGGGCTCGAGCGCGCGGATCCGTGCCATCGCCTGGGCCACCGAACCGGCTTCGCCGACCACCTCGAGATCGGGATCCGCGCTGAGCAGTTCGATGAGCCCGCGACGGACCACCTCGTGATCATCGACGAGGAAGACCTTCACCATCAGGTGCCCTCCTGACCTTCGGCCGATCCGTTTCGCCCACAATACTCAGGAACCCGCGGCCTGCGGTCTCGCTCTTCAGGTGTGGCGCCTCGGGCCATCACCGGGGTTTGACGTCGAGCACCTCGGTGAGCGGTCGGCGGGGCGTGGCCGGTGGCGGGTTCTCCATTTTCGGCGCCGACCCCACCCTGATCAGCAGCTGCGGCAACGCGACCCGGTCGATGAGGTACGCGACGATGTCCCGGCTCGCGCGCAACTCGGTGATGTGCGACAGCGTGCACGTGGCCAGCCCAGACACGGTGGCGTTCAACAGAACCGCCGACAGCGTTTCGCCGCACCGAAGGACGCTGGCACGGTCGTCGTCGTAGGTCGACAGCACCACGACTTTTGATCTGTCGTCGCCGTATGCGGAGCGTCGGTTGTGCTCGTCATGGGAAACCGGAAAGCTGCGCCCGATGGCGACACGGTCGCTTTCGGCGGCTGTCGGCAGCATCCCGCGGGGGATACCCTCGCGCATCTCGAACGGGGCGGTCCACCACTGCAGCTCCTCGTGGTAGTAGGAGTCGTAGAACCGCAGCGATTCGGTGAGCCGGGAGGCCTGGGCGAGTTCGGGGCGCAAGTCGTCGGCGATCACGTCGAGCCGGACGTACTCGGTGGCATCGAACCGGCGCAACTGCGCTTCGACGGCGGGCCAGTCCGCGGGCTCGGCGAACGGCAACCGGTCCGTGCGCCTGAGCAGTATCGCGTCGGCTCGCCGGCGATGTCCCTCGGTCACGAAGCTGATCGGTGAGAACTCGATGGTTGCCAGGTGCAGTGTGTTGTTGGGATTCGGATACCGTTCGATGTTGGCATCCCATCCGGCGGCCGCCATTGCGACGCGCAGGTGATCGAGCACCGCACCACAGGCCAGCAAGGCCTCGCGACCCGAATGGTCATGTGCGGGCAGCACCCGGTTCTTGTCGAGGAACAGGTGTGCAACGGCCCCGTCGATCGTCCAGTGCCATGGCTGACTGTTGTGCAGCGACGGGGCCCGGCATGCCACACGGATGGCGTTTGTGAGCACATCCGTCGTGACCAGCGGCTTTCCCATACAACGATTCTCTGCCCCCGAATGCGCCCGAACCAGGGCCAATGGTCCCCACGCCGGGGTCTTCTGGCACTGTTCCCAGCCGCCGGCGGGGCCGACCATTGATTTCATGAGCGCTGTGGTGGAGCAGTTCGATCACATTCCCGGACCCGCGGTGGTGGGCGACCTGGCGGCGCGAATTCGCGAAACTCACACCGGTCTGGTGGTGCTGGCCGGCGATCGGGCCTACAAGACGAAGAAGCCGGTCGTCACCGACTTCCTGGATTTCGGCACGGCGGAGCGCCGCACAGCTGCCTGCGAACGCGAAGTGGAGCTGAATCGCAGGCTGTCTCCGGACAGCTACCTGGGCGTCGGACGCTTCGACGATCCGCTGACAGGTTCGCACGAACCCGTGATCGTGATGCGTCGCTACCCCGATCACACCCGGCTGGCCGCGCTTGTGCGCACCGGCCGCCCGGTCCACGATGTCTTGGAGGTCATCGTGCGAAGACTTGCGTCTTTTCACCGTGACGCCGAGCGTGGCGACGCTGTCGACAGCTGCGGCAGGCCAGATGCGGTTGCCGAACGGTGGCTGCAGAACCTGGACGAACTCGACCGCCACGGCGTCCTGGACCGAGACGACATCGGCGAAGTCCGGCGGCTCGCGACGCAGTTCATGACCGGCAGGGCGGCGTTGTTCGACCGGCGTATCGCCGACCGGCGCATCGTCGACGGCCACGGTGACCTGTTGGCCGACGACATCTTCGTGGCAGCAGACCATCTCGCGATCCTCGATTGTCTCGAGTTCGACGATCGCCTGCGCTACGTCGACGTGCTCGACGACATCGCTTTCCTCGCCATGGATCTCGAGTTCCTCGGCCGCCCGGATCTCGGGGAGTTCTTCGTCGAGACGTACCGGCGCGGTGTCGGTGACACCGCGCCGGAATCACTTGTGCATTTCTACATCGCCTACCGGGCCGTGGTCCGCGCCAAGGTCGACTGCGTCCGAGTGGCGCAGGGCCATCCCGAAGCGGGCGAGGACGCCTGCCGGCACCTGGCAATCGCGCTTGACCACCTGCGGGCGGCCACCGTGCAGCTGGTCGTCGTGGGTGGCGGGCCGGGCACCGGTAAGAGCACTTTGGCGGCAGCACTCGCCGAACATCTTGCAGCGGAAGTCATCTCGACCGATGTAGTGCGCAAGCAGATGCAGCAGGCCGGAGTGATTTCAGGTAGCACGGGGTCGATGGGCACCGGACTCTACGCCGCGGAGAACGTCGAAGCCGTCTACGACGAGGTGTTGCGCCGCGCGCGCGCCGCGCTCGGCGACGGCACCTCGGTGATCCTGGACGGCACCTGGCGCGACCCTGAGCGCCGCGAACACGTGCGTGCCATCGCGGGCCTTTTGGGTACACCGTTGACCGAGTTGACCTGCGCCACAACGGTGACCAATGCGCAAGACCGGATCAAGACCCGCCGAACCGGTGCTTCCGACGCGACCCCCCAGATAGCGGCCGCCATCGCCGAGGCTGCACCGGAGTACGGCGGTCACGTCATCGACACCACGCGTCCGTTCCTCGAATCGCTGGCCGAGGCGCGTCAGATCTGCTGCGCGGCGATCTGAGCCGGCGCAGGAACAGGTCATGGACCCCCAGAGCCATCCGGTCGTCGTGGGCGTCGACGGGTCACAGGAAGCCCTCCAGGCCGCACGGTGGGCGGCGGCGGCGGCGGAGCGACTCGACGCTCCGCTGTGCGTCGTGCATGCCCGGCCCTACTCGGGTCACAATCCGTCCGACACGGTCGCCGCGGTACGGGTCGCCGAGCGGGGGGCCGCACGAGAGACTGCGGATTCCGGGACGGTGCTGGCTGCTGCGCAGGACGCGATCGGCCGTCACCACACGGGTGTGAACGCCGAGTTCGTCTACATCGCCGAACCGGTAGACGAGGTGCTCGTCCGATTGAGCGTGCACGCCACCATGGTTGTCCTCGGATGCGGCAGCGTCTCGCCCGGTGCTGCGATTCTGGTCGGTTCGACGACGGTGGCGGTGGTTTCGCGTGCACAGTGCCCCGTGGTGGCCTGGCGGGGGGACGTGACGGAACCGGACCAGCGCCCGATCGTCGTCGGGGTGAACGGTGACGACGATGCCCGGATCGCCGTCACCGCCGCTTTCGAACTCGCCGACCGCTTCGGGGCCGGCGTCGTGGCCGTGCACGCGGGCACGATGGCCAGATCGGCGGAGGAGTCGCACCTGTCCGCGGTGATCGATCCGCTGGTGCGGCTCTACCCGGACGTCGAGGTGACCCTGGTGGTCGACAAGGACAAACCCGCCCGTGCGCTCCTACGCCAGCTCGACGGCGCACAGCTGGTGATAGTCGGAAGCCGTGGACGCGGCCTGCTCACCGGCGCTCTGCTCGGTTCGACGGGATTGAATCTGCTGCATCACAGTCCGGTGCCGGCGATGATCTGCCGTTCGAGTCGGGCCTCACACGACTGACGCAAGGACCACTGACGCGCTGACGTGAGTTGGCCGGAACGACGAAAGGGCCTGTGAACCTTGGGAAGTCCGGTAGAAGGTGCGGCGGAAGTGACCGTCGAACGCGTGTCGTACGCGAGCACCCTCAGCCCGTGCTCGGCTGACGGTGACACACCATGACGGGGACGGGGCAGTGGTGCAGCAAGCTGAGGCTGGTCGAACCGAGCAGTGCACTGGCCAGGACGCCTCGTCGCCGTCCGCCCACCACCACGAGCTGAGCGTCCTCCGCGTGGCGCAGCAGGCACGTGTTCGCCGACTCCGGTTCCAGGTAGTAGCGCACTTTCACGCCGGGATACCTGGCGGTCCAGGGGTCCAGAGCGGTGAGAAGACCCTGCCATTGAAGTGTCTCGAAGGCGTCGGCATCGGTCAGGTATGGGTTCACCAGACCCGGGAGCCGGAACTTCGGCCAGGCGTGTACGGCGCGCAGCTCGACGCCGAGACGCGCGGCGACCTCGAACGCAGCGTCGAAAGCGGCCATGCCGACGGCCGGATCATCAACACCCACAACGATCGGTGCGGCGGTCGGGGTATCGAGCTTGCCCCGCCATGCGACCACCGGACATGCGGAACGGGCGGCGACGGTCAGCGTTGTCGAGCCGACCAGGATCGCCGCCGCCGGCGAGACCTGGTCTGTTCCCAACACCACCATGCGAGCGGTGTTGCTGCGTGTCGCCAGCGCTTCACCGGCAGGGACATCGCAACGCAGGCTGATCAGATCCAGTCCAGGGAATCGAGTGCGTAAATCCTTCTCGTGTCGTTGCAGTACCGAGGTGGCCCAGTGTCGTTGCCGTTCGCTGACGGGGGAGAGCAGTGCAGCGGCGGCATCGGCCAGCGCGGTACCTCTCGTTGACAGCCCGGTCACCAGCTCCAGCGGCGCATCGAACTTCCCGGCAAGCGCGGCCGCCCAGTGTGCGGCCGCCGCCGCGGCCTGCGACCCGTCGACGCCGACGACGATCGGAGCGTCGCCCTCGCGCGCCGTGTCTGACCGCGCCGTCACGGACGCACCACCAGTACTGACGATTGTGCGTGCCGGAACCGATGCCGGCCTTGGGGACCCAGGATCGCGGGCAGTCTGGCGATCTCGGATCCGCCGATCACCGCGAGTTGCACATACTCATCCTGTCTCTTGAGGAACGCTGCCACGTCGGCGCCATCTCGAACCGGGTACACCCGGATCCCGGGGTTGCTTCGACGTAGATCGTCGGCGTCGCTTTCGAGATCATCGCGCTGCCCGACGATCAGCACGGGGGCGTTACGTAGCTTCGCCTCCCGGGTTGCCATCTCGAGTATCGGCCTGTCTTCAGCGGTCCCGTTGGCGGCCACCAAGATCCAGCTGATCGTGTCGGTCGGTTCGTCCGACCGTGCCCGGATGATGGCGACGGGGCAGCGCGCGTTCTCCGCGACCTCGATCGAGGTGGAGCCGAGAATCGAACGCGCGAAGCGACGGATCCCCACCGATCCCACGCATAGCAGGGCGGCGTAATCGCTTTCCGAGACGAGCGCCGCCCCGGGGGGACCGTCGATGATTGCTGTTTCCACTTCGACCGGTTTTCCGGACTCCTCGACGGCCGCCCGCGCGGCGTATACCGCGTCCTCGGCGCGGTGCACATCGTCGTAGTAGTCGTCGGCGCTCTGGTGACGCGCTTCGGTCACCGCGATCAGGCGCAGGGGTACCTCTCTCGCCACTGCTTCGTCGGCGGCCCACAGCGCGGCCTGCACCGCTGCCTCCGAGCCGTCGATACCCACGATCACCGATGACGTCGTGCGGTTTCTGTTCATTTCACTCCCCAATCACTCACCGGCTTTGGTGTCGGTCAAGGACTCGCTGTTGCTCGCGCGGCGTCCAACAGCAGCTGCCGTTCGGCTGAAGCAACCACTCTGCGCGCGTCGTCGGCCGCGTCGGGGTTCACCGATACCGAGGTGATGCCCATCCGGACCAGGTGTTCGGCGAACGCCGGCTTCGTCGACGGCGCCTGACCGCACAGGGAAGAGGTGATACCTAACCTTCTTGCCTGGCTGATGATCTGGCCGATGGCGTCCAGCACGGCAGCATCGGATTCGTCGAACAACTCCGCGCAGATGTCCGAGTCACGGTCGACGCCCAGCATCAACTGCGTCAGATCGTTGCTGCCGATCGACACGCCGTCGATGCCCATCCCGACGTATTCGGGCAGCCAGTACACGACCGACGGGACCTCGGCCATCACCCAGCGGTGAAGTCCGCGTTGACGACCCAGTGCACTGTCATCGACGAGGGTCAGGCATTCCTCGAGTTCCCACCGGGTCCGCACGAACGGGAGCATCAGGTGCACGTTCGGGGACTGCTCACGGACCCGGGCCAACGCCTGCAGCTCCAGCGCGAACAACTCCGGCTCCTTGATGTAGCGGTAGCAGCCGCGGTAGCCGATCATCGGATTGTGCTCGACGGGCTCGTAACGCTCACCCCCCTCGAGTCCGCGGAACTCGTTGCTGCGGAAGTCTGTTGCTCGGTAGACGACGGGCCGCGGCGCGAACGCGGCGGCGATCCGGCCGACCGAGGTGACCATCCGGTCCACCAGGGCACCCTGCTCGCTGCGCGCGATCAGGTCTCGGGGATGCCGTCCCTGCAGCGCTTCGGTGAGCATGAACTCGGCTCTGAGCAGGCCGACGCCGTCGACGGGCGCAGCCGCCACCGTCTCCGCACTGTCGGGCATCGCGAGATTGACGTAGATGCGCGTCGCGGTGGTTTCGGCGGGTTGTGCGATGACTCGAGTCCTCTCGGAGACAACGGTATTGCGCACGGCATCGCCGGTGTCTCCGGCCAGAACACGGCCCTGCGATCCGTCGACGGTCACCAGCGTGCCGTCGTGCAGGTCGCGGGTCGCTGTGCGAGCACCCACGATGCAGGGCACACCCAACTCCCGGGCCACGATGGCAGCGTGACAGGTCATACCGCCGGTATCGGTCACCAGGGCGGCCGACCTGCGGATGGCCGGTAACCAGTCCGGATTGGTCATCGGGGCGACGAGGATCTCGCCGTTCTGCAACCGTGCCCCCTCATCGGGTGACGCGAGGACCCGCACGATGCCCGTGGCCGTCCCAGGTGCCGCGGCCAATCCTTGGCCCAGTACCTCCCCGGACGCGGGCGCGGGGTGCAGCGTCGTGATCGGGCGCGCCTGAACGAGATAGACCGCTCCGTCCTCGATCGCCCACTCCGTGTCCTGCGGGTTGCCGTTGTGCTTCTCGGCGGCAACGGCGAGATCAGCGATCTGCCGGAGCTCGGCGTCGCCGAGCACACGGGCGTCGGCTTCGTGATCGTCGAGGTCGACGGTTTCGTCGTGTCCGTCCGCGCCGCGGACGATCTTGAACGACTTGTGACCCACCCGGACGTCGAGGATCTCTCGGGTCTGTTTTCCGACGATGTAGGTGTCGGGTTCGACCTTGCCGGAGACCACGACCTCGCCGAGCCCGAAAGCAGCTTCGATGACCACGCGGTCGGTGTCGCCGGTACTGGGGTCTGCGGTGAACGCGACACCTGCCTTGTCGGAGTTGATCATCCGCTGAACCACCACGGCCATCGCCGGGTCACCGGTGAAGCCGCGGGTCGCCCGGTACGTGATCACCCGCGGGCTGAACAGCGAGATCCAGCACCGCAGCACGGCATCGATCAAACCTTGTTCGCCGACGATGTTGGTGATGGTGGCGTTCATCCCGGCGAAGGAGGCATCGCTGCCGTCCTCACCCGTGGCCGACGAGCGCACCGCGACGGCCGCTTCGCGACCCAGTGCGGCGTACGCCGAAAGCACACGGACCCGAACACTGTCACAGACCCCGGCGGACTGCACCAGTCCCTGCAGCCGCACGCACAACTCGTCGAGGCCGGCCGGATCATCGACAGCATCGAGTGCCTCTCGGTGCAGCTTGGCGAGCTCGGACTCGACTCCGGCGGCGCGCATCGAATCGAGATAGCAGTTCCGCAACAGGACGAAACCCGGTGGGACGGGTAGCCGCGCAGCGACCAGCTCACCCATGTTCGCTCCCTTGCCGCCGGCCTCCTCGGCATCGGTGATCCTCAGCGCGGCGATGTCGGACACGTATTCGTCGTTACTCATACGCCCAGCTTCGGCATCCCGCGCGGTGCCGGATAGCGGCCGAGGACCGCAGCCGAGGGGATCAAGGTCCCCGATGTCGAGGGCCAATGGTCCCTGGCCCGCGCGAGATGACTTCCTGCCCTAGCGGGCTCGACGCGTCTGCGGAGAGGTTTGGACGATGACCGGCGCACCTGTGAGGCCCTCGAAGCGGGTCGGGATGATCGACCCGCGACTCCACGACGCGGTGATCTTCGACCTCATCGGCCTGGCTGAGGCCGGGATCACCCTGGATTCGACCAGTCCCCTGACCCGCAAGCTCGCCGATGCTGAGGTCCAGACGGTGGTCTGCTCTGAGGTGGACGGATACCGGCTGAACGCCGCCGAAGAAGCGCACACGACACCGGAACGCGTCGTTGTCGTCACAAGCACCGCGCAGCGCGTGCAGCGGGCATCGCGTTGCGGTTATGCCCTGGTCGTCGGGGTCCGCCCGGCCGGCTGCCCGGAGGCTCTCGAGTCCAGCGGCGCCGATGTGGTGGTGAGCGACCCGATCGAACTCTCTGTCAGGGCCGGCACCCGGCGTATCTCTGAGCTGCTGGACGTCGCCGAGTGCTACGGGCAGTTGATCGCCGCGGTCGACAGCAGAACCCCGTTCGTGTGTCTGGACTTCGACGGGACCCTGGCGCAGATCGTGGCGGACCCGGCAGAGGCCCGGCTGGTCGACGGTGCGGCAGAAGCATTGACCGAGTTGGCCCGGCAATGCCCAGTAGCCATCCTCAGCGGACGCGAGCTGTCCGACATCCGCGAACGAGTGGGCATTCCGGGGTTGTGGTACGCAGGTTGTCACGGGTTGCAGATCGTCGGCCCGGACGGTACCGAATACCGTAATGATGCTGCTGCCCAAGCCATACCGGCACTGCAAGCCGTGAGCGACGTATTGCGGCGCGAACTCGCCGGCATCCGGGGAGTCGTGATCGAACAGAAGTCGTACGGTGTCGCCGTGCACTACCGCAACGCGGGCGGACAACTTGCGGACAAGATCATCGACGCGGCACGCCGCAGCGCGAAACGGCTCTCGCTGCGAGTGACGACGGGCCGCAAGCTGGTGGAACTGCGTCCCGACATCGACTGGGACAAGGGCAAGGCGCTGACCTGGATCCTTCACCAGATCTCAGACGACCACCGGAATGCTCCGATCTACGTCGGTGACGATCTCACCGACGAAGACGCATTCGACGCCCTTCGGTTCAGCGGAATCGCGGTCGTGGTCCGCAACTCCGAAAGCGGTGACAGGCCCACCGCGGCGCGGTTCGCCGTCAGCGACCCCGCCGAGGTGCCTAACCTGCTGGCCACAGGTGCGCGTTGGCTTGAACATCGGAAATGCCAGTGGAATTCGGCGTGGGAACTCCGTTTCGACGGTTACGAACCGCACAGCGAAAAGCTCCGTGAGGCTCTCTGCACGCTGGGCAACGGCTACTTCGCCACCCGCGGCGCAGCTCCGGAGTCCGCTGCCGGTCAGGTGCATTACCCGGGTACGTACGTGGCCGGGGTGTACAACCGCCTCGAAGACACCCTCGCCGGGGCAAACCTCGACCACGAGAGCCTGGTCAATCTGCCCAACTGGCTGTGCCTGACCTTCCGCATCGAGGGCGCGGAGTGGTTTGATGTCGACGCGGTGAACCTGTCGTCGTATCACCAGACCCTCGACGTCCGATCGGGCATCCTTACCCGCGAGTTGACCTTCGACGACGACGCCGGTAGGACCACCTCGGTGGTCCAGAGACGTTTGGTGGCAATGCATCAGCCGCATGTCGCGGCGCTCGAGACCCGGATCACGGCGAAGAACTGGTCGGGCCCTCTCGAGATCCGGTCCACGATCGATTCCAGTGTGTCCAATCGCGGGGTCGACCGCTATCGGGATCTCGGCAGCAACCATCTCGAATCCGCGCAGACGTCACATCTCAGCGAGAACTCGGTGTTGCTGACCGTGCGCACCAACCAGTCGCAGATACCCGTTGCGCTCGCCGCCCGCACCACGGTGTGGACGGAGGAGAACCCGGCCGCCGCGAGATACCGCGCTGTCGACAGTGACTTCGAGGTCGGTCACGAGATACTCGTCCACGTCGGCGGAGGACAGACCGTGACCGTCGACAAGGTGGTCACGCTGACGACGGGCCGCGACGTCGCGACCTCCGAACCGGCCGCCGGAGCGGTACGGCAACTGGACCGGCAGGGTCGATTCGACGAGATCCGCCGCGGGCACTCGCTGGCTTGGGCCCATGTCTGGGAACGGATGTGGATCGAACTGGAGGGCCACCAAGGGGAACTGGGCATTCTGCGACTGCACATGTTCCACCTGCTGCAAACCGTGTCGAATCACAGCGAGGATTCCGACGTCGGAGTCCCGGCCCGCGGCCTGCACGGGGAGGCGTACCGCGGTCACATCTTCTGGGACGAACTGTTCATCTTCCCGGTGCTCAACCTGAGATTCCCGATGATCACGCGAGCGTTGCTGCGTTACCGGTACCGGCGCCTCACCGAGGCGCGTCGCGCCGCCCGGCTCGCCGGCTACGCCGGGGCGATGTTCCCCTGGCAGTCAGGTAGCGACGGCCGTGAGGAAAGCCCCACGATGCATCTGAATCCGCGCTCCGGGCGCTGGAATCCGGATGCCAGCCACCGCGCTCATCACGTCGGCATTGCCGTTGCCTACAACGTCTGGCAGTACTACCAGGCGACCGGCGATTTGGCCTACCTCATCGACTACGGCGCGGAGATGCTCATCGAGATCGCCCGTTTCTGGGTGAGCCGCTCGACGTACCGAGCGACGCGGAACCGTTATGACATCAACGGGGTCATCGGGCCCGACGAGTTCCACTCCGGCTATCCGGACCACCCATTCGACGGCATCGACAACAACGCCTATACGAACGTCATGGCGGTCTGGGTGATCCTGCGGGCCATCGACGCCCTCGAAGCGCTTCCCCTGCCCAACCGACTGGACCTGCGCGAGCGACTCGGGCTCACCGACACCGAACTGGACGAATGGGATCACGTCAGTCGTCAGATGTTCGTTCCCTTTCACGACGGGATGATCAGCCAGTTCGAGGGTTATGACCTGTTGTCCGAACTCGACTGGAGGACATACCGAGAGCGCTACGGAGACCTACAGCGTCTCGACCGGATACTGGAAGCCGAGGGCGACGACGTGAACCGGTACCGCGCCTCCAAGCAGGCCGATGCGCTGATGCTGCTCTACCTGCTGTCCTCGGAGGAACTGCGCGAGCTTCTTCACCGGCTCGGTTACGCTTTCGCGCCCGAGAAGATACCCGAGATGGTCGATTACTACCTGGGCCGGACCTCGCACGGTTCCACACTGAGCGCCGTGGTGCACTCGTGGGTATTGGCGCGCGCCAACAGGAAACGGGCGATGGACTTCTTCCGGGCCGTGCTCATCTCCGATGTCGACGACATCCAGGGCGGAACCACCTCCGAAGGAATCCATCTCGCCGCCATGGGGGGCAGCGTGGACCTCGTGCAGCGGTGTTACACCGGCCTGGAGACCCGGCAGGATCGGCTGGTGCTCGCCCCGCACTGGCCCGAAACGCTGGGCGTGCTCGCCTTTCCGATCCACTACCGTGGGTTGCATCTGCACGTCCGCGTCAGCGGGCGGGGCGCGCAAGTGAGTGTGGGCCAGCAGAATGTGCCGCCGGTGAAACTGGAGTGCCGGGGGCGGGTATACGACCTGGCCCCCGGTACGGTCGTTCGGCTGCCTGCCGAATGAGGCAGCGCAGTGCGGGTGCGGGGCGATCGCGCATCGTCACGTTGACGATGAACCCGGCCCTCGATATCACCACCACCGTCGAAGCGATACACCCGACGAGCAAGGTGCGATGCTCGGCAGCTCGCTACGACGCGGGCGGCGGAGGCATCAATGTGGCCCGGATCGCCTCGGTTCTGGGGATCCCCACGTCGGTGGTCTTCCCGTCAGGTGGATCGACCGGAGCGCATGTCGAGAGCCTGCTGTCCCGAACAGAAGTGCCGGCCCGGGTGGTGCCCCTCATCGATTCGACGCGGGAGAGTTTCACGGTCCACGAACGCGCGACCGGCGAACAGTACCGGTTCGTGCTGCCCGGCCCGCACCTGACCATCGCCGAGCGGAACAGATGTCTCGAGGAGCTGCGGCTGGCGGCCCAGTCCGTCGAGTTCGTCGTTGCCAGTGGAAGTCTGCCCCCCTCAGTGCCCGCGGACTGGTACCAGCTCGTCGCCGACATCTGCCGTGACGTCGGAGCGCGACTGGTGCTCGACACCTCCGGTAACGGGCTGATGAACGTTCGCAGCGGCGTGTTCCTGCTCAAGCCGAGCCTTCGCGAACTGCGCGAGTGCGTCGGCCGCGACCTCGTCTCCCATTCGGAACAGGTTGACGCCGCGCGCGAACTGATCGACCGGGGGATCACGGAATCGGTCGTCGTCTCGTTGGGCGCCGACGGGGCGCTGCTGGTGACTGCCCGTGAGGCTCACCACTTCGCCGCGGTGGCCGTCAACGTGGTCAGCGGCGTGGGCGCCGGCGACGCGATGGTCGCCGGAATCGTCGTCGGCTTGGTTCAGGGTCAGCCGCTGGTCGAAGCGGTGCGCCTGGGCGTCGCGGCGGGAACGGCGATGCTGCTGACACCGGGCACCGCGGCTCCCTCCCGGTCGAGTGTGGAGCGGTTCGTCGATCTCGTGTCCGCGCCGACCTCGGTGGCACCGCTCACGGCGTGACAGCCGAACGAGACTATCGCCGGTACAGGGCCGCGCCCGCGGAGAACCCCGCACCGGCGGCGACGACGAGTACCTGCTCGCCGACCGAGGTGGCCGCAAGTGCCTTGGTCAGTGCGGATGCGAACGAGGCGGTGTGCTGACGCGGATCGTCAGCGACCGTGATGAGGTCGACCGGCACATTCAGCTGCGCCGCCAACTCGGTGCGGTATTCCTGCCCGGCGGGGGCAGCGACGACCGCATCGATCCGGTCGAGCGGGGTCGCAGCGGCGCCCAGGCAGCGGCGTGCCGCCCCGGCTGCGACATATGCGAGTTCAGAAGCTGCCGAGGCAGTTTCGGCTACCCGCAGCACGTTGTGATCACCGGCCATCGCGATGGTGGCGGATACGAGTCGCCGGTTGTCCGGCGACCTCTCCCAGGCAACCGGGCCCAGACCGCGGGCGTCCTCGTGCCAGGTGCACAGCAGCGCCGAGCCGGTCGGGCTGTACGGGAATGACTCACTGCACCTCCGACCCGGATCGGCATCGGCCGCGACCACCAGCGCGCAATCGATGACGCCCGCACCGAGGAAACCGTCGACGATCTGCAGAGCCGTCAAAGGGCCGCAGGACCCGTTGGCGACATCGAAGGAGAACGTTCCGTGGGTACCGGTGGGCGGTGGTTCGGGGTTGGCTCCGATGTCGTGCTGGATCATGGACGCCAGCGCCGGCTCGCCGAGGTTGCGGTCGCGGTAGATTCCGACGTTCACCAGCAGATCGACCTCGTCGGCGGGTCGTCCCGCAGCGCGCAGGCAGTCCCGGGCGGCACGGTCGGCCAGCCGCAGGGCACTGTGCCGGTCCCGCCAGCCGGCTTCGACCACCGAGATCTGGTCAACGACGGTTCCCATGGCGTTCCACCATCTCCTTGTCGAGGGTGAGAAGCACGAAGCCGATCTCCAGTCCGGATGCCAACGCGATGAGCGCGATCGTCTCTCCGGGGCGAATATGTCCGGCCTCGAGCTCTTCGACCAAGGCGACGGTGTGCGTGGTCGACGCGGTGTTCCCGTAGCGGTCCACCGTGATCACGGCGTCGTGACGGGGAGAACCACCGAAGGCCTCAGAGACCTCGGCCATACCTTCGCGAATGGCCCGCGCCGACGTCTGATGCGTGATGACGTGGTCGATGCCGTCGATTCTGAGTTCCAGCTCGTCGAGAACCTCGTGCAGCAGAAACGGTGTGTGTGCCATCGCGGCCCGGTGGATTCCTCGTGCGTCGGTGAACATCCGCGCACCCGGCTGATTCCCCTTCGGATAGCCCATGCACAGCCGGCTGTAGTCGGCCAGCGTGGTGAAACCCGCCAGGACAACGCCGTCGCTGCCGGCCGGGGCCCGCTCCAGCAGCAGCGCCGCGCCCGCGTCGCCGAGGGTCAGCGACGCCAACTCCTTGCTCATGACGTTGTGCACGTGGCGGGCCGCGTTGCGCCCAAGCGGAGAAATGTACTCACCGCTGACGATCAGAGCGCGTTCGACAGTGCCCTGGCGAATCCAGTTGTTGGCCACCGTGAGCCCGGTGAGCATGCCTGCGCAGGCGTTGTTGATGTCGAAAGTCATCGCACTTGTCGCGCCGATCGCCTCGGCGACGGCGGAACTCATCGTGGGTTCCAGCCACTGTGTGAGGCCGTCGCGGAACTTCGTGATACTGCAGTTGATGACGACGTCAATCGAGGCGGGATCCCGTCCGCCCCGGGACAGGCAGTCCATCGCCGCCGTGGCAGCCAGGCTGAACGAGTCCTCATCACCGACCGACACACGGCGCTCTGCAATCCCGGTCAGCCGTTCGAGGTCGACGTGAGTGCGGTGGCGGGTGGTCGCCATCAACTCCCGGGTCGTCAGCCGGGTGGCGGGCAGGTGGCGGCCAGCCGCAGCCAGTCGCGATCGGTACGCCGAACCGGGACCGGTCCCGGGCGGTTCCATGACCAGCCAGTGCGTACGTGCCATGTATCGAGTCTGGAGCTGTCGATCGCCCCCACACAGAGCGTTTCGACCGTCGTCGATGAGGACTTTGGACTCTTAGGGTTGCGGCGGGGGAATCATCAGCTTCGGTCCATGGCTGAGCACAAAGGTTCGCTGGCAGCGACTTTGGCTGCGCTGGCCGCAACAGCTACGTATCGAGCCCGGGTGCGGCCACGGCTCTACACCTGGGGCGCCACGGACCACGAGATCGCTGTCGAGCTACCCGGCGACGGACTCGTGTCGAAGGGGTGCCCGCGACGGGCGGAGCGAACCGCGGCACACGCTCGTCGAGACGGCGGGCAGCAGCCTGCGGCCGAACTGAACGAAAGGCCGTCGATTCGTCGCTGACCGGTATGACTGATGGCACGATGGCGATGTGACACAACCGAAGCGCTCGGTCGGGTCGGACGGGGTTGACAAACCGCGCCCACTGCGCGACACGCTGTCCCAGCTACGGCTGCGGGAACTGCTGATGGAGGTACAGGACCGGGTCGAGCAGATCGTCGAGGGCCGAGACCGATTGGACGGTTTGGTCGAAGCGATGCTGGTGGTGACCTCCGGTCTCGAACTTGACCAGACGCTGAAAACCATCGTCCACACCGCGATCGACCTCGTCGACGCCCGGTACGGCGCGCTCGGGGTCCGCGGGCACGACCATGAACTCGTCGAATTCATCTACGAGGGGATCGACGAGGAGATGCGGGAGAAGATCGGCCACCTTCCCGAGGGGCGCGGTGTTCTCGGAGTGCTTATCGATGACCCGAAACCCATTCGGCTGGACAATATTTCGCATCACGCCGCCTCGGTCGGTTTCCCACCCAACCATCCGCCGATGCGTACCTTCCTCGGCGTTCCGGTGCGCATCCGCGACGAGGTCTTCGGCAATCTCTACCTGACCGAGAAGGCGGACGGTCTGCCGTTCAGTGAAGACGACGAGGTGCTGGTGCAGGCACTGGCGGCGGCGGCCGGTATCGCCATCGACAACGCCCGCCTCTACCAGCAGTCGAAGACCCGGCAGTCCTGGATCGAAGCGACCCGCGATATCAGCACCGAACTGTTGTCCGGAACCGACCCGGCGACGGTATTCCGCATGGTGGCCGATGAATCGCTTGAACTCAGCGGTGCGCAACTAACGCTGGTGGTCGTTCCGCCCGATCTCGACGAGCCGGCCCCGTCGGTCGACGAACTGGTGGTGGTGGCCGTCGCGGGCGACGAACCCGACCCGGGTCTTCGTACGGTTGCGACCGAGGGCACCGCGATCGGGGAGGCCTTCCTGCAGCGCAGGCCCGGCCGCTTCGACGGCTTGGAACTGGTTCCCGACACAGGCCTTACCGGCCCTGCTCTGGTTCTGCCCCTGCGCGCTTCCGACGCGGTGGCCGGCGTCCTGGTGGCGGTGCGGTCGCCGGGCTCACCGCCGTTCCGGGCCGACGAACTCGACATGATGGCCGCGTTCTCCGATCAGGCGGCGCTGGCGTGGCAACTCGCCACCACCCAGCGTCGCATGCGGGAACTCGACGTGCTCAGCGACCGCGACCGCATCGCGCGCGATCTGCACGACCATGTGATCCAACGGCTCTTCGCGGTCGGCCTGGCGCTGCAGGGCACGATCCCGCGGGCGCGTGCCCCGGAGGTGCAGCAGCGGCTCGGCGAATGCGTCGACGACCTGCAGAACGTCATTCAGGAGATCCGCACCGCGATCTTCGACCTGCACGGAGGCAATGCGGGGGTCACCCGGTTGCGGCAACGCATCGATGAGGCTGTCGCACAGTTCGCCGAACACAATCTGCGGACCACCGTGCAGTTCTCCGGCCCGCTGTCGGTGGTCGATTCGGTGTTGGCCGACCACGCCGAAGCCGTTGTCCGTGAGGCCGTCAGCAACGCCGTCCGTCACGCGCAGGCCGGTACGCTCGCGGTCACCGTCACCGTCGGTGACGATTTGTGCATCGAGGTCGTCGACGACGGGCGCGGCATCCCCGATGAGGTCACCGGCAGCGGCCTGACCAATCTCAGCCGCCGCGCCGACGACGTCGGAGGCGAGTTCTCGGTGGAGTCGGTTGACTCCGGCGGTACGCGACTGCGGTGGTGCGCACCCTTGACTTGAGTCCACCCCGGCTGCCGCCGCCCCGGCGTGATGAACACTAGGGTGGGACCCGCACCGGCCTCGGTGTGGTCCGAGCGAAAGGTGATGTGTGTCGCGCAGTTGGGGAGTGGTCGTCGGCGTCGACGGTTCGCCGTCGTCGGACGCCGCGGTCCGGTGGGCCGCACACGACGCCGCGCTCCGGGGCGCGCAGCTCACCGTCGCCCATGCGACGACGCCGGCGATCGGGTCGCTGCTTGTGTCCGACACGCTGCCCGACGCGGACACCGGCCTCCTCGAGCGGGCCGAACGGCTCGCCGCCGAGACCGCGGGCACGTCATTGCCGATCAGGGCCGAGGAGGTGTCGGGCGCACCGGCGCGCGCGCTGCTGCAGATGTCGGCCGATGCCGACTTGGTGGTCGTCGGGCGCAGGGGTCGCAGCAAGCTCGCCAGCGTTCTGTTGGGTTCGGTGAGCATGGCCCTGCTGCACCACAGCCGTTGCCCCGTCGCGGCCATTGAGGCCGATCACGACGGCGACGTGCCGTCAGCGACGGCTCCGGTCCTGGTCGGGGTCGACAATTCGCCGGCCTCCGACGAGGCGCTCGAATGGGCCTTCGCGGAAGCCTCCCGCCGAGGCGTCGGTCTTCTCGCAGTGCATGCGTGGTGGAGCCCGGGGACCTTCGAGTTCGCCGGAACCGACTGGGAGACCATCCGACCCGACGTCGAGAAGGAGTTCGACGCGCAGTTCGACCCCTGGTGCAGGCGATTTGCGGATGTCGAGGCGGATCGCGTCGTCGTGCGCGACGAGCCCGCGCGGGAGATCACCGAGCGGTCCGGCGACGCGCAGCTCGTCGTTGTCGGCAGCCGGCGTCACGGGGAGATCGCCAGCGTCCTGCTGGGCTCGGTGAGCTCCGCGGTCGTCCAGGCGGTGCGTACGCCGGTCGTCGTGGTCCGCTCCTGACGGTCAGCCGTTCATGCGCGCATCGAAAGCCGTGATCATCGAGGTGTCGGCGAGGAGGCCGTGGGTGTAGATCTCCAAGGCCGGCATGATCATGTCATTCGCATAGTCCCTCAACACCGCCGCCATGTCTTTGGGCGTGGCATGACGACGGAGATAGAGCAGGAAACCGCCCGCGTTGTTCAGCGCCAGGAAGGTGGCCCGGGCTCTGGGGTCGCGGCTCGGCTTCAGTGTCCCGGCCCGAACTCCTGCTTCCAGATAACCGATCGCGTTCTCGATCATCCGATCGAGCATCGAACGTCCCAAGCTTCCGCCTTCGTCGAGGCTGCGGACCAGATAGGCCATCATCGGCGCAAAGGACCCGATATCGTCGAGCGCGGCGAACCATAGCTCCGGGGATGTCGATTGCAGCGCATCGGATTTCATTGTGCGAACGGTTTCGGCGATGTACTCGTCGCACGCGCTGACCAGCTTCTGTTTGGAACCGTAGAGGTCGAGCAGCACGTCCGGTGGGACGCCGGCCGCGCCGGCGATCGTCCGCACCGGGGTTCGGAAGCCGTGCCGGCCGATCTGGTCGATCGCTGCGTCGCGGATGCGTACCCGCAGCGCTTCCTCGGTGGTGGTGTCGGTGGCGGTCATGTCCAACTCCTCAGGGCGACTTAGCGCACTGTCGTCCAGCATGGCTGCAAGCCGGTTTCCGGTGTGAGAGTCGAAAGTCATTACCTGCGTGAGCAGAAGGTCTGAAAAATCGGGCTATCGCGTGCGCCGGCCCGGTTCGTGAGTAGCTTCTACGCATAGTTCGAGGGAGGTTCGATGGAACTGACCGTGGCGTGGTGTCGGCACTGGGCACCCGGGCTCGCGTCGCTGTCGGGCTATCGGCGGGCGTGGCTGCGCGGCGACGTCGTCGCGGGAGTGACAGTCACCGCATACCTCATTCCGCAGGTGATGGCGTACGCCTCGCTCGCGGGGGTGCCTGCGAGCGCGGGGTTGTGGGTGGCCGTTGTCGCGTTGGCCGTCTACGTCGTCCTCGGATCCTCGCGCAAGTTATCGGTCGGACCGGAGTCCACGACCGCACTGATGACCGCTGCCGTGGTGGCGCCGATTGCGGCGGGCGACGCAGCGCGGTACGTCGCGTTGTCGGCGGCGTTGGCGCTGCTCGTGGGCGGCCTCTGCATCGCCGGTGCGGTGGCCAGGCTCGGCTTCCTGGCCAACCTGCTGTCGGGTCCGGTCCTCACCGGGTACATGACCGGCATCGCGGGCCTGATGATCGTGAGCCAGATCGCGAAGGTGACCGGAATTTCGTTATCCGGCAACGACATCGGTGGTCTACTTGTCGATCTCGTCCGGTCTGTCCGCTTTGTTCACTGGCCTACGTTCGGCATGGCCGCCGGTGTGCTGGCCATGTTGTTCATTCTGAGGCGCTGGGCGCCGCGGTGGCCGGGTCCTCTGCTGGCGGTGCTGGCGGCGACCGCCGTGGGGGCGGCCTTCTCGCTCGACCGCGCCGGTGTCGAAGTCGTCGGCCCCATTGCCGCCGGCTGGCCGAAAGCCGGCTTGCCCACGGTGGCGCCGAGCGACCTTGCCACACTGCTGCTTCCCGCCGTCGGCGTCGCAATCGTGGCATTCTCCGACAACGTCCTGACCGCACGGGCTTTCGCCACGCGAACCGGCGAGATCGACGCGAACGCCGAGTTGCGCGCGCTCGGCGTGGCGAACCTGGGGGTTGGCCTGACCCACGGTTTTCCGGTCAGTTCCAGTGGATCACGGACCGCGCTGGCGCACGCGGTGGGCAGCCGCACTCAGCTGTACTCAGCGGTCGCTGTGGTTTCGATACTGCTGGTGCTGTGGCTCGGCCGCGATGTGATCGCGCATTTTCCCACCGCGGCGCTGGGCGCTCTCGTGGTTTACGCGGCCGTCCAGCTGGTCGACGTCGCCGCGTACCGCCGCCTCGCCGGTTTCCGCCGCAGCGAGTTCGTGCTCGCCGTGGCGACCACCGCTGCTGTTCTCGGACTGGGTGTGCTCTACGGCGTGCTGGTAGCGGTCGCCCTGTCGATTCTCGACCTGCTGCGCCGCGTGGCCCACGCCCATGACAGCGTGCTCGGTTTCGTCCCCGGTATCGCCGGTATGCACGACATCGAGGACTACCCGGACGCGAGACCGGTACCCGGTCTGGTGATCTACCGGTACGACGCGCCCTTGTGTTTCGCGAATGCAGAGGACTTCCGTAAGCGGGCGCTGTCCGCGGTCGACGACAGCGACGGCTGTGTCGAGTGGTTCGTCCTCAACGTAGAGGCCAACGTCGAGGTCGACCTCACCGCGCTCGACGCGCTCGAGTCCCTGCGGCAGGAACTCGATCATCGAGGCATTGTGTTCGCCATGGCGCGGGTCAAGCAGGACCTGCGTGACGCGCTGGAAGCGGCGGACATGGTCGGCCGCATCGGTGAGCACCGTATGTTCATGACGCTGCCGACCGCGGTCGAGGCGTTCCGGAACCGAGGAAGCGTCAGCGGTTGAGGTGGTGTGCCCGGTTCTGGTCCACCCCGCGGTACTCGGGGGTGCCGCGGTCGCGGAAGCGACGTCCGGTGATCTTCTCGGTGCGGATCCGCACGAAGTGGTCGCGTCGCCCGGCCGCCCAGGGTTCGACGAAAGTGCCTGACAGGTCGACGAGTTCGTCGATGTCGGTGACCGGTTGGGCGTGCCCGACAACGGTGACACTCCAGCCGTCGCGCAGGTCGGGATCGAGTTCGTCGGCCTGGAACGCCACGACCTGATTGTCGGTGGCGGCGGCCAGCTTCGGCCCGCCGGCCACCCGGATCACCAGATCGTCGCGCCACAGCCGGAAATTGACCGGCTGCACGGCGGGCAGGGCGTCCTCGGTGAACACCAGCCTGCCGACCCGCACGCCAGACAGCAGATCCAGACACTGTCTGCGGTTGAGGGTTTCGAGCTCACGGCCCTTGGTCATGTCAGCCTCCTTGTACCAGAGCGAGTGTCCCTGCCGGGGTGCTGCGCCAGTGGCCGGTGCTGAGCTCGGCCAGTTCGCTCACCGCGCGTTCGATCCCGGTGGCCAGTTCGTCGACGTCGGGCGCCGCGTCGTAGTCGCCGATGATGCCGAACGCGAGGTGGTCGGCGTAGCTCAGCATGGCCACGCCGGTGCGCAGCCGCATGGCCAGCGGCGGGATCGGCAGCAGCCGGATGACCTCGCGGCCGAGGACACGCATGCGTTTGCGCGGGCCGGGCACGTTGGTGGCCAGCGTGACGATGCCGCGCTGCGGTAGCCGGCCCAGCGTCCGCACCGCCCACGCGGTGACCGGGAACGGGATCGCGTTCGCCGCGGCGATCAACGCACTTCCGGCCTGCCGCTGGCCGCTGCCCTTGGCCCTGGTCATGCGGGCGTGCACGGCCTGCAGCTGCTGCAGGACGTCGGACTTCTCGACCGGCAGGTACGGCAGCATGATCGAGACGCGGTTGTCGGCCCGGCCCGCCGCGTCCCCGGAGCGCACCGACACCGGCACCAGCGTCCGCAGCGACGTGCGCCGCGGCTGTTCGCCCCGCCGCAGCAGCATGGTCCGGAAGCTGTCGGTGATCGCGGTCAGCGCAACGTCATTGACCGTGACCTCGAACCGCTGACAGATCTTCTCGACGTCGTGCATCGACACCTCGACCGTCGCGTAACGGCGCATGTCGGTGACCGGGCCGGTCAGCGACGACGCGGCCGCCGGCCGCAGCAGGCCGCCCGCGATGTCGAGCGCGCCGTGCAGGGCCTGGGTGGTCGCGGCGGTCAGGCCGGTCGACGTCCGCCACGCTGCGGTCAACCAGTCGACCGGGTTGAGCGGCACCGCGGGCAACCGTCGCCGCGGCGGCCGACGGGTCTCGGCCGGCTCGGTGTACCCGTCGCACAGCCGGGTCAGCAGCTGGGTGGCCGCGACTCCGTCGGCCATGCAGTGGTGGATCTTGATCAGGATCGCCCACCGGTTGTGCGCGAGCCCGTCGACCACCCAGCACTCCCACAGCGGCCGGTCGCGGTCCAGGCGGTGCTCTATCACGTCGGCGGCCCACCGGAACAGCGCCGCGTCGTCACCGGGCCGCGGCACCGCCGCCCTGCGCACGTGGTGCGAGATGTCGAGGGAGGCGTCATCGACCCATTCCGGGGCGCCGAGATCCAGCGGATGGGTGCGCAGCACCTGGGTGAAGCGGGGCACCGAGGTGATGCGCTCGGCCAGTTCCGCGGTCAGCACGGCGAAGTCGGGCATCGGCCCGGCCAACACCGCGATCGCGCCGATCGCCAGGCTCACGTGCGGGTCGGAGTCCTCAGCCTGCAGGAACCCCGCGTCCAGGATCGTCAACTGCTCCATGTCTTCACCTTCGTCCGTGCGGGCTGCGCGCAGAAGAGGCTTAGGTCCCTAGCCTTGCCGGGAACCCGGCGACCAGCGGCGTGTCCACCCCGACCGGCCCGAGCTTGGCGGCACCACCGGGGGCGCCCAGCGGCGCGTCGCGCCCGGGCAGGACGTCGGCGAAGAACGCGGCGTTGTCGGCCAGGCGGCGGTGCTCCTCGTCGGGCAGATCGGTCTCGTAGTAGATCGCGCCTTCTTCGCACGCCAGCTTGCACGCGCCGCAGTCCACGCATTCCTCGGGATTGATGTAGAGCGAGCGGGCGCCCTCGTAGATGCAATCGACCGGGCATTCGGGTACGCAGGACTTGTGCATCACGTCCACGCAGGCACTGCTGATCACGTAGGTCATGGCCGCAGTGTATGAACCACCCGGGGTCGGTGAAGCGGGCCGAAGGGCTTCAGGGGCAGGGACCAAAGTCCTTATCGCAGATCACCATCCGCGCCGCGGCGGATGGGTCGCCACCAGCTCCCGGCCGTTGCCAGCCTCCCGGCTGCGGTACACGATGTAGGGCCGGAACAGGTAGCCGATCGGCGCGCTGAACACGTGCACCAGCCGGGTGAACGGCCACAGGCAGAACAGCACCAGCGCGATCGTCACATGGATCTGGAACCACGCCGGCGCCTGCACCATCAGATCGCCGCGCGGCTGCAGAATCCAGATCGACCGGAACCACGGCGACACCGTCTGGCGGTAGTCGTGTTCGGCGCCGACCGGTGTGGCGCCGATCAGCGTGCAGGCCAGGCCGGCGACGATCGCCATCACCAGCACCAGGTACATGATCTTGTCGTTGACGGTGGTGGCCATGAACACCGGCCCGGTGGTGCGCCTGCGGTACACCAGCAGCGCGATCCCGCCCAGCGTGCTGACCCCCGCGATGCCGCCGAGTATCAAGGCCTGCACGTGGTAGGCGTGATCGCTCAGTCCGACCGCCTCGGTCCACGATTCGGGGATCACCAGGCCGATCACGTGGCCGACGATGACCACCAGGATGCCGAAGTGGAACATGGGGCTGCCGATCCGCAGCAGCCGCGACTCGTAGAGCTGCGACGAACGCGTCGTCCAGCCGAACTTGTCGTAGCGGTAGCGCCACCAGATGCCGACCGCCACCACCGCCAGCGTGACGTACGGGACGACGTCCCAGTAGATCTCCAGACCCGACATGTCAGCTGGCTCCTCAGCTCGTACGGCGCGGCGGCACGGTCAACGTGAACGGTTGCAGGCCCACCGCTTCGGCCGGTGGTCCTTCGGCGGCCAGCCGCCGGGCCCGCTGCACCTCGGTGTCGGTGGCGGCGGGCAGCGTGCCCAGCACCGCCGCGACGGCGTGTACGTACGGGGAGCCCGCCTCGGTCAGCGCCCGGTGCAGCACCTCGATCGGCACGCGGTGCTCGGCGAGCAGGCGCCGACCCGCCGCCGGGTCGACGGTGGCGGCGAACTCCAACACGACCGGCAGGAAGTCGGGCGCCTCGTCGCCGGGCGGCGTCACGCCCGCCGCGCGGTACGCCTGGGCGAAGGCCAGCATCGCGTTGCCGCGGTTGCGGGTGTCGCCGGCGGTCCAGTACGTCAGGTACATGGTGCAGCGGCGCCGCAGATCGAAGGTGGCGACGTAATCTTGGGCGGCCCGCATCGGGTCCCGGGCGCGCAGCGCCGCCGCAGTCTCCGAAAGGCCCTCGGCGGCAGCGTGTTCCAGCAGTTCGTCGGCCAGTGCCAGGCGCTCCGGGTCGGGGTAGTTCAGCAGCAGCGACGCGCACTGCCACACCAGCCGGTCCTCGAGTGTGGAGCGCGCCCGTTTGAGCAGCCTCATCGGCCGTCCCCGTTCGGCGGGAAGATTCCGTGCGGGGTGCCGCGACCGTCCCAGTTGAGCAGGTTCACCCGCGACGGCCGGCTTTCGCTGGCGGCCATGCCGTCGGAGGTCTGCCGGTGTTGCAGCGCGTGGAAGGTCTCCACCGCCACCGGCACCGGGTCCCCGCTGGCCTCGCCGAACGGACCGGACTCGTACATGCCCGGCCCGCCCTCGAAGTCCAGCGAGCAGCCGGTCTCCTCCACTGAGCCGGGCACGGTCGCGGCGTACGCGGTGGGAATCACATAGCGCTCATCGTATTTCGCCAGGGCCAGCAGCCGGTACATGTTGTAGACCTGCTCCTCGGTCATCCCGACGGCCTGCGGGATGTGCGGCTGTGTCTCGCGGCCGAGGTTGATGTCGCGCATGTAGGACCGCATCGCGGCCAGCCGCTGCAACACCTTTTCGACGACGGCGGTGTCCCCGGCGGTGAACAACCCGGCCAGGTATTCGATCGGGATGCGCAGTGACTGCAGCGCGCCGAACAGGTTGCCGAGATCCTCGCCGTCGTGGCCGTCGCGGGCCACGGCGTCGACCACCGGCGACAGGGGCGGGATGTACCAGACCATCGGCATGGTGCGGTATTCCGGATGCAGCGGCAACGCCACCTGGTATTCGTGGATCAGCGCGTAGACCGGTGAGCGCTGCGCGGCGCCGATCCACTCGTCGGAGATGCCTTCTGCGCGCGCCCCGGCGATCACCCGCGGATCGTGGGGGTCGAGGATGATGCGTTTCTGCGCCTCGTAGAGCTCGGTGTCCTTCTCCACCGAGGCAGCCTCGGTCACCCCGTCGACGTCGTAGAGCACCAGCCCGATGTAGCGCAGCCGCCCCACGCAGGTCTCCGAACACACCGTCGGCAGCCCGACCTCCACGCGCGGGTAGCAGAACGTGCACTTCTCGGCCTTGCCGGTCTTGTGATTGAAATACACCTTCTTGTAGGGGCATCCGGACACACACATCCGCCAGCCGCGGCAGCGGTCCTGATCGACGAGCACGATGCCGTCCTCGGCGCGCTTGTACAACGCCCCCGACGGGCACGACGCCACACACGACGGATTGATGCAGTGCTCACAGATCCGCGGCAGGTAGAACATGAACGTCTCTTCGAGTTCGAACTTCACCTGCTCGTTGATCTTCTTGAGCACCGGGTCGCCCGGCACGATCTCCGTCGACCCGCCGAGGTCGTCGTCCCAGTTCGCCGACCACTCGATGGTCATCGGCTCGCCGCTGATCAGGCTGCGCGGCGGCGCGGTCGGCATCTGGTCGCCCGCCGGGGCGGACAAAAGGTTGTCGTAGTCGTAGGTCCACGGTTCGTAGTAGTCGGCCATGCTGGGCATCTTCGGGTTGGCGAAGATCCGCGCCAGCTTGGAGAACCGGCCGCCGTCGCGCAGGCGCAGCCGGCCCTTGCGGTCGCGGATCCAGCCGCCGCGCCACCGTTCCTGGTCCTCGTAGGTGCGCGGATAGCCTTGTCCGGGACGGGTTTCGACGTTGTTGAACCACACGTACTCGGTGCCAGGACGGTTGGTCCAGGCCTGTTTGCAGGTCACCGAGCAGGTGTGGCACCCGATGCACTTGTCGAGGTTCATCACCATCGCCAACTGCGCCATGACTTTCATAGTTAGAACACCACTTCCTGGCTGCGACGGCGCACCACCGTCACCTCGTCGCGCTGGTTGCCGGTGGGCCCCAGGTAGTTGAACGCGAACGCGTTCTGCGCGTACCCGCCGGCCATGTGCGTGGGCTTGATCAGCAGGCGGGTCAACGAGTTGTGGATGCCGCCGCGTTTACCGGTGGTCTCCGACAGCGGCACGTCGATCGTGCGTTCCTGGACGTGATAGACGAACACCACCCCTTCGGGCATCCGGTGGCTGACGATCGCGCGGCACACCAGCACCCCGTTGGGGTTGACCGCCTCCACCCAATCGTTGTCGCGCACCTCGATTTTCGCCGCGTCAGCCGGGCTCATCCACATCGTCGGCCCGCCCCGCGACAGCGACAGCATCAACAGGTTGTCCTGATACTCGGAGTGGATCGACCACTTCGAGTGCGGGGTCAGGTAGCGCACCGTCAACCCGAGGCCGTCCTGGTGGCCGACCGCCTGCGCACCGAACAGCCGGGCCATGTCCAGTGGCGGGCGGTACACCGGCAGCTGCTCGCCGAGTTCCTCGAGCCAGTCGTGGTCCAGGTAGAAGTGCATCCGGCCGGTCAACGTGTGGAACGGCTTGAGGTGCTCGATGTTCACCGTGAACGGGGCGTACCGGCGGCCGCCGGTCTCGCTGCCGGACCACTCCGGGCTGGTGATCACCGGCACCGGGCGGGCCTGGGTGTCGGCGAAGGTGATGCGGCGTTCCTCGCTGCCCTCGGCCAGGTGCACCAACGGCCGGCCGGTGCGTTTCTCCAGTTCGCGGAATCCCTCGACGGCCAGCCGGCCGTTGGAGGTGCCCGACAGCGCCAGGATCACCTCGGCCATCCGGGCGGCGGTGGTGATCGCCGGCCGTCCCGCCGCCACCCCCTTGTTCATCACGCCGAACGTCTTGGCCAGTTCGGCGGTCTCCTGCACCGGCCAGGTGGTGATGCCCTTGGTGGTGACGCCGAGCTCCTCGACCAGCGGGCCCAGCGTGGCCCACTTGTCGGCGATCGCGGTGTAGTCGCGCTCGACGACCGTCAGCGGGCCCATGGTCTTACCGGGCACCGGGACCTCCCCGGTGACCCGCCAATCCCGCTCCACCCCACCGGGATAGGCCATCGCGCCGGGGGTGTCGTGCTGCAGCGCACCGAGCACGACGTCGGTGCGGGTGCCCAGGTGCTTTTTGGCCAGGGTGGCGAACGAGCGGACGATCGCGCCGAAAGCGTCGTAGTCCGACCGGGTTTCCCACGGCGGGTCGATGGCCGGGGTGAACGCGTGCACGTACGGGTGCATGTCGGTGCTGTTGAGGTCGTGCTTCTCGTACCAGGTGGCGGCGGGCAGCACGACATCGGACAGCAGCGTGGTCGAGGTCATCCGGAAGTCGATCGACATCAGCAGGTCGAGCTTGCCTTCGGGGATCTCGTCCGGGTAGGTGATGTCGTTGGGCCGCAGGTCTTCCGGGGCGGGATCGGCGCCCAGGTTCGAGTCGGTGCCCAACAGGTGACGCAGGAAGTACTCGTTGCCCTTGCTCGACGAGCCCAGCAGGTTTGACCGCCACACGCTGAGCACCCGCGGCCAGTTGCGCGGATTGTCCGGATCGGTGACCGCCAGTTTCAGTTCGCCCTTCGCCAATTGCTCGGCGACGTAGGCCGGTATCTCCTGGCCGGCGGCCTTGGCATCGTCGGCGACGTCGAGGCTGGACCGGTCGAACTGCGGGTAGAACGGGTTCCAGCCCATCGCCGTCGACGACGCCAGCACATCCATCGTGTGTTTGTCGCGGAACCGGCCGCGGCCGAGCGGGCTGGCCAACGCGTCGGCGCGGTACCGGTCGTAGCTCCACTGGTTGGTGTGCACGTACCAGTAGGACGTTCCGGGCATCTGTCGCGGCGGGCGGGCCCAGTCGGTGCCCATCGCCATCGTCGCCCACCCGGTGACGGGCCGGCACTTCTCCTGGCCGACGTAGTGCGCCCACCCGCCGCCGTTGCGGCCCATCGACCCGGTCAGCAGCAGCATCGCCAGCACCGCGCGGTAGGTGGCGTCGCCGTGGAACCACTGGCAGATGCCGGCGCCCATGATGATCATCGACCGGCCGCCGGACTCCTGAGCGTTGCGGGCGAACTGGGTGGCGATCCGGATCGCCTGTGCCGCAGACACTCCGGTGATCTGCTCCTGCCACGCCGGGGTGTAGGGCCGGGTGGCGTCGTCGTAGCCGGTGGGCCAGTCCCCGGGCATCCCGGGCCGGGGGACCCCGTACTGCGCCAGCATCAGGTCGAACACCGTGCACACCCGGTGCTCGCCGACCTGACGCACCGGCACCCCGCGGGTCAGGGTCTGGCCGCGCCCGTCGATGCTGTCGAAACAGGGCAGTTGGATCTCGACGGCTTCGCCGCCGTCGGTGCGCACCGTCAACGCCGGCACCACCGCCCCGAGGTCGAGGTTCCACTTGCCGACGCCGTCGTCGCCGTAGCGGAAGCCCAGCGAGCCGTGCGGCACCGTGACGGTGTCGGTGGCGCCGTCGAGCAGCGCGGGCTTGAACGGCGCGTTCGCCACGTCGTGGCCGAGATCGGCTGCGGTGAGCATCTTCCCGGGCACCAGCGCGCCGTTGCGCTCCTCGAGCTTCACCAGGAACGGTAGGTCGGTGTACTTCTGGACATAGTCGACGAAGAACGGCACCCGTTGGCGGACAAAGAATTCGGACAGGATGACGTGGCCCATCGCCATCGCCAGCGCGCCGTCGGTGCCCGCCGCGCACGGCATCCACTCGTCGGCGAACTTGGTGTTGTCGGTGTAGTCGGGGCTGACGGAGACCACCTTGGTGCCGCGGTAGCGGACCTCGGCCATCCAGTGGGCGTCGGGGGTGCGGGTGATCGGGACGTTGGAGCCCCACATCATCAGATACGCCGCGTCCCACCAGTCGCCGGACTCGGGCACGTCGGTCTGGTCACCGAACACCTGCGGCGAGGCCACCGGAAGGTCGGCGTACCAGTCGTAGAACGACGTCATCACCCCGCCGAGCAGTTCGATGAACCGCGACCCGGCCGCGAACGACACCATCGACATGGCCGGGATCGGCGAGAACCCGGCCACCCGGTCGGGACCGTACTCCTTGATGGTGTGCACGTGGGCGGCCGCGATCATCTCGGTGGCCTCGGCCCAGTTGATCCGGACCAGCCCGCCCTGGCCGCGGGCCCGCTGGTAGCGGCGGCGGCGCTCGGGGTCGGCCTGAATGTCGGCCCACGCCAACACCGGATCGCCGAGCCGGGACTTCGCTTCCCGGTACATCTCGACGAGCACGCCGCGGGCGTACGGGTAGCGCACGCGGGTGGGGGAGTAGGTGTACCAGGAGAATGCCGCCCCGCGTGGACACCCGCGCGGTTCGTACTCGGGCCGGTCCGGTCCGACGGACGGGTAGTCGGTCTCCTGCGTCTCCCAGGTGATGATGCCGTCTTTGACGTAGACCTTCCACGAGCACGACCCGGTGCAGTTGACGCCGTGCGTGGAGCGGACAACCTTGTCGTGGCTCCAACGGTCGCGGTAGAACACGTCGCCTTCGCGGCCGCCGCGGCGGGTGACGGTGCGCCCGTCGTCGGAGAACTCCCCGGGCGTGAAGAAGCGGCCGCTGCTCTTCAGCAACTCCTCGACGGGTCCGCCGGTCCTGGGTGTCGTGGTCACGGCGGGGCCTCTTCCTGTTTCGGTTCGTGGGCGTGTAGCCGCAACGCGGTGTAGGCGAGCGCGATCAGCGCGGTCGCGACCAGCAGCAGCAGACCCACCGTGTAGTTGTTCTCCGCGGAGTTGTACGTGGCGCCCATCACCAGCGGTGGGAAGTAGCCGCCCAAACCGCCGGCGGCGGAGACGATTCCGGTGACCGAGCCGACCGATGCCACCGGTGCGCGTCGCGCCACCCAGGCGAACACCCCGCCGGTGCCGATCCCGAGGAACACTGCCAGCGTGATGAACGTCGCCGCCGACCAGACGTCGGGCGGTGGCTGGAACACCGCGATGAACGCCATCACCGCGGTGCCGGCGAACGAGGTCAGTACGACGTACTTCGGTGGTATCCGGTCCGAGAGCGCGCCGCCGACCGGCCGCGCCAGCACCGCCGCCAGCGCGAACCCCGCGGTGCGGGCACCGGCGTCGACCGCGGAGAAGTCGTAGATCATCTTGATGTACGTGGGTAGGTAGTTGCTGAACGCCACGAAGCCGCCGAACACGATCGCGTACAGCAGCGACATCTCCCAGGTCACCCCGAGCTTGGCGGCGGCTTTGAGTTTGGGCAGCACCGGGTCGGTGTTCGGGGTGAAGGCCGGTGCGTTGCGCATGGCGACGACGCACAGCACCGCGGTCGCTGCGAGTGCGACCGCAACCAGCACGTGGGTGGTGAACAGGCCGAACGAGGCCACCAGGCGCGGCGTGAAGAACGCCGACAGCGCAGTGCCGACCATGCCCATCCCGAACACCCCGGTGGCGAACCCGCGGCGGGCCGGTTCGTACCAGTTGTTGGCGAACGGTATGCCGACGGCGAAGATCGTGCCGGCGATGCCGAGGAAGAACCCGAACGCGACGAGCAGCGGGTACGACCCCGCCGCCCCGGCCGCTCCGACCGCCAGCACCGGCACGATCGACGCCAGCGAGATCGCGATGAACATCACCCGGCCGCCGTACCGGTCGGTCAGCGCGCCGACCACCACGCGACCGACGGCGCCGACCAGAATCGGCGTGGCCACCAGGATCGACGCGTCGGTGCTGCTCAAGCGGAGATCGGAAGCGTAGGTGGTCGACAGCGGGCCGATCATGTTCCAGGCCCAGAAGTTGATGGCAGAGACCCAGGTGGCCAGTGCCAGGTTGATTCCCCGTTTAGCGTCGGTGTCCGGCGCGGTCGCCGTGCTCACTCATCCAGACAACCACGAGTCACCGGCAGATGTGCGAGTATTACGAAAAGCGTTGCACGGCAGGATTGATCACCTACCCGACCCTGTTCAGCTGCTCAGCGACAGTCCAGCCGCGACTGCGAAGCCCAGTACCGCCGCCAGTCCTGCTTGGCGACCGGCCTTTTCGGTCGCTTCGGGAATCATCGACGTGACCAGCATGACAAGTAACGCGCCGGCAGCGAATCCATCGATCCCACCCCGAAGTTGGCTTCCTGCGACCTCTTGGAACTGGTAACCGGCAACGGTGGCGGCCACGCACAACACCGCAACTCCGGCCCAGCCGGCGATGATGTGGGTGCCCCGTCGGCCGTTGGCCTTGAGGTCGCTCGCCGACCCGACCGCTTCGGGCAGATTCGACACGAAAATCGCGACCAGCAGCGAGATGCTGACCACCCCACCGCCGGCGATGCCGATGCCGAGCACCGCCTGTTCCGGAATCCCGTCGAGCAGCGCACCCAGCGCCAGTGGCAACCCGGCCCGACCGTTTCGCCCGCCGACGCGGACGACACCGAAGTCGGCAAGGAAGAACGCCAGACCGCCGACCGCCAAACCGACCGCGACGGGAAGCGCGCCGCCGATCCGAAAGCCCTCCTCGGCCAATTCGAAAGAAATGCTGGCCACCAGCGCGCCGGCACCGAAACCCAGCACCCACCCGACGAACCGCGGTTTCCAGGGGCGGACGACACCCGCGATCGCACCTACGACCAGTGAACACGCCGCAACGGCTCCCCACAGCAACGCGCTCAGCACGGCGCAAGCTTAGGCGCGAACCCTTCTGCGGCGCTTGGTCGGATCGTGCTGTCCGGCCAGCGTCAAACCCAGGATGATCATGACGACACCCAGCGCGAACGTCAGCCACCCCCACGGTCGCGCGGTGGCCAGGCCGTAGATCCATACCGCGAGGTACAGAACACCGCTGCCGAGGAAGTAGGCGCGGGCCAACGCGTAGGTGCGCGCCATCACCAACCCCAGCGCGCCGATCACCAGGTTGACGATGTTGTGCGCGATCGACACCACGAACAGCCCGAACAGTCGAGCCTGGGACTGGTGGCTAAACCAACCCAGGTGGTCGAGGTCGGAGGTGACTCCGGGGATGAACCCGAGCACCCCGACGAGCAGCAGGACGGTGCCGACGATCAGCGCGGCGCCCTGCACCGCCATGTAGCGGGGCTTTGCCATCATCCACCTCCGTCGTTATTGACGGATCGGTTACCCCGCGCGTCGGCGGGTTAACCGTGTGCGCGATCGGCACGCCGGACTCCCTCGCAGGTGGGCGCGGTGCCACCCGCGAGGGAGAGGAACAAACCCGGCTATTTGCGGACGTTGCAGTTGGGTCGGTTCCCGCAGTGATGACCGGATTCGCACACGTTGCAGCGGCAGCTACAACCGCTGGGTGCCTTGACTGCAGAGATACGCATCGCTGTTCAACTCCTTTGTTGACGCGCCGCGGCGGGCGCATAGTGGACGCATCTCGAATATATGCCGATCCGTTTGGGGTTTGGGCCGGTTAGCGCGTGTGCAGAATCGGCTTGAGGGTTTCCAGCACGCCGGGATCCTCGATCGTCGACGGCACCGGTTCGTCCTTACCGTGCGCGATGCCGCGCATCGTCTTGCGCAGGATCTTGCCCGAGCGGGTCTTCGGCAGGGCCGGCACGATGTCGACGGCCTTCAAACACGCTACCGCGCCGATGTTCTCGCGTACCAGCGCGACGAGTTCGTCGGCCAGTCCCTCGGCCTTCGCGCCGGACTGCAACACCACCAAGCCGCGGGGTACCTGTCCTTTGATGTCGTCGTTGACGCCGATCACCGCGCACTCGGCGACCGCCGGGTGCGTCGCGAGCACCGCTTCGATGGAGCCCGTCGACAGCCGGTGCCCGGCCACGTTGATGACGTCGTCGATGCGACCCATCACGAACAGGTAGCCGTCTTCATCGAGGTATCCGCCGTCGCCGGTGAGGTAGTAGCCCGCGTACTCGCGCAGGTAGGAGGCCTCATAGCGGGCGTCGTCACCCCACAGCGTGGGAAGGGTGCCCGGCGGAAGGGGCAGCCGGATGCAGATCGCGCCTTCCTCGTTCGGTTCGCAGGAGGAGCCGTCGACCCGAAGGATGCGCACGTCGTAGCCGGGCATCGGCACGGTCGGCGACCCGGGTTTGATCGGCATCGGGTCCAACCCCATCGGGTTGGCGGCGATCGCCCAACCGGTCTCGGTCTGCCACCAGTGGTCGACGATCGGGATGCCGAGTTTCTGCGATGCCCACTGATAGGTGTCGGGGTCGAGGCGCTCACCGGCCTGGAACAGGTACTTCATCCGCGACAGGTCATAGCGGCCGATGTGCTCGCCGTCGGGGTCCTCCTTGCGGATCGCGCGCAGGGCCGTCGGCGCGGTGAACAGCGCCTTGACCCCGTGCTCGGAGGCGACGCGCCAGAACGCGCCGGGATCGGGTGTTCCGATCGGCTTGCCTTCGTAGAGAACGGTGGTGGCGCCCAAAAGCAGTGGCGCATAGACGATGTACGAGTGGCCGACCACCCAGCCGACGTCGGAGGCGGTCCAGAACACGTCGCCGGGCGAGATGTCGTAGATGTTGCGGATGCTCCACATCAGCGCCACCGCGTGCCCGCCGTTGTCGCGCACGATGCCCTTGGGCTTGCCGGTGGTGCCCGAGGTGTAGAGCACGTAGAGCGGGTCGGTCGCCGCGACCGGTACGGGGTCGACGGGTGCGGCCGAGGCCACGTAGTCCCAGTCCAGATCGCGGTCGGCGATCAACTCGCAGCGATGACGTTCGCGCTGTGCGATCACGCAGACGCGCGGCGGGTGTTCGGCCATCTGCAGCGCGGCGTCGAGCATCGGCTTGTACTCGACGGTGCGGGTCGGTTCGATGCCGCACGACGCGGAGACGACGACGGTGGGCCTGGCGTCGTCGATGCGGGCCGCGAGTTCGTGGGCAGCGAACCCGCCGAACACCACCGAATGCACCGCGCCCAGGCGCGCGCACGCCAGCATGGCGATGACGGCCTCGGGGATCATCGGCATGTAGATGACGACGCGGTCGCCCTTCGCGACGCCGAGTCCGCGCAGTCCGCCCGCGAATTTGGCTGTGGCGTCGAGTAATTCGCGGTAAGTGTAGGTGCGCTGGGTGCCGGTGACGGGCGAGTCGTAGATGAGCGCGGTCTGATCGGCGCGGCCGTTCTCGACGTGCCGGTCCAGCGCGTTGGCGCAGGTATTGAGCTCGCCGTCGGGGAACCATCGGTAGAACGGCGGATTCGAGTCGTCGAGGATCTGCTGGGGCGCTCGCGTCCACGTCACCGCCTTGGCGACCTCGGCCCAGAACGACTGTGGATCGGCGATGCTGGCGTCGAACAACTCTCGATATCCGGACATACCGGCACGGTAGCGCGATCACCGGTCTCTATAGTCCGTTTATGCCTGCTGGACCCCCGCCCATCGCCGGTGTGCGGCGATCCTTCGTCGACGCCCGCGGGGTGCGCTTCCACGTGACGGAGGCCGGGCCCGCCGACGGGCGGCCGGTGCTGGCGCTGCACGGGTGGCCCCAGCACCACTGGGTCTACCGCGATCTTCTGGCCGACCCGCCGCCGGGGTTGCGGATCATCGCGCCCGACCTGCCGGGTTACGGATGGTCCGGGCCGGCCCCGCACCGGTGGGGTAAGGACGACGTCGCCGCCGATGTGGAGGCGCTGCTCGACGCGCTGGGCCTCGATCGGGTTCTGCTGGTCGGCCATGACTGGGGCGCGTTCGTCGGGTACCGCCTGCTGGCGATGGCGCCGGAGCGGTTCGACGGCTACCTGGCGATGAACATGGCCCACCCGTGGAACAGTCCGCGCGCGTTGGTGCCGCATATGTGGCGGTTCTGGTATCAGGTGCCGTTGGCCATTCTCGGTCCGCGGTTGCAGCAGCGGGCGAAACTCGTTGCGCGGGTGTTCCGCAGTGCGTCGCGGGTGGACCGGGAAACGGCGAAGGTCTACACCGAACGTTTCCGTGATCCCGTCGTCGCGCGCGCGGCCCGAGATACGTACCGGACGTTCCTGCTGCGCGAACTGCCGACCGCCGGGACCGCGCCCGCACCGCCGCGCGCGACGATCCCGATCCGCTGCCTGTTCGGCGCCGGTGACCGCGCCGTGCACCCGTCGATGGTCGCCGCGGAGACCGCCAGGGCCGACGACTACACCTTGGAATTGGTCGACGCCAGCCACTTCATCGTCGACGAACGACCGGATCTGGTCCGGGCGCGGTTGATCGCGCTCGCCGAGGAGACTGGCCTCAAATAACTTCTGTCACTTTGGTTTCTGGGGCCACATTTGGGGGTGTGGTGTCGGTGGGGGTGGTTAGTGTCGGGTTGTGGGTATCGAACGTATGTACGAAGCGCTTGCGGTGGTTCGCCGCGAGCTCGACG
>NZ_MIHA01000035.1 GCF_001722335.1 Mycolicibacterium flavescens
CCCGATGCGAAGCCAACGCGGCATCGACTTTGGCCGCCTCCAGATTGGGCACCGTGATGCGATACGTCGTGTAATTGTCGCCGGTGCTCTTCGAAAACGACCGCTTGAACTCCGGTTCGGGCTCGCGGTCGGGTTCGGGCTTGGTTTCCAGACTCAGTGCCTTGCGGATCTGGCGCACCGTGGCCACCGCCGCGAAGTCAGCATAGTGCTCATCAGAGCCCTGCCCGGCATGCTGGGCGATCACCCCGACCTGATCCAGCGACAGCCGCCCCTGGCGCATCTCGGTGGTGCAGCGCGGGAATTCATCGTAACGACCGGCGATCGCCGCGATGTTGCCCGCGTTGGCTTCGGACATGCCCAACCTCCAGGCCACCAAAGCCTTGAGCGACTTGACCCCGGGAGCGGCGCCCAACAATCCGTCACGATCGATCTCGGCGACAATCTCCACGACCTGAGCATCGATGGCGTTTCGCTGCCCGCACAACTCCGCCAACCGGTCATACAACTCCAACAAGCGATCAACCCCGCTCACCGCCGGAGCATCACCACAAGCCGCCGCCGAAGACATAACCCCATCATGCCAACACGGTCCGACAAAAGATCCTCCGACAGTAGGCGTGTGATCGTGTGACCTGCACGGGGTTTCGGTCTTCGACAAATTCCACGTCTGATCGCCGGAGTTTCCCCTGCTCGGATGTGACCAATGTGGTTTCAGATCAGCACATTCGACACAATTCCGCAGTTCTCCACCGTTGGTTAAGAATTCCGTTAGAACTGCGGTCGGTGGGCGGATCTCAATCTCCACAAGAGACGTCAACTGATTGAACCCGGAACTCGGCGTCGACCGCGACTGCGTGTGTGCGGGAACCCTCAGGCTGGGGTGAGCCGTCCCGGCGTGCCACGCGGATGCGTCCAGTCGAACCCGTCAGCCGTCCAGATACCGGGTGCCGCCACCCAGATGCCCTGGGGCTGCCACCGGAACTCGTAGCGGTCATCCGCGCCCGAAACCGAATAGCAGTCGGGCCCGCAGTCATAGGCGACTGTCACGGGTATCGAGGCGCCATCGCCGTGGGTGTAGATATAGTTGCCCGGTGCAATCGGCGGCGGTGTTTGTGCACCGGCCCCAGGCGCCAGCGCCAGAGCAGCCGCGACACACGTGGCCGCGATCATCGACTTGTTCATTTCTCTGTCCGCTCCCGACTTGCGCGATCGTTCCCATGAGGCTCGCACCATCAGGGCTACTGATCATGCGTAGTCGCCTACGCGCCCTCCCACAGCACCCCCACGGCGAGCGTAAGCCAACAGCAATCGCTGCTCGCCGATTCTGCGAAGTCTCCTCGCGGAACTGTTGCCTAAGCAACGGTTTGGTCGATATGCGGGCTAGACCCTCGAGGCCACGATGCCGACAGCGCGTTCAACTGCTGTCTGTCCGTTGAAGCTGCGCCAGTCGTGGTAGTGGATGTGCGGATTGCGAGCCAGGAAGTCACCGACCACGATCGCGGTTCGCACGACCTTCGCGAACGTCTCGGGGGCATAGGCGAGGTTGAGAAGTTCGAGGAACTCGTTGCGCTGAATCAAGGTGAGGATCTCGAGCGCGAATGGTAGTTCGAGTTCCAGAGGGGTGAGCGCCTCATAGCCCAATTGCAACAGCGTTTCCTCGGTGGTCGTCGCATACATGTCGCCGTCGACGACGAAGTCATATGTGCGCGAACGGAACTCCTCCGGTGTGTAGAACCCCGCGATCCCGGCGCCAGGCGGATTGTTGCCCACCCGCGTCGGACCGGGCGGCCGACAGGGGCTCCCGAACTGGATGGCGCCGCGCAGGTCGGCTGCGCGGTGGGCCAGCGGTTGTCCGGGCAGCATCAGCCGCAGCACTCGCACGACGACCTCAGCGCCCTGACTGTAACCGCACAGATAGAAGCCGCCGGCATTCATCAGTATCAGCCGGGTCAGTTCCGCGACGCCCAAGGCGACGGACTCGTTGTAGCTCATGAAGGGGTTCGGATACAGGAAGCCGGCGGCGGGGTAACCGACGGGCTGATTGCGAACCAGCCCGCGTCGTTCCAGTTGCCAACCGGTGTCGAACGGCGGGCCCACAAACGGTGTGGCCCACGTGCCGGACGCGGTGTAGAAGAACGGAAGATTCGTCGGCAGCGGCGGTGGCTGATCGAAATTCAACCCGAGACGGCCCAGGGTCGCCGGGCCCGCGACGCCATCGATCGCAAGGCCGGCGCGGCGCTGGAACTCTCTGACCACCGCTTCCGTGCGCGGCCCGTAGACGCCGTCCACCTTGAGCCTGGAGTGCAGTGGATAGTCGCGGTTCAGCCGTGCCTGAAGCAGGCGGACCAGATCATTGTTGTCGTCTGCCCTCAGGATTACCGCCATGAGACACACCGTAGCCTTCACAGCTGACACGAATTTCGTTTGTATACAACGGAATAGACCGTATTGTTTGCTAGTGCGATAACGGCTATCGAAGTGGTGCAGCGACGGTCAGTTCACCACCGAGCGCGGGTCGCCAGAGCGAACGGATCACGCGTCGCGAGAATCGCGAGCACTCAGCCGAGAACATCCACCGTTGAGCCGAGGCCGAAGACCAAGGTTCGGGCTGACTTGCCCTTCAGTGCGTGTGCGCCTCGGTCAGTGAGTCCGGGCGGTCGGGAAACCAGAGCGGCCACGGTCTGGTCGGTGAGGAGGATCGGGTCACCGATTGTCTTGGTCAGCTGCTCGACGCGGGCTGCCACGTTCGTGGTGTCGCCGATGAGGCTGAACTCGAGATGGGGGCCGCTGCCAATGGTGCCGGCGATCACCACACCGGTGTTGATTCCGATGCCGATCCGAACCTCACCCTCGAATTGCTCGGCGACGCCGCGGTGAATCAGCACCGCGGCACGTACCGCGGCGTCGGCATGATCCGCGAGATCGTTGGGAGCGCCGAAGACCGCCATCGCGCCGTCGCCGAGGAACTTGTTGATGTGCCCGCCGGCGTCCACAACCGCGGGCACCACGATGTCGAATACAGCGTTGAGCCGGGCGACGGTGTCCTCGGCGGTGTTGGCCTCGGCGAACGGGGTGAAGTCGCGGATGTCAATGAACATCACCGTAACCTCGCGGCGCTCACCGCTGAACACGTCGCTGCCCTGCTCGAGCAGCCGGGCGGCGAGGGCGGGGTCGACGTAGGTGCCGAACGCCGCCTGAAGTCGTTGTCGCTCAGCCAATCCTGCCTGCATACGGTTGAACGACGCAGCCAGCGCGCCCAAATCATCGTCCTGCACCACCGGTAGACGCTGAGTGAAATCACCGGCCGCAACTCGCTCCGTTCCTGCCGCAAGATCGCGGATGGGTTGCAGCAACGGCGAGTACCCGGCCCAGAGCGACGGCCCGACGACAAGGATCAAGACACCACCGATCAGCATCGCGGGAATCGGTCCGTGCGTTGCCACATCCAACACCGATCCGAGAATCGCTCCGACAACGGCGAACGCGAACCCCACCCCGAGTAGTGCAATGTTGTTCCACATGGCGAAGTCGGGACGAGAGCGCGGAAGGCCGTCGCCGATCTCTGTGTCCGCGACGATCGCCGCCCTGGCAGGTCGCAGGGTCGATTCGACGTAGCTGTGATTCGTGATGAGCTGGCCGGCGGTCCCGGCAAGCGCACCGACGACCGCATATTGGACGAGGCGGGACCCGCTGGCTCCCGTGAGCATCCCGACAATAACGAATTGCGCTGCAGCCCAGAGGAAGGTGACCGACATTCCCCTGACGATCAATTTCCGGCCGTAGTCGTAGGTGGCACGCAGGGCGGCCTCTGCGTCTACGTTCCCGCCGCCGGCCCACCCCTCAATGATGCGGACGTCCTTCCCGCCGGGCATCACCACCGTGAAGAGGTATCCGAGCACGATAGCCGCGGTGATCGCGGCAGCCTCGATATAGCGATCAGATCCTTCGAACGCGACGATGCTCAGCGACCACGCGACATAAACCGGGAAGGCCAGTAGGAACGTAAGCAGCCATGCGGCCCACGAGAACCTGGACTTGTACCGATCCCACGTCCACTGCCAGATTCGATCCATACCTAAACGAAAACACCCCCGGCCGCGGGACCGGGGGTGTTTCGCAGAGAGTCACTCAGTGGTGGTGATGGCCGTGGCCGTGGCCGTGACCGTCATCCTCGGGTTCCTCCGGCTTCTCGACGACGGCCGTCTCGGTGGTCAGCACCATGCGGGCCACCGATGCGGCGTTGAGCACCGCCGACCGCGTCACCTTCACGGGGTCGACGACACCGTCGGCCGCCAGATCGCCGTACTCCAGCGTGGCCGCGTTGAAGCCCTGCGAGCCCGGCAGTTCGGCGACCTTGCTCACCACGACCGAGCCGTCCAGCCCGGCGTTGGTGGCGATCCAGTACAGCGGAGAGGAAAGCGCAGACGCGAACACGTCCGCGCCCAGTCGCTCGTCACCGGACAGGCTCTCGCGCAGCTTCTCGACCGCAGCGCGCGCCTTGACCAGAGCCGAACCGCCACCGGCGATGACGCCCTCCTCGACGGCCGCCTTGGCCGCGGCGACCGCGTCCTCGACGGCTTCCTTGCGCTTCTTGAGGTCGGTCTCGGTGGCCGCACCGACCTGGATGACGGCGACGCCGCCGGCCAGCTTGGCCAACCGCTCCTCGAGCTTCTCGCGGTCCCACTCCGAGTCGGACGCCTCGATCTCCGCCCGCAACTGGGACTTGCGCTCCTCGATGGCGTCCTTCGTACCGCCGCCGTCGACGATCGTCGTGCTGTCCTTGTCGACCACCACGCGCCGGGCGCTGCCCAGCACCTCGAGGCCGACCTCGCGCAGCACCAGGCCGATGTCGGGGTTGACGACCTGCCCGCCGGTGACGACCGCCAGGTCGTCGAGGAACGCCTTGCGGCGGTCACCGAAGAACGGCGCCTTGACCGCGACGGCCTTCAGCGTCTTGCGGATCGCGTTGACGACCAGCGTCGAGAGCGCCTCACCCTCAACGTCTTCGGCGATGATCAGCAGCGGCTTACCTGCCTCTGCCACCTTCTCCAGCAGCGGGAGCAGGTCCGGCAGCGAGCTGATCTTCTCGCGGTGGAGCAGCACCAGCGCGTCCTCGAGCACGGCTTCCTGGGAGTCGAAGTCGGTGACGAAGTACGCCGACAGGTAACCCTTGTCGAAGCCGACGCCGTCGGTGATCACCAGCTCGGTGTTCAGCGTCGAGGACTCCTCGACCGAGACGACGCCGTCGGCGCCGACCTTGGTCATCGCCTCGCCGACCAGATCGCCGACGAGCGCGTCCCGCGAGGACACCGTGGCGACCTGCGCGATGGCGTTCTTGTCCGACACCGGGGTGGCCGCGGCCAGCAGCGCCTCGGAGACCGCGTCGGCGGCCTTGGAGATGCCGATACCGAGTGCGATCGGGTTGGCACCGGCTGCGACGTTGCGCAGCCCGGCCTTGACCATCGCCTGCGCCAGCACCGTCGCGGTGGTGGTGCCGTCACCGGCGACGTCGTTGGTCTTGGTGGCCACCGACTTCACCAGCTGCGCACCGAGGTTTTCGAACGGGTCTTCCAGGTCGATCTCGCGGGCGATGGTCACACCGTCGTTGGTGACGGTCGGCCCGCCCCAGGACTTGGCCAGCACCACGTTGCGACCGCGCGGCCCGAGTGTCACCCGTACCGCGTCGGCCAGCTTGTCTACGCCGGCTTCCATTGCGCGGCGCGCAGTTTCGTTGAACTCAATCTGCTTGCTCATAGCTGTCTGTCTTTCGGTCAGACGCATGCCGCCCCGGAAATCACCCGCGTAGACGGGGATTCCCGGGGCGGAACACGGGCGCTTACTTGTTGACGACGGCCAGCACGTCGCGAGCCGAGAGGATCAGGTACTCCTCGCCGTTGTACTTGATCTCGGTGCCGCCGTACTTGCTGTAGATGACGGTGTCGCCCTCGGCAACGTCCAGGGGGATGCGCTTTTCGCCCTCATCGTCCCAGCGGCCGGGGCCGACAGCGACGACGGTGCCTTCTTGCGGCTTTTCCTTGGCCGTGTCGGGAATGACCAGACCGGAAGCGGTCGTGGTCTCGGCCTCGTTGGCCTGTACGAGGATCTTGTCCTCGAGTGGCTTGATGTTCACGCTCGCCACGATTGGAGCCCTCCACTAGTTCAGGTGTTCGACCCGGGGTTCCGGGTCTTGTTGTTACCAGGTGTTCGGCATGGCGTCCGTGCCCACGCACCGTCGTCGCGGGTGCCGGCGCAGGGGTTGGCCGCCTGCCACCTAGCACTCTATACACGAGAGTGCTAGCACTCAAGGTTAGCCCTCTGCCTATTTCCCGTGTGCGTGCGGGTCGACCATCAGGTGGGCCGACACATCGCCCACCATCTCGACCTCGACCCGGCGTTCGGTGAAGTGCCACCCGCCGTCGTCGCACCCGAACGCGTCGGCGTACCGGCCGACCACGATCGGCTGCAGCGACACCGCCTCGGTGTGCTGCACGACGCAGAACGTCGACCGGGCGGTGGCCGTACGGTCCGCGCCGATCTCGACGATCGGGTTGAGCACGAGATGGCGGGTGCGCGGCGTGTTGCCGTGCTCGGGGTAGCGGCGCGTGGTCGCGGCGAACAACCCGGCGATCGCGTCGGCGCCGGCCACCCCCATGAAGTTGCCTCGCCCGAGCAGCCGACCGACCCCGTCGAAATCGCCGGCGTCGATCAGTTCGGCGTACCGGTACAGCAGTTCGGTGACGGCCAGCTTGTCGGCAGTCACGCTCACGCGACCTGCCCCTGCACCACCGGCAGGCCCGGATCGCTGACCGCGTCCAGAGGCGACGGCGCCGCACCCGCGGCGATCAGGTGAGCGGCGAACGACGCGATCATCGCCCCGTTGTCCGTGCACAGCCGCGGCCGAGGAATCCGCAGCGTCAACCCGTTGGCCGCGCAGCGTTCCTCGGCCAGCTCGCGCAGCCGCGAGTTCGCCGCCACCCCACCGGCGATCAGCAGCGTCGACACGTCCAACTGCTTGGCCGCCCGCACCGCCTTCAACGTCAGCACATCGGCCACCGCCTCCTGGAAGCCGGCTGCCACGTCGGCCGGCGAGGCGTCGGGATGCGCCTCGACGTACCGTGCGACGGCGGTCTTGAGGCCGGAGAAGCTGAACGCGTACGGGTCGTCGCGCGGGCCCGTCATCCCGCGCGGGAACACCACCGCCTCGCGGTCACCCTCGCGCGCCAGGTCGTCGAGCACCTTGCCGCCCGGGTAGCCCAGCCCCAGCAGCCGCGCCACCTTGTCGTAGGCCTCGCCTGCGGCGTCGTCGACGGTGCTGCCGAGCTCGATGATCGGCTCCCCCAGCGACCGCACGTGCAGCAGGTTGGTGTGCCCACCGGACACCAGCAGCCCCACGCTCTCGGGCAGCGGCCCGTGGTCGAACACGTCGGCGGCCAGATGCCCGCCAAGGTGGTTGACGGCGTAGAACGGCACCTGCCACGCCGCCGAATACGCCTTGGCCGCAGCCACTCCCACCAGCAGCGCACCGGCCAGCCCGGGCCCGATCGTCGCGGCGACGATGTCGGGCCGGTCGATCCCCGCCGCGTCCAACGCACGCCGCATCGTGGGGCCGAGCGCCTCCAGATGCGCGCGCGAGGCGATCTCGGGGACGACGCCACCGAACCGGGCGTGCTCGTCGACGCTGGAGGCCACCTCGTCGGCGAGCAGCCGCACCGAACCGTCGCCGCCCAGTTCGGCGATGCCCACGCCGGTTTCGTCGCAGGAGCTTTCGATGGCCAGGATGATCGTCACGGTGTCTACTGTCTCGCGGGGCTCGGTGCTTCGCGCCTCATCGTATAGGCGTCGGCGCCGCTGACCCGGTAGTAGCGCCTGCGCAGCCCGACGTTGACGAACCCGAAGCTCTCGTAGAGCTTGATCGCCGGCACGTTGTCGGTCCGCACCTCCAGGAACACCGCCCCATCACCGACGGGTTCGAGCAGGTCGGTCAGCATCCGCTTGCCGATACCCCGGCCCTGATAGGCCGGGTCGACGCCGATCGTGTGAATCTCGTACTCGTAGGGCTTCTTTCGGCCCAGCCGCGCGATGCCGGCGTACCCGACGAGCTTGTCGCCATCGCGGGCGGCGACGTAGCGGATGTGCTTGGCGGACAGCTCGGCGAGAAACGCGCGCTCGGGCCACGGATCGTCGCCGGGGAACAGTTGGGCTTCCAGCTCCGCGCAGCGCGCCGCGTCGGCCGGCTTGAGCGGTCCGTAGACGATGCTCACCGCTTCTGCACCGACGGTTTGGCGTCGGGCCGGCGCAGATACAGCGGGACCAGGGGCGCGGGCCGCCCTGACCAGTCCGGCACCGCGCGCACCAGTCCCGCGCTGCTCGGATACACCGGGTCCTGGCGGGGCAGATCGAACAGCGCTGCGTGTTCGCGCGAACCGGCGACGGCGGCGGCGCCGCCCGGAACGTCGGCGGGTGCGCAGACGGCGGGGCCATCGACACGTCGCCCGTCCCGATAACGGGCCCAGTACACCTCGCGACGACGCGCGTCGGTCACCACGAGCACGTCACCGACGGTGTCGATACCGATCGCGTCGAGGCTGCACACCCCGTGCACCGGCACGCCCAGCGCGTGCCCGAACGCGGCGGCGGTGGCCATCCCGACCCGCAGACCGGTGAACGGGCCCGGCCCGCACCCGACCACGACGGCGTCCACATCAGCCATGTCGACGCCCGCGTCGCGCAGCGCGCCGACCGCGTTGGGGGTCAGCTGCTCGGCGTGCGCCCTGGCATCGACGGTCACCCGCTCGGCGAGCACCTGGTGATCGTCGAGACGGACGACGCCCGCGGTCACCGCCGGCGTGGCCGTGTCGATGGCAAGCACGATGGTCACGGCGTGCTCCAATTCCACACCGCGGTGCGCACTTCGGTGTCCGACGACCGCTCCAGCCGCACGTCGAGGTGGTTGTCGGACAGCCGCTCGGCCAGCCCCTCACCCCACTCCACGACCACGACGGCGTCCTCGAGGTCGGTGTCGAGATCGAGCGAGTCGAGTTCGGCCAGCAGATCCACCGACTCGTGGTCCAGCAGCCGGTACAGGTCGACGTGAATCATCGCCGGCGCGTCGGCGCGGCGGGCGCGGTGCACCCGGGCCAACACGAACGTCGGCGATATGACCGGTCCGTCGACATCGAGCGCCTGCGCTATTCCCTTGGCCAGCACGGTTTTCCCAGCACCCAGCGGGCCGGACAGCACGACGACGTCGCCCGCGCGCAGCTGCTTCCCGAGTTGCGCGCCGAGCGCGATGGTGTCCTCGGCGCTCGGCAGTTCTGCGGTGCCTCCGCTTCGTTCAGCCATTGCGCACCCTGTCGCGCACCCGCCGGGTCAGGGCGACGAGCTTGGACGGGGTCGCCCGCTCGACCAGCCGGACCAGGGCCTCGTTGATCGCCTCGGGCTGTTCGAGCTGCACGAGATGCCCTGCGCCGCCGACGATCACCAGCTCCGCCTTCGGCAGGGCCGCGGCCATCGACTGCGAGTATTCCTTGGGCGTCAGCAGGTCGCGGTCACCGCAGGCCACGAGCGTCGGAACCTTCGCCAGCGTCTCGAGGCCCTCGGTTTCGTTGTGCACCTCGAGCGCGTGCAGGAACTCGACCAGCGTCGCGATCGGCGTGCCGTGCATCATGTCCTCGGAGAACGCCACGACGCTGGGGCTGATCCTCTCGTCGCCGTAGGACGCGGCCCGCAGGATCGGGGCGACGACCGATTTGGCGGCGCCGCGGGTGCGGTGCACCAGCCTCGGCGCGTAGCGCACCGCGAAGCGGACCGCCTCCAGGGTCGGGTTGCGCAGGATCTCGCCCAGCGGTGACCGCGAAACCCCTTCGGCCGCCGAGGAGATCAGCGCGGCGCCGACGATCCGCGTCGGGTACCGCCGGGGGTACTGACGCGCATGCGAGAGCACGGTCATCCCGCCCATCGAGTGTCCGACCAGCACCACCGGGCCGCGCGGCGCCACGACCGCCAGCACGCTCTCCAGGTCCTGCCCCAGCTGCGACACGGTGTAGGTCTCCGGCGGCGCCTCGTCGGACTGGCCGTGGCCGCGCTGGTCGTAGAACACCATCCGCACCTGGTCGCCCCACTGTCGGGTCAGCCGGACACGCTGAAAGTAGAACGCGCCCATCCGCAGACAGAACCCGTGGGCGAACACGACCGTCAGCGGCGCGTCCTCCGGTCCGACTTCGCGCACCGCTAGCGAGATCCCGTCCGGCGTTGTCACCACCGAGCTGCGGTCGACGTCGAGCAACTCGAAATCTTCGTCGGCGTACTGGTCCTCGGTGGTGAGGCGCCGACGCAGCGAGCGGGCGGCCGACAATCCGGCGGTGGCGCCGACCGCGGTCAGGCCGGCCGCTCCGGCCAGCCACCGCGCGTTCGAGTTGCGCCCGCCCGGCAACGGGATCTCGGCTTCGCTCACCGATTCTCGCCCGCCGTCTCGATGTAGGTGCGCACCACCCGGTTGCGCGGGCTGGTCACCACCTCGTAGTTGATGGTTCCCAGCAGGTCGGCCCAGTCCTGGGCGGTGGGCTCGCCGCGGGTGCCCGGCCCGAACAGGACGGCCTCGTCGCCTTCGGCGGCCTTGCCGTCGGGGCCGAGGTCGACCACGAACTGGTCCATGCAGATCCGCCCGACGTTGCGGCACAACCGGCCGTTGATCAGCACGTCGATGCGGTTGCTCAGGTTGCGGTAGATGCCGTCGGCGTATCCGACCGGCAGCAGCGCGACCGTGGTGTCGCGGTCGGCGATCCAGGTGTGCCCGTAGGACACGCCGTCACCAGCGCTGATCGACCTCACCAGCGCGACAGGACATTTCAGCGTCATCGCCGGCCGCAGCCCCATGTCCCCGCGCTGCGGGATCGGGGTCTGGCCGTACACCGCGATACCGGGTCGGACCAGATCGAACGCCAGGTCGGGGCGGGTCATGGCGGCCGGGGAGTTGCAGAGGTGCGTGACCTCGAAAGGCACGCCCTGCGCGGCGGCGTAGTCGCGCATCTCGATGAGCCGTCGCGCCTGCTGGTCGTTGAACGGATGGTCCGGTTCGTCGCCGTGCGCCAGGTGCGACATCAGTCCCCGCACCCGCACCGCACCGTCGGCCCGGGCGCGCTTGAGCGCATCGATCAGCGCCGGGAAATCGGAGGCGGCGACGCCGTTGCGGCTCAGCCCGGTGTCGGCCTTCACCGTGACGGTCGCGGGTGACCCGGCGCGGCGCACGCCGTCGAGCAGTTCGCCGAACTGGCGCACCGAGGACACCGCGAGCTGCACATCGGCGGCGACCGCGGGGGCGAAGTCGGTGCCGGGCGGGTGCAGCCAGGCGAGCACCGGACCGGTGATGCCGTCGCGGCGCAGCGCCAGCGCTTCGGTCACGGTCGCCACGCCCAGTTCGGCGGCGCCCGCAGCCAGCGCGGTCCGGCCCACCGCCGTGGCGCCGTGGCCGTACCCGTCGGCCTTGACGACCGCCATCACCTGCGCGCCGCCGGCGAGTTCGCGCAGCAGGCGCACATTGTCGGCGATCGCGCCGAGGTCGATCGCGGCCTGCGGGGCCGCGATCGTCGACGGGGTGGTCAGCTCGGTGGTGTCCATGGTCTGGGTCGATTCTCCCAGACCGGGCGGATCAGACGGTCGTGCGCTGCTCCAGGCGGGTGCCTCGCGGCACCGTGAGCGCCAGGATGTCGCTGGGTGAGTCCAGTTCGAAGCAGTGCCAGCGGCCGCGCGGAACGATGACCGCGGCGCCTGCGGGCACGCTGATCTCCTGGTCCTCACCGTCGCTCTCGCCGCGCAGGCAGAGCCGCACACCGCCGCTCAGGCACGCCACCACCTCGTCGTCGCCGGGATGCATCTCCCAATGGTCGGCGTGCATGTCGGCGTCGGTGTCGGCGTGGAAGGCCATCAGCTGCCAGCTGGCATGTTCGGCGTCGAACGTGCGCGGCGCGGGCCGCGCTCCCCCTTCCGGCAGCAGCCGGACAGCGGCGGTGAACAGATCGATCGGGGTGGTCATCTGAGAGATTCCTTTCGTCATCGGGCCAGCGCGCGACGCACAACGTCGGCGATTTCGGCGAACTGCCGCTGCGACACCTCGGCGGACAGGATGGCCTGCGAGCCGTGGAACGTGCCGGCCCACTGGTGCACCTCGGCCGACACACCGTCCTGCAGCAGCCGCATCGCGTAGGCCAGGCCTTCGTCGCGGTTCGGGCACAGCTCGGCGGTGGTGACGTAGGCCGGCGGTAGGTCCGACAACTGTGCGGCCCGCGCGGGCGCCGCATACGCCGTCGCCTCCGCGCCGCCCAGGTAGTGCCCCCACGACGCCGATACCTTGGCGCGGTTCATCCACGGGGTGTCGGTGAAGGTCCGCGCCGAGAACGTCTCCTGCCGGTCGTCGAGGCCGGGCTGGTTGAGCAGCTGGAAGCACAGCCGCGGGCCGCCTTCGTCACGGGCCCGCAGCGCCACCGCGGCGGCCAGACCGCCGCCGGCGCTGTGCCCGCCCACCGCGATCCGGTCGGGGTCGACTCCGAGTTCGCCCGCGTGCTCGGCGGTCCACTTCAGCACCGCGTACGCGTCGTCGAGGGCGGCCGGGAACGGGTTCTCCGGGGCCAGCCGGTAGCCGACCGACACCACGGTCACCTCCGAGCCGGCGGCGATGCGCGTCGCCCACGGGTGCTCGGTGTCCAGGTCGCCCATCACGAAGCCGCCGCCGTGCAGCCAGACGATGGCGCCGGTCGCGCCGTGCGGGCGGTAGATGCGCACCGGTACGTCCGGATCGGCGGGCACGGTGCGGTCCTCGATCCGCATGCCGGGCACGTCGGGCACCGGGATCGCCGCGGCCAGCGCGGCGAAGCTTTCGCGTTCGGCCGCCGGGTCGGTCAGATCGGCCTTGGGGAACAGCGCGAGAAACGCTTCGAGTTCGGGATCCATGGCCACCATGCTCGCGATCCGACGGCGCCGATGTCATCAGACATTCGTCGGATAAAGCGCTGTGTCCGAGCGACGATCGGCGCCTATCCTGCCGAACATGGAAGCGTTGGTGGCGCGGCTGTCGCGACTCGATTCCGACGCGGAGGGCGCGCTGCGCGTGGTGACCTTCTTCGACACGCTGATGCGCAGGCGCGTGGATCTGCCCGGGCTCGCGCGCGCCGCCGCGGGTCTGGCCGAGTGCACCGCGGGCATCCGGTTGCACGCCGGTGGGCGGGTGATCCGGATGGGTGCGGACGGCAGGCCGGCCACCGCGCCGGCCCCGGCGTCGACCGCCGCCGCGATCACCATCGACGGTGAGGACATCGGAAGCGTCTGGCTCGAGCGGTCCGGGCAGGCGCGCTCGCTCGACGAACTCGCGCTGGACCGGTTGGCGCTCGCGGTGGCCGCCGCCGTCGAGCGGTTCGGTCCGGCGCCGACCACGATGGCCGACCCGGCGCTGGTGGAACTGGTGATCAGCGGTGAGACCGATGACGCCGCCCGCAGCCGGGCGCTGCGGCTGCTGGGCTTCGCGCCGCGGTGCCCGCTGCACGTCGTCGCCGTGCGGTCGCGGCATCCGCTGGACCGGATCGCCGCGCAGGTCTGCGCGGACGCCCCGGTCAAGGCCGCGGCGCTCGACGACGTCGGTGTGCTGTTGGCGGGCGCGGTCGACGACACCCGGTTTCCGGCGGACGCCTGCGTCGGGATCGGCGCCGCTGACGCGGTGACCGACGCATGGCGTCAGGCGCGCACCGCGCTTCGCTTCGCCACCGCCCGGCGGCCGGTCGTGCACCACGACGGCCTCGGCGCGCTCGCGCTGCTCGCCGAGCTCCCCGAAGGGCTGACCCGCCACAACCCCGACGTCGCCGCGGTCGCCCGGCTGGCCGCCAGCGCCGACGACCTCGACACCCTAGACGCCTACTGCGCGACGGCGTCGCTGCGGCGGGCGGCCGAGGTTCTGCACCTGCACCACAGCAGTGTGGCCCGCAGGCTCGAAAACCTCAGCCGCGCCTTGGGGTTCACGCTCACCGAGCCCGACGGTCTGCTGCGGGCCAGCCTCGCGCTGACGGCTTGGCGGCTGCTCTGACCGTCAGTGCGCGAACGGCTGCTCGACGTTGAAGTGCCCCTTCGGTTTCAGCTCGTCGAGGTGCGCGACCACCTTGGCCATGTCCTCGTGCAGCGCCCGCGCCAGGTCCGCGGAGAACCCTTCGCGCACCACGATCCGCAGCATCGTGACGTCCTCGGCGCCCTCGGGCATCGTGTACGCGGGCACCTGCCAGCCGTAGCCGCGCAGCGCCTGGGACACGTCGAACTCGGTGTAGCCGAAGTCGCCGGAGAGCTTGAAGCTCACCACCGGGATCGCCGAACCGTCGGCCACGACGTCGAAGTGCCGGCTCTCGCGCAACTGGTCACCGAGCCAGCGTGCGGTCGCCGAGAGACTGTGCATCACCTGCGCGTACCCGCCGCGGCCCAGCCGCAGGAAGTTGTAGTACTGCCCGACCACCTGGTTGCCGGGCCGCGAGAAGTTCAGCGTGAACGTCGGCATGTCGCCGCCGAGGTAGTTGACGTGGAAGACCAGTCCTTCGGGCAGGTACTCGGCGCTGCGCCACACCACGAAACCGATTCCCGGATAGGTCAATCCGTACTTGTGGCCGCTGACGTTGATCGACACGACGCGGGGCAGCCGGAAGTCCCATTCCAGGTCCGGGTGCAGAAACGGCACCACGAAACCACCGCTGGCGGCGTCGACGTGCACCGGGACGTCCATGCCGCCGCCGTCGGCGAGCTTGTCCAGCGCCGCGCAGATCTCAGCGATCGGTTCCAGCTCGCCGGTGTAGGTGGTGCCCAGGATCGCGACCACGCCGATGGTGTCCTCGTCGATGTTCTCGAGCACCTGTTCGGGGGTGATGACGTAACGGCCCTCGGCCATCGGCAGGTAGCGCGGCTCGACGTCGAAGTAGCGGCAGAACTTCTCCCACACCACCTGGACGTTGGCGCCCATCACCAGGTTGGGAGTGCGTCCCTTCCAGTCCTTTCCGACCTTGTCGCGCCAGCGCCACTTCATCGCCAGCCCGGCCAGCATCACCGCCTCGCTGGACCCGATCGTCGACACGCCGATCGCACTCGACGGGTCGTCGTCGCGCAGATCCTCGGCGTGGAACAGGTCGGCCACCATGCACACGCAGCGCTGCTCGATCGCCGCGGTCGCCGGGTACTCGTCCTTGTCGATCATGTTCTTGTCGAATGTCTCGGCCATCAACCGCTCGGCCTGCGGGTCCATCCACGTCGTGACGAAGGTCGCCAGGTTCAGCCGCGAACTGCCGTCGAGCATCAGTTCGTCGTGGATGAACCGGTAGGCGGCGTCGGGATCCATCGCGTCGTCGGGCAGTCGCAGCGACGGCACCGGCGACATCGCCAACCGTCCGGTGTAGGCAGGGGCGATCTGCGGTGTGTGACTGCGCGACGGCGACATGAGATTCCTTTCGTAGGGACTACAGACTGGCAACTGCGCTTCGCACATGCGCGAGAATGCGCGATGCCGACGTCGGGGCGGGACGCGGTCCCGGATCTCGGGCGGCGAGTTCGGCGGCCCGCGCGTGCACGAACGCCGCCGCGGCGGCCGCCTCGCCGGTCGGCAGCCCCGCCGCCAGCAGGGCACCGATGACACCGGAGAGCACATCGCCGGAACCGGCTGTGGCGGCCCATGATTGGCCCGCCGGGTTCAGGTACACCGACCCTCCGGGTTCGGCGACGACGGTCACGTTGCCCTTCAACAACACGGTGACGCCGAGGCGGTCGGCGAGCCCGCGGGTCGCGGCCACCCTGTCGTCGCCGGGCGCGGATCCGGCCAAACGGGCGAACTCCCCGGCGTGCGGGGTCAGCACCGTGGGCGCGTTGCGGCCGGCGACGAGGTCGGGGTGCGCGGCCAGGATCGTCAGCCCGTCGGCGTCGACGATCACCGGCAGCCCGCTGTCCAGCGCAAACCACAGTGCCGCCGCCCCCGTTTCGTCGGTGCCCAGCCCCGGTCCGACGACCCACGACTGCACCCGGCCCGCAGCGCTGGGGGTGGCGGTGGCGATCACCTCGGGCCACTGCGAAAGCACCTGCTGGGCAGCGCTTCCCGCGTAGCGGACCATTCCCGACGTCGCGGCCACGGCGGCGCCGGTGCACAGCACCGCGGCCCCGGGATAGGTGGCCGATCCGGCCAGCACGCCGGTGACGCCCTGGGTGTACTTGTCGTCGGTGGGCCCGGGCACCGGCCACCGCGCGGCGACGTCGGCGGCCTCGACGCCGATCATGGCCGGCCGCGGCAGGTCCAGTCCGATGTCGACGAGCTCGACCCGGCCGCAGTCGCCCAGTGCGTGGGCGGGTTTGAGACCGCCGAAGGTGACGGTCACCGCGGCACGCACATGAGGGCCGTCGACGGCACCGGTGTGCACGTCGACACCGCTGGGCAGGTCCACTGCCACCACCGGGATGCCCGCGTCGTCGACGGCGGCGAACACCTCGGCCGCGTCCGGGCGCAGCGGACCCGACCCGGAGATGCCGACCACACCGTCGATCACCAGATCTGTTGCCGTCGGGACAGTTTGAACGATGCGACCACCGCAGGCGGTGAACGCCGCCAGCGCCTTGGCGTGCGCGCGCTCCGGGTTGAGCAGGACCGCGGTCGCCCCGGCGCCGCGACGGCGCAGGAACGTCGCGGCCCACAGCGCGTCGCCGCCGTTGTCGCCGGAGCCGACGACCGCGCAGATCCGGCGCCCACTGACCCCGCCGGTGCGCCTGCCGAGTTCGCGGGCGATCGCGGTGGCCAGTCCGGTGGCGGCGCGGCGCATCAGCGCGCCGTCGGGTAGCGCCGCCAACAGAGGCGCTTCGGCCTCCCGGATCTGCTCGGCGGTGTAGTAGTGGCGCATCAAGGTCAGGATTCCATGTCAGGAGCCGTTCAGGACGTCGACGGGACCAAGTCGCTTGACGGTGACGTCATTCATCGGGTTGTCCTTAGCCTTGTCCACAGCCTCACCAGCAAATTCGCGGTCCTCGCGAAGGACCTGTCCGCGCAACGAAAGATAACGATTCGATAACGACGGCCGGTCTGCTTCGGCTCGCCGAATCTTTGCCCTTTCCGCTGGGTGATCGCCTGATTCCGTGTGGTGGCGACGGTTAACTAGGCCCCCTGCTGGCTTGATCAGCAACGCGAACATGTGCTTTGGTCGGCTTACCGATGACGTGACGTAGTGGTTCGAAGAATTTGATCGGCGGTGAACAGCTAACTGTTATGAGCATGCGCGTTCCCGAACTCGGGAAACCTGGCCTGCAAACTCCTGATTTTCGCCTGCGACGACCGCAGGCCTCCGACGCCCTGGCGATGCACCGCGTGGCGGAGGCCACCCAGGCGCTCGACGTCAACTCGACCTACGCCTACCTTCTCTGGGCGACCGACTTCGCCGACACCTCAATCGTGGCGGAGGCCGACGGTGACCTCGTCGGTTTCATCACCGGACACCACCCTCCCCCGCGACCCGAAGCGCTGTTCGTCTGGCAGGTCGCCGTCTCGCCGGCCGCCCAGGGTCGCGGTCTGGGCAGCGCAATGCTCGACGGCCTGCTCGCCCGGGTGCTGACGGAACGTCCCGGACAGGCGGTGACCGTGGAGGCCACCGTTGCGCCGGGCAACGCGCAGTCACGCGCACTGTTCGGCGGGTTCGCGCGCCGGCACGGCGTGCCGCTCGTCGAAGACGAACACTTCACTGCCGACCTCCTCGCCGCCGACGGTGGGCATGAGGATGAACCGATCTTCCGGATCGGACCGATCACCGAACCCCTCAACTGAAACGGAGTTGCAATGTCGCTTCTCGAAACAGACGTTCTCAACCAGGATTCCGAGCTGCCCGAGATATTCGCCTCGGTGGAATCCGAGGTGCGCAGTTACTGCCGCAACTGGCCCACCACCTTCGAGACCGCGCGCGGACCGTGGATCACCGACACCTCGGGCACGCGCTATCTGGACTTCTTCGCCGGCGCGGGCGCGCTGAACTACGGGCACAACAACCCGGTTCTCAAGCGGGCCGTGCTGGACTACCTGGCCGGCGACGGCATCGTGCACTCGCTGGACATGGCCACCACGGCCAAGCGGGAGTTCCTCGAGACGTTCTCGGCGCTGGTGCTCGAACCCCGCAACCTCGACTACAAGGTCCAGTTCCCCGGCCCCACCGGGACCAACGCCGTCGAATCGGCGCTCAAGCTCGCCCGCAAGGTGACCGGGCGCGAGTCGGTCGTCAGCTTCACCAACGCATTTCACGGTATGACGCTGGGCGCGCTGTCGGTCACCGGCAACTCGATGAAGCGCGCCGGTGCGGGCATCCCGCTGGTGCACGCCACCCCGATGCCGTACGACAACTACTTCGGCGGCGTCACCGAGGACTTCCACTGGTTCGAGCGCGTGCTCGACGACTCGGGTAGCGGTCTGAACCGGCCCGCCGCGGTGATCGTGGAAACCGTGCAGGGCGAGGGCGGTCTGAACGTCGCGCGGGTGGAGTGGCTGCAGGCGCTGGCCGAACTGTGCCGTCGCCGCGAGATCCTGCTGATCGTCGACGACGTGCAGATGGGCTGCGGCCGCACCGGGCCGTTCTTCAGCTTCGAAGCGGCCGGCATCGTGCCCGACATCGTCACGCTGTCGAAGTCAATCAGCGGATACGGTCTGCCGATGGCGTTGACGCTGTTCCACCGCGAACTCGACGTCTGGTCGCCGGGCGAGCACAATGGGACGTTCCGTGGGCACAATCCGGCCTTCGTCACCGCTACCGCGGCCCTGCAGACCTACTGGGCCAACGACAGCCTGGCCAAGAGCACGGCGGACAAGGGGATCATGGTGCGCGACCGGCTCGACGCGATCGCCGACAAGTACGACGGCGTGTCGGCCCGCGGGCGCGGTATGGCACAGGGGCTGAAGTTCGAGAACACCGACCTGGCCGGCGAGGTGTGCCGGGCGGCCTTCGAGCGCGGTCTGCTCGCCGAGACCAGCGGACCGGCCGATGAGGTCGTCAAACTGCTGCCACCGCTGACGATCTCGGAGAATGATCTGATGTCCGGGCTGGACATCCTCGCCGAGTCCGTCGCAACGACTGTTTGATCCGAAGGGAGATTTCGCCTTGATCGTCCGCACCACTGAGGAGATCACCGGTACGGACCGCGACGTGGACGGCGGTTCCTGGCGGTCCAAACGCATCATCCTGGCCGGCGACGGCGTGGGGTTCTCTTTCCACGAGACCACCATCCAGGAGGGTGCGGTGTGCGATTTCCACTACCAGCACCACATCGAAGCGGTCTGGGTGGTCGAGGGTGAGGGCACCCTGACCAACCGCGAAACCGGTGAGCAGCACCGGCTTTCGGCCGGCACGATGTACCTGCTCGACGGCCACGAGCGCCACACCGTCACCTGCGAACGGCAGCTGCGGATGTTCTGCGTGTTCAACCCGCCGGTGACCGGGCAGGAGGTCCACGACGAGACGGGCGCCTACCCGCCGCCCGCACCGGCAGCGTGACCGCCATGCACCGCGCCGACGACAACTACCCCACCCGCGTCGAGGAACGGATCGACCCGATCCAGCGGATCGAACCGACCGTCTGGGGCGAGCCGGTCAACGGCCCGCTGGACCCGGCGGCGCTGAACAGCTTCGCCGAACAGGGCTACCTGGTCCGGCCCGACACCGTCGGCGGCGACTGGCTACCCGCACTGCGCCGCGAACTCGATGAGCTGGGCTCCAACGTCGACGCCGCCGATCCGCGGGTGATCCGCGAACCGAACGGCAGCCCGCGGTCGGTGTTCGAACCGCATCTGCTCTCGGATCTGATCGCGCAGGTGGTCGCGCTCGACACGGTGCTGCCGGTCGCGCGCCAGCTGCTCGGCAGCGACGTCTACATCCACCAGGCGCGGATCAACTTCATGCCCGGGTTCACCGGAACCGGTTTCTACTGGCATTCCGATTTCGAGACCTGGCACGCCGAGGACGGGATGCCCGCGATGCGCGCCGCGTCGTGCTCGATCGCGTTGACCGACAACTACTCCTACAACGGCTCGCTGATGGTGATGCCGGGTTCGCACCGCACGTTCTATCCGTGTGTGGGCGCCACCCCGGAGAACAACCACAGCACGTCGCTGGTCCGCCAGGACGTCGGAGTGCCCGACCGCGAGGTCCTCACCGCGGCGGCAGAGCGGTTCGGTATCAACCAGTTCACCGGTCCGGCGGGTACCGCGCTGTGGTTCGACTGCAACCTGATGCACGGTTCCGGGTCCAACATCACGCCGTTCCCTCGGTCGAACATCTTCCTGGTGTTCAACTCGGTGGAGAACGCGCTGACCGAACCGTTCGCCGCACAGCACCCGCGACCGGAATTTCTGGCCGCACGTCGGGTGGTGCCGGTCGGCACGTCGGTCGGCACCTCGGTCGGTTCCGACACCGGCGTCGGCTGAGGCGACACCGGCGCCCGCGACCGGTGCGTCTACGGTGGTGCGATGATGCGTGCGCCGGCCGCGGCCGTCCTGTTGGCCGGCTGCGTCCTGACCGGCTGCGCGCACGTCGTGACCGGAGCGGCCCGCGTCGCCGCCCCGGAGGCGCCCGCACACACCACCGTCGCGCCTGCGCCCAACGCCACGATCGACGCGGCCCGGCGCAGTGTCGTTCAGGTGCGCGCCCCGGCCGGTGACTGCGGCAAGCTGCTGGGCGGCACCGGGTTTGTCGTCGCGCCGCACCGGGTGCTGACGGCCGCTCACGTGGTGGCGGGCAGCGACAGCGTCTCCATCGAGGCCAACGACAATGTGCTTGACGCACAGGTCGTTTCGTACGATGCGGCCGCCGACGTGGCGATCATCGACGTGCCGGGGCTGGTGGCGCCGCCGCTGAGCCTGGCCCCGCTGCCGGTCGAGCCGGGAACCAAGGCGTCGGTGCTGGCCTATCCCGAGCACGGCGCCTTCGCCGCGGTGTCCGCGACGGTCGGCCAACTGGTCGACCTGACCGGGCCCAACATCTACCGCACGACCAACGTCACGCGCGCGGTGTACGTGGTTTCGCTACCCGGCGGTCTGCCGCCGGGGGCGAGCGGCGGCCCGCTGGTCGACAGGGCCGGACGGGTGCTCGGGGTCATGTTCGGCAACGACGTCGAGCACGCCGACACCGGCTTCGCGCTCACCTCGGTAGAACTGGCTCGCCAGACCACCGTGCTCACCGGCGGCACGCCGGTGTGGACCGGTGACTGCGTCGAGTGATCGGCTCAGCGTTCGCATCCGGCCCAGAACTGCGCGGCGCGCTCAGCGATCTCGTCGGCGTACTCGCCGTTGATGGCGTGTGAGGCGTCGGCCCAGAGCTCTACCTGCCCGTGCCGCAGGGTTTTTCGCGCGCGTGCGGCGGCCCGCGCGGGGTTGTGCATCACGCTGCGCCCACCGATCAGCGCGAGCACCGGGATGTCGAGGCCGCGCAGCTGGTCGTCGGAGATCATCTTCGGCATCGCCTTGCGCAACGCGTAATCGGTTGCGCCGGCGTCGATCAGCTGTGCAGCCGCTGCGGCGTCGTCGAGGTCGACACCGCCGGAGATCCAGCTCAGCACGCGCCTGCGCAGCGCACGGGGTACGCCGGGCAGGAACAGAGCAGGCGAGACCAGCACCGCCCTGGCCGCGACGGGCGCGAAGGTGAAGACGGGATCGAGCAGCACCAGCGACGCGGGGCGGCCTGGCCGGCGCACGGCGTAGTTGACCGCCGACCACCCCCCGATCGAGACCCCCATCAGATGGGCGCGGTCAAGCCCCAGTCCAGCCAGCGTCTCGTCGAGCCAGCGCGCCTCGTCGTCGGGGCCGGTGATGGGCCGGTGCTGTACCGACATGCCCGCCTCGCCGAGCAGGTCGACGCCCAGCACCGGCCGGTGCGCCATCAGGCTCGGGATGTTGGTGGCCCACATCGGGGTGGAGGCGTTGCGTCCGGGCAGCAGCACAACCGGTGTCCCGTCGGCGGTGCCTGCGAAGCGGTACACCCGGACAGTGCCGAAACTCGTTGCCACATCGTGGGTCTCGTCGATCGCCGGAAGTCCCGACAGGGCATCGCGGTAGATACCGAGGAAGTGCTCGCGAGCCCGGCGGCTCTTGAAGTCCCCTACCCCGCCCGGCACTACTCGACGGTGACCGACTTGGCGAGGTTGCGCGGCTTGTCGACGTCGTAGCCGCGCGCCTGCGCGACGCCCGCGGCGAACACCTGCAGCGGAATCGTCGACAACAGCGGCTGGAACAACGTTGGCACCGCGGGGATCTCGATGAGGTGGTCGGCGTACGGGCGGACGGTCTCGTCGCCCTCCTCGGCGATCACGATGGTGATCGCCCCGCGCGCCTGGATCTCGCGGATGTTCGACAGCAGCTTGGCGTGCAGCATCGGCGCGTTCTTCGGCGACGGCATCACGACGATCACCGGCAGGTCGTCCTCGATCAGCGCGATCGGGCCGTGCTTGAGCTCGCCGGCGGCGAACCCCTCGGCGTGCATGTACGCCAGTTCCTTGAGCTTGAGCGCACCTTCGAGCGCCACCGGGTAGCCGACGTGGCGCCCCAGAAACAGCACGGTCTGCGACTTGGCGAACCGGTGGGCCAGTTCGAAGACCGGTTCGGTGGTGTCGAGCACCCGGGCCACCAGCTCAGGCATGGCCTCCAGGTTGCGGTACTCGCGCTCGACCTCGTCGGGGTACTTGGTGCCGCGGGCCTGCGCAAGAGCCAGCCCGACAAGGTAATTCGCGGTGACCTGAGCCAGGAAGGTCTTGGTCGAGGCCACCCCGATCTCGGGACCCGCGCGGGTGTAGAGCACCGCGTCGCATTCCCGGGGGATCTGGCTGCCGTTGGTGTTGCAGATGGCCAGCACCTTGGCCTTCTGCTCCTTGGCGTGCCGGACCGCCTCCAGCGTGTCGGCGGTCTCACCGGACTGCGAGATCGCCACCACCAGCGTGTGCCGGTCCAGAACCGGGTCGCGGTAACGGAATTCGCTGGCGAGTTCCGCCTCGACCGGCAGCCGGGTCCAGTGCTCGATCGCGTACTTGGCCAGCAGACCCGAGTGGTAGGCGGTGCCGCAGGCGACGACGAACACCTTGTCGACCTCGCGCAGTTCCTGATCGGAGAGCCGCTGCTCGTCGAGGACGATCCGATTGTCGACGAAGTGACCGAGCAACGTATCGGAGACCGCGGCGGGCTGCTCGGCGATCTCCTTGAGCATGAAGTACTCGTAGCCGCCCTTCTCGGCGGCCGAGATGTCCCAGTCGATGTGGAACGGGCGGGCGTTGTCTGCGTCGTCGTTGCCGAAGAAGTCGGTGATGCGGTAACCCCCGGCGGTCACTACGACCGCCTGGTCCTGCCCGAGTTCGACCGCCTCGCGGGTGTGTTCGATGAACGCCGCCACATCGGAGCCGACGAACATCTCGCCGTCGCCGACACCGAGGACCAACGGGGTGGACCGCCGTGCGGCCACGATGGTGTCGGGGTCGTCGGCGCTGGCGAACACCAGCGTGAAGTGGCCCTCCAGGCGGGGCAGCACCGCGAACACCGAGCCGACGAAATCGCCCGCGGTCGGCCCGTGGTGGTACTGCCAGGACACCAGGTGCACGGCGACCTCGGTGTCGGTGTCGCTGGCGAACTCGACGCCGGTCTTCTCCAGTTCGGCGCGCAGCGAGACGTAGTTCTCGATGATGCCGTTGTGGACCACCGCGATCTTTCCCGCGGCGTCGCGGTGCGGGTGCGCGTTGCGGTCGGTCGGCCTGCCGTGGGTGGCCCACCGGGTGTGGCCGAGGCCGGTGCTGCCGACCAGGCCGGCGGCGTCGGTGTCGGTCAGCGCGGACTCCAGATTGGCCAGCCGGCCGGCGCGGCGACGGACGGTCAACCCGCCGCGGCCGTCGAGCAGAGCTATCCCCGAGGAGTCGTATCCGCGGTACTCCATGCGGCGCAGCGCGTCGACGACGATGTCGCAGGCAGGTCGCTGCCCGACGTAGCCGACGATTCCACACATAAGCCTTCAGGGTAGTGCAAGAGCCCCCGCAGGCCCGGTGAGCTACGGTCATCGAGTGGCCAGCACGAAGAAGCTCTTCAAGGCGTTGACCCGCCGCGGCCCCCACCGCGTTTTGCGCGGTGACCTGGGCTTTGCCGGCCTTCCCGGGATTGTCTACACCCCGGAGTCGGGGATGAACCTGCCGGGTGTCGCGTTCGGCCACGACTGGCTCGCCGGCGCGGACCGCTACTGCGGCACTCTCGAGCATCTGGCGTCCTGGGGCATCGTCGCCGCGGCGCCTGCTACCGAGGCCGGGCTGGCCCCGTCGGCGCTGAATATGGCCTATGACCTGGGCACCACTTTGGACATCATCGCCGGGGTGCGGCTGGGGTCCGGCGACATCAGCGTGCACCCGAACAAGCTCGGGGTCGTCGGGCACGGATTCGGCGGGTCGGCCGCGGTGTTTGCCGCGGCCGGGATGCCGGTCAAACCGAAGGCCGTCGTTGCGATGTTCCCCACAGTGACCGCTCCGCCCGCGGTGGAACCCGCTTCGGGGCTGGCGGTTCCCGGCCTGATCCTCGCCGACCCGGGCGACCCGATGTCGCTGCGGTCTAACGCGGTGGAGTTGGCCCGGGTGTGGCGCAGTGCCACGCTGCGCGACCTGCGCAAGGTCAAGGCCGGCGGGCTGATCGAGGGCCGCCGCCTGGCCCGGGTGGTCGGCCTGCCCGGCGCCGATCGCGGCACCCAGAAGGTGGTGCGGGCCGTGCTCACCGGATACCTGCTGCACACGCTGACCGGTGACAAGGCCTACCGGGATTTCGCCGACGCGGAGGTCGATCTGCCGAAGGCGGCGGTGATGGATCCGTTCGCCGAGGACCCGGTGGATCTGGAGAACAAGGTCGTCGCGTTGCTGAAGCCGTGACCCCGCGCACGCCCAACCAACCGGTTGGGTATATAACTCGATGATGCGCACCGGAATCTTCCTCAACTACACCGACGGCTTCCTCGAGGCGGTGGACCAGGTCGTGGAGTTGGAGAAGGTCGGCGTCGACCTCGCGCTGGTGGCCGAGGCCTACTCCTACGACGCGATCAGCCAGCTCGGCTTCCTGGCCGCCCGGACGTCGCGGATGGAACTGGGCACCGGCGTGGTGCCGATCTACGTGCGCACCCCGACACTGCTGGCGATGTCGGCGGCCGGGCTGGACTACGTCTCCGGCGGACGGTTCCGGCTCGGCATCGGCACCTCGGGCCCGCAGGTGATGGAGGGCTTCCACGGTGTGCCGTTCGACGCACCGCTGGGCCGCACCCGCGAGGTGGTCGAGATCTGCAGGCAGGTGTGGCGCCGCGAGCGGGTGCAGTTCGAGGGCAAGCACTATCAGATCCCGCTGCCCGCCGACCGCGGCACCGGGCTGGGTAAACCGCTCAAGCTGATCAATCACCCTGTGCGCGATCGCATTCCGATCACAATCGCCGCGCTCGGCCCGAAGAACGTCGCATTGACCGCCGAGATCGCCGAGGGTTGGCAGCCGGTGTTCTTCCTTCCTGAACGCGCCGACGACGTGTGGGGTGAGGCGTTGCGGGCCGGGTTCGCCAAACGCGATCCGGCGCTGGGCCCGCTCGACGTGATGGTCAGCGCCGCACTGGCGATCGGTGACGACGTCGACGACCGGCTGTCATGGGTCAAGCCGCAGCTGGCGCTCTACATCGGCGGAATGGGTGCGCGCGGGCGCAACTTCTACCACACGCTCGCGACCCGCTACGGCTACGGCGAGGTCGCCGACCACATCCAGGACCTGTTCCTCGCGGGCAAGAAGGAAGAGGCGATCGCGGCGGTGCCCGACGAGCTGGTGCGCAGCGTGTCGCTGGTGGGTCCGCGCGGCTTCGTCAAGGAGAGGCTCGCCGCGTTCTCCGAGGCGGGTGCGACGACGCTTCTGCTGCAACCGCTTTCCGCCGACCGACGCGAGATCACCGGTTTCGTCGAGGATCTGCAGAGCCTGCTGCCGTAGCCGAATTACGCGATCCGGCCGCGCCCCTGTACAGTGTGTGCAGCGGCATCTTCTGTTCTGCCTTTTGCCGCTTCTCGATCGTCAAACCGAGCGCCGCGGGTTCACCGCGCCGGGCAGGACGACCACACTACTTTTTCGGAGTTTTTACTTGTCTGACCAAAATGTCAGCGGCACAAGCGTGCCCACCTTCGCCGGCCTCGGCCTCCCGCAGGCCGTCGTCAGCGTTCTGGCCGCCAACGGCATCGACGCACCCTTCCCCATCCAGGCGGCGACGCTGCCGGACTCGCTGGCCGGCCGCGACGTGCTCGGCCGCGGTCGCACCGGATCCGGCAAGACGTATGCGTTCCTGCTGCCGTTGGTGACCAGGCTCACCAACAACCCGGCCAAGCGCGTTGCCGGCCGTCCCCGTGCGCTGATCCTGGCGCCGACGCGCGAACTCGTCGCGCAGATCAACGAGTCGCTGGCCCCGCTGGCCGCGGCCACCGGCCTGCGCTCGGTGACCGTCATCGGTGGCGTGGGACCGAACCCGCAGATCCAGGCGCTGCGCCAGGGCGTCGACATCGTGATCGCCTGCCCCGGCCGGCTCGAAGACCACGTGAAGTCCCGGCACGCCGACCTGTCGGCGATCGAGATCACCGTGCTCGACGAGGCCGACCACATGGCCGACCTGGGCTTCCTGCCTCCGGTCAAGCGTCTGCTGGACAAGACGCCGCGCAACGGGCAGCGGATGCTGTTCTCGGCCACGCTCGACGGCGGCGTCGACGTCCTGGTCAAGCGGTACCTGACCGACCCCGTCGTGCACAGCGTCGACTCGGCGCAGTCGCCGGTTTCGGCCATGGAGCATCACGTGCTGCACGTCGAGAAGGCGTCGCGGTTGAGCGTGCTGACCGACCTCGCCGCGTCCCCGGGCCGCACCATCGTCTTCGCCCGCACCAAGCACGGCGCCAAGAACCTTGCCCGCCAGCTCAACTCGCGTGGCGTGCCCGCGGTCGAGTTGCACGGCAACCTGTCGCAGAACGCGCGCACCCGCAACCTGGCCGCCTTCTCCGACGGTTCGGCCGCGGTGCTGGTCGCCACCGACATCGCCGCGCGCGGTATCCACGTCGACGACGTGAGCCTCGTCGTGCACGCCGACCCGCCGGTCGAGCACAAGGCCTACCTGCACCGGTCGGGCCGCACGGCACGCGCCGGCAACGACGGCACCGTGGTGACGCTGATGCTCGACGAGCAGGTCTCCGATGTGCGCCAGCTGACGCGCAAGGCCGGCGTGAAGCCGACGATCACCCGCTTCGCCGGCTCGTCGCATCCGGTTCTGCACGACATCGCCCCGGGCGAGCGGACTTTCGGCGATCCCATCGTCGTGTCCACGCCGGCCAGGCCCGAGCCCGCACGGCCGCACCGGCCGTCGGCGAGCCGAGGCCAGCAGCAGCGTCGGCGTCGCCCGACGCGGTCACGGCGTCCGGCCAACGCCTGACGCGAGGGGCCTGACCGGCCGTTCGCACGTCACTCGCCGACCTGAGGCAGTTCGTCGGCGGCGATCTCGCACGGTGTACCCGACGGTGGCGGCGCGGCGGGCTCGCAGCCACGTCGGTCTGCAGGCCCGGCTGATGAGCCAGGCGCTGCGCAAGATGACCGGCGCACTGAGTAATTCGGGCACCACCGCGATCTTCATCAACCAGCTCCGCGAAAAAATCGGAGTCATGTTC
>NZ_MIHA01000036.1 GCF_001722335.1 Mycolicibacterium flavescens
CCCGCCGCGGCGGCCACCTCCGCCGCGGATCAGCCGCGGCCCCGCGCCGCGCCGGCGCGCCGGCCGTGAGGAACTGTCCGATGCCGCGGTGGTGTCGCGGTCCTGGGGCATGGCGGTGGCCACGCTGGTCAGCCGGCTCACCGGCTTCGCCCGCATCGTGCTGCTGGCGACGATTCTCGGTGCGGCGCTGTCGAGCGCGTTCTCGGTGGCCTACCAGCTGCCGAACCTGATCGCGGCGCTGGTGCTCGAGGCGACGTTCACCGCGATCTTCGTGCCGGTACTCGCCCGCGCCGAACGCGACGACCCCGACGGCGGAACGGCGTTCGTGCGGCGGCTGGTCACGCTGGCCGCGACGCTGCTGCTGCTGACCACCGCGTTCTCGGTGGCCTCGGCGCCGCTGCTGGTCGACCTGATGCTCGGCGCCGACCCGGAGGTCAACCGCGATCTCACCACCGCGTTCGCGTATCTGCTGCTGCCCCAGGTGCTTTTCTACGGGCTGTCGTCGGTGTTCATGGCGATCCTGAACACCCGCAACGTGTTCGGGCCGCCGGCCTGGGCGCCGGTGTGCAACAACGTCGTCGCGCTGATCACGCTCGGGCTGTATCTGATTGTGCCCGGCGAACTCTCGGTGGACCCGGTGCAGATGGGCAACGCCAAGCTGCTGGTGCTCGGCATCGGGATGACGATGGGCACGGTCACCCAGGTGCTGGTGCTGCTGGTGGCGATCCGGCGCGAGCGCGTCAGCCTGCGGCCGTTGTGGGGCATCGACGACCGGATGAAGCAGTTCGGCGCGATGGCCGCGGCGATGGTCCTCTACGTGCTGATCAGCCAGGTCGGTCTGATCGTCGGCAACCGGATCGCCAGCGGCGCAGCGGCCTCCGGGCCCGCGATCTACAACTACACCTGGCTGGTGCTGCAGCTGCCGTTCGGGATGATCGGCGTGACGGTGCTGACGGTGGTGATGCCGCGGCTGAGCCGCAACGTCGCCGCCAACGACCAGCGCGCCGTGCTCGCCGACCTCTCGCTGGCGATCCGGCTCACCATGGTGACGCTCATCCCGATCGCCGCGATGATGACCGTCGGCGGCCCGGCGATCGGCAGCGCGCTGTTCGCCTACGGCAACTTCGGCGAGGTCGACGCCAACTACCTCGGCATGGCGATCACCCTGTCGGCGTTCACTCTCATCCCGTATGCGCTTGTGCTGCTGCAACTTCGGGTGTTCTACGCACGACAACAGCCGTGGACCCCGATCCTGCTGATCGTCGTGATCACCACGGTCAAGATCATCGCCTCGCTGATCGCGCCGCATCTGACCGACGACCCCGACCTGGTGGCCGGCTACCTCGGCACCGCCAACGGGCTGGGCTTTCTGGCCGGCGCGACGGTCGGCTACTTCCTGCTGCGCACCAACCTCGACCCGCCCGGGGGGCGGCTGGTCAGTCTTCAGGTGGTGCGCACCATCCTGGTCACCATCGCGGCGTCGCTGCTGGCGGGCATGCTCGGCCACGCCTGCGATCAGCTGCTGGGCCTGGAGTCGCTCACCGAAGGTTGGGGCGGCGCCGGATCCCTGCTGCGCCTGGCGGTGCTCGGGTTGATCATGGTGCCGATCATCGCGGCGGTGATGCTGGCCGCGAAGGTGCCTGATGCGCAGGCCGCAGCGGCCGCCGTCCGACGCCGGTTGGGTGGCCGGGGAGCACCGCCCGAACCGGTAGCCGCGCCGGTCTCCGCCCGCGCCGACCGGCCACGGGGCAGAGGCCCGCTCCCGTACCCTGAACACAGCAATTCGTCCCTGGCGGGCGGGCGGCACGCCGCGCCGACCGTCCGGCGGGGGCCACCCGGTCCCGTTGCCGGGGACCCGAGGGGGAAAGGACCAGCGGTGAGCGACAACTCCGCAGGCGGCTCCGCGGCCGGTCCCGACAGCACTGCGACCGCCAAGTTCTCCGTGCCACCGACCGACACCGCCGAGGTGGCGGCCGACGATTTCCAGCCCGACGTGCCCGACCCCGGCCCGAGCGCCGAGACCACCGAATTCCGGGCCGAGAACGGCACCGAGCGCATCCCGCAGTCGGGCCGTCCGCCGTCGGACTACGGCGGCGACCCCACCCGCGAACCGCTGGCGTTCGACCCGCCCCGGGAGCCGGCCATCGAAGCGGCCACCTCCGACGAGGACGTGCACCTGATCCCCGGCGCCGTCATCGGCAACGGGCGCTACCGGCTGCTGGTGTTCCACGGCGGCCCGCCCACCCTGCAGTTCTGGCAGGCGCTCGACGTCGCCCTCGACCGGCAGGTCGCGCTGACGTTCGTCGACCCCGACAACACCCTGTCCGACGGGGCGCTGCGCGACATCCTCGAGCGCACGATGAAGCTCAGCCGCCTCGACATGCCCGGCGTCGCGCGGGTGCTCGACGTGGTGAACATCGGCTCCGGCGGGCTGATCGTCTCGGAGTGGATCCGCGGCGGGTCGCTGGCCGAGGTCGCCGAGACCTCGCCGTCGCCGATCGGCGGCGCCAGGGCGATCCAGTCGCTGGCCGCGGCGGCCGAGGCCGCGCACCGCGCCGGGGTGGCCTTGTCGATCGACCATCCCAGCCGGGTGCGGGTCAGCATCGAAGGCGACGTGGCGCTGGCGTTCCCGGGCACGTTGGCCGGCGCGACCCCCGAGGACGACATCCGCGGGATCGGCGCGGCGCTGTACGCGCTGCTGATCAACCGCTGGCCGCTGCCCGAGCACGGGGTGCGCAGCGGGTTGGCGCCCGCCGACCTCGACCCGGCCGGGCAGCCCGTCGAACCGCGCGCCGTCGACCGCCACATCCCGTTCCAGATCTCGGCGGCGGCCGCCCGCGCCGTGCAGGAGGGCGGCGGTATCCGCAGCGCGCCGACGCTGCTCAACCTGCTGCAGCAGGCCACCGCGATCGCCGACCGCACCGAACTGATCTCCCCGGTCGACGAGCCCGGCCCCTCCCCCGACGCCGCGACCACCGACAGCGATCCCGAGGACCAGGCGCGGCGACGCCGGGCGTTGATGATCGGGCTCGGCGTCGGCGGCGCGATCATCGTGGTCGCGCTGGTGGTGCTGGCGACCGTGCTCAGCAACATCTTCGGTGACGTCGGCGACGGCCTCGGCGGTGACCGGCTCGGGCTCAACGACCCGACCACCTCCGAATCCGCCGACAGCGGCGCAGCAGGCAATGCGGTGAAACCCGTTGCGGTGACGGTGTTCTCACCGGAAGGCGAGGCCGACGCGCCTTCGCTGGCCGGCCTGGCGATCGACGGTGACACGACGACGGTGTGGCCGATCGACACCTACACCGACCCGGTGCCGTTCCCGAACTTCAAGAACGGTGTCGGGCTGATCCTGCAGCTTCCGCAGCCCACCACGGTCGGCGAGGTCGACATCGACCTCAACAGCACCGGCACCCAGGTGGAGCTCCGTTCGGCGCAGAGTGCGAGCCCGTCGTCGCTGACCGACACCACCGTGCTCACACCGGCCACTGCCCTGCAGCCCGGGGAGAACACGATCAAGGTGGACGGCGCCTCGCCGACGTCGTACCTGCTGGTCTGGGTGTCCACCCTGGGTCAGGTCGACGGCGAGAGCCGCTCCGACATCGCCGAGATCACGGTCCGCTCGGCGTCCTGAGCGCCGGGCGCATTCCCGGTCACGATTCAGCCTCAACTGTCGCGCAGCGCGGATCTATCCCCAGCCGAACAAAGATGTGTCGGGAACCCCCGCCGGGGCCGTTTAGTGTTCGGCTGTGGGGACGTTCGGGGCAGGCCGGCAACGCAGCGACGCCGAGTTGCTGGCCGCGCACGTCGCCGGCGACCCGTACGCGTTCGAGGAACTGTTCTACCGCCACCAGCGCCAGCTGTACCGGCTGGCCAGGATGACCAGCCACCACCCCGAGGACGCCGCCGACGCGCTGCAGGACGCGATGCTAAAGGCGCACCGGCGCGCACCGGCGTTCCGCCACGACGCCGCGGTCAGCAGCTGGCTGTACCGCATCGTGGTCAACGCATGTCTGGACCGGTTGCGCCGCAACAAGATCCGGCCCACCGAGGCACTGCCCGACGACGTCGGCCACGTCGGTGACCCGACGCCGCGGGTGGACACCGCGATCGTCGTGGAGCGGGCGTTGATGCGGTTGCCGGTCGAACAGCGCGCCGCGGTGGTGGCCGTCGACATGCAGGGCTACTCGGTGGCCGAGACCGCACGCATGCTCGGCGTGCCCGAGGGAACCGTCAAGAGCCGCTGCTCACGCGCCAGGGCCAAGCTGGCCGAGGTCCTCGAACACTTCGACGCGGGCGCGGCAGCCGCCAGGGAGTGAGCGGAACCGCGGCCGCCTCCCCGGCGTCTAACGTCTCGTGGTGGAGACTGGCTGACGATGGACGAGCCCGAGAACCCCGCGACCGACCGGGTGCGCCGCGAGCTGGCCCGGCTCGCGCGCGATGAATCGTCGGCCGAGGAGGTCCCGCCCGATGTCAGCGCACGGATCGGTGCCGCGCTGCGCCACGCCCCCGCCCACACCGCGCGGGTGCCGCTGAGCCGGGCCCGGGTGATGGCGCTGGTCGTGGGTCTGATCGCGGTCGTGGCGGCGGCGGTGATCGGGACCGCCGTACTCGCCCGCAAACCGCAGTCCCCGTTCTCCGACCACGGCCCCACCGCCGAACACATCACCGTGAGCCGCACCTCCGCCACTCCGGGACAGTCGGCGCGGCCCTGACCGCACCGCCGTAGGCTCTGCAGGGGAAATCGGCGGGAACAGTCCGGCCTACCCTGGTGTTGGAATCCGTGCCGCCTGGATGCGGCAGAAAGGCGCTCATGACCACCACATCCACGGTTCATGACCTGATCATCATCGGATCCGGCCCGGCCGGGTACACCGCCGCGATCTATGCGGCGCGAGCCCAGCTCAAGCCGCTGGTGTTCGAAGGCGTGCAGTTCGGCGGGGCGCTGATGACCACGACCGAGGTCGAGAACTATCCCGGTTTCCGCAACGGCATCACCGGGCCCGAACTGATGGACGAGATGCGCGAACAGGCCCTGCGCTTCGGCGCCGACCTACGCATGGAGGACGTCGACGCGGTCTCGCTCGACGGCCCGGTCAAGACCGTCACCGTCGGCGAGGACACCTACCAGGCGCGCGCCGTCATCCTCGCGATGGGTGCGGCAGCCCGCCACCTCGGCGTCCCCGGTGAGGAGGCGCTGATGGGCATGGGGGTGAGCACCTGCGCCACCTGCGACGGCTTCTTCTTCCGCGAGGAGGACATCGCGGTGGTCGGCGGCGGCGACTCGGCGATGGAAGAGGCCATCTTCCTGACCAAGTTCGCCCGCAACGTCACGCTGATCCACCGCCGCGACGAGTTCCGCGCCTCGCGCATCATGCTCGACCGAGCCCGCGCCAACGAGAAGATCACGTTCGTCACCAACACCGATGTCCTCGAGATCGAGGGCAGCCCCAAGGTGAGCGGAATCCGGTTGCGCAACAACGTCACCGGCGAGGAGTCCAAGCTCGCGGTGACCGGTGTGTTCGTCGCGATCGGACACGACCCGCGCTCCGACCTGGTGCGCGACCAGGTCGAGGTCGACGAGGACGGCTACGTCCTGACCCAGAAGGGTTCGACCAGCACCTCGATCGAAGGCGTCTTCGCCGCAGGCGATCTCGTCGACCGTACCTACCGCCAGGCCATCACCGCCGCCGGCACCGGATGTTCGGCGTCCATCGACGCCGAGCGCTGGCTCGCCGAGATCGGTTCGGGCCCAAGCGATGAAGCCACCGAAACCCCTGTCTGATAGGAGTACTGACATGACTGCAGGATCGACCGGATCCGCCACGGTCGCCGTCACCGACGACTCGTTCTCCGACGATGTGCTCTCCAGCAGCACACCGGTGCTGGTGGATTTCTGGGCCACCTGGTGCGGGCCGTGCAAGATGATCGCCCCGGTGCTCGAGGAGATCGCTTCCGAGAAGGCCGGCGAGCTGACCGTCGCCAAGATCGACGTCGACGCCAACCCGGCCACCGCCCGCGATTTCCAGGTGGTGTCGATCCCGACGCTGATCGTGTTCAAGGACGGCTCCCCGGTGAAGCGGATCGTCGGGGCGAAAGGCAAGGCCGCGCTGCTGCGCGAGCTCGCTGACGTGGTCTAACGCCGTAATCCGGTGGACAGACACCGGCCTGGGGTTTTCTTGATTCCGCCGGGTGTCTGAGACAATCGTGCCAGCCCGTCAACCTGGCCAGCGCCTTTGCGCAGCTGCCAACCGTGACCGAAAGGCCGCATATGTCCAGTCTGCGTCGCGGTGACCGCGGATCTGCGGTCACCGAGATCCGGGCTGCGTTGTCCGCGCTGGGCATGACCGACAGCGCCGACGAGGAGATCACCACCGGCAAGCACGTGGCGCTCGACGTGTTCGACGACGAACTCGACCACGCGGTCCGCGCGTTTCAGCAGCACCGCGGGCTTCTGGTCGACGGCATCGTCGGCGAGGCGACGTACCGGGCACTCAAAGAGGCGTCGTACCGCCTGGGTGCCCGCACCCTCAGCCATCAGTTCGGTGCGCCGATGTTCGGCGACGACGTCGCCACCCTTCAGGCCCGGCTGCAGGACCTCGGGTTCTACACCGGGCTCGTCGACGGGCACTTCGGCCTGACCACCCACAACGCGTTGATGTCGTACCAGCGCGAGTACGGCCTGTACCCCGACGGGATCTGCGGACCGGAGACGTTGCGGTCCTTGTACTTTCTGGGTTCGCGCGTCACCGGCGGCTCACCGCACGCGATCCGCGAAGAGGAACTGGTGCGCCGCTCCGGACCGCGCCTGTCGGGTAAGCGCATCATCATCGATCCGGGCCGCGGCGGTGACGACCACGGGCTGATCACGCAGGGTCCCGGCGGGCCGATCAGCGAGTCGGACATCCTGTGGGACTTGGCCAGTCGGCTCGAGGGCCGGATGACCGCGATCGGCATGGAGACCTTCCTGTCGCGCCCGGCCAACCGCGCGCCGTCGGACGCCGAACGCGCTGCCACCGCCAACGCCGTCGGCGCCGACCTGATGATCAGCCTGCGCTGCGCCACCCAGTCGAGCCCGTCGGCCAACGGCGTCGCCTCGTTCCATTTCGGCAACTCGCACGGCTCCGTGTCCACCATCGGCCGCAATCTGGCGGATTTCATCCAACGAGAAGTGGTGGCGCGCACCGGCTTACGGGACTGCCGCACCCATGGACGCACCTGGGACCTGCTGCGGCTGACCCGGATGCCGACCGTGCAGGTCGACGTCGGGTACATCACCAATCCGCGCGACCGCGGCATGCTGGTGTCCACCCAGGCGCGCGACGCGATCGCCGAGGGCATGCTCGCCGCAGTCAAGCGGCTCTACCTGCTCGGCAAGAACGACCGTCCCACCGGAACGTTCACGTTCGCCGAACTGCTTGCCCACGAACTGTCGGTCGAACAGGCCGGCCGGGTCAGCCCCAGCTAGCCACGCGGATCAGCGCCGGCACCGACCGGCACCTGCGCGCTCTCCAGCAGCCGCTCCAACGCCGCCTCGACGTCGGCCTTCCAGCCCAGGCCCTGTTCGAGTTCGAGCCGCAGCCGCGGGAAGTACCGGTGTTCGGAGACCACGACGAAACCGGCGTCGCGGAGCAGGTCCGCGTCCAGCACGCACTGTTCGACCGAGCAGTCCCCCAGCACTTCCAGCACCGGACGCAGCTCCGGGGTCTGCACGCCGGGCTCGAACAATTCGGCGACCTCGGCGGTGTGCCCGAACGCCTCCAGGGCGCGGGCCCCGCGTCGGACCAGATCGCCGGCCACCGCCGCGATCAATGTACGCGACAGGCCGTGGGCGTCCTCTCCGGATTCCACACCGAGTGACGTCAACAGCACGGCGTCCGCGCTGACCGGTCCGGTCGGGAACTGCTGTGCGCGCGGCACCGCGCCCGGTGGTGCGTAGAACGCGTACCCGAGGCAGGCCTCGTCGCCGGTCAACGCCGCGAACCCGTCCTCGGTGTCGGCGCCGGTGCACTGCACGGCGAGTTGACCACACGACCCCCACTCGAGCATGACCATCGACAGCCACGCTTCCTTCTCGAACTCGGGGTCCGACAGGTGCTCGGGGCGGTCGCGGTCACGGCGCAGTGCGAGCGGATCGACCTCCCAGTACACACATCGGCGGGCGTGCTTGGGCAGCTGCTCGAACGCCTCGAGCCGCATGGGCGTGATGCGTGCCGACACTAGACTCCCCGAGTTCCACGCGGTGCGGAGGTGCACAGCTGCCACTCCAGGATAGAAGGGTCCGGCCGCGGCGGCCCGGTTTCGGCGGCGGCACCGCAGCGCCGACCGTCGAAAACCGAAACACATTGCCTCACAACGAAACTCCTCCGAGAAGCGCCCGGCATGCCCGCTGCCGACCCGCGTCGTGTCACAGTGACGTAATTACCTGGTGTGGTAGGTCATTGCTTGGACGCGCTCATCAAGTCCACTATCCGCTGCAGATCGTCGACCGAGCCGAACTCCACCACGATCTTGCCTTTTCGTTTGCCGAGGCTCACCGTGACGCGGGTGTCGAAGGCTGTCGACAGCCGCTCAGCAACGTCCTGCAGTCCGGGCATGTTGATCGGCTTGCGCTTGGGTGCCGACGGCGGGGTCGGCCCCTCCCGGTTCGCGAGCGTGACCGCCTCCTCGGTCGCGCGCACCGACAGACCCTCCGCCACGATCCGCGCGGCGAGCTCCTCCTGCTTCTCCGGGCCGCCTTCCAGCGACAGCAGCGCCCGCGCGTGGCCGGCCGACAGCACGCCGGCGGCGACCCGGCGCTGCACCGCGATCGGCAACCGCAGCAGCCGGATCATGTTGGTGATCAACGGACGCGACCGCCCGATGCGCGACGCCAGTTCATCGTGGGTGACCCCGAACTCGTCGAGCAGCTGCTGATAGGCGGCCGCCTCTTCGAGGGGGTTGAGCTGGACGCGGTGGATGTTCTCCAGCAGCGCGTCGCGCAGCATGTCGTCGTCGCCGGTCTCCCGGACGATCGCCGGGATCGTCGCCAACTCGGCCTGCTGGGCGGCGCGCCACCGGCGCTCCCCCATCACCAGTTGATAGCGCGGGGCGCCCGGCTCCCCCGGCGGCAGGGCCCGCACCACGATCGGCTGCATGAGACCGAACTCGCGGATCGAGTGGACGAGTTCGGCCAGTGCCTCGTCGTCGAAGACCTGGCGGGGCTGGCGCGGGTTCGGCTCGATGGCCGACGGCTCGATCTCGCGGTACACCGCGCCGACGGGATTCGCGTCACCCGCCTCGGACGGCCCGCCGATGACGACGTCCGCGGCGGCTGCGCCCATGCGAGGTCCGAATCCGGTGTCGCCCTCGGCCGGCCCGGTCGGGATGAGCGACGCGAGCCCGCGTCCGAGACCGCTGCGCTTGCGTGACGGTTGGGTCATGACTGCTCTCCTGTTCGGACCGTACTCATCGGTTGGCTGTGGGTCCTGCTCGGCGTTCGGCGATCTCGCGGCTGGCGTCCAGGTAGCTCATCGCACCCCGCGAGCCCGCGTCGTAATCGAGGATCGTCATGCCGTACCCGGGGGCCTCGGACACCTTGACGCTGCGCGGGATCACGGTGCGCAACACCTTGTCCCCGAAGTGCGCCCGCACATCGTTGGCCACCTGGTCGGCGAGCTTGGTCCGGCCGTCGTACATCGTCAGGATCACGGTCGTCACCTCGAGTTGCGGATTGAGGTGCGCCTTGACCATCTCGATGGTGCGCATCAACTGGCCCACCCCTTCGAGCGCGTAGTACTCGCACTGGATCGGGATCAGGACTTCCGGGGCCGCGACGAACGCGTTGATCGTCAGCAGCCCGAGCGACGGCGGGCAGTCGATGAAAACGTAGTCGAAGTTGTAGTCGGTCAACGAGGCGAGCGCGGAGCGCAACCGGCCTTCGCGGGCGACCATGCTGACCAACTCGATCTCGGCGCCGGCCAGGTCGATGGTCGCCGGCACGCAGTAGAGCCGCTCGTTGTGGGGACTGCGTTGCAGCGCATCGCGCAGCGAAATCTCGCCGATCAGCACCTCGTAGGACGACGGGGTGCCGGGCCGGTGCTCGATCCCCAGCGCGGTGCTCGCGTTGCCCTGCGGGTCGAGGTCGATCACCAACGTATTGAGACCCTGCAGCGCGAGTGCCGCCGCGACGTTGACCGCCGTCGTCGTCTTGCCCACCCCACCCTTCTGGTTGGCGATCGTGAAGACCCGCTGGCGTTCGGGGCGAGGCAGGCTGCCCTTCGCGGCGGCGTGCAGCAAGCGCACGGCCCGCTCGGCTTCCGCCCCGATCGGGGTGTCGGCGGCGACCGGGTCGGGCCAGGGCGGTTCGTCCGGCCCGGTCCATGTTTCACGTGAAACATCGCTCGGGGCGGGGTTCGGCGCGCCCTTGGTTTCACGTGAAACATTGCGAGGCGGTCCGGCGGGTGGACGCGTCATGGCCTTCTCCTGTTCGACGGTCGGCGTGCTACCGGAGCGGTCCGGTGTGCCACGACGACGGTCGCGGGAGGGTCCAAGTAGTTCGCGCCACACTTCATCACCCTTACATCGGCCGCACCGAGCGACGCCATCACACGCCGGTGGTCGCGGATCTCCTGTTCGGCACGTTCACCCTTGAGGGCGAGCATCCGGCCCTGCGGTCTCAGCAGGGGCATACTCCAGCGGGTCAACTTGTCCAGCGAGGCAACCGCTCGCGACGCCACGGCATCCAACTCCCCCACCTGCTCACGCACGTGTGGTTCCTCGGCCCGGCCGCGGATCACCGTCACGTCGATCTCGAGTTCATCGACAAGCTCGCGCAGGAACCCGCTGCGGCGCTGGAGCGGCTCGATCAGGATCACCTCGGTATCGGGCTGGACCAACGCCAACGGTATCCCGGGCAGCCCCGCCCCACTACCGATGTCCGCGATCCGGGTGCCCGGATCGACGAGTTCGCTCACTGCCGCGCTGTTGAGCAGATGACGGTCCCAGAGCCGGTCCACCTCCCGCGGGCCGATCAGGCCGCGTTCGACACCGGCGCCGGCGAGGATCTCCGCATACCGCTGGGCCTTATCGAGCCGCGGCCCGAAGAGAGCGCCGGCCGCGTCGGGCGGCACCGACACCTCGCCATGTTTCACGTGAAACATCCTCCGGATCGTCGCGTCGAGCGCCGACGCCCCTGAACTACACGCGTGTAACTCAGGCGTCAGTCGGCGAGAACGACGACGCGGCGAGACGGCTCGACGCCCTCGCTCTCGCTGTGGACGCCGTCGATGCCGGCGACCGCGTCGTGCACGATCTTGCGCTCGAACGGCGTCATCGGCGCGAGTTCCTCGCGCTCCCCGCTCTCCAGCACGCGGCGGGCGACCTTCTCCCCCAGCGCGGCCAGCTCGTCGCGCCGACGGCGGCGCCAGCGTGCGATGTCGAGCATCAGCCGGCTGCGCTCGCCGGTCTTCTGATGAACCGCCAGCCGGGTCAGCTCCTGCAGCGCGTCGAGCACCTCACCCTTGCGCCCGACCAACTTGTTGAGGTCGTTGCCGCCGTCGATGCTCACGACCGCCCGGTCGCCCTCGACGTCGAGGTCGATGTCCCCGTCGAAGTCCAGCAGGTCCAACAGCTCCTCGAGATAGTCGCCGGCGATCTCGCCTTCAGCGACCAACCGCTCCTCGAGATCGTCCTCACCGGCGGGTGCGGCGTCGCGGTCGTCGTCCTTGACGTCCTCGACGTCCTCGTCGCGTTCGGTGATTTCAGCGTCGGTCATATCCGTCTCTCCTCATCCCCACGGGGTCTGCGCCCCGGTCAACGTTTCCGTTTCTTCTGTCGCCCGCCGGGCCGCGGCGTGGCCCCCGGGCGCGGCGTGCGGGACGCGCCCGCCGACGTCTTCCCGGGGCTGCTGCCGGTGGCCTTCTTCGGAGCCGCGTCGCTGTCGTCGGTGTCGGCGTCCTCAGCCGCGGTGCCCTCGCCGGCTTGCCCGCCGGCCGCCTCACTCTTGGCCTTGCGCTTCGGCTTGGCTCCGGGTGGCGGTGCGTTCTTCGCCTGGCGCTCCTGGGCCTCGAGCTTCTTGGCCTCTTCTTCCTTCTCGATCCTGCCGAACACATAGTGCTGCTGACCGAAGGTCCAGATGTTGTTGGCCAACCAGTACATGATGATGGCGAGCGGCAGGAAGGGTCCGCCGGCGACCACGCCGAACGGGAACACGTACAGCGCCAACTTGTTCATCAACGCGGTCTGCGGGTTGGCCGCGGCCTCCGGACTCTGCCGCGCGACCGAGGCCCGGCTGTTGAAGTAGGTTGCGACGCCGGCCAGAATCATGATCGGCACGCCCACCGCGATCACCGAAGCGCGGTTGAATTCGTTGAACGCGTCCAGACCCGTCGTCTGAACCATCCACGCGCCGATGGGCGCGCCGAACAAGTGCGCATCGAGGAAGTGGCCGACGTCGGTGGCGCTGAACACGTAGTTGGGCAGCGACCGGTTCGTCGCCGGGTCCAGGTGCTGGGCCCCGATCCCGTAGCCGCCTGTGCGGTTGAACGACCGCAGCACGTGGAACAGGCCGATGAACACCGGGATCTGAGCGAGCATCGGCAGGCACCCGAGGATCGGGTTGAACCCGTGTTCCTTCTGCAGCTTCTGCATCTCGAGCGCCATCCGCTGGCGGTCCTTGCCGTACTTCTTCTGCAGCGCCTTGATCTGCGGCTGCAGCTCCTGCATTTGGCGCGTCGTCCGGATCTGCTTCACGAACGGCTTGTACAGGATGGCGCGGAGGGTGAACACGAGGAACATCACCGACAGCGCCCAGGCGAAGAAGTTCGACGGCCCCAGCAGGAAGGCGAACAGCTTGTACCAGACCCACATGATCGCCGACACCGGGTAGTAGATGATGTCGAGGCTGAACCAGTTAAACACGCGTCTCGCTTCCTGCTCGCTTGGCTGACACGCCTCCGCCCACGTCGGCGACCATGTCTTCCGCGTCTTTCGGGAACTCCTTCGCGGGCACACACCGGTGCGCGTCGCCTTGCCCGTCCGAGGTCGGGCGTTCCGGGATCGGGTCCCATCCTCCCCTATGCCACGGTCCGCACTTCAGCAGCCGTATCACCGCCAGCCATCCACCGCGGATCAGCCCGTACTCGGTCAGGGCGTCGACGGCGTATTGGCTGCAGGTCGGCATGAACCGGCACGTCGGCAGCCGCAGCGGCGAGATCGTGTGCCGGTAGAGCTGAATGCAGAAGATGACGCCGCGCGCGGCCAAGGACTTCACGGCCGAGGACTTCACGGGCGGGCCCCGATCTTGGGCTGCACCCGCCGCAGTGCGCTACGCAGTTGCTTCTCGAGTTGCGCGGACATCGCGGATCGGCTGCTGGGCAGTGCCCGGATCACCACCCGGTCGGCGGGATCCAGTTCGTCGAGCACCCCGCGCGCGACGTGGCGCAGTCGGCGCGCGACCCGGTGGCGGACGACGGCGTTGCCGACCGATTTGGACACGACGAGCCCGACGCGGGGTCCCGCATCGGGCTCGGAGTCGCTGCGTAACGCGTGGACGACGAGATCGGGCTGCGCAGCGCGCACCCCACGACTGACGGTGGTCCCGAACTCGGTCGAGCGCGTCATCCGGTGTTGCGCCGGAAGCACCGCCTCAGACCTCGGTTCGAATCACGCAGTCAGCTTGCGGCGACCCTTGCCACGGCGATTCGCGACGATCGCCCGGCCGGCCCGAGTGCGCATGCGCAGCCGGAACCCGTGCACGCGCGCCCGGCGCCGGTTGTTCGGCTGGAAGGTCCGCTTGCCCTTGGCCACGGCTGTCTCTCCTTGTGTGCGTTTGGCGGCCGCAGCCCACACCGAACGCATCTGCTTTCGGTGAGGACGCAGTCGCCGTTGATAAGCTCGTCCGTCTCGCTAGCCGGCGCGGTCTCCAGGCGTGCTGGTCGCAGCCGTATCGCCACGTACGGGCGACTGTTCGAGGGTACTGACGAGATTTCGCCGGGTCAAACCTCGCCGTTCCCGGCGAGCGTCGGGTTTGTGACGTAAACCCCCGAGAAGATCGGTCAAAAACCCGACTCTCGGCGCCCGAGGCCCGGTTCCGGAGGCGGACCCGCAGGCCACCGGACCCGGGCGCAAATCTACGCCCGCGCAATGTTGCAGAACGGTTGGCACCCGCGGAGAAAACTGTTAGCTTCTGCCAATGCCGTTCGATAACGGAACGGCGACAGACAACAAGGCGGGGAACCCGACGACTCGTGAGCCCACGGTGTAGCACCGTGATGTGCCCCGGTTCGCGGCACTCCTGCCCGTAGACAACCGAACGAAGACGACTGTCCGTTATCCACAGACTGGGGATAACTTTGTGGACAGATCGTGATCGTTCATTCGGTCGTCCCTGGATCGGCCTTGAAGGGGGTGCTCGTCATTGACAGCTGACCCCGACCCACCATTCGTGTCCGTCTGGAACACCGTCGTTGCCGAACTCAACGGCAGCATGGGTACCGGCACCGACGGGCCGGCGCTGACTCCCCAGCAAAGGGCCTGGCTCAAGCTCGTCAAACCCCTCGTCATCACCGAGGGATTTGCTTTGCTCTCGGTTCCCACGCCGTTTGTGCAGAACGAGATCGAACGCCATCTCCGCGAGCCGATCATCACAGCATTGAGCCGTCAGCTCGGCCAGCGCGTCGAACTAGGTGTGCGCATCGCTGACCCGGGACCACCCGACGACACCGACTCCGCCCTGACCGGACTCGCAGCGGTCACCGACGCCGACGAAGTCGACGAGGACCTGGAGGCGCGAGTCAGCGCCGAGGAGAGCTGGCCGCGGTACTTCAACAACCGCACCCCCAGCCCGATGGCCGACGACACCACCTCGGTCAACCTCAACCGTCGCTACACCTTCGACACGTTCGTGATCGGCGCATCGAACCGGTTCGCCCACGCCGCGTCGCTGGCCATCGCCGAAGCGCCGGCCCGCGCCTACAACCCGCTGTTCATCTGGGGCGAATCCGGTCTGGGTAAGACCCACCTGCTGCACGCCGCCGGCAACTACGCGCAGCGGCTGTTCCCCGGCATGCGGGTCAAATACGTCTCGACCGAGGAATTCACCAACGACTTCATCAACTCGCTGCGCGACGACCGCAAGGCGTCGTTCAAGCGCAGCTACCGCGACATCGATGTGCTGCTGGTCGACGACATCCAGTTCATCGAGGGCAAGGAAGGCATCCAGGAGGAGTTCTTCCACACCTTCAACACGCTGCACAACGCGAACAAGCAGATCGTCATCTCCTCGGACCGGCCCCCCAAGCAGTTGGCCACCCTCGAGGACCGGCTCCGCACCCGCTTCGAGTGGGGTCTGATCACCGACGTCCAGCCGCCCGAACTCGAGACCCGCATCGCGATTCTGCGCAAGAAAGCCCAGATGGACCGGCTCGACGTGCCCGACGACGTGTTGGAACTGATCGCCAGCAGCATCGAGCGCAACATCCGGGAACTCGAGGGCGCCCTGATCCGGGTGACCGCGTTCGCGTCGCTGAACAAGACTCCCATCGACCGGTCACTGGCCGAGATCGTGCTGCGGGATTTGATCTCCGACGCCAGCACGATGCAGATCAGCACGGCCGCGATCATGGCGGCCACCGCCGAGTACTTCGAGACGTCGGTCGAGGAACTCCGCGGTCCCGGTAAGACCCGCTCGCTGGCGCAGTCGCGGCAGATCGCGATGTACCTCTGCCGCGAGCTCACCGACCTGTCCCTGCCGAAGATCGGGCAGGCGTTCGGCCGCGACCACACCACTGTGATGTACGCCGAGAAGAAGATCCGCGGTGAAATGGCCGAGCGGCGTGAGGTTTTCGATCACGTCAAGGAGCTCACCACCCGGATCCGCCAGCGCGCCAAGCGCTGATCCGACCGTTCGACCGTGCCCGCCGCGCCTCCCGTGGCGGGCCTTGTGCTGCCTCAACGGGCTCTCCCCCGGCGCTCCGGAATCACCCACATCGGAAAAATCTTCGAATTTCTTCTGCACCGCCAACCACACCAGTCACAGCCTCAGGTTGTGCACACCGCTGTGGAGAACCTGGGACCAACTCCTGGAATGTGTGCCGATCGCTGCACAGCCGCCGCGAGTTCCACAACTCCTCGCGCGCCGTGCGCAGTTCATCCACAGATCGTTCACACCCCGGTCACCGCGCTCAACTGCGGATTCGACCACTCATCCCCATCCTCCACAGGACCTAATACTGTTGCTTGTATATCTCCGTAGATTTCTCTTCGAAGAAGCACCTTGGGGACACAGGCGAACCTCGGGCGCCCCGGCGGTCCGATCGCGCGGATGTCACCCCCATCGATTAGCTTTCAAGTTCGGACGGAAAGCTCTACGGTGATTCATCGACAGCCGTTACGGTCGTCGGGGCGCATCGAATCGAGGCGTGGCGAGACACCGGGAAACCGCTGCTTATTGCTTGTTGTGGTATTGATCGAAGGGACTCTATGGACGTGGCGACGACAACAGTTGGTGTCACCGATCTGAAGTTCCGCCTGGTGCGAGAAGACTTCGCCGACGCGGTGGCGTGGGTGGCTCGTAACCTGCCCACCCGGCCCACGGTTCCGGTCCTCGCCGGCGTCCTGCTCACCGGATCCGACGACGGCCTGACGATCTCGGGGTTCGACTACGAGGTCTCCGCCGAAGTACGGGTTCCCGCCGAGATCGCCTCGCCAGGAAGCGTTTTGGTGTCCGGACGGTTGTTGTCCGACATCACCAAGGCGTTGCCGGCCAAGCCCATCGACGTCACGGTCGAGGGCACCAGGGTGTCGTTGACCTGCGGCAGCTCCCGGTTCTCACTGCCGACGATGGCCGTCGAGGACTACCCGACACTGCCCAGCCTTCCCGAGGAGACCGGCGTGATCTCCGCCGACGTGTTCTCCGAGGCCATCGGTCAGGTCGCTATCGCCGCCGGCCGCGATGACACGCTGCCGATGCTGACCGGCATCCGCGTCGAAATCACCGGCGAGAAGGTGGTTTTGGCGGCTACCGACAGGTTCCGCCTGGCGGTGCGCGAACTGACCTGGTCCACCGCGAGCGCCGACGTCGAGGCCGCGGTGCTGGTGCCGGCCAAGACGTTGTCCGAAGCGGCCAAGGCCGGCTCCGACAGCGGTGACGTGCACCTGTCGTTGGGTGCGGGGTCGGCGGTCGGCAAGGAAGGGCTGCTCGGTATCAGCAGCGGAGGCAAGCGCAGCACCACCCGGCTGCTGGACGCGGAGTTCCCGAAGTTCCGCCAGCTGCTGCCCACCGAGCACACCGCGATGGCGACCATCGGTGTCGCCGAGCTGACCGAGGCGATCAAACGTGTCGCGCTGGTGGCCGATCGCGGTGCTCAGGTGCGGATGGAGTTCACCGACGACGTGCTGCACCTGTCCGCGGGCGCCGACGACGTCGGGCGGGCCGAAGAAGACCTGCAGGTGTCGTTCGTCGGTGACCCGCTGACCATCGCGTTCAACCCGAACTACCTCACCGACGGCCTGAGCTCGCTGCACTCGGAGCGCGTGACCTTCGGTTTCACCACGCCCAGCCGTCCGGCGGTGCTGCGTCCGGCCGGCGAGGATGATGGAGAGGTCGGTGCGACGGGGCCGTTCCCCGCCGCTCAGACCGACTATGTCTACCTGTTGATGCCGGTACGGCTTCCCGGCTGACCGGCCCGGCGCCACGGAAGGGGCGTATATGCAACTCGGTCTGGTCGGCCTGGGCAAGATGGGCTTCAACATGCGCGAGCGCCTGCGGCGCGGCGGACATGAAGTCATCGGATACGACCCGCGACCGGAAGTGACCGATGTGCCGACCCTGGCGGCGTTGGCCGCCGCGCTCGACGCGCCCCGCGTGGTGTGGGTGATGGTGCCGTCGGGCCCGATCACCCGCGAGACCATCACGGCGCTGGCCGAGGAACTCGGCGAGGGTGACCTGGTCATCGACGGGGGCAACTCCCGCTACACCGAAGACGCCCCGCATGCAGAACTATTGGGCGCCAAGGGAATCGGATTCATCGACGCAGGTGTCTCCGGCGGTGTCTGGGGGCTCGACGAAGGTTACGGACTGATGGTCGGCGGCGCTGACGCCGATATCGCCAGGGTGATGCCGATCTTCGACGCGCTGCGCCCACCGGGACCGCGCGAAGACGGGTTCGTGCACGCCGGCCCGGTCGGCGCGGGGCACTACGCGAAGATGGTGCACAACGGCATCGAGTACGGGCTGATGATGGCCTACGCCGAAGGCTACGAACTGCTCGCCGCCGAGGAGTTGATCACCGACACCCAGGCCGTCATCCAGGCCTGGACCAACGGCACCGTGGTTCGTTCGTGGCTGCAGCAGCTGCTGGCCAAGGCGCTCAAGGAAGACCCGAAGTTCGTCGAAATCAGCGGTTACACCGAAGATTCCGGCGAAGGGCGGTGGACCGTCGAGGAGGCGATCGCCCACCGCGTCCCGATGCCGGTGATCGCGGCGTCGCTGTTCGCCCGGTTCGCGTCCCGGCAGGAGGACTCGCCGGCGATGAAGGCGGTTTCGGCGTTGCGCAACCAGTTCGGCGGGCACGCGGTCAAGCGGATCAGCGAGTCGGGGTAGGAGCCGGACCCGTGTACGTCCGTCGCCTGGCGCTGACCGACTTCCGCTCCTGGCCGAAGGTCGAGCTGGATCTCGAGCCCGGCCGGACCGTGTTCGTCGGCCGCAACGGCTTCGGTAAGACGAATCTGGTTGAGGCGCTGTGGTATTCGTCGACGCTTGGCTCACATCGGGTGGCTACCGACGCGCCGCTGATCCGGACGGGCGCCGAACGCGCAGTGGTCTCGACGATCGTCGTCAACGAGGGCCGCGAGCTCGCCGTCGACCTGGAGATCACCGCCGGGCGGGCCAACAAGGCCCGGTTGAACCGCTCCCCCGTGCGCAGTGCCCGCGAGATTCTCGGTGCGCTGCGGGCGGTGCTGTTCGCACCGGAGGATCTGGCACTGGTGCGCGGCGACCCCGGCGAGCGCCGCCGGTATCTCGACGACCTGGCCACCATCCGTCGCCCCCAGGTCGCGGCGATCCGCGCCGACTACGACAAGGTGCTGCGGCAGCGGACCGCACTGTTGAAGTCCGCGTCGGGCGCCCGATTCCGCGGTGACCGAGGGGTTTTCGACAGCCTGGACGTGTGGGACGGCCACCTCGCAGAAACCGGCGCACGCTTGCTGGCGGCGCGCGTGCAGCTGACCAATCAACTCGCACCCGAGGTGGAGAAGGCCTACCAGCTGCTGGCGCCGACGTCGCGGCCGGCGGCGATCCGGTACCGGAGCAAGGTGGAGGTCGTCGAACAGGAAGCCGCGACCGGCACCGTCGACCCGGAACTGTTCGAGGCCGCACTCCTGGCCGAGCTGGCACGTCGCCGCGACGCGGAACTGGAACGCGGTGTCTGCCTCGTCGGCCCGCACCGAGACGATCTCGAGCTGCGCCTCGGGGACCAGATCGCCAAAGGCTTTGCCAGTCATGGTGAATCGTGGTCGATGGCGCTGTCGCTACGGTTGGCGGCCTATGAGCTGCTGCGCGCCGAGAGTGGGGACCCGGTGTTGCTGCTGGACGACGTGTTCGCCGAGCTGGATACCGCGCGCCGGCAGGCGCTGGCCAACGTCGCCGCGACCGCCGAGCAGGTCCTGGTGACCGCCGCTGTGCCCGAAGACATTCCAAGTGAGTGGGACACCCGCAGGATCTCGGTGACGATGCGCGACGAGGATTCGGGACGGATATCGGTGATCGACGATGAATGAGCCCGACGAAGACGTCTCCGGAGTTTCCGAACGTGACGAAATGGGCCCGCCCCCTCACCTTGCCCATCTCGCCGGAATGGACCTGGTGCGCCGCACCCTCGAGGAGGCTCGCGGCGCCGCCCGCAGCCAGGGCAAGGACGTCGGCCGGGGAAATCAGCGCGCACCGCGGCGCATCGCCGGGTCCAGCCGGCGGCGGTGGTCGGGGCCGGGCCCGGACGGCCGCGACCCGCAACCGCTGGGCACGGCGGCCACCGAACTGGCCCGCACCCGCGGCTGGTCGGGGCGGGTCGCCGAAGGCGCGGTGTTCGGGCGGTGGGCCAGCGTCGTCGGTGACGGCATCGCCGACCACGCCACGCCGACCTCCCTGCACGACGGGGTGCTGACCATCTCGGCGGAATCGACCGCGTGGGCCACCCAGCTGCGGATGGTGCAGGCCCAGGTGTTGGCCAAGATCGCCGACGCGGTGGGAGACGGTGTGGTGAAGTCGCTGCGTATCGTCGGCCCGGTGGCGCCGTCGTGGCGGAAAGGGCGCTATCACGTCTCCGGTCGGGGACCCCGCGACACCTACGGATAGGCCCTCGATCCGGCGGTTGCCTCAAAGGGCTGGAAACGTCGCCGCGCCGCCTCTCAAGCGTCCTGACGCACCCTCGATCGAAAAATTCCGCAGGCGACGCAAATAGGTGTGTAGAAACGCGGCCTCAGGATCGGTCCTGTCGCTTCAGGACGGTAGACTGGAGTCAAGATCCGCAGGCGACTGTTGAACGCCTGGCAAGCCTTCCCCGGCAAGAGACCAAGGAGACGCGTCCAACGTGGCTGCCCAGAAGAAGAATGCCCCCGCCGAGTACGGCGCCGATGCGATCAAGGTGCTCGAGGGGCTGGAGGCGGTCCGCAAGCGCCCCGGCATGTACATCGGTTCCACCGGTGAGCGGGGCCTGCACCACCTGATCTGGGAAGTCGTCGACAACGCCGTCGACGAGGCGATGGCCGGTTACGCGACCAAGGTCGACGTGCGGCTGCTCGCCAATGGCGGCGTTCAGGTCACCGACGACGGCCGCGGCATCCCGGTCGAGATGCACAAGACGCAGAAGGTCCCGACCGTCGATGTCGTGATGACCGTGCTGCACGCCGGCGGCAAGTTCGAAGAAGGCGCCTACCAGGTGTCCGGCGGTCTGCACGGTGTCGGTGTTTCGGTGGTCAACGCGCTGTCCAGCCGGCTTGAGGCCGACATCCGCCGTGACGGCTACGAGTGGTTCCAGACCTACGAGTACTCCAAGCCGGGCACCCTGCGGAAGGGCGAGCCCACCAAGGAAACCGGCACCACGATCCGGTTCTGGGCGGACCCGGACATCTTCGAGACCACCGACTACGACTTCGAGACCATCGCCCGGCGCCTGCAGGAGATGGCGTTCCTGAACAAGGGGCTGACCATCGAGCTGACCGACGAGCGGGTCAGCGCCGAAGATGTCGTCGACGATGTGGTCAGCGACACGGCCGAAGCGCCGAAGTCCGCCGATGAGCAGGCCGCCGAGGCCGCCGCGCCACAGAAACTCAAGCACCGCGTCTTCCATTACCCCGGCGGGCTGGTCGACTTCGTCAAGCACATCAACCGTACGAAGACGCCGATCCACCCCAGCATCGTCGACTTCGAAGGCAAGGGTGACGACCACGAGGTCGAGGTCGCGATGCAGTGGAACGGCGGTTACACCGAGTCGGTGCACACCTTCGCCAACACGATCAACACCCACGAGGGCGGCACGCACGAGGAGGGTTTCCGTGCGGCGTTGACGTCGGTGGTGAACAAGTACGCCAAAGACAAGAAGCTGCTCAAGGAGAAGGACCCGAACCTCACCGGTGATGACATCCGTGAGGGCCTTGCCGCGGTGATCTCGGTCAAGGTGAAGCAGCCGCAGTTCGAGGGCCAGACCAAGACCAAGTTGGGCAACACCGAGGTGAAGTCCTTCGTGCAGAAGATCTGCAACGAGCAGATAGGCCACTGGCTCGAGGCCAACCCGGCAGAGGCCAAAACCGTTGTGAACAAGGCGGTGTCATCGGCGCAAGCCCGTGCGGCGGCGCGTAAGGCCCGGGATCTGGTGCGGCGCAAGAGCGCCACCGATATCGGTGGGTTGCCGGGTAAGTTGGCCGATTGTCGGTCTACGGATCCGACGAAGTGCGAACTGTATGTGGTCGAGGGTGATTCGGCGGGTGGTTCGGCCAAGAGCGGGCGGGATTCGATGTTTCAGGCGATCCTGCCGTTGCGGGGCAAGATCATCAACGTCGAGAAGGCCCGTATCGACCGGGTGCTCAAGAACACCGAGGTCCAGGCGATCATCACCGCGTTGGGCACCGGTATTCATGACGAGTTCGACATCTCCAAACTGCGGTATCACAAGATCGTGTTGATGGCCGATGCCGATGTCGACGGTCAGCACATTTCGACGTTGTTGTTGACGTTGTTGTTCCGGTTCATGAAGCCGCTGGTGGAAAACGGGCACATCTTCTTGGCGCAGCCGCCGTTGTACAAGCTCAAATGGCAGCGCAGTGAACCGGAGTTCGCCTATTCCGATCGTGAGCGCGACGGGTTGCTGGAGGCCGGGAAGAAGGCGGGCAAGAAGATCAACACCGACGACGGTATCCAGCGTTACAAGGGTCTGGGTGAGATGGATGCCAAGGAGTTGTGGGAGACCACGATGGACCCGTCGGTGCGGGTGCTGCGCCAGGTCACCCTCGACGACGCGGCCGCCGCCGACGAGCTGTTCTCGATCCTGATGGGCGAAGACGTCGAAGCACGACGCAGCTTCATCACCCGCAACGCCAAAGACGTTCGCTTCCTGGACGTTTAATCCTATTTGCTGACAATTGCCGAAGGCTGATAACCGATGACTGATACCACGTTGCCGCCCGGCGACGAAGCGGGCGACCGGATCGAACCCGTCGACATCCAGCAGGAGATGCAGCGCAGCTACATCGACTACGCGATGAGCGTGATCGTCGGGCGCGCCCTGCCCGAGGTGCGCGACGGCCTCAAGCCGGTGCACCGCCGCGTGCTGTACGCGATGTTCGACTCGGGCTTCCGGCCGGACCGCAGCCACGCGAAATCTGCGCGCTCCGTTGCCGAAACGATGGGCAACTACCACCCGCACGGTGATTCGTCGATCTACGACACCCTGGTCCGGATGGCTCAGCCGTGGTCGCTGCGGTACCCGTTGGTCGACGGTCAGGGCAACTTCGGTTCGCCGGGCAACGATCCGCCGGCCGCGATGCGGTACTGCGTTACGGGAGACGCGTTGGTCCGTCTGCCAATGGGGCAGTCAGTGCGGATTGCGGACATCGTCCCCAGCGCGCGACCCAATACCGACAACGCAATCGACTTGAAAGTTCTGGATCGGCATGGCAACCCGGTGCTCGCCGATCGCCTGTTCCACTCCGGCGAACACCAGACGTTCAAGGTGCGTACGGCAGAGGGTTTCGAAGTCACCGGAACGGCCAACCATCCGTTGTTATGTCTCGTCGATGTCGGCGGAGTGCCCACGCTGCTGTGGAAACTCATCGAGGAAATCCAGCCCGGCGACCGTGTCGTCATGCAGAGGACGCCCCCGATGGAGTTCGGGCCAGCGGACTGGCACGACGCACTCGAGGCCTTGCTTCTAGGAGCCTTCATCAGTGAGGGTTTCGTTTCGGAGCATCGCGCGGGTTTCAACAACCTGGACCCCGATTTCTTTTCGGTGGTGGTGGCGGCATATGACGCGGTCATTGGAGGTGCCAGGTATACGACTTCTCGGACGATTGCCTCAGGATCCAACCTTTTCGAACTCGACATCCAGAACCTGACTGCACTGAGAAAGTCGCGCCTTACGGGGCTGATGGGGCAGCGCTCTGCCGACAAGACGGTGCCACAGTGGCTTTGGAACGCGCCGGCGGCGGTGAAGCGCGTGTTTCTGCAGGCGTTGTTCGAAGGTGACGGCTCGTGCTCCGCATTGCCACGCAACACCATCCAGATTTCGTACTCGACGAGAAGCGACCGGCTTGCCAACGACGTCCAGCAATTGCTGCTGGAGTTCGGCGTCGTTTCACGGCGGTACCGACATGCGACCGGTGAGCACAAGGTTGTTCTCACCAATCGCGCACAGGCAGAGCTTTTCGTCTCTCAGGTGGGATTCGGTGGAGCGAAGCGGACAAAACTGGATGCCATCATTGCTGCGCTGCCCGCGACACCCGCCGGCCTTAATGGTGACCATGTCCCCGGACTGGGTGAATTTATCCGTGCGCATGGCGGTGGCCGCTGGGCAGATAAAGAGTGGTTGCGTAAACACAACATCGATCGACTCGATCGCTGGCGTCGCCGCAGCGACGAAATCCTCGCGCACATCGCAGATCCGGATGTTCGTGCGATCGCAATCGACTTGACGGATGGACGGTATTACTACGCCGCTGTTGAGTCGATTACAGACGCCGGGGTGCAACCCGTCTATAGCCTTCGAGTCGATACCGCAGACCACTCCTTCATCACGAACGGGTTCGTCAGCCACAACACCGAGGCGCGGCTGACTCCGCTGGCCATGGAGATGCTGCGTGAAATCGACGAGGAGACAGTCGATTTCATCCCGAACTACGACGGGCGCGTGCAGGAGCCGACGGTTCTGCCGAGCCGCTTCCCGAACCTGCTCGCCAACGGCTCCGGCGGTATCGCGGTCGGCATGGCAACCAACATGCCGCCACACAACCTGCGCGAGCTCGCCGACGCGGTCTACTGGTGCCTGGAGAACCACGACGCCGACGAGGAAGCGACGCTCGCCGCGGTCAGTGAGCGGGTCAAGGGTCCCGACTTCCCCACCAGCGGCCTGATCGTCGGGTCGCAGGGCATCGAGGACACCTACAAGACCGGGCGCGGTTCGATCCGCATGCGCGGGGTCGTCGAGATCGAAGAGGACAGCCGCGGCCGCACCGGCATCGTGATCACCGAGTTGCCGTATCAGGTCAACCACGACAACTTCATCACCTCGATCGCCGAGCAGGTCCGCGACGGCAAGCTCGGCGGCATCTCCAACATCGAGGACCAGTCCAGCGACCGTGTCGGGCTGCGAATTGTGGTGGAGCTCAAGCGCGATGCCGTCGCGAAGGTGGTGCTCAACAACCTCTACAAGCACACCCAGCTGCAGACCAGTTTCGGTGCCAACATGCTGGCCATCGTCGACGGCGTGCCCCGCACGCTGCGCCTGGACCAGCTGATCCGCCACTACGTCAACCATCAGCTCGACGTGATCGTGCGGCGCACCCGGTACCGGTTGCGCAAGGCCAACGAGCGGGCCCACATCCTGCGTGGTCTGGTCAAGGCGCTCGACGCCCTCGACGAGGTGATCGCGTTGATCCGGGCGTCCGCCAACGCCGATGTCGCGCGCACCGGCTTGATGGACCTGCTCGACGTCGACGAGATCCAGGCCCAGGCGATCCTGGACATGCAGCTGCGTCGCCTGGCCGCCCTGGAACGCCAGCGCATCGTCGACGATCTGGCCAAGATCGAGGCCGAGATCGCCGACCTCGAGGACATCCTGGCCAAACCCGAGCGCCAGCGCGCGATCGTGCGCGACGAGCTCAAGGAGATCGTCGACAAGTACGGCGATGACCGCCGCACCCGGATCGTCCCCGCCGACGGCGACGTCGCCGACGAGGATCTGATCGCCCGCGAGGATGTCGTCGTCACGATCACCGAGACCGGCTACGCCAAGCGCACCAAGACCGACCTGTACCGCAGCCAGAAGCGCGGCGGCAAGGGCGTGCAGGGCGCCGGCCTCAAGCAGGACGACATCGTCAACCACTTCTTCGTCTGCTCGACCCACGACTGGATCCTGTTCTTCACCACCCAGGGCCGGGTCTACCGTGCGAAGGCCTACGACCTGCCGGAGGCCTCGCGCACGGCGCGTGGACAGCATGTGGCCAACCTGCTGGCGTTCCAGCCGGAGGAGCGCATCGCGCAGGTCATCCAGATCCAGAGCTACGAGGACGCGCCGTACCTGGTGCTGGCCACCCGCAACGGCCTGGTGAAGAAGTCGCGGCTGGTGGACTTCGACTCCAACCGTTCCGGCGGCATCGTCGCGGTGAACCTGCGCGACGGTGACGAACTGGTCGGCGCGGTGCTGTGTTCGGCCGACGACGACCTGCTGCTGGTGTCGGCCAAGGGCCAGTCCATCCGGTTCTCGGCCACCGACGAGGCGCTGCGCCCGATGGGCCGCGCCACCTCCGGTGTGCAGGGCATGCGGTTCAACGCCGACGACGCGCTGCTGTCGCTGAACGTGGTCCGCCCGGACACGTATTTGCTGGTCGCGACGTCCGGCGGCTACGCCAAGCGGACCGCGATCGACGAATACCCGGTCCAGGGCCGCGGCGGCAAAGGGGTCCTGACGATCCAATTCGACAAACGCCGTGGCACTCTTGTTGGTGCGTTGATCGTCGATGACGACACAGAGCTGTATGCGATCACCTCGGGTGGCGGTGTCATCCGGACGGCCGCACGCCAGGTCCGCAAGGCCGGGCGGCAAACCAAGGGCGTTCGGTTGATGAACCTCGGTGAGGGCGACACACTGATTGCCATTGCGCGCAACGCCGAGGAAGGCGACAGCACCGACGAGGTCAACACCGACGTCGGCGAGTAACCGACGATCGGACGACGTGAAGGAGCCGTAGGTGGGTTCACCGAACGAGCCGGGATATCCGCGCGCCGGCGACGGTCCCGACAGCCCGGCCAGCGGCAA
>NZ_MIHA01000037.1 GCF_001722335.1 Mycolicibacterium flavescens
TTCCTTTGCTCGAGTGACTTTGGACGGTCCCTCGAAGAATCACGCGATGACCTTCAATCACTCGGCTACGACACGCCGGTACCGTTGATCAGGTCTCGACTCGTACACCACTCTGCTGGACGCAACCGCTCAGATAGCGACTGTGCAGAAGGCGTTTCCGGCCGGCGATCCGCAAGACCGCTTTCGACGGGTCCGCCAGGACAAAAGTGGCGACTACCTGACCACCTCGTGTTCGTTCGTTGATACGTTCGATCACCCCCGCATCAAGCAGCCGCTTGCGCGCAGTTGTCAGATGATGAGGATGGATCGGACTCTCGAGCTTGGCGTACTTCGCGTCCGCCAGCTTGGCCTCCATACCCGGCTGAGTAGCCGCCCCCTCGGCGTCAAGCAACTCGACGATGCCCGCGGCGGCCAGTGACCGCCATTCCTCAGCTGTGGGCACCCCGAGAGACTCCTATATATCGGGGCCCGGTTCAGGTGAAATGCCCGCAGCATGGCATCGTACGCCTGCTACCAGCACATACTCCGATATTTGCCTGCCCGAATATGGATCTACGGACTTTTAATCCGCAGGTTCAACTCAGCCATAGCGTGCCGCCTACGCAGTCCTGGACCACCAACAGCTTCTAGCTCCAGATGTTCCAAAACCCGTCATTTTAGACACATATCTGGGTTGCCCGTCGAATTGCTCGGTGTTGCCTATAGGTGACATGAGCTGCGCAAACTCAGAATTTGAATGTGGCTCCGGCGGTGGCTCGATGTCTGCCAATCGCGATACGGTCGTCCTATGAGGATGGGGGTCCGGCGGCCCCACCGCACTGGGATGGCCGTCGCTGCGACAGCACTGGTGCTCGCTGCCGGCGCGGCGGTGACCAGCGGCCTGGCCCTGGTCCACACAGTCGAACCAGCGCAGCACACAGTCAACGTCGTCGCACCTCCGCCGGCCACCTACAGCAGCAGCGAGGTTGAGGCGGCGAAGTCCGCTGCATGCTCTGCCTGGGAGCGGTCAGCGCGATCAACGGCGTTGGCGAGTAGAGCGAGTGCCGAAGCTCTGGAACAGAGCTGGCGTAGTCCCGAAAGCGTTGAAGCGCTGGCGACAGAGAAGCGAACCGGAATGGCTGCCGTCTCCTATCTGCGTTCTCAAATGAGTGCTGCGACACCGCTTTCGACTGAAAAGCCGCTAAGCGACTGGATCGACGCCCGTATCGACATGCTGCACGCGTTGAATATGCGTCACTGGGAGCAAGCAGATCACGAACAGCAGCGCGGCAACGATCTGATCGGTGTCATCCGAAGTGAATGCGGGTTGCGCTGATGCCGGCCGCTGGGGGATCTGCGGGTTCATATGGGCGGCTGATTGTCACGCCGGACATGGAGCCACCTGATGCCGCGCACTGGGACGCCCAGGAGCAGACCTACCGAGCGGGCGCGACGGCGTGGGACGGCATCCACCAGAAGATCGTCACCGACAACGCGCAGTTTCGCGATGCCGCCGATTCCCAGGGGTTCGATGAGGCCCACCGGGCCGGGGCGGTGCTGGCCGAGGAAGCCAAGACGATCGCCGAATGGCACGACAAGTGCGCCAACAAGTGCGCCAACATCGCCACGGTGCTCCGTGACACGCGTGCAGGCCAAGAACAGCTGATCCGCGAGGCTGATCCCAAGATCGCCGCGGCGAAGCTGCCTGGCGAGGCCGAAGCGCTCGTTGCCGAGTACCACGGCGTTGCCATGTATCAGACCGAGGCGGGGGTTACGGCCGCGATGGCCGCTCACACCTCCTTCAAGAGAAGTAGCGAAAACACAAGAGCCCTGAGCCTTTTGACGAAATGGGGCGAGGTCCCCGCTACACCACCCGCCCAGCCTCTCGACCAACCGTCACCGGGCATCGCCCAAGGCGACGATCCACTGAGCGACACCAAGAAGCCCACACCCGGCGAGGATGCGCCCAGACCCCCGGCAGAGGCACCGACCGACAAAGCAGGTACCTCCGTCACGCAGCCTGGGGTCACTCCAGGCGCCGATGCCGGGACGGGCAGAACTGCTGTGGGCGATGAGGGACTTGCTGCATCGGGGCCGGTTACTCAGGCGACACCGGGAGCAGCTGCTGCGCCGCGGCCGGCGACACCGCTGGGTGGCGGTGTGCCGTCGATGGGCGGGCTGGGGAGCGGCGGTGGCGGGATGGGTTCCGGGGGCGGGATTCCGAAGATGCCCGGCGGCCTGGGCAGTGGCGGGATGCCGGGGGTGGGGTCCAATCCGCTCAGTGGCGGTGTCGGTCAGATGCCTGGCGCGGCAAGCGGGTTGCCGAACTCGGGAGCCCTGTCAGGTGCGGGCAGCGCGTCGCCGTTGTCGTCTGCGTTCAACCAGGGAATGGCGACTACGGCAGGGATGGGCGGCGGAATACCGTCTGCGCCGCCTCCAGCCCCCGCGAGTCCGTCACCGGCCCTGTCGGCCGGTGGTGGGCACGCGGCACCCCCGGTGTCGGCTGCCCCTGGCGGTGGTGTATCGCCAGCGGCGGCGCAGCCGGGCATGGTGTCCCCGGCCGCGCCGGCTGCCGCGCCTACCGGAACCGGTGTGGGTTCCGGAGGCGGTGCTGCGCCGATGATGCTTCCGCCGGGGTCGATGGGTCCCCCAGCAGGTGCGCCGCCCCCGGCGCCAACCGTGCCGGCGGGCACCCTCGGCTCAGCTAATGCTCCAGCAGCGTCCGCCCCGTCCGCAGCGAGTGCGGCTGCGGGCCCGACCCTGATCCCGGCCAGCGTGGTGGCCGCGGGCCAGACCGCGGCCGCCCAGGAGCGCCGCGAGTCGGCCGACGCGGCGGCGGCCAGGGAGTTGGTTTGGAAACTGCAGCACGCCGCGTCCCTGGCGGGCAGCCCCATGACGGGGTGGGCAGTCGGGGTGTTCCGTTCCCCGAGCGGCACCGAGACCGTGATCACCTCTAATGACGGAGCCGGTTACATCCCGGCGGGGTTTTTCATTCCGCGCTCAGTTCGCGTGTTGGCCACAGACCCGTTGGTGGACAACGATTTCCGACAGTTGTGGTTCGGTTGGGCCGATCCCGCGCAAATCCTCATCGAGTACGCCGCGCTGCGCGCGCAGTGGGGCTGGCGACTGGTTGCCGCTGCGAGCACGCTTGCGACGCCTGCGCTGCGGGACGCGGGGGTCGAGCACCCGCCGGCGTGCACGCGCGAAACCAACCCGCTGTTGCAGCCCGGTGTTCAGGTACCCGCCCCCGTACTCGACGACATGCACGTGCATCGGCTGGCGGTGCTGTGGCCCGAGATCTACCCGCGGCTGCTGCGCATCATGGGAACCGACCCGATTTATCAGGACCGGATCGTCTCCGCGGTGACCGCGGCGCTGATCTATGCAGCAACGTCGCAGGCCCAGCCCGTCGAGATCCCTGATGCGGTGCGCCATATCTGGGAGGCTCGCGGTGGTGACCGTGAGCCCACCACTCAGCAGTGGGCCAAGTACAACGAGGAAGCTCAGATCTTCAACGGCACTACTGCCATCGCCCGGCCCGCGTTCATGACTGGCGGGGCGGGCCATCCCCGCGACTACAGCGAAGCTCTGGCGAACTACCGGGCGCACTGGCTGGTTGCGCGTACTGCCGAACACATCGGCGGCTGGGCCACCCGGCCACTTCTGCTACCCGACATGTGTTATGCCGCAGCTGTTTCTGGCGAACCTGACTTGGCCGACATGATCGTCAGAGCCCTGGTCAGCGTCGAACAGGATTTGGAGCTGGAACGGCAATGACGACCGGAGCGCAGTCCTACGTGGACGCGGAGTATCAGGGCGTCGAGCTTGGCGTGCGTCACGCCGACTTAGCGGATTGCGTCGCGCTGGCAGCTCAATGGGCCCGCGCTTACCGCGCCGCCGTCCCCAATGATCAGCGCACCGACTTCGACGTCGCATACGCGCTGAGACCTCATGCAACCACGTTGGAGTTCGTTCACGCAGAACTGGCGAGGGCGATATCGGCGCTCACTGACGCGACAGAGGTGTCCGTGACTCGGGACGCTCCGCGACCAGCAGGTCCAGCGGCAGAAGTACGCATACTGCCACACCTCGACGCTGTTCCCTACCTCATGCGGATGGAGCCACGCAGCCGTTACCGCGTTACACATCAGGATCTTTGGCGTAGCTCACTCGCCCACGCCAAGGACTACCTGTCATCGGTGGACGAGATCGATACGCGCGAGCTTGATCTGAAGCTGAGCTGGTACGCCACGGTGGTCCAGAAACTGCTCGATGCCGCCTACACGGCTGTGCGCGACGCCTACACCGACGCGGTGGTGGCCACCTTCTGCACAGTGCCCGATAGAGTCCTTCCCTACACCATCGCTTCCTGCTTAAAAGACTTGACCAGCCAGGGATTTGACGACGCCAACTGCGGGCCGCTACTTCATAGGTTTGCAGATTCTTTTCCAAATGCAGTGGCCGAGTGCTTGACCATGCCCCATAAGTGGCAGGCGACGCAGCAAAATCACTGACCCGCGCGGGACCCGCTCCCAGCCCGTGGCGGATTCTAGTCGAGTTCGAGTCCGTATCCCTGGTCTCGGGCTCGGTCTCGTCCGCGGTCGCGGCTGGGTGGGTTGGTCAGCAGTCGCCAGCGGTACGCAGCGTGACCGCGGTGGGTCTCTGCGGCTTTCGCCAATGCCGGGTCAGCAATTTCTCTTGCAGGACGGGCGTTTTCAGACCAGGGCAGTCCCATCCCGTCGAGGAGTCGGCGTCCGGGTCCGGGCTGGCCGTTGTCGATGAGTAGGAGTCGACCGTGGGTGTCGGCCAGGGTGGTGGCCACTGCGGCGAGGTGGGCGGGGTCGGCGGCGGCGGCGTCCTCGACGACCACCAGCGCCGCACGCGGTGGCCGGCGCTCGGTGATCTTGTCGGCAAGCTCGGCCAGGCTGAAGCGGTCGGGCTGCGGTGTGGCGGGCACGCGTAGGCAGGGGCGGCCGGTATCGGCGGCGGCCGCCGCGATCGCTTCGGCCAGCTCGGGGGTGTCGTGGTTCGCGGTGAGGGTGGTCACGACATACGGAACGGTTAGCGCGATCGCGACAGGATCGGGCTGCGGTGCCGGGAGGCGCAGCGGGTCGCCGTTGCGGTGGGCGGCGGCCAGGACCTCGACGAGCGCTCGATCGGAAGCGTGCTCGACGGACTGTTGCGGTTCGGGCACGGCGGCGGTGGGGGCCAGCGTCTCAGTGATGCGCCACCAGAGGGCGGCGGCGGGCATCTCGTCGGGGAGTGGTCCTTGGTGTGCGGCGTCGGCGAGTAGTTGGGGAATGTTTTTGGTGGGAGCGGCTTCTGCGAGCTGCGCGGCCAGGGTGGGCCAGTATTCGTCGGTGCGGACGCGGCGGTCGATCGCGTCGATTAGGTCGTGCCACTGTGTGGTGTCGGGCTGGTTGTGTGCGATGGCGTCGATGCCGTGGCGCTGCAGCAAGTCTTGCACGGCGCGGGTGGCCACCGGGTATTGCGGGGAGCCGGTGAGGCGGGTGTCGGCGGCCGCGACGGCGGTGGCGGCCCGGAACACGGCGATCTCGGCGGTCAGGGTGGGGTTGGCGTTGGCGGTGATCAGTGGCCGCGCCCAGGGCGGGGCGGTCTCGGTGGTCCAGGAGCGGGCGTTGTCGCGTATTTGGTCGGCCAGGTCGGTGACGAGGTGTTCGCGGCGGTGCAGGTAGTCACCCCAGTGCGGGTTGTCTGCCAGGACGGTGGGGATGGCGGGTAGCCAGCGCAGCGGCCCGCTGACGCGGCCGTCGCCACCGGTGAGGTCGATGCGGTAGTCCAGGACGGCGGCCGGGTCGGCGGCGTCGTCGAGGCCGCCGCGGGCGTGCGCGGCGGTGAGCAGCTCGGCCGGATCGGCGCCGGATAGTGCGCGGATGGCCAGGCGGCGGCGCAGGACCGGCCACGCGGTGCAGGTCGTGAGATCGGGGTGCACGGATTCGGCGAGGGCGTCCAAGCGTGCACGTGCCCCTTCACCGAGTTGGTTTTCGGCGGCGGTGGCGAGGGCGTCGGTGAACATGTCGGCGGCCGCGGCCAGGCGGCGGGCGGGGTCGGCGGCCTGGCGGGCGGCGGTGGTGGCCGAGACCTGGGCACCGTCGCGGGCCACGATCCGGGACAGGACATCGACGGCGGTGTCGGGGTGGGTGGCTTTCGGGGCAAGGATGCGGTGCGGGTCGGTTTCGGCGGTCGACAGGTAGAGGTGGTTTTCGGCGCGGCCGCGGGTGAGCGCGACGTAGAGGTGTTGGCGCGTCAGGTGTTCGGCGCCGACGACGTGGCAGGCGTGCCCGGCGGTGGAGCCTTGGGCGGCGTCGATGGTGGCCGCGTAGCCCAGGGTCACGTGGTCGGTGACGTAGTCCGCCGGCAGGGTGATCTCGCGGCCGGTGCCGCGGTGGCGCGCCTTCAGCGCCCCGTCTGGGGCGATGTCGACGATGGTGAAGGTGTAGCCGTTGCGGACGTAATCGGTGCCCGACAGGGGCAGCTGGCGGTTGTTGCGGCGGGCGCGGATGACATCCCCGACGCCGGCGGCCAGGCCATCAGACAGCACGGTCTCGCGGCCCGGCGTCGCGTGCGGGTCTGCCTCGTCGAGCGCCGCGGCCAGCCGTGTGGTGCGTGCCCGGACGTTGAGTTCGTTGACGATCGCGTTGGTGGGAGCCAGCAGCAGGCTGTCGCGGCCGGCGTCCTGGTCGGCCTGCCAGGCGGTGAAGGCGGCGTCGGCGGAGGTCTGTTCGGTGCCGATGTGGATGCGGCCGGCGTCGAGGTAGAAGCCGATCCCGGCGGGGTCCCCGCCGCGCAACGCGAGGGAGGCGGCGGCTTCGGCGCGGGAGTGAAACCGCACCACCTCCGAGAGCGTGAGGGCTCCGGTGTCGGTGGCGATGTCGCGCAGCACCCCGCCGGCTGAGATGGAGGCGAGCTGGGCGTCATCACCGACCAGCCGCACACTCGCGCCTCTGCTGAGGGCGTGGGTGATCATGGCGTCCAGACCGGGGGTGGAGGCCATGCCGGCCTCGTCGACCACGATGAGGGTGTCGGGACCGACCTGGGTGAACCAGTCCGGAGTGCCGTAGATCGCGGCGTTGTTCTCATCGGTGCAGTGCACGTACTTGTCGAGGGTGTCAGTGGTTGCGCCCAGGTCTTCGCCGAGCACGATCGCCGCGGCCGCGGTGGGGGCCAGTCCGAGGACCTGTCCGCCGGAGCTGCGCCAGGCGTGCGCCAGGGCGGCCATGGCGGTGGTTTTGCCCGCCCCCGCCGGGGCCAACGCGAGCCCGACGCGGCGGCCGCCGAGGGCCATTTGGGCCACCAGAGCGGCTTGGCCGTCGTTGAGGGTTTTGCCGCGCGCGGCGGCGTCCGTGAGGGCCAAACGCACGTCTGTCGTGGCCGTGACACGGCCATCGAGTTGGTGCGCTGCGGCCAGGATTCGCCGCTCGGCGGTGAGGATGTCAGCGCTGGTGTAGGTCGCGGTGCCGTGGCGGCTGTAGACGCTGGAACCGTCGCGGCGACGCAACGCGACAGGCTCACCCAACTCGGCGTCGTCGACGCGGGCATGGGGCACCGAGAACGCCTCAGATAGTGCGGTGGCGGTGAGCCGTTCGACAAGCTGCGACACGTGTGCGACACCCTCGTTGCGCACGACGCGGAGCGCTTCGGCACGCACGTGATGACGCTGCCAGGTCGCCCGCGATTCGGACACCGTGGCGATCAGTGCGCCAGCCTGCGACGCCACCCATTCGTCAGTGATCTCCGGTGTCGTGTGGCCGCGTTCGGCGGTCAGAACGTTGGCTAGCATGCGCTCTACTCCGTCGTGGCCCAGGACCTCGACGGCTTGGTGGCGCCAGGTGTCGCGCTGTTCGGCCAGCGAGCGCGGTTCGTGTTTGGCTTCGCGCGATTCCAGGGTCGCTTGTTGGGCCAACGCGAGGGACTCTATGGTGGTCGGTTCGCGGCCGTGATCGTGCTGAAACGCCTTGGCCAACTCGGCGGTACGGGCCTTGATCGCCGTGCGCCGGCTCGACCAGCGCGTCATCAATTCCATGGACATGCCGACGATCTCGCGCACGGGTCGTTTACCGCGTCCCCGGGAGGTCTCGGCGAAGTCCACACCGAGGCGGTCGATGGTGTGGGCTTCCATGCGGGTGTTGTACATCTCCGAGGCCGCCACGATGACCCGGTGCAACGGTTGACCATCGAGGGCGAGCCAGCGGCGCACCCCATTGTGATCGAGGTAAGACACCTTGTTGGAGATCGCGACATGGGTGTGCAGATCGGGGTCCCCGGCGCGCGAATCGCGGTGGGTGAACACCGCGGCGATGAGCCCTTCGGTGTCGACCTGGGCGACACCGTTGGTGCCGGTACGGGTGAAGGTGGCGTTGTCTTGGAGCCACTCCAACACGTCGGCCACCGCGGCCTCGTGCGCAGCTTCGATTTGTTCGGAAACCTCCGGTGGGGCGATCGCCCATAGCGCCGAAATCGACTTCACCGGAGAGAACGTCAAGTCGTAGCCGGCCACCGCTGTGGTGCGTGCCCGGGTGGCGCGTGCGATGAACCCGGATAGCTCGCGCGCATCGGCTGGTGCGCGGTCGAATTGCTCGGCGAACATCTCGGTGGCGACGCGGGTACGGATGCCTGCCCGCACGTCATCGTCGATGGTCGCCGTGCCCGGTAGACCGGCGGCGATGTTGTGCGCGCGGAACGCTTTCCCGACACGACGGGTGAACTCTGAGGACTCGTCACGCACCGCGTATTTGCGGCCCAACTGGGTGGCTGCGATGGAGGGGCGAACATTCAATCGTGGGGACAGATGGTCAGAGATTTTGTCGGCGTTGGGGTGCAAACCCAGCCCAAACAGGGCCTTCATTTGCTCCTCAGTGACCACCGATCCGCCTTCGACGGTCCACACCTGTTGGCGCACTTCGTCGCTGACCTCACGCGCGCCGGTATCAGCCAACGCGGCCAGGCCGCGACCGGCCCAACGCCCCGGTGATTCGCCCTTGGCCGAGTAGTAATCAGCCAGGGCGGAGCGACCGCGTTCGGTGCTGTCGGCGGCCGCGACTTGCCGCACCAGGTACACGTAGCCGTCCCCGGCGGTCAGCTTGTGCAGCGTCATCACCATGACGCGCACACCACCGCCCTCCGCATGCGCCCGACCGTCTCAGAATTCGCGCTGCCGAAGCCACCACCAAACCAGGGACCGTTACCAAACCGTGACCTTCATGCAAGAGGTGTGTTGGGTTTGAGGTCTGTGGAAAACGGGGTGAGGGCGAGAGGAGCTGAGGTATGTAAGTGGGGTGGTGGAGCGTGCGCAAGTGAGACACGTTGAGCGGAAGGAAAATTGGATGACGAGATGGATGAGCGAGTTAGTGCTGAGGCGGGCGTAGTGGTGGCGGCGGTCGATGGTGCTGGCGCTGCGCTCGGCGCACGGTGGCGGCGTCGAGAGTGGCGTGCACTCCGGCGCGGTCCTGGGACCCGATGAACAGCACGTCATCGCGGCGGCTGTGGGAGCCCCACCCCTGGCTGGCTGCGACGGCGACCACCGAGCCCGGCTGTACCTGGTGATGCCAGAACCACGCATCACGCCACGTCGAGCCAGGCTCACCATAGATCGACACCCGCGCCTTGCACCCCTTCTTGGGGTGACGCTCATAGACCTTCTGCACATACAGCAGACGCAACCGGTGCGCGGCGGCGTAGTCGTGCAGCGCTATCCAGCGCTGCACTGCATCAGATGGATGCGCGCTCGGATGCCCAGCACGGGTGAACTGTCCGGGGGTGTTGAACGGTGTGCGTGGCTGCTTTCGCTGAACCACCACAACGGTTACGGTGATGATCACGGCCAGCGCCACCAGAACGATCAGATCCACAACGCATCTCTCCCACGGTCATGTGGTGTAGCCGCCCGCTGCTGGCGCACCCGTTCGGGTGAAACCCACTGGCCCAGTTTGGCAACCACTAGGGCGTGGTGGCGTGGGTCATCTCAACGATAGGCCGCTGTCGCTGCAATGAACGTGTGATGGGTGCGGGCCATCACACGGGCGCGTTGGGAGCGTGCAGTGAGGATCTGGCGGATCTCTTCTTGGCGGGCTGCGATGACCGCGCGCGCTGCGTCGGTGAGCACCACCGGTTGCGGCGTCTGGTCGATGCTGGGGGCGGCGCAGCCGCCGGCCTTTGTCGGGATCGTTTTCTCGGGGGGTGTCCAGGACAGTCGTCGTAACCGGCTGGCGAGGAATGCACCGGGGTTGGCGATGTGGTCGGGCCACGTCGTTCCTCGGGCGCGCATGTCGGCGTTGAGCGCGTCGTTGACCGCACGCGCAGACCACACCGCAGGGTCGATGCCGACGCCGCTGAGCGCATCGCAGATTGCACCGATGTGGGCGCGGTCCAGACCGTGCGTGATCGCGACCAGTCCAGCCGCCAGTTTCTGGATGGCGAGCGGGCGCGCGGTAGCGCGCCGCGGCCGTGCTTGTCGTGTTTTGTCGCAGCATCGGTTGGCGGGCGCGCTCGCGCGCCCGCTTGGTGAGTAACTCCCTACGGGAGAAGAACAACCAACACCGCCTGACGGCGGTAGGTGGAAATCATGCACGAGCGGACCGGTCGCTGGACGGGCTTCGCGACGCGGCACCAGGTGGTACACCGAGGGTCGACGGCCGACGCTGGGGGTGTTTGTCGAACCGTGGCCCCGCTGCGCTTCGACAGCCCATCTGGAGACCCGCAGCACGCGCCACGCGGCGGTCACCGTGCGCACGTCGCAACCCACCTTGTCGGCGATTGTCGCGCGGGTGACAGCGACGTGGCGGCCGGTGCCGTGATCGGCGTGCTCGGCCATCACCGTGGCGATCGACAACAGCGTGGCCGTCGTGATGGACACCCGCGCCTCAGCGCACAGCTGCCCGAACGCCGGGGAGTGCACCCACCGCGACAGCCCGTCGAGCCACCCGGCGCGACTGGTCCACATCGGCGCAGACGGTGCGCAGGAGCCGGCGCGCGTCACCCAGTCACGGCGACGCTCGTGCGCCAGCGCACGCACCACATGCGGACTGGGAGCAGCAGAAGCTACAGACGCGCCAAGCGGCGTCGGCCACGCATTGTTCGCCCAACGCGGGCGTGTGCTCAAGAGGTCACGGTTTGCGCACCGATCGCGCGCCGAAGCTGGTGCAGCTTCAGGGCGTGCGCTACCGTGAGAACTGTCCAGCAAGACAGATCCCTTCGGGGAATGGGTGCGGACCCGGAACCGAGCTGCGAACTCGGTTCGAAACCCCCGACAGGGCCTCGCTAACGCGGGGCCTTCGTCATGTCAGCGGGAGAATCCGCACACCAGCTATTCAGATGTCACGTATGCCAAGACCCTGCCCTCCAAGCAAAACTTTTCGAGGTCCTGGCGGGTGATCACATCGCCAGCGGCAGAACCTCCTTGTCTAGTTCGCGGACCAGCTCGGGATGGCCGGCCTGGATGGCCAACAGGTCGGCCACGTATTGCGAGACAGACATGCCTCGGTCGGCGGCCTGCTGCTTGATCTTTTCGGAAACGAGACGCTCCGGGCGGGTGAGCAGTTCCACGCGGTCGCCTTTACGGGGTCGAGGCATGAATCGAAGACTGCCAGCAACAACGCGGTATCTGATACAGGACACGCCGGGGTTTGTGATGTTTTTGTGACTGGTGAGGTCATGCCGCCGGTGCGCTTTCCGGGGCTAGTTGGTGTCGGGATCGATGATGAGTTCGTACAGCTCCGTGCTGAGGACCTGGCGTACCGCCTGGGCGCGGGCCTGAGCCCTCAATGCGCCTTGCGTCGACAGGTTCGGGAGGTGGCCACCGTGGCGGCGTGTCCAGTCTTGAATGCTGCGCTCCCCTAAGGTCGCGGCCGTTGCGCGGGCCATCCAGGTGATCTTGTCGACCTCGGCATCGATGAAGTCCGCTCGATGGGCCTGGGTCCATTCCTCGGGTAGCCCGAGGTTGGTGGTGTAGACGGTTTGGACCGCGCGGTGAATTGCGGGATCGACGGGTGGCGGCATGGTTTCGGACATGCAGGCGTGCACGCGGCGAGGGCGTGCGGTGCGGGCCGGAAAGCGTGGTGTCACGATTCCGACCGCTTCCTCCCCAGGGCTGGGCCTAGGGCTCGAAGTGGGAGCGGAAGCCTTCGAGCCAGTCCGCCCGCGCGTGGCCGGTGAGATGGCCTGGAACCCATGTCTCGGCGGCGTCGGGGCTGTCTGCGTCGCCGCTGGCCACCCGTTCGTGGGCTTCGAGGTAGCCGGCGACGTGCATGTCATCGGACTGGGAGAAGACGGCTTGGATGGTGTCCAGGTTCGTCGTGAAGTCCCGGTAGGCGGCGCGGCGCTCGGCGTCATCGGTGTAGTCACCGCCGTACCGCTGCAGCCATGCCTGCCAGTGCTCCGTGGAGCCTGGCTTCGGCGGCGGCGAGGGTGTGCTCATCAGGGCCGACTTTAGGCCGCCGCGCCGACGACCAGCGCGGTACAGCGTGGGCCGCCGAGCATGTCCAGGATCGGGGCGCCGGTCGATGCGGGCTCGTAGATCACCGACCGCAACACCCGTTGGAAGGCGAGATCCACTGCCGGGGCGTCTTCCAGGAGCAGATCGAGGAGCTTTTCTGCGGCGGGGGTGTTGAACGGATTGGCTGTCAGCTGCGCGCACAGCGCACGGACCTGGGACGCGAAGTCCCGGACCGCACTCACGTCGTCTTGGACCGTGCCGAGGGTTTCCATGCCCACCACTGTAAGAGCGTGCGTGCATACATGCAAGCAAATTGCGTGCAACCTACTTTTAGTGATGCATGTAGCATGCGTGCATGCCCGATTCGGCTGGTGATGCTCTCGACGGCGGCGCGGCCGACGCCGGCAGTAGCGCGCTGCCGCTGCGTAAGCGGCAGCAGAAGGTGCCGTTGAACACCTATGTGCGTCCAGGCACGCAGCAGCGCGTGGAGGTGTTGAAGGACCGTGGGTACGCGGTCACCGACATCGTGGATGCGGCGCTCAACGAGTTCTTGGATCGTGCCGGGGTGCCCCAGGCCGAGTAGATCGGACCCCTGGAGCCTGGCCAGCGTTTCCCGCCCGACTTCCTCGCACTGGCCACCACCCACCGTTTCGCCACAATCGAGGCCGAGGAAGTCCGCTCCCCTTCCCCCCATGAGGCGGGGCTTCTCACGGTCGTCGCACGGACGTGATGATCGTGGCCACCGCTTCGAGGCCGACCCCGACGATGGCACCGATTGCTCGGCCGACTTCGCCGATGGTGACCTTGGAGTCGGGAATGCGGGCCAGGTAGCCCGCGAGCACGCAGATCGCCAGGCCCAGGACCGTGATCGCCACGACGATGATCGCCACGACGATCAGGATGGATTCGCTCATTGGGCGTCTCCTTGTTCGGTGGTCAGGAGATGGCTCCTGGAGCTGGCTGTAGTCCCGCTCTCTTCTTCTGGGCTGGCACAGCGTGCTTTACCTGGCACTGGCCGCACCTTTCTCGTCGTGGTTCCGGTACACGGGGGAAGTACCGGCCCTGGAGCTGTTTTCCGTCGCGTGGCAGGTGGCGGCAGTTCCAGGTCTCGCCTGAGCAGGTATAGACCTGCGGGGTGCAACGTCCGGTTCGCCGAAGTGCTCGGCACCGCTGGAGGGGTTGGCGTTTGGGATTGGTAGTGGCATGCCCTCTAATGCCGGCTTGTCGGCCGGAATCCCGACAAATCAGGTTGTTACGGTCAGATCACAATGCTGGAAGTGTGCCCTGAACTGGCCGGACGTAATAACGTCACAGTGCAATGACGCATATACGTCATTGCACTGTGACGTATACTGGCGGCATGCCTACAGTCTCTTTGGTGCACACCAAAGGCGGCGTTGCGAAGACAACGTCGGCGGTGTATCTCGCGGTGGCCGCGCATCGCCGTGGCCTTGATGTCGTGCTTATCGATGCCGACCCTCAGGGGTCGGCGCTGGAGTGGGCGGCGGCGGCGGCCGACGACCCGTTTCCTTTCCCCGTGGTGCCGGCCCGGCGGCCACTCGACGTCAACGGCCGTCAGGATCTGACGATCGTCGACACTCCCCCTGGCACGGCCCAGGTTATCCAGGAAGCGATCGAACTCGCCGATCTGGTCGTAGTGCCCACGGGGGCCTCACCGCTGGACGTGCGCCGCGTATGGCCAACCCTGGAGATCACCGCACACAGACCCACTGCTGTCCTTTTGACCGGTGTGGACCTGCGCACCCGTTTAGCCGATGAGGTGAAAACCCTGCTTGAGAACGAGGGGGTGCCAGTGATCGGGACGCGGATCGTGCGGCGTGAGGGGATTCGGCGGGCGTTCGGTTCGGCTCCGAGCCAGCTGCACGGCTATGACGACGTGTTGAACGAATTGATGGAGGCGCTAGTCCATGTCTGATCTGTCTTCGAAGATGGCCGCGCGGGTGAAGACGGAACCGGCGAAACGGGCGGCCGAAGCGTTCCGCTCCCCCACCGACGACATGCAGCGCGCCACCGTCTATCTGCCTCGTGCCACGGTGCGTGGGTTGAAGCAGGCCGCGCTGGATCAGGACACGAGCATGAGCAGAATCCTCACGGACCTGGCCGAACAGTGGCTGGCGCAGAACGTCAAGACGCAATGACGTATAGACGTAATTACGTCCATACGTCATTGCGTCCTAGCCCGTGGGCTCGCTACTGAGGCGGCGGGCCGCTCCTTCACAAGCCGTTGATGCCGTGACGGGTCCGGTGTATGCTTGCTGGCAGATGCAGCCGGTTCTCCGAGCTGTTCGTGAAGAAGCCTCCCTCCTTGTGAGGGGGGCTTCCTTGTTTCTGGCACAGTGACCGGTTATGCCCGTAGTCCCGGCCGAGGTCTTCAAGTGCCTACACGCTTCGCGGTTGGCGCACTATCGGGCGGTTGCGGGCGGTCAGGATGCCGACGCGCTGGCGTTGTACGAGTGGAATATCGAGCTCGCTTCGGCCTTGCAAGATCCGCTAGGGATTGCCGAGGTCGCAGTGCGTCACGCGATCGACACGCAGCTAAGCAACTGGTCGCAACAACATGGACATGGCGCTGACTGGATCAACTACATCGCCCACATTCCGTACCTGTCCGGACCGGCGGTGTTCACCACGACGCGTCACAAGCTGTACAAGGCAGCAGACCAATCGCGCCGATCTCGGCCGACGAGCCATCCCCGGCACGGGGACGCGATCACCCACGACGACCTAGTGGCGCACGTGATGTTCGGAACCTGGGCCAGTCTTCTGCCGGAGAAGTTCGACGCGAGCTGGGTGGACCCGAACGGAAATCCGGTTCAAAACCAGGTGAACCTGCAAGCTCGACGCGACTTATGGCGCAACTGCCTGCACGGGGGATTCCCGAACGTCAAACAGGACCCGCGGGGCTACGGCACGGGTAACAAGGTGCGCGACCTCCGCAAGCTCCGTAACCGCGTTTCACACATGGACTCGCTGCTCTACGTGGACGTGAAACACCTACACGACCGTGTTCTGCTGCCGCTGCTGAACTCAATCAGCTACGACCTACACGATTGGGTGGACGGTCGGAGTCAGGTCCGCGCGGTGCTAGCTCAAAGGCCGGGAAATACAACGTAATGACGTACAGACGTATAGACGTATTTGCACCTATACGTCATTACGTCACACATGTTTGACCCACCTTGGCAAGGTGCGGTTCTCAGGTGCTTGGCAGGGGGATCTACGCCTCTTCGGTCCGCCGGGCATAGCGGTCCCGCGCAGCCCGCCGTTCAGCATTGGCGATGTCCCCGTTGAACTCTGACGCCAGATCGTCGTAGTCGACATCGAAGTCATCGGGCACAACGAGGTCAGGTAGTTGACCAAAGCAGCGTGTCAGCGGCTTCGAGGTGTCGTCGCCGTCGCTCCTCACGCCTCCAGGGTAGGGGGAGTTGGACAATGGTGTGCGGAGCGCGGCGATGCGAGGGAACTTGTTTGGAATCGTTCGAACGCATACGGCGTCATCAAGCGCCGGGCAAAGATGACCGGATGGTTCAGAACGACCCTGGCCGCAAGTCCGCCGACATCCTGCTGTCGTTGCCCGTGGAGTTGAAAGAGCGGATGGTCAACACCATTACGTGGACACGGCCGTACACCGGCATCGGACAGGCCGTCACGGGGCGGACTAACAGCTAGTCGCGGGCGGCCTACTGCAGCACTCGACGGACCCATGTACCGATCGGGGCATCAAGGCAGCGACCGGACCCGGGCTCGCCCGACACCAGACGACGCCAGTGCTGCGCCGGATGTGGCTGGGAGCTGAGGACCGGCCAGCTCGACTGTGAGTCCTGGTCGAAAAGGACGTCGTCAGCCTGAATCGCTTCGATGAGCACCCACTGAGTGCTGATCTGGTTTCTCATGCCGAGAACGGTAGTTCGACGCCGAATACTCTGCTGCATACTCTGCTGCACAGCTTTCTGGCGGCCTCGCGCTCCTGAGTGGGGCACCGGATTTTCAGACCCAACCGGCCCGCTTGCGGGCCGGGCGGGAGCCGTCTCGTGTCTTTTGCGCCAGGCCGGGAGAGCCAGGCCTCTCGAGCTAGCCGCGGCGCGACGGGTGGCGAGCGTCTGCGATCTGCTGCAGCTCGTCGAGGGACAGCAGGTAGTCCTCTCGGTGGAATCCGCGGTCGCGGTTGGCCTTGATGCGGCGGTGTTCGGCAACCATGCGCATGTAGGTGTCGAGCATGAGGGAGTGGGAGTTCCCCTCGTCGTTGTCCTTCCACTGTTCGTGCAGTTCAGCCCACCGGCCGTCGCTCATGAGGAACTCGACGTAGCGGGCCATGTGGTTTTCCAGTCCGTCGTTGCCGTCGAAGCCCTTAAATTCCAGCTCGTACTTGAGGTCCTCGTCGACGACGGCGGTCCCGTCCTTCTCCAGCCGCCGGATGCTGAAGGTGATGATGCGGAACATGTCGAGGATGTCCAGGACGCGGCCGCAGTCACGCTTGGACAGCTCGGGGCTGAACCCGGCGACTTCACGCCAATACTCCCCGGTGTAGCCCGCCTCGATCACTCTCGCACGCCCCAGCTGATAACCGAGGTCTCCGTCCACGTCGTCGTTGTCCTCGGGCAGCACGCGCGCGAGGATGCGGTGAAGCAGCGAAAGCACCTGCCGGTCGGCAATCCGCATCGTCTCCGGCGCCGGCAGGTCGCCGTGGTCTTCTTTGGACTCATAGCCAGGGACGAGCGCGGTCGTGAGCAGATCGCGTACGTACTCGCTGACGCTGACACCCTCCGCGTCAGCCATGTCCTTGAGTTCATCGCGGACCTGATCGTCGACTCGGATATTCAAGACAGCCACGCCGCCCTCCCTAACGTAATTGTGTATGACAACTTATAATGAGTGTCACACAACACTACGTGTATGACAAGGGTGCGTCAGGGGGACACGGTGTAGCCAGGAGCTGTCTCGTTCTAGAGATGTGAGCTCGATCGAATCCTGTCTCACAGCAACCGCGACGAGCACCACGGCTCTAGCCTGGGCAAATGTCGGAACAGGCTCGCCAGAGGGCGGCACAGCGGGCTGCAGAACTCGCCCGCCGGCGAGCCGATCTTGAAGCTGGACAACCGGTCACTTCTGAGGACGTCGACCACGCGACACGGCGCGCCGAGGAAGCGAAACAGCGCGCCGAAAACGCCCATCTATCCGCAGCTCATCGCCACGAACAGGCCGCCGATGCGCACCAGCGAGCAGCCGAGGTTCACGACCAAGCAGCGTCAGCAGGTGTCGGAGACGTCACTGCGCACGAGGCCAAAGCTAAAGATCATCGCAGGGCCGCCACTGCCGATCGAGAGGCCGCTTTGCGCGACTACGACAACGCTGAGCAAGAGCGTCACTAGTTGGTTGTCTCGTATCTAAAGAATGCGGACGTCTCAGTTCCTGCCTTGGGGCAGCCTTAGCATCCAATTGAAACGCTATTATCGTTGGATGGCGATGGATAAATGGGGCGGAGACCCCTCCGTCGCACCGCGCTGGGCCACGTCCTGGCCCTCAACGAAGGCCACCGCTTCCACCACTTGAAATGGGCCGGCACCCCAGCAGCTACCTGCGCCAGATGGTCTACCCGTTCACCGCCGCCGGCGGCTGCACCCTCAAGCCCACGACCGAGACAGGCGACGCGCAGGCATCGGCATCCCACCCCGCCTCCAAGTATCGCTGCTGACCGGCTATCATCGTCTTATGGCGATGAATAAGGCGGATGGCTGCCTCACCGGACACACCTCGGGAAGTTCGAATCTGGATGCCGCGGTGGCGCTTTTTCACAGCCTCTCCGATTCGGCGCGGTTGGCGATCGTGCGCCGCCTGGCCGATGGGGAGGCCCGCGTGGTCGACCTGATCGGCGAGCTGGGCCTGGCGCAGTCCACCGTGTCGGCGCATGTGGCGTGCCTGCGGGACTGCGGCCTGGTCACCGGCCGCCCCGAGGGGCGGCAGGTGTTCTACTCGCTGACCCGCCCTGAGCTGCTCGATCTGCTGGCCTCGGCCGAGACGCTGTTGGCCGCCACCGGCAACGCGGTGGCGCTGTGCCCCACCTACGGAACCCGCTCCGGCACCGACGCGACGACGGGTGCGCAGGAGGCTCGGCGATGAGCGATGCATGCGGCTGCGGCGACGACGAACCCCGCGGCGCCGAGGAGCAGGAGCGTGAGCCCGAGCGGCTCTGGCAGATCAAGGAACTGCAGTTCGCCGCCCTCTCGGGGGCGTTCCTGCTGGCAGCGGTGATCGCCGGGTTCGGCGACGCTGCTGAGCCGGTCGTCGTGGCGCTGGAAGCGGTGGCGCTGCTGGCCGGCGCCTACACCTTCGTGCCGTCCACTCTCAAGCGTCTGGTGAAGGGCAAGATCGGGGTCGGCACGCTGATGACCATCGCCGCGGTGGGCGCGGTGATCCTCGGCGAGGTGGGGGAGGCCGCGATGCTGGCCTTCCTGTTCTCCATCAGCGAGGGACTGGAGGAGTACTCGCTGGCGCGCACTCGACGCGGCCTGCGGGCGCTGTTGTCGCTGGTCCCCGATGAGGCGACCGTGCTGCGTGACGGCGCCGAAAAGACCGTTGCGCCGGCGGATTTGCAGATCGGCGACCGGATGCTGGTCAAGCCGGGTGAGCGTGTCGCGACCGACGGCATCATCCGGTTGGGCCGCACCGCACTGGATGTCTCGGCCATCACCGGCGAGTCGGTTCCCGTGGAGGCCGGCCCCGGTGATGAGGTGTTCGCGGGGTCGATCAATGGCACCGGGGTCCTCGAGGTGGAGGTCACCACCACCGCCGAGGACAACTCGCTGGCCCGCATCGTGCGCATCGTGGAGGCTGAGCAGTCCCGCAAGGGCGCCTCCCAGCGCTTGGCCGATCGCATCGCCAAACCCCTGGTGCCCGGGATCATGATCGTCGCCGGGCTGATCGCGGTGATCGGCAGCCTGCTCGGTGACTCGGCCACCTGGATCGAACGTGCCCTGGTCGTGTTGGTCGCGGCCTCACCGTGCGCGCTGGCGATCTCGGTGCCGGTCACCGTGGTGGCTGCGATCGGCGCCGCCAGCAAGCTCGGCGCGCTGGTCAAGGGCGGCGCCGCGCTGGAAGGGCTGGGCAAGATCCGTGGTGTCGCCTTGGACAAGACCGGCACGCTCACCGCGAATCGGCCCGCCGTCATCGACGTGGCCACCACCCACGGTGCGACCCGCGAGCAGGTGCTGGATCTGGCGGCCGCGCTGGAAGCGCGCAGCGAGCACCCGCTCGCCGCGGCGATCCTCGCCGCAGCCGAGAACGTCGTGCCCGCCACCGACGTCGAGGCCGTCACCGGTGCCGGGCTCACGGGGCGTCGGGACGGGCACACGCTTCGTCTGGGCCGCCCCGGCTGGCTGGACCCCGGCCCGTTGGCCGGTGATGTCGCGCGGATGCAGCAGGCCGGCGCCACCGCAGTGCTGGTCGAAGACAACGGGCAGGTGATCGGTGCGATCGCCGTGCGCGACGAGCTGCGCCCCGAGGCCGCCGAGGTGGTCGCCCGCCTGCGCCGCGACGGCTATCACGTGGCGATGCTCACCGGCGACAACCACGCCACCGCCGCCGCGCTGGCCCATGACGTCGGGATCGAGGCGGTGCACGCCGAGCTGCGCCCCGAAGACAAAGCACGGCTGATCGAGCAGCTACGCGCCCAGCGGCCCACGGCGATGGTCGGCGATGGCGTCAACGACGCTCCCGCGTTGGCCACCGCCGACATAGGGATCGCGATGGGCGCGATGGGCACCGACGTGGCCATCGAAACCGCCGACGTGGCGTTGATGGGCGAGGACCTGCGCCACCTGCCCCAAGCGTTCAGCCACGCGCGCCGGGCGCGGCGGATCATGCTGCAAAACGTCGGCCTGTCCCTCGGGCTGATCATCGCGTTGGTGCCGCTGGCGCTGTTCGGGGTGCTCGGGCTGGCCGCCGTGGTGCTGGTCCACGAACTCGCCGAGATCGTGGTCATCGCCAACGGTGTGCGGGCCGGGCGCACCACACCGCTGGCTGCCGTGCCGGTCGACCCGGCAGCCAGCCATACCAGTGCGGCAACGGTGGGCGCGCCATCGTGACCCCCGGCCACACCGGTACCGTGACTAAAGAGCAGGTCAGCGACACCGCAGACACGGGGCCAGCCGCATGATCCTGTCGTCGGTTCTGCCCGCTATCGGTCTGTTCATCGTCACCAACATCGACGACATCATCGTGCTGTCGTTGTTCTTCGCCCGCGGCGCGGGACAACGCGGCACCACGGCCCGGATCACCGCAGGGCAATACCTCGGATTTGCGGGGATTCTGGGCGCGGCGGTGCTGGTGACGCTCGGTGCCGGAGCGTTCCTTCCCCCGGAAGTCATCCCGTACTTCGGGCTCATACCCCTGGCCCTGGGACTGTGGGCGGCCTGGGGAGCCTGGCGTGGCAACGACGACGACGACGATGACGGCAAGGTTGCCGGCAAGAACGTCGGTGTCTTAACCGTCGCCGCAGTCACCTTCGCCAACGGCGGCGACAACATCGGCGTCTACGTTCCGGTCTTCTTGAGCGTGGGACCCGCCGCCGTGGTGGCCTACTGCGTCGTCTTCCTCGCGCTCGTCGCGGTCCTCGTCATCGCCGCCCGATTCGTCGCCACCCGCCGGCCGATCGCCGAAGTCCTCGAACGCTGGGAACACGTCCTGTTCCCGATCGTTCTGATCGCCCTGGGCATCTTCATCCTGGTCAGCGGCCTCGCTTTTGAGAACTAGGCAGCCACGAACACCGGCGATGAACTCCGCGCCAACGTGGTCATCGAGAGGAGTTCTCATGCCTAGCCTCAGGCGAATAGTCGCTGTCGTGGCGGCACTTGTCGTCGCGACAGTCTCGGTCACCGGTTGCACCACCGGCGAGGATGCCGTCGCCCAAGGCGGCACCTTCGACTTCGTGTCGCCCGGCGGGCAGACCGCGATCTTCTATGACCCGCCCTCGACGCGGGGCACGATCGGCGACCTGAGCGGACCCGACTTGTTCACCGACGAACCGATCCGGCTATCGGATTTCACCGGGAAAGTGGTCCTCATCAACGTGTGGGGCTCCTGGTGTGCGCCGTGCCGCACCGAAACCCCGGAGCTGGAGACGGTGTACAGCGAATATCGCGACCGCGGCGTCCAGTTCCTCGGTATCGATGTCCGCGACAACCGGGACACCGCACGCGATTTCGTCACCGACCGCAACGTGCAATATCCCTCCATCTTCGATCCCTCGCTGCGCAGCCTCATCACCCTGGGACGCAACTATCCGACCAGCGTGGTGCCCACCACAATGGTCCTCGACCGCCAACACAGGGTCGCCGCGGTGTACCTGATGGCACTACTCGCCGAAGACCTCCGGCCGCTACTCGATCGGCTGACCACCGAGCGCTGACACCGAACGGGATTGTGACGTTGAATGCCCGGTCGCCGTGCCAGTGCTTTATCTGCTGGTTACGGCGGCGAGGTCATCGGGAATGGGCATCGGTGTCATCAGCCCTGCCGTGACGCGGCCGGTGTTGCCGACGGGATACCGACCGGTCATCGACCCCGGGGCAGCGACAATGAGGCGCAGCACCTGCCCGAGTGTTTCGCGGCGGTCGCGCTGGCGCACGGCCAACACCAGCATGGCGGCGTGGTTGCAGGTGTGCAGCCACGGATCTGGCTGCGACACGATGTGAGCCCGCTCCAGATGTCGCCACCGCGCTAGCGAATCGTCGGCTTTCGTAGCGGCGTCCATCTCGCGTCGATACACCAGGCGGGCCTGCGCACTGATCCTCGGCATCACACTCGCTCCTGCCTGCGGTCGGCAGTTAGGTCACCGACAGCAAGACTGCCACCAAGACCAGCTGCAATACCGTTATTTACCAACGCTTCTCATGCCTCGCCCTGAACGAGTCAGCGGACTGCGGGCGGCAACCATCAGCCACGATTCGGACCTTCTCCGGCAACCGCGACAACGCCGGTCAGCACCACGGCTGTCAGCTGGCGCCCGCGCTCGGTCAGCCGATACATGACCAACTTCCCCTGGCGCCGCGAGGACACCAGGGACGCATTCTTGAGCTGGCGCAAATGGTGCGACACCAAACCCTGAGACAGGCCGACCACCCAGGCCATGTCACAGACGCACAATTCCTCGCCCGCGGCCAACGCGGCCGCAATAGACAGCCGCGTGCCATCTCCCAACCCACGCGCGGCTGCGGCGGCGGCCTGCACGGTGGCGCTGTCGGGCACCGCGGCCCGGATCTCCTCTGCGTGAAACAGGTCCAAACAGAGAAGATCGCAGGTATCGAGCGGCTCGGCCATATCGATATACTAAAGTACGTTGATATGAACATGAAAGGGTTCGGAGCGATCCTGACCAACACCCGCGTTTTGTTGACCGTCTTCGTCATCGCGGTGGCGACGATCGGGACCGCGGTGTTCCTCTCGGTCCGCGACACCGACTCGGGGTCGCCCACCATCGAACTAGATGGGACAGCCGGACAGACTGTCCGGGAGAACAGTCACCGGCTCAACTCAGTACCCGACAGCGAGGTCTATTTCGTCGAGTTCCTCGACTTCGAGTGCGAAGGCTGCCGGGCGCTCTATCCCGCGGTCGAGCAGCTGCGCGCCGAGTACGGCGACCGGGTGAACTTCGTGCTGCGCTACTTCCCGCTGCGCTCCCACTTCAACGCCGAGCGCGCCGCACGCGCGGTGGAAGCCGCCGCCCAGCAAGGCCAACTCGAAGCCATGTACCGCAAAATGTATGAGACACAAGCCCAGTGGGGCGAAAAGCAGACCCCCGCCGATGACGTGTTCCGCGGCTTCGCCCAACAGCTCGGCCTGGACATGGAGGCCTTCGACGCCACCTACAACGACCCCGCGACCCTGGAACGCATCCAACTCGACATCGCCGACGGCGCCGCACTCGGCGTGCAGGGAACTCCCACCTTCTTCATCAACGACGAACGGATCCAGCCCCGCAGCTACGACGACCTGACCACGGCACTCGACCAGGCCTTGGAACGTGGATAGGGCCACTGTCTCGTTTTCTAGCAGGACGCGCGAATATCCTGAGCCCAGGTTCACAAGCCGTCAATCAGCCGATCAGCAGCCCGCCGCAGCAACGCCCCGGCCAGCTGTGTGACCGTCGGCAACCCCATCAGGCCCGCATCGGTCTGGTACAGCCGGCACGCCAACTCCGTCACCGGCAGCGCATCGTCAAAAGCGTCTGTGCCATCGAGGAGGATGGTTGGAGAGCCCGCGAACGGCAAGGCCGCCGCCTCTTTGTCCGTAGTGACTCGCCGATAGGTGATCTCGACGTCAACCAGTCCTGCTGCTGCCGCATCCACACGGGCACCCGCTTCCTGCCAGTTCGGGCATCCGTCGAAATAGAGAATCTCTACTCTCATGTGCCAATTGTGGACGTCCTCGCTAAGGGATCACCCCCCAAGCAAGGACATCTCCGCCATCCCACCCTGAATCTCGTTTCTAGAGAAACGAGACAGGGCTAGCCGCCCTCAACGGGGCCTGCGTTACTGCAGGTCGCGCTGTCTCGTTTCTTGTCTCATTCCGCGTGTCTCAGATCTCGACTGTCGGCGGCCAATGAGACAGTCGTCGCATGACGGCGATCCTGGGCTACGCCCGAGTCAGTACCACCGGCCAGGACCTCGACGCGCAGCTGGCTGTGCTCGCGGCCGCCGGCGTCGACGCGGGCCGAATTTTCACCGACAAGCTCTCGGGGTCGGCCAGAACGGAGCGCCCTGGACTTGCTGCGATGCTCGACTACGCGCGAGCTGGGGACACGGTAGTCGTGGCGGCTGTTGACCGGCTCGGCCGTTCGGTTGCCGAAGTCACTCGCACCATCGCCGACTTCGGTGAACGCCAGATCATGTTGCGCACGCTCCGGGAAGGGGTCGACACCGCCACTCCTGCAGGCCGCGCCGTGGCGGCCATCATGGCGACCCTCGCTGAACTCGAACTCGAACTGGGCCGGGAACGCCGCGCCGCCTCCCGCCATTCACGCCGTTCACGGCAGCTACCAGCGACAAAGCCAACAAAGCTCAGCCCCGATCGGCAAGAGCAGCTGCGACGCCTGGCAGCAACGGGAGAACCTGTTACGGAGCTTGCTGCCGCATTTGGGATCGGCCGGGCCACCGCCTACCGATATCTCGCAAATGACGAAGCGACGCAACAAAATGCCTGAGCAAGCCTGGAAGCTCGGGACCTTAACCGCGGTGGCACAAGTGCTTGGCGACACCCAAGACGGCCTCAACGGATATCAGATTGGTCAGCTGCTCGGCCGGCTGAATATGGAAGACCCCGGAGCCGGTCTGACCAAATGGAAACGGCTGGAGGAGGCGTTCGTACGCCGACAGAACACCGATGGCCATCCGCAGCGGATCATCACGTTCATTCAGCACGCTATGGACCCCACCAACTACGTCGGCAGACCTGAGCTGTTCACGCTGCGCCAAGGGTTGCGTCCAGCAGAGTGGTGTACGAGTCGAGACCTGATCAACGGTACCGGCGTGTCGTAGCCGAGTGATTGAAGGTCATCGCGTGATTCTTCGAGGGACCGTCCAAAGTCACTCGAGCAAAGGAA
>NZ_MIHA01000038.1 GCF_001722335.1 Mycolicibacterium flavescens
TGGCTTCGGACATGCCCAACCTCCAGGCCACCAAAGCCTTGAGCGACTTGACCCCGGGGGCGGCGCCCAACAATCCGTCACGATCGATCTCGGCGACAATCTCCACGACCTGAGCATCGATGGCGTTGCGCTGCCCGCACAACTCCGCCAACCGGTCATACAACTCCAACAAGCGATCAACCCGACTCACCGCCGGAGCATCACCACAAGCCGTCGCCGAAGACATAACCCCATCATGCCAACACGGTCCGACAAAAAATTGCGCCGCGCGACTAGACCGCAGCGTTGGAGGCCGTCGCGTCGGACATAAGCACGCTCAGGTGCTGCCAGTAGATCCAGTCGGCGATGGCCGCACGTTGATCGACCGCCTCTGTCGCGGTGTGTGCGCGGTGGAGGGCGATCTCCTGGGCGTGGTCGGCGTAGGTGACGAAGGCTTCGAGTTGGACTTGAGCGCGGTCGGGGGCGTTACTGAGGAGAGGGCGGAAAACCTCGAACCACAGGTCGGCGCGCCTGTCTTCGGGAGGCTTCGCGTCAGTGGGCGACGGCGGCAGCAGATCGGTCAGACCGGCTGGGGTAATGGCTGCCAATTGTGTTGCCGCACTGGGCGCTATCACCTGGAGGCGATGGCGGCCTTCCATCTGGCCGCTTTCGGGGATGTCGTCGGGACGGAGAATGATCTTGGGTGCGCCGGGGTCGAATCCCTTGAACTGGTCCTCGGTGGCGATTACGGCGCGCAGCTCGAGGTTGTGGTGCTGGGCCCAGCCGTGGAGCGCGAGGATCGGATACGTCGTCCAAGTGCCACGCAGGTTGGCCGGGATGGATTCGTCGGCTGTGACCATGTGAACTTGGTCCGGGAGATTGACTCCTTCGGGGATATAGCCCAGTCCGTAGTTGTTGGCGACGACGATTGTCCCGTCCTTGGCCAATCCGGTGAGCCAGAAGAAGCCGATGTCGGTGATCCCGACGTTGAGTGCTGCGGCCACGCGCTGAGCGAGTTGCGCCGGGTCAGCGCTATTCGCGCGGCGCAGAGTCGCGGCGATGGCTTCGCGCTGTGCGCGCGCGGCCGAAACGGGCACGGGCGCGGGGGCTCCGACGGTGCTCGAGCCCGCCGCGGCGGCGGGCGGCACTACCGGACCGCCAGTGGCAGCCGGTGCGATCGGTGCCGCCGGCGGAGGGGTGGCCGGCGGACCGAGCTGAACCGGTGGGGCAGGGGCAGCACCGGCCGCGGGAGGAGGAGCGATTGGCGCCTGACCGGCGCCAGCAGGTGGGCCAGCCGCGGAAGGAGTTTGTGCCGGCGACGAGGCTGCCGGTGTGTCGGGAAGCGGGGGAGCCGTCGGTGGTTGCGCGATAGGCGCGGATGCCAACGGCGCGGATGGCTGTGGCGGTGGAATCGGTTGTTGCGCAGCGGCCTTGGCTGCGGCATCAGCCATGGACCGCTGGAACTCGGCGAGCTGCGCCTGGCTGGAGGTAGGCGTGGTGGGTGCGGTGAGACTCGCCGACGATGCGGCTGGAGTGCTGGGCGCGGATGGTGCGGCAAGGCCTGAGGAAGCGGACGACCCGGACGTTGCCGTCACAGGGCTCGACGGAGCACCGACACGCGGCGGCGCAGGTGGATTGGAGCCTCCACTGATAGGCGGTGCCATTGGAGCTGAGGGTGCTCCGGTGGCTGGAGGTCCAGATGGTTGCGGTGAAGTGCCCGATCCAGTTGGTTCATTAGGGATCGAATTGTCGGGATTCACCGATGGTGCGGGGGGTGCGCTTCTTCCAGGTGACTCGGCGTCGTCGCCAACGATGGGGTCTATCGGCTCCGGCGGTCCGTCCGCGGGTGGCGCGGGCGGGCCCTCCGGAATGGGAGATTCCAGGAACCCGTCCATGGGCACCCGGTTGCCAGCTGGCCTCGCAAGGAAGAGGTCATCCGTTTCCTCAGTTCTACCGTGGAGCATCTCGGTGTCTTGCTTGGCTGGTCCCTCCCCCTCGTTGTCCTCGCCGACGATTGGCGCAATCGTCCCTGCCGCATGCATGACAGTTGACCTGTTCTGCTTGCGTATTGCGGCGATACCTTCCTCGATGGCGCGCGTTTTCGCTTCCTCCGGCAGGTCTTCAAGGCCTTTGACCCAATCCAGGATCTGATTGGCGACTACAACCAGGTTTGAGATAGAGCTCTTAGCATCCTTGGTCGCTGCCGCGCCGTCTCGGAACAGGTCGGCTGAAGCGTTCAGGCGCTGCTTAACTGATTCAAGATCGTCGATGCGCTGGTTGAGTGCCCCGTTGGCAGAGGTGGCCCCAAGCCCTGACCAAATGCCAACCCCGCTGAACAGATTGGAGCGCTCACCTTCTGCTGTTTCTATAGAAGCTCCTAGCGATTCGGATGCGTCTTGGAAGGCCTGTCGGCATGAGTCGAGGACATCCTCATCAACCTCTGGCCATGTACCCAAAGGAGTTGTGAGGCCGTAGGGATCATCGGGCCTGGACATTCCCATATGTCAACCTTCTGCTGCCCTACAGGCGTTATAGACAGTGGATGCTGCCGCACCTCCGGCGGACGCGAGGTAAGAATCTGCGGACGTGTATGAGGGGAGTGCTGCGGCGTAGGCGCGACGGTACTGTGCCGAAAAGATCATGAAATCCTGGCTCACCGCGTTTTCCGTCCGCCCGGCTAGCTCAAGGGCTTGATCGGAGAACTCGTTGAACGATTCGATCGTTCCGTCGATGATCCTCCTTTGATCGGCGGTCCACTGACTAGCGGGAATCGCTGAATCCAGAGACTGCCAATCTGTTGTTTCGCGGTCGAGTTTGCTTAACAGACCTTCCCAGTCGGCACAAACCGGATCGGTGGTGCGCATGAAGCGTTGCGCGTCATTCGGATCGCTCAAAGGCGCAGTGGCGACTGGGTCTGTTCGGGCGGGGATCAGCGGAGAACGAGCGGCTGCCGACTTGAAATCGATTGCGTCACATGCGTAAACGAGAGCAGCGCTGCTATTTGTCATGACGCGGGCAAGACTCTCGTCTTCGGGTGTGTAATTCGATAGCGATTCGCTGTATGCCCGAGCGTACGCGATGAACTGTTCGTAGAATTCGCGCATTACCCGGTGGGGTGTCAACCGAGCAAGGGGAACTGTCTGCTGCGCCGCGACTAGCGCAGCCTTCTGCACCTCTTCGTATTGAGCGCGCTGTTCGGAGGTCCACTGGCTTCCCGGCACCGACGAATCGCGTCGATTCCATCCCTTCCTCTGGATTCCACCGAAGGTTTCAATGATCGGTCCCCACGCTGCGCAGCTCGGATCCTCGGTGATGATGTTGACCGGCCCTTTGTCATCGGCGCTTGCGAGACCATAGGTCTCACCGGGTGGGGTCGGATCGTCACCGCCGCTGTTGCCTGATGTCACTGAAATCGTCACTGCTGCAGTCACTCCGACGACGGCGAGCAAGGCGACAGCTCCGAGTGCCCATTTCCAGCCGTTGCGCTTCTTCGGCGGTGGACCGGGCGACCATTGCTGCTGGGGCCACGGCGGTTGCTGTGGCGGCGGACCCCACTGCCCTGGATTCCCCTGCGGCGGACCGTAATTGCCGGGCGGATGACCCTGCGGCGGGGGGCCCTGTGGGGGCGGACCTTGCGGTGGGTAGTTCACAGTGCGATCTCCGGTCGCTCAGGTTTCACATTCGGCTCAGTCTTCTGTCCAGCCAATGATTCTGGCGTCCGCTTGCCTGTTTCAGGCCCCGGCGCTGCCTGCTCGTCAGCCGGCGCATCCACAATCGTGGGCTCTTGCTCGGCTGGACTCTCTTCGTCCTTGCCGACCGTCTCCGACAGTTGACTGGCCTGTTGCACCGCCTGTTGCGCGGCCTGCTGGACCGCCTGCGGGACGGCACCAAGCATGCCGCCCATCTGCGTCGAGGCTTGTGCCGCCTGTTGTGCCATCTGCACCGGCGTCTGGATCCCCTGACCGGCCTGCGGCGCGCTGGCCGACACCTGCTGGACGCCTCCGACTGGTGAACCTGCGCCCGTCGCAGGCGCGGTACCGGTAGAACCACCGCCTCCCGTGGCCGGTGCGCCGCCCCCTGGGGTTCCACCGCTGGCCGCTTCCTCGAACAAACCCAGCCGCTTCAGGATGTCCTCGGCAATCTGCCGGTCCACCGCGTCGTACGTGTTCGCTGCGTTGATCACGTTCTGCGCGTACCGCGCCAGCGCTTCTTTGGCGACCGGCATCTGTGTCAGCACCGGATCGACGACTTCGGCCACTTTCGTCGCGATCGCGGTCGACAGTGCGTCACCGCCTGTCGGACTGTAGGACGCGGGAGGTTCAGGGATGTCGTTCGCGAGCGCCTGCAGCTTGCCACCGGACTTCGCAACGAGTTCGGTGTCGACCCGCAAGGTCTCAGTCATCGTCTCTCCGCATAGCGATCAACTCCGCCAGAAAAAAGCGACGTCCAAGCGTCACCGATGAAAATGCTACCTGAGCAGCAATGCCCTCCACTCCGCCAATCTTGGGCCATTCCGCGAGTCAATAGCGCCTCGCACCAAGCGCCTATCCGCCTCCAGCCACCTCCGACGAGTTACTCTTCTCTGGCGATAATCAACGTGGACCGCGCAGGCCAAAAGTAAATTCCCATTTCTGCCAGCAAACGTCAGGTTTCGGTTGAACAGTAATAAAGAGCAAACAGATCGACATCCCTCTCGACTAACGTTGACCCCGTGGCCGACCCCGATCCCAAAGCCCTCGACAACCTTTTCACCGAGCTGCTGAACACCGAAGACGACGCACTGCGCGCGGCCCGCGAATCCGCCGACGCCGCCGGTATGCCCGCCATCGAGGTCTCCGCCCAGCACGGCAAGCTGCTCCATCTGCTGACCACGATGGCCCGGGCCACCCGAGTCCTGGAGATCGGCACCCTCGCCGGGTACAGCACCATCAACCTCGCCCGCGGCGTCGGGGCCGACGGTCACGTCGTCACCCTCGAGTACGAGTCCCGCCACGCTGACGTCGCCCGCGACAACCTCGAGCGCGCCGGCGTCTGCGACCGCGTCGAGATCATCGTCGGCACCGCGCTGGACACCCTGCCCACCCTTGCCGACCGCGGCGACACCTTCGACCTGACCTTCATCGACGCCGACAAGGAGAACAACAGCGCCTACGTCGAATGGGCGGTCAAGCTCGGCCACCCGGGCTCGATCATCGTCGTCGACAACATCGCCCGCTTCGGCCGCGTCCTCGACCCAGCCCCCGACGACCAGCAAGCCCGCGCCGTGCGCGACATGCTCAAAATGATGGGCCAGCACCCCCGCCTCGAAGTCGCCGCCATCCAGACCGTCGGCACCAAAGGATGGGACGGCTTCGCCCTCGCCCGCATCTCCTGACGCCACGGTGATCGTCGATTCGGCGATCCGCAGCCCCGCCGTGTGCTAGCAAGAGCCAACGAAACCGCCAGGGGGCAACCATGAAGTCATTCGCCATCGTCATCGCCGGCTGTACCGCCCTCACCCTGGCACCCGCCGCCAACGCCGACCGCCCCGAGCCCGTCCCGATGTACGGCTACTACAACGCGCTGATCGACCACTCCCGTCAGACGTTCAACGGTCTGCCCGCCGCGTCGGACCCCTCCACGTTTCTGGGCCTTTTCACCACCAACTGCGACGTGAACGGATGCCTGTCGCGCTGGCTCCGCGAGACCGAGATCACCCAGAACCCGAACGCACCAGCTGAATTCGAGTACCGCTGGAACAACGACCGCTGGGAATCCGGCGGCGACTACCCGTTCTATTGCAATCCCGACGGCAGTGGCGGCATCGTGAACACCCAACGCTCGGAGTGGCTCAAATCCAACGGCGACGGCAGCTTCTTCGGCGAACGAACGTTCGTCGTCCCCGCCCCCGGCTGCCCTGGACAAGGTCCCGGCACCTACTGGCTGCCGATCTCGTTGACGCCCATCGACCCTCCGCCGCCCCGCTGACCGTTTAACGCTGACCGTTGCCGGGCATCAGCCAGGCATGGACCTCGGATTCCGCCGCGGCATGCCGACGGTCGAACTGCACTGCGCCGCCCCGCGCGAAGCGGTGTGGGACGTCATCACCGACCTCGACACCTGGCCGCAATGGGGTCCCACCGTGTCGGGCGCCGAACTCAAGGAGCCGGGCCCGCTGCGGCTGGGCTCGGAAGGCAACGTCGTGACCCCGGTGGGGCTGAAGCTGCCGTTCACCATCACCGAGTTCCGCCCCCGCCGCTGCTGGGCGTGGCAGGTCGCGGGCGTCGGAGCCACCCGCCACGAGGTGTTCAGCGAGGGCGACGGCTCCCGCATCGTGTTCGCCGTGCCCCTGTGGGCGACCGCCTATCTGCCCGTCTGCGCGCTCGCGCTACCGCGCATTGCGCGGCTCGCCATCGACCGTCGCTAACCGCAGACCGCGCCGACGGCCGCCGACCCGACCAGCTTGGTGTACTTGGCCAGCACGCCGGTCGTGTACCGCGGCGGCAGCGGCTCGAAACCCGCCTTGCGTGACTCGAATTCGGCCTCGTCGACCAGGATGTCGAGTGTCCCGTTGGCGACGTCGAGCCGGATGCGGTCACCGTCGCGCACGAACGCGATCGGCCCACCGTCGACGGCCTCCGGCGCGATGTGCCCGACGCACAAACCCGTCGTCCCGCCGGAGAACCGTCCGTCGGTCATCAGCAGCACATCCTTGCCCAGGCCGGCACCCTTGATCGCGCCGGTGATCGCCAGCATCTCGCGCATCCCCGGTCCGCCCTTGGGGCCCTCGTAGCGGATGACGACGACGTCGCCGTGCGTGATCGTCCCGTCCTCCAGCGCGTCCAGCGCTGCCCGCTCGCGCTCGAAAACCCTTGCGGTGCCTTCGAACACGTCCGAGTCGAAGCCCGCCGACTTCACCACCGCGCCCTCCGGGGCGAGTGAACCGTGCAGGATCGTGATGCCGCCGGTCGGGTGGATCGGGTTGTTCATCGCCCGCAGCACCTTGCCGTCGGGGTCCGGGGGAGCGATGTGCGCCAGGTTCTCGGCCATCGTCTGGCCGGTCACCGTCAGGCAATCGCCGTGCAGCAGACCGGCATCCAGCAGCGCGCGCATCACGACGGGCACACCGCCGATCTCGTCGACGTCTTTCATCACGTGCCGGCCGAACGGCTTCACGTCCGCCAGGTGCGGCACCTTCTGCCCCACTCGGGTGAAGTCGTCCAGCGTCAGCGTGACGTTGGCCTCGTTGGCGATCGCGAGCAGGTGCAGCACCGCGTTGGTGGACCCGCCGAACGCCATGACCACCGCGATCGCGTTCTCGAACGCCTCCTTGGTGAGGATGTCGCTGGCGGTGATCCCGCGGCGCAGCATCTCTACGACCGCCTCACCGGAACGGCGGGCGAAGTCCTCGCGCCGCTTGTCGACCGCCAGCGGAGATGCACTGCCCGGCAACGACATTCCGAGTGCCTCGGCCGCGCTCGCCATGGTGTTGGCGGTGTACATGCCGCCGCAGGCACCCTCGCCCGGGCAGATCGCGCGCTCGATGATGTCGACGTCCTCACGCGACATCAGCCCGCGCGCGCACGCCCCGACCGCCTCGAAGGCGTCGATGATCGTTACTTCCTTCTCGCTGCCGTCGGTCAGCTTGGCCACACCCGGCATGATCGACCCGTTGTAGAAGAACACCGATGCCAGATCCAGTCGCGCCGCGGCCATCAGCATGCCCGGGATCGACTTGTCGCAGCCGGCCAGCAGCACGGTGCCGTCGAGGCGCTCGGCCTGCACGACGGTCTCGACGCTGTCGGCGATCACCTCGCGCGACACCAGCGAGAAGTGCATGCCCTCGTGGCCCATGGAGATGCCGTCGGACACCGAGATGGTGCCGAACTCCAGCGGGTAACCGCCGGCCTCGTGCACCCCGCTCTTGACCGATTGTGCGAGCCGTTGCAGCGACATGTTGCACGGGGTGATCTCGTTCCACGACGATCCGACACCGATCTGGGGTTTGGCCCAGTCGTCGTCACCCATCCCGACCGCCCGCAGCATCCCGCGGGCGGCGGCCTTCTCCAGGCCGTCGGTGACGTCGCGACTGCGAGGTTTGATATCCGGAGTGTCTGAGGGCATCAGCCGATTATGCCTTCGGCGTTTGCCCCGAACAAAACCGTTTCAATACCCCACTGGGGTATTCGGTACGCTGGGCGGCATGTCGACGTTGATCACCCGTCTCGCTGCCGCCCTCGTCGCGTTCGCCGCCGCACTGCTGGTGTCGTCGTGCTCCAGCCCCGCCTCCGACGGCCACACCGATCACGAGCACCCCGACGAGCCGGTGATCACCGGTGAGCCGGCCGGCTACAACGCCGACGACGTGGCGTTCGCCACCAACATGATCCCCCACCACGAGCAGGCCGTCGAACTGTCCGCGCTCGTGCCCGAACGCTCCACCAACCCCGAGGTCCAGGCGCTGGCCGAGCAGATTTCCGCCGCGCAGGGACCCGAGATCCAGATCATGAAGGTCCTGCTGGTGCAGTGGAAGGAGAACCCCGACTCCGGCACCGGTCACGAGGCCCACGGCGCCGAGATGCACGGCATGGTCGACGAGGCCACAATGACCCGGTTGAAGTCACTTTCCGGCGCCGAGTTCGACACCCTGTGGTTGCAGTCGATGATCAGCCACCACGAGGGGGCCGTCGAGATGGCCAAGGCCGAGCTCGCCAACGGGGAGAACGTCGACGCCAAGCGGCTCGCGCAGACGATGGTCGACACGCAGCAGGCCGAGATCAACCAGATGAACCAGATGCTGGGAGGCTGAATGACTGGGGCGCACGGCTATTCGCAGCAGAAGGACAACTACGCCAAGCGACTGCGCCGCATCGAGGGGCAGGTCCGCGGCATCGCGAAGATGATCGAGGACGACAAGTACTGCATCGACGTGCTGACCCAGATCAGCGCCGTCAACAGCGCGTTGCAGTCCGTCGCGCTCGGGTTGCTCGACGAACACCTCGGCCACTGCGTGTCCCAGGCCGTCGCCGAGGGCGGTGATCAGGCCGATGCCAAACTCGCCGAGGCGTCGGCGGCGATCGCGCGCCTGGTGCGCTCCTAGCCGAGCGCGTCGTCGATACGCGCGACTTTCGCGGTCAGCTGACCGGTGTGCCCGGGCCGGATGTCGGCCTTGAGCACCAGGCTGACCCGCGGCGACACCGCCGCCACCGCGTCGACCGCCCGCTTCACGACGTCCATCACCTCATCCCAGTCGCCCTCGATGTTGGTGAACATCGCGTTCGTCTCGTTCGGCAGGCCCGAGGCGCGCACTACCCGCACCGCCTCGGCGACGGCGTCGCCGACGCTGTCGTCGCCCCCGGTGGGGCTGACGCTGAACGCGACGATTACTGCTTGCTGAAGCCGGTCGGGCGGACGATGAGGATCACCCGGTCGGCCTTGTCGGCGGGCGGTTCGGTCAACGGCCCGTCGTAGCGGTCGTTGAGCTGCAGGTAGAAGGCGCCGGTCGGGTCGGGTTCGATCGCCTCGACGACGCCGCGCACCTCGAGGTAGCGGTACGGATTGTCCGGATCGCGCACCGACATCGCCACCGCCGGCTGCGCCTCGATGTTGCGGTACTTCTGGCGCTTGGTGGTGTGGGTGAAGCGCAGCACCTCGCCGTCCCACGCGAACCACATCGGGTTGACCTGCGGAGTGCCGTCGGGCCTGACCGTGGCCAGGTGCCCGTACAGCGGGAGGTGGAGAAGATGCTCGTATCCGTCGGGAACGGCGACCATGAGTGATCCTTCCGGGTTGGGGCGTGGCTTTACTCATCATGTAACCAACCAGCGGCCCGCTCCGATGAACTACGCAGGTCAGAGTGGCCGACCGGGTGCCGAGCGCACGCCGGTGACGGTTCTCGGACCGGGCGCTGTGCCACACTGGACAAAGTTCTGTGACTGGGAGGTCCTGTATGCGAAGGCCGATGCGTAGCCGCCTGCTCACCGCCGTCATGGCGGCAGGGCTGGTCGGCGGAATGGTCTTGAGCACCCCGTCGGCGCTGGCTCAGCCGCCGGCACCGCCGCCGCCGGCACCCATAGATCCGGCCGTCGCGCCGGCCCCGCCGCCGGTGAACCCGTTCGCACCGCCGCCGCCGGCCGACCCGTTCGCCGCTCCCGCGGTGCCGCCGCCGGCCGAGGCGCCGCCCGCGCCGCCGCCTGCCAACCCGTTCTTCGCGCCTCCGAACCCGATGGCGCAGCAGCAGCCGATCCCCGAGGGCACACCGGCCGGGCAGAACCCGACGCCCTACGTCGGTGCGCCGGTGTTCGCGCCACCGTCCTTCAACCCGACCAACGGGTCGATCGTCGGGGCGGCCAAGCCCATCTACATCAACTTCCAGCGGCCGATCGCCAACCGCAAAATGGCCGAGGACGCGGTCCACATCTCGTCGAACCCGCCGGTCCCCGGCCGGTTCTACTGGACCAGCGACACCCAGCTGCGTTGGCGCCCGCAGGACTTCTGGCCCGCCGGCACCGTCGTCAACATCGACGCCTCCGGCACCAAGTCCACGTTCAGCGTGCCCGAGCAATTGGTCGCCACCATCGACGACTCCACCAAGCAGATGGAGATCCACCGCAACGGCAAGCTCGAGAAGACGTTCCCGGTGTCGATGGGCAAGGCGGGCAACGACACTCGTAATGGCACCTACTACGTGCTGGAGAAGTTCCCGGACATCGTCATGGACTCCTCCACCTACGGGGTGCCGGTCGACTCGGCCGAGGGCTACAAGCTCAAGGTGAAGAACGCCGTGCGCATCGACAACCAGGGCATCTTCGTGCACAGCGCGCCGTGGTCGGTCGGATCCCAGGGGGAGGAGAACGTCAGCCACGGCTGCATCAACCTCAGCCCGGCCAACGCGCAGTGGTTCTACGACAACTTCGGTTCAGGCGACGCGGTGGTCATCAAGAACACCGACGGCGGTCTCTATAACCAGCCGGACGGCGCGTCCGACTGGCAGATGTTCTAAGCCCATTTGGTGCACCGAGAGTCGGGTTTTTGGCGTGAATCGCGTGAAATCCCGCGAGAAAGTCGACGCTCGGTGAGGTGCGTGGCCCTCGTGCACCGAGAGTCGGGTTTTTGGTGCGGATCGCGTGAAATCCCGCGAGAAAGTCGACTCTCGGCGCTACAGCCGCGAACGCGAAAGGCGCACCGCTCCAAAAGGCGCAAGGGCCCCGGGGGCTCAGTTCCAGATGCGGACCCGCCGCTGCGGGTCGAGGTACAGCGCGTCGTCCTCGGTGACGTCGAACGCCTCGTAGAACGCGTCCATGTTGCGGATCACGCCGTTGCAGCGGAACTCCGGCGGCGAATGCGGATCGATCGCGAGCCGTCGGATCGCCTCGGCGTCCCGGGATTTCGTGCGCCATACCTGCGCCCACCCGAAGAACACCCGCTGCTCGCCGGTCAGCCCGTCGAGCACCGGCGCCGGCTCACCCTTCAACGACAGCCGGTAGGCCAGCAGCGCGATCGACAGCCCGCCGAGGTCGCCGATGTTCTCGCCGACGGTGAACGCGCCGTTGACGTGGTGGCCGTTGCTCAGCTGGCGGGGCACGTACTCGTCGTACTGCTCGATCAATTTTTTGGTGCGCGAACCGAATTCGGTGCGGTCCTCGTCGGTCCACCAGTCGACGAGGTTGCCGTCGCCGTCGTATTTGGCGCCCTGATCGTCGAAGCCGTGGCCGATCTCGTGGCCGATCACCGCGCCGATACCACCGTAGTTGGCGGCGTCGTCGGCGTCGGCGTCGAAGAACGGCGGCTGCAGAATCGCTGCGGGGAAGACGATCTCGTTCATCCCCGGGTTGTAGTACGCGTTGACGGTCTGCGGCGTCATGAACCACTCGTCGCGGTCCACCGGCGCGCCGAGCTTGGCCATCTCACGCTCGTACTCGACGGCGTAGCCGCGCCGGTAGTTGCCGTAGAGGTCGTCACGCTCGATCACCAGCGCCGAGTAGTCGCGCCACTTGGCGGGGTAGCCGATCTTCGGCGTGAATTTGTCGAGCTTGGCCAGCGCCTTCTCCCGCGTCTGCGGCGTCATCCAGTCCAGTGAGTTGATGCTGACCCGGTAGGCTTCGCGGATGTTGTCGACCAGTTCGTCCATCCGCTCCTTGGCCTTGGGCGGGAAATGCCGCTCCACGTAGAGCTTTCCGACCGCGTCGCCCATGAGGTTCTCGACCACTGAGACCGCGCGCTTCCACCGGTCGCGGATCTGCTCGGTGCCCGAGAGTCGACGGCCGTAGAACGCGAAGTCCTCGGCGACCAGTTCGTCGGTCAGCAGGAACGCGCGGGCGTGGATGACCCGCCACCGCAGCCAGTTCTTCCAGTCCTCGAAGTCGCCGCCCGACCACGCCTCGGCGAACGCGGTCAGGTAATCGGGTTGGCGTACAACGACTTCGGCGGCCTTCTCGGGTGTGGTACCCAGCGCGGTGACCCAGCCGGCCCAGTCGAAGCCGGGTGCCTCGTCGGTCAGGTCGGTGAACGCGCGCAGGTTGTAGGTCAGGTCGGCGTCCCGGCGCTTGACGACATCCCAGTGCGACGCGGCCAGTTTGGTCTCCAGCGCGACGATGCGCGCAGCGGTCTCCTCGTGGTCACCGAACCCGAACACCAGCGTGAACATCGCCGCGATGTGCTGCGGGTAGGCCGCCAGGATCTCGGCGTGCTGCTCGTCGCGGTAGTAGGACTCGTCGGGCAGCCCGAGCCCGGACTGGCTCATGTGCAGCAGGTAGCGCGTCGAGTCCTTGGAATCGGTGTCGACGTAGACGCCGGTGCCACCGCCGACGCCGGTGCGCTGCAACTGCCCGAGCACCCGGGCGAGCTGCTGCGGCGTCCCGGCGCCGTCGATCGCGGCCAGCTCGTCGAGCAGCGGCTGCACACCGCGGTCCGCGACGGTCTGCTCGTCCATGAAGCTGGCGTACAGGTCGCCGATGCGCTGCTCGTCGGTGCCGGGCGCCGCGCCCGACGCGGCTCCGGTGATGATGTCGCGGACCTGCTCCTCGGCCCGGTCGTACAGCGACCGGAAGGCGCCGTCGGTGGCGCGGTCACCGGGCATCTCGTACTCGGTGAGCCAGCGGCCGTTCACGTGGCCGAAGAGGTCGTCCTGCGGGCGGGCCTCAGCGTCGACGTAGCTGAGGTCGATACCGGATTTGATTGCTTCAACCGTCACCCCACCAGGGTGCCAGAACCCCAGCAACGCCGAGCCCGCCCGCCGGCCCGGTACCCTCACGCGCATGCCCGACGACGAGCCCACCGGAACCGTGGATGGTCCCGTCTTCTCCCGCTACGGAATCGCGTCGACCGTGCTGGGGCTGATCGCGGTGGCCGCGGTGGCGCTGGCCGCGCTGATCTACACCCAGCACCGCAGCGACGCCGACGAGCTGGCGTACCGCACCCGCGTCCTGCAGACCGCGGCCGAATGGACCGGCGTGCTGATCAACATGAACAAGGACACCGTGCAGGCCGACATGGCCGAGCTGCACGAGGGCACCGTCGGCCAGCTCAACGCCGACTTCGACGCCGCCGTCGAGCCGTACCGGAGGCTGGTGCAGACGCTGCAGTCGCGCACCACCGGACAGATCGACTCGGTGGCGGTCGAATCCATCTACCACCCGCCACCCGGTCCCGACGGTGCCCGACCGTCCGGGCGTCAGCCGGAGATGTCGGAATTCGCCTCGCGCACCGACACCGTGATGGTGGTGGCGACGTCGGTCAGCGAGAACGCCGGCGACGAGAAGCCGAAGACCGTGCGCTGGACGCTGCGCCTGGACGTCTCCGACGTCGACGGCGACCTGAAGATCTCGCGGCTGGAACCGATCCGATGAGGAACGCCTGGCGGGTCGCCGCCTTCGACATCGCGGCGCCACTGGCGGCGATCGCGGCGCTGATCTACATCGGCATCGCGCTGGCCTGGCCGCTGTGGTGGGTGTCGCTGTGCTCGGTGCTGTGCCTGCTGATCGTCGAGGGCGTGATCGTCAACGTGGTATCGGCGCGCCGCGACGCGGTCACTGTCGGCACCGACGACGACGGACCAGGTCTGCGGCTCGGCGTGGTCGCGGTCGCCACCGCCGCGGTGGCCGCCGCGGTGCTGGTCGGCTACCTGAAGTGGACGGTGCCCGACCGCACCCTGCGCAACGACAGCGCGGACGTCGTCGGCATCGCCAGCAGCGTGGCCGAGGCGTCGGCGACCTTCACCCCGCAGAACCCGACCGCGTCGATCGACCGCGCGGCGGCGCTGATGGCACCCGACCGCGCCGAGGCGTTCAAGAACGAATTCACCGCGGTGGCAAGGGATTTGACCAGCCGCAAGGTGTCCGCGCAGGCGAGCACGGTGTCGGCGGGCGTCGAGGCGATCGGCCCCGGCGCCGCCAGCGTCGCGGTGATCCTGCACGCCACCCAGAACTCACCGGGCAAGCCGTCCGACACCGCGGTGCTCGCGCTGCGGGTGACGTTGGCCAAGAGCGACGGGCGCTGGCTGGTCGAGGACGTCTCGCCGATCCACTCGCGTTGAGCCGTCAAGTCGCGCGGGCGCTCAGAAACGCCCGCCGCCCAGGAGTCGGGCGTGGTCGACCTTGATGCAGCGGTCCATCACCACCTGCAGGCCGGCGGCCTCGCCGTCGCTGGCGATCTGTGGGTCCCACAGACCCAGTTGCAGCCACAGCACCTTCGCGCCGACCGCGATGGTGTCGGCGAGCACCTCCGGCAGGAAGTCGCGGCGGCGGAACACGTCGACCAGGTCGGGCACCACGGGCAGGTCGGCCAGCGACGGGTAGACCGGGGTGCCGTCGACCTCGGTGATCGTCGGGTTGACGAGGTAGAGGTCGTAGCCGCCGGCGGCCTTCAGGTACGTCCAGATCTCGTGGCTGGCGCGCGCCGGGTTGTCCGAGGCGCCGACGATCGCGATGCTGCGGGTGTCGCGCAGGATCTGGGCGAGGTCCATCAGCCGTCGGTGCCCTGACGGGCCGACCGCATCCGGCCGAAGCGCTCCGAGAGCCGCTTCATCCGCACCATCAGCGCCGCCGACGGGCTGGTCTGGCCGTGCAGGAACTGGGCGAACTCGTCGGCAGGCACGCCGATGCGCGACGCGAACTCCTGCTGCCCCAGCCCGGAGTGGTCGAGCAGCATCCGGATGTGGCGGGCCACCTCTTCGCGCTCGTTGGCCTCCAGATGCTCGCGGGTCCGGGTCAGCACCTCGGACAACGCCTTGGACACCCCGTAGGGGCGGGCGGTCTCGAGCACCTCTTCGACCTGGCGTGCGGTGCGGCCGAACGGGTCACGCTTGATCGCGGCGACGATGCGCTGCCAAACGGCCAGGTCGTCGGTCTCCAGCGCCGCGCGGATCGCCGACGTCGGCCAGAATTCGACGGGCCGCTCGTCGGCCGACTGCCGGGCGCCCTGCTGCGGCGGGCGCGGATCGGGCTCGCGACGGCGAATGTCGGACGTCACCGTCACCTCGCCTCCTCCAGCATCGCGACCGCCACCGACAGGCAGCGCTCCTTGACCTTCGCCCACTCCGCCTCTGCCTCAGGACCCGACATGCGGGTGTCGTGCTCGTCGGAAGGTTGCGGGTCGGCCAATCGGCGGACCAGTTGCGTGGCCACCCACTGCTTTCTCGACTGCTGTCCACAGTAGTACCGGTCCATCCCGGCCAGTACTTCCGCGGCCGTACGAGTGTCCATCGACTCGACCAGATCGGCAAACTCGGCGAAGTCGCGGGTGGTGTTGCGGCACATGATCAGGTAGCTCTTCAGTCGCAGGGTCTCCGCGCCGGTCGGGATCTGCAGCCGGTCGCCGGTCGGCAGCTGGACGTTGGTGGTCTCCATCGGGCTGCGCCGTTCCACCGGGGCCCGCGCGAAATCGGTCTCGGTGGCCAGCGCGTCGAGCGCCACCGACAGCCGGCCGTTCCACATCGTCACCGGGTGCACCGGCAGCCGGGTCGCGGTGGTCACCGCGGTGCTGCCCGACGTCCCGGCGCGGTGCGTGCCGTTGAGCCGGTCGGCGCTGCGCATCTTCGCGACCGGTCGGCAGCCGGCCAACGCCAGCGGGTCGGTTACCGTAACTGCCTGCGGAGCAAGGTTTTTCAGCTTGGCCGCCGACTTCACCGCCATCCGCAGTTCGGATCCGGTCGGTGCCAGCGACGACAGGTCGTCGGGGATGATGATCAGGTCGAGGTTCTCCACCTTCGGCAGCGGCTTCTCGAAGTCCACCGACGGCAGGATGAGGTCCAGCCAGCGTGGCAGCCACCAGTTCCACTCGTCGAACATCGCCATCAGCGCGGGCACCAGCACCAGCCGCACCACGGTGGCGTCCACCGCGATCGCCACCGCACACGCCACCCCGAGCTGGGCCACCAACGGCATCCCGGCGAACGCGAACCCGGTGAACACCGCGATCATGATCAGCGCCGCGCTGGTGATGGTGCGGGCGCTGGTGCTCACGCCGTAGGCCACCGCGTCGCGGGTGTTGCCGGTCTGCAGATAACGCTCGCGGATCCGGGTCAGCAGGAAGATCTCGTAGTCCATCGACAACCCGAACGCGATCGCCAACACCAGCGGCGGGATCGTGCTGTCCAGCGATGAGATCGGCTCCAAGCCCAACGGTTCCAGCCAACCCCACTGGAACACCACGACCAGGCTTCCGTAGGCGGCCGCGACCGACAGCACGGTCATCAGCACGCCCTTGACGGCCAGCACCGGCGAACGGATCGCCACCAGCAGCATCAGGAACGCGATCACCGCGACGAACACGAACACCAGCGGCTGGGTGGCCGACACCCGGTCGTCGAAGTCCTTGATCAGCGCGGTCGGCCCGCCGACGTCGATCTGCACGTCGCCGAGATCGGGCACCTTCGGCAGCTCGGCGCGCATCCAGTCGATGGTCTCGCGCGCGCCCATGTCCTCCGGGTCCACCGAGAGCACCGCCGACAGCAGCGCGTGCCGGTAGTCCTCACCGAACGCCGCCGGGCTGACCGAGACGACGTTGGGCGCCTGGGCCATCCGCTGGCGCACGGTGTCCAGCAGCGGCTCCTTGGCCGGCGCCGACGCGGCGTTGCCCTCGGGGAACGACACCAGCACCCGCACCGGGCCCAGCGCGCCGGGACCCAGGGCCTCGGCGGCGGCGTTGACGCCTCCGCGGATCTCGTGGGTGGGCTCGAACTGGCGCTGCATGCTGTTGCCCAGCACCATCGAGAACGCGGGCGCGGCCAGCGCGAGCAGCAGGGTGGAGGCTGCCAGCGCCGAGACCCACGGCCGGCGCATCACCCACCCCGTCCAGCGGGTCCAGAACCGCGACTGCGAGGACTCCGAGCGCCGGGAGAAGTGCAGGTACGACGACCGTTTGGCCGCGGCCCGGCCGAAGGTGGCCAGCACCGCCGGGGTCAGCGTGGTGGCGGTCAGCACCGCCACTGCGACGGCCAGGATGGCGCCGGTCGCCATCGACACCAGCACCGGCGTCTGGATCAGGTAGATGCCGGTCACCGACGCGATGACCGTCACCCCGGACAGCACCACCGCCAGCCCGGACGTCGCCATCGCGGCGTCGGCGGCCTGGTCGGGGTTGCGGCCGGCGCGCAGTTCCTCGCGGAACCGCATCAGGATGAACAGCGAGTAGTCGATGGCCACCGCGATGCCGAACATCGACACCGTCGACGTCACGAACACCGACATCGCCGTGTACATCGACAGCAGGTAGACCACGCCCATCGTCACCGCGACGGTGCAGATGCCGAACAGCAGCGGCATCGCCGCGGCGGCCAGCGAGCCGAACACCGCCAGCAACACGATCAGCACGATCGGCAGGTTCCACTTCTCGGCCTGCGCGATGTCGTGTTTGGTGGCCTGCGTCGCGGCCGCGCCCAGCGCGCCCTGCCCGATCACGTAGGCCTTGACCCGGCCGTCCTCGAGTTCGCCGGGGTCCTCGCCCTGGATGCCGATCTTCTGGCGCAGCTGCTTGGCGACGTCGACGGCGCCGGTGTTCTCGAAGTCCAGTTGTAGCGTGATGACGTACGGGCGGTCGGGCTGCGGCGGCGGCTGCCCGGCCGCGCCCGGCGGGTTGGGCATCACCTTCACGCTGGGCACCTCGGCGGCGATGCGTTCGAGTTCGGCCACCGCGCGGTTCATGTCGTCGAACGACGCGTCGGCGCGCGGGGCGGCCACCAACGCCAGCGGAGAGGATCCCTGGTCGGGGAAGTGCTCTTCGAGTTCGCGCTGCACACGCAACGACTGGGAGCCTTCGACCTCGAAGCCGCCACCGGTCAGGTGACCGGACTGGGTCAACGCGAGGTAGATCGAAGGGGCCAACAGAAGCAGCCATACGGCGAACACCGCCCAGCGATATCTGCGCAGGTTGCTGCTCAAGCGCATCATGAACTGCTGTATCGGAACTCCCCGCTTTCTGCCCGGCGTTGCGTGCCCGAAGCGTACAACAGCGTGAGGTAGGGTGACCTGCTCTTCAGTCCGCCCTGAGGTAGCCCTCACGCTGCTCTAATGCAGTTCTCGTGAATCGTCCCCGGACCGTTACCGCGGCTGTGGCCGGACTGCCTTTCAACTGTACGTTTGCCCGCTGAATTGGCGGCGCCGAGCGCGCGGATGGCAGGATGAACGCTGGCCGTTTCGCCGTCGGGGACAAGTTGCTGTCCATTGCGAGTGTGTTTGCGATGTTCGTCATCCGTTCGCAAACCGTTAGGAGTTGTCCATGAACACGACCGTGCGCGCGATGCGCCGAGGATTGTTCGCGACGTTCGCTGTCAGCGCCGCGGGCGGGGTCGCGGCGGCGGTCCTGGCAATCCCGTCGGCGCCGTCGGCGACCGCCGCCCAGGACCCGTGCGCGGCCAGCGAGGTGGCCAAGACCATCGGCTCGGTGGCCAACTCCACCGGCGAGTACCTCGAGGAGCACCCGCAGACCAACCAGGTGTTGACGACGCTGGCCAAGCAGCAGGCCGGGCCGCAGTCGCTGGGCGCGCTCAAGAGCTACTTCGACGCCAACCCGGCCGTTGCCAAGGACATGCAGCAACTGCAGCAGCCGCTGACCAGCCTGTCGGGCAAATGCAACCTGCCGCTGACCATGCCGCAGCTGCTCGGGCTGATGCAGGCGGCGCAGCAGAACACGGCCGCCGGGAGTTTGCCCGCGCAGTTGCCGACGGCGCACAGCGCGGGGCTGCCCGCGGCGGGCGGGTCCTCGCAAACACCTGCGGCGACGACAATTTCGCAGGGCGGCACGCCGCTGCCAGGGTCGGCGATCGCCGGTCTGCCCTGATCCAGGCGACGCGCAGCTACCCGCCGAGCCACCCCTGACCTGGGGTTTCGGAGTTTCTCACGATTCGTTGAGCGCAAGGCAAGAAAGTCGGCCGACATTCTGCTTAGCTTTTCAGCGTTGGTTTCATTCGGTAACCGGCCTGGTTACGGCCACACCACTTGTGATGAAGGAGCCTGTCCATGTTGCTCTCGGCCCGTATTGCGCGACGTGCGGTAGCTGGCGCGGTCGGCACCGGCGCAATTGCCGGTGCGATGTTCTTCGGTGCGATGCCCACGGCCGGCGCTGAGCCGCCCAACTGCACGGCGGCCGACCTCGCCGGTGTGGCTTCCGGCGTCTCGGCGGCGACGTCCGCGTACCTGTTCACCCACCCGGACGTGAACTGGTTCTTCACCAGCCTCGAAGGACTCCCGCGCGAAGAGGTCCGAACCAAGGTGCAGGACTACCTGAACGCCAACCCCCAGACCAAGGCCGAACTGACCGGGATCCGCCAGCCGCTCGTCGACATCAAGAACCGCTGCGGCGACATCGACGGCGACGGCCTGGCCGACAGCTAGGCCTGCGGCCGGTTGACACCTGAGCCGGCCACGCACCACGACGGTGCGGGCCGCACCGTGCTCATGGTCGACGACGACCCGGACGTACGGACATCGGTTGCGCGCGGACTGCGCCACTCGGGGTTCGACGTCCGGGTCGCTGCGTCCGGCAAGGAGGCACTGCGACTGCTGTCCAACGAGTCTCACGACGCGTTGGTGCTCGACGTGCAGATGCCCGAACTCGACGGCGTCGCGGTGGTGACCGCGCTGCGCGCGCTGGGCAACGACATCCCGATCTGCGTGTTGTCGGCGCGCGACACCGTCAACGACCGCATCGCCGGGCTGGAAGCCGGCGCCGACGACTACCTGACCAAACCGTTCGACCTCGGCGAGCTCGTCGCGCGGCTGCACGCGCTGCTGCGCCGGGCCAGCCATTCCGAGCAGCAGTCCGACACGATGACGGTCGGACCGCTGACCATCGACACCGCCCGCCGGCTGGTCTTCGTCGAGGGTGAGCGCGTCGACCTGACCAAACGCGAATTCGACCTGCTGGCGGTGCTGGTGGACAACGCCGGCGTGGTGCTGAGCAGGCAGCGGCTGCTCGAAATGGTGTGGGGCTACGACTTCGACGTCGACACCAACGTCGCCGACGTGTTCATCTCGTATCTGCGCCGCAAGCTCGAACGCGACGGCATGCCGCGGGTGATCCACACCGTCCGCGGGATCGGGTACGTGCTGCGCGAGGAGTCGTGAGGGCGCCGCGATTCCTGCGCTCGGCGTCGCTGCGCACCAGGGTGGCGGTCGCGTCGGCGGCCGCGGCCTCCGCCGTCGTGGCCGCCTTCCTGATCCTCACCTCGGTGGTGCTGGCGACCAACGATGAGCTGCAACTGGATCGGCGGCTGGACTCGATCGTCGACGCCAGCATGTTCCCCGACCAACTTCAAGATTCGCGCCGCGGTGTGCTGACCACCGGCCGCTCGCGGTCCTCGGGTCAGGTGGTCTTCCAGCGCGGCTTCCAACTGCCCCCGCTGCCGCCGGGCACCGACACCGTCGAGGTCAACGGAGTCGAGTACCGGGTCCGCACCGTCAACGTCAACGAGGACGGCGGAATGCTGGTGTCGATCGGTATCCGCGCCGACAGTATCCTGTTGAGCCCCAGGCGGATTCCGCTCTACACCGGGGTCGGGCTGGTGACCGTGCTGATCGCGGCCGGGCTGGGCTGGCTGCTCGCCGGCCCGGCGATCCGGCCGCTGCGCCGACTCACCGAGCACACCAAGATGTTGGGGGAGGGCAGCGACGAACTGCCCGAGGTCCGCGGGGTGCGCGAAGCCGAGGACCTGTCCGAGGCGATGGCGGCGATGCTGGCCCGGTTGGCCGCCGCGCAACAGGTCACCACCAACTCGCTGCAGGCCGCGCAGGACTTCGCGGCCAACGCCGCCCACGAACTGCGCACACCGCTGACCGCGATGCGCGCCGACCTGGACACGCTGCGCATCCACGATCTGCCCGCCGAGGAACGCGACGAGGTGGTCGCCGACCTGTCCCGCGCGCAGCGCCGCGTAGAAGCCATCATCACCGCGCTCGGACAACTCGCGTCGGGCCAGCTGGCGCAGGCCGAGGACCGCGAAATCATCGTCGTCACAGAACTTTTGGACCGGGTCGCGCGGGAGAACGCCCGGCTGAGCGAGGCGGTGGAGATCGTGGTGGAGGCCGACGACGACCTGGGCACGATCTGGGGCTGGCCGGGTGGGCTGCGGCTGGCGGTGGACAACCTGGTGCGCAACGCGGTCACCCACGGCCGGGCCGGCCGCATCGTGCTCGCCGCGCACCGGCAGGGCCCGGTCATCACGATCGTCGTCGACGACAACGGCTGCGGGCTGCCGGTCGAGGAGCACACCGCGGTGCTGGGCCGGTTCTCCCGCGGCAGCACCGCGGTGCAGGGCGGATCGGGGTTGGGGTTGGCGCTCGTCGCGCAGCAGGCCCGGCTGCACGGCGGCAGCATCGAGCTGTCCGACGGCCCGCTGGGCGGGTTGCGGGCGACGTTGACGGTGTCAGCGACGGGCCAGCAGGACGACCCCGGCGCGCCAGCCGAGAAGTAGCACCGCGGTCGAAAGTGATGCCACCACAATGAAACTCGGTGCGGTGCCGGCGTTGGTGAGCTTGCGCAGCAGCATGCCGACGACGATCGTGGCGACCCACACCGCGACGCCGGTCGGCACCAGCGCGTACGGCCGCCGCCAACCGAGCGACAGCACCCAGCCGACCGCGGCGCCGACCACGAACGGCCATGCGGTGCCGGCGATCCCGGTGAGGGTCAGCCCCTCGGCGTGACTGCGCCTGCCGACGGTCGCGAACACCAGCAGGCACGCGACGTCGGTGGCCAGCGCGGTCGCCGCGACGCGCATCAGGGCTCCTCGCAGGCGTCGGGATCGACGTCGGTCTCGGTGCGGAACATGAAGAAGAACACCACCCAGCCGATCGCGGCGATGAAGATCCAACTGATCAGCCGGTAGATCAGCATCGCCGAGATCGCCGACGCCAACGTCATCCCGCTGGACACCAGGCCGGGCACCAGCACCGCCTCGACCACCAGCAGCCCGCCGGGCATCAGCGGTATCGACCCGACCGCGCGGGCCGCCACGTACGCCACGATCACGCCCAGCAGCGACGGCCGCCCGCCGGCCGCGTAGCAGGCGAACAGCAGCGTGCCCACCCCGGTGACCAGCGTGAACATCGACCACGTGAAGGCCACGCCGAGCTGGGCGCGGCTGAGTTTGACCGACTCCAGCTGGGCCAGCGTCTCGCGCCACTTCGTCACGCCGTTGTCGGACGGCTTGGCGCGCAGGTAGTTCACCCACGACAGCACGCGCACCCCGATGCCGTCGAGCAGGTCGGGCCGCGACGCCACCGCCTGCGCCAGCACGATCAGCATGATGAACCCGGCCAGCGTGAAGATCAGCGAGAACGGGTTGTGCTTGGCGCCGAGGAAGAACGCGCTGCCCAGGCCCAACAACGCCAGGCTGGTGACCTGCAGCGCACCGGACATCACCAGCTGCCACGACGCGATCACCGGGGTGGCGCCCCACATCCGCTGCTGGCGGTAGATGAACGTCGCCGAGAGCACGGGCCCGCCGGGCAGCGTGGTGCTCAGCGAGTTACCCGCATAGAACGCCGCCTGCGAACGCCACTGCCGCACCGGCACGCCCGCCGAGCGCAGCAGCTTGCGCTGGATGTCGCCGAAGAAGTGCATGGACGCCAGCGCGCAGCCGATCCCGGCCGCCACCCACCACCACTGCGCGGTGTAGAGGCTCTGCCACGCCTTGGCCAGCTGGTCCCACACCAGGCCGAGTTCGACGGCCAGCACGACGACCGCGACGCCGAGGATCGCCCACCGCAGCCACCAGTACTTCCCGCGGACGGTCTGCTGACCGGTCCGCGGGGCTGCCCTGGCGGGCACATCGTGGGCCACGACCGTAAGAGTAGAGCGTAGCGTGGCCGATTCCAGACATCCGATGATCAAGTAGGCGGGCCGTTACGCTATCGGGATGCCCGCCGGCTCATCCCTGGATCCCATCGGTGACGCGGCGGTGCCGCCCGTGGTCCGCAAGGCCGCGGCCTGGTCGTGGCGGCTGCTGCTGATCTTCGGTGCCATCCTCGTGCTGCTGTGGACGGTCAAACGGCTCGAGATCATCGTCGTACCGGTCGCGCTGGCCACCATGCTCGCCGCGCTGCTGATGCCCGCCGTGGACTTCCTGGACCGCCGCGGCGCGCCCCGCGGCGGGGCGGTGGCGCTGATGCTGCTCAGCGGGTTCGCCGTGGTCGGCGGGATCCTGTCCTTCGTCGTCAGCCAATTCATCGAGGGCGCACCGGAATTGACCGAACAGGTCAGCCGCAGCATCGACGGTGTGCGGACCTGGCTGATCGACGGGCCGCTGGGGCTGAGCCGCGAACAGATCGAGCGGTCCGGCGACGCGGCGATCGAGGCGCTGCGCGACAACCAGGAACGGTTGACCAGCGGCGCGCTGTCGACCGCGGGGACTGTCACCGAGATCGTCACCGGCGCCCTGCTGGTGTTGTTCACGCTGATCTTCCTGCTGCAGGGCGGCCGCAACATCTACGAGTTCGTCACCCGGATCTTCCCGGTCGACGTGCGGGAGCGGGTGCGCGACGCGGGCCGCGCCGGGTTCCACTCGCTGATCGGCTACATCCGGGCGACGTTCCTGGTCGCGCTGGTCGACGCCGTCGGCATCGGCGCCGGCCTGGCCATCATGGGGGTGCCGCTGGCGCTCCCGCTGGCGTCGCTGGTGTTCCTCGGCGCGTTCATCCCGCTGGTCGGCGCGGTCATCACCGGTTTCCTCGCGGTGATCGTCGCGCTGATCGCCAAGGGCCTGGTCTACGCGCTGATCACGCTCGGGCTGATCATCGCGGTGCAGCAGCTGGAAGGCCACGTGCTGCAGCCGCTGGTGATGGGCCGCGCGGTGTCCATCCATCCGCTGGCGATCGTGCTGGTGATCGCCGGCGGCGGCGTGCTCGCCGGGATCGTCGGCGCGCTGCTGGCGGTGCCGGCGCTGGCGTTCATCAACAGCGCGATGCGGGTGCTGCTGGCCCGTGACCCGTCGGCGGAGAAACAGGCGCTCGACGAAGACGACGGGCCGCTGGTCAAAGCCGAGGCCGACGAGGTTGCCGAAAGCTGACCGCCGGGAAGCCGACCGCTACAGCCGGCCCTCGCGGCGCAGCAGATCCTGTGCGCTCACCCCGCCGCCACGACGCTGACGGTCGTCGTCCTCGCGGGTGTTGAGCTTCTCGGTCGCGGCCTCCACGTCTTTCGGCGGGGTCGGGATCGCCGTCGTCGCGTCGGGATCCTGCGACGGGGTCGGGATCGCGGTCGTCGCCTCGTTGCCGGTGTCGGCGGGCGCCGGTCGCTGCGCGCGCGGCGGGCGCTGCCCCCGGTTCTCCGGCGGCGGGGGCGCGGAGGTTCCGCGCAGCTCACCGAGCCACGACTCGATCTCGCGTTCCATGGTTGTCGACGTCGATGACCATGTAGTCCAGGGGTGTTCGCGAAGTTGGAGGCCGCGCTGCTCTATACGACGCGCGAACTGCCGAACGACCCGTCGGCCGCCCCTCGAACCGAAGCAAAGCCGTCGCGGCGGCCAACGCCTCCACGTTCCCCCCATGCCCATTGACGAAGACCAGCCGCGACGCCCACCGCGACGCTGACCGCCCGAAC
>NZ_MIHA01000039.1 GCF_001722335.1 Mycolicibacterium flavescens
AGGTGCCACGCTCAACACGGCGGGGTGACCTCGTACTGTCGACCCAGCGGGTCTGACTAAAACCCACGCGCCACAGAGCGCTCCGAGGCACCCCGCCCCAAACACCCCTAATTCAGCAGACTCCTAGAGCCGGGCGTCGACGTCACCCTCGACATCGACAGGGATTTCGAACACGGCGTGCTCGTCGACTAGGGCGACGTGGAGGCCTGCGGCTCCCGGCTGGCCGTCGCCGACCTCGCGTTCCAGGGCGCCGGCCGCCAGCGGCTGCACCTGGCCAACCGCGGGGACACCCCGGCCCGGGTGTTGCTGCTCGGCGGCACCCCGTTCACCGAGGAACTGGTCATGTAGTGGAACTTCGTCGGTCGCAGCCACGACGACATCGTCAGATACCGCGAGCAGTGGCAGAACCACGACGACCGCTTCGGCGCCGTCGAGGGTTACCGCGGCACCACGCCCAGACTGCCCGCGCCACCGTTGCCGAACGCCACCCTGCGTCCCCGTCCCCATCCCGGGGTATAGAGGGGGGCATGACCACCGACAAGAACGGCGCCCCCACCGAGGTCACCGACGACTCGGACCGCTTCAGCATCTCCGTCGACGGCACGAAAGCCGGCTTCACCGAGTACATCGACCACGACGGACAGCGCATCTTCCCGCACACCGAGATCGACGACGCGTTCGGCGGGCGCGGCCTGGCGACGATCCTGGTGCAAGAGGCGCTGGAGGTCACCCGTGCCGCGGGGCTGCGGATCGTGCCGGTGTGTTCGATGGTCGCGGGCTTCATCGACAAGCACCCCGAGTTCAACGACGTCGTCGATCCCGTCACCACCGACGTCAAGCGGATCCTGTCCCGGCGCTGACCGCGACTTCACCGACGGGCTGCGCTGAGCCGACCCGGGCGCGGCCGCTATCGTCGCCGCGGTGAGCAGCCGGGCTTTCTTCCTCGCCGACGGTGACGCGTTCCGTCCCACCGACTGGGCCCGCGGCCCCTGGGGCCAGACCATCAGCGGCAACTACGTCGGTGGGCTGCTCGGCCACGTCATCGAGCGGGACGCCGGAGATCCCGAGCTGCAACCGGCCCGCCTCACCGTCGACCTGTTCCGACCTGCCGCGCTCGCCGACTCCGTGCATGTGCAAACCACCGTGGTCCGGGAGGGCCGGCGCCTCAAACTGGTCGACGCCGTCATGACGCAGTCGGGCACCGTCGTAGCCCGGGCCAACGCCCTGTTCCTGCGCCGTGGCGAGCAGCCGCCGGGCGAGCGCTTCAGCACCCGAGTGACGATGCCGCCCATCCCGTCCGACTCCGAGTCCGTTCCCGACGACATCGTGACGGTGGTGTGGACCTACGGCAAGGACGGTGACACCCCAAGTCTGGGGCTCGGCGCGTGGGCGCACGACGGCCCGAAATACATCTGGACCCGGGAACTGGGCCCGATCGTCGGCGGCACCGCGCTGACACCGTTCACCCGGGCGGCGCTCGCCGGTGACATGGCGAGCTCACTGACCCACTTCGGCGCCGACGGGCTGCCGTTCATCAACGCCGACTACACGCTGACGCTGAGCCGGCTGCCGGAAGGGCCCTACCTCGGACTGGCTGCGCTGACCCACGACAGCAACGCCAGTGTCGCCACCGGCACCGCGGTGGTGGTCGACGAGGTCGGACCGATCGGCACGGCGACGGCCACCGCGCTGACCAACCCAGGCTTCAACCCGCCGCGCGCATTCAGCTGAGGTAGCGCTCGCTCAGCTCAGGTAGCGCTCGCTCAGCTGAGGTACTGTGCGGTGCTGCCCGACACCGGCATGCCCTGCATGCCGAGCTTGCGGTGATCCCAGCTGCGCATCCGGGACGGCACGACCCGTACGCAGATCCGGTTGTTCATCATCTGGTCGACGAACGGGCGCATCTCGTCAATGTAGGGGCCGGTGTAGCGCTCCCAGACGCTGATGCCTACGCGCAGTGAGGTTTCCGGGTCGTCGTAGATCTCGGCCTGACCGTCGATCGACACGCCGCGCAGCGTGTCGTAGGACAGGCCGTCCTCGATCATCACGGTGATCGTCGGGTCCCGGCGCAGGTTCACGGCTTTCTGCGACTTGGCCTTGGTCTCGAACCAGATCTCCCCGTCGAGGACGGCGTACCACATGGCGACCAGGTGCGGCCTGCCGTTCGGCAGCAGGGTCGCCATGGTCGCCGTGCGGCTGCGTTCGATGAACTCGGTGATCTCGTCGTCGGTCATCACGATCTTTGCGCGTTCGTTCTTGCCCACGCGTCGATACTGGCAGGTCGGCTTTCGGGCCGTCCGCCCGCATGATCTTCCCCCGACGCGTTTCGAACGCACGTGCGATGGGCATCCCGCAGCGCAGCGCATGAGCCACAACACGACACAGGCACCCCGGGAGAACGCCGAGAAGGACACCTCGCAGTGGGTCACCGGAGATGAGCCGATGACCGGTGCGCAGCGCAGCTACCTGCACACGCTGGCTCAGGAGGCCGGCGTCGAGGTGCCCGAGGACGCGACGAAGGCGCAGGCCTCCGAACTGATCGACGAACTCCAGCAGCGCACCGGCCGCGGCGAACAGGGTTGAGCCCCCGAATCATTGGGGACGGAGCCGCCGACGGACGGAGCGGTCAGCGCACCAGGGTGGCGCCACCGTCGAGACGGATCTGCTGGCCGGTCATGAAGCGTGACTCGTCGCCCAGCAGGAAGAGCGCCGCGTACACGGCCCCCACACATTTGCCGCGACCCATCTTCAGTTTGACCACCTCGAGGTAGGTCTCCTCCACCTCGTCGGCCTCCAGGCCGAACAGCGTCTGCGAATCGTGGTTGCCGAGAATGGAATCGATGGGCCCGAGCATCAGGGTGTTGGCGCGGACACCCGCACCGGCGAACTGCACCGCCGTCAGCTCGGTGATGTAGTTCAGGCCGCACTTGCCCAGTGCGTACGGCATGATGCCGATGTTGAGGCCCACCTCGTTCTTCATGCTGGCGATCGACGAGAAGTTCGCGATGCTGCCCGTGGTGTCGCCGTCGTTCTTCTCCCTGCACTGCGCGGCGTACAGGTTGCCGTAGTAGCACCCCAGCACGTTGACGTTGATGCCGTGGTTGAAGTCCTCGGTCGTCATCGAGTTCGCTTCGCGATCGAACGGCGGGTTGATCGCCACGCTGTACACCATGCCGTCCACGCGTCCGCTGGTCTGCATCGTCACGTCGAAGGTCTTCTGACAGTCTGAGGGGGACCCGTTTGGTGGTCCAGTCGCTCTGCGACTTGGGGTTGGTGGGTCGTGGTCCACTGTAGAGCGAACTCGGCTGGGGTGAGTTCGCCGTGCGCGAAGTGGGGTCGGTTGGCGTTGTAGTCGGTCCGCCAGTCTTCGATGATCACCCGGGCCTCCAGCAGTGAGTCGAAGAACCACGAGTTGAGCAGTTCGTCACGCAGGCGACCGTTGAAGGATTCGATCCAGGCGTTCTGCCAGGGTGAACCGGGATCGATGAAAAGTGAACCGGCACTGTTGAATCGACACCAATCACTCACTGCATGCGCCACAAACTCGGGACCGTTGTCGAAGCGTACGTAGTGCGGCGCCCCGTGTGTGAGGGCCAGGCGATCCGGCACGTCGACGACGCCGTCGGGGTTGATTCTTCCTTGCCCGCAGACCGGGCAACAGAGTCGCACAACGACTGGACCACTACGAAAGGCTCACCTCAGCAGGTCGGGTGCCGGCTGTTAGAGGTGACCGACTCTGGCTATTACGCCTGGCGATCACGGGCCCCAAGGGTCTACCGGGCACCCGTCGTTCCCGGCCCCGTCACAAGACTCCCGCGGCGACTGACCTGGTCGAGCGGGTGTTTACCCGTGATGCTCCAAATCGGTTGTGGGTCACCGACATCACCGAGCATCGCACCTATGAGGGTGGCGAGTCCCACCCACCAACCCAAGGCCGCATAACCACGGACCGCCAAACGGGTCCCCCTCAACGACACCTCGACAGAACGGGAGGACACCCCCGCGGCACTGACCGCGTGAATCCATTACGACGAAGAATCACACGACGACGTCGTACACCACGTCCCTGGACTTGACCTCCTTCGACCGGAGCTACTGGCGTCAGACACCAGCAGCATCCAGGAGTTCCGCCCTTCTCGGTGGAGCCACACGGGTGGGGGAATTTCGATGAGCGTCCGTGGGAAATATCAGCGAGCGCGGTCAGCGTCGTGCGACGGACTCATTCACGGCGACCGGGCTAACCCGCACGCCCGCTGCATTGCCGGGCGCCGCACAGCCGCTTCCGCTACATCGGTTCACGACTCTGTCGGCCTTCAGGATCGAAACGACGTGCTCCCGTAGCAGGCGGCATTGCCCACATCAAGAGTGCTTTCGCAGATGATCTTTCCGCCAAGAGAGATTCGGACTGTCACCCAATTATTGGGCATGGCCTCTGGGCACCACGCGCGCCCGTCACACACGCGAGGCCGCCAGTCGGCGCGAACCTCTGCACCGTCGACTGACGGACTGTGAGCGTCCAGCACGGTTACGCTGGTTCGCCATGGCAGCGGCACGTCATAAAGTACTTTTCGCCCGGAGGAGTCAAAATACTGAATTTTTGCTGCGGCGACATTGTTCGAGAGGACCTCATACGTAACGGTATCCGCTGCGCGAGCTCCAGGCGACATCACGATAGAAAATAGGCTTACAACCGAGGTTATAACCGCAAACTTCATGTGGATCATTGGGGCCCTTCCCGCACGTAAGATTGCCGAGCTGAACGCGAGCGGACGGGCGTCCCCATGCGCCAAGGTGGTTGAATGCCCGTCGATGTCGCGCCCATTGCAATATTGTTAGGCGCCGGCTAGCAAGTACACGATCAATATGTTATTAGTCGCCTCGTTTAGCCGCACGTCTATTCCTAGGTCCGTGTAAGAGCAATCGGGGATTACCGCATGGCCTTGCAGCAACGCACCCTTTATCGCATCGGCTTCGTTGGTCAGGGCACCCTGAAGCAACACTGCCTTGTTGCCGCCGTAGCCGAGATCCTTCAGACCGGGCATTGGGTCGGTGATCGGTTGGTACGTTGAAATGTGGTCGATATAGTCGTCGGTCGACTTATTGACGATCGCGGCTGCTTTCTCGGCAATCGGGTTGTAGGTGAACGGCGGGCATGACGTTCCGCCGCGTGCAGTCACTATCGCATCCCTTGCGTTGTCCACCGGATCCGCGAGAGCTGACGGCGTCACCACCATGCCACCAGAAAAAAGCAGCGCGCATGCGACTACCAACCGGAAGGGCGTCCAGCGGTTTGGCGGTATCGCCGTCGCCTCGCGGTCTAGAGGTGGAGCAGGCGATTGCCCTTTCATTCACAAATCCTTTCCTCAAAACCAAGAATGGACTCCGCAGGCGTGCAGAACCATTTACTTATTCTCCCAACGCGCCGTGAAGCTAACCGGGCCACCGTCAAAAAGACATTCCGTCAACAAGACCCGTAGCTCAGGCACACACGCGTGGACCTCTCGTCGTAGGCCTTGAACCATGTCCCGGTCGCCGTCATCAAAAACTTGAACTCGCCGCGCCCGCAATAAAGGCTGCTATCCGGCCGTATAGCGCAGGTCGTCGAGTTGTAGGTTACGTAGCTGCGCGGCGGCAGGGTCACATGAGCTTGTCCAGGAGGGAACTGAATGGCGGCGGTCCAGCCGTGATGGACGGACCGATTTCCGTTGAACCACGCGATGTGATTGCTCCCCGGGGGCGCACCCGGGATATTGCCAGTGCAACCAAAGCTTCCCTTGTCCCAGATTCCGCAGTTGAGTCCAGTGGGTGACAGGAACCAGACACCGGGACGGTCAGCGAGGAAGAAACGGTCTGGCTCAAATCGGTCATACCATGCCAAAACATGCATCAATTCTGGGAATGGATCCGGGGCATCCTCTGCCGGCTCCGCATATCCCGGAACCACGGTGCTGAACATCAATATGGTTGCCGAGGCAATGCCCGCCAACCACCTCCAAGGGCGCGCACGGTGATGCAATCGCTCCTCCTTTGAGCAGCCCACAAGTTGCGAAAGGCAACGACGTTGGCTCATCCCACACTCCCCAAATCCATTTAATTCAGCTGATGAAGCCCAGCGGACCCGGCGCCGCCAGCGCGATGGCAACCGGTGGTGACGTCGCCGATCGAGGTCGAGAATCGTTCAGCGCCTGCGCTCGATGCCGTGGACTCCGCTACGGATCGAGCCGAATCGCACGCTCGCCGTCTAACCATCAGTGACCGGACGCACTCTTACTCGCATACGTTCGAACGATGAATTCTGCTACCCCAACGCAACACTCTGTGCACCGATGGACCTGTGAACCAGGCGGCTTGATGACTCTTGATGCCGGCATTGACATTGGACAGGTGCTGCCACAGTAGGTAGAAACTCTCACCTTGATAGATGGGGAAGTAGACGTTCCCCGCGTGGTCGGTTGACTGAGTGAGTGCTTGGGCGCGGGGGGCGAGGAAGCCCACCGATTGGTCGATATTCGTGGTGACTATGTCGACTTGCTGCTGAAGGTCGCCAATGCTGTAGTCCCAGTCGGAACCCGAACCCATGTAGACCCCGGGTCCATTAGGTGTGATCCGGTTGAACTGCAGCCTATTGATCTGGCGCATCAACTCGTCATATTGTGCGTTGAACCATTGACACATCTCCCGTTCCGCGTTGATGTCCGCATCGGTCACCCTATTTTTGGTTTGGTCAAAAGGAAATGGAAATTTCGGCACCCAGTCCGAAGGTGTCGGAATGATCACTGGTAATGGCACGGGAGGCCGTGCGTAATCGGATGGATCGGCTCGCGAAGCGGGCCCAACCGCGACTGACACGCCGGACAACACGATGAAAACGCATGTGAACGAGCCGACGGCGCGACTGAGGCGGCTCTGCATCGCCTTGCCCTGCGCCGCAGAAGCCCCAACCGCCCGGCGACGACCTTGAAAGCCGCCACCTGAACCTTGCCGCCTATCTCGACCCATCATGAATCACCTTTTCGGAGGTCTATTTTGGTGCTAGCGCGTCGCCAACTCCGCCAACATCTGTGATTTGCCAATCCTTATTACTGTCGATTGTGACGCTATATGTCGCGGTCGACTGCAGTGGCTCCGGCGCTTGCGCAGTCTTGGTAAGGACGCTTACAAAAGCGTCGACGACATAGGCCCCGTCGGTGACTGTCCGAACCTTTGCCGCCAGTGGGTGTGCGGTGGAATTCCATTGAAGTGGTACCAAAATCTGTTCCATTGACGTGGCAGCCTTGGACAACTTGTCTTTCAGTTCAGGACTGGTGCCCGCGACAAGCCTGTCTTTCCAGGCATTGAGGTCTTGGTAGTTCATTGCTGCCGCTTCACCCGCGTATTGCAGCGCTATCTTCTCGGCGTGCACGTTGTTTTCGGATTGACGGGCCTGCTCGTCGAGTTGGTGTCGCGCTCCAACGTAGAGCCAAGACAGCACGCCGATCGCGCCGACAAGGACGACGATCACCACGGAGGTCACCGCGCCACGTAGAGAGACCGAGAGTTGCACTCGTCTGGAGTTCTCACGCTGAGGTACGTCTTTGGCCGCCGACGTCTCCTCAATGGCGCCTTCGTCCGCGGGCTCAGCTGCGGCAGCATCTATTTGGGCCGAATTCGGCACGGCAGCGTCTCGTTCGCTTTCGACCGTCATTAGAATTCCTCACTTCGTGATCTAGGGCAGTCACCCTGCCCATTTACTTCGGGGGGACGGTTACGCGCAGGGTAATCGCGCCGTCCTCGGGTACTGTCTCCAGGATGTTGGTCAAGATCTGACTGGGGTCGAAGTTCAACAGTGCACCGGCGATAGCCCTGACGCGTGGCCGAAATGCTTCGCCCAGCACTTTGAGGTCACCGCCGTTGGCGTCCAACAGTTTCTGGATTCGGTTGATGAAGAAGCCGAATGTCTTCATACCATCCGGGGCTATCTCGAGGGCACCCACCGAAAACCCTTGCAAGGTCTTGGAGGCATTTTGGGCGCTCTCTCGGAGATCGGGCGCCGTGGCAGCGAGCGTGGGCCCAACCCATCCAGCGTTGCGTAACAGTGTTTGAAAATTGCTCAACAAGACCCGGCCCTGGCCGTGCATATTCGCTGCGGTGTTTCTCAGCATCTCGCTGGCGTGCGCCAAGTTGGGCAGTGCCGAGTTTGGATCCGGCAACGCTGTATCTGCTTCGCTGATGATGCGTGCGAGCGCATCGGGGTCGACCTGATTGAGTAGCCGCGTAACGCTTGCCGCCAGTTCGGTTATCGATGGTGGTTGCTCCACCATCTCGGTTGAGATGTGCTGGCCGTCGCGCAACATAGGACCGTCATGGCGCCGCGGGAACAGTCCGATATAGCTTTCTCCGAGGGCGGACAGGTTATCGAGCCGCACATCGCAGTCGGCGGGGATAGGGAAGCGGTCGTCGACGTAGAAGTCGATGGTGGCTCCGCCGACGGATGACGCGATATGGCTGACTTTGCCGACCGGAACGCCACGCAACAGAATATTCGAATCAACGACGATGCCATTGATATCAGCCACCGTCATGGAGAGATTGACTCTGTTATCAGGCGGCTTGAGCCGCACACCGAGCGAGCCGATGTAGGTCACCGCAAACACAATCATCACAGCAAACGCCAGAAACGACAGGAAATTTCGGCCCTTCATGGTGTCCCACCCAAGATCCGTAGCACGTCCTGAACGTTTCCCGAAATTTCCCGGCCGTCCGGACTCATTATCGAAGTAATGTTGATCGCGGGATATTTATCCTGCGGGAGGAAGAATTCAGTGAGTAGCCGGCGCCATGCAGGCCCCTCCTCTTCGAACATCCTCTTGGATTGCTGAGTAGCGCCTGCCGCATCTCGCAATGAATTCAGTAGGGGCACCAGCCAGAAACCACCGGCGTAGATACTCCCGGTAGAGGGGAGGATGGTTCCGACATATGAAAATATCTCCAAGAACCGACGAAAAGCGGTCATCCCTTCCTCGGAGAACATCTCCTGCAAAACCGGGATCTTGCGATGTGCGACATCTATGGTCTCGGACACGCCGTTGAGCCACAGGTCAACGAGATTCATGTTGTTCGACAGGTCCCCGAGGTCGGCTGCCACTTGGGAAGCCATTTTGCGGATCCCGTCCTGGCCCCCGGGCGGCTGGATTCGGTTGATACGGGCGATCGACTCTTGAACGCGTTGGATGGAACCGCTCGACACAAAATTCGCCATGTGGGCGATGGTGTCTTCGAGTTGCGGTGGAGATGTGGTCTGTGCCAGCGGGATGCGGGCACCCGGACTCAACGCGGGCGCCGGCGCCTGGTCGGTTGTCGGTCGCTCGAGAGCGACATAGATGTCGCCCAAGACCGTGTCCTGCTGCAGAACCGCTCGGATGTCAGAGGGCACCGCGACGCCTCGCTCAATAGTCGAGGTGACGTCAACCGCACTGCTGGACAGTGCCACATCCGATACGACCCCGACGGTGGTGCCGTCCAAGACCACCTTTGCGCTGTCCGGCAAATTGAGTACGTTGGCGAATTCGATGACGATGTCGTATCCATCGCTATAGCTACTTCCCGGCGCAGGCAGCGAGCTCACGTTGAGCGAAGCACACGAGGAAACCGTAATGACGGTGGCAACGGCCGCGACCAACCGCCAATTCCGGCGGTTCATCGGTTCGCCTGGGTGAGTACGTACTGAAGCAGCGCAACATCAACCGCGTATGGCTGCCCGGCAACGTTCGCGCAGCTCCCCGGCGTCGAAGAATTCATGATGCCACACAGCGCCCACCCGTCGGGGGTTCTGATGCGATACAACGGCGGACGGTAATTGATATTGAATTCACGGTTGTTGAAATGGCCCGCCAGCGTATTGACCCACCATGGAACCGGGTTCAGGAGACTTGCCACCCACGGCGCGTGTGCACTCAGTTTCCGCAGCGCAACCGATGTCGCATCAAGCGTGAACTGAAACTCCCCACCGAGGTTTTCTTCTATGTCCACAACGGCTTTCACAGCTCCCATGAATCCTCCGACCATACGGTTGCCACCATCCAAGGTCACGGCGACGTCCGACATGTTCTGTTCCGCGTTCAGCAGAGCTTCTTTCAGCGGCCCTCTGATCTCGCTGACTGCTGAGGTCAGTTCGGCGAGGTTGGTGATCACGGACCCGATGTCGCTGATCACCTGATCGGGACTATCGACTACAGCCGATGACGTCGTTAGGAGCTTGTTTACGCCGGCGCCATTGTTGTGCAACGCTTGATCGAGCTGACTTACGACATCGCCGACATTCGTCGATTCAGCCGGATTGATTCCGTTGACGAAATCGGTCGCCGAACCTATCACTGCCGACACGCTTTTCGGGGTCCATGAACGGGAAAGCGGAATGCACTCGCCCGCACCGAGGTGGGATCCCGAATCAGCGTTGCCAACGAGTTCCAGCGACCGATCAGCAAGAATCGACGTCGACCGGACAATTGCTTTGACGTCACCGGGCAACAAACGCCGTTCAGTGATACTGAAGTCGACGCGTACGTCGGTTGCACCGGGGGTGATACTGGTGACCTCACCGATCTGGTAGCCCATCTGCGTCACCGGATTGCCGACGTATAGACCGATGCTGTCGGGCAGGACCGCGCAGTATTGGGCGTTGGCCTGTTCTTCGGGCGGCCCGCCGCACGAAGTGCCAACCGTCACCACCGCCGCCGCTGTGAGCGCGATTGCCACGACCCGGCGACGGTGAGGCGAACCTGACCCGGGCATCAGCACGGACTTCCGGGTATTGGCATACAGAGGTCGGTAGCCAATAGCTCTGGTGCCGCCTGCTGTGCGCCCAGGATCCGTTCGATCTTCACCCGCGTCAGGTGCAGCGCCCGAACGACTACACCGTTGCGTTCCGACCACATTCGTGATTTCTCCAACCAATCGCGAATTTTCACGAGAGCTTTGTCGCGGTGATTCTGATAAAAGATGAAGACCGGTGAAAGACCATCCATGATGTCACCGAAACCAGCCATGGCGCGGGCGAGCCCCTTGCTGTACAACGTAAGCGACTGCTCAATGATCGAAATCTTGCGTATCAAATCTTTGAGCTCATCTTTGTAATTGTTTACATCCTGCAGGTACTCATTGGACAGGTTGAGGATGGCGCTCACCTGCCCGCGTTGCTTCTCAATGGTGGACATTACGTTGTTGCCCGCATCGATGACCGCGGAGACCGATTCCAGGTTGGTACCGGTAAGCCCCCGCTGCACCTGGCCGAGTGATTCGTTGATGGGCTGTGGGGCGACATTGTCGGTGATCTTCGTCGCATCCGTGAGGGTGCGAATCAAACTGTAGGGCATGGTCACCCGTTCCACCGGAATAGGTTTGGTCCCCAGAGGCGTGTCACCTATTGGCGAGATGCTTACGTAATAGCCCCCCACCACGGTGAGCATGCGGACCTGCACCTGCGAACGGTCACCGACGAATGCGCTGTCGTCGACCCGTGCTTCGACCCGGACTTGGTCCGATTCCAGTGTCAGATCCTTCACCTTGCCAACGTTGATGCCGGCAATTCGTACTGGGTCTCCAGGGCGGATCGCCGCCGCGTCGTCGGTATAGAAGATGACGGTCTTCTGCCCGGGCGGACTGACATAAACCATGGCGATGAGCAGCGCGATAACGGTCATGAGTGCGAGGGCGCCGGCACCCCAGACAGTCGGGTTACGTAACACTTTCATCGGTTGCACAACACCACTTTTCGTCCATTGAGAAATACGTCCATTTCTGCCGGTAACTGAGCCCGTCCCCGGGAACACGCCAGGGGCGCACCAGCTTCAGGCGGCGGCGGAATGTTCTCCCACATGACCGGAACCAGCTTGAAGGCCTCCGTATAGTCGTCAAACACGGTGAACGCACGGTCGAAGGCTTCGTCCACGTTGGTTACGTTCTTGTTGGATTCCGGGCCGTAGACGAAATAGTCGCCATTGTTGCCCTCGGGCGGAAATCCCAAGTTCTTGACCACTTGCGCCGCATCGTCCATAAATTCGCCGTAGAGGTGGGCTTTTCGAAACTCGTCCAGAATTCCAAGCATGCCGTCGACCGGACCCTTGTTGAGCCAATCCACTATTTGGATCAGATCTTTTCCATGTCCGCCCATGGTGTCGGAGATGTCCTTCAGATTACGCATCAACGTGGCGATGACTTGCTGACGGTCCGCTACGAACCTGGTGAGCTTGTGGATACTTTCCAGCATCGGCGCCAAGCCGCCGCCATCACCCGAAAGATATGTTGCCGCGTTCGCTGTAAAGGTGTTCAGTTCGTCGGGATTCAGGGTGGCGATCACAGGTTGTAGCCCGTTGAACAATTCGGTGACGTCGAAAGACGGTTGCGTCATCGTCGTAGTCACGTCAGTAACGAGATCGGCCTTGGAGTAATTTTCCGCCGGATCGACGACATCTATGTAACGCAGTCCGGTGAGCGCCTCGAACTTGATGGCAAGTCGGGTGCCAGACACCACGCCATAGCGTTGGTCGCACGTCAACCTGACAACGGCGATGCTTTGACCGTTCCTTCGCTCAAGGTCGACCGACTGCACCTTCCCGACGCGAACTCCGCGGACCCGCACGTCGGCGTCCGCATGTAAGCCCGATGCGTCAGTGAACTCGGCCGTATACGCTCGCGTTTCCGCTGCTGTGGGCTGCTTGATCACGTTCGCCAACAGGATGAACAGGGTAACGGCGACTATGCCGCTGATCGCGAGTCGCCACAATGCCGCGCCGGTCTTCATCGGGCACCGCCCGCGGCAGCAAGTGGCGCCGCCACACCCGGCATGCTGTCGAGAAGAATACGAACTTGAAGCGCGCGCTGCTCAGGGGTCCCTGCGTACATCTTCTCAAGTCGGGTACGCAATTCCACGAGCATCTCCGACATGCCTTGGGGTCTCATCAAAGGTGGCACCACATCAGTCATCGCCCGGACACTGTCGATGACAGGCGTCAGATCGTCGATATGCGTGTACTCCAGCCTGCCGATAGCCCCAAAGAGGTTATCGGATACATACTGCATGAACGGAAGAATGACTGTTTGATATTCCTCCTCGCTGGCATTCCAAGTACCTTTGTTGAGTTTATTCGTACCGTGTGTTGCGTAGTAACCGGCGTCGAGCATCGCATCGGCGAACCCGGGGAACGCGACGCTTATTCCAGTCGCGTTTGTCAATAGTTGCGCGGTACTCACTGTTTGAGTTTCAGCCAGTGCATTCGCCGAGATCACCAGTGTCTCGGCCAGCGGATTCAACGCATCGGTGTATCGAGTGGCCTTCTCGACCACCTCGATCAGCTGGTTGGTCAGCGCCCCGGTGGCGAGTTTTCCAAGGCGGGATAGCAATGCCTGAAGTGTCGAATTACCTTTCGGCGTGATCGTCAACCGGGTTCCATCGGCGAGCGGCCGGCCACCCGTACCGGCGACTAGATCGATACCGGTCACACCAAAATAGTTGATGGTCCGGAAATCGATGCCCATTGCGTCAGTCAAGCCCTTCGTCGGCGATTTCTGCAGATTGGTATCCAGCAGAACACCGCCTCCGGACAACCTGGACACGGCGGTGACCTCCCCGACCTTCACCCCGTGCATGACCAGCTGCGTGCCCTTGGCGACGCCCGGTCCGACATATGGCGTCTCGATCGCCACCGAGATTTCATCGTCCGGTCGGCCGGCGAATGGCTTGAACGCGATGAATATGCCTGCAACCGCCACGGCGCAGAGCACGACAACTGTGCCGACGATGGTCAATGTTCGCTTCTCAGATGCCTCCGAGCCATGCAGGAGCATGTCTTCTCACCTAACCCTTGAACACGAACACTGGATGAAGGCCCCACATCGCCACGGTCAGTATCAAATCCAAAAAGATGATCGTGATCAGACTGGTCCGCACTGCACGGCCGGACGCTTGACCGACACCGACCGGTCCGCCGGAAGCAAAGTATCCGTAGTAGCAATGGATCAACGTCACCGCCATGCAGAAGACAGCTACCTTGATGACGGAGTACGCGAGATCTGTTGGCGTCACGAATTGAGCAAAATAGTGGTTATATGTCCCGCCCGGCTGACTGTGAAATACCCGGATGACGGTGTCCATGACGAAGAAATTGGCTATCAGGGCCACCAGGTATCCCGGCACCACCAAGATCATCGCGCCAATCAGGCGCGTACCAACCACAAACGGTACGGGCCGCAGGCCTATTGCTTCCAAGGCATCTATCTCTTCGGCAATGCGCATGGCGCCGATCTCGGCGGTCATCCGGCACCCTGCCTGTCCGGCGAACGCGACAGCACTCACTATCGGCCCAAGCTCTCGAACCCCGCCTATACCGCCGATGATCCCCGACAAGCCACCGAACCCGATGATGTTCAATACAGCAAACGCCTCAACTGCCAACGAGGCACCGACAGCAATGCCGAGGAGCAGTAATACGCTTATCGCACCGCCATCCACGATGAGCGAACCGCGGCCCCAAGCGAGGCTGTTCATTTGCTGCAGTGTTTGTCGTCGATATTTGACGACCGCGACCGGAACCGAACTGAAGGCCTTGGCAATGAAGACCACCCACTGTCCGACCTCACGGAATCCCCCGCCGACAGACCCCGTTGTCGCTTGTAACAAGCGCGAGCCACACCTGCTCGGCACCAGGGCGCGACCTGCGGAAGTCACTACGCCACCTCCATCGGGACGAACATCGACTGCAATTGCGTTATCGCCAGGTTGGCGAAGACGATCAGAACGACATTGACCACTACCGACGAGTTCACGGCATCTGCGACACCGCGCGGGCCCCCCTTCGCCTCCATTCCGCGAAGCGATGAAACTATTGCCACGATTGCCCCAAAGACGACCGTCTTGGCGATGGCAAACCATACGTCCACCACCTTCGTGAACGTCCCAAACGACATCCAGAAACTTCCCGGTGCCACATCGGAAGCCCCCACTGCCATCAAGAACGCCGACGCAGTTCCCGACGCGACGATGAAGATGCACAGAAGGGGGGATATCAATAGCAGCGCGAGAAAACGCGGCACTACCAACTGGCGCACCGGGTCAACACCCATTACTCGCATTGCGTCGAGTTCTTCACGGATGGCGCGGGCCCCGAAGTCGGCCGCGATGGTCGAAGCTGCTGCGGCACCCATCAACAGCCCCGCAGTCAGCGGTGCTCCCTGCCGAATGACACCCACGCCGGCCGCGGCGCCAAGCAGCGAGGTTGCCCCCAATTGATTGACGAGCCCCGACGTCACGATGGTGGTGATTGCGCCGATCGGAATGGCCATCAGCAGTGCGGGCATGGTCGTCACCTTCAACAAGGTCCATGCCTGCACGAACACCTCGCCGACCGCGAGCCTCATGGTGATGACATCGGTGACGACGTAGCGAATCACGTCCGCGAACAATTGGACACCACGACCTGTCGTGGCCGCGGTACGCCTTGGAATCATTCCCACGTGCCGGGCTGCGCTGAACGGGTACGCCTTGAGGCGTGACTGGCGCACCTTGCTCGAGCCCGACGTCGATGCACCCTGCGGGTGATCGTAGTCAACGGGTGTGGTCATGAACCACCGTCAAAACGCTTGCTAGGACGCGTGCACTCCGGCGTGGCGATGACGACCACCGGTACTGGCGTCGGCACTCTAGCTGCCATGCGAGAGAAACCGGTTGCAAGGAATAGACGTCCACACTGCGCAGCGCGGCGGCGCGATGCATCCGTAGGGCCTGAGGCCGCCCGGGGTTGACGTGCCGGCTCCTGGCTCCAACCGTCGTTGAGGAGGTACAGGCCGCCTGGCACGCCGCACCTTTCAGCAGTGGATCCGATCAGAGACCACAGCTTCATCAAGAAAACGTCCTCCCTGTTGGCACGTTCGCTAGAGTTGCGCCGCGCCCCACAAAGACCACGGCAGTGTGAGCAAACTCGCTAAACATATGGAGGATTACCGTAGAGCGCCACTTTCGGTTTGGCAAGCGGTCGCCCTGACCTGTTGAGCATGCAGGGGTGCGGCAGCTGTCCCAGTCAACCGGTCGTGATCGGATGAGCAGCACTACGTGTAGGAGACGCAAGGTTGCCAGGATGAAGACGGCGGTAACCCTTGTGGCTTTGACGGCCTTCCCTTGAGTCGGGATCTAGGGCCGACCTGGGTTGGGTCGCCTCAATGAGGCATACTGCGCTGCTGCCCTTTTGACGTCTTCGCTGTATGCGCGCCTACACCCGACCCACCTAGAAGCGCGTGATGACAACTGCACGGTACTGAACCCGGTCGGCCCCCTTATTTGTTCGCTAGGACCAGATTTGTTCGCTAGGACCAGATCTGTACATGTCGCCTCAACTGTTGGACCGCTATTACCGAACGAACTGGCGGGTTTTGCGAAGGCCGGGCGGCGGTCTGTGCGGTCCGCCGGCAGACTCGTTTACGCGGATCTGTTACTTCGCCGGCGTGGCGGTGAAGCGCCGGTTCACCAGGTCAGCGGGGGTGTCGAGGCCGCTCAGGTTGGGTTTTCGCCGCCCTGGGCGCGGCAGCCCGTACAGCCCGTACTCGGCCATGATCTTGTTGACCAGTTTGTGGTTGACGTTCGTCTCGTAGTCGGCCAGTAGCGCGGCGCGGACCCGTCGACGTCCGTAGGTGCCGCGAGAACGTTGGTGGATCTCGGTGATCGTGTCGGCCACGATCAGCCGGCGCACCTCACGGTCCGGAACAGGGCGTGTCGGTGATACTGCAACAGCGAACGCGCTGATCTCGTTATCCGGCAGGCGGATCGGGCGCAATGTCCTCGCCCGATCAGCCCTTCAGCGATCGCGCGTCGGCGTTTTGGCGGCACCACCGCCTGCCCGTCGAACAACGCGCAGGCATCGCGGGTCAAGGCCAGCTCGGCCTCGAGCTGCGCAATGCGATTGTGCGCGGAACAGGCCCGTCGGCCTCCACGCTCGGGGTGCCCTCCCCACCTCAACAGGGCCGAATCCGGTGTCGCGTAGAGCGGGCCGCCAGTCGTGGCGCAGGTCCACCGGCACGCCGACAGGTGTCGTTGGCACGGTGACGCCGCGCGACTCCCACGTCACGACCTTGGGTTGCGTCCAGCAGAGTGGTGTACGAGTCGAGACCTGATCAACGGTACCGGCGTGTCGTAGCCGAGTGATTGAAGGTCATCGCGTGATTCTTCGAGGGACCGTCCAAAGTCACTCGAGCAAAGGAA
>NZ_MIHA01000040.1 GCF_001722335.1 Mycolicibacterium flavescens
GTGATCGTCGCGCCGTCGGCCGGCGCCGGTGCCGCAGCGGCGCCGCCGCCCGACACCCCGGTCGCCGCCGGTGTCGAACCGCCCGCGCGGGCCCCGACACCGCAGGCCGAGGGCCTCGCCAACGCTGCCGGACCGGTGTCGTCGTACCGGCTCGGCTACCCCGTCGCCCTGCAGAACGCCGGGATTGCGCAGCTCGTCGCTTTGGCCGCGCCGGGGGTAGCGGGCATGCTGGTACTGACCGGCGCGGGCGGACTGGTCGGTTACCGCCAAGCCAAGGCGGGGCACGCGGTCCACCCCGGCGTCGCGAGGTTCGTCAACTGAGGGAAAGCGCCTGTCCGCGCCGGTAGGACGGCGCATAGTGGACAGGTCGAAAGGGGGCTCATATGCCAGCCAGCCGCCGCGTCACCCGCGCGGTCGGTGCCGTGCTCGATCTGGCACCGCGGCACGGGGAGGTATCGCTGACCCGACTCGTCGAGGCCGTCAGCGAGGACCGGAACCGACCGATCGAACTCAAGATGGCCGATCTGCCGCCCGGTGTGTGCGGGCAATGGCGCCAGTACTCGGACCGCGACGTGTTCGTGATCCAGAAGGGCCTGCCCGCCTGGGACCGGACCCTGGCCCACGAGCTGGGTCACCTGGTCCTCGGCCACGAGGGCATGCCCGTCGTGCAGGCGGCGCTCGACAGCACCGAATTCGCCAGCTCCGACCTGATCGGTTACATGCTCAACCAGCGCACCGGGTGCATGGGTCCCGCCGGTGAGGACGCCGAACAGGAGGCCGAGGACTTCGCGGCGCTGCTGCTCTACCGCCTCGGCCGGCTGCCGTCGGACCGCTCGTCGATCGTGCAGGTCCGGCTCGGAGAGGCGTTTGGTTGATCGTCTGGGTCATCGCCGGTCTGCTCGGACTGGCCACCGGTCTGCGGATCGGGTGGGCCCTGGTGAACAAACAGTCCCTGGTGAGCACCGCGATGATCGTCGCGCTGGGCAGCCTGGGGCTGGTCGCCGCACTGAACTGGCAGCCGTTGACGCTGCTTCTGGACACGCTGCTGGGCTGGCCCAACATCTCGATGGGGCTGTCCCAGGTCGCGCTGGTGGCCTGCGCTGCGGGCAGCTGCGTGATGATCACGACGGTCTCCTCGATCCGCCGGCCCGCGACCATCCGCCGGATCGCGATCGCGCAGTACAGCGTCGCCGCCGTCATCGCGACCGCCAGCCTGGTCATGTTCTTCGCCGCCGGTCAGCAGCCGGAGATGTCGCCCGAGGAGTACCTGCGGCGCACACTCAACAACGGCGGCAACTCGCTGCCGTGGCTGCTGCCACTGCTGTACGTCCTGCTGGCGCTGTCGCTGGTGTCGTGGGCCGGGCTGCGCTACTCCAACCGCAGCCGACGCGGCCGCGCGCTGTTCGTCTTCACCATCGGCATCGTGCTGATCGTGGCGGCGTCGGGGTTCTTCTTCCTGCGGGCGGTCGGTAGATCCGGGCCGGTCGGGGTGGGTGCCGCGGCGACCCTGCTGGGCTGCGCGATGCTCGTGGTGGCCGCCGGGTCGCTGCTGCCGAGCATCGAGGACTGGTTCGGCGCGCGCCGGGAACTGCGGGTCATTCAGCCGCTGCTCGACGAACTCGGCCGCAGGCAACCCGACATCGGGATCGGGGTGCGCCCGCGCGGACCGCTGGTGTTCCGTGTCGCCGAGCGGATGTCGTTGATCTCGGACGCCCTGTTCCTGGAGGCCACCGCCGCCGATCACAAGCGCAGGTTGCGGGTCGACACGGGCGGGTCGGCAAGCGACGAGCTCGACGAGACGGAGCTCGAGTCGCCACCGGTGCCACCGGAGGAGCAGGCGCGGGCGATCGCCGAATGGATCTACGCGGGCACACATGCGGAAACCGCGGAGCAGCGGACCGCGGGGTTCCCGGGCCCGGGATGGCTCCGGCAGCCCGGCAACTACTCCGATCGCGAATGGATTCTGGAGATCGCCGAGCAGTACCGCGAGCTGACCCGCCGCGGTGCCGCGACGGATCAATCAAGCTAGCGGTCGATTCGGCCCGGCTTCGCCGGGTCCGGCGTTGCGGGCCGTATCAGGCTAATCGTCGAGGTGCTCGCGGCGACGCAGTTCGTCGACCTTCTGGGCGATGTCCTGCTGTGCCTCGGCCGACAGGCCGACGGTGCGGGCGGCAATACGCCGAACGCCTTCGTCGCGCATGCTGGCCAGCCAGGTCAGCTCCTTGTCCAGCTTCTCGTAGTACTCGTCGTCGGTGAAGTACGCCGGCTTGATCCGGAAGAAGTTGGCAAGAGCGGCCATCGTCGCGGCCGACGGGTTGGTGCGGTTGCCTGAACGCAGCTGCGACAGGTACGGCGCCGACATCGTGACACCCTCGGCCTTGAGCGCGGCGATTACTTCAGCGGACGTATGGGGCCCGCGTCCGGGCGGGTAGACCGTGTCGAACAGCCGGTTCAATCGGTCGGCGAACGTCGTGCTCATCAGTTTGACCTCCACATGCTTAGACGAGCGGATTATTGGCGGCGTATTTGCTGATCATCGTAGCGAGTGATGGAGCCACAACCAAGTGCAAACCACGTAAAAGTTAACCCACCATTTTGTTCCTCGGGGTTGCAGGTAGCGGCTTGGACGCGCGCAGGGCGCTCCGGCCGGGTCCATCGCGGTGCAGCTGGGCAAATAATAACGCCCGTGTCTAGCGGGTTTTGCCGACGTGACGGACACCGTCGCCACAGTAATCACACGGGAAACTGTCGGCAACGTTGATCTTGTGGATGCAACGTGAATTCAATGTTTGCCAATTACCGGACGGGTAGTCGCGGAATTACGTAACTGAGGAATTCGCCACGGCGGTTGCCGGCGGCCGACTGCCGTCGATGTGGACCGTCTGTAGAGACGATACCGGTTGCGGACAGGTGTCAGGAATGTTGCGACGTCGACGGAGCCTGCGACGTGCCGTCCACCGCCTGCGGGGATGCCGTCGGCTGCGCCCGTGCGGTCCGGAAGCGCAGAATCGCGACCACCAGCGCCGCCGCGCCGACGGCCGCGGTGACCGCCACGGCAACTCCCCGCAGCCCGAACCCGCCGTCGAACAGCAGCCACAGACCGAACTCGAGGAACAGGAAGCTGGCCAGGCCGTGCAGCAGGCCGGCGGGCAACCGGCGGTGCAGCAGCCGGCCCGCCGCGATGGCCACCGCGTCGGCGAGCACCATGCCCACCGTCGCGCCGATCCAGACGCCCGCCCAGTGGTGGTCGCTGGCCAGTGCCACGGTCGCCAGCATGGTCTTGTCGCCGAGTTCGGCCAGCACGAACGACGAGACGATGGCCGGGACGACGAAGCGCGGTTCGGCGATACGCACGTCGCCGTCGTCGTCCGCGCCCTCGCGCCACGTCCACACCGCGAACAGCAGGAACGCGACGGCGGCCGCGAACGCGATCGGGCGTTCGGGCAGGGTCATGCCCAGGAAATGTCCGATGGCCACCGAGAGCCCGTGCACCAACATGGCCGCGATGCCGACCCCGGACAGCACCACCCACCACCGGTGGCGCAACGAGTAGGTCATGGTGATCAGCTGCGACTTGTCACCGAGTTCGGCGACGAACACCACGGCGAGGCTGACCAGGATTGCGGTGAGCATGGGAACGACCTTTCGACGCGTCGCCGACGAGCCGTCGGCTTCGGTCGAAGGTCTCGCCCACCGCGGGTGCGGTTCGCCGGCCGGGCATGCGCGTGAATCCGGTGCGCGATGCCAGTATGTCGACACGACGATTGGGGGCTACTCCCCTTCGCTGACTTCTCCGACCATAGCCGCGATTTCGCGACTACGCCAGCGCGCGCGGAGGTTTCGGGTACCCGAATCCAGTGTTCAGGCGACCGAATCGATTGCTTCGAAAGCCCTTATGCGGCAAGGAGCATCGCGAGCACGGCCGTATCGGGATGGCTGATCGGGTCGACCCCGACCCGACTGACCATCGACGTGACCGTGCCGTCGGCCTCGGCCTCGACCCAGGCGGCCCGGTGTTCGAGACCCAGATGGGGCAGCCCGGGCAGCAGCACGCATCCCGATGCGGCGCCCGAACATTCGGGCAGGCTCGGGGTGGTCTCCGACGGCGGGTGCAACATCAGCAGCGCGGGCGGCTGGTGCTCGGCGAAATAGCCTGGCGGGACCGCGGATTCACCGACCACGGTGCCTTCGGCCACCACGAGGCCGACGGTGTTGGGTTCCGGCTCGTCGGGCAGTTCCTCGCGGGCCCCGAAAATGGTTGTGGTGGAGAGCAGCCCGGGCAGCGACGCGACCCGCACGGCAACCATCAGAAGCTGGGCCCACTCCTTGGTGGAATCCGGCCAGCGCCCCGAGATCACGAAGCCCTTCAGCGCACCCTTCGCGTGGAACGGGGCGATCTCGATCGCCCGCCCGCTGGATTCTCGTTCCATATCGCCTCCGTGCCATCGGTGTTGGGTACCGGCCGAAGCCGGCGATTGCCAGACACGCCTATGGGTCGATTTGCTCAGGATGCGGCAGATCCCGGCTGGCACGCAAGTGGACACGACTGCTAACGCGGGGATTTCGCGCGTGCAGTCCACACGACACGGTAGGAGGTGCCCGCCGAAACCCAGCCGAACTCATGGGAGTCGGCGCACCCCGGAGCGCGCGGATTGTCCGAGCGGGCTTCAAATATCGCACGCCGGCCCGTGCCCCGCACTTCGCCGACACGCTTGACGAGCCACCGGGTCGACAACCGCGGATCCGGAAACACGCGCAGCTGCCCGCTCCGAATGCCGCCGCCGCGCAGCGCCACCAGTCCGTCGCCCGGTGAAAGGGTCGGCAGCATCGATTCGTCGACGACCCGGAACAGTCGCAGCAGCCGGCCTCGCGGGGTCTGGTTGCGGCGCACACTCAAAGGGTAAGTTAGGGCACATGCTGCATCGACTGTTCACCAACGCGACCCCCGCCCACGCCCACTGCGATCTGTTCTGCGGTGTCTACGACCCCGCCCAGGCCAAGATCGAGGCGCTGTCCTGCCTCAAGACGATCCAGAAGTACCACGACTCCGACGATGAGCATTTCAAGACCCGCGCCATCATCATCAAGGAGCGTCAGGCCGGCGAGGTCAAGCATCACCTGACCGTGCTGTGGGCCGACTTCTTCACCCCCGAGCACTTCGAGCAGTTCCCGAACCTGCACCAGCTGTTCTGGGAGGGCGTCAAGGGTGCCGGCGATGTCAAGAAGTCGCTCGACCCCGCGGTGGCCGAGAAGCTGCTCGAGACCATCGACAAGATCGCCGACATCTTCTGGCAGACCGACAAGGGCAAGCAGATGGGCGTGTACCCGCCTGCCTGATCCCCTCAACGCGAAGAGCCGCCGAGTCCACGGACCGGCGGCTCTTTTGTATGGAGAAACTCAGAACAACACGATGACGGCCAGGATGCCCAGCAGAACCAGCGCGATCACCCCGGCCCGAAGACACGCCATCAGCTGCGAACGGGTGTAGGCGGGCGCCACCGAGTGCCACTCACTGGGCGGAACGGTCGAACCCGAACCCGTCGATGACGTCATACACCCCTCCTGAGCTGCAGTTATGCCGATCTGATGCCAGTGAGTTCGATCACAGCGGCAACCTGTGACGCCGATCATAACCCTTGCTGTGCCACCACCGAAATCGGCTGTCCGCCGTCATGGCCGCCAAGCGAAACGGTGTGACCCACGGCACGTTGCCGGTTAGCACGGCTAGAGATTTCGCTCTGAGCGAGCGCGCCCTGTTGACAGGAGGGCCGTCGCGGATGCGCCTTATCCACAGCGGGCTTCGAGGAAAGCGCCAGACTCTGCGGTTCACGGTCAGCGGAAGCCGGCGGGCCTGTGGATGAACCTGTGGAAACTGTGGATAGATTGTCATTGCTGTCGATTAACGCGGCGTCGCGACGTGTCAGCATGAGACCCATGGATCAAGGTGCTGTGAGGCAAGCCGATATCGCCGACGTTCCGACGTCCTTCGACGCGTCGGTGGTTCTGCTCGACGTCCGTGAGCACGACGAGTGGGAGCGCGGGCACGCGCCGGGCGCGCGGCACATCCCGATGGGCGAGGTGCCGGCGCGGTTGACCGAGCTCGACCCCGACGCCCAGCTCTTCGTGATCTGCCATCTCGGCGGCCGCTCCCAGCGGGTCGCCCAGTACCTGGCCGCGCAGGGATACGCGCCGATCAACGTCAGTGGCGGGATGGAGGCGTGGGCGCAGGCCGGACGTCCGGTGGTCACCGACGGCGGTGGCGCGGGCATCGTCTGACAACCGTCTGAGCGGCCGTCGCTACGCTGGTCGACATGAGTTCGCGGTCACGACGGGCGCGCGCGGGGGCAGCGGGATGATCCAGGTGTGCTCCCAGTGCGGGACGCGCTGGAACGTGCGCGACCGACGGCGGGTCTGGTGCCCGCGCTGCAACGGCAGCCTGCTGCCGCCGTCGGCGCCCGCGCCCGAGGCGCAGTGGAGTGCGCGGCCGTCGGCGCCCGCCGCCGCGCCCGGCGCACCGGCGCGCCCGTCCGCCAGCCTGCCGCCCGGCTACCGCTGGATCGCGGTGCGCCCCGGCGCGCCTCCGCCTCCGCGGCGCACACGCCGTCACCTCGGCCCCACCCCGCGCTACACCGTGATTCCCCGCTGGGGACTCGTCGACCAGGTGGCGCCCGCCGACGCGGAGGCGACCGAGCAGACCCGCAGCGGCCCGTCGCGCACGATGGTGCGCAACGTGCTGCTGGTGACCATGTTGGCGTTCGGCGCCGCCGCGCTGATCCACCTGGTGCGCTACGTGCTGCTGATCGTCAACCGGTCGGTGCTGCTGCACCCCTGGATCGCGGCCGGCGCCACCTGGCTGGGGGTGGCGCTCAGCGTCGTCGCGGTGTTCACGCTGGTGGCCAGCCTGATGGTGCTGGCCAATTGGCTGGTCGCCCGTCGCGCCGCGGCGTACGCCCACCGCGGTGGCACCGACCCGCGCCCGGCGTGGCTGCTGCAGGCCGGATGTCTGGTGCCGTTCGTCAACCTGCTGTGGGCGCCGGTGTTCGCGATCGAACTGGCCGGCGTGGAGGAGCGGCTGAGCCATCTGCGACGCCCGATCGCGGCCTGGTGGGTGGTGTGGCTGATCAGCTACGCGCTGTCGATCTGGTCGATCGCGACCAGCTTCACCACCGACGCGCAGGGCATCGCCGACAACACGGTGACGACGATCGTGGCCTATCTCGCGGCGCTGGCGGCGCTGCTGCTGGCCGCGAAGGTGGTCGACGGCTTCGAACGTCAGCCCGTCGAACGGCCGAGTAAGCGTTGGGTGATGGTGCCCGACGATCGGCAGCAGGACGACGAGCCGGCCGACGCGCCGGCCGACGCGCCGAAGCGCCCGGATGACGCCCCGGTTGAGTCCGAAGGCCAGAACCCGGCAGCATAGGCCGTATGACACCGGGCGACGCCGAGGCCGACGAGGCCGGGGCTTCAGGGGATTCTGAACCCGCGCTCGGCGGCCACCCGTTCGTCGTCGCCCATCGCGGCGCCTCGGCGGACCGGCCCGAGCACACCCGGGCGGCCTACGAACTGGCGCTGCGGGAAGGCGCCGACGCCGTCGAGTGCGACGTACGGCTGACCCGTGACGGTCACCTGGTCTGCGTGCACGACCGCCGGGTGGACCGGACTTCCGACGGCTCCGGCATCGTCAGCGACATGACCCTGGCCGAGCTGCGCGAGCTCGACTTCGGGGGATGGCACCCCAGCCGCAATGACGCTGCGACACAAGGTGATACGAGCCTGCTGACCCTCGACGAGCTGGTCTCGCTGGTGCTTGACTGGCACCGGCCGGTCAAGCTGTTCATCGAGACCAAACACCCGGTGCGCTACGGCGCGCTGGTCGAGAGCAAGGTGCTCGCGCTGCTGCACCGCTACGGCATCGCCGCGCCCGCGTCGGCCGATCTGTCCCGCGCGGTGGTGATGTCGTTCTCGGCGGCCGCGGTGTGGCGGATCCGGCGCGCAGCACCGATGTTGCCGACGGTGTTGCTCGGTGAGACGTCGCGGTACCTGGGCGGCAGCGCGGCCACCACCGTCGGCGCCACCGCGGTCGGCCCGTCGATCGCGACGCTGCGCGAGCACCCCGAGTTGGTGGACCGCGCCGCCGCTCAGGGCCGCGCGCTGTACTGCTGGACCGTCGACCATTTCGAGGATGTGCAGTACTGCCGCGACGTCGGCGTCGCGTGGGTGGCCACCAACCATCCCGGCCGCACCAAGCAGTGGTTGCAGAACGGTCTGGCCGGCGCCGGCCGGGACTGACCCGTTACAGCTGGCCGCCGGCCACCTTCGGGGCGCCCGCGTCCTTGTCGGGGCTGCCGAGTTCGCGGGCCACGAAGTCCTCGAGGTGGAACAGGTTCGCGCCCGCCCGGTCGGCGATGCGCACCAGCGTCGTCATCTTGGCGACCTCCTCGACCTGTTCGCCGAGGAACCACTGCATGAACTGCTCGCCGAGGTAGTCGCCTTCGTCGCGGGCCACGCCGGCCAACCGGCTGATCTGCTCGGTCACGGTGCGTTCCTGGTCGAGCGCGAGGGCCAGCGCGTCACGCGGGGTGCCGAACGAGTTGCGCACCGAGCAGACGCCGGGGATCTCGACCTCGACGTCGCGGTCGATCAGGTACTGCACCAGCATCATGGCGTGGTTGCGCTCCTCGACGGACTGCCGGTAGAAGTGCTTGGCCAGCTGCGGCAGATCCGCTCCGTCGAAGTAAACCGCGATCGCAAGATATTGCTGTGCGGCCTCGAATTCGTTGCGGATCTGCTCTTGCAGCAGGGCGAGGAATTTGGTGTCGGTCGCTTCAGCTGTAGTCATGTCCGCCACGATATCCCAGGTCAAACGGGGTTGTCAGCGAAGGTCGACCTAAGACAGGTCAGCTTAACCTAACTAAGTAGAACCTTTGTGACGGCGCTTACAAAGCGTCTGTAGGAGTTTGCTAGAGCCATTTCATGGTTGCGCGTCGAGCACGGCCTGCGGGACCGCCGAGTCGGTGCGCAGCGCCTGAAACAACTGCTCGGCCAGGGTGCCGTCCCACAGCACCACCGAGCCCGAGCCGCCGCTGGTGTACTCGCCGATCGGCACGGTGGCGGTCACGACGTCGCCGTGCATCGCCCACGCCAGCCGGGCCAGGTCCCAGACGTGGTCGTCCTGGTCGACGGTGACCGTGCGGGTGGCGGCCGACGCCATCGGATACCAGCGCAGCGGGTTGAGCAGCACCACCGGGCTGGTGGCGCGGTGCAGCATCGCGGCCATGAACTCCTGCTGGTGACGCATGCGGTCCAGGTCGGCGCGCGGGGTGGCCCGGGTGCGGACGAACCCCAGCGCGTTGCGGCCGTCGAGCTTCTGGCATCCGGCGGGCAGGTCGATGCCGGCCAGCGGATCGCTGATCGGTTCGGCCGGACACATGGTGACACCGCCGACCGCGTCGACCATGGTGGCGAACCCGCCGAACCCGATCTCGGCATAGTGGTCGACCCGCAGCCCGGTCGCCTGCTCGACGGTCTGCACCAGCAGCGGCGCGCCGCCCAGCGCGAACGCCGCGTTGATCTTGTCGCTGCCGTAGCCGGGGATCGACACGTAGGAGTCGCGCGGCAGCGAGATCATCGACGTCGCGGTGCCCGACCCCAGGCCGGGGATGTGCACCAGCAGGATCGTGTCGGTACGGCCGTTGCCGAGATCGCCGCCCGTCGTCAGCTGCGACTGCTGATCGGCGCTCAGGTCGGCGCGGCTGTCCGAACCCACCAGCAGCCAGGTGGTGCCCGCCCCGCCGGCGGGACGCTCCGGGTAGTCGGCCAGCGCGGGGATGCGCTGCAGCGACGTGTCGATCCACACCGCACCGGCCACGACCGCGACGATCGACACCAGGGCCAGTGCGACGAGCCAGCGGCCCCAATGCCGTTTGCGGCGTGCGGGTTTCGGTTTGGGCGGCGCGGCGGGCCGGGGCGCCGGGGGACGGACCGGTGGTTTGGGTGGTGCCGAACCGGCCGGGCGCGGCGGGCGCCCGCTCGGCGCGGGCTGCCGCGGTGGTCGACGCGGCGGAGGCGGTGGCGGCGGTGGGGGAGCGGCGGGTGTCGGCGGGTTGGGCGGCCACGACGGCGGTGGCCGGTAGCCGGGGTCGCGGCGGATCACCTGCGACGGTTCGCGGCGCGCCCGCGGGTCGCGTCCAGGTGGCTGCCCGCGGTCGTTCACATACAGAAATCTACGTGGCCCGCCGGGCAGTTCACTGCAACCAGCCCAGGTGGCCGGCGGCCAGGGCATAGCCGACGAACGCGACCGCGTCGATCACCGCGTGCGCGACGATCAGGGGCCAGAGCCGGCCGGTGCGCAGATAGACGTAGCCGAACACCACCCCCATCGCGAGGTTGCCCAGGCCGGCGCCGAAGCCCTGGTACAGGTGGTACAGGCCGCGCAGCACGCTGGAGGCGACAACCGCCACGGCCGGGCTCACGCCGAGTTGGCGCAACCGGGTCAGCAGGAATCCGACGACGATGATCTCCTCGGCCCAGCCGTTGGCGAACGCGGTCAGCAGCAGCACCGGGATCCGCCACCACGTGTCGTAGAGCTCGGCGGGTTCGACGTCGGCGTTCATCCCCAGAATGCGGGCCACCTGGTACAGCGCCAGCCCGGGCAGCCCGATCAGTGCCGCCAGGCCCAGCCCGCCGAGCAGGTCCGGACGCCACCGCGGCCGGCCCAGCCCGATCGAGGACAGGCGAAACCCGCTGCGCCACAACAGGTACAGCCCGAGGGCGCCCCACGCCAGCAGCTGGAACACCCACGCCAGGTTGAGGCCGAGATCGATCAGGTCGAACGGGGAACGGCGCGGGTTGAGCGCGACCACCTGACCGGCGAGCCCGAGCAGAACCGCTTCGATCAGGTTGAGCAGCGCGCTGTAGGCCGACAGCCCGAACGTCACCGCCAGCACGACGACGATCTCGATGCGGATCGCGCGCGGGTTGTCGCGCTCCTCGGTGCCGCCGGTCACCGCAGCTACGGTAGCGGCGTCAGAGTTTGCGTGCGCGCAGCCCGTTGAGGAACGGGCAGCCCATCAGCACCCGGATCGCCTGGCTGAGCCCGGTGACGTCGTCGACCGGCTTACCGAACGGCAACCGCACGTCGTGGTCGCCGTCGTCGGTCTCCACCCGCAACTGCACGCCGTACCGGTCCAGGCCCAGCGGGCGCACCCGCCCGCGCCGCAGCGACATCGGCAACCGGCTGGCCAGCCGCTCGACCACCTCGCGGTGCGCGGACTCCAAGTGCTGCAACCAGCCCGACTCCATCGCGCAGAAAGGGTCCGGGCGCGCACCCAGCAGCGTGCTCACCCCGACCGACTCCGCGCCGGTCGAGTCGGCGGCCACCACGGAGTCGATCTCCAGCCGCAGCAGCACGAATCCGCCGCCTTCGTCGGTGTTGGCCGAATTGACCTGCAGCAGCGCGGGGTTGGGGTCCTCGGAGGCGACCAGGTCCAGCAGCGCCGGCACCTCGCGCGCGGGCACGTCATGCAGCGTGCCGCGGATCCAGACCAGTGACCGCACCGGTTCGCGCAGCGGCAGCGGCGCGTAGTCGGTCATCTCGAGCACCGCCTGCACCCCCGCGGCGCCGGCGCTGACCACCTTCGCCGCCACCGCGCTTCCCGCCGGGACGGTGATCGCGAACGACCCGTCGTCGAGAAGATGGTGCACGGGAGACTCGGTGGGCTCGGTGCCCTCGGCCGCGAGCATCGCGCCGCCGGCCTTGGCGCACGCGCTGCGGATCCGCTCGGCCGTGGTCGGTGCCGTGAGCGCTGCTGTCATGCCGCCTCCTTCGAGATAAGGTGAGCCTAACTTAACTACGGTGCGGCGGTCCCGCAAGGGCTTCGCTCCAGCGGAACGGCATTACCACGGCGAGCGGATAGGGTTGAGCCGTGCCGAGCATCGCCTACCTGGGACCCGAGGGGACATTCACCGAGGCGGCGCTGCGCAAGATGTCCGCGGCCGGGATGATGCCCGGCGGGTCCGGCGAGACCGGTGTCGAGGCGCTCCCGTTCGACAGCACGGTGGCCGCCATCGCCGCAGTGCGCACCGGCGCCGCCGACTACGCCTGCGTGCCGATCGAGAACTCCATCGAGGGCTCGGTGCTGCCGACGCTCGACAGCCTGGCCAGCGGGTCGCCGCTGCAGATCTTCGCGGAACTGACCCTGGACGTCTCGTTCACGATCGTGGTGCGCGACGGTCTGCGCGCCGCCGACGTCACCACGGTCGCGGCGTTCCCCGTGGCCGCCGCACAGGTCCGCAACTGGCTGGGCGTGCACCTGCCGACGGCGCGGGTGGTGCCCGCCAACTCCAACGCCGCCGCGGCCGACGACGTCGCCGAAGGCCGCGCGGACGCCGGGGTCAGCACCGCGCTGGCCGCCCAGCGCCACGGGCTGGCGACGCTGGCCGCCGACATCGTCGACGAACCGAACGCGCGCACCCGCTTCGTCCTGGTGGGCCCGCCCGCCCCGCCGCCGCAGCGCACCGGTGCCGACCGCACCTCGGTGGTGCTGCGGCTGGCCAACGTCCCGGGTGCCCTGGTATCGGCGATGACCGAGTTCTCGATTCGCGACATCGATCTCACCCGGATCGAGTCCCGGCCCACCCGAACCGAATTGGGCACCTACATGTTCTTCCTCGACTGTGTGGGGCACATCGACGACGATGCGGTCGCCGAGGCACTCAAAGCGCTGCACCGACGTTGTTCAGATGTGAGATTCCTGGGTTCCTGGCCGACCGGAGCGGCCGCGGGTGCGGTGCCGCCCGCCCTCGACGAAGCGTCCGGCTGGTTGGCGCGTCTGCGTGAGGGCAAGCCGTGAGTGGGCGGCTGGTGTTGGTGCGGCACGGGCAGTCGCTCGCGAACGTCGAGCGGCGCCTGGACACCCGCCCACCCGGCGCCGACCTGACCGACCTCGGCCGCGGCCAGGCCCGCAAGTTCGCGACCGGCCTGCCGCAGCCGCCTGCGCTGCTGGCCCATTCGATCGCGCACCGGGCCCGCCAGACCGCCGAGGAAGTCGCCGGCGCGCTGCGGCTGCAGCCGCTGCAGGTCGACGGCATCCACGAAGTTCAGGTCGGGGACCTGGAGAACCGCAACGACGACGACGCCATCGCCGAGTTCGAGTCGATCTACCAGCGCTGGCACGAGGGCGACCTCGACACGGCGATGCCCAACGGCGAGACCGGCGCCGAGGTGCTCGACCGCTACGTGCCGACCATCACCGAACTGCGGATGCGCCATCTCGACGACGACTCCTGGCACGGCGACATCGTCGTGGTCAGCCACGGCGCGGCGATCCGGCTGGTGTCCTCGGTGCTCGCCGGCGTGGAGACCAGCTTCGCGCTCGAACATCACCTCGCCAACGCCGAGGCCGTGGTGCTCGCGCCGATCACCGACGGCCGCTGGAGCTGCGTGCAGTGGGGGTCGCTGACGCCGCCGTTCTACCCCGAACCCGATGTGCGCCCGGTCGAGGAGGCGCTGCGCTCAGCCGACCCGATGGGCTGACACCGTCACACTGCACCGGCAGCCGACCGCGTCACAGTCGATGACGAAGGTGTGCACGATTTCCGGTGTCACACAATCCGGTTCCGTGCACTCGGGTCGACGCACCGCGTGATGGATGACGGTGCCGTGGCAGTGCTCCAGGCCCGCCACACAGTCTCGGCACTCGGTCATGACACCTTGATAACACCACCGGCCGACAACTGACGGTTGCCGCGCGGGTTCAGCCCCAGCCGAGTTCGTGCAACCGGTCGTCGTCGATGCCGAAATGGTGGGCGATCTCATGGATCACCGTGATCGCCACCTCTTCGACGACCTGTTCCTCGCTGTCGCAGACGTCCAGCAGCGCCTCGCGGTAGATGGTGATCGTGTCGGGCAGCGACCCGGCGTACCAGGAGTCGCGTTCGGTCAGCGCGACGCCCTCGTAGAGGCCCAACAGGTCCGGCTCCTCGTCGTTGCGCGCCTCCACCAGGACCACGACATTGTCGAGCGCGCGGGCGAGTTTGAGCGGGATGAGATCGAGCGCTTCGGAGACCAGATCTTCGAACCGTTGCGGCTCCATCCGCACGGACACGGGACTACGGTCCCGGCGGCGCGGGCGGCGGCGGGGCGCCCGGCGGCGGCAGCACCGGAGCGGGCGGCGGCGGCGCGGGTGCGGGC
>NZ_MIHA01000041.1 GCF_001722335.1 Mycolicibacterium flavescens
GGCTCGGCGGCGGTACGGTGGGTGGGCTCCACGCGCCCGTCCCGCCGGACACGAAAGCGGCAGGCACGACGGGCGCCGGGGTGGCAGCGACGGCCTCGGCCGGCACGAAAACCGGCCCGAGCTCACCGGGTACGTCGAACGTCGCGCCCGACGCCGCCGCCAGCGCAGCCACCACCTGCCGGTAGACCGTTTCGACCGTGACGGTCGCGGCGCGCATCGCGGTCAGGTACTGATCGCCGATCGCATTGTCCACGAACGGTTTCACCTCCTGGTCGACCAGTTCGCTGGCGATCGCACGGTCCCCGGACCCGGTGGTCACGGTCTGCGCGGCCGCCATCCATTCCGCACGCCGCGGTTGGGTGCCGTCGCCGATCGCCAGCACGGCGGCCACCTTGGCGTCGACCGCCTGCCACAGGCGGTCGCGCAGGTCGGCAAGCGCCTCGACGGCCGTGCGGACCGCGTCCGCGGCCCGTTGCGACGACTCACCGTGTCGCGCGAGGAACACCCGCGACGCGTCGGCCCCGGCGCCGCGCCACGCCGTGGCCAGTGCCGCCGGCTGCTCCCGCTGCCGGGCCAGCGCATCCTCGACTGCCGCGCAAACTGCCTGCAGCGCAGCGCAATCGGCGTCCAACGCCAACAGGTCCATCCCTGCTTCGTGAAGGTAGCGGTCCCGGACCTGGCCTGGATGGGCGGTCAGATCGGGATGCTGGTAGCCGAGTGACCGGCAGGCCAGCACGTACTGCTCGAAGTCGGCCACGTCGGGCAGGGCTTCGCCCAAGCGGGCGCCGGCGTCGTATTTCTCGGCCACCGTCAGCCCAGCCGTCCGGCGGCGCGCAGATCGGCGTCGGCATACCGGTCGGCCGAGGCCCGCAGCGCACCGGCAATACCCGCGGCGGCGTCCGACCATCGTCGCAGCTGGCCCGCGATGTCGTCGACCGCGCGGCGCACCGCGTCTCCGTGTGCGACGTAGCCCCGCCCGGCGGCGGCCCCGTCGAAATTGAGGCCACCCAGATGCGTGCGCGCCGCGGCGCCCACCGCGTCGGCGACCGCCTGGTATTCGCGCGCGATGCCCGTCAGAGCCGTGACGTCGACATGGGCTGCGTCGGTTCCTCCCATGTGGAGTTTGGACGCACCCCGGGCGCGGAAGGTTCCACGGTCAGCGTTGCGCGCTGACCTGTTCGGCCACCCGCACCGCCATCTGCCGCGCGGTGTCCTCGTCGGCGGCCTCCACCATGACCCGTACGACCTGCTCGGTTCCGGAGGGCCGCAACAGGATTCGGCCGGTGTCCCCCAGTGCCGCCTCCACTTCGGCCACGGCGGTGCGCACCGACGGCGCGTCGGCGACGGTCGCCTTGTCGGCCACCTCGACGTTGATCAGCACCTGCGGCAGCGTCTGCATCGGCTCGGCGAGCGCGCCCAGCGGGGCACGGGTCTGCGCCATCCGCGACATCAGCCGCAGCCCGGTGACGATGCCGTCGCCGGTCGTGCCCAGCGAGGGCATCACGATGTGACCGGACTGCTCACCACCGAGCGCGTACGCGCCGGCGCGAAGTTCCTCCAGTACGTAGCGGTCCCCGACGCTGGTGGTGCGGACCTCGATGCCGGCCGCCCGCATCGCCAGGTGCAGGCCCAGGTTGCTCATCACCGTCGCCACCAGCGTGTTGCCGGCCAGTTCACCCGATTCGCGCATGGCCAGCGCGAGGATCACCATGATCGCGTCCCCGTCGATCACCCGGCCGTCGGCGGCCACCGCCAGGCAGCGGTCAGCGTCGCCGTCGTGGGCCAGCCCGAGGTCGGCGCCGTAGGACACCACCGCCGAGCGCAGCGACTCCATGTGCGTCGAGCCGCAGCCGTCGTTGATGTTGAGGCCGTCCGGTGCGGCGTTGATGGTGATCACGTTGGCCCCCGCGGCGCGGTAGGCCTGCGGCGCGGCTGCCGAGGCGGCGCCGTTGGCGCAGTCGACGACGACGGTCAGCCCGTCCAACCGCGTCGTGACCGCCTTGCTGACATGGCGCAGGTACCGGTCCAACGCGTCCTCGGCGTCCACGACGCGGCCGATCCCGGCGCCGGTGGGCCGACCACCCGGTCCCTGCGAGACGAGTTCTTCGATCCGGTCCTCGGTGGCGTCGTCGAGCTTGTGCCCGCCCGGCCCGAAGATCTTGATCCCGTTGTCGGGCATCGGGTTGTGCGACGCGCTGATCATCACGCCGAAGTCGGCGTCGTAGGCGCTGGTCAGGTAGGCCACTGCGGGGGTGGGCAGGATCCCGACACGCAGCGCGTCGACGCCCTCGCTGGTCAGCCCGGCGATGACGGCGGCTTCGAGCATCTCCCCGGAGGCCCGCGGGTCCCGGCCCACCACGGCGACCCGCCGGGCGTGTCCGCCGGTGCTGGCCAGCCGTCGGGCGGCCGCCGAGCCGAGGGCCACCGCGAGTTCAGCGGTCAGCTCCTGGTTGGCGACGCCGCGCACTCCGTCGGTGCCGAACAGTCGAGGCATGCCGACAAACTTCTCATACGTGGCCGCCGCAGAGCCAACCGCGGACGTCGGGACTCGTGCCGCAGGCCGCCTCGCCACACCGGCCCCCCGCGCGCCGAGCGTCGGAAAAATCACGCAATTCCCCCGAAATCGCACCAAAACCCCGACTCTCAGCGACCGTGCCGCCACTCGCCAATCGGTGCCCGAACGCGACTCACCGCCCGCATCCGGGTGGATACGGGCGGTGAGGTGGCTAAAACCGGCTACCGACTAGCTGCCGTCTTCCTCGGCGGTCGGCTCGGTCGGCTGCTCGGCCGGCGCCTCAGAGGTCGGGGTGGCCTCCTGGGCCTCGCCCTGAGCCTGGCCCGGCGCGTTCTCCGACTGGCCCGGACCGTTCTGCTGGATCACGACGGTGCCCAGGTTGTTGGTGCACGCCGTCTGGTCGGTGCCCTCGGTGTCGGCGGCCTGCGCCAGCGCGCTCACCGAGTTCACGTCGGTGTCGCAGACACCGGCGGCGATCTGCGCCGCGGCGGCCACGTCGACGTCCTCGAGGACTCCGGCGTTGCCGATCGAGACATTGACTCGGCTGTCCTGGGCCGCGTCCGGCTGCGCCATCGCGATTCCCATTCCGGCGGTGAAGAGCAGCGATCCGCCCATCACGGCGCCCGCAGCGAGCGTCTTCGCGTTCTTCGAGTTCATCAATTGCTCCTTTTCAGTCCGGAGACGGCGGTCCGGTCCCCTGACGAGGTGACTGGTTCGTACCGGTGGCAGTTGCGGCCTGCCGCGCGTGTAGCGCCGCCGCCTCCAACCACGACGGGTTCACGAGACGCGCGGCATCCAAACCGATCGGGGCGGAATTGTGAACTTCGCCGCAATCCGCCGGTTGAATGCAAAACCGCCGGGCGTGCGGTGCACACCCGGCGGTTTTGGCTGGTCGATCAGCGCTTGCTGTACTGAGGCGCCTTGCGGGCCTTCTTGAGGCCGTACTTCTTGCGCTCGATGGCCCGCGGATCGCGGGTCAGGAAGCCGGCCTTCTTCAGCGCGGGCCGGTCCTCGGGCTGCACCAGGATCAGCGCGCGGGCGATGGCCAGGCGCAGCGCACCGGCCTGGCCCGACGGGCCGCCACCGTCGAGGTGGGCGTAGATGTCGAAGCTCTCCAGCCGGTCCACGGTCACCAGCGGAGCCTTGATCAGCTGCTGGTGCACCTTGTTCGGGAAGTAGGCCTCGAGGCTGCGGCCGTCCAGGTTGAACTGACCGGTGCCCGGCACCAGCCGGACCCGCACGACGGCTTCCTTACGGCGGCCGACGGTCTGGATGGGCCGGTCGATGTAGACGGGCTCGCGGGGCGCCGCGTCGACGGCGGCGTCCGACACAGCCTCGGTCACGGCGTCGGTGTCGGTGTCGGTGTCGACGGGAGCGTCGACAGTCGTTTCAGGCTGAGTCACTGGGCCACCTGCTTGATCTCGAACGGAATCGGCTGCTGCGCGGCGTGCGGATGATCCGGGCCGACGTAGACGCGCAGCTTCTTCTTGATCTGGCGCCCCAGCTTGGTGTGGGGAATCATGCCCAGGATCGCGCGCTCGACGACACGGTCGGCGTGCTTGTCCATCTCCTCGCTCAGCGACCGCTTCCGCAGACCACCGGGATAACCCGAGTGACGGTAGTGGAATGTGCGGTCCGCCTTGTTACCGGCGATGGAGATCTTCTCCGCGTTGATGACGATGACGAAGTCGCCACCGTCGACGTTCGGCGTGAACGTCGGCTTGTGCTTGCCGCGCAGCAGATTCGCTGCCTGAACGGCGAGCCGGCCGAGTCGCACGTCGGTGGCGTCGATGACGTACCACGAACGTGTGGTGTCACCCGCCTTCGGCGTGTACGTAGGCACAGCGCTACCTCTCTTCTCTCGGGTATCTAGCCCCGGTGACCCGGGTGCCGGTCAGGCGAAGCGGTGGGTTCGTTCTCGGCGACCGACGTTGACCCGAGAACCCGTGCGTACCGCACGCCAACGAGGCAGCTTACCTGTAGCCGTCGTCGCAGGTCAAAACGCCCTTCGGCGGCCTTTCCCGGCCCCCGGGCAGGGAACTGACGCAATCGTAGGGAAAACCCGGATTCCTTTTCACCGCTGCACATCTAGCGTCGTCCCGGTGGCCGGCCCTCTCGCCGGTCCGTCGGGGGAATTCACCATCTATCTGGAGTGACAATGATTCGTGCACTGATCGTCGCCGCGTGTGTCGTGGGCGCTACAGCCGCGGGGGCGGCGACCGCACAGGCCGACACCTATTACAAGAACTGTTCGGCCGCGCGGGAGGCCGGCGTGACGCCGATCCTGCAGGGCCAGGACGGCTACGCCGAGCACCTGGACCGTGACGGCGACGGAGTCGCCTGCGAGTAGACGCGCCGGTGTAGCGCCACCGTGGCCGCTCTCCTTCGGCCACGGTGGCGCACACTGCGCGGTCCCCGGCTCCCCTCCTGCAGAACCGCGCAGGCTTTCCGGGGGTCAGCCGCCCCAGGCGCCCGCGGCGCGGCGGTCGGTGTCGGCCACGTCGTCGGCGCCGTCACGGACCGCGTTGCCGAGGCTGAACAGGATCTCGTTGAGCGCGCCCGCGGCCTGTTCCCAGCGCGCCTGCTCGATGCGATAGGCCTCGGCGGCCTGCCGGGTCCACACCTCCTGCAGCGGCGCGATCTGGGCCCGGAGTTCGTCGAGCGCGCCGTTCAGTCGTGCGGAGGTCGCGTGGATCTCCTGGCGGACGGTGTACTCGATCTCGTCGAAGTTGTACGACAACAGGTGGTCCATCACCGCTCCTCTACAGCTGGTCGGCCACCGCACCGATGCGGTGCGAGTGCGTCTGGGTGGCTTCCTGCAGCGTCTGCTGGTTGAGCCGGATGGTCTCGGCGATCCGTTGCAGCGAGGCGTGCAGTTTCAGCGATTCGGCGTTCCACCGGTCGACGACCTCGCGGAACCGGGCTGCTGCGACACCACCCCACACCGACGCAGGCACCGCGCTCATCCGCCCGATGAACGACTGCAGCATCGCGCGGATCTCCTCGTTGCGCGCATCGGTCTTGCTCGCGACGGCCGTCATCAGGTCGAAGTCGGTGTTCAGTGAACCGCCCTGCGGTGTCGTCATCGGCATCCTCTCTTTTCGCGTGACTCTGACTGGTACGACGCACCCGGTCCCGCTCCGGTTCCACCCGATTCACAATCGGGCGTGCGCCGATCGGATCGCCTGGTCGCAGGCCTCGCGCACGGCCCATTCGCGACCCGTCGCGCTCTGGCACCCGATCGCGATCCGCACACCCGCGTCGACGACGACGGCCCACCGGACGTTGCGGTCGGCGCGCAGTTCCCGGTATGTCACCGCGGCGCGGCCGGCGACCGTGTCCGCGGCGTTGAAGTCGACGAACACGTCGGCGGGCTCGTCCGCCAGCGCGGCTCGCAGCGCCGCGGCCGTCTGCGCCAGGTCGGCGTGCGCCGGCCCGGGCGACTGCGTCAGGTGCAGCGACACGTCGCCTTCGGTCGGCGAAATGATCTGCAGCCGAGCCGATCCCGGACCGGAGGTGATCCGTCGCACCGGCCACCCGGCGGGTACCAGGACCTTCACCCGGCCCTCGGTCAACAGTTCCGTCGCCGGTTCGGGCGCCTCCGGCAGCCCGCGTAGCAGCAGCGCGCCGCAACCGATCACGGCGGCGACGGCGGCGACGATCAGCACGACGCCTCGGCGACGGGGCGCGACGGGCTCAGCGCCACTGGACCGCAGCGGCGCGACCGACAGCACCTCGTCTCCGACGAGACGACACGGAATCCGGCTCTGCCCCAGAGCTTTCCTGAGGCCTTCGACCAGCGCATCGGCGGGCACGCCCGTCGGTGCGTCGATCACCACGGGTCCGGACCGCCCCAGGGCGGCCAGCACCCGGTCGGTCACCGCCGGGCCCAGGTTCGGCACGACGGCGGCAGGCGCGCCCGGGCGGGTGACCACCGTGACCTCCGCGGCGATCTCGACGACGGTTTCGCCGCGGGCCCGGTCGATCGCGGCGGTGCGGGTGATCACCTCGACCTCCGTCGCACCCAGGGCCTTTCGGATCCGGTCGATCCGGTCAGTCGGCCACCAGGTCGGGCAGACGAGGACGACGGTGTCGGCGCCGGCCGCGGCGGCACCCAGCACCTCACCCCACAGATCCGGCACGGGCACCGCCCGGTCGTCGACGAGAGCAAGGTCGTCGTCGACAGCCGCCAGCGCCGCCGACACCAGCTCGGCGGCAACGGCTCCCGGCCCGCGTACGGCGGCGGGACCGACCTCGACGACCGCTGCGCTCACGGCGGCGGAGTCCAGCCCACCTGGATGAGCCGCTCACCGTCGCCGCGGGTGATCAGTGTGGCCCGGCCGGCCGGTAGCGGGGACGGCCGCACCGAACCGAGCAGTGGGCCGTCGTCCGGGCTCGCGCTCATCATCACACCCACGCAACCGAGTTCGCGCATCCTGGCCAGTACCGGGTCGAACATGGCGCGGGCCGCGCCACCGGACCGGCGCGCGACCACGAGGTGCAGGCCGAGGTCGACGGCGTGCGGCAGCACGTCGGCCAGCGGGGTCAACGGGCTTCCGGTCGAGGCGGCCACCAGGTCGTAATCGTCGACGACGAGGAAGATCTCGGGACCCGACCACCACGACCGGTCCCGCAGCTGCTGCTGGGTCACGTCCTCACCCGGCATCCGGGACTGCAGCTGCGCCAGCAGTTTGGGCAGCCGCGTCTCCAACGCCGCCGGTGACGCCGAGTATCCGCTCAGGTGCCCGGTTTCGACGACGCCGAGCAGCGAGCGCCGGAAGTCGACGATCTCGAGTTGCGCCTCCTGCGGATCGCGGGTGCGCACGACCTCCCGGCACACCAGCCGCAGCAGCGACGTCTTACCGCACGCCGCTTCGCCCAGCGCGAGCAGGTGCGCGTGCTCGACGAAGTCCACGGCGACGGGTTGCAGATCACTTTCACTCAGCCCTACCAGAAGCGAGTCATGTTCGGACGCAACGTCTTTGATGAGCCGTTGCTGTGTCACCAGGGTCGGCAGCAGTTCGATGCGCGGTGCGCGAGCACCGTCCCAGCGTCGCCGGTGCCGGTCGACGGCGGCGGCGATCGCATCGCTCAGCCCGGTCGCGCTGGGCACGCCGTCGAATCGGGGCAGTGCAATCACCATCTCGCGGCCGTCGGCGGTGAGGCCGCGCCCCGGCGGCGCGGTGCACAGCGTGCGCGCCCGGCGCCGGTCCATCTCCGACTCGGCCGGGTCGCCGAGCCGCAGTTCGATCCGGGTGGCGATCTGGTCCTTCAGCGCGGGACGGAGTTCGGCCCACCGGGATGCGGTGATCACGACGTGCACGCCGAACGCGGGGCCCTGAGCGGCGATCGCGGTGATCGGTGCCTCCAAGGCGTCGAACTGCTGGCGCAGGTGCGCCCATCCGTCCACGACGAGGTACACCTGCCCGTGCGGGTCGTCGGCGACGCCCGGATGCCCCGCGCAGCGCCGGGCGCGGTACTCGGCCATCGAATCGATGCCGAGCGCGCGGAAGCGGTCCTCGCGCGAACGGATCACCGATTCGAGCACGGCGACCGTGCGTCGGCACAGGTCGGCCTCGGCGCGGCCCGCGACCGACCCGACGTGCGGCAGCAGTGCCAGGCCGGTCAGGGCACCACCACCGAAATCCAGGCAGTAGAAAGCGATGTCGGTCGGGTCGCGGTCTTGGGCCAGAGCCAGCAGCAGTGTCCGCGCGGCCGTCGACTTACCCGATTGCGGCGCCCCGACGATCGCCACGTTGCCCGCCCCGCCGCTGACGTCCGCGAACAGAAGATCCCGCCGCTGCTCGAACGGGTTGTCCACGAGTCCGATCGGCACACCCGCGCCGGACCGACCGAGCATGTCGAGGGTCGGGGACGCCGACAGCGGCGGCAGCCACACCGGATGCGCCGCAACGCCTTTGTCGGCGATCCGGTCCAGCACGGCGTCCAGCACGGTGCTCGTCGGTTGCGCGGCTTCGCGGTGGGCCGGGGGCGCGGCGGTGAAGACCGCCGGTGCGCACACCACGCCGCGGTCCTCGCCCCGCGGGGGTGGGCCGGGTTCGGAGACGAACGCGGTCTGGAACCGGACCAGTTCGCCCGCCGCTGTCTTCAGGTACGCCGCACCCGGCGTGCCGGGCAGCGTATGCGCGTCTGTGACGCCCAGCACGGCGCGGGACTCGCCGGCCGAGAATGTCTTGAGGCAGATGCGGTACGACAGATGGGTGTCCAGCCCACGCAGCCTGCCCTCGTCGAGGCGCTGGCTCGCCAGCAGCAGGTGGATGCCCAGCGACCTGCCGAGCCGACCGATCGCCACGAACAGTTCGGCGAAATCGGGATGTTGACTGAGCAGTTCGGAGAACTCGTCGACGACGATGAACAGCGCGGGCAGCGGCGGCAACGGCGCACCGCTTGACCGGGCCCGCGCGTACTCGGTGACGTTGGCGTAGTTGCCTGCGGCGCGCAACACCTCCTGCCTGCGGTGCACTTCGCCGGCCAGGGCGTCGTTCATCCGGGTGACGAGGTGGGCCTCATCGGCGAGGTTGGTGATGATGGCAGCCACGTGGCGAGCCCGCTCGAATCCGAGAAACGTTGCTCCACCTTTGAAATCGATCAGCACGAGGTTCAGCACGTCGGGCGGGTGGGTGGTGATCATGCCGAGTACCAGGGTGCGCAGCAGCTCGGATTTCCCGGATCCGGTGGCGCCCACGCAGAGCCCGTGGGGGCCGATACCGCCGCGGGCGGCTTCGTTGATGTCGATGTGCACCGGCTCGCCGTCTTCGGTGACGCCGATCGGCACGGGCTGGATCTGCCGGTCACCCCGGCGGGTCCACCGGGACTCGGTGATGTCCTCGGGCGCAGCGGCGCCGATCAGCTGCAGCCAGCCACGCGATCGCGTCCCCGGATTCTCCGGCGACCGGCGACCGCGGGCGGCCAGCCGCCGGGCGCACACCACCGCCTGCGCGCGGCTCAACCCATCGGGTCGGCACACGACCTCGCGCCCGTCGGCGCTCACCGTCACCGCGCGGTCGTTCGACGCGTCGATCACCAGTGCGGTGACCCCGTCTGCGGCGGTGGCCCTCTCCGACGGCCCGTCGACGATCACCACCGTGTGCCGGCCCGGTCGGCCGTCACCGAAATGCGGCAGCCACTTCAACCAGTCCCACTCCCGCAGATCGCCGGCCACGGCGAGCCGAACCGACTCGGGACCGTGAAACGCCGCGAGCTGGCAGACCACCGCCCGCACCACGCCGCGCGCATGTTGCGGGTCGCCCTGCACGGCAACGACTTTGTGTGCCGTCAACGAAACTGTGACCGGCATGTCCGCGACGACCGAACGCTGCGCGATGAGCGCGCGCAGCGCCGACACCGTCACGGGATCCTGCTCGTCGGCCGCACCGAGTTCGGGTTCGCGCAGCGGGGTGCAGAGCCCGCTGTCGCCGGTGCCGATTCGGACCCGGCAGAAGTCGGCGTCATCGGGTTCCCGCGGGGCGACGCTGCCGATCACCGCCCACAGTGACTCGGGCGGCGGGTGCCGGCGGCGCTGTGCGCGGTGCTGGTGTGCCGTCGTGGCCAGAAGGTCGTCGTCGAGACGGTCGAGGTAGCGCAGGTAGTTTCGCCGGTTGGCGTCGATCTCGGCGGATCGGCCGGCGCCCCCGCGCGCGCCGTACGCCACGGTACCCAGAACGGACATCAGCATCATCACCGGGAAGAACATGAACATCGGGCTGCGCCCCGTCCCCGACCCGGCTGTGAAGTAGACCGCGATCATCCCGACCGCCGCGACCAGCATGGCCACCGGCAGCAGTCGGGCCACCGGGTTCGCGGCGACCGGCTTCGGCAGCGCGGGCGGCGCGGTCAGCACGACCTCGCGCTGCGCTCGATTCGGTTCCATCACCGATATCCGACGCCGGCGACGCCGATCCGGTTCCATCCACAGCCCGCAAAACTGCTGCGGCAGCGGTTCGCTCGGCGGCGTTAGCGTAGGGACGAGTCATATCCGGGGGGATGCGTCGTTCGGGGGATACCGTGTTCGATTCGCTGTGCCGCGTCAGCGTCCACGTCGACCGTGCCGACACCGCGCAGACGGTCGACCTCGCGCTGCCGAGCGAGGCGCGGCTCGGCGACATGCTGCCGGCGATCGTCGACCTCGCCGAGACGGGACCCGCACGGAGCGGGCGCTGGCGTCTGCACCGCATCGACGGCTCACCGCTCGACGAGTCGCTGACGTTGCGCGACAACATGGTCGACGACGGCGAGCTGTTGTGGCTGACCACCGAACACGTGCCCGAACCCGTTCTCGTCGACCGCGACCCCGGCCGGACAGTCGCCACCCGACAGTCCCTCGGCGCCATCCCGCGACCGGTATGCGTCACGCTGAGCTTGGCCGCGGCAGGTCTCGGAGCCGCAGCGATCGTCTGGTCGGCCCGCTCGACCGCGGCCACCGCAGCCGTCGTCACCGGCGCGGCCCTGTCGTTGGCGGCGGCCGGCGCCGCGGTCGCGGCCCGACGCGCGTACCCGACCGACCCGACGTTGTGCGCTTCCCTCGGGCTGCTGGCCGCGATGCTGGCGGCGGTGACCGGTGCCGTCGTGGTGCCTGCGGGGCCACTCGTCGCGCACGTGCTGCTGGCCTCGGCCGCCGCATTCGCGGTCGCGGTGATCCTGTTGCGGCTCAACGGCGTGGCGGTTGCCGTGTTCACGTCCGTGGCCACCGCCTCCCTGCTGTGCGCGGCAGGTTCGGCGATCGCGATCGTTTGCCGTTTCGATCCCGCTGCCGCGGGCGCCGTGCTCGCGACGACGGCGCTCGCCGCGTTGAGTATGGCGCCGCGGTTGGCGATCGCGCTCACCCGCATCGGCCCCGCACCACCCGACCCGGACGCGCCCGAACCGGCCGCGGTGGAAACCGACCGCGCCGCGCGGGCCCACGAGGCTCTGACGGGAATGGTGCTTGGCGCATCGCTCACCGCCACCGCAGGGTCGGCGGTCGTCGCTGCTGCCACGGGCTTTCACAACCAATCACCACTTGCGCCCGTGGCTTTCACCACCGTAACCGGCTTGGCTCTGCTGTTACGGACCGGCACGCACGGCGGCGCAGTCCGCCGCTCGGCGTTGGCGGTATGTGGATCCCTCTGTGTCACAGCCGGGTTCGTCGTCCTGACCGTCACAATCCCTCACCACGCACACTGGCTCGGCGCGATCGGCGTGGTCACCGGGACTGCCGGCCTGGGCCCGCTGCTGGATGTCAGGCCCAGCCTGGCGGTGCGGCGGGCCGCCGAGATCGCCGAGTATGCGGTACTGGCCGCAGCGATACCGCTGGCGTGCTGGGTGGCCGGCGCCTTCGCGGTGGTCCGTGATCTGGCACTGACATGAGCGGCGCCGGAACCCGAACCGTTCGCGTGCTCGCGGCCGTCGCCCTCGCGGCGGTGATCGGCGCGCCCGAAGCCGCCGCGATCACACCGCCAACCGTCGACGACACCCGTCTGCCCGCCCCGCGCCCACCGTCACCCCCGGACCGCACCGAGCAGACCGGACCGTGCACGACAGCGACCGCAGCCACACAGCCCGTCGGCGGCCAACTCGACAGCCTGGATCTGCAGTCCGTGTGGCGGCTCACCCGCGGCGCCGGTCAGACGGTCGCGGTCATCGACACCGGCGTCGCCCGCCACCGCCTGCTTCCCCGCCTCGCGCCCGGCGGCGACTATGTGTCCGGCGGCGACGGCACCGACGACTGCGACGGCCACGGGACCGTCGTCGCGGGGATCATCGGTGCCGCACCCGACCGCGACGACTCCAACGCTTTCACCGGCGTGGCACCCGACGCGTCGATCATCGGTATCCGTCAGTCCAGCAACAAGTTTCGGGCCGCCGACAACCCCGGCGGCTCCGGCTACGGCGATGTCGACACCCTGGCCGCCGCGGTGCGCGGCGCGGCGGACCTGGGCGCGACGGTCATCAACATCTCCACCATCGCGTGCGTGGCCAAGGACGCAGATCTAGACGACCGCGCGTTGGGCGCCGCGCTCGCCTACGCGGTCGACGTGAAAAACGTCGTCGTGGTGGCGGCCGCCGGCAACGCCGGGGCAGCCGGGCAGTGCCGCGACGGCAACCCGGCGCGTCCGGGCCGCCCGGATTGGACCGACGTCGAGGTCGTGGTGAGCCCGGCCTGGTACGACGACTACGTGCTGACGGTCGGTTCCGTCGCGCCGACGGGCGCGCCGTCGACGTTCAGCCTCGCAGGCCCGTGGGTCGATGTCGCCGCGCCCGGCGAGCAGGTGGTCTCCCTGGACCGCGACGGTGAGGGCCTGGTCGCCACCACACAGGCGGACGGTGGCGAGAAGCCCATCGCGGGCACCAGTTACGCCGCGCCGGTGGTGGCGGGCATTGTCGCGCTGCTGCGGTCGCGGTCTCCGCAGTTGACCGCCCGCCAGGTGATGGGGCGCATCGAGCAGACCGCGCGCCGGCCCGCTGCGGGCTGGGACCCCCACGTCGGCCACGGAGTCGTCGACGTGGTGGCCGCCGCTGGGACGGCGCGGTCCGTGGGGTGCTGGTCGTGTCGGACACCGTCAAACCGACCTCCGCGCAGGCCATTTCCCGGCTGCGCGCGCTCG
>NZ_MIHA01000042.1 GCF_001722335.1 Mycolicibacterium flavescens
TCTCAGCCCAATCCTCCACAGACAACATTCCCTTCTGGTCCTCCTGGCTCGACTAAAGCCAGGCCACCGGACCAGGGGGTCAATTTTCAGTTGCCGCGCCGGGGTCAGATTTCACGTGCCGTCGACAGCGGAATCCGTTCCCCACGTACGCCCGCATGCGGGAACTGGGGCCGGTCGTCCGTCTGACCGTGAATGGCGTGCTCGCGGTGGCGCGGTATGCCGAAGTGCGTGCAGTTTTGATACCACACGCGATTCATATCCGTCAGAGGTGTCGGCTTCAACAGTCAGTTCAACGAGGTCCGTAAACACAGCGTCATTGCGTCTGACTCGCCACGCCACGACATACTGCGCGGTGTTCTGCAGGATCGGCTCGGGCCCGGTTCGATTCGCAATGTGGAGAGGGTTCATTCGGGTAAGTCCCCTGGTGTGGTGGGGTTTGGGGGCCGGGGACGACGGTGCCGGTGTGTCGTTGACGCTGTTGGGGTGGGCCATCTCGTAGTGGTCAGTGAGTTACCGACCAAAGTGACTCACGCAAAGGACACACGACGCGATGACCCAGGATCATTCTGCCCTGCTTGCCCAGCTCGGTGCGCTCAAGTCCGCCGATGTCGGCGCGGTGTTCGCCGAGCTGATCCGAGCCGGGCTGCAGCAGCTCATCGAGGCCGAAGCCACCGAAGCGATCGGCGCCGGCCGGTATGAGCGCACCGATGGACGCACGGTGCACCGCAACGGGCACCGACCCAAGACCATCTCGACGTCTGCTGGTGATGTCGAGGTGCAGATCCCCGAGCTGCGGGCCGGCTCGTTCTTTCCGTCGCTGCTGGAACGGCGCCGTCGTATCGACCGGGCGTTGCATGCGGTGATCATGGAGGCCTACGTTCACGGGGTGTCGACCCGCAGCGTCGATGACCTGGTGGCCGCTATGGGCGTGCAGACCGGGGTCTCCAAGTCGGAGGTCTCGCGGATTTGCGCCGGCCTCGATAAAGAGATCGAGGCATTCCGCACCCGCAGCCTGGCTCACACCGAGTTCCCGTACATCTTCTGCGACGCGACGTTCTGCAAGGTCCGTATCGGGGCGCACGTGGTGTCTCAGGCCCTCGTGGTGGCCACCGGGGTGTCCATCGACGGCACCCGCGAGGTGCTCGGCACCGCGGTCGGCGACAGCGAGTCCTACGAGTTCTGGCGGGAGTTCCTGATGTCGTTGAGCTCGCGGTCTCTCGGGGGTGCATCTGGTAATCTCCGATGCTCACTCCGGGTTGAAAGCCGCTGTGGCGCAACAGTTCACGAACTCATCGTGGCAGCGGTGCCGGGTGCATTTCATGCGCAACCTGCACACCGCGGTGTCCGCCGAACACGCCCCCGCGGTCACCGCGGCGGTCAAGACCATCTTCGCCCACACCGATCCCACCGAGGTATCCGCCCAGTGGGACCGGGTCGCCGATACCTTGGCGGCCAGCTTCCCGAAGGTGGCCGCGATGATGGCCGAGGCCAAGACCGACGTGCTGGCCTTCACCGCGTTCCCGAAGGCGCACTGGCAGAAGATCTGGTCGAACAACCCGATCGAACGGTTGAACAAGGAGATAAAGCGTCGCGCTGATGTCGTGGAGATCTTTCCGAATCCGGCGGCGGTCCTGCGGTTGGCGACTGCGGTGGTCATCGAATCCCACGACGAGTGGCAGGTCACCCGCCGCTACCTCTCCGATGTCTCCATGGACGAACTGCGTGCTGTCATCGCCGCCAAACACGCCGCAGCAGCACTTGCCAAACAACACCAAAGCACCTGTCGTTCAACACGACTCGTTGATCGCGACGCGTGAACCACGCCAGATCCGAAGTCCACCATCTCACGGGACGCTGTCCTAATCTGGCTTAAGTCGGTGCCATCATCACTGCCCGCATTGCCCTCGCGTTGGCGATCGCATAGCCGCTTTAGGGTCCGGACTAGCGCTGGTTTCGAAGTGGATGTCCACCGCCACGCACCCGAAGCCATCCGGACATGGGCCGACGACCACCGAAGCCTTCTGGACATCACGGAAAAACCTTTGGGCATCACGGAAAAATTAATCGGCGAGTGACCCCGAAGTGCCGGTTTCATTTTCTTCCACTAACCAGTGATCCACGTCAACGAGCTCGATGTGGGTTTCTCACACAGGGCACATCGAACTTCACTATGGAGAAGCGTGTGGCGATCGTGCGCCTCGGCGTCCGTGGTCGTATACCGCGTTCACCGGGCAGCATCCTCTACTCGTCGAACCCTTCATCTGGGATGGCAAACACCGTCCGTGCGTTTTCGTTGAGATTGGCAAATCCATCGATGATCACCCGCTTCACGCGCATCTCGTCGTCAGCGATGCGAATCAGCCACGTGCGAAAGGCCGACCCGGTGAATTCTTCGCTGACCAACGCGGGCGCTTTCCAGCGACGAAAATAGAACTCAAGACGGGTCGTCAGCTCCACTACACCCTCATTCACCGGGACGTAGGAAAGTACGTGGCGCAGCTCGAGGCGTTCGTCGAAGATCCCGTCGCGTTGGTTGAGGTACAGCTGTAGACCATCGCGGCCTTTCCACTGGTGACCACCACGAAAGCCGATCTGAAAGTCGTCGGTGAGGACCGCGGCGAACATCGGTTCGGATTTCCTTCGCTTCTCCAATCGAAGGAATAAGTCGATGGTCGCAATGAAGCCAGGCAGGTCCGGGGCGCCGCCGGGCACCTTCCTGTCGGCCTCCGTTTCTCCGGATGTCATCAGCCGAGATTGTGGGCTAGCTCGGCGGCGGCGTCTTTTAGGGCACTGCAAGCTTTGCGAACATCAGAGGGCCGGAATCGATAACTCGGCGCTGACGCGTTTAGTGCCAGCCTTATCCCGGAACCACCTTGGGGTACCGCCACGGCAACAGACGCGACGCCTTCCTCACTTTCCTGCCTGCTGATCGCGAACCCGCTTTTCCTGACCTCTGCCAATTGAGCGCGCAGTTCGGTGAGAGTGCGCACGGAATGCTCAGTGAGTGGCTCCAAATGTGGGTCGGGGTACAACTGGTCCAGCTCGTCGTCGGATAGGCCGGCGAGTAGGACTTTGCCGGTCGACGTGCAGTGTGCAGGACGCGTGCTACCCAAACGCGAGATCACCCGGACGGCAGAAGGGCTTTCGAGTGCCGCGATGAAGCGAACCAGTCTGCCGTCCAACGTTCCTACGTGCACGGTTTCCTGCAGCGTGTCGACAAGCTGGCGCAGAATCGGGGCGGCCGTGCGCGGTATGTCCATCCTGGAGTGGACAGCGAACGCCACGTTTGTCAGGGACGGTCCGGGCTGGTACGCCTTGCTGGCCGGATCTTGGCGGACGAACCCGCGGTACTGAAGCATCGATAACAGGCGATGCGCGGTCGACGAAGCGACGCGCAGGTACTCACTGGCGTCAGTGAGCCGGATCTCAGAGCGCTCTCCTAGGAGGAGGAGTAGGCGAAGAGCGTTGTCGACAGACTCGATCGGATATTGCGGGGGCTTCCCTGTGCTGTCACGCTCCACGCCCGCGAGTGAGGGTTTCTGCATGACAGAGAGCGTACCCGCGGTCAGGTTCGAATGCAGGTCGAAGAATCGCGACGAGGCCGGTGCAGGGGGGCGAAAAGTCGCCTTCCAGCGCACAAGCCTGGCTGCGTTTGTCTCCCATGGCTGCGGCGGGTAGTTGGAGGCCGCCGACTTGCCTCTTGGCGCACGCGGCGGTGCCTCGTCGACGAGCAGTTCGCCTGTGGCAGTACAGGATCGCCGCGTTAGTGCGTCTCGGGTCATCCCTGTGGTAGCCGCTCGGATCGGACGCTTGTTTCCGGCCCCCCTGTGGTAACGGGTTGCGGTCCTCTTTTGCGCGGTCTAGCGCTCACTCGCTGCAGTCTCGACTAGTCAACGCCCTCGTTTGACTCCACCGGTAAGGAGACGGCATAATCTCTGCTAGACAGAGTCGCGTTCTACATAACAGTGAAGGCGCCTTGGTCGCGGATCGAGTCCAGTCGTTGAGTCATGGAGTTGAAGATGCAGGATCACGGTGAGGTGTTAGCGGCTGTACGCACTGGCATGATCCCGGCGCACGTGTATAACGACAAGCAAATTTTCTCGCTCGAGAAGGAGCGCCTGTTCAGTCGGGCGTGGTTGTTCGTGGCGCACGAGTCGGAGATTCCGCAGCCGGGGGACTACGTGGTCAGACAAGTGTTGCAGGATTCGTTCATCGTCGCTCGTGATTCTGCCGGCGAGATCCGGGTGATGTTCAATATGTGCCTCCATCGCGGTATGCAGGTTTGCCGGGCGGAAATGGGGAACGCGTCGAACTTCAGATGCCCGTACCACGGGTGGTCTTACCGCAATGACGGTCGCATTATTGGCCTGCCGTTTCACCAAGAGGCTTACGGAGGAGACGCCGGGTTTAACAAGACGGGGCAGACCTTGTTGCCCGCGCCGAGTGTGGCCAGCTACAACGGGTTGATCTTTCTGTCGATGGATCCTGACGCAGAATCGCTTGAAGACTATCTGGGTGATTTCAGGTTCTATCTCGATTTCTACACCAAGCAAGGCCCCAACGGTCTTGAGGTGCGAGGTCCGCAGCGTTGGCGGGTAAAAGCGAACTGGAAGATCGCAGCTGAAAATTTCGCCGGGGACATGTACCACACACCTCAGACGCACACGTCGGTGGTCGAGATCGGCCTGTTCCGAGAGCCGAAGGCTAACAAGCGCAAAGACGGCGCCACGTATTGGGCGGGTAGAGGTGGGGGCACCACATACAAGCTGCCCGAGGGGAGTTTCGAGGACCGGATGAGCTACGTGGGCTACCCGGCGGACATGATTAGTCGAGCCAAGGCCACCTGGACCGAGCAGCAGCAACAAGTCGTCGGCACCGACGGGTTCATGATCTCGGCCGCGACGTGTTTTCCCAACATCAGTTTCGTGCACAACTGGCCGAAAGTGGAGGACGGGGAGCACGTCTTGCCGTTCATTTCAATCCGGGTGTGGCAGCCAATCAGCGAGAACGAAACCGAGGTGCTGTCGTGGTTTGCGGTGGATTCTGATGCCCCGGCAGACTTTAAGGCGGACTCGTATAAGGCTTATTTGATGTGCTTCGGCTCGACGGGAATGTTCGAGCAAGACGATGTCGAGAACTGGGTGTCGCTGACCAACACGGCGGGGGGTTCCATGGCCCGCCGACTGCGGCTGAACAGCCGGATGGGGCTGCTCGCAGACGATGTACGGGTGGTCGACACCCTTAGCAGCGCTCAATTCCACGGGCCGGGATACGCTCAACTCGGTTACAACGAGAACAATCAACGGCAATTGTTGAGGCTCTGGGCCGACTACCTGGACATGCCGCCGCTTCGCGTCAACCCGGCTACGGTGCTCAGCGACAATCCGCATGGAATTGAACCAATGGTCCAGACCAACGGCGCGGCCGCCGCCGATACTGACTCGGGGTCCGCTGAGTCGGTGATGCTATGAGCGTTCACGATCACCAGCGCATTGGTCAATCCGCGGCTCCATCGGTGCTCGGGGCGCACGCGGCGCGCGCCCAACGCGTCGGCGACCCGTTACCGTTCGACGACCCTCGTCACCTCCAGGCGCATAGTTTCCTCGTCAACGAGGCGTACCTCCTCGATGCTCAGGACTACGACCGGTGGCTGGGTCTGCTCACAGAGGACATCCACTATTACATGCCGGTGCGGATCACCACCGCCGCGGGAGCCGGATTTGATAGCTCACCGGGAATGGCGCATTTCGACGAGAACAAATACTCACTTGAGCGCCGGGTTGCCCGTTTCGCCACCGAGCATGCCTGGACTGAGGATCCGCCGTCGCGTCTGCGTCACTTCATCACCAATGTGCGCACATTCCTCAGCGACGATGCCGACCACCTCGTGGTCGACAGCGCTGAGTTGCTTTTCCGCAGCCGTGGCGACGTCAACGAGTCCACGCTCATCTCATGTGGTCGTGAAGATCTTCTACGTCGCGATGGCAACGCGCTCAAACTCGCACGCCGAACAATCTGCGTCGATGAATCAGTGCTTCGAATGCAGAATCTGGCGGTCTTCCTATGAGCTCGAACGGATCCGGCGAGGGCGCGCAGTCGCCCCCACAACCGGCGTGCGAGGAACTGTCGACGCTGCTGGCCGGGTCGACCGGTGATGCACTGAACATTGCCAACGAGTTCGCAGAGGTCGTCGTGCGCCGAGTGACCACTCGCAATGGAGCTCGGCTGTTGATTCAGGCGCCGAAATCGGCGCAGTGGGTCTCGCTGGATGCCTTGGAACTCGAGGCGCTGACCTGGCAGAATCCGGCCACCTTGGCGGCCATGGTGGGGAACGCAGGTGCTCCGTTGATTCTGGGCGAGGAGGTATGACTGGCTGGCTGGCGGGCAAACGCGCGTTAATCGTGGGAGCAGGTTCGGGTATCGGTCGGGCCACGGTCGACGCGTTCCTGAACGAGGATGCCCGGGTGGCCGTGCTCGAGTACGACAGCGATAAGTGCGCCACGCTGCGCCAGCAGCTGCCCGACGTTCCGGTGATCGAGGGCGATGGGACCACTCGCACCGCCAACGACGAAGCAGTGCAGGTCGCTGTCGACGCCTTCGGCGGACTCGACACATTGGTGAACTGCGTGGGGATTTTCGATTTCTACCGCCGTATTCAGGACATCCCCGCCGAGCTGATCGACCAGGCGTTCGACGAAATGTTTCGCATCAACGTCCTGAGTCATATCCACTCAGTCAAGGCAGCAGTGCCGGCGCTGATGGGCCAGGACGGCGCCTCGATCGTGCTCACCGAGTCCGCGTCATCGTTCTATCCAGGACGCGGCGGCCTGCTGTATGTGGCGTCGAAGTTCGCGGTGCGCGGCGTAGTCACTGCACTGGCTCACGAACTCGCGCCGAGGATCCGTGTGAACGGTGTCGCCCCCGGGGGGACGTTGAACACCGACCTGCGCGGACTCGACAGCCTCGACCTTGGCGCCCGCCGTCTGGATGCTGCACCAGATCGGGCCCGCGAATTGGCTGCCCGCACACCGCTGGGCGTGGCCCTATCGGGTGAAGACCACGCCTGGAGTTACGTCTTCCTCGCTTCTCACCGCTCCCGCGGGCTCACCGGCGAAACGATCCATCCCGACGGCGGTTTCAGCCTCGGACCCCCACCCCAGCGGAATTGAACCCGACGAACACAGGGAAGGAAAGCAGATGGGCGGAGTTATAAAGGCTAAGCGCGAGGTATGTCAGGGCTACGCGAACTGTGTCGTTGCGGCCGAGGATTACTTCGACATCGACGATCGGGGACTCGTGGAGGTCCGCAAGACGGAGGTTCCTTCCGCGGACAGGACCCGGGTCGAGGAGGCTGCGCGCAGCTGTCCGGTGGCCGCGCTGGAAGTCCTAGACGAATGACGTCGCGGGTCGTCATCGTCGGCAGTTCTGTCGGCGGGGTCCGCACGGCCCAGGCGCTGCGCTCGCAAGGCTACGATGGCGACGTCGTCCTGGTGGGCGAGGAAACTGCGCTGCCCTACGACAAGCCGCCATTATCCAAGGCATTGCTTGCGGGTACGAGTGACATCGCCGCTGTGACGTTACTCAGTAGAGACGCTGCCGCCGCCGACCGCATCGAGCTTCTCCTCGGCCGCCGCGCGATCGGAGTGGATGTCGCAGCGTGTCAGGTCGAGTTCGCCGATGATGAGCCCCTGCGTTATGACCACCTGGTGGTGGCCACCGGAGCCAGCGCGCGACCATCCCCGTGGGGCCACGGATCGGGCATTCATGTGCTCCGCACTCTGGAGGACTGTCTGCGGCTACGGGACGACCTTGTCGCCGGTGTCCGCCTCGTGGTGATCGGGGGAGGATTCATCGGGGCCGAAGTTGCGTCAACCGCCCGGTCAATGGGGGGGCAGGTGACCGTTGTCGACCCGGTGCCCGTTCCGATGAGCAGGGTTCTGACCGAAGAGATCGGCGAGTGGTTCATCGATTTGCACCGAAACCACGGAGTGCACACGCGCTTCGGTATCGGTGTCGAGAATATTGAGGGGGAGCGCGGCAACCTCAAGATCGGCCTCACGGACGGGACGGTCCTAGAAGCCGACACGGTGGTGGTGGGCATCGGCGCCGTTCCGAATGACGGCTGGCTGATGCCGTCGGGACTGCTAGTCGATGACGGCCTGGTCTGCGACGAGTTCTGTCGTGCAGTTACGTCACAAAACATCTACGCAGTCGGCGACGTGTCGCGTTGGTTCCATCGCGCCCGCGGCGTGACGATGCGCATCGAACACTGGACAAACGCGGTCGACCAGGCCTCTTGCGTCGCGCATAATATTTTGTTTCCCGATGAATTGCGCTGCTACGAGCCCGTCGAGTACGTCTGGAGCGACCAGTACGACTGGAAGATTCAGGTCTGTGGCCAGACAACTCACCTAGGAGAGCCACTCGTCGTCGGAGATCGACTGTCCGACAATCGATTCACAGTCCTCTACCCGGATGGCGAGCAACGTCTTGGTGGCGCGGCGGTGGTGAACTGGCCTCGAGCACTGATCGAGTGCAGGCGTGCGCTGCAGGCCGGTAGCGATCTCGAAAGTGTGCGGGGAAGGCTCGAAGTGTTGACGAACCCACCCGATACCGCCGCAACGCGATCGCCATAGTCGGGCCACAAGTGGTTGCGCGCCGCATTGCAAGTGGGACTGGTTTCCCACCGGACATGCTCGCTGCGGCTTCGCCGCGTTCTTAGCTCGGAATGTCGCGGCTTTCTACCGCGCGCGGTCCTCGGTGGCCGCGGCGCGGTATTCAGGTTTCGGCCACCGCCCCGGCTCGGTGGACAGCCCGATACCGCGCCTTGGGCGCCGGCATCACGGATGAGTTGCCGCGACCGCATCGCTCCCCTAGACGGAACTCGGCTCGAAACGGAGTGGCCGATCATCGAGGTTCGGGGCTGCGCCGCTGGCGACCGACCCACATCGGTGACCTCTGGGACCCTATCGACAACACAACCTGTCGCAGCCGACACGGCGCCACGAGTCATGAAGAAGACCTCGGAGGTTGTTGAGCGTTCCTAGCTCACTTGGAGGTCTTCTTGTTCTCACCTCGCCACGCCGTCACCAACGGCGATGGTCAGTACGGTGAGGTTAGTACGCGGCACTTCCTGGTGTTGACGCAATCGGCCGGTCCCGATAATCTCTAAGTGACAGAGTAGTGTTCTGCAAAACAGAGAAGGTAGTCTCATGTCGACCGCTGAGATTTCAGGGCTTCACGAATTCGACGCCGAGCTCGAGGCTGCCAACTTACGTGGACAATGGATCTACGACGACATGCTGGAGAGCGTCGTCGGCGGGCCCAAGCCTGCGGGTGTTCCCTTTCTGTGGCGATGGCAGGACGTTCACGCGAAGCTTCTGAAGTCGTGCGACGTGATGCCTGAAAGTTTGACGGCGCGACGCAATCTCTCGTTCATCAACCCGGATGCCCGAGGAACCACGCACACCATCAACATGGGTATGCAGATGCTCAAGCCCGGCGAGATTGCCTATGCGCACCGCCACACCATGGCGGCGCTCCGGTTCGCTATTCAAGGCGGCCCCGGCCTGGTGACTGTGGTGGATGGCGAGCCTTGTCAAATGGACACCTACGACCTGGTTCTGACCCCTCGCTGGACGTGGCATGACCATGAGAACGCCACCTCGGAGAACGTCGTTTGGCTCGACGTGCTGGATATCGGCCTAGTGCTCGGGCTGAATGTGCCCTTCTATGAGCCCTATGGCGAGATGCGCCAACCTCAACGCGAGGACCCGGGAGAGCATCTCGCTGACCGCGGTGGGATGCTGCGCCCGGCGTGGGAGCAGGTCAAGGCGGCGAACTTCCCGTACCGCTATCCTTGGCGTGACGTCGAGCGGCAGCTCCAGCGGATGGCGGGCCTTGCGGGCAGTCCCTACGACGGCGTAGTCCTGCGTTATGCGAACCCCGTTACCGGCGGATCGACTATGCCAACGCTGGATTGCTGGGTGCAGTTGCTGCGGCCGGGCCAGCAGACCGAGGCCCATCGCCACACGTCGAGTGCCGTGTATTTCGTCGTGCGCGGTGAGGGAACTACGGTTGTCGACGGGGTCGAACTCGACTGGGGGCCCCACGACAGCTTCGTGGTGCCCAACTGGAGCACCCATCACTTCGTCAACCGGTCGGCAGAAAATGCGTTGCTGTTCTCGGTCAACGACATCCCTACATTGAAGGCTCTCGATCTCTACTACGAAGAGCCCGAGCTGTCTTTGGGGACGCAGCCATTTCCGCCGGTCCCCGCTAACCTCCGAGCCCGCTGACGATTCACGAGAGAGGCAGTGCACGTGCGTGACACGAAGTTGACCGTCGATGACATCACCGGTGTCGTCGGCATTATCCCTACGCCCTCCATCCCGACGGCCGACCAACCGGGCACCGCGTTCTCCGTAGACCTCGATGAGGCGGCGAAGCTCGCCGACGCGATGGTCCGTGGCGGAGTGGATGTGCTCATGACCACAGGCACCTTCGGCGAGTGCGCCTCGCTGACGTGGGACGAGTTGCAGAGCTTTGTCGCCACCGTGGTCGACGCCGTCGCGGGACGTATCCCGGTTTTCGCCGGAGCGACGACGCTCAATACCCGCGATACGATCACGAGGGGTCGCCGGCTCGGCGAGCTCGGCGCCGATGGCCTGTTCGTGGGTCGTCCGATGTGGCTGCCCCTGGATGACGCCGGCATCGTGCGCTTCTACCGGGATGTGGCCGAGGCAGTGCCGAACATGGCATTGGTGGTCTACGACAACCCCGGCGCCTTCAAGGGAAAGATCGGGACGCCCGCCTACGAGGCACTCAGCCAGATACCCCAGGTCGTCGCTGCCAAGCATCTCGGGCTGCTCAGTGGCTCCGCCTTCCTTTCCGACCTCCGCGCGGTAAGCGGTCGCGTGCGGCTACTGCCGCTTGAGACTGACTGGTACTACTTTGCGCGGCTCTTCCCAGAAGAGGTCACCGCCTGCTGGTCGGGCAATGTGGCCTGCGGCCCTGCGCCAGTAACGCACTTGCGCGACCTAATCAGAGCCCGCCGCTGGGACGACTGCCAAGCGCTCACCGACGAACTCGAGGGGGCTCTTGAGAAGCTGTACCCGGGCGGCAACTTCGCCGAATTCCTCAAGTACAGCATCCAGATCGACAACGCCCAATTCCAGGCGGCCGGTTTTATGCGCACGGGGCCCACCCGACCGCCGTACACCGAAGTGCCGGAGTCCTATTTGGCTGGCGGGCGCGAGGCCGGCAAGAACTGGGCCGCACTCCAGCAGCGCTATGCGTCACTTGCCGTCTCGAACCACTGAATCGCCTGAGGACAGCACATGTTGGTGAAGACGTTGGGTTATGTGGGTGTGGAGTCTCCGGATGCGAAGGAGTGGTTGGCGTTCGGTCCGGAGGTTTTGGGGATGGAGGCGGTTGAGGCGTCCAGTGGGTCGGTCCTGTTGCGGATCGACGACGCCGATCATCGTTTGGCTGTGCATCACGGAGAGCGCAACCGGATGCTGTATGCGGGCTGGGATGTGGGCAGCGAGGAGGCGCTTGAGGCTGCCGGGGAGTTGTTGCATCAGCAGGGTATTGGGTTTGAGGTGGGAACCGAGGAGGACTGCGCAGCCCGCGGGGTGTTGGGCTTTTTGACGCTGTCGGATCCTTCGGGGTTGCGTCATGAGTTGTTTTACGGTCAGAAGGTGGTGCCGGGTTCCTTCCGGCCCGGTCGTGCGATATCGGGGTTCGTCACCGGT
>NZ_MIHA01000043.1 GCF_001722335.1 Mycolicibacterium flavescens
ACGACTCTCATCCGAGAACTGACCGCCGACCCCACGCGCTACCACCAGCGCTGTGAATCCAACACCCGGACCTATCGCATCCGCGAGCCAAAACCGGCACCATAGGTGTCAGCGATGTCCCGAGACACCACAGCGCGCTCACCGCCACCAACTACGCCGAAATCGCTTACTTCTTGGATCGGGCGCGGAACGCCGCGACGCGCTCCTGGAACTCCGGTGTGGAGAACGAGGTGTACTCCTCGGCCAACGCGTACTCCAGCACGCCGAGCGCAGCCCGCGACAGGTGCATGTTCATCGCGACCTTGGTGGCGCGCAGCGCCTGCGGCGGCAGCGCCGCGAGCTTCTCCCCGATCGCGAGCGCATCGTCTAGCACGGCGTCGTCGGCCGCCACCTTGGTGACCAGGTTGAGCTTCTCGGCGTCCGCGGCGGTGATCCGATCACCGAGCAGCACATACTCTTTGGCCTTCATCAGCCCGATCAGCAGCGGCAGCATGGCCGCTCCCCCGTCGCCGGCGACCAGGCCCACCGCGACGTGCGGGTCGGCCAGGTAGCTGCTCTGCCCCATCACCAGGAAGTCGCTGAGCAGCGCGATCGAACAACCCAGGCCGACGGCCGGGCCGTTGACCGCCGACACCAGCGGCTTGGGGAAGTTGATCACCTCGAGGAAAACCGTTCGGGCCTCATGGATCTGGTACTGACGCGCCGCCGCGTCCTCGATCAGCCGACCGAACATCACCATGTCACCGCCCGCAGAGAACGCCTTGCCGACACCGGTCGTCACGACCGCGCGGACGTCGTCGTCGGCGGACAGCTTGCGCCAGATCGTGGCGAACGCGTGGTGCACCTCCTCGTTGACCGCGTTGAACGCCTCCGGTCGGTTGATGCTCACCACATGCACCGCGCCGCGCTTCTCGACGAGCAGCGACGGCGCGAACTCCTCGTAGCCGGGCAGGGTGGCGATCTCAGAAGTCGTCATGTCAGTCCTTGTCACTGGAGAGGATGGTCACTGCGGAGACGGCGGTCGGCCCGCCGATGTTGTGCGCCAACGCTACCCGGGCGCCGTCGACCTGGTTCTCGGCGTTGCCGCGAAGCTGGTTGAACAGTTCGTAGCACTGTGCGACGCCGGTGGCGCCCGGCGGATGGCCCTTGGCCTTGAGCCCGCCGCTGGGATTGATCGGGATCGACCCGCCGACATAGTTTTCGCGGCCCTCGACGAGCTTGTAGGCCTCGAAGCGGTCGGCGAACCCGAGGTCCTCGTAGCTGATCAACTCGACGCCGGTGAAGCAGTCGTGCACTTCGGCGACGTCGATGTCGCTGGGCGTCAGGCCTGCCATCTTCATCGCCGCCTTGGCCGCGCGCACCGTCGGCGGGAACGTCGTCATGTCCTGCTTGTGCTGGTGCATGACGCGGTCCATACCGATTCCGACGCCACGGACCCAGACCGGGTGGTCGGTGTAGCGGTCGACGACGTCTTCGGCGGCCAGGATCAGCGCCGCGGCACCGTCGCTCTGCGGTGTGCAGTCATAGAGTCCGAACGGTTCGACGACGATCGGCGCCGCCAGCGCCTGCTCCACCGTGATCTCGTAGCGCAGTTGGGCTTTCGGATTGTTGAGGGCATGGAAGTGGTTCTTCACCGCGACCATGGCCATGTGTTCCTTGGTGGCCGGCGACTCGTGCAGGTACCGCGTGACGTGCAGCGCGAAGTTCGCCGGCGCCACCAACCCCAGCGGGTAATCCCAGGCGTTGTCGCGCGTCATGGCCGCCCAGTCCCAGAAGGTGGTCGTCGACGACGTTTCGCGCACCTTGTCCGCGCCCATGATGAGTACCACGTCGTAGAGCCCCGACGCGATCGCCATCACTCCGTTGCGTACCGCATCATTTCCGGTCGCGCAGGCGTTTTCGACGCGCGTGACCGGAATGTCGGTGAGGTCCAGCGTGTCAGCCAGGATCCCGGACGGAAACCCGTCGGTGGTCGACAGTTCGCCGAACCACGCCGCCTCGATCTCGGACTTCTGGATTCCCTTGTCGACGTTACCGACGGCTTCGGCGTAGGCCATCGGAACCAGGTCTTTGACACCCAACTCGAAGTGTTCGGCGAACGGCGTCATCCCCGCCCCCACAACCGCCACTCTTCTCATGCCAGGACCCCTTCCGTCGTGCGGCCCGGCCAGAATGCATAGCCGTAATCCGGGATGCCCGATCGCATCGCAATCCGTCTGAGCACCACTTCACCTTCTTGGCCGACCGTGGTTTCACCCGCGGGCACTCCGGTCACCTTCAGCAGCACCCGGACCGGGCTGTCGTCGAGCTGCACGACGGCCAGCGAGTAAGGGCTGGGCAGGTCCGGCACCGGGATGCGCACGGTGGTGTGGGTGTACACGGTGCCGGTGCGCGGCAGCGGTTCAAGCCGGTACTCGTCGGCGAGCACGCCGGAGTCATCGACCCGCAACCGCGGCGGGAACTGCGGCGCCGAGTCGATCCCCGGCCGCTCCTCGAATACCGCGGCTTCCCAACGGATCTTCGGTTCGAAAGCGCGGCTGTAAGCCGGCATCGAGATCGGGATGCCGATGCCTTCGGCGGTCTTGAACGCGGGCAGGTCGCGCGGGGCCATCTCGTCGCGGGCCACCGTGACTTCCCCCGAACCGAGCTGTGCGACGCTGACCGTCGCCTGTTCGACGGCGATCACAAATCCTGTCAGCTTCTGCTCAACCGCCCGGGCGAACGCGCGGACTACCCCGGCCCCCGATGTCGTCGGCTCCTCCACCGCGGCGGAGGTATCTACGGCTTTGCCCAGCTGTGCGGCGGGCACGCCGGCCACCGCGGCCACCGGACCCTCCAGGTCGAGCGTGGCAAGCGTCGCGCGCACGCCGACCTCACGCTGCAGGCGCGGATCGGCGTAGGTGTGGCGCGACCCGTCGTCGCTGCGCGCCACCAAGGGAAGGCTGCGGCTCTGCCGGGCGTGGGCGTTGAGTTCCGCGCCGCGCTCGCCGGTGAGCACCGCGGCGGCACCGACGGCGGCGTCGTTGTCGTCGGCCGCGATGACCAGCGTGCCCGACGGTGCCGCGACGATCTGGTCCAGCACTGCCGGCGCACCGCCAAGCACCTCGGCCACCGGCGTCGTACCGGGCAGTCCGAGCGCGGCCAGCAGCACCGCGCCGTTGCCGCCTTCCACGAGCGGGAAGTTGCGCGACACCAGCACCACCGCGCGCGCCTGCGCCTGCCGGTCTGCGGCGCGTCCGGCGGCGACGGCCATGGTCAACGCGTCCTCGTCTGGCCCTTTCACCCTGCGCTTACCGCTGTTCCCGCTCGTCCAAGGCGGCAGGTAGGTGCCGATCGACACGACGTGGGTCATGGAACCTCGATTCCGACGGCGCCCCGGGGCGACTTCGCGTTCTTAATAAGCTATATAGTTATAGCATTCCGCGGCAGGAACCTGTCGGGGGTTCACAAGGAGGATCGGTGACCGCAACTCTGTCCGATCGAGTCGTCATCGTCACGGGCGCGAGTCGCGGCATCGGCCGCGAGATCGCGGTACGGGTGGCGGCCGACGGGGCGCGGGTCGGACTGCTCGCCAGAACCGAAGCCCCGAACCCGAAACTCGCAGGCACGCTCGCCGAGACCGCCGAGGCGGTGCGGGCAGCGGGCGGCCAGGCCTACGAGGCGGTCTGCGACGTCCGCGAGGCCGAATCGGTGGTCACCGCGGTGGCCGAGGTCGCCGACGCCTTCGGCGGCATCGACGTGGTGGTCAACAACGCGGGCGCGCTCGACCTGCGCCCGACGTCGATGTTGCCGCCCAAGAACTTTCGGCGGCTGCTGGCGGTCAACGTCGAAGGTCCGTTCGCGGTCGTGCAGGCCGCGCTGCCGCACCTGCGCCGCTCGGAGAACGCGCACATCGTCAACGTCTCCCCGCCGCTGAACCTCGAACCGGCGTGGGTCGGGGCGCACACCGGCCACACCGTCGGCAAGTACGCCGAGAGCCTGTTGACCGTGGGCTGGGCCGCGGAGTTCGCGTCCATCCCGATCGCGGTCAACTCCCTGTGGCCGGCCACCACCGTCGCCAGCACCGGGATGCTGGTGGCGATGGGTGAGGACGTCAAGGCGCAGGCCCGCGATCCACGGATCATGGCCGACGCGCTGCAGGCGCTGGTCACGCGCTCGACCGACTGCACCGGCAACTTCTTCACCGACGAGCAGGTGCTGCGCGACGAGGGCGTGACCGACCTCGCCGGATACCGGCTCGCCGCCACGGAGGATGATCTGGTCCCGAACTTCTACCTCGACTCCACCCCGCTGCCGACGATCTAGGACATCCGTGAGCCAATTCGACGCGCTGCGCGCCAACGAACCCGAACTCGCCGAGTTGCGGGCATCGGTGCGCGACTTCCTTGACAAAGACCGCGAAGAGTTCGGCTGGGAGCCCGATGTCGACTCCTGGCTGGGCCAGTGGGACGAGGCGTTCAGCGCCCGGCTCGGCGCCGCCGGCTTCGTGGGCATGATCGTGCCCAAGGAGTACGGCGGAGCGGGGTTGACCCATCTGCACCGGTACGTGGTCACCGAGGAACTGCTGGCGCAGGGCGCCCCGGTGGCGGCGCACTGGGTGGCCGACCGTCAGGTCGTCCCGGGTCTGCTGGCGTACGGCAACGAGGAGCAACGCCGGCGGCTGCTCCCCCGCATCGCGGCGGGTGAGTTCTTCTCCTCGATCGGGATGAGCGAGCACGGCGCCGGTTCCGATTTGGCGGCCGTGCAGTCCAAGGCGGTCAAGACCGACGGCGGATGGGTGCTCAACGGCACCAAGGTGTGGACCAGCGGCGCACACAAGGCGCACCAGGTGGTGGTGCTGGCCCGCACCAGCCCCGCCGACCCGCAGAAGCGCCACGCCGGTTTCAGCCAATTCCTGGTGCCGTGCGACGCCGAGGGTGTGCGGATCGAACCCATCCTGATGATGAACGGCGACCACCACTTCAACGAGGTCGCCTTCGAGGACGTGTTCATCCCGGACGACGACGTGCTCGGCGAGGTCGGTAACGGCTGGCACCAGGTGACCGCCGAACTGTCCTTCGAACGCAGCGGACCCGAGCGGATCCTGTCGACGGTGCCGCTGATCGTCGCGGCGATCCGGCTGCTGAGCAGCAGCCCCGACACCGACGACACCACCGCCGGGATCGTCGGCGACCTTCTGGGACGGCTGATTTCGCTGCGGCAGCTGTCGGTGTGGGTGGCCCGCACACTCAGCGACAACAACGACGCGGCGAACCAGGCCGCGCTGGTCAAGGATCTGGGCACCCGGTTCGAACAGGATTCGATCGAGGTGATCGCCGACGTGCTCGACCGGGTGTCCGCCACCCCGGAGCTGGCGGCGCTGACGGCCACCGCGATCCTGCACAAACCGATCTTCACGCTGCGCGGCGGCACCAACGAGGTGCTGCGCGGCGTCGTCGCACGAGGAATGGGGTTGCGATGAGCGCACTTTCAGGCGGAGTGTTCGCCACCGACGTTGCCGACGACTACGCCGACCTGCGCCAGCTCGTCGACGACATCGGGCGGCGGTCGTTCGAGGCGCGCATAGGCGTCCGCCGGATTCCCGATCAGTTCGACGAGAAGCTGTGGGGCAACCTCTCCGACACGGGTCTCACCCAACTGAGCAGCGACGCGGGACCGAACGAGCTGGCGGTGGTGCTCGCCGGCGTCGCGCGGTATGCGGGTGCGGTTCCGCTCGCCGAAACCGACACGCTGGCAAGTTGGCTCGCGCGCCAGGCGGGTGTCGAGGTGCCCGACGGCCCGTTGACGGTCGCGTTCGCCGACGACTCGGACGCGACCGGTGTCCCGTGGACGCGGGCCAGCGCCGCGGTGCTTCTGGTGGTGCAGGCTCAGGGCGAGACGCGCGTCGGTGTGGTCAAGCCCGCGGACATCGTCGACGGGCACAATGCCGCAGGCGAACCCCGCGACCGCGTGACCCTGGACCTCGCCTCCGCCGCGCTGACCGCCGTCGACCCGGGCGTCGTCGCCGAGCTGGTGATGCGCGGCGCCTGGTGCCGGACCGTGCAGATCGTCGGCGCACTGGACGCCGCTGCCGCGATGACGGTCAGCCACACCGCCGAGCGTGAACAGTTCGGCCGCTCGCTGAGCAAGTTCCAGTCGGTGCAGCACGCGCTGGCCGGGATGGCCGGTGAGATCGAACGTGCCCGCGCGGCCGCGTCGCTGGCGGTCGCCGCCGCGGCCGACCACGGATTCGATTCTCCGCAGACCGAATTCGCGGTCACCGCGGCCCGGGTGGCCGTGGGTCGCGCCGTCACACCGGTGACGACGATCGCCCACCAGTTGCATGGCGCGATCGGTGTGACGGCCGAGCACCCGCTGTGGTGGGTGACGTTGCGCGCGCAAGCGTGGGCCAACGAGTTCGGGACAACCGCGGGGTACGCGCGCCGGCTGGGCCGCATGGCGCTGGATTCCGCGAATCCGTGGGACCTGGTGATCGGCAACCTGTGAACCTTCTACGCCGAGTGTGAAATTACGGCGAAAATCCGCCCAGAAATTCGCCGTGGTTTCACGCTCGGCGACCTACGAAGGAGAACAAGTGACAATCGAGAAATTCAATGGCGCGTCGGCGATCGTCAGCGGCGGCGCGGGTGGACTCGGCGAGGCCACAGTGCGGCGCCTGCACGCCGAAGGTCTGGGTGTGGTGATCGCCGACCTGGCCGCCGACAAGGGCAAGGCACTCGCCGACGAGCTGGGTGAGCGCGCCGTGTTCGCCAGTACCGATGTGACGAGCGAGGACTCGATCAATGCGGCGATCGAACAGGCCAATGCGATCGGACGGTTGCGGTATGCGGTCGTCGCGCACGGCGGGTTCGGCGTCGCGCAGCGCATCGTCCAGCGCGACGGCAGCCCCGCCGATTTCGCAGGTTTCACCAAAACCATCGACCTCTACCTCAACGGCACCTACAACGTGGCCCGCCTGGTCGCCGCGTCCGTCGCGGCCGCCGACCCGCAGGACAATGGAGAGCGCGGGGCGCTGGTGCTGACGGCGTCGATCGCCGGATACGAGGGGCAGATCGGCCAGACCGCCTATGCCGCAGCCAAAGCCGGCGTGATCGGGCTGACCATCGCCGCGGCCCGTGATCTCAGTTCGGCCGGTATCCGGGTCAACACCATTGCGCCGGGCACGATGAAGACCCCGATCATGGAGTCGGTCGGCGAGGAGGCGATCGCCAAGTTCGCCGCGAACGTCCCGTTCCCCAAGCGCCTGGGCACCCCCGACGAGTTCGCCGATGCGGCGGTCTTCCTGCTGTCCAACGGCTACGTCAACGGCGAGGTCATGCGCTTGGACGGCGCACAACGCTTCACCCCGAAGTAACAGGCTGCCGAGTGTGAATCCGCGGCGGGAAACTGACGCTTGGAATCGGTCGTGGTTTCACACTCGGCGAGCACCGCGGGTGCTTGCCACGAGCTTCTGACCGCAGCGCGCTCCGCATCGATCGAAATTGCTAAATAGTTGTATGATTCACGTCGTTCGCGGTAGCATCCAGTGATCCACGCCACGTACTGCGGCGTGCCCGCGCAACATGTCGATGAGGAGAGTTTCCGTGGGATCACTTGACGGCCGAGTCGTTTTCATCACCGGCGCGGCGCGCGGGCAGGGTCGCTCGCATGCCGTCACCTGCGCCGAGGAAGGCGCCAACATCGTCGGCGTGGACATCTGCCACGACCTCGAGATCGTGCCCTACAAGCTGGGCACGATGGACGATCTCGAGGAGACCGCGCGACTGGTCGAGAAGACCGGCCAGCAGATGCTGATCCAACAGGCCGACGTGCGCGACAAACCCGCGTTGCAGTCCGCCTTCGACGCAGGCGTCGCGGAGTTCGGCCACATCGACACCGTGATCGCCAACGCCGGTGTCGTGCTGACCAACGCCGACGAGCGTGACGCGTCCGAAGCACTGCGAGTTGGTCTGGACATCATGCAGATCGGCGTCTGGAACGCCTTCCAGATCGCGATCCCCCACCTGAAGGAACGGGGTGAGGGCGGCAACCTGGTTGCCACCAGTTCGATGGTCGCGCTCTTGGACCTGACCGACGGCCGCGGTGGCAGTGACGCCTATCTGATGGCCAAGGTCGCTGTCGTCGGTTTGGTCCGCGCATACGCGGCAATGCTGGCGGCTGACCGTATTCGTGTGAATGCCGTGGCTCCGACCAACTGCGCAACGCCGATGATCACCGACAACCCCGCCCTGTTCAAGGTGATCGAGGACAATCCGCGGATGGTCAACGCCGTGCAGACGGCGCTGCCGGACCTGCCGATGGTCGAGCCACGCGACGTCAGCAACGCGATCCTGTTCCTGATATCGGAACAAGGCCGTTCATTCACCGGCAGCCTGCTCAAGGTCGATGCCGGCATGGACGTCCGTCGGGGTTAGGCAGAGCCCAGGTGGACTACGGCATCCGGGGCAGATCGGCGCTGGTCGTCGGCGGCAGCAAGGGCATCGGGTTCGAGGTCGCCAAGATGCTCGCCGCCGAGGGTTGCCGGGTCGCGGTGATGGCGCGAACCGAAACCGACGTCGACGCTGCCGTCGAGGAGATCCGGACGGGCGGCGGTGCGGCGGTGGGCGTATGCGCGGACGTCACCCAACCCGAGCAGGTGGACGCCGCCGTAGCCCGGATACAGAACGAGCACGGCGCGCCGCTGATCGTGGTCGGCCAAGCGATCTATCAACGGCCGGGCGACTTCGCCGACATCGACGACCTCGACATCTACCGCGAATCGTTCGAGGCCTACACGATCAGCCACATCCTGCTTCTGAAAGCTGTTCTGCCGGCGATGCAGGAAGCCGGGTGGGGCAGGTTCGTGCACATCGGTTCCGCGACCGCCAAGGAACCCGCCGGATACATCCACCACGTCGTCGCCAATGCCACCCGCCCGTCCACCGTCGGCCTGCTGAAGACGGTGTCCGACGAGTACGCCCGCTACGGGATCACGGTGAACACCGTCGCTCCCGGGTGGATCGAGACCCAGAACGCCATCGCGTACATCGAGCGAAACATCGGCGTCGCCACCGAGGAACACCGGCGCAAGTTCATGCTGGGGGAAGCCCGGGTGCCTGCCGCCCGGATGGGAAAGCCGCACGAGATCGCGTCGTTGATCACGTATCTGTGTTCAGAGGCCGCGGGCTACATCACCGGGGCGTGGATCGAAGTCGACGGTGGACTGCACCGGTCAGCGTTCTAGAAACAAGGGAGAGTCATGAGCACCGACCAGAAGGACCGGGTCATCGACGGTGTGCCGCAGCTCAAATGGGCCGAGCTGCCGATGACCGCCGACCGCGGGGTCGGCTGGAAGACCGTGCGCGACGCCGGTCCCGTCGTGTACATGGACGGCTATTACTACATCACCCGCCGCGACGACGTCCTCACCGCGCTGCGTGATCCACAGCTGTTCTCGTCGAAGAAGGCGTTCGACGAGCTCGGCAGCCCACTGCCGCTGGTTCCGATCGCGTTCGACCCGCCCGAGCACACCCGGTTCCGCAAGATCCTGCAGCCGTTCTTCAGCCCGCACACGCTCAAGGAGATGCTGCCGTCGCTGCAACGGCAGGCGATCGCGATCGTCGAGGCGGCCGCCGCCAAGAGCGAACTTGATGTGATGGCCGACATCGCGATCCCCTACCCCTCCCAGGTTTTTCTGACACTGTTCGGTCTGCCGCTCGAGGACCGCGACCGGCTCATCGCCTGGAAAGACAATGTCATCGCGCTCTCGGAGCTGCCGTCGATGGAGGGCGCCGACCTCACTCCCGCACTCGAACTGGTCACCTACGTCTCGGAGGCGATCAACGAGCGCCGCGCGAATCCGGGCGATGACCTGCTGTCGAAAGTGCTCACCGGCGATGATCCGCTCGACGATGCCGAGGCCATCGGGTTGAGCTTCCTGTTCGTGCTCGCCGGACTGGACACCGTCACCTCGTCGATGGCCTTCGCTCTGCTCGAACTGGCCCGCAATCCTGAACTCCGGCACCGGCTTCGCGACAACCCCGACGACATCCGGGTGTTCGTCGAGGAGATCGTCCGGTTGGAGCCGCCGGCCCCGATAGTCCCGCGGGTGACCACCGACGACGTCACCATCAGCGGCGTGACGCTCCCCGCCGGCACCAAGGTGCGGTTGTGCATCGCCGCGATCAACCGTGACGACCACGACGCGATTTCCGCCAATCACGTCGTGATGGACGGAAAAGTTCACGCGCACTGGGGCTTCGGCGGCGGCCCGCACCGCTGCCTGGGATCACATCTGGCGCGCATGGAGCTGAGCCTGATCGTCGAGGAGTGGCTCAACCGGATGCCCGACTTCGAAGTCGCCCCGGGTTGCACCGCCGAACTCGCTTTTCCGGCCAACACATTCGCGCTCGGATCGCTCGTGCTGCGTCGCACATCGTGAGGACTCTCGACGGCGTGGCGGTCCTGTGCGTCGAGTGTCAGAACGGCGTTCTCGGACCCGAGTCCGTGCTGCCGCAGCTGGCCACCGACAGCTCCGAACTGGTCGGGAATCTGCGCCGCCTGCTGGATGCCGCCCGCACCGCCGGCGTCCGGGTGGTGCATGCCACCTACGAGGGCGCACTGGGTGGTGGCCACCCCGGCACCGCGCGGATCTGGCGCGCGCTCGGCCCGCTGACCGCCGAGTGGGCACCGCAGAAGCCGGAAACGCAGGTCCTCGATGAGCTTTTCGACGCATCGGATCTGGTGCTGGCACGCCACCACGGCCTGTTCCCCACCTTGGACTCCGAACTGCTGCCCGTACTGCGGGGCCTGGGCATCCGGACAGTGGTGCTCACCGGGGTCTCACTGAATCTGGCGCTGCCGACCACAGCGGGTCACCTCACCCAGGCCGGCTTCGACCTCGTCGTGCCGCGGGACGCCGTCGGCGGGACGCCGTCGAGCTACGCCGAGCAGGTCCTGGACAATACGATCGCGGTACTCGGCAGGCTGACCACGGTCGACGACCTCGTCTCCGAATGGGGCGAAACCCGTTCTGCCTCAGGCTCGAAGGACTAGGATCTGATGATGTTTGCGCGTAGCTCACTGTTGGCGGCCGTCGTGGTGGCCGGCTCCCTGACCGCCGGTGTCCCCACGGCTTCGGCTCAGCCGCCGCCGCCGACGTCGGAAGGTTGTCAGCCCGCGCTGTCGGCGCCGGAACTCGTGATGCTGGCCAACGGCGCCAAGGCGGTGCGAGCACGCCTGACCATGGCGACCTGCTCTCCAGATTCCCAGCCGACCGAAGTCGTCGTGTGCCTGGAGGCCGCGAACGGTCGCAGCGAATGCGAAAAACTCCCCGGCTGGAACAACGTTCACGTGATCATGGCCGCCACCCCGCCGGGCGGCGCGTTCACCGCCACCGGCCAGGTGTGCTGGTTCGACACGCTGAAGACATTCAACACCGGCTGTCGAGCCGCCGACCCGATCACCGTCACCTTCTAGGAGTCTGCTGAATTAATACGGTGTGCCGGGTCGGTTTGTTCTGGGTTTTTGGGGATGATTGATCGGTGCAGGGTCGCTCTGATGATCAGCGTGAATTGTTGGATGCCGAATCGGTTGCCGGGC
>NZ_MIHA01000044.1 GCF_001722335.1 Mycolicibacterium flavescens
TTCTCGCTCGAAGGCGCCGAGACGGTGATCCCGACGATGGACGCCGTCATCGACCAGTGCGCCGAGCACGCGCTCGACGAGGTCGTGATCGCGATGCCGCACCGCGGCCGGCTCAACGTGCTGGCCACCGCGGGGGGCGCCGCGGCAGCGACGGGCGGGACGCCGGGAGCGACACCGACGTGGGCAGGCACCTGCATTGCCGCCGGCGGCGTCGGGCCGCCCGCCGGCACTTCGACCGCACCGCCGCCGCCACCGTCGGCGATCGGCATGGCGCCCGGTTCGGGCAGCCACGACGGCCAGCCCGGCCAGCCCGGCCCGCAGTCGTCGTCCTTGTCCTCACAACCGGGCTCGGTCGTCTCGGTGGGCTCGGTCGGCTGGGTGGGCTTGGTCGTCTCGGTGGGCCTGGTCGTCTCGGTGGGCCTGGTCGTCTCGGTGGGCTTGGTCGTGGGCTTGGGCCGCGTGGTGTCGGTGGGTGTGCCGGGCGCGCTGGTCTTCGGGGGCTGCTCGGTCCTGGTCGCGGTGTTCGTCGCGGTGTTGGCCGGGCCGGGGGTTTGCTTCGGTTCCTGCTTGCCGTCGGAGTCGTCGTCGCGCTGCTGAGAACCCGACGGATCGGCGACGCCGGGGTCGGCGAACGCGAGCGCGGCGCCGGCGCCGCCGAGCAGCAGGCCCGAAACCACCAGGGAGGTCGCCGCGGCAAGACGCACACGCGAATGCACTGCAGCGCCACCCTTCATCGCGTCACTCATGGCAACCCAAACGATTCGCCAATCTTTTCACACCCGCAGTAGACCGGGTGGTTGCGATCGAAACTTCTACCGGCGGACACGCTCCGCGTGCGCTGGTCGCCGAACGATAGTGTTGGGCTGCACCGACCCGCCTGGACCGACCAGGACCGCAGCGTTGAAGAGAAAGGCCGACAGCCGGGATGAGCTTGTTCAAGCGCCGCAAGACCCGTGCCACCCGTCGCGCCGAGGCCCGCGCGATCAAGGCGAAGGCCAAACTGGAAGCGCGACTGTCGGCCAAGAACGAGGCCCGCCGCATCAAGGCCGCGCACCGCGCGGAGGCCAACGCGCTCAAGGCCCAGCTGAGGGCCCAGCGCGACAGCGACCGGGCGGCGCTGAAGGTGGCACAGACCCAGCTCAAGGCGGCTCGCGAGGGAAAGCTGTTCTCGCCCAGCCGTATTCGCCGCATGCTCACGGTGGTCCGGTTGCTGGCGCCGATCGTGGTGCCGATCGCCTACCGCGGAGCCATCACCGCGCGCGGCTATCTGGACCAGCGGCGCGCCGAACGGCTGGGGGTGCCGCTGAGCCAGGTCGGCCAGTTCAACGGCTACGGCGCCCCGCTGTCGGCGCGGATCGCCGGCGCCGAGCAGTCGCTTCGGCTGGTGGCCGAGAAGAAGCCCAAGGACGCCGAGACCAAGCAGTTCGTCGCGGCCATGACCGAACGGCTCGGCGAGCTGTCGGCCGCGGTGGCGGCGGCCGAGCACATGCCCGCGTCGCGGCGCCGCTCGGCGCACGCCGCGATCGAGCGCGACCTCGACGGCATCGACGCCGACCTGCTGGCCCGCCTCGGTCTGAGCTGAGCGGCCCGGTGTCGGCGTCGTGTTTCGCAGCCCGCCTCCGCGGTGCGGCCACGGGGCTGTTGACGGCGACACTCGCGGTGGCCGCGCACAGCGTCGGCAGCACCGGGATTCCGTCGGGTAGCGGGGTCGCGCTTCTGGCCGTCCTCGCGGCGACGATCGGGGCGCTGACCACCACGCTGCCCCGCGCCGACGCCAAGATTCTGGTCACCCTGCTGGCGGCGGGCCAACTCGCCGGGCACGTGCTGCTCGGCGTGGCCGGCCACGATCACAGCGGTGCCGCTGCCCCGCCCGCGGCCGTCATGCTCGTCGCGCACGTCGCGGCCGTGCTGGCGGGTGCGCTGCTGATCGCCGCCGGCGAACGACTGTGCCGTGCGGTGTCCCGCGCCGTGCGCGCCGTCGTGCGCATCGTGTCGGTTCCGGTGCCGACGACGGTGCGCGTCGTCGTACCGCGCGCCGAGCAGCCGCTGCGATCGGCGCTGCTGTTGGCCGCTTCGGTGTCGCATCGGGGTCCGCCGGTCGGCCTGGCCCGCTGACCCGTACCCGACACAAGAAAGCTCACAAATGACACCCATCAGTGGGGCGCCCCTGCGCGCCTTGACCATCCTGACCGCGACCGGTTCGATGCTGTTCGCCGGCACGGCCACCGCCTCGGCGCACGTCCACGCCGACGCGGAGAACCCGACGCCGGGCAGCTCGGCCGTCGTCACGTTCCGAGTGCCCGGGGAATCCGAAACCGGCGCGCTGACAACGGCGTTGACCGTCGAACTGCCCGACTCCACGTCGGTGCGGACCGAGACGATCCCCGGTTGGACCGCTGAACTGGACCGCGACACCGCCGCGGGTACCGTCCGCGCGGTGACCTGGACAGCCGCACCCGGAACGGGCATCTCGTCGGAGCAGTTCGGCTTGTTCCGCATCACGGTCAAACTGCCCGACACCGACACGGTCAGCTTCCCCGCCACCCAGACCTACTCCGACGGGACCGTGGTGCGCTGGGATCAACCGGCCCTGCCCGACGGCGGCGAACCCGAGTTCCCCGCCCCGGCGCTGAGCCTGACCGGGACCTCCGGCGGCGATCACCACGGCGCCTCCTCGGCGTCTTCGGAGACCTCCCCGGAGGCGCCGTCGGACAACTCCGCACGGTGGCTGGCCGGCGGCGCGCTGGTCCTCGCAGCCGCGGCCCTGGCGGTCGCCCTGACCTCGCGAAGGAGAACATGAAAACCCTTGCCGTAACCGTCCTTTCGCTCCTGCTGCTGATGCTGAGCGCAGGCCCGGCGGCCGCACACGCGGTCCGCATCGCCAGCGACCCGGCCGACGGCGCCGAACTGGCCGAGAGCCCGGCGACGGTGTCCGCGACGTTCAACGAGGCGCTGCAACCGCAGTTCGCCGCGATGACCGTCGTCGGCCCCGACGGCAACCTGTGGCAGGACGGTGAGCCGCGCATCTCCGGTGCCGTGCTCAGCGTCGACGTGCGTCCGCTCGGGCCGTCGGGCACCTACACGGTGAACTACCGGGCCACGTCGGCCGACGGGCACGTGATCAACGGGTCGTGGGCGTTCCAGTTGACGGTGGCGGGCCCGGGCACACCTGGCGCGCCGGCCGCCGGCCCGCAGGGGTCGTCGCCGGACGGCGAGCTGCCGGTGTGGCCGTTCTACGCGGGCGCCGTGGTCATCGTCGCCGCCGCGGCGGTGTGGGCGGTGCGGCGGCGCGGGTGAACCGGCGCAGGGCGGCGGCCGTCGGCGCGCTGGTGGCCGCCGCCGCGACGGTGCTGACGTGGGCGCTGGCCTACCCGCAGGGGTCGCTCGACACCACCGCCGTGCGGGTGCTCGCCGACTGCGCGGCGGTGCTCTCGCTGGGGTTGGCCGCGGTGCCGATGCTCGACGGGCAGCGCCACCGCGACGAGCTCGCGCTGCGGGCGCGGGCACCGCTGACGGTGGCCGCCGCGGTGTGGGTGCTTGCCGAGACGGCCCGGCTGTTCCTCACCGCCGCGCAGACCGTCGCGGTCCGCGTCGACCGTCTCGGGCTGTCCACCGCGGTCGAGTTCGTCACCGGCACTGCCGCCGGCCGGGCGGGTGGGCTCGCGGTCGCCGCGGCGGCCGTCGTGTGTGTCGCCGCAGGCGCGGCACCGCGCTCGACCGCGACCACCGTCGTCGCTGCCGGGGTGGCCGCGGTGGGCGTTGCCGCGCGCCAGCTCAGCGGGCACTTGGCGGACAGTTCGCTGGGTGGTCTGGCGGTCACCGCGCACACGCTGGCCGCGGCACTGTGGTGCGGTCTGCTGGCTGCGCTGGTGCTCACCGTGGATCACCGCGGCCAGTGGGCGCGGATCCTGCCCCGGTTCTCGCAGCTGTCGCTGGTCTGCGTGGTGGTGCTGGTGACGGGCGGTGTGGTGGCCGCGGCCGGTCGCCTCGGGGCACCGGCCGAGCTGTTCGGCACCGGGTACGGGCGGCTGCTGCTGGCCAAGGTGGTGATGACCGCGGTGCTGGTCGGGCTGGGGTGGCGTAACCGCACGATGTGGGTGCCCGCCGCGCGCACGCACCGGGCGACGGCGGCGCGGTCGCGGACCCGCTCCGATGTGGAGACCGGGTTGATGATCGTGGCGCTCGCACTGGCGGCCGGACTGGCCGTCACGGGTTGACCGCTCACCCGACCTGGCATGATGGGACCGACCCGGTGCCGGTCCACGCCCACACCGGCCGGGTGGCGACGAGACACTGCGAAGGAGCAGCTTGATGGCAGACCAGCAGGGCCGACCCGACGACCAGTCGCAGGGCACGCCTGCCGAAGAGTCGACCCCGCCGCCGTCCGCCGTGAATCCGCCCGCCGAGCCCGGTGCCCCGGCCAAGAAGGCACCGGCCAAGAAGGCACCGGCGAAAAAGGCGCCCGCCAAGAAGGCACCGGCGAAGAAGGCGGCCAAGAAAGCGCCGGCCAAGAAAGCCGTGAAGAAGGCCGCGCCTGCGAAGAAGGCAGCCCCGGAGAAGGCGGCACCCGAAACCAGGCCGGCGGCCGTCGAGGACCTCACCAACACGGCGAAAGTTGTTGCTGCACAGGCTAAGACAACCGTCACCAGCGCGAGCAACCCGGTGTCGGGACCCGCGCCCGCCCCGGTCGTGGGCCCGGAATCATCGCGGCTGCCGATGGTCGCGGCGATCGCCGTCGGCGTGCTGGCGGTCCTCGTGGTGCTGCTCGTGCGCCGCAGCGGCGACGACGACGACTGAATCTCACTTGACCCTCACGCGATGTGAGGGCTGATAGTGGCGTCATGGACGCCAGCACCGTCGGCGCGGTATCGGCCCTCACGGGCGTGTCGATCCGCACCCTGCACCACTACGACCACATCGGCCTGGTGGTGCCCAGCGTGCGCTCGCCGGCCGGCTACCGCGGCTACACCGACGCCGACATCGAACGCCTTCATCTGGTGCTGGTGTACCGCTCGATCGGGCTCCCGCTCGGACAGATCCGCGCCCTGCTCGACGGGGATGCCGACGTCCTCGACCGGCTCGAGCGGCAGCACCGGCTGCTGCTGGAACAGGCCGATCGGCTTCAGCACACGATCACGGCAGTGGAGGAACTGATGGACGCACACCGCAGCGGGATACAGCTGAGCGCCGAGGAGCAGGTGGAGATCTTCGGCACCACCGCGTTCGGCGACGAGTACGCCGTCGAGGCCGAGCAGCGCTGGGGCGACACCGACGCCTGGAAACAGTCCCGGCAGCGGGCCGCGCAGCTGACCAAACAGGACTGGATCGACATCAAGAACGACAACGACGCGCTGCTGACGGCGCTGGCCGACGCCAAACGCCGGGGTGTGCCGCCGGGATCGGCGGAGGGGGATGCGCTCGCGCGGCGGCACCGCGCGTCGATCGAGCGCTTCTACGACTGCGACGACGAGATGCACCGCTGCCTGGCGCAGATGTATCTGGCCGACGAGCGGTTCACCGCCACCTACGACGACGTCGAGCCGGGGCTGGCGCAGTACGTGCACGACGTGATCGTGGCCGGCCTCGATGGCTAGCATCGAGCGGTGACCATCGAGCCCCGCCCCACCGCTGACCTGGTCGACGAGATCGGCCCCGACGTCCGCAGCTGCGATCTGCAACTGCGCCAGTTCGGCGGCCGCGACCAATTCGCCGGCCCCATCACCACCGTCAAGTGTTTCGAGGACAACGCCCTGCTCAAATCGGTGCTGTCGGAACCGGGTAACGGCGGCGTGCTGGTCGTCGACGGCGACGGCTCGGTGCATTCGGCGCTCGTCGGCGACGTCATCGCCGGGCTCGGCGTGGACAACGGCTGGGTCGGGCTGATCATCAATGGCGCCGTGCGCGACGCCGCCACCCTGCGCACCCTCGACATCGGCGTCAAGGCGCTGGGCACCAACCCGCGCAAGAGCAGCAAGACCGGCGAGGGGCAACGCGATGTCGCGGTCGAGTTCGGCGGGGTGGTGTTCGTGCCGGGACACGTCGCCTACAGCGACGAGGACGGCATCGTCGTCGTCGCCCCCTGATTTCCCTCGCGAGCAGACGCAAAGTGCCCCAATTTCGGTGGAAAAAGGGGCACTTCGCGTCTGCTCGGCGGAGGGACTAGACCCGGGCCGGCACCTTGTGCTTGCTGAACTTCAGGGCCTCGTCGTTGACCTTGCCCCGGCGGATGAGCCGCAGATCCAGCAGGTAGTTCTGCTTCAGGCGCCACGGCGGGACGTCACCGGCCTTGGGCAGATAGTCCAGCGCCCGCAGGACGTAGCCGGGGGTGAAGTCCATCAGCGGCCGCTCGTCGACGCTGTTGCCGGGATGCTGGGGCTCGACGCGGTCGAATCCCTTGTCATCCATGTAGTTCAGCACCCGGCAGAAGAACTCGGAGACCAGGTCGGCCTTCAGGGTCCACGACGCGTTGGTGTAGCCGACGGTGAACGCCATGTTCGGCATGTGGGTCAGCATCATGCCCTTGTAGGCCATGGTGTCGTTGAGGTTGATCGGCTCGCCGTTGCGCCTGATCTCCGCGCCGCCGAACAGCTGAAGGTTCAAACCCGTTGCGGTGATGATGATGTCGGCTTCGAGCTCCCGACCGGACGCCAGCTTGATACCGGTCTTGGTGAACCGCTCGATGGTGTCGGTGACGACGTCGGCCTTGCCGTGGCGGATCGTCTTGAACAGATCCCCGTTGGGCGCCAGGCAGAGTCGCTCGTCCCACGGGTTGTAGCGGGGGCCGAAGTGCTTCTGCACGTCGTAGCCCTCGGGCAGCCGGCGCTTGGCCATGGTCATCAGCTGGTTGCGCATGAACTTCGGGAAGCGCCTGCTGAGCTGGTACTGCGCCGACTGGAACAGGATGCTCTTCCAACGGTTGAGCACGTAGGCGGGCTTCTCGGGCAGCGTCTTGTTGGTGCGCACGGTGAACGGGTCGACGTCGGGCAGCGCGCCGATGTAGGTCGGTGAGCGCTGCAGCATCGTGACGTGGCCGGCACCGGAATTGGCAAGCGCCGGAATCAGAGTCACCGCGGTGGCGCCGCTGCCGATCACGACGATCTTCTTGCCCTGGTAGTCCAGGTCCTCGGGCCAGTGCTGCGGGTGGATGATCGTGCCCTCGAAGTCGTCGCGGCCGACGAACTCCGGGGTGTAGCCCTGGTCGTAGTTGTAGTAGCCGCTGGCCGCGAACAGGAACGACGCGGTGAGCTCGACTTCCTCGCCGTCGCGTTCGACGCGCACGGTCCAGTGGTTCGCATCATCAGACCAGTCGGCCGACAGCACGCGGTGGCCGTACCGGATGTTCTTGTCGATGCCGTACTCGGCGACCGTCTCCTTCAGGTACGCCATGATCGACGGCCCGTCGGCGATCGCCTTCTCCGAGGTCCACGGCTTGAACCGGAATCCGAGGGTGAACATGTCGGAGTCCGAGCGGATGCCCGGGTACTTGAACAGATCCCAGGTGCCGCCGAGATTGTCGCGGCGTTCCAGGATCGCGTAGCTCTTGGCTGGGCAGCGGTCCTGCAGATGCCAGGCGGCGCTGATGCCGGAGATCCCGGCTCCCACGATGACGACGTCGAGATGTTCGCTCATGGTACCGGAGCGTATCAACGGTGTGTCGAGTCAGTCAACGGTGTGTTGAGAAACTCGACACCGTGTAAAGTAGATACCTGTGACCGCCGCCAGCCCGTCGCGCGCCGCCCGCGCTCGTCGTACCTCCCGCCCCACCGGTGATGAACGCGAGCACGCCATCCTCGGCACCCTCGAACGCCTCCTGGCCGAGCGCCCACTGGCCGAGATTTCGGTGGATGACCTGGCCAAAGGCGCGGGGCTGTCCCGCCCGACGTTCTACTTCTACTTCCCGTCCAAGGACGCCGTGCTGCTCGCGCTGGTCGAGCAGGTGATCAACGAGGCCGACCGCAACGCCGACGCGGCGATGGGCGGCATGGACGCATCGGTGGAACCCGCAGGCGTCTGGAAAGCCATCAACGCACTGTTCAGCACCTTCGGCACGCACCGGGCAGTCACGCTGGCCGGCGCCGCGGCACGCCCGACCAACCCCGAGGTGCGGGCGCTGTGGTCCCGGTTCATGCAGAAGTGGATCGACCACACCACCGCGTCGATCCAGGCCGAACGCGACCGCGGCGCCGCCCCGACGACAATTCCGGCCGCCGACCTCGCCACGTCGCTGAACCTGATGAACGAACGCACGATGCTGGCGTCGTTCGCCACCGAACAACCCGCCGTCGACCCCGCGCACCTCGTCGACACGCTCGCCCACATCTGGGTCACCAGCATCTACGGCAAGACTCCGCACTAGTCACCGGTCGATGCGAACATATGTTCGTGTCCGGTGTCGATGCAGCGAGCATCCTGCACGCCGACCTCGACTCGTTCTACGCGTCGGTCGAGCAGCGTGACGACGCCTCGCTGCGCAACCGGCCGGTGATCGTCGGCGGCGGCGTGGTGCTCGCGGCCAGCTACGAGGCCAAGGCCTACGGGGTGCGCACCGCGATGAGCGGCCGCGAGGCGCGACGGCTGTGCCCGCACGCCCTCGTCGTGCCGCCGCGGATGTCGGCGTACTCGCAGGCCTCGGCGGCGGTCTTCGAGGTGTTTCACGACGTGACCCCGGTGGTCGAACCGCTGTCGGTCGACGAGGCGTTCCTCGACGTCTCGGGTCTGCGGCGGGTGTCGGGCACCCCGGTGCAGATCGCGGCGCGACTGCGCACGCAGGTCCGCGAGCAGGTCGGCCTGCCGATCACCGTCGGTATCGCCCGCACCAAGTTCCTGGCCAAGGTCGCCAGCCAGGAGGCCAAGCCCGACGGTCTGCTGCTCGTGCCACCGGATCGCGAGTTGGCATTCCTGCATCCGCTGCCGGTGCGACGGCTGTGGGGTGTCGGCGCCAAGACGGCCGAGAAGCTGCACACGTTCGGCATCGAGACCGTGGCCGATGTCGCCGAACTCAGCGAGTCGACGCTCGGGTCGCTGGTCGGTCAGGCGATGGGCAGCCGGCTGTTTGCGTTGTCGCACAACATCGATCGACGACGGGTCCTCACCGGTGTGCGGCGTCGCTCGGTGGGCGCGCAGCGGGCGCTGGGCAGGCGCGGCAACACGATGAGCACCGCGGAGGTCGACGCGGTCGTCGTCAATCTGATCGACCGGATCACCCGCCGGATGCGCGCGGCCGGGCGCACGGGCCGCACCGTCGTGTTGCGGTTGCGGTTCGACGATTTCAGCCGAGCCACCCGATCACACACCCTGCCGCGCGCGACCGCGTCCACCGAGGTGATCCTGCAGGCGGCCCGCAGGCTGGTCGTCGAGGCCGGGCCGCTGATCGCCGAGAAGGGCCTGACGCTGATCGGTTTCGCGGTGTCGAACATCGACCGCGACGGCGCCCAGCAACTCGAGCTCCCGTTCGGCGCGCACACCGACACCACCGCCGTCGACGCGGCCGTCGACCAGGTCCGTCAGCGGTACGGCAACGCCGCGCTCACCCGCGGCGTGCTGCTGGGCCGCGACGCCGGGCTCGAAATGCCGCACCTGCCGGACTGATTCAGGGCCGGCCCTTCGGGTTCTGCTTGCGCGGCTGGGCTTTCTTGGCGGGCTGGGTCTTCTTGGCGGGCTGGGCTTTTTTCGCGGGCTGGGCTTTTTTCGCGGGCTGGGTCTTTTTCGCGGGCTGAGCCTTCTTCGCAGGAGCCTTCTTGACCGGAGCCACCTGCTTGGCAGCCGCCTTCTTCGCGGGTGCCTTCTTCGCAGGTGTCTTCTTGGCGGCTGCCTTGCGCACCGGGGCCGGCGGCGGGTTGGCCGCCTCGGTCTTGGTTGACGCCGTCGGCACCGCCTTGGTCGGAGCCTTCTTCGCCGGCGCCTGCTTCGCGCGGGTCGCCCCCTTCTTCGCGGGCGCCTTCTTCGCGGGCGGCTCGATAGCGGGTTGTTTGGGCCCGTCGCCCAACCCGACCTTCTCGGCGGCGTCCTCGGCCACCTCCCGCACCCGGGCCACCAGGTCGGCCGCGCGTTGGCCCAGTGCGGCGGCCGTGTCACCGATCATTCGTTTCACCACTGTCGACTCCATAACGCCGAGAACCCGGACAAGTGGGACGAGTACCCCGTTCGGTGGCTTTTACCGACGTGGTGTGACCGAGTCAGGCGTTCGTCCACTCCAGAAGCCGCTCGGCGGTCCAGGTGTTGACGATGCGGTCGAGCGGCACCTCGGCCTCCAGCGCCCGCTGCGCCCCGTACCCGAGGAACTCCAGCTGCCCCGGCGCGTGCGAATCCGTGTCGATCGAGAACAGGCAGCCGATGTCGAGCGCGAGATTGAGCAGCCGCGTCGGCGGGTCCCGGCGCTCCGGACGCGAATTGATCTCGACGGCGGTGCCGTTGTCGCGGCAGGCGGTGAAGACCTTCTCGGCGTCGAACTTCGATTCCGGCCGCATCCCGCGCCCGCCGGTGACCAGGCGGCCGGTGCAGTGCCCGAGCACGTCGGTGCGCGGATTGGCGACCGCCTTGAGCATCCGCCGGGTCATCGCCGCGGACTCCATCGCGAGCTTGGAGTGCACGCTGGCCACCACGACGTCGAGGCGCTCGAGCAACTCGGCATCCTGGTCGAGCGACCCGTCCTCGAGAATGTCGACCTCGATACCGGTCAGGATCCGCATCGGCGCCACGGTCTCGCGGATCTCGTCGATGACGTCGAGTTGCTGACGCAGCCGGTCGGCCGACAGCCCGTTGGCGATCCGCAGCCGCGGCGAGTGATCGGTCAGCGCGCAGTACTCGTGCCCCAATTCCTTTGCCGCCAGCATCATTTCCTCGATCGGCGCGGAGCCGTCCGACCAGTTCGAGTGCACGTGCAGATCTCCGCGCAGCGCCGCGCGAACCTCACCGCCGCCGAGATCGGCCGCATTGGAGCGCAGTTCGACCAGCACGTCGGGCTCGCGGCCCGACCACGCCTGCGCGATGACCTTCGCGGTCTTGGGCCCGATCCTGGGCAGCGACTGCCAACTGTTGGCGGTGCCGTGCCGGTCGCGGTCGGCCTCCGAGAGCGCCTCGACGACGTCGGCGGCGTTGCGGTAGGCCATCACCCGCCGCGGGTCTTCGCGCGCGCGGTCCTTGTAGTACGCAATCTGACGGAGGGCGACAACGGGGTCCACCACTCCAGTGTGCCCACCGGCGCTAGGAGTCTGCTGAATTAATACGGTGTGCCGGGTCGGTTTGTTCTGGGTTTTTGGGGATGATTGATCGGTGCAGGGTCGCTCTGATGATCAGCGTGAATTGTTGGATGCCGAATCGGTTGCCGGGC
>NZ_MIHA01000045.1 GCF_001722335.1 Mycolicibacterium flavescens
CGGAAAACGCAAAGACGGCCGCACCGAATGGCGACCCCCACCGCAGTTGGACACCGGCCAGGCCCGGGTCAACAACTACCACCACCCCGAGCGTTACCTGATCCCCGACGACGGCGCCCACGACGCCAGCGACGACGACCGCGCCGAAAGACCCGACCCCACCGACACCGACCGCGACGCCAACTGACGCCGCGGAAACCCCACCACGCCCGGCGGCGGCTCCGCGACCGCGGCCGCGACGATGACATTCCTCGATGCCGGCGGTCTGCAGTGGCGTGAACGCAATAATGGGCCAGGTGGATCTCCCCGTACTGCCACCGCTCGAACCGATGCTGGCCAAGGCTCAGGCCAAAGTGCCCCAGGAAACCGGTGTGTGGTCCTACGAGCCGAAGTGGGACGGCTTCCGCGCCCTGGTGTTCCGCGACGGCGACAAGGTCGTGCTGCTGTCGCGCAGCGGCAAGGACCTCGGCCGGTACTTCCCCGAAGTTCTCGAATCGGTGCGCGACGAACTCGCTCCCCGCTGCGTACTGGACGGCGAGATCGTCGTCCCCCGCGAGTTCGACGGCCGCACCCGGCTCGACTGGGAGTCGCTGAGCCAGCGCATCCACCCCGCCGCCAGCCGGATCAAGATGCTGTCGGAACAGACACCCGCCCACTTCATCGGTTTCGACGCGCTGGCCACCGGAGACACCTCGCTGATGAAGCAGCCGTTCCGCACGCGGCGCGAAGCGCTACGAGATGCGGTGAACGAAAAGCAGTGGTGCCACGTCACCCGCACCACCGAGGACCCCGAACTGGGCGCGCAGTGGCTCGAGGAGTTCGAAGGCGCCGGCCTCGACGGCGTGATCGCCAAACGACTCGACGGCCACTACCTGCCCGGCAAACGCGAGATGATCAAGGTCAAACACGCCCGCGACGCCGACTGCGTGGCGATGGGATACCGCATCCACAAGAGCGGCGAAGGCATCGGATCGATCCTGCTCGGCCTCTACCGGCACGACGGCGAGCTCCAAATGGTCGGCGGCGCAGCCTCGTTCACCGCCAAGGACCGACTCAAACTGCTCGCCGAACTGGAGCCGCTGCGCGAAGGCGACGAGATGCGCGAAGGCGACCCCAGCCGCTGGAACTCCGCCGCCGACAAGCGATGGATTCCATTGCGGCCCGAGAAGGTCTGCGAAGTGGCCTACGACCAGATGGAAGGCAACAGCGGCGCCCAACGCTTCCGGCACGCGGTGAAGTTCCGCCGCTGGCGTCCCGACCGCGACCCCCGCAGCTGCACCTTCGGTCAACTCGACGTACCGCTGAACTACGACCTCTACGATGTCCTGGAGTCCTGAGATGGCCACGCCTGCAGAGCAAATCGACGTCGACGGTATCGAGGTACGGCTCACCAACCGTGACAAGCCCTACTTCCCGAAGCTGGGCAAGAACGGCACCAAGGGCAAGCTCTTCGACTACTACCTGGCGGTCGCCGAACCGATGGTCACCCTGCTGCGGGATCGGCCGGTGCATCTGCAGCGGTTTCCCGACGGCATCGAGGGCGAGGAGATCTACCAGAAGCGGGTACCGCAGAAGCATCCCGACTACCTGGAAACGTGCACCGTGACGTTCCCGTCCGGTCGCACCGCCGACGCGCTGAAAGTCACGCATCCGTCGGCGATCGCCTGGGCCGCGCAGATGGGTACGGTCACACTGCACCCGTGGCAGGTGCGGTGCCCGGACACCGAGCATCCCGACGAACTGCGCATCGACCTCGACCCGCAACCGGGAACCGGATTCGCCGATGCGAGCAGCGTCGCCGTCGACGTGCTCAAACCCCTGCTCGACGAACTCGGCCTGGTCGGCTATCCCAAGACCTCGGGTGGTCGCGGTGTGCACATCTTCCTGCGGATCAAGCCGGACTGGGACTTCATCGAGGTGCGGCGGGCGGGTATCGCGCTGGCCCGCGAGGTGGAACGGCGGGCACCCGACGCGGTGACGACCTCGTGGTGGAAGGAAGAGCGCGGCAAGCGCATCTTCATCGACTACAACCAGAACGCGCGGGACCGGACGTTCGCGTCGGCGTACTCGGCGCGCAAGACGCCGATCGCCACGGTGTCGACGCCGTTGACGTGGGACGAGCTGCGCGACGCCGACCCCGACGACTACACGATCGCCACGGTGCCGGATTTCATTGCGGGACGGCCGGATCCGTGGGCCGGCATCGACGCCAAACCGCAGTCGATCAAGAAGCTGCTCGACATGGTCAAGGCCGACGAAGAGCGCGGACTCGGTGATATGCCGTATCCGCCGAGTTACCCGAAGATGCCCGGTGAGCCGCCGCGGGTGCAGCCGAGCAAGAAGGTCGCCGCCAACTGGGACGAGGACGGCAACCCGGTCAAGGACAGCTGACCGGGCGTTCCTGCACCCGCCGACCGCCCGTGTGACGCAAGATGGTGAAGTGATCAGGTCGGTCACACGGGCAGGGGGTGCAGTGTTGTTATCGGTGGACTTCGGCACGTCGAACACGACGGTGGCGTTTCGCGACTCCCAGGGAGCGATCCGCGACGTCCCGCTGTCATCGACCGGCACACTGATGCCCTCGGCGGTCGTGTGCTCGGCCGGCCGGATGCTGACCGCCGGCGAGGCCGCGGTGCTCGCCGGCCACGCCGACCCCGCCGCCTACGACCCCACCCCCAAACGGCGGATGGACCAGATCGAGGTCAACATCGCGGGTCTGTACCTACCCCAGACCGACCTCGTCGCCGCGGTGCTTTCCGAGGCCCTGGCCAAGACCGCCGCGTTCACCGGTGAACCCCCCGGCGAGGTCGTGCTCACCTACCCGAATCACTGGCACGAGACCGTGATCCAACGCCTCGCCACCGCGGGCGAAGTCGCCGGCATCGACCAGCACCGCATGCGTCTGGTCGACGAGGCCTCCGCCGCGGCCGCCTACCACACCGCGGCCCAAGCCGAGCGTATCGCCGTCGTCGACATCGGCGCGGGCACCTGCGGCGTCTCCGTCCTCGACCGCCAGCAGGACGGCACCTTCACGGTCACCGCCGCCGACGGTTTCGACGGCCTGGACTTCGAGGCCCGGATCAAGGCGTGGGCGCTGCAGCAGCTCCAAGCCACCAACCCTGCGCTCGCTGCCGAGGCGGCCGACGCGGCCGACCTCTCCGCTCAACTGCGGCTCGCCGACACCACCCGCATCGCCAAGGAAACCCTGTCTGCCGAACAGTCCGCGCCGCTGGTCGTCTCCGGCGCCGCCGGCAGCGAAACGCTGCACCTGTCCCGCGCCCAGCTCGAGGCGCTGATCGCCGCCGACGTCGACCGCGCGGTCCGGCTCACCGAGAGCCTGCTGTTCCACGCCAACACCATCCGCCAGCACGACCAGCCCGTCCCCATCCACCTCACCGGCGGGTCGTCCCGCATCCCGCTGCTCCAGGCCCGCTTCGCCGGCGTCGGCCCGGTCCAGGTGCTCGACCCGAAAGCCGTTGTCGCACAAGGTGCATTGCAGACTACGCCGACCCCTGAACAGCAGCGCTACAACAAGGTTCCCGAACCCCCGCCCGTCCCGGTGCGCAGCCGCTGGAAGCGACGGAAACAACGTCGGGCCGCCGCCAAGGCCGCGCTCGGCGGCGGCGCGACCCGTCGCCGCAAACTGATCACGACCACCACCCGCAAGTGGCTGGCCGGTATCGCGCTGATCGCGATCGTCGCCAGCGGCGTCGGCGTGGCCGCGGTGATGATCTTCGGCAGCATCACCGCACCCGACCAGCCGCCGCAGGCGTCGACGCCGCGCACCACCTTCGCGCCGCCGACCCCGAAGGTGCCGACCCCGTTGGAGTTCACGGTGAACGTCATCGTCACCGAACAGCAGTGCCCACCGGAGGCGCCGGGCTGCACCTACAAGTACACGATCGAGCCGAAATACGTTGGCCTGCACCCGTTGCCAGAGACACCGTTCACCGTCTTCTACGAAGTCGTCGGCGGCAACGCCCCGCAGAAGGGCGAGTTCACCGTGCACAAGGACCAGGCCAAGATCCTCAAGGACGTGGTGCTCGAAGGCCCGCCCGCAGCCCAACTGCGCGCGAACGTGCTGCAGGTCGCGGGTTAAATCACCACCCCGCGCGCCTGCGGCAGCGGCAGGTCGTTGTAGGTCGCGATGCCCGGCGCCGCCGCCACGACCGCCGGGATCGCGTGGATCGGCGGCATCGCGGTCATGATGTGCCCGAGCACGAAGAAGTCCTCGATCGTCTTGGCGTTCTCGATCATGTCGGGCGGCGGGAGGAATCCGACCTGCATGTTGACCGTGGGCCTGCCGTCGATGGTGATCTTCCAGCCGTCGCCGTCGAGTTGCCAGTCCGGCTCCAGCGTCTGGCCCTTCTTCCAGCGGACGTTGATGTCGACGACGGTCTTGCCGCCGGCGATGCCCTGCCAACTGGCGTACACACCGGCCACATGTCCGGCCGGGATGGTCCACGACGCCATCGGGAGATCCTCTGTGGTCTGGGCATATTCGGGCACACACTTGATCTCGTCGAGTTCGACGCCGATCGAATCGGCGACCAGTCGCACCGCTTCGGCGAACACCGCGGTGCCGTTGGCCGCCATCGGCGCCAGGTTCGGGTCGTCGATCGCGGTGCCGAAGCCGACCGGCCGTTCGGTGTCGGGGGAGTCGTAGAGCGTGGTGTCCGCAGACTCGGAGATGGTGATCTTGTCGACGCGGTCGCACGCCGTCGACGCGACGATCGCCAGCAGTTCGGCGAAGCCCGGGCTCACCCCGGACCCGAACAGCGTCGACCCGCCGCGCTTGCACGCCTCCTCGAGCTTGTCTCGGCCCGCGCCCAGGTTGTGCCCGGTGATGAACGACGCCGACGCCACCACGTTGACGCCGGCCTCCAGGATCCGCACCAGTTCGTCGACGTCGATCCACATCGGGTTGTAGACCACGACATCGGGTTTGAGGGAAAGCAACGCGTCGACGTCGTCGGTGGCTTTCACTCCGAGCGGGGAGATCCCGGCCAGCTCGCCGGCGTCCTTGCCGACCTTGTCCTTCGACCAGGCGTAGAGGCCGACGAGTTCGTAGTTCGGATTCTTGGCGATCGCCTCCACCGAACTCTTGCCGACATTGCCGGTGGTCCACTGGACGACGCGATAGGAAGTGTTTGGCACCCGCACAGCATAGGAACACGGTGTCCGCTTTTTTGCCGATCGGCGAAAATTCACCCGATTCCGCTTACGCTGAGCCGATGAGCGGCCGGACCAGGGGTCGTCCGCCGCGGATCAGCCGGGATCAGATCGTCGCGGCGGCCCGCGGCCTGACGAGCCGAGATCTCACGATGCAGGCCGTCGCCGACGCGCTCGGCGTCAGCCGCAAGGCGCTGCACTACTACGTCGGTGACCGCGAGGGCCTGCTCTCGCTGGTGCTGCTGGACCGGTTCGAGCGCGAACTCGGTGGGGTGGAGTTACCGGAAGACGGGGACTGGCGGAAAGTGCTGCGAGCCTATGCCGTTGCGTTCCGCGACGGGCTGATCCAGGTCGGCGTGGCGACCGACTTCAACCGGCTGCGCGGAATCGGTGCGGCGGCCGCGCTGGCGTTGGCCGACCGCGTGCTGGCCGCGCTGCTGAGCGCCGGGTTCGACCCCGACACGGCCCGGCACGCGTTGACCGCGGCGTCCAACATCGCGCAGTCCGCCGCCCACGACAGCGCCGCGCAGACCGCGTCCGGAATGCACCGGCACCGCGCCGAGACCGCCGCTGCCCTCGAAGCCGAACCCGCCGACACCTATCCCGCGCTGCGGCGGGTGCTGTCGTCGGCGGACTCGCAGCGCCGCGACGCCGAGGAACAGTTCGACTTCGAACTCGACCTGCTCATCGCAGGCCTCGACTAGAGCGCGAGCTAGAACGTCGTCGGCGTCAGCGTCGCCTTGCCGGTGCGCTCCTGTCCGTTGCCGTCGAGCCACACCAGGTCGAGCACGTCGCCCGGATAGTGGCGGTCGAGCACGTAGGTCAGCGTGGTAGCCGAGTCCAGCGCGGTGCCGTCGAGCACCAGCAGCCGGTCGCCGGGCAGCAGACCCGCCCGCTCGGCCGGTCCGCCGCGCAGCACGTCCGCGATCTGGACGCCCGGCCCGCGCTGCGCGGTGCGCACCCCGACGCCCAGCAGCACCGGCGGGCCGATGTGCACGTCCGCGGACGGGGCGCGGGAGCGGATCTGGTTCGCGATGGACATCGCGTCGTTGATCGGGATCGCGTAGCCCTCGCCGCCGGGGCCGAAGCGGTAGTTCACCGACGCGGCGGTGGTGACGCCGACGACCTGGCCGGCGCTGTTGACGACGGGTCCGCCCGAGTCGCCGGCGACGACGGGTGCGGCGAACTCGAACAGCCCGGTCAGCTCGTCCTTGCTGCCGGTGAGCGCGTCTTCGGCGCTGACGGCGCGGCCGAACCCGGTGACGGTGCCGACCTCGCGGGTCAGCGGGCCGTTGGTGCCGTTGGCGTTGCCCAGTGCGACGACGGGCTCACCCTCGACCATCTGCGTCGAGTCACCGATCGGGGCGGCGGGCAGCCCGGCGGCACCGATCAGCTGCAGTACCGCGATGTCGCGCTTGCGGTTGTAGCCGACCAGTTCGGCCGGGTAGGACCGGCCGCCGACGCTGGCGGTGATGCGGTCGGCGCCCGAGACGACGTGGAAATTCGTCAGCACCTGACCGTTGGGGTCCAAAACGATGCCCGCGCCGTTGCCGAAGGCGCGCTGGTAGTCGATTTCGGTGTCGATACGCACCACGGTCGGCTCGACCTGCGCTGCGGCGGCGATCGGGTCGCCGGGGGCGGCCATGACCGGGGTCACGGGCACCACGACGGCCATTGTCGCGGCCAGTGCGATCAGCAGCGGCGCGAAGAGGCGCCGGACGGGGATTTTGCCCATGCGTCCATATTGCCCGATAGGCGACGGCTCAACCGGGGACGTCAGTCCTCGACGGCCACTCCGCCGCGCAGCCGTCTGCGGCGACGCCGGGCTGGTTCGGGTCGGCGGTTGCGCAGCTTGCCGCCCTCGGACTCGTCGTCGTCGGCTCCGGGATCCGCCTCAGCCGCCTCGGCAGCCTCGGTCTTTTCGGCAGCCTCAGCCTCCTCGGCAGTCTCGGCCACCACCGGCTCCTCGGTCCCGGCCGGCTCGGTCTCTTCGGCCTCGCCGACCTCGGCTTCCGCAGTGCCCTCGGCCTCGACTTCGCCTTCGGCCTCGCCGCGACCGCGTCGCCGCTGCTTCGGCGCCTTGACCTTCAGGGGTTTCGGCGGTGGCGGCGGCATCTCGGCCACCGAGGCCAGGTAGAACGCGAAAATCCCGAGCAGCGCGACCGCAGCGGCCGCACCGTAGATGCCGAACAACCACCGGCCGGCGTCGTCGAGCGACAGCCAGATCTCGCTGACCGCGGCGCCGATGATCAGCACGCCGGCCAGCACATGCAGCGCGATCGACCAGGTCCGCAGCGTCAGCGCCATCTGCGGGGTGCCGAACTCCGGCCTGCGGGTGCGCAGCAGGGTGAAGACGACGGGCAACGCCGCCAGCCCGATCAGCGCGCCGACCACGATCCGCAACACCGTGCCCAGCGTGTGCGGGGTGTCGCCCATCAGCTCGGGCCAGCGCGGAAGAACGAAGAAGAAGTACAGAACCCCGGCGACGACGCAGAACGACGCGTGCCAGACCACCGCAACGGTGCGGCTCATACTCCTCCTACGCGCTCGTCGGCTCTGCGACGAGCACTGATCGCTTCGGTTTGGCCGGGGTGCGACCGAAAAATCCGTCGCACCCCGGGCCGAGTGCGGAGGATGCGGGATTTGAACCCGCGAGGGCTATTAACCCAACCCGCGTTCCAGGCGAGCGCCATAGGCCACTAGGCGAATCCTCCGCGGGCCATGGTAGCGGACCTGGCGGGGCCTCCGGTCACGATGCGCGGGCCACCCGCCGTCGCTGGAGTATTAGACTCGCCGTGGACCCCGCGCGGCGTCCATCCTGTGAACTCCCCCAGGGCCGGAAGGCAGCAAGGGTCAATGGGCTCTGGCGGGTGCGCGGGGTCCCCTTCTTTTCCGCACTCCCCAGGTGAAAGGCGTCCGGTGTCATTTCTGTCGCTCGGCCGAGACGAGCTCTCCGCACACCATGAGCAGCAGAAACGCAACTACGCCGAACTGCAGGCCAAGGGTCTGAAACTGGATCTGACCCGCGGCAAACCGTCGGCAGCCCAGCTGGACCTGTCGAACAAGCTGCTCGAGCTTCCGGGTGCGGAGGACTTCCGCGACGGCGACGGCACCGACGTGCGCAACTACGGCGGCGTGCACGGCCTGCCGGAGCTTCGGGCGATCTTCGGCGAGCTGCTCGGCATCCCGGTGCAGAACCTGATCGCCGGTAACAACGCCAGCCTCGAGCTGATGCACGACGTCATCGTGTTCTCGCTGCTGCACGGCACCGCGGATTCGCCCCGGCCCTGGAACCAGGAGCCGACGCTGAAGTTCCTGTGCCCGGCGCCCGGCTACGACCGGCACTTCGCGATCACCGAGAGCCTGGGCATCGAGATGATCACCGTCCCGATGCTCGAGGACGGCCCCGACGTCGACATGATCGAGGAGCTTGTCGCCGCCGACCCCGCGATCAAGGGCATGTGGTGCGTGCCGGTGTACTCGAACCCCACCGGGGTCACCTTCTCCTGGGAGAACGTCCGCAGGCTTGTCCAGATGCGCACGGCGGCAAGCGATTTCAGGCTGATGTGGGACAACGCGTATGCGGTGCACACGTTGACGCACGACTTCGTCCGCAATGTCGACGTGCTCGGGCTGGCCGAGGCCGCCGGCAACGGGAACCGGCCGCTGGTGTTCGCGTCGACGTCGAAGATCACGTTCGCCGGCGCCGGCGTCAGTTTCCTGGGCGCGTCGCTGGGCAACATCGCCTGGTACCTGCAGCACGCCGGCAAGAAGACGATCGGCCCGGACAAGGTCAACCAGCTGCGCCATCTGCGGTTCTTCCGCGACGCCGACGGGGTGCGGCTGCAGATGCAGCGCCACCAGCAGCTGCTGGCCCCGAAATTCGCGGCGGTGCTCGAGATCCTCTCCGACCGGCTGGGCGAGTCCAAGATCGCGTCGTGGACCGAACCCAAGGGCGGCTACTTCATCAGCCTCGACGTGCTGCCCGGCACGGCCAGGCGCACCGTCGCATTGGCCAAGGACGCAGGCATCGCGGTCACCGAGGCCGGTGCCACCTTCCCGTACCGAAAAGACCCGGAGGACAAGAACATCCGGATCGCCCCGACCATGCCCGCCGAGCCGGAGCTGCGCGCGGCGATCGACGGTCTGGCCACCTGCGCGCTGCTGTCGGCGACCGAGTCGCTGTTGAAGGACTGACGTGTCGACTCGTCACACCGCGCCGGTAGCCTGCTGAGCGTGGCGCTCTACCGCAAGTACCGACCCGCGACCTTCGCCGAAGTCGTCGGCCAGGAACACGTCACCGAGCCGCTGTCGACGGCGCTGACGTCGGGCCGGATCAACCACGCGTACCTGTTCTCGGGTCCGCGCGGCTGCGGCAAGACCTCGTCGGCGCGCATCCTGGCCCGCTCGCTGAACTGCGAGCAGGGCCCGACCGCGACGCCGTGCGGGGTGTGCGACTCGTGCGTCGCGCTGGCGCCCAACGGGCCCGGCAACGTCGACGTCGTCGAACTCGACGCGGCCAGCCACGGCGGCGTCGACGACACCCGCGAACTCCGCGACCGCGCCTTCTACGCGCCCGCGCAGTCGCGCTACCGGATCTTCATCGTCGACGAAGCCCACATGGTCACCACCGCGGGGTTCAACGCGCTGCTCAAGATCGTCGAGGAGCCGCCGGACCACCTGATCTTCGTGTTCGCCACCACCGAACCGGAGAAGGTGCTGCCGACCATCCGGTCGCGCACCCACCACTATCCGTTCCGGCTGCTGGCGCCGCGGACCATGCGCTCGCTGCTGGAACGCATCTGCGCGCAGGAGGACGTCGCGGTCGACGAGGCGGTGTACCCGCTGGTGATCCGCGCCGGTGGCGGCTCACCGCGCGACACGCTCTCGGTGCTCGACCAGCTGCTCGCCGGTGCCGACGGCAACCACGTCGCCTATGCGCGGGCGCTGTCGCTGCTGGGTGCGACGGATGTCGCGCTGATCGACGACGCGATCGACGCGCTGGCCGCAGGTGACGCCGCGTCGCTGTTCGGCGTCGTGGAGGCGGTGATCGACGCCGGCCACGATCCGCGCCGGTTCGCCACCGACCTGCTGGAACGGTTCCGGGACCTGATCATCCTGCAGTCGGTGCCCGACGCCGCCGCCCGTGGTGTGGTCGACGGACCCGAAGACGTACTCGAGCGGATGCGCGAACAGGCCACCCGCCTGGGTACCGCGACGCTGACCCGCTACGCCGAGGTGGTGCACGCCGGGCTCGGCGAGATGCGCGGCGCCACCGCACCGCGGCTCCTACTCGAGGTGGTGTGCGCGCGGCTGCTGCTGCCCTCGGCCAGCGACACCGAAAGCGCTCTGCTGCAACGCATCGAGCGCATCGAGACGCGGCTCGACATGTCGATCCCGGCGGCCGAGGCGGGACAGTCGGGCGCGCCACCCAAGCAGTACGCC
>NZ_MIHA01000046.1 GCF_001722335.1 Mycolicibacterium flavescens
CTGGCCGCGCCCGCGCCACCGCCGCCGCCCCCGCCTGCTCCGGCCCCGCCGGCTCCGGCTCCGGTGGATGCGCTGGCCGCACCTGTTCCGCCGCCACCTCCCGCCCCGCCCGCACCGGCCCCCGAGCCCGCGCCGTTCGACGCGTTGGCCGCGCCCGTACCGCCGCCTCCGCCGCCGGTCGACCCGCTGGCCCCGGTCGAGGCGCAGGCCGTCGCCAACTGGGACGTCGCCCCCGACGCCCCGGGCGCGCAGCTGTGGTCGCTGACCGCCGACGCGCCGCTGCAGCCGGCCCCGGCCCCGGTTGATCCGCTGGCCGTCCCGGCTCCGGTCGAGGTGCCGCATCTGGTCGGTCCCGAGAACCTGCCGCCGGGCACGACGGCCGACCGCGCCGAGGTCGCGCCGGACAGCCCGAACGTCTCGTACCTCAAGGAGATCTGGCACGCGATCCAGACCCAGGAGGTCACCGGGAAGGACGCGCTGCTCGCGCTGACCCAGCGTCCGCTCACCACACCGGACGCCCCGGGTGGTGCGGCGCCGAATCTGCCGGCCGCCCCGGCGCCCGTCCTGCCGCCGGCGTGAGCGCGGGCCGCTAGGCCGAGTTCACCCATTCGTCGGAGCCGTCGGCGAAGAACTGGTGCTTCCACACCGGCAGCCGTTCCTTGACCACGTCGACCAGGCGTGCGCACGTCTCGAACGCCGCTGCCCGGTGATCGGCGGCCACGGCGGCGACCAACGCGGCGTCGCCGATCTCCAGCGCGCCGACCCGATGGCTGACCGCGATCGCGCGCACTCCGGTTGCGGCCCCGGCGATCTCGGCGGCCACCTCGGCCAGGGTCTGCGACGCCGAGGGGTGCGCTGAATACTCCAACCGGGTGACGGCGCGCCCGCCGTCGTGGTTGCGCACGACGCCGGAGAAGCTCACCACCGCGCCGGCCCCGGCGTCGGCGACCAGCGCCTCGTGCTCGCCGACGTCGATCGGCCGCTCGGACAGGTCGCTGCGCAGCACGCGGGCGGTCATTGCCGGTGATCCTTTCCGCGGAGTTGGTCGAGCGCGTGCTCGAGAACACCGTCGAGCACCCCGAGGCCGTCCTTGACGCCGCCGGGCGAGCCGGGCAGGTTCACGATCAGCGTGCGGCCCTTGACCCCGCACACCCCACGCGACAGCACCGACGTCGGCACCTTGTCCTCGCCGGCGCGCCGGATGGCGTCGGCCAGGCCGGGGATCTGGTAGTCGACGAGCGCGGCGGTGGCCTCGGCGGTGCGGTCGGTCGGCGAGATGCCGGTGCCGCCGGAGGTGATCACGACGTCGGCGCCGTCGCTCACCGCGGCCGCGATCGCGTCGGCGACCGCGCTGCCGTCGGGCACCACCGCGGGCGCGGGGGCGGTGATGCCGCGGGCGGTGAGCCAGTCGACGATGACGGGTCCGGTGCGGTCCTCGTACACCCCCGTCGCGGCGCGGGTGGAGGCGATCACGACGCGGCCGGACCGCCGGCTCACGGCCGCGTCCAGGTGCCGGTCTTGCCACCCTCTTTGCGCAGCACCCGGATGTCGTCGATGCCGGCGGCCGGGTCGACGGCCTTGATCATGTCGTAGAGGGTCAGCGCGGCCACGCTCACCGCGGTCAGCGCCTCCATCTCGACGCCGGTGCGGTCGGTGCTGCGCACGGTCGCGGTGACGGCGACGGTGTCGTCACCGATGTCGAAGTCGACGTCGACGCCGGTCAGCGCCAGTTGATGGCAGAGCGGGATGAGGTCGCTGGTGCGTTTGGCGGCCAGGATCCCGGCGACGCGGGCGGTGGCCAGCGCGTCGCCCTTGGGTAGTCCGCCGGCGGCGATCATCGCGACGACGTCGGCGGTGGTGCGCAGCGTGCCCGCGGCGACGGCGGTGCGCCTGGTGACGTCCTTGGCGGTCACGTCGACCATGTGCGCCGCCCCGGACTCGTCGAGGTGGGAGAGTCGAGCCGGGTCGGACACCGTTACCGGTTGACGACCGTCACCGGGTGCACGTACGGCAGGTCGTCCGCCGGGAGCGGGAACGTCAGCTCGCCGAAGGGCGAGAGCGCGCCGGTGCGGTCGGTGGCCAGTTCACTGACCGCGTGATCGTCGCCGTCGACCTCGGGCCAGCCGGGGTCGACATAATGGTTCTTCCCTTTGTTGTCTGCCACGCCCACATTGTGGCAAATGCCTCGGCCGGTGGCGACACCGACGTCCTCCTTTACGCTGGTCAGCAATGACCGAGAAAGTTCCGGAGGGCAGGAGCGCAGCGACCGGGGAATCAGCACCGAGCATCCCGCTGGGCGCTTGGCTGGCCGATCTGCCCGACGCGCGGCTCATCCGGCTACTGGAGCTACGGCCCGATCTGACCCAGCCGCCGCCCGGCACGATCGCCGCGTTGGCGGCCCGCGCGCAGGCCCGGCAGTCGGTCAAGGCCGCCACCGACGACCTCGACTTCCTGCATCTGGCCGTGCTCGACGCGCTGCTGGTGCTGCACGCCGACTCCACCGCCGTACCGGTCACCAAGCTCGTCGAGCTGATCGGTGACCGCGCGCCCGAGACCGCCGTCGCCGCCGCGGTCGACGCGCTGCGCGACCGCGCGCTGGTGTGGGGCGACGCGACCGTGCGGGTAGCCGCCGAGGCCGCGGGCGGCCTGCCCTGGTATCCGGGGCAGGCGACGGTCGAGGACACCGGCGCGACACCGGAGGAGATCGCCGGCCGGCTCGAGACGCTCGACGAGGCCCAGTCCGATCTGCTGCGCAAGCTGCTCGAGGGCTCGCCGGTCGGACGCACCCGCGACGCGGCGCCCGGCACGCCGCCGGACCGGCCCGTGCCGCGGCTGCTGGCTGCCGGGCTGCTGCGCCAGATCGACGCCGACACGGTGATCCTGCCGCGGCTGGTCGGTCAGGTGCTGCGCGGCGAACTGCCCGGCCCGGTGCAGCTGACCCACCCCGACCCGGTGGTGGCGACGACGACGGCGGCCGACGCCGATGCGGTGGCCGCCGGCGCCGCCCTGGACCTGCTGCGCGAGGTCGAGGTGCTCATCGAGACGCTGTCGGTGACGCCGGTTCCCGAACTGCGCAGCGGCGGCCTCGGTGTGCGCGACATGAAGCGGCTGACCAAGACCACCGGCATCGACGAGACCCGGCTGGGCCTGCTGCTGGAAGTGACCGTCGCGGCCGGGCTGATCTCGGCGGGATCACCGGAACCCGAACCCGACACCGGTGACGGCCCGTTCTGGGCGCCCACCGTGTCGGCCGACCGGTACCTGGAGTCCCCGACGGCGGCCAAGTGGCATCTGCTGGCGACGGCGTGGCTCGACCTGCACGGCCGCCCCAGCCTGATCGGCACCCGCGGTGTGGACGGCAAACCGTATGCCGCGCTGTCTGATTCGTTGTTCTCGACCGCAGCGCCGCTGGATCGGCGGCTGCTGCTGGGCCTGCTCGCCGACCTGCCGCCCGGCGCCGGGGCGGACGCGACGTCGGCTGCGCGGGCGCTGATCTGGCACCGGCCGCGGTGGAGCGTGCGACTGCAGCCGGGGCCGGTCGGGGACCTGCTCGACGAGGCGCACACGATGGGCCTGGTCGGTCGCGGGGCGCTGGCCACCCCGGCGCGCGCACTGCTGGCCGGCGAACCCGCCGACGACGTCGTCAAGGCGATGGACAAGGTGCTGCCCGCCCCCATCGACCACTTCCTGCTGCAGGCCGACCTGACCGTGATCGTCCCGGGCCCGCTGCAACGCGACCTCGCCGAGGACCTGGCGGCGGTGGCCGCGGTCGAGTCGGCGGGCGCGGCGATGGTGTACCGCATCAGCGAGGCGTCGATCCGGCGGGCGCTCGACACCGGAAAAACCGCAGGCGGACTGCACGCGTTCTTCAGTCGTCACTCGAAAACACCTGTGCCACAGGGGTTGACGTACCTGATCGACGATGTCGCGCGCCGGCACGGACAGCTGCGGGTCGGGATGGCGGCGTCGTTCGTGCGCTGTGAGGACGCCGCGCTGCTGGCGCAGGCGGTCGCCGCCCCGGCGGCCGAGGCGCTGGAGATGCGGCTGCTCGCACCGACGGTCGCGGTGTCGCAGGCGCCGATCAACGAGGTGCTCGCCGCGCTGCGGCAGGCCGGGTTCGCGCCGGCCGCCGAGGACTCGACCGGAGCGATCGTCGACATCCGGGCCCGCGGTGCGCGGGTGCCGGCCCCGCCCGGACGGCGCCGCGTCTACCGGCCGATGCCCACCCCGACCCCGCAGACGCTCAGCGCGATCGTCTCGGTGCTGCGCAAGGTGGCCTCCGCGCCGACCGGCGGTATGCGGCTGGACCCCGCGGCGGCGATCACCCAGCTGCAGGAGGCCGCGCACCTGCAGGCGTCGGTCGTGATCGGCTACGTGGACCCGGCCGGGGTGGCCACGCAGCGGGTGGTCGCCCCGATCAACGTCCGCGGTGGGCAGCTGACCGCCTACGATCCGGCCTCGGGGCGGGTCCGGGACTTCGCGATCCACCGGATCACCTCGGTGGTGGACGCCGACCACGCCTGACCTGCGGGTTCGACCGAGCCGGCCGTGGCATGTCACGGCGGTCGGGATAATGGACAGAATGACTGACGGCCCCTTGATTGTGCAGTCCGATAAGACGGTGCTGCTCGAAGTCGATCACGAGCTGGCGGGTGCGGCCCGCGCGGCGATCGCCCCGTTCGCCGAGCTCGAACGCGCACCCGAGCATGTGCACACCTACCGCATCACGCCGCTGGCGCTGTGGAACGCCCGCGCGGCCGGCCACGACGCCGAACAGGTGGTCGACGCGCTGGTGTCGTTCTCCCGCTACGCGGTGCCCCAGCCGCTGCTCGTCGACATCGTCGACACGATGGCCCGGTACGGGCGGCTGCAGCTGATCAAGCATCCGGCGCACGGGCTGACGTTGGTGAGCCTGGACCGGGCGGTGCTCGAAGAGGTGCTGCGCAACAAGAAGATCGCGCCGATGCTCGGGGCCCGCATCGACGACGACACCGTGCAGGTACACAACAGCGAACGCGGACGCGTCAAGCAGATGCTGCTCAAGATCGGTTGGCCGGCAGAGGATCTGGCCGGCTACGTCGACGGTGAGGCACATCAGATCGATCTGCGCCAGGACGGCTGGCACCTGCGCGACTACCAGGAGATGGCGACCGAGTCGTTCTGGGCGGGCGGCTCGGGTGTGGTGGTGCTGCCGTGCGGCGCCGGCAAGACACTCGTCGGCGCCGCCGCGATGGCCAAGGCCTCGGCGACCACGCTGATCCTGGTGACCAACACCGTCGCCGGGCGGCAGTGGAAACGCGAGCTGATCAACCGGACGTCGTTGACGGAGAACGAGATCGGCGAGTACTCCGGTGAACGCAAGGAGATCCGGCCGGTCACCATCGCGACGTATCAGGTGATCACCCGGCGCACCAAGGGCGAGTACCGGCATCTCGAACTGTTCGACAGCCGCGACTGGGGTCTGATCATCTACGACGAGGTGCACCTGCTGCCCGCTCCGGTGTTCCGGATGACGGCCGATCTGCAGTCGCGTCGGCGACTCGGCCTGACCGCCACCCTGATTCGCGAGGACGGCCGTGAGGGCGACGTGTTCAGCCTGATCGGCCCCAAGCGCTACGACGCGCCGTGGAAGGACATCGAGGCGCAGGGCTGGATCGCCCCCGCCGAGTGCATCGAGGTGCGGGTGACGATGACCGACAACGAGCGCATGCTCTACGCCACCGCCGAACCCGAGGAGCGCTACAAACTGTGCTCGACGGCGCACACCAAGATCGCGGTGGTGAAGTCGATCCTGGACAAGCACAAGGGTGAGCAGACGCTGGTGATCGGGGCGTACCTCGACCAGCTCGAGGAACTCGGCCAGGAACTCGACGCCCCGATCATCCAGGGCTCGACGAAGACGGCCGAGCGCGAAGTGCTGTTCGACAAGTTCCGCAGCGGCGAGATCTCCACGCTGGTGGTGTCCAAGGTTGCGAACTTCTCCATCGACCTCCCGGAAGCCAGTGTGGCCGTGCAGGTTTCGGGCACGTTCGGGTCGCGACAGGAAGAGGCGCAGCGCCTCGGGCGGCTGTTGCGCCCCAAGGCCGACGGCGGGGGCGCGGTGTTCTACTCGGTGGTCTCGCGCGACAGCCTCGACGCCGAGTACGCCGCGCACCGGCAGCGCTTCCTCGCCGAGCAGGGCTACGGCTACGTCATCAACGACGCCGACGACCTGCTGGGCCCGGCCATCTAGACGCAGTTTCTGCTGTGCCGGGCGCGGCGGACGCCCGGACACGCTAGCCTCGACACCCATGACCGGACGACAGCGGACCTCCGCTGCTTTGATCACCGCCGCGCTCGGCCTGGGCGCGCTGGCATTGTCGGCGACGGCCGGCGCGCAGCCCGCGGTCCCGCCACCGCCACCGGGCGAACCGCTGCCGCCGGGCCAGCCCGTGATGATCGTCGACAGCGCCCCAGCCGCTCCGCCGGCGCCGCCGCCCGCCGGGCCGCCGCAGGTCCCGCAGATCCAGAACCCGGTCTACGGCTCCGGCAGCGGTCCGTT
>NZ_MIHA01000047.1 GCF_001722335.1 Mycolicibacterium flavescens
TTTTTTTGATGCCAGTTTTTGGTGTCTTGTTTTGAGGTCAGATTTTTCTGAATTGCCTTTTAGGTTTTGTTTGGAGAGTTTGATCCTGGCTCAGGACGAACGCTGGCGGCGTGCTTAACACATGCAAGTCGAACGGAAAGGCCCTTCGGGGTACTCGAGTGGCGAACGGGTGAGTAACACGTGGGTGATCTGCCCTGCACTTTGGGATAAGCCTGGGAAACTGGGTCTAATACCGAATATTCCCTGCTGGTCGCATGGCCTGGTAGGGGAAAGCTTTTGCGGTGTGGGATGGGCCCGCGGCCTATCAGCTTGTTGGTGGGGTGATGGCCTACCAAGGCGACGACGGGTAGCCGGCCTGAGAGGGTGACCGGCCACACTGGGACTGAGATACGGCCCAGACTCCTACGGGAGGCAGCAGTGGGGAATATTGCACAATGGGCGCAAGCCTGATGCAGCGACGCCGCGTGAGGGATGACGGCCTTCGGGTTGTAAACCTCTTTCGGTAGGGACGAAGCGCAAGTGACGGTACCTACAGAAGAAGGACCGGCCAACTACGTGCCAGCAGCCGCGGTAATACGTAGGGTCCGAGCGTTGTCCGGAATTACTGGGCGTAAAGAGCTCGTAGGTGGTTTGTCGCGTTGTCCGTGAAAACTCACAGCTCAACTGTGGGCGTGCGGGCGATACGGGCAGACTGGAGTACTGCAGGGGAGACTGGAATTCCTGGTGTAGCGGTGGAATGCGCAGATATCAGGAGGAACACCGGTGGCGAAGGCGGGTCTCTGGGCAGTAACTGACGCTGAGGAGCGAAAGCGTGGGGAGCGAACAGGATTAGATACCCTGGTAGTCCACGCCGTAAACGGTGGGTACTAGGTGTGGGTTTCCTTCCTTGGGATCCGTGCCGTAGCTAACGCATTAAGTACCCCGCCTGGGGAGTACGGCCGCAAGGCTAAAACTCAAAGGAATTGACGGGGGCCCGCACAAGCGGCGGAGCATGTGGATTAATTCGATGCAACGCGAAGAACCTTACCTGGGTTTGACATGCACAGGACGCCGGCAGAGATGTCGGTTCCCTTGTGGCCTGTGTGCAGGTGGTGCATGGCTGTCGTCAGCTCGTGTCGTGAGATGTTGGGTTAAGTCCCGCAACGAGCGCAACCCTTGTCTCATGTTGCCAGCACGTTATGGTGGGGACTCGTGAGAGACTGCCGGGGTCAACTCGGAGGAAGGTGGGGATGACGTCAAGTCATCATGCCCCTTATGTCCAGGGCTTCACACATGCTACAATGGCCGGTACAAAGGGCTGCGATGCCGTGAGGTGGAGCGAATCCTTTCAAAGCCGGTCTCAGTTCGGATCGGGGTCTGCAACTCGACCCCGTGAAGTCGGAGTCGCTAGTAATCGCAGATCAGCAACGCTGCGGTGAATACGTTCCCGGGCCTTGTACACACCGCCCGTCACGTCATGAAAGTCGGTAACACCCGAAGCCGGTGGCCTAACCCCTTGTGGGAGGGAGCCGTCGAAGGTGGGATCGGCGATTGGGACGAAGTCGTAACAAGGTAGCCGTACCGGAAGGTGCGGCTGGATCACCTCCTTTCTAAGGAGCACCATTTATTGTTCCCCCGCCCCCACGTGTGTGGGATCAGTGCGGTTGGGAGATCAGTGCCGGGCCTGTAGTGGGTTTCCGGTGGGTGCACAACAAACGTGAGAAGTGGTGTGGGAACACTGCTTTGAGGAATCATCAGACACACTATTGGGCTTTGAGGCAACAGGCCCGTTGTTTCCCTGGCCACTGTGTGTGGTGGGGGGTCTGGTGTCGCCCTGTCTTTGGTGGTGGGGTGTGGTGTTTGATTCGTGGATAGTGGTTGCGAGCATCTGAACAGGTGGCTCCCTTTTGGGGGTTGCTTGTTTTGATAATGCAATTTTTTATTCTTCCGAGAATATTTTTCTGTTTTGTGTTGTAAGTGTTTAAGGGCGCATGGTGGATGCCTTGGCACTGAGAGCCGATGAAGGACGTGGGAGGCTGCGTTATGCCTCGGGGAGCTGTCAACCGAGCGTGGATCCGAGGATGTCCGAATGGGGAAACCCGGCGCGAGTGATGTCGTGTCACCCGTCACTGAATACATAGGTGGCGGGGGGTAACGCGGGGAAGTGAAACATCTCAGTACCCGTAGGAAGAGAAAACAAAAGTGATTCCGTTAGTAGTGGCGAGCGAACGCGGAGGATGGCTAAACCGTGTGCATGTGATACCCGGCGGGGGTTGTGTGTGCGGTGTTGTGGGGCGTTTCTTCTCAGGTCCGCCGGCCTGGGCGAAAGTGATAAACCGTTGGGTTAGTCGAAGTGGTCTGGGATGGCCTGTCGTAGAGGGTGAGAGCCCCGTAGACGAAAACTTGGCGGCTTTCGTGAAATGTTTTCCCCGAGTAGCAGCGGGCCCGTGGAATCTGCTGTGAATCTGCCGGGACCACCCGGTAAGCCTGAATACTTCTCAGTGACCGATAGCGGATTAGTACCGTGAGGGAATGGTGAAAAGTACCCCGGGAGGGGAGTGAAATAGTACCTGAAACCGTGTGCCTACAACCCGTCAGAGCCCTCGACTTTGTTGTGGGGTGATGGCGTGCCTTTTGAAGAATGAGCCTGCGAGTCAGGGACATGTCGCGAGGTTAACCCGTGTGGGGTAGCCGCAGCGAAAGCGAGTCTGAATAGGGCGTATCACGTCAACAGTGGCGTGTGTAGTGGTGTGTTCTGGACCCGAAGCGGAGTGATCTACCCATGGCCAGGGTGAAGCGCGGGTAAGACCGCGTGGAGGCCCGAACCCACTTAGGTTGAAGACTGAGGGGATGAGCTGTGGGTAGGGGTGAAAGGCCAATCAAACTCCGTGATAGCTGGTTCTCCCCGAAATGCATTTAGGTGCAGCGTCGCATGTTTCTTGTTGGAGGTAGAGCTACTGGATGGCCGATGGGCCCTACTAGGTTACTGACGTCAGCCAAACTCCGAATGCCGACAAGTGAAAGTGTGGCAGTGAGACGGCGGGGGATAAGCTCCGTGCGTCGAGAGGGAAACAGCCCAGATCGCCGGCTAAGGCCCCTAAGCGTGTGCTAAGTGGAAAAGGATGTGCAGTCGCAAAGACAACCAGGAGGTTGGCTTAGAAGCAGCCACCCTTGAAAGAGTGCGTAATAGCTCACTGGTCAAGTGATTGTGCGCCGATAATGTAGCGGGGCTCAAGCACACCGCCGAAGCCGCGGCAATCTATTGGTGACAATAGGTTGGGTAGGGGAGCGTCCTGCATCCGGTGAAGCAGCCGTGTGAACGTGTTGTGGAGGGTGTGGGAGTGAGAATGCAGGCATGAGTAGCGATAAGGCAAGTGAGAACCTTGCCCGCCGAAAGACCAAGGGTTCCTGGGCCAGGCCAGTCCGCCCAGGGTGAGTCGGGACCTAAGGCGAGGCCGACAGGCGTAGTCGATGGACAACGGGTTGATATTCCCGTACCCGTGTATGAGCGTCCCTGATGAATCCATACTGCTAACCGCCCAAACGGTGGCCTATCAATCCCTTCGGGGTGCGAGGGTCGCCTGCTGCGCGGGACCCGTGTGGGTAGTAGTCAAGCGATGGGGTGACGCAGGAAGGTAGCCGTACCAGTCAGTGGTAATACTGGGGCAAACCTGTAGGGAGTCAGATAGGCAAATCCGTCTGGCGCATATCCTGAGAGGTGATGCATAGCCGAGTGAGGCGAATTCGGTGATCCTATGCTGTCGAGAAAAGCCTCTAGCGAGCGCATACACGGCCCGTACCCCAAACCAACACAGGTGGTCAGGTAGAGAATACCAAGGCGTACGAGTGAACTATGGTTAAGGAACTCGGCAAAATGCCCCCGTAACTTCGGGAGAAGGGGGACCCCCATACCGTCAACCGGCTTGCCCGGGGCAGCGGGAGGGGGTGGCACAAACCAGTGAGAAGCGACTGTTTACTAAAAACACAGGTCCGTGCGAAGTCGCAAGACGATGTATACGGACTGACGCCTGCCCGGTGCTGGAAGGTTAAGAGGACCCGTTAACCCTTCGGGGTGAAGCGGAGAATTTAAGCCCCAGTAAACGGCGGTGGTAACTATAACCATCCTAAGGTAGCGAAATTCCTTGTCGGGTAAGTTCCGACCTGCACGAATGGCGTAACGACTTCTCAGCTGTCTCAACCATAGACTCGGCGAAATTGCATTACGAGTAAAGATGCTCGTTACGCGCGGCAGGACGAAAAGACCCCGGGACCTTCACTACAACTTGGTATTGGTGCTCGATACGGTTTGTGTAGGATAGGTGGGAGACTGTGAAACACAGACGCCAGTTTGTGTGGAGTCGTTGTTGAAATACCACTCTGATCGTATTGGGCCTCTAACCTCGAACCGTATATCCGGTTCAGGGACAGTGCCTGGTGGGTAGTTTAACTGGGGCGGTTGCCTCCTAAAAAGTAACGGAGGCGCCCAAAGGTTCCCTCAACCTGGACGGCAATCAGGTGTTGAGTGTAAGTGCACAAGGGAGCTTGACTGCGAGACGTACATGTCAAGCAGGGACGAAAGTCGGGACTAGTGATCCGGCACCCCCGAGTGGAAGGGGTGTCGCTCAACGGATAAAAGGTACCCCGGGGATAACAGGCTGATCTTCCCCAAGAGTCCATATCGACGGGATGGTTTGGCACCTCGATGTCGGCTCGTCGCATCCTGGGGCTGGAGCAGGTCCCAAGGGTTGGGCTGTTCGCCCATTAAAGCGGCACGCGAGCTGGGTTTAGAACGTCGTGAGACAGTTCGGTCTCTATCCGCCGCGCGCGTCAGAAGCTTGAGGAAACCTGTCCCTAGTACGAGAGGACCGGGACGGACGAACCTCTGGTACACCAGTTGTCCCACCAGGGGCACCGCTGGATAGCCACGTTCGGACAGGATAACCGCTGAAAGCATCTAAGCGGGAAACCTCTTCCAAGACCAGGCTTCTCACCCATCAAGTGGGATAAGGCCCCCCGCAGACCACGGGATCGATAGACCAGACCTACACGCACAGCAATGTGTTCAGGGAACTGGCACTAACCGGCCGAAAACTTACACACAAACACTCGCAACCACACCCACGCGCATCAAACCACTGCGCCCCACCACCAAAACACACCACCCACAACACAATGTGGGACACCTAAAAGAATAGAGTTACGGCGGTCAATAGCGGCAGGGAAACGCCCGGACCCATCCCGAACCCGGAAGCTAAGCCTGCCAGCGCCAATGATACTGCCCAACACGGGTGGAAAAGTAGGACACCGCCGAACACACATTAG
>NZ_MIHA01000048.1 GCF_001722335.1 Mycolicibacterium flavescens
CCCGCGGGCTGCACGCCCATCACATCGTGCACTGGGAAGACGGCGGACCCACCGAGTTGTGGAATCTGGTGCTGGTGTGCCCGCATCACCACCGCATGCATCACCGCGGCGAGATCACCATCCGCGGACCCGCCGACAAGCTTGTCATCACCGACAAGGGCGGACGCAAACTGACCAACACGTCACTGGCCCGACCACCCACCGAAGCACCCCCGGCGGTCCCGCCCTGGCGCGGCCCCCTGGGCGAACCCGCCCAATGGTGGTGGTACCAGCCCTACGAACCACCCTCACCGAACTAGATTCAGAACCCAAACACCCTGCAGCAACACCGAATTCGGTGCTGTCCACCCCTGCATGCGGGTTCTCCGGCGGGGATTGTCACGAGGAAACCGTGCTGCGGTCATGACCGTTCACGATGCTCATCGCCGCACGACATGCAGTCGTAGGTGAGCGGCATTGTCGCTCAGAGGCTGACAAGAAGTCCGTACCTGCGAAGCGTTGATACGTTGGGGCCCAATGCAGCGGCGTCGCACGTGTAGTCGCGACAGCGGGCTACTCCGGCCTGCTGCTACGGCTGAGGTGGCGGCGGCGCCGAGCTCTCGCTCGGAGGAATCGCGGCATCGACCACGTCGCCCGCGACGTCGGCCGCCGCACCCACCGGACCGTCCTCGCTCGTGCAGTTACCCGCATGCACAGGTCCGGACGGCACACCCGATGCCACGAGCTCACTCGGCAGCCCACCCGGCGGGACATAGATCGGGAAGCCGTTCATCCGCATGCACACCCCTCCCGGAGGTCCGCTCGTCGGATACGGACTGGCCGGCGGAAGCTGCTGCGTCGCCCTGTCCACGGCAGACCCGGCGATCGCCGCCGGATCAACCGGAGGCTGCTGCTGCTCGGTCGGCTCAGCGGGCGGCGGCTCCTGCGCGGCCGCCACCGGGGCGAAGGCCACCGCGGCCCCCGCACTGATTCCCCACACAACTGCTCTGACCATGCTGCTACGTGCTGGCATTCGGATTGTCCCCCCGTGCTTCTGCCGCGCCCGATCGAAGCGCTTGCTGGACAGCCTCGCAGGTAAATCCATCTGCGCGTAGTCGAGTGGAGGGGTTCCGCCACGACTTGTTGCCTACGCAAGCATCGTAATCGCCCGAAGCCGGGGGAGCGGGGCCGATTCAGCGTGACCCGGCAATCATATGCCGATGATCGTCGACAACCTGACTGATTCGATATACCACGTCAACGAGGCCAGCGCTCTCGGTGGGACTTCTGTCAGCAAACCAGAACCGGTCCGCCGCCCGCCGATATGCGCGCTACCCCACCGAATCAATTGATCTTCCCGGTCACCGCCGCAACTGAGCCCCCGTTTCCCCGCCGACATGTTGCTGACAGGAATACCGATTTGGCCGCGTTTCGCGGGGGCGTGTACATTGGCCGGCGTGAACATCGGCGTGTGTGCCAGCTATTGGCGCTTTATCAAGGCTCCGGGCGGAGCCGATAAAGCGCAGCGCTAGCGCGCATCCACCCGGAGCCCAGGCAGTGACCACCAGGTCGCTGCCTTTCGTCATTAGAGGGCACCGGTTCTTCACCCAGGTGCCCACACCAGAAAGGCACCCGAACGACATGAACATGGCGCAGACCGCCACTCCGCCCGCCACCTCCGACCGTCGCGTCCGCGGGTTCAGCGAAATCCCCAGCCCGCACGACGTCGTGACCGAGTTCCCGCTCGGACCGCGCCGTGCCGAGCGGGTGGCGCGCGACCGGGACGAGATCGCCGACATCCTCGCCGGCCGCGACGACCGGCTCCTCGTCGTGGTCGGTCCCTGCTCCGTACACGACCCGTCTGCCGCGCTGGACTACGCCAGCCGGCTGGTCAAGATGGCCGACGACCTCGGCGACCGCCTCAAGGTCGTCATGCGGGTGTACTTCGAAAAGCCCCGCACCACGATCGGCTGGAAAGGCCTGATCAACGACCCCGGCATGGACGGCACCTTCGACGTAGCCCGCGGACTGCGCATCGCCCGCCACCTGCTGCTCGACATCATCGACATCGGCCTGCCCGTCGGGTGCGAGTTCCTCGAACCCAACAGCCCGCAGTACATCGCCGACGCCGTCGCCTGGGGCGCGATCGGCGCCCGCACCACCGAGTCGCAGGTGCACCGCCAGCTGGCCTCCGGCCTGTCGATGCCCGTCGGCTTCAAGAACGGCACCGACGGCAACATCCAGGTCGCGGTCGACGGCGTCAAAGCCGCTGCCGCACAACACGTTTTCTTCGGAATGGACGACATGGGCCGCTGCGCCCTCGTCAACACCGCAGGCAACGAAGACTGCCACGTGATCCTGCGCGGCGGCACCGGTGGACCCAACTACGACGCCGACTCGGTGCGCACGACCGCCGACAAGCTGACCGCCGCCGGAGTCCCCGGCCGCGTCGTGATCGACTGCAGCCACGCCAATTCCGGCAAGGACCACCTCCGCCAGGCCGAGGTTGCCGCCGAGGTCGCGCAGATGGTTCGCGACGGGCTCCCCGTCAGCGGCGTAATGCTCGAGAGCTTCCTCGTCGGCGGCGCCCAGAGTCCCGACGCCCAGCCGCTGACCTACGGCCAGTCGGTGACCGACAAGTGCATGGACTGGCCGGCGACCGAGTCGGTGCTGCGCCAACTCGCGGGGCGATCCCGCTAGGTCGCGCTCGGCTGGACGTACTTCGTGGTGTCCGGGTCGAAACGGGGTCGGCCCGTCGGGTCGAGGTCGATGAGCACCTCGGCCCCCGGATCGCCGGGCACACGGGTGATCACCACGGCACTGTCGTTGCGTGGCACCCGGTGCCTGGTGGTCACCATGTTCGCGGTGATCCGCTGCGGACCGCGCTCGGTCGCGAACTCGACGACCACGGTGAACAACGGGTTCTCGTCGCTCCACTTCTTGAGGAACCTCACCTCGCGCAGGACGCCGGGCGCGCGCTGACCGTGTCGGCGCAACCACGCCATCCAGGCGAGCCGCGCGCGAGTGTCGCGGATACCCTTCCACGCCGCCAGCATCGACACGGCCGCCGCGATCCCACAGCCGGCGCCGACGATCGCGAGCACCGCCCCGGTGATTCCGCCGGCCCACACCGCGGCAGCGAGGATGCCGGCGCCCAGTCCCGCGAAAGCCGGTGTCGCTGAGATTCGTTTGGCCGTGGCGCGCTGCCCGAACGCATTGCGTGCCTCGTCGGTCGTGATGCTGGTGACCGTCAGCGGTAAAAAGGTGTAGAGAGCCGCGCCGGCCATCATCCACCACGGGTCGACGATCTGCCGGCTCACGCGGTAGGCGAGCAGGGTCCCGACGGCACCGGTCGGCACCCACAACAGGAACGTCGCCACGGCGAAGAAGCTCAGCATCCCCGATGCGGCCAGCGGCATCGCCGTGATGCGGTCGCCCTTCTCGCGTACGGAGAAGTGCGGCATCGAGTCCTCCCAGCAGGGAGTGTCGCTCTGGGTGCAGGTCATGTCGGGCTCCTCTCGCTGCGGGAGCCCCCAGTATTGCCACGGGATCGGCGACGTCGCCGTGCTCGCGCCGCGAATTGCCGTGATTCTCAGCAATTGCACAGAGCTACAACATGGTTCGCTTTATCGGCGGGAAAGGCGCTGAGCGACAGCGGAACCGCGCTGCCCAGCGAAGTCGTCAGGACGCCCGGCGGATACCCCGCTTCAACAGCAGCTCACGCTCGGATTCCGACAACCCGCCCCAGATGCCGTACGGCTCGCCGACCGCGAGTGCGTGGGAGCGGCACTGCGCGATCACCGGGCAGCGGCGACACATCTCCTTGGCGCGCATCTCGCGCTGCGCGCGGGCCCGACCGCGTTCGCCGTCGGGATGGAAGAACATCGAGGAATCGACGCCTCGGCAGAGTCCGGCCATCTGCCAGTCCCAGATATCTGCATTGGGCCCGGGAAGTTGTTGCGGCTGTGGCATTGGAAAACCCCTCTCTGCGCACCCTTTTCGTGTGCAACCGGATGCGTGAGTTCAAGACCGATTCGAGCCAAGTCGCCGATGACCACTCGTGGTGACAAAGTATGGGGGCGCACGAAATTCCGTCAATAGCCCGATCATGTGCTCATTGACATAACCGCAGGCCCAGAATTTACCTCACGTTCATCATTGTGGGCCTGCGCGTAGCGGGATCGGTGCTAAGCAAACGTTTCGCCGTTCGCGGCGGGGCCTATTTGTCCAGTTCGCTTGAAAGCGGCGCGATCCAGCTACCCCGGTCCGCTTACATGGAGTTAACACCACGCGCATCAACTGTTAACGGCCGCCGGGACGAGGTTGATAGCGTCGCGACTCGATGTTCACATCTGTAGACGCAGCCCTGGCCGAAGCGGCCTTCGGGGCCGACGCCGCGCGCTGGCCGCTCCCGGCCGCCGTGACGCCGCGCCAGCGGTGGCTGCGGGCCGTCGCC
>NZ_MIHA01000049.1 GCF_001722335.1 Mycolicibacterium flavescens
CTGATGAGTTGACCGTGCGCTCGAATCTCTTGTTCTTCCGCAGCCGCGGAGACAGCGGCCGCTGGGAGTTGCTGTCGGCCGAACGGGTCGACGTGTTGCGCCGGACCGACGATTCGCTGCGGCTCGCCCGGCGCGAGGTGTTGCTCGACCACTCGACGTTGCCTATCGACAACCTGTCGGTAGTCCTGTAGGGCCAGCTCCGCTCACCACCTCCTTCGTGGATATCGCCGATTCCAGAAAGGGCCCAACCATATGACCACCGAAACAACCGAGACGGACTTGATCGAGATGTTGGTGAAGGCGTGACTGGCGTTATGGGTGACCTGGATGTGTCGGTCCAAGAATGCGACGTCCTGGTAGTGGGTGGGGGAATTGGCGGAGTGCGGGCAGCACTACGGGCCGCGGAGTTGGGGTCGTCGGTGATTCTGGTGGAGAAAGCGGTGGTGTCTCGGGCAGGGCCGATGACGTATGTCCACAGCCAATACGCCCCTGATCACCGGGTGCAGGGTGAGGAGATGACGGAGTGGGCGCGCGAGTTCGTGGTGGGCAGCAATTATTTGGCCGATCAGGATTGGGTGCAGCAGTACATAGCCGAGGCCTATGACAGGGTTAACGAGCAGATCGAGTGGGGTGTGCCCTATTCCACTCATGAGGATGGGTCGCTGAAGTATGTGACGGTCCGCGGCCACAACCTTGGCACGACGCTGGGTGTGGATGGTCGCGTGTGTATGGAGATCCTCAAGGAGAGGATGAAAGCGGCGGGGGTGCGACTGTTCGAGCGGGTCGATGTGATCGATCTGCTGACCACCGACGGGTGTCGGCCCACCGCTGGTGCGGTGTGCGGTGCGGTGGGGGTAAATGTTGTCACTGGCCAGTGTCATGTCTTTACGGCGGGCAGCGTCATCCTCAACACCGGCCCTTGGTACCCAAAGCTGCATTACGCGTTCGCCGACCATTGCAGCGGGGAAGGTCATGTGGCGGCCTGGCGAGTGGGTGCCGAGTTCGCCGGCATGGAATTCGGCCAGTTCGCTGCCTGGAGTTACTTCAATCGGTCATTCTTCACACCGGGTCAAGCCAAGATTCAGGGGATCGGTGGCAAGTTCTGCAACGCGGCGGGCGAGTACTTCATGGACCGCTATGACCCGATCTGGGGCGATAAGGGCGGGTTGTTCACCATCGCGCGCGCGATCATGACCGAGATGGTGGAGGGCCGAGGGCCGTGCTATCTCGACTTGCGTCACGTACCACAGGCGGATCTTGAGGTGCTGTATGAAGTGTCTCCGACGGTGCGGCGCGCCTTTACCGAGTTTGAGGTCGATCCCTCCACTGACCTGCTGGAGGTGACCCCGTTCATCGTGCTCGGCACGAGCAGCACCAGCGGTCCCACGATCGACCTGGACGGAGCCACCACAGTGCCCGGCCTGTACGCGGCCGGGTATGGCACGGCGTGTCCCCATTTGATGTCGGGAATTTCTGGCAGCGGGATCTCGAGCTTCTCGGCTGTTGCGGGGTACCGGGCGGGCACTGCGGCGGCGGCGCGCGGTGGTCACGCGGTAGCGCGCAGTGTGTGGGAGAACCAGGCACAGGAGAGCTTCGCTGAGTATTTCGCGCCGATGCGTCGGCTGCGGCAGGTCCGGCCGGTGGATGTGTGGAAAGCCATCGGCGAGGCGACGGCCAATCCGGCATTCGCATTGTTCAAGTCGGAGGCACGGATCGATTCAGCGCTCGCTGAGCTGTACCGGATCCGGGATCGGGTACTGCGTTACGTTTTCGCGCCGGACTATCAAGAACTTAAGAAGGCGCATGAGGTGCGCGCATACCTGACGTTGGCGATCATCACCTGTGAGGCGATGAAGCGGCGCACCGAAAGTCGCGGGGAGCTGTTTCGTATCGACTACCCCTACGCCGACAACGATGAGTGGCTGAAGTGGCTGCTCGTGCGCCGGGGCAGCGGCGGTGAATTCGATCTGCAGTTCAGCGAACGCGACCTGCCGATCCAGTCGTGGCCGGTGCAGGCCCCGCCCGGCCGCCATCCAAGTCCATATACCGTGCCGCAAGGCTACCGTGAGGAGGCGGCGGTTCAGTGATCGAAAGCATCGACGAAACAACGTGCGACGGGTGCAACGTCTGCATCGACAGCTGCCCAACCGGGGTGATCCGGCTGGTGGAGGGCGACGAACCGTGGGCCACGACCAAGTGGCGAGCCAAGATCATCTACCCCAACGACTGTCATTCCTGTCGGTTGTGCGCAATCGATTGCCACGTGGACGCGATCGTTGTCAGCCACGCACTAGTGATCCCCGACCCCTTCCTCCCCGGCGTAGAGGCCCTCGACGGCAGCCGCGACGCTCCGCCCGACGAAAAGAAAACTTGATGTCCATCAGAACAGCGCAAGCCGGGTGTGTTCGGCGTCGGCAAGGTCCCGGCTACGGGGTCAGGCGATGATGACCGCCCGATGCGGCCGGCGCCGGATTCGGCACTTATCTGGCGGTCGCCGGGCGATCCTCCGATGACCCAGACATGGCTCCCACAAATCAACCGTTCCCCGCAGGAAAGTTAGGACTTCGGCATGATCAACGCAAACCTCATCATCAACGGACGTGAGGAAACATCCGACCGGACGATCGACGTCGTTAGCCCGGCTGATATCCGGGTACTGCTCGGTTCGGTCCCAGACGCCGCGCCCGGGCAGGTCGACGAAGCGGTCGCAGCGGCCGCAATGGCGTTCCCAGAATGGTCATCGCGGCCCCTGGAAGAACGCCAGGGAGCACTACTTGCCGCCGCAGGCACGATCCACGACATGATCGAGGAATATGCACCGATCCTGAGCCGGGAGAACGGAAAGATCCTCGAAGAGTCGCACGTCGACCTCGAATTCGCGTCGGGCATTTGCGGCTACACCGCAGGCATTTCGGCTGAAATCCTTGCAGACCAACAGATTCGCGACACCGGGGGCACGACCCTGATCCGCCGCCGCCCAATCGGGCCCGTGGCCGCCATCACGCCGTGGAACTTCCCGGTGGTCCTGGCATTCATGAAGCTGGCGCCCGCGCTCGTCGCCGGCAACACAGTCGTCTTAAAGCCGGCGGCAAACTCCCCGTTGGTTCTCGCCGAGATCATCCGAGCCCTCCAACAGCACTTCCCTCCGGGCGTGCTCAACATGGTCACCGGAGGCGACGCGGTCGGCGAAGCACTCGTCGCTCACCCGAGAATTCGCAAGATTGGTTTCACCGGCGGCATCGATACCGGGCGCAAAGTTATGGCCGCGGCCGCGCGCGACATCAAGCGGGTGACGCTCGAGCTGGGCGGAAACGACCCGGCGATCCTCCTCGACGATGTCGACCTTTCGCCAGAGACTATGCGGCAGATCGTAAAAGGCGCGTTCGCGACCACCGGCCAGGTGTGCTTCGGTCTCAAACGTATCTACGTGCCGACCCGCATCCACGACCGCTTCGTGGAAGCGTTCTCAGCCGCCGTGGATGAAATCGTCGTCGGGCCCGGCGACGACCCCCGAGTCACCATGGGGCCGCTGAACAACGCTCAGCAGAAGAACCTCGTCGAGAAGATCGTGGACGACGCGCGCGCGAGCGGCGCGACCGTCACCACCCTCGGGCAGCGGCTCGATTCGGCGGCCTGGGACCACGGCCACTTCATGATGCCCAGCGTGGTCACTGCGGCTGATCCCCGCCTCGCAATCGTCGAAGAGGAACAGTTCGGTCCGGTAGTGCCCGTGCTGAAATACGACGAACTCGACGACGTGATCCGGCTCGTGAATCAATCGCAATACGGGCTTGCCGCCTCGATCTGGACGTCAGATGAAGAGCGGGCGTTCCTGCTTGGCCGTCGGTTCGACACCGGCTCCGTCTTCATCAACAGCCACACCTTCACCTCCCTCGACCCCCGCGCACCCTTCGGTGGGGCGAAAGCGAGCGGCTTGGGACGCGAATTCTCTCCAGCCAGCCTGGATTCCTACACCGAATTACAAACAATCAGCCGTCGCATCGGGCCCCCAGGCCCTCCGCTGTCCTGAGTCCGGCGGGGAGCCTGACCAACATATTCGTCACGGTCGTAGATCAGCGACGACGACGCGGCGGTATCGATGCATACAGGTAACTTCGCCGACGGTGTGAAGGCGTGGCGGCGCATGCTTCGGCAGGGATGCCCCCATTAATGATCCATTCCGGCCCAAACGTTCGCGGCGATTCGACCCTCCTAACGTAGAGACCGCCAATAGTGGGACTGTCGCGGTAACGGTGTAAACGGCCTGATCGGCCCCGGTGTGTCGGGGCCGGAAAGGTCGCGTGATGACCGAAACTGTCGTGGCTGTGGAGCCATCGCAGAATCCCGATGATGAGGCCGCCG
>NZ_MIHA01000050.1 GCF_001722335.1 Mycolicibacterium flavescens
CTGGGATGCGGTGACCGTCGACGAGGAAACCTGGACAGTCGCTCAGTACGACCGACCCAGTGTGTGGGGCCACCAGATGGTCGCCCAAACACCACCAGGCGCACTCGAAGCCGCAACAACATGAACGGCTCGACGGCCGAGACGACGAAAACGATCATATGGAGGTGAAATGGCGATCCAGTTCCTAACCGACGACTGGGCGACTGCGGTGACCGACGCGGCCAATGCCGACGAGAGGTTCCGCATTGCAGCGAAGGGACATGACGTGGTGCTCCGCGTATCCGTGTCGCAGAGCCCGGCCAGCGATGACTACTACATGCATTTCTCTGACGGGTCGCTCATCGTCGGTATCGGATCCCCGCCGCGCACGCCCGACGTGGAGGCCGAGCTCAGCTACGAAACAAACGTCGAGCTGTCTCGGGGTGCGCTCAACGGCCAGACCGCGACCATGACCGGGCAGATGAAAGCCGTCGGCAACATGATGAAGATGATGTCGATCGGAAAAGCCCAGGATCGGCTCGCAGAACTCGAGAGCGGCTTAGACATCGACTACTAGCACTTATCGCGGCGCCTAGAGTTGACTTCGCGCCGAGGGACACAATGCCACGAACGGGAGTGCATCGGCACCTACCATCGGCTCAAGTCCCACCCTGGACGGTCCGGCGCGACCATACCGCCAACAAAGCCATTCCGAAAATCCTCAAACCAGATTGGACACGGCTCATGACAACACGCACCAGCGAACTCGTTCCCAGCGACATGAAGGGGTTGTGGGGATTCGTGCCGGCCTGCTCGACGCCGGACGCCGCCGATGTCAACGCGGTCGACACGATCGACACCGATGCGCTGGCGTCTCTGGTTGATCGTCTGGTTCGTGATGGTGTCGACGGCATCGTCACGACCGGCAGCGCCGGCGAGTCGCACACCCTTTCCGACGACGAATACCGCACGCTCATCACCACGGTCGTGGAGACGGTGAACGCTCGGGTTCCGGTGTTCGTTGGTGCCAGTACGCTCAACACGCGCGACTCGATCCGACGCGCCCGCGTCATCGCCGACCTCGGGGCGGACGGGATCATGAGCGGACCGCCGATGTATTTGCCGCAGACTGCCGAGAACGCGGTCCAGTACTATAAAGACCTCGCCGAGGCCGTTCCGGAGCTGGCGATTATGATTTACCAGAACCCGCATGCGTTCCGCATCACATTGCCGCCCGGTGCATTCAGGGAGCTGGCCCAGATTCGCAATATCGTTGCGCTCAAGCAGACCTCGATGGACATCTTCAATGTGATCGGCGCAATCAAAGCGGTCAAGGACAAGATGTCGGTCCTCGTCTTGGACCAGTTGATGTACCCCGCAATGATGTTCGGCGCTGCCGGAGCGTGGAGCATCGACGTATGCATGGGCCCCTGGCCCGCGCTTTCGCTGCGCGATGCATGCCAGCGTGGCAACTGGACAGAGGCCGCGGCCATCGCCGACCAGATGCAGGCGCCATTTCGAACGCTGGGTCTGACTATGGAGGAATTCCAAGCCATGCAGTCCGCCTGGTGGAAGATGGCAATCGACACTGCGGGCTATGGGCGTGCTGGGGCTGCTCGGCCGCCCTTCGTTCACATACCGCAGACCGTCGTCGATTCCGCGCACCGCTACGGTGAACGCTGGGCAGGACTTGCGGAGCGCTATCACCGGTCAAGGGAAGCCGCTGGGCTGCCGCCTGCCGCGGCGAACGTCGCCGCCGCCTCGTCATCGACGCCGGGGAAGAACCGTCAGGGCGACCTGCTGACCACTCCCCCCACCTAGGCGTCTAGGTCTGTAGCCAACGTCGCCAGCCCACTCAGCAGCGACTGAACTTCGGGCAGGACTGCCAAGCGCCGAGCAATGCGACGGCGGCGAGGTTGAACAATGCCGCCTGCTCGCGGCCACCGATCTGGTGGGCTTCTCCGAGAGCCCGTGCGCGATGATGGGTCAGCCAGTCAGGATTGCGATCGAGAGCAGCGTCAGGATAGGAAGTCGCACCCGAGCCAACGCGTCGCCGAGCATCCAGATAGTGTGCACCACAAGCGTTTTCGCTGCCGTTGCCACGGCGAGCATGTCACAAGTCACAAGCGCCACGGGCGGTCTGCCAGGGACCATGCCGGCGATGACTTGGAGATGCCCGAACCGATAGGCGCGGCAATCGGCATCGCCTGCCGACCCGGGCGATCGGGGGAGTGGAGTCGGCTAACGCCCGCCACCGGGTTGTTCGTCGGACAATAGCGGCAACGACCGCCGCGCGTGCACTTGTTCCCGCGCCCCGCGGCCGAATGTTCTTAGCAGGGCACCGACAGCACGACGACATCGCCACAGACCTCGTGGCGCGTTCCCAGTGAATGAGTCCAACCAGTTTTAGAGTCCTGTGGCCCGATGTCGGGTCAGAAGGGACGATGAACACATGGCTGGTCGGAAGCGGAACTCCGCGGAGGACATCGTGCGCAAGCTGCGCCGGGCAGATGAGCTGGCTGCTGAGGGCAAGACCGGCGAACAGATCGCTGCCGAGCTGCAGGTTTCGCCGGCGACGTTGTACAACTGGCGGCGCACCTACGGCGGCATGGACACCGATGCCGCCAAAGAGCTCAAGGAGCTGCGCGAGCAGAACGCCCGATTGAAGCGGCTGCTGGCCGACGCCGAACTCGAGAAGGACGCGTTGCGGGAGGTCGCGAAGGGATAATTTTGAGCCCAGCTGCCAAGCGCCGCGCCGTGGACATGCTCAAGGAGACGTTGAGTATGTCGGAACGGTTGGCGTGCAAAGCCGTTGGGTTGGCTCGCTCCACCTACCGCCGCCTGCCGTTGGCGCAGACCCCGACTGATCCCGATGCCGAGCTGAGGGCCTGGCTGCGCGCCTACGCCATCAAACACCCGTGCCACGGGTTCCGGCGTGCCTGGGCGGGGTTGCGCTACGACGAGCGCCGTGAGGTGAACTTGAAGAAGATCCACCGGCTGTGGCGCGAAGAAGGCCTTCAGGTCAAGGTCGTCTCGCCGCGCAAACGCGCCGGGGTGTCCTCGGTGCCGCCGGTCATCGCTGATGCGCCGAAGGTGGTGTGGGCGCTCGACTTCCAGTTCGACTCCACCATCGACGGCAAGGCCATCAAGATCGCCTCGATGATCGACGAACACACCCGCGAGTCACTGCTTAACCTGGTGGAGCGCTCCATCACCGGTGAGCGCCTGGTCGAGGAACTGACGAAGGTGTTCGCCGCGGCCGGCGGCCCGCCGAAGGTGCTGCGCATGGATAATGGGCCGGAGATGGTTTCTCAAGCGCTGCAACGGTTCTGCGAGAACAAGACCGGGATGGTGTACATCCCGCCGGGCTGCCAGTGGGATAACGGCTACATCGAATCGTTCAACAACCGCCTCCGGAAGGAGTGCCTTAACCGCAACTACTGGAACACCCTGTTCGAGGCCCGCGTGGTCATCGGCGACTTCAAGCACGAACACAATCACCGACACCGCCACTCGGCCCTGGGTTACCGCACGCCGGCCGAGTACACTGCAGCCTGCCAGTGTCGCCACACCCCGGTGGCCTGCAGCATCAACTGAGAACGGATCAAACCAACCCGACTCCAGAACCGGGTGGACTCAGTAACGGGGACTCGCCACTCGGCCATTGCGGGGCTGGCGGCCCCGGCGCAAAGGCAAGTCGGTCAAAGAGATCAACACGTCCAGTCGCGATCTTGCTTGCACTGCCGCAGCCTGCCGAACGCGTCGTAAATGCCTGATTCGTCAGGACTTAGCGTGATCTCGTCTACATAAGGTGACGCGCCGGGTCCGTCAGATTAACGGTGTAAGCGGCATCTTCGGTTAGGTGGTTTCGCTGCCCGGCATGCGGTCGGCGAAGGTGATCGCGAAGGCGTTCAGGGCTGGTTTCCAGCGTATGGTCCATCGCTTCTG
>NZ_MIHA01000051.1 GCF_001722335.1 Mycolicibacterium flavescens
CCGATGTCGAAGTGCCCCAACGCCTCGACCAGCGTGTCGCGGCGCCGCCGGTACCGCAGCCGCATCCGCCGGATGTGCTTGTCGTAGCCGCCACCGGCGATGAAGTCCGCCATGGTCAGCTGGGCGAGCGCGCCAAGAGAGCCGAATACGAGAACATGCAGGCACCGGTCGTCGGTGGTGTGCGGTTGCCGCACGGCAACGGCGAGACCATCCGGTTGGCCCGCGGTGCGTCGCTGTCCGACTTCGCGGAGAAGATCGACGCCAACCCGGCCTCGCTGGTGCAGGCGCTGTTCAACCTCGGCGAGATGGTGACCGCCACCCAGTCGGTGGGTGACGACACCCTCGAACTGCTCGGCAGCGAGATGAACTACAAGGTGCAGGTCGTCTCCCCGGAGGACGAGGACCGCGAACTGCTCGAGTCGTTCGACCTCACCTACGGCGAAGACCAGGGCGGCGAGGAGGACCTGGAGGTCCGGCCGCCGGTGGTGACCGTCATGGGCCACGTCGACCACGGCAAGACCCGACTGCTGGACACGATCCGCAACGCCACCGTCCGCGAGGGCGAGGCCGGCGGCATCACCCAGCACATCGGCGCCTACCAGGTCACCGTGGATCTCGACGGCAACGAGCGGCCGATCACCTTCATCGACACCCCCGGTCACGAGGCGTTCACCGCCATGCGTGCCCGCGGTGCGAAGGCCACCGACATCGCGATCCTGGTGGTCGCCGCCGACGACGGCGTCATGCCGCAGACGGTGGAGGCGGTCAACCACGCGCAGGCCGCCGACGTGCCGATCGTGGTGGCGGTCAACAAGATCGACAAGGAGGGCGCCGACCCGGCCAAGATCCGCGGGCAGCTCACCGAATACGGTCTGGTGCCCGAGGAGTACGGCGGCGACACCATGTTCGTCGACATCTCGGCCAAGGCCGGCACCAACATCGAGGCGCTGCTCGAGGCGGTCGTGCTGACCGCCGACGCGTCGCTGGACCTGCGGGCCAACCCCGACATGGAGGCCCAGGGCGTGGCGATCGAGGCACACCTCGACCGCGGCCGCGGCCCGGTGGCGACCGTGCTCATCCAGCGCGGCACGCTGCGGGTCGGCGACTCGGTGGTGGCCGGCGACGCCTACGGGCGTGTGCGCCGCATGGTCGACGAACACGGCGAGGACGTCACCGAGGCGCTGCCGTCGCGGCCGGTCCAGGTCATCGGCTTCACGTCGGTGCCCGGTGCCGGTGACAACTTCCTGGTCGTCGACGAGGACCGCATCGCCCGGCAGATCGCCGACCGGCGCAGCGCGCGCAAGCGCAACGCGCTGGCCGCCCGCAGCCGCAAGCGCATCAGCCTCGAGGACCTGGATTCGGCGCTGAAGGAAACCAGCCAGCTGAACCTGATCCTCAAGGGCGACAACGCCGGTACGGTCGAGGCGCTCGAGGAGGCCCTGCTGGGCATCCAGATCGACGACGAAGTCGAGCTGCGGGTCATCGACCGCGGCGTCGGCGGTGTTACCGAGACCAACGTCAACCTGGCGTCGGCGTCGGATGCGATCATCATCGGCTTCAACGTCCGCGCGGAGGGCAAGGCCACCGAGCTGGCCAACCGCGAGGGTGTCGAGATCCGCTACTACTCGATCATCTACCAGGCGATCGACGAGATCGAAGCGGCGCTCAAGGGCATGCTCAAGCCGGTCTACGAGGAGAAGGAACTCGGCCGCGCCGAGATCCGGGCGATCTTCCGGTCGTCGAAGGTCGGCAACATCGCCGGCTGCCTCGTCCAGTCCGGGATCATGCGGCGCAACGCCAAGGCCCGGTTGCTGCGCGACAACGTGGTGGTCGCCGAGAACCTCACGGTGTCCTCGCTGCGCCGGGAGAAGGACGACGTCACCGAGGTCCGCGAGGGCTACGAGTGCGGTCTGACGCTGACCTACTCCGACATCAAGGAAGGCGACGTCATCGAGACCTACGAGCTCGTCGAGAAGGAGCGCGGCTAGGTGGGTGCTCGGTTGCTTCGCCGAGCGTGGGACTTGTGGCGCGAATCCGGTCGGAATCCGTCACAATCCCCACTCTCGGTGAGAGACACAGGGACTCGGCATGGCTGATCCGGCCCGGGCGAAGCGGCTGGCCAAGCGCATCTCCACCATCGTGGCATCGGCGATCGAGTACGAGATCAAGGATCCGCGGCTGGCCGGTGTGACGATCACCGACGCCAAGGTCACCAACGATCTGCACGACGCGACGCTGTACTACACGGTGCTGGGGTCGTCGCTGTCGGAGGAGCCCGACTATGTGGGCGCCGCCGCGGCGCTGGAGAAGGCCAAGGGCGTGCTGCGCTCCAAGGTCGGTGCCAGCCTGGGTGTGCGGTTCACTCCGACGTTGGCGTTCGAGCGCGACACCGTGCCCGACGCCGCGGTCAAGATGGAGGAACTGCTCGCCCGGGCGCGCGCCGCGGATGAGGATTTGGCGAGAGTTCGACAAGGCGCCAAGCATGCCGGGGATGCGGACCCGTACCGTGTCAGTGAGGGTGAAAGCCAGACAGTTTCTGGGGGGCTTGACGACTCTGAGGACACCGGTGACCGCGATAGACAAGACGACTGACGCCGTTGCGCTAGGCGAGCGGGTCGACGCCCATGCCGCTGCGGGTCTGCTCTCGGCGGCCGCCTCGGTCAGCGTGGTCTGCCACGTCTATCCTGACGCCGACACCATCGGCGCCGGCCTGGCCCTGGCGCTGGTGTTGGACCAGGCGGGCAAGAGCGTCCAGGTCAGCTTCGCGGCCCCGGCCACGCTGCCCGAGTCGTTGCAGTCGCTGCCCGGCGGCCACCTGCTCGTCACCCCCGAGGAAATGAAGCGCGACGCCGACCTCGTGGTGACCGTCGACATCCCCAGCGTCAACCGGCTGGGCGCTCTGCGCGAACTCGCCGACCCGCCGCGCGAGGTGCTGGTCATCGACCATCACGCGTCCAACCAGCTGTTCGGCACCGCCAACTACGTCGACGCGTCCGCCGACTCCACA
>NZ_MIHA01000052.1 GCF_001722335.1 Mycolicibacterium flavescens
CGACCGCAACCGCGTTCATCACACCGAACTCCTCGACCAGACCATCAACACTGACTCGATATTCTGCTGAACAGATGCGTCCTCCGCTGTAGAGAATGTAAGTTACGTCTCACCGGGCCGTCAAGACGACATCTCCAAATGGGCAACGACCAAACGGCTCCCACAGCAAGCCCCGCGGCGCTCGCAGCACCAGTCGCACGGCACACGTCGTCGACAGCCAGCGAACTTGCAGACGAAGCCGGAGGTATCGCGCGGTCGTCGCCGTGGTTGGCGAGGCTTGACAGCGGCGGCGGCCCTTATAACGCGCACTGTCGGTGAGAGCGCTACCGGTGTGTTCCTCGTCGAGGCGTGGCAGCACACGCACGTCTATTGACCGCGCTCGCTGAAATTCCCCACTGAGGCTCATCGAAATTCGCCACCTGTGTGGCTCCGCCGAGAAGGGCGGGCCTCCCTCGATGCTGCTGGTGTCTGACGCCAGTAGCTGTGTCGAAGGAGGCCCGCTTTCTCATGCTCACATGGGAGGACGACATGGAAGTACACGCCCTACGAAAACGTGGTTGGTCGATCTCTGCGATCGCCCGTCACACCGGCTTCGACCGCAAAACGGTCCGCAAGTATCTGGCCGGCGACACCGAGCCCGGCGTGCGGGCCCGGCCGGGCCCTGACCCGTTCGAGCCGTTCGTCGACTACGTGACCGCCCGACTGGTCGAGGACCCGCACCTGTGGGCCCGCACACTCTTCGACAAACTCGAAGACCTCGGCTTCGGGCTGTCGTATCAGAGCTTGACCCGCAACATCCGCACCCGCAGTCTGCGCCCGGCGTGCGAGGCCTGCCGCACCGCGGCAGACCGGCCCAACGCGGTCATCGCGCACCCGCCGGGTGAGGAAACCCAATGGGATTGGCTGGAATTGCCCGATCCACCCGCATCCTGGGGATGGGGCAAGAAAGCTTTCCTGCTGGTCGGCTCGCTGGCGCATTCGGGCAAGTGGCGGGCGGTGCTCTCACCGTCGATGGATCAACCGCACCTGGTGGCCGCCATCGACCGCATCGTGCGCGGCTTGGGCGGGCTGACCCGCATCTGGCGGTTCGACCGGATGGCCACAGTCTGCGACCCAGGCTCGGGCCGGGTGACCGCCTCGTTCGCCGGGGTCGCCAAACACTACGGCGTCTCGGTAGCGATCTGCCCACCGCGACGCGGTAACCGCAAAGGTGTCGTGGAGAAGGTCAATCACACTGCCGCGCAACGCTGGTGGCGCACCCTGGCCGACGACCTGACCGTTGAGGCGGCCCAGGCCAGCGTGGACCGCTTCGCTCGTCTGCGAGGTGACACCCGGATCCGGGCCACCACCGACGGGCGCTCCTCGGTCGCCGTGGTCGCCAAAGCTGAGCCGCTGGCCCCGGTACCAGTGACGCCGTACCCGGTAATCGTGTCCGAGTCCCGAACCGCGTCACGCCAAGCCCTGGTGTCCTACCGCGGCAACCGCTACTCGGTGCCACCGGAGTTGGCCGCCGCCCAGGTCACCGTCAGCCACCCCATCGGTGGCCAGTACATCGACATCGCCACGATGACCGGCGTCGTCGTGGCCCGCCACCACCGCGCCACAGACGGCCTCGGACTCATGGTCCGCGACAGCGGCCACATCATCGCCCTGGACACCGCGGCCATGGCCACCGCCACGACCGGCCGACCGCACCGCCGCAAGGAACGCATCCCACCCGGTGTAGCCGCCAAAGCTGCTGCCGCCCAACTACTCCGGACCACCACCGCCAACACCGTGGCCACCGAAAGCGTGGCCACGGCAACCGATTCCACAGTCATCGACCTGTCCGCCTACGAGCGGGCCGCCCAGCGAAGGACCATCCAATGACACCCACCCCACGCACCCCAAAAACCACCGCCACCCTTGAGGGCCCGTCGGCGGCGGCCAGCCGCTATCAGCAGTTGCGCTCGCATCTGGCCGAACTCAAACTGCACGCCGCCGCCGAAGCCCTCCCTGCAGTCCTGGACCAAGCCAACGCCGAAAACCTCTCACTCACCGTCGCCCTGGAGCGGCTGCTGGCCGTGGAAGTCGACGTCAGCACCGCACGAAGGCTGGCCGGACGGCTACGGTTCGCCTGCCTACCCCCCCGGCCACGCTGGCCGACTTCGACGTCGATGCCGCCGCCGGCATCGACCGCAAGCTCATCAACGAACTGGGCACCTGCCGCTACCTTGAATCAGCGACCAACATCCTGCTCATCGGCCCACCCGGGACCGGCAAAACCCACCTCTCGGTCGGACTGGCCCGAGCAGCCGCCCACGCCGGCTACCGCACATACTTCACCACCGCCGCCGACCTGGCCGCCCGCTGCCACCGCGCCGCCATCGAAGGACGCTGGGCCACCACCATGCGCTTCTACGCCGGCCCCACACTGCTGGTCATCGACGAGCTCGGCTACCTGCCACTGCCCGCCGAAGCAGCATCGGCACTGTTTCAGGTTGTCTCCCAACGATATTTGAAAACGAGCATCGTCATCACCACCAACCGCGGAGTCGGCGCCTGGGGCGACATCCTCGGCGACACCACCGTCGCCGCAGCCATGCTCGATCGCCTCCTTCACCGATCGGTAGTCATCAACCTCGACGGCCAGTCCTACCGACTACGCGATCACCACGACGCCGCCGAAACCCTGCGACGCACCACCACCGGCACCCGCCAACCACTACACTGACCGCTGCTCACAGGTGAGGAATTTCAACGAGCACACCTGGAGACTTTCGATGAGCGCCGTCACTATTGGGGGTCCGTCAGATTAACGGTGTAAGCGGCATCTTCGGTTAGGTGGTTTCGCTGCCCGGCATGCGGTCGGCGAAGGTGATCGCGAAGGCGTTCAGGGCTGGTTTCCAGCGTATGGTCCATCGCTTCTG
>NZ_MIHA01000053.1 GCF_001722335.1 Mycolicibacterium flavescens
CTAGGAGTCTGCTGAATTAATACGGTGTGCCGGGTCGGTTTGTTCTGGGTTTTTGGGGATGATTGATCGGTGCAGGGTCGCTCTGATGATCAGCGTGAATTGTTGGATGCCGAATCGGTTGCCGGGCATCTTTTGAAGTCCGACAGCGTGTTTGCGTTCCTGGCTGTCCATCGCGGTGAGCTGTTTCCCGAGGAGATGTTCACCGATCTGTTCCCCTCGCGGCGGGGCCGCCCGAGCGTGCCGGCGGAGGTAATGGCTTCGGTGATCACGTTGCAAGCTCTGCATGGGCTCTCCGATAACGAGACCGTGGAAGCGTTGACCTTCGATCTGCGCTGGAAAGCCGCCTGTGGTGTGCCGATCACCGCCGGGGCGTTTCATTCCACGACGTTGACCTACTGGCGGCGTCGGCTGGCTGTCTCAGACCGACCGAACCGGATCTTCGACGCAGTCAAGACCGTGGTGGCGGCCACCGGGGCGTTGGCCGGCAAGACCCGCCGCGCCTTGGATTCAACGATCCTTGACGACGCGGTGGCCACCCAGGACACCGTGACCCAGCTGATCGGGGCGATCCGCCGGGTCCGCCGCGAGGTCCCCGGCGCCGGTGAGGTCGTTGCCGCCCACTGCACCGCCCATAATTACGACGACCCCGGGAAACCATCGATCACCTGGGATGACGCCGATGCGCGGGCAGCGTTGGTCGACGCTCTGGTCGGCGACGCTCACCGGGTGCTGGGGCATCTGCCGGACCAGGAACTGGGCGCCCGCGCCGCCGAGGCAGTGGCGTTGTTGGCGTTGATCGCCGGCCAAGACGTCGAACCCGTGCAGGATTCTGATGGCACCGACGGACGCTGGCGCATCGCCCAACGGGTGGCCCCAGACCGGGTGATCTCCACCGTGGACCCCGAGGCCCGTCACGCCCACAAGAGCGTTCATCGTCGCCAGGACGGCTTCAAAGCCCACGTCGCGGTGGAACCGGACACTGGGATCATCACCGACTGCGCGTTGACCGCGGCCAGCGGTGCGGGATCGCATGACGCGGCGGTGGCCGCGCAGCTGCTCGCTGATGAAGATGAACCGGTGACGGTGTTGGGTGATTCCGCCTACGGCAGTGGCGAATTCCGGGCTCACATGGCTGAGACCGGACATGTGGATCGAGTTAAGTCCGCGCCCCTGCGCCCTGCAGTCGCCGGAGGTTTCACCATCGATGACTTCATCGTCGACCACGCCGCCAGGACGGCGACCTGCCCAGCCAAGGTGACCCGCACCATCACCGCGGGGGGCTATGCGACCTTCGGCGTCGCCTGTCTGGGTTGCCCGTTGCGTGCGCAGTGCACCACTAGCGCTACCGGCAAAAGCCTGAAGATCCGCCAGCACGACGCGCTCCAGCGAGCCGCGCGCCAACGATCGCGAGAATCGGACTGGCTCAACGAATATCGACAACACCGACCGATGGTCGAACGCACCATCGCCTGGCTCAGTCGTGGCAATCGCAAAGTCCGCTACCGCGGGGTCGCCCGCAACGACCACTGGCTCCATCACCGCGCCGCGGCTGTGAACCTGCGTCGCCTGATCACCCTGGGACTGACCCACACCGACGCTGGCTGGGCCATCGCCTGACCCCACCGGGCCGGGTCTTGCAGCACCGAACACCAGGTGCCACGCTCAACACGGCGGGGTGACCTCGTACTGTCGACCCAGCGGGTCTGACTAAAACCCACGCGCCACAGAGCGCTCCGAGGCACCCCGCCCCAAACACCCCTAATTCAGCAGACTCCTAG
>NZ_MIHA01000054.1 GCF_001722335.1 Mycolicibacterium flavescens
GAGCAAATCACGCGCCGTCAACGACACCTCGACCGAACAGGAGGCCACCCCCGCAGCCCTGACTGCCTGAACCATCACATCGAAGAATCACACGACGACGTCGTACACCACGTCCCTGGACTTGACCATCTGAGCTGGAGTAGCGCCTCGGCAACCGAATGGGGTGCACCCCCCATTCCAGCGGCGCTTGAGCGGGTTATTCATCGGTCACTGTTGGAGGCGGCGCCTCACGGTTACCTCCTTCTACGTCCTGATGGGGGCGAAGTGAGTCAGATAGCCGGAAAGCCGGTCCCAGGCGGAAAGGTCGATAACGCGGCCTTTCACACCCGGGTTGGGGCCGATGGTCTGCCCAGCTCAACGAAGCTGATGCCTATTGAGGCGAAGAACGTCCGCCAGTGGATCTACCCGCGAACCCAAGAGCTGTATCAGCTCCTCGATAAGTCCGCGCGCCTTCGTGTGGCGAACCCGAGCCTGCCCGTGATGCCCATCTTCGTGTGTCGACGCGTTCAGTTTCTAACGGGAAAGATGGCCCAGCAGTTAGGTTTTCACGTTATTCAAACGTGGCGGCAGTACGTCAGGCCCGCAGTCGCCCACACCGATGACGATGCGCGCAAGTTCGAGGAACTCAACACTGAACTGTCGTACAATCTCGAACTGCACGAAGGCAGTGTTGAGCCGATGGTCAAGCACTTCACCGAAGTTATCCCCAAGCGCTGCGATGACGCCGCCGCGCGGTGGGGGCTCTTTGTCTCGCACCCCAATGTTCCGGATCGGATCCATCGCATGCGCGATGACGCGATCAGCAACACCGATCGTCATGACACGCTCGGCGAGCTTGCGGCGGCAGCCCGCGAGGTGTTCGGCGAGGACGTCGACTGGTTCCACGAAGATGATGAGGGCGAACATCCCGGCATCTGATCCAGAGCATATTCGGTTGCCCAGTGGAGTTTTGGGATTTGGAGGGTGGCTAGGTGGATGGACGGGTCGCAGTAGCAACATCGAGTCGGCGGTGTACCAGCGATAGCGCCGTCGCCAGTTCAAGCAACTGGGTGTCGGTGACCGTTCGTAGGGCACGCGGATCGTGAGCCACTGGGTTTCTGAACATGCCAGCCAGTCCTTTGATGAGATTGGCGAAGCCTGTTTGTTCATCACGATCGGTTTGAGAGGCCAGATCGTTGATTGCAATGACTGGTGCTCCTGATTTCCCGAGGGACAGGGCCGCGTCTATCAGTGGGGCGCCGTCGCCGCTGAGGCCCGACATCTGCCGAACTCGTTCGAACACGCTTTTAGTCGCTTCCAGGGAGGCGTGAAAGTTGTTCTTCTTGAGTAGCTCCACGGTGCAGTAGCGCAGCACCTCGTCGTGGGTGTCTCGGCGGCGTAGCTCTGCCCGCAGTGAGGTGGCGTTGCGCGATGCCTCGTCCAGGGTGGAGGACCGGGGGCCGCGGTGTACCTTGCCGGTGTCTTCAACGCGGAGACCGACGAAGGTCAGGACCTCATCGAGCTGGTCTTGGCGCGGTCAAGTCCAGGGACGTGGTGTACGACGTCGTCGTGTGATTCTTCGATGTGATGGTTCAGGCAGTCAGGGCTGCGGGGGTGGCCTCCTGTTCGGTCGAGGTGTCGTTGACGGCGCGTGATTTGCTC
>NZ_MIHA01000055.1 GCF_001722335.1 Mycolicibacterium flavescens
GGGACTGTCGCGGTAACGGTGTAAACGGCCTGATCGGCCCCGGTGTGTCGGGGCCGGAAAGGTCGCGTGATGACCGAAACTGTCGTGGCTGTGGAGCCATCGCAGAATCCCGATGATGAGGCCGCCGTGGCGGCCATTGATGTCCCGGATAGCCGTGAGGTCGACGAGCTCGAGGTTGCCCGGGAGTTGGTACGCTAGGCCCGCGAGGCCGGCGTATCGCTGACCGGTCCGGGCGGGTTGCTCAAGGCGATGACCAAGACGGTCATCGAGACCGCTCTGGACGAGGAACTGTCCGAGCACCTGGGCTATGACCGTCACGATCCGGCTGGGTATGGCTCGGGCAACTCCCGCAACGGAACCCGGGCCAAGACCGTACTGACCGATGCGTGCGGGCAGATCGAGATCGAGGTGCCGCGCGACCGCGCCGGCAGCTTCGAACCCCAGATCGTCCAGAAGCGCCAACGTCGCCTGACCGATGTCGACGAGGTGGTGTTGTCGCTGTATGCCCGCGGGCTGACCACCGGCGAGATCAGCGCCCATTTCGCCGACATCTACGGCGCGTCGGTGTCCAAGGACACGATCAGTCGGATCACCGACCGCGTGGTCGAGGAGATGACCGTGTGGCACACCCGCCCGCTGGAACGCGTGTACGCCGCGGTGTTCATCGACGCCCTGCACGTCAAGATCCGCGACGGCCAGGTCGGCCCCAGGCCCATCTACGCCGCGATCGGGGTGGACCTGGCCGGGCATCGTGACGTGCTGGGCATGTGGGCCGGCGAGGGCGATGGCGAGTCAGCCAAATACTGGCTGGCGGTACTCACCGAGCTGAAGAACCGCGGGGTGGCCGACATCTTCTTCCTGGTCTGCGACGGGCTCAAAGGCTTACCGCAGTCGGTGGGCGCGGTGTTCCCCGACACTGTGGTCCAGACGTGTGTCATCCATTTGATCCGTGGGACGTTCCGCTACGCCGGGCGCCAGCACCGCGACGCCATTGCCAAGGCGTTGCGGCCGATCTACACCGCGGTCAACGCTGAGGCTGCAGCGGCAGCGCTGGACGCATTCGAGGCCGAGTGGGGTAACCGCTACCCGGCGGCGATTCGATTGTGGCGCAACGCGTGGAGTGAGTTCATTCCGTTCCTGGACTACGACACCGAGATAAGGAAGGTGATCTGTTCGACCAATGCTATTGAATCGTTGAACGCCCGCTACCGCCGCGCCGTGCGGGCCCGCGGTCATTTTCCGACCGAGCAGGCGGCGCTGAAGTGCCTATACTTGGTCACCCGGTCGCTGGACCCGACCGGGACCGGACAGAAGCGATGGACCATACGCTGGAAACCAGCCCTGAACGCCTTCGCGATCACCTTCGCCGACCGCATGCCGGGCAGCGAAACCACCTAACCGAAGATGCCGCTTACACCGTTAATCTGACGGACCC
>NZ_MIHA01000056.1 GCF_001722335.1 Mycolicibacterium flavescens
GGTCAAGTCCAGGGACGTGGTGTACGACGTCGTCGTGTGATTCTTCGATGTGATGGTTCAGGCAGTCAGGGCTGCGGGGGTGGCCTCCTGTTCGGTCGAGGTGTCGTTGACGGCGCGTGATTTGCTCAGGACTTCCAGGCCGAGGTAGCGCCGGGATTCGGCCCATTCGTCGTGTTGTTCGGCCAGCACTGCCCCGACGAGGCGGATCAGCGCGTCGCGGTCGGGGAAGATGCCCACGACGTCGGTCCGACGTCGGATCTCCTTGTTGAGTCGCTCCTGGGGATTGTTCGACCAGATCTGGCGCCAGATCTGCTTGGGGAACGCGGTGAACGCCAGCAGGTCCGGGCGGGCGGCCTCGAGGTGGTCGGCCACCTTGGGAAGTTTGTCGGACAGCGCTTCGATGATCCGATCGTATTGAGCGGCAACGGATTCAGTGTCCGGCTGGTCGAACACCGAATGCAGCAGGGTGCGCACCCACGGCCAGGAGGCCTTCGGGGTGATGGCCATCAGGTTGGTCGTGTAGTGCGTGCGGCACCGCTGCCACGTCGCGCCGGGCAGAGTGGCCCCGATCGCGGCCACCAGACCGGCGTGCGCGTCGGAGGTCACCAGCTTCACCCCCGAGAGGCCCCGGGCGGTCAATGACCGCCAGAACGCCAACCAGCCCGCACCGTCCTCGGCGGTGGTGACGTCGATACCCAGGATCTCCCGATAGCCCTCGGCGTTCACACCGACGGCGATCAGGGCGTGCACGTTGACCACCCGCCCGCCCTCGCGGACCTTGAGCACCAGGGCGTCAGCGGCCACGAACGTGTACGGGCCGGCGTCCAGCGGGCGGGTCCGGAAGGCTTCGACGGCGGTGTCGAGTTCCTTGGCCATCACCGACACCTGCGACTTCGACAGGCTGGTGATCCCCAACGTCTCGACGAGCTTGTCCATCCTCCGCGTCGACACCCCGAGCAGGTAGCAGGTCGCGACCACGGTGGTCAGGGCCCGCTCGGCGCGTTTGCGGCGTTCCAGCAGCCAGTCCGGGAAGTAAGAACCCTGCCGTAGCTTCGGGATCGCCAGATCCAATGTGCCTGCACGGGTGTCGAATTCACGGTGTCGATACCCGTTGCGGGAGTTGGTGCGCTGCGCCGAACGCTCACCGTAACCGGCGCCGCACAGGGCGTCGGCCTCGGCACCCATCAGGGTGTGGATGAACGTGGCCAGCAGTTCGCGCAGCACATCGGGATGGGTGGTGGTGAGTCGTTCGACCAGCACGGTGGGCAGGTCGATATTCTGGGCAGCGGTCATCGCGTGGTTCCTTTGCTCGAGTGACTTTGGACGGTCCCTCGAAGAATCACGCGATGACCTTCAATCACTCGGCTACGACACGCCGGTACCGTTGATCAGGTCTCGACTCGTACACCACTCTGCTGGACGCAACC
>NZ_MIHA01000057.1 GCF_001722335.1 Mycolicibacterium flavescens
TGTCGACGGCACGTGAAATCTGACCCCGGCGCGGCAACTGAAAATTGACCCCCTGGTCCGGTGGCCTGGCTTTAGTCGAGCCAGGAGGACCAGAAGGGAATGTTGTCTGTGGAGGATTGGGCTGAGATTCGTCGTCTGCGTCGGGCCGAGGGCCTGCCGATCAAGGTGATCGCTCGGACGTTGAACATCTCGAAGAACACGGTGAAGTCGGCGCTGGCTGATGATGCGCCACCGAAGTACGAGCGCGCGCCGCGGGGTTCGGTCGTCGATGAGGTCGAACCGCGGATAAGGGAGCTGCTGCAGGTCTACCCGAGGATGCCGGCGACGGTGATCGCCGAGCGGATCGGGTGGCAACGCTCGATCCGGGTGCTTTCGGCGCGAGTGGCTGAGTTGCGGCCGGTGTATCTGCCACCGGACCCGGCCTCGCGTACCGCCTACGCCGCTGGTGAAATCGCCCAGTGCGATCTGTGGTTTCCCGACGTCGAGATTCCGGTCGGCTTCGGCCAGACCCGCACCGCGACTCGGCTGCCGGTGCTGACGATGATCAGCGCCTATTCGCGCTGGCTGCTGGCGATGTTGATCCCGTCGCGGCGAGCCGAGGACCTGTTTGCTGGGTGGTGGGAGCTGATCAGCGGGCTCGGTGCGGTGCCGCGGGCGCTGGTCTGGGACGGTGAAGGCGCCATCGGTCGCTGGCGTGGCGGGCGGGTCGAGCTGACCCAGGAATGCCAGGCATTCCGCGGCGTGCTGGCCACCAAGGTCATCGTCTGCCAGCCCGCCGACCCGGAAGCCAAGGGCCTGATCGAACGCTCCCATGACTATCTGGAGCGCTCCTTTCTGCCGGGACGGACGTTCGCGTCGCCGGCAGACTTCAACACCCAACTGCAGGACTGGCTGGCGGTGGTCAACACCCGCACCCGCCGTGCTTTGGGCTGCGCTCCAAGCGAGCGGATCAGCGCGGATCGGGCGGCGATGCTCGCGCTGCCTCCGGTCGCGCCGGCGGTGGGTTGGAGTGCGGCGTTGCGGCTGCCGCGCGATCACTACATCCGTCTGGACGGCAACGACTACTCGGTGCACCCCAGTGCGGTGGGTCGGCGGGTGCTGGTTCGCGCCGATCTGGATCAGGTGCAGGTGTTCTGCGACGGGCAGAGCCTCGCCGCCCACGACCGGATCTGGGCCACTCACCAGACGATCTCTGATCCCATCCACATCGAGGCGGCGAAGGTGTTGCGGCGCAGACGAATCCAGATTCCACCGCCACCAGCCGAAACCGAGGTGGCGGTGCGGGACCTGACGGCCTACGACGCCGCGTTCGGAGTCGATCTCGACGGCGGAGCCGCCTGATGGCCACCACCAAAACCAGCACGCCCGGCCGCGATGTCA
>NZ_MIHA01000058.1 GCF_001722335.1 Mycolicibacterium flavescens
GTGTCGCAGTTTTGCCGCGATCATCGGATCAGTAGGCAGACGTTTTACAAGTGGCGCAGCCGCTTCAGCCAGGAGGGCCTGGCCGGTCTCGAGGAGCGCTCGCGCCGGCCGCTGTCCTCACCGGGCCAGACCACGGCCGCGGTCGAACAAGCGGTGCTGCGCACACGCATGCAGTTACTCGAAGCCGGTCACGATTACGGCCCTGAGGCGATCGTGTGGGCAATGAAACGCCAGGATCAGCAGGCGCCGTCGCGTACGACGGTGTGGCGGATCTTGACCCGCCACGCGGTGATCGTGCCGCAACCACAAAAGCGCCCGAAGTCAGCGACCAAACGGTTCTGCTTTCACCGCCCCAACGAGTGCTGGCAGTCGGACTGGACCCAGTGGGCGCTGGCCGATGACACCGTCACGGCCATCTGCGGCACCCTCGATGACCATTCCCGCTACCTCCCGGCGCTATGGGCTGGCATCGGTCACGGCACCGCTGAGTTGGTGTGGTCGACGATGGTCGCCGGTATCGCCGAATGCGGTGTCCCGGCCATGTCGTTGACCGACAACGGGCTGGCCTACACCGGGCGCCGTAAGGGCTTTGAGGCCTCGTTTGAGGCGAACCTACGGGCGCTGGGGACGCGCACCATCAACTCCCGCCCTTTTCACCCGCAGACCTGCGGCAAGATCGAACGGTTCTGGCAGACCCTGAAAAAGTGGCTACACGCTCAACCGGCCGCAGCCAGCATCGACGAACTCAACGATCAGCTGGCCTACTTTCGCGACTTCTACAACCACCACCGGCCCCACCGCGCTCTACGCGGAGCGACACCCGCTGAAATCTATACCGCCAGCGCCAAAGCCCACCCTGCCGAATATGCGCTGGCCGCACCGGTTTTCGTTAGCCGCCACACCGTCGACGAACGATCAGGCAACATACACGTTCCGCCCTACCGCATAGGAGTAGGGGTGCGCTGGGGCGGACACGTCTGCGACGTCATCCGCCAAGGCGATCACATCGCCATCTTCAGCGCCACGACTCTCATCCGAGAACTGACCGCCGACCCCACGCGCTACCACCAGCGCTGTGAATCCAACACCCGGACCTATCGCATCCGCGAGCCAAAACCGGCACCATAGGTGTCAGCGATGTCCCGAGACA
>NZ_MIHA01000059.1 GCF_001722335.1 Mycolicibacterium flavescens
GTGGTGGTGTCGCGGCTGGACGGCGCCGACGTCGCGGTGCCTCCGTGGGCGGTGGTCGGACTGGGCCGGCAGGACGAACTGCTGAAACAGGCCGACCTCGTGATCTGCGGCGGCGGGCACGGCATGGCAGACCCGAGCCGATGTCGGCGACGACGGGCACGCCGAGCGTCGCGAGGTCGGTGACCGGAACCGAGGAGGTGAACCCGCTGACCGCGTAGTTCGACGGGTGGACCTTGAGGATGAAGCCGGTGTCGGGGCCGACCGCGTCGGCGTAGTCGCGCAGGTGGGTGCGGTTGGTGGTGCCGACCTCGCGGAACCGCGACCCGGTCGAGGCCATCAGCTCGGGCAGCCGGAACCCGTCGCCGATCTCGATGAGCTCGCCGCGGCTGACCACGATCTCCTTGCCCGGGGCCAGCGTCATCGCGGTCAGCAGCAGCGCGGCGGCGTTGTTGTTGACCACGTGCACACCACCGGCAGTCGGCACGGCCTGCGCGAGCGCGGCCAGCGCGCCGCGGCCCCGGCGGGCGCGGCGGCCGGTCGCCAGGTCGAACTCGACGTCGGTGGCGCCGCTGGCGGTCACGACCGCGTCGACCGCCGCACGCGACAGCGGGGCCCGCCCGAGGTTGGTGTGCACGACGACGCCGGTCGCGTTGATCACCGGCCGCAGCGTGGCCGCGCTGTGCGGCAGCGCCGCGACCGCCGCGTCGGCGACCGAATCCGGGTCGATGAGCCCGTCGCGGGCCTGCTGCTGCGCCTGCGCCACAACGCTTTTCACCAGGGTACGACCGAGCGTGCGGGCCGCCTCGGCGAGCCGCGGGTCGGAGAGCAGCGCGTCGGTGCGCGGTACGCGGCGGCGCGGGTCGGTCATGCAGCCATCATGGCGCATCGCGGGAAGCGGGTACACCGGTGACATGTTGACCTCGGTGGGCCACGGTGCACTGGGCAGAACCGAACTCGCGGGGCTGCTGCGCGGGGCGGGCGTCGAAGCGATCGTCGACATCCGCCGCTTCCCGAACAGCAGGCACAACCCCGATGTCGAGCGCGGCGCGATCGCGGCGTGGGCGGCCGACGCCGGGCTGGCCTACCGCTGGGACGAGCGCCTGGGTGGGCGCCGCCGCCTGCCGCCGATCAT
>NZ_MIHA01000060.1 GCF_001722335.1 Mycolicibacterium flavescens
TGAGGCGTTCACCGCCGTCGCCGGGGGCGACCCGGGGGCGGTCACCGGATCGGTGCTGCGCTCCGCGGCCGACGGCGCGGCGGCCAGCAGCTGCGAGGCCGCGTCGTTGGGCACCACTGTCAGCCCACCGAACGACAGCGCCAGCGCACCGGCGAACGCCGCCGCGACGGCACGCTTGGCCGTCGGTGATGTTGTCTTGCGTTCCATTCTTCTTTCCTCACTCAAGATTTCGAGGCACGCGGCCTCGGATGAATCGGGTTGGCTTGGTCGCCGGTCCCGGTGCCGGACCGCATCGGCTGCGGCCCGGCACCGGAACTCGACTCACCGGCTGTCGCTAGAACGGCAGGAAGCTGGTGAACGCCTCGATCAGCGCGGCGAACGGGTTGGACGACCCGCCACCGGTATCACCGCCCTCGGCGCTGGCGCCGTCGCCTCCTCCGCCGAAGCCGAAGACACTCAGCACACCGTTGAGGAAGTTCGACAGCAGCGAGGACGACGATGCGCTCGTGCTCGACGTGTCACCCGAGCCGCCGTTCGACGTTCCGCCGGCGTTGCCCGCGTTCGTGTCGCCACCGGCACCGGTGCCGGTGCCGCTCCCGCCGCTGCCGTCACCGCCTGCGCCGCCGCCGCCGGATCCGTTGCCGCCCGAGCCCGCTCCGCCCGAGGCGTCGCCGCTGGACCCGTCACCTCCGGTGGCGCCGCCGCCGGTGGCCGCGCCACCCGCACCGCCGTCACCGGTGTCGCCGCCTGCGCCGCCAGTGGTCGTGCCACCTTCACCGCCTGCGCCGCCCGTCGGCGTTCCGCCTTCACCACCGGCGCCGCCACTGGCGTCACCGCTGGCCGCCGCGCCGGTTGTGACCGTGCCGCCCGCGCCGCCGGTCCCGGTGCCGCCGGACGCATCACCGGCCGCCGCGCCGTCGGCGGACGCGCTGCCGCCGTTGCCCGCGCTCGCGTTGCCGCCGGCGCCGCCCGTGCC
>NZ_MIHA01000061.1 GCF_001722335.1 Mycolicibacterium flavescens
AACTTCTGTCACTTTGGTTTCTGGGGCCACATTTGGGGGTGTGGTGTCGGTGGGGGTGGTTAGTGTCGGGTTGTGGGTATCGAACGTATGTACGAAGCGCTTGCGGTGGTTCGCCGCGAGCTCGACGTGCTGCGTTCGGAGCCCCTTGATGGGGCGTCGACGGCGGAGTTGTTGGCGTTCACGGCTGATTTTGAGTCGGTGCAGCGGTCGTCGGCGGTGGTGGGGCATCGGGTGGTGGCGCAGTTGGGGCGCGCCCCGGCCGGCGAGTTGGGCGAGTCGTCGGTGAGTCGGGCGTTGCAGACGTTGCTCAATATTTCCCAGGGTGAGGCCAATCGGCGGGTGGGTGAGGCCCATGATTTGGCGCCGCGGTTGGCGATGACCGGTGAGGTGCTGGCCCCGGTGATGCCCAATGTGGCCGCGGGGGTGGCGGCCGGGCGTATCGGTGCTGAGCAGGTGGCGATTTTGCGGAAGTTCTTCAACAAGCAGATTCCGTCGTCGGTGGGTTTTGATGTGCGCGAGGCCGCCGAGGCGCATCTGGCGCAGGAGGCGGCCCGGTTGGGGCCGGCGGCGTTGGAGAAGGCCGTCGAGCACATGGTGACGGTGTTGGAGGAGCATTTCGAGTTTCGTGAGCATGAGCGTCGCCGCAAGACCGGGGTGTGGTTCGGTCCGCAGGATCGCGATGGGATCAGCAAGATTCACGGGGCGGTGGATGCTCCGACGCGGGGGTGGATCGAGGCGGTGTGGGCCAGCTACGGCGCCCCGGGCAAGAACATGCCCGACGCCGACGGGACCCCGCCGCAGTTCACGCCCGAACCCGACGCTGAGCCCGATTACGAACCCGAACCCGAGCCCGACTTCGATCCTGGACCCGACCCGTGG
>NZ_MIHA01000062.1 GCF_001722335.1 Mycolicibacterium flavescens
TGTTGGTGTGCCCATCATCGGCCCAGTCGGCGACCGCGTGATGGACCTGGGTCTCATAGGCCGGGGCGCTGCACCCGGGGCGGGTGCAGCCCCGCTCGGCAGCGAACAACATCAACCGCTGCGCCGTGGACGCGCAGCGTTTGGCGCGGCCGAGGTAGAGCGGTTCGTTGGTGTGTTTGTCGAAGATCGCCAGATAGTGCTGGGCGTGGGCGGCCATGGCGATGACATCGGGCATCGCTACCACCGTTCCACCGGCGGTCACTCCGAACCCGGCGGCTTTCTCCAGGTCCTGCAGCGTCGCGGTGATCACCATCGTGACCGGAAACCCGTTATGGGTACGACCGCTGCGCGCGGCCAACAGATCCCGACACATCGCCGCCAACGCATCATGATTACGCTGCGCCCGCGTCCGGGGATCGCGGATCAACACCTCCGGAACCGCAGGCTCGACCTCGGCGGCGACAGGCTCCGGCTCCGGCGCGGCCTCGGGCCCGGCATCGAAGTCGAGCATGAACTCGGGGTCGGGATCTGCTTCGGGCTCCGGCTCGGCGTCATCGAATCCAGGATCGAAGTCGTTCCACGGGTCGGGTCCAGGATCGAAGTCGGGCTCGGGTTCGGGTTCGTAATCGGGCTCAGCGTCGGGTTCGGGCGTGAACTGCGGCGGGGTCCCGTCGGCGTCGGGCATGTTCTTGCCCGGGGCGCCG
>NZ_MIHA01000063.1 GCF_001722335.1 Mycolicibacterium flavescens
CCGCGGATGGTGATCTCGCCGCGGTGATGCATGCGGTGGTGATGCGGGCACACCAGCACCAGATTCCACAACTCGGTGGGTCCGCCGTCTTCCCAGTGCACGATGTGATGGGCGTGCAGCCCGCGGGTGGACCCGCACCCGGGTACCGCACAGGTCGAGTCGCGGTATTCCAGCGCCCGGCGCAGCCGCCGACTGATCACCCGCGTGCTGCGCCCGGCCCCGAAGGGCTGTCCTCGCTGTTGCAGCCACACCTCACAGTCGGCGTCACACAACAGGTATCGGCGATCAGCATCAGACAACGCCGGGCCGGCGTGGATCCAGCTGGCGCGTTTGTCGACATCCAGGTGCACGATCACGGTGGTGTGCTGACCGTGCGGGCGCCGCGCCACATCGGCGTCCCACGCGGTCTCGACCATCCGCATGAACGCATCGGTCAAGGTGGGAAACGGCAGATTAAACCCTTGGGCTTTTTCCCGCTTGAACGCGCCGCTGCCTTCCCAGCTCGGCGCGTCGGGATCGCCGGGGGTGTCGGGGCCCTGGTCGCGGCGGTAGTCGTTGATCAACGCCTCCCGATGCGAAGCCAACGCGGCATCGACTTTGGCCGCCTCCAGATTGGGCACCGTGATGCGATACGTCGTGTAATTGTCGCCGGTGCTCTTCGAAA
>NZ_MIHA01000064.1 GCF_001722335.1 Mycolicibacterium flavescens
GTAGGTGAACGTGTCGGTGCCGTTGAAGTTTTCGTCCGGGGTGTAGGTGAACGAGCCGTCGTCGTTCAGTGTCAGGGTGCCGTTGGCCGGGCCGCTGACGAGGATGGCTTCGAGGGGGTCGCCTTCGGTGTCGGTGTCGTTGCCCAGCACGCCGCCGGCCGCCGGGATGGTCAGCGGGGTGTCTTCATCGGTGCTGTAGGCGTCATCGACCGGGGTCGCCGCGTCGTTGACCGCGTTGACGGTGATGGTGACGATGGCGGTGTCGGAGTCCTCAGTGCCGTCGTTGACCTTGTAGGTGAACGTGTCGGTGCCGTTGAAGTTTTCGTCCGGGGTGTAGGTGAACGAGCCGTCGTCATTCAGTGTCAGGGTGCCGTTGGCCGGGCCGCTGACGAGGATGGCTTCGAGGGGGTCGCCTTCGGTGTCGGTGTCGTTGCCCAGCACGCCGCCGGCGGCCGGGATGGTCAGCGGGGTGTCTTCGTCGGTGCTGTAGGCGTCATCGACCGGGGTCGCCGCGTCGTTGACCGCCTCGACGGTGATGGTGACGGTGCCGGTGGTGGTGGCGCCTTGGCTGTCGGTGACGGTGTAGGTGAAGCTGTCGGTGCCGTTGAAGTCGGTGGTGGGGGTGTAGGTGTAGGTGCCGTTCGGGTTGAGCA
>NZ_MIHA01000065.1 GCF_001722335.1 Mycolicibacterium flavescens
CGTTCATGTTGTTGCGGCTTCGAGTGCGCCTGGTGGTGTTTGGGCGACCATCTGGTGGCCCCACACACTGGGTCGGTCGTACTGAGCGACTGTCCAGGTTTCCTCGTCGACGGTCACCGCATCCCAGCCGTACTCGATGTCAAACCCGCTCGGTGTGCGCACGTAAAACGACACCATCCGATCGTTGACATGGCGCCCCAACGTCATGCTCAGCGGAATGTTGCGCGACATGCACAGGTCATAAGCCATCCCCACGTCATCAAAACTTTGCACCTCGACCATCACGTGGTGCAGTCCCCGCACACCCGGCATCGGAGTCAACGCGATGCTGTGATGGCGCGGGTTGCAGTGGTAGAACCACAGATCCATGAAGGTGTAAATCTCATCGCTCTTCTTAAACCCCAGCACCCCCCGCAAAAACCGGTCGGCCTGCGCAAGGTCCGGCGTCGCCAGCACCACATGCCCCAACCCCTGCGCACCGGTGACGAACCCCGATATCGCACGACCGGGCCGGAAGGAACCCGGCACCACCTTCTGACCGTAAAACAACTCATGACGCAACCCCGAAGGATCCGACAGCGTCAAAAAGCCCAACACCCCGCGG
>NZ_MIHA01000066.1 GCF_001722335.1 Mycolicibacterium flavescens
GCGAGCCGCAGCGAATCGTCGGTCCGGCGCAACACGTCGACCCGTTCGGCCGACAGCAACTCCCAGCGGCCGCTGTCTCCGCGGCTGCGGAAGAACAAGAGATTCGAGCGCACGGTCAACTCATCAGCCTCCGGTCCGGCAACCGTGCGGATGTTGGACACGAAGTGCCGGGTCCGCGACCGAGGTGACTCGGCCCACGAGAAATCCGTCTCGCCCCGGAGGACCCGCATCTCCAAGCCCGTGTAGTCGTCGTTCCAGTGCGCGATCGCGCCCACCCAACCCGCGGAATCCTCACGGGTGGTGCGCACCGGAACCACATACCGGATGTCGGGGTCGAGCAGACCCAACCATTCTCGGAACTGCCCCCCATCGAGTAGCTCCGCCTCCCGGAACATGAACGCCTCGACGGCCTCACGGGTATCTCGATCGACCGCAACCGCGTTCATCACACCGAACTCCTCGACCAGACCATCAACACTGACTCGATATTCTGCTGAACAGATGCGTCCTCCGCTGTAGAGAATGTAAGTTACGTCTCACCGGGCCGTCAAGAC
>NZ_MIHA01000067.1 GCF_001722335.1 Mycolicibacterium flavescens
CCCGATGCGAAGCCAACGCGGCATCGACTTTGGCCGCCTCCAGATTGGGCACCGTGATGCGATACGTCGTGTAATTGTCGCCGGTGCTCTTCGAAAACGACCGCTTGAACTCCGGTTCGGGCTCGCGATCGGGTTCGGGCTTGGTTTCCAGACTCAGTGCCTTGCGGATCTGGCGCACCGTGGCCACCGCCGCGAAATCAGCATAGTGCTCATCAGAGCCCTGCCCGGCATGCTGGGCGATCACCCCAACCTGATCCAGCGACAGCCGCCCCTGGCGCATCTCGGAGGTGCAGCGCGGGAATTCATCGTAACGACCGGCGATCGCGGCCACGTTGCCCGCGTTGGCTTCGGACATGCCCAACCTCCAGGCCACCAAAGCCTTGAGCGACTTGACCCCGGGGGCGGCGCCCAACAATCCGTCACGATCGATCTCGGCGACAATCTCCACGACCTGAGCATCGATGGCGTT
>NZ_MIHA01000068.1 GCF_001722335.1 Mycolicibacterium flavescens
CCAGGTCCTGCAGCGTCGCGGTGATCACCATCGTGACCGGAAACCCGTTATGGGTACGACCGCTGCGCGCGGCCAACAGATCCCGACACATCGCCGCCAACGCATCATGATTACGCTGCGCCCGCGTGCGGGGATCGCGGATCAACACTTCCGGAACCGCAGGCTCGACCTCGGCGGCGACAGGCTCCGGCTCCGGCGCGGCCTCGGGCCCGGCATCGAAGTCGAGCATGAACTCGGGGTCGAGATCTGCTTCGGGCTCCGGCTCGGCGTCATCGAATCCAGGATCGAAGTCGTTCCACGGGTCGGGTCCAGGATCGAAGTCGAAGCCGGCCCACGGGTCGGGTCCAGGATCGAAGTCGGGCTCGGGTTCGGGTTCGTAATCGGGCTCAGCGTCGGGTTCGGGCGTGAACTGCGGCGGGGTCCCGTCGGCGTCGGGCATGTTCTTGCCCGGGGCGCCG
>NZ_MIHA01000069.1 GCF_001722335.1 Mycolicibacterium flavescens
TGGTGGTGGCGCCTTGGCTGTCGGTGACGGTGTAGGTGAAGCTGTCGGTGCCGTTGAAGTCGGTGGTGGGGGTGTAGGTGTAGGTGCCGTTCGGGTTGAGCACGAGGGTGCCGTTGGTGACGTTCTGGCCCAACGTGACGGTGGCGGTGTCGTTTTCGTCGATGTCGCTGATCGGGACTGCGCCGTTGTAGGTGTCGTCTTCGTCGACGGTGACCGCGGTGTCGTTGGTGACCGGCGCGTCGTTGACGGGTTCGACGGTGATGGTGACGGTGCCGGTGGTGGTGGCGCCTTGGCTGTCGGTGACGGTGTAGGTGAAGCTGTCGGTGCCGTTGAAGTCGGTGGTGGGGGTGTAGGTGTAGGTGCCGTTCGGGTTGAGCA
>NZ_MIHA01000070.1 GCF_001722335.1 Mycolicibacterium flavescens
CGACCGCAACCGCGTTCATCACACCGAACTCCTCGACCAGACCATCAACACTGACTCGATATTCTGCTGAACAGATGCGTCCTCCGCTGTAGAGAATGTAAGTTACGTCTCACCGGGCCGTCAAGACAACATCTCCGAATGAACCCCGGCCAAAACGGCGCGGAACTAATGGTGTTGCTGCACAACCGATCTGGACGGGAGCTCATGTGGCGCCTCCATCGGATGCCGATACCCGGGCGCCTGGCGCGTCGGGACTGTCGCGGTAACGGTGTAAACGGCCTGATCGGCCCCGGTGTGTCGGGGCCGGAAAGGTCGCGTGATGACCGAAACTGTCGTGGCTGTGGAGCCATCGCAGAATCCCGATGATGAGGCCGCCG
>NZ_MIHA01000071.1 GCF_001722335.1 Mycolicibacterium flavescens
GGCGTCGTGGGCGCCGTCGTCGGGGATCAGGTAACGCTCGGGGTGGTGGTAGTTGTTGACCCGGGCCTGGCCGGTGTCCAACTGCGGTGGGGGTCGCCATTCGGTGCGGCCGTCTTTGCGTTTTCCGGTGCGCCACCCGCCGGGTCTGACCGCCCGGTTATCCGGTCCACAGGCCAGGGTCAACTCGGTGATGTTGGTGTGCCCATCATCGGCCCAGTCGGCGACCGCGTGATGGACCTGGGTCTCATAGGCCGGGGCGCTGCACCCGGGGCGGGTGCAGCCCCGCTCGGCAGCGAACAACATCAACCGCTGCGCCGT
>NZ_MIHA01000072.1 GCF_001722335.1 Mycolicibacterium flavescens
TGGTGGTCGGTGCGTCGTTGACCGCGTTGACGGTGATGGTGACGGTCGCGGTGTCGGAGTCCTCGGTGCCGTCGTTGACCTTGTAGGTGAACGTGTCGGTGCCGTTGAAGTTTTCGTCCGGGGTGTAGGTGAACGAGCCGTCGTCGTTCAGTGTCAGGGTGCCGTTGGCCGGGCCGCTGACGAGGATGGCTTCGAGGGGGTCGCCTTCG